>CAWEAD010000013.1:0-119834 GCA_963807225.1 uncultured delta proteobacterium | reverse complement strand
TTTGTTTACATATGTTTCATAAAAAATTTGTTGCTTAATTTCTTCGGCTGTTTCGTTATGATACCCATTACTTCTTGTAGACTTTTATCAAGTTCGACCCTACCCTCATCTTTTAATTTTTTTAATAAAATTGGGGTGTTAAGAATAGCCTCTGGTATCTCTCTGATAGATATATACTGAGTTCCATGGGCAAAATATGGTGGTGGAGCATTGATGGTAAGACCTAAAGTTTTATCCTCTTCTAATTCAATAAATACAGTTGATTCAGCAAAATAATTCTTGAGCTAATTTACTTACAGCTTCATTAATTTGATCTATTCTCTTTGGGTTATTGTGAACGCCAGCTATTGCTCCAGCAGTGCAGCATGGGCAATATTCTGGAACTTCCTGGACTATTGAAATGATGCCATTTTCTAGTAGTGGTCTTATTCGATATATTAATGACAAATCATCATAGAAATCACTATGGATTGAATCAGTAATCAATATTGTGTGATTCAAAATGTGGAGAAATAATTATTTATGTATATTTTGTCACTATAAAGGGCAGCCAATCTAGCAATTTGATCTAGTCGTTCTTTTCTGCAATCATATGACCAACAACTACCTCGACCTCCTCCAAGTGTTATTGACGCACAGTGATTGAAAATTGATCCTTTGTTCGCAGTTTTTGAAGTGACGATTAGTGTAGATAACTCTTTCGACATGTCAATAATTTGGATCAGATGATAATTTTGTAACTGATTCAATACTAACCTCACCATTTTTATTTGGAAAATATTTTTCCAAATATTCGAAAAAATTATCCATTATAGTTTATACCTGTTAAGCCCAACGTCACTCCTCAAGCGTGGCCTTCAGGATGTCGTCTGCAGTAGATTGTTGGGGCTGTTGAAATTGTTTATCGATTTCCTTTTGCTCGATTATGTGTTTTACATAGCATTTACAATTTTTGATATCTGTTGCACCACCTTTACTCCAAGCTGCTACATGGTCTGCATCCATTTCGGTCAATCTTCCATATTTTACTCTTGTTTGCATCATGTCCAATTGCACAAAGAGGACAATTTGATTCGCCTTTTTCTTCTGCTTTTGCGTCTGTTTTGTATAAACAGATTTCTTTGTTGCTTCGTCAAAAACTCGAACTTCAAGTAATTTTGTATCTATTGAACCACCAAGATATACTCAAAAACACCTTTGCGATTTTTGACATATGGATCACCGTATAGCTTTTGAACTTCCCTGATACTTTCTTGGGATTATATGATTTCTTATGATACTCTTCATATAGTCGTCCCCATTCAAGTCCACACATTTCACTTTCAACATCTGTAAATACGCTGGAAACCCAATCAATTACACTGTTGAAATATGTTTTTAATTCGTTAATATTTTTGTCGTTGCGATGACACTCATATATTCATCAATATTGCCTTTACTCACCCAGTCCAAGGCTCGTTCCAAAAATTCCTGTCGTTTGCACTACCCTTTATATATGCACTCCATTTTTGGATATTGGCGTTTTGGCTATTGCTGAACTCCTCTTTGCCAAGTGTCACAAATGGTCCAGAATAAACAGCATTTAATAATTCTTGATTGTTAAGCGGAACACCAGCAATATTGATTGTTTTAAACCATTCTTTTATCTCGCTTTCTGTCCCTTCACATTCATAAATAAGCAGTTTTGTTTCCAAAATCTTGGTCTTGCTTATCTTTTGCAATACCACCAAAATATTGCTCCATACCATTTTCATCTTTGATGGCAAATTTATCAGTTACAAATCGTCCAAAACTGGTAATTCGCTGCTGCCCATCCAAAACTTCCAAATTATCTTCACTAACTTTATTAAAATAAATCAAACCAATTGGATAGCCTTTGAGATTGATTCAATAACGGCCATCTCTCTTTTTCCACCATCGAAGCATAAATATAGTTACGCTGATATTCCGGCTGAATGGTGAGTTTACCAGACAAGCCAAACAAGCCCTTTGCCTTCAAGTTCGTTATAAACAAACCCTTCACATATATCTTTTACAGTAATATCGGTTTTTAATGTTGTTTTCATATTATTTTTTTCTTATTAATAAATACGTTGGATAACGATTGACATTTGTCTCATTCACAATAATTTATTACACCATCGTCGCTTTAAATCATTAGCGTTCTCATTTGTTTCACCTGATGTATTCTTCTATGTTTTCATACAGATGCGAGATCGTTATCATCTTTGTACACCTATAATTTCAAACTGTTCAGGATTGTATTTATCTAAGAAAGTAATGGGTACTCCCATCACGCCATCATAATCACTTGGGATTGCATCGGTAAAAGGCACCTCAATTGCATCATAATTATCATATTTGTCATATGCTTTTTCCCTTTAATTTCTTATGTTTACTGAACTTCAAATTATCCTCCATGGTCATAAGTGGTAATGGTTGGTGTCGCGTCCGTGGTCTAGATTAGTAAACCAAAACAGATTGGTAGCAACATTCATAGTCTCTTCTTCATCAATTCGAGCTTCTGACATATAACTCATAGATTTAGTGCACAATAAAACCAGATTCCACCTGACCAATCCGTGTACCTAGCCATATTTTATTCTCTTTAATCAAGGGAAAAATTTCTTTATATGTAATGGCATTAATATTTCCGATAATTAAAAATTTTTTTTTGTAATCAAAAAGTTGTTTAACATATTCTCGAAACAAACTAAATGGTGGATTTGTTACTACGATGTCTGATTGTTTCAGTAGATCTATGCATTCATCACTACGGAAATCACCATCTCCGTCTAATGGTGTCCATTCATTTTGTTTATTTTCCTTTAATTGTTTGCAACATCCTTCAAGTTAAATTCGCCGTCACCGTCTATGTCATGAACTTCATTGATAATAAATTTGTTGGCAGTTATCTTTGGACGGCCTTTTGATTTTGTGAGAGTTTTGTCATCGCCAAATAATTCTAGTTGTGTATTGGCAACTGGCGAAGGTTTGTAGCTTGTAGTGATAAGTTGTTTCAATCCAACTTGTTGAAATTGAGAACGAAATAGCGAAAAAAATTGCTCTCGAACGGATCGTCGCAGTTGCAATATACTACTTTACCTCGAAATACATCCGGGTCATATTCCAAATATGCTTCAATCTCTTTCTGAATATCGCCATATTGGGTATAAAACTCGTCATTTTTTGCCCTTTTGGCGTTTGTAAGATTCTTGTTTGCCATGTTGTTTCCTATTAGATCGTTCTCATTTTCTTGCCCCAACAAGTTGATTATAGGTATCCGTATATAAGTGACTTGTCACCTATATACGTTACCGGTGACTTATATAAGTGACCTCCAGGTAACCTATATACGTGATTTCATTCAATTCCCCTGGCAAGAACCGGTAACCGGTATAGGTTACTTATTCACCGGAAACTTGCACCGCCTTTGCACCTGGCATATTCGTATGAGCAGGCCAGCTGCTCGACTCGGCTATACACCCTGCGGGCATAAGTCTCGTATGAGCAGGCCAGCTGCTCGACTCGGCTATATTCTTTTCTCATGGCACATCGGTCCACCGCCTACTCTTTAACGATCCGTTCCACCAGTGTCGTGTCACCCCGAATCGCTCCAAAACAGACCCGCCAGATCCGTTCCTCCGAATTCCAGCGCCCCCCGGCTTTTTTCAGCTTTTCCCTCAGTTCCGTTTCGTTGTAGGACACGGCGACGGCAACCATGTTCGTATCCCGGTGCCGCCCGGCCAACCGGGGGCGTCTATCCACGATGATTTCCACTGTCGTCAGGTTGTCGCCTGTTCGTTCATCATACCGGTAACGGACACAGACCAACGCCTCACCAAAACGCGACGTCAGTCGCTGCGTTCCCTTCTGGCCCGGTTTCAAGTGGCCATATGCCTTCATTTCCTTCAGCATGATCCTCCCGCCGGCATCGATGGAATGTAAGCGAACTCAGGGCAACGAATCCGCTGTGTTATCTGCCTGCTCATGTACACCAGTAACCTTGCAGCCCGATGCCTCGAAGTTCTCGCAAGCTCGCTATCTGCATCTCCGGTATCCTGCAATTGCTTACTGAATGAGAGATGGACCGAAACTTGGCGCCGTATCCCGTCATTGGTTACGATGGAATGATGTCCGAAAACATTTTCTCTTTGAAATAGTTACGTATCTGACGAGTAGTTTTGTTTTCTCGTTATTTATTCAAATATAAAATATCTAATGCCGAAAAACAGGCCTGTTTGCACTATTTCCTTGCGGTTTAAATCAGGGCGAAAGTTCAGGGTCGATCTTTTTCGTTCCCGGCTTCTGCCTGGCAGGAAGAGGTTCGAAGTTAAGTTCACCGACCATGACGGAGAGGTTCGCAATGGTTCGGCCAATGTCACCAAGGTAATCGACCGGTTGCGGCGGTTGATCGTCAAGGAAATCTAACCTTGCCGGACCTCCTGTGCTCACTTTATCGGGCCGGCTTTTCCTGTCAATCTCTTTGTCTTGATTTCGTTTTGCGGCTACAGCCCTCAGGACAATCAGTCCCCTTCCGCCAGCAGTCGCTGCAGGCGGTGCAGGGCGGAGGCGATGATATCCGCTTCCGGCGCCCGCAGGCCGGTCCACTCGTTTCCTGCCACGAGGCGCTTGATTTCCGCCTCCCACTTTTCCTTGAAATTGACATCGCTGGCGATGATGGCCTGGGCCGCGCTGTCGGTTTCATGGTTGCCGGCCTCGAAGTAGTCGATCAAGGTTATGAGTAGATGTAACGCGGTGTTCTTGTCCATCCCGATCCTCCAATATTCTCCACGAAATGCTCTTCCCGGTGTGGTCTCGGCGGTGTAGTTACCCCCCGAGGTCGAGCGATTAAACAAACTATAACCTGCTTGACGCCTGCCTGCATAATGCCAATTGGCGGTGGGGTAATCCCGGCCAACTTCTCGGCCTGGCTTCGCAGTGCGACAATTTGCCGCATTGATCTCTTCCTGAGTTGCTTTGATAATGGTGCTCCAGGTTGCTATCCAGCCAACCCTGAAAGTCGGGAAATCAAAACTAGGAGAGCCCATGAAGAAACTTGTCTTGTTGTGTACCCTGTTGCTGGCCGGAGTGGCCGGTCTGGCCGTGGCCATGGAGCAGATGGCCGATATTGCCCAACATCCCTCTTGTGCATACTGCGGGATGAACCGGCAGATGTTCGCCCAGAGCAGGATGCTGATCGAATACGGTGACGGCAGCAGTAGCGGTTTGTGCAGCCTGCATTGTGGTGCCCTGGATCTGGCCAACCAGCTGGACAAGATGCCCAAGGCCATCAAAGTCGGCGATTACAACTCCAAGGAGTTGATCAATGCCGAAGAGGCGACCTGGGTCATGGGCGGCAAGGTCAAGGGGGTGATGACCAAACGAGCCAAATGGGCCTTTGCCGATAAAGCGGCGGCAGATAAATTCGTCGCCGAGAATGGCGGTGAATTGGTCGACTTTGAAGCGGCCATCAATGGCGCCTATCAGGACATGTATCAGGACACCCGGATGATCCGGATGAAGCGGCAGGAAATGAAGAAGATGAAGGGT
The DNA here is from genome assembly GCA_963807225.1 of uncultured delta proteobacterium. Lineage (GTDB taxonomy): Bacteria > Desulfobacterota > Desulfobulbia > Desulfobulbales > JAGXFP01 > JAGVGT01. The sequence goes on along the minus strand of CAWEAD010000013.1, from coordinate 114,281 downwards.
AAAATGTAAGATCGACCAGATTGGACCGGATATCCGGTTCGAAAGCCGAAGTCGAAATCAGCGTCATGGTGCAAGGGCCGCCCGTTTAATCGGGCGGCCCTTTTTGTTTCTGTTGGTGCGGCTTCAACCTTTACTGATTTTGTATGGCATCGTCGATGGCATTGGTGCGCTCGTCGCCAAGGTTTTGAGTCATTCTGGCCTTTTCAATCGGGCTCTTGATGTGCTTAACGATGGCGTCGGCGTTCTTGGTGTTGATCTGGTCCACCTTGTCGGCGACCTGGTCGGTGACCGACGGATCGTCCGAGGAGCAGGCGACCAGGAACAGGGCGCAGAACAGCATCGGTATAATGAACAGTTTTTTCATCTTTCCCTCCTGGATTTTGGGATGTGGTCAGCGCGAGGATAAAGGACGAAACGATCTCACTGCCAATTGCGAAAGATTGCCTCGGTAACTGCCGTTCCCTCGCAATGACTGCAAGGGTAATTGCCTTTTTCCCGCCACTTGCCGCAAATTCTTCGGAATCGACAATAACATTAAACTTCTTTTTTCTCCCGGGCGAATTGTTCCGGCTGCGTCTTCCAGCGCTTGTGCATCCAGACCCATTGCTCGGGGTGGCGGCGGATAATGTCCTCGTAGGCATCGGAACATTTCTGGGTGTTCCGCCGGATGTCCTCGGCCTCATTATCGGTCTTGACCAGGTCGAGGGGGGGTAGGCATTCGACCTGGTAGGTGAAATCGTCTTTCAGGTAGGCGAAGATCGGGATGATCGGCAGGTTCAGGCGGCGGGCCAGGACGGCAGGACCGGTAGGGGTATAGGCGGGACGGCCGAAGAAATCGACAAAGACCCCGTCGGCCTTGGTGTCCTGGTCGATCAGCATGCCCACCGCTTCCCCCTTTTTCAGGGTGCGGATAATTTCGCGGGTTCCCTTGCCCCGGGTGATGTTGGTGTAGCCGGCCCGGTTTCTGGTTTCGACCAGGATCCGGTCCAGACGAGGGTCGAACAGGCTGGTGCCGACCACGCTCATCGGGTAGCCGTTCTGGGCCAGCCAGGCCCCCAGGATTTCCCAATTGCCGAAATGACAGGTGATCATCAACACTCCGTCACCAGTGGCGAAGGCCCGGTCCAGGTGTTCAGTGCCTGAGGCCGAGACCAGCCGATCGAGCCCCTGTTTGATCAGCACCGGCAGCCGCAGGAGATCGGCGGCGGCGGTGGCGAAATGGACGAAGACCCGGCGGGCCAATTCCCTGATCTCGGCCGGACTCTTGTCCTGCCCGTATACCATGGTCAGGTGCTCGATGGTTCGGCGGCGCGGGCCGGAAGCCAGGACAAAACCCAGCCTCCCCATGGTCCGTAGCAGGGCCAGGGCTACCCTCCGGGGCAAGAGGCGGAGACAGCCGATGAAGCCTACAACCAGCAGGTAGAACAGGTCATCGCGGATTTTTCGGTAGAGAGGATTTTTCGCCACGGCGGTTTTCGGTTTCCCTGCAGGGCTTGACTGTCTCGCAAATAATCTTCCTTAACCACGGAGCTCGAAGAGTTCACAGCGAAATATCTCTTTTAATCAAGCAAATACTCTGTGCGCTCTGCGGCTTTTGGATGAATCCGTAGTTTTTTGCGAATGCGTCAAGGTTTGAGTTCGATAAAGGCCGGACGAAATGAGGCCGGTGAATTGCCTTGGACTATGGCCCAAACCCGCTGGTCATGTCAAGAATGTTAAGGTATAATTCTTGACCCGGTACCGTTCGTGCGGATATTATCACAAGTTCCGGTTAATCCCGCATGCGCTGAAAACTCGCTGATGTGGTAATCGGCAGAGATTAAGAAGGTTATTGTGGCTGGAACAAAACTAAATTCTACCCCTTTCGCTTACCTGGACCAAGATGAACCGGGGCCGGATATACTGGCGGTGATCGGGGCGATCCCCAGGCGTTGGGGGCGGATGGACCGGCTCAGTCGCCTGGCGGTCTATGAGGTGGGGCGGGTCCTCAAGACAGCCGGGCTTTTAAGGTATGAGTCCCCGGGCGTCGCCGCGCTCTCCACCGCCGGTTTGATCGGTGCCGGCATTCATGGTTCCCTGGCCACCGACCTGTCCTACGCTCAGACTCTGGCCGGCGGAATCGACCTGGCCAGTCCGACCCTGTTCAGCTATACCCTGCCGAATATCGCCCTGGCCGAGGCGGCCAGCCATTATGGATTAACCGGGCCGGTCTATTCACTCTTCTCCTCGGACGCTGCCGAGGCTGAGGCCGAAGCCCGCCGCTGGCTGGCCGAAGAACCCGGCCCGGAATTCATGGTGGCCGGGTTGATTGATATCTGTCCGGCCGGAGCCATCGCCCTCCCGGATAACCAAACCGGGGCCTCGGGGAGTGAGGTCGGCGAGGTTGTAGTGGCAAACTTCAAAATTGTGAGATAAACATGCCCCACGTAACGATTATCTATCCCCGCTGGCCCAAGATCCCCGAGCAGACTGAGTTCCATCTGCCGCCCCACGGCCCGGTCTGTCTGGCGGCCGAGATCCCGGCTCACTACGAGGTGACCTTCATCGACGAGAATGTCGACCATCTCGCCCCGGATCACCGGACCGACCTGGTGCTGCTGTCGATGATGCTCACCTGCCAGCTGCCTCGTGGCCTGGAAGTCGCCGCCCGTTTCCGGGAACAGGGGATCAAGGTGATCGCCGGCGGCATCTCGACCATGCTGCACGCCGAGGAGGTGGGGGCCGGGGTGGACGCCATTTTCCTGGGCGAGGTCGAGGACGGCCGGCTGGCGAAAGTTCTGGCCGACTGGGAGAAGGGGGCGCTGGCTCCGAAATACGATTATTTTCACGACTTTCCGCCCATCGAGTCGGTGGGCCCGGCCCGGCGCGATATATTAAACCGCGAGCGTTACATGTACCGCGGGGTGCCGATGGTCGACCTGGTCCATGCCTCTCGGGGCTGCCGCTTCAACTGCTTTCCTTGCGCCACCGCCTACCTGGGCGGCCGGCAATTCCGGCCCCGGCCGATCGACCAGGTGATCGAGGAGATCGCCGGGATCGACAATAACCGGCTCTTCCTGGTCGACAACTCTCTGGCCCAGGACCGCGATTGGATCATGAATCTTTTCGAGGCCATGAAACCGCTGAAGAAGAAATGGGTCTGTCACCCGATTCTGGACGAGGAGGCGGTGGTGGCCAAGGCGGCCGAGGCCGGCTGCTGGTACGTCTACCAGGCGATTTTCGATACCTCCGACGTGATCCGCAACCGGGTCAAGCGCTTGAAGGATCACGGCATCGGAGTGGAGGCGGCGGTGCTGCTGGGTCCCGACAACCAGAGTGTCGATCAGATCAAAAAGCTGGTCGACTTTCTCCTGGAAATCGACGTGGAGATGGCCGAGTTCTCGATCCTCACTCCCTTCCCCCATACCCCCGTCACCGATCAGTTCGAGAAGACCGGCCGCATCCTGCACAAGGACTGGTCCCGCTACACCACCGCCGAGGTCTGTTTCCAACCCAAGCACATGACCCCGGAGGAACTGCAGGAGATGTACGACTACGCCTGGACCAACTTCTACAAGGGTTCATCCCAGTCTCTGCGAATGTCGCGCCTGTTCCAGAAGGTGGTGCGGGCGGAGATGGAGGACGGCACCTACCAGTCGCCGCCACGTTTGACTTCCGTACGCCGACACTGGGAACTTAACCGTTAGGCAGCTGCATGGCACGGATGCGATATTCCGTCATCCTCGCGGAAGCGGGGATCTAGGTCCAACTCGGTCCTGAACTGCAGCTAATGGTGGCATTGTTATGTTCGTTCATTTTCTTTGCTTGCCCAAAGAAAACGAACCAAAAGAAAGGGCACCCCGTCACTTGCCCCGCTTTGCGGGGTTCCCTGTGCTCCTCGAAGCTGCCGGAAGTTTGAAAACTCGCCCGCCTTTGGCGGACTCAAACAGTTCAAACTTCTGATCGGCAGCTTCTGCGGTGCTCGGCTTCGTGAAAGGGGAAAAGAAATAAGGAATTTCGTTTTACGTATTCCATTCAACCGCCATCAACTTCCAGTCATTTGATTCAATTTCGGAACTTTATCCATGCCCTGTAAATGTCTCCTGATATCGACCAACCGGGTGATGACTCCTTACCCGGTCTACCCTCTGGGGGTGGCGCATCTGCTGGGGGCCCTGCGCCAGGCCGGGCACGAGGCGCGCCATTACGATGTGATGGCCAACGGAGGGCTGGATAATCTCGCCGGGGTGCTGGCCGAGTTCGATCCGGATCTGATCGGGCTTTCGATCCGCAATCTGGATACCGTCGACAGCACCGCGCCGGATGCCTTCATGGACCCGGTGCAGGAGACCATGACCTTCATCCGCGCTCGCCATGCCGCCCCGGTGGTTCTGGGTGGACCGGCCTTTTCCATCATGCCCGAAACCGTGCTCGATTTTCTCGGCGCCGATTACGGGGTGGTTGGGGAAGGAGAGAACCTCCTGCCCTGGCTGGCCGGGGAGATCTCCGCCGGGCGTCACCCCTCGACCCGGATTCTGACCGGCAAGACCGACCCCTGCCCCTGGCGGCCGGTGGTATACGACCAGGCCACCGCCGACTTCTACCTTTCCTGGGGCGGGATGTTGAACGTCCAGACCAAACGGGGCTGTCCCTATCGCTGTGCCTACTGTTCTTATCCCACCCTGGAAGGGCGGACCTACCGTTTCCGGGATCCGGGCGAGGTGGCCGAGGAGGTGATCCGGGCCGGCCGCGAGCACGGCGGCAAATACATCTTCTTCACCGACTCGGTCTTCAACGACGTGCGCGGCCACTATCTGGAGGTGGCCGAGGCCCTGATCCGGGCCGGCAACACCGTGCCCTGGTGCGCTTTTTTCCGGCCCCAGAACCTGACCGCCGAGGGATTCGAACTGATGAAACGCGCCGGGCTTTCGGCCATGGAGCTCGGCACCGACGCCTCTTCCGACGAGACCCTGGCCGCCATGCATAAGGATTTTACCTTCGCCGAGGTCGAGGCCGCCAATGAGCTGGCGGCGGCGGCCGGGGTGCCTTGCGCCCACTTCATCATCTTCGGCGGTCCCGGCGAAAACCGGCAGACCCTGGCCCGGGGACTGGCCAATGTCGAACGGCTCAGTAATTCGGTGGTTTTCGCCTTCACCGGCATCCGGGTGCTGCCCGGAACCGCCATGCACCGCCGGGCCATCGACGATCGCGTCATGGCTGCCGACCAGCCGCTGCTGGCGCCGTTCTTCTACTTCTCGCCTGAGCTGGCCGAGGCGGAGTTGGACGCCACCTTGAAAGAGGCCTGGCGCGGGCGGCTTGACCGGATCTATCCCTCCTCGGTGATGCAGGAACGGATCACCCACCTGCACCGCAAGGGGCATGTGGGACCGATGTGGGATATGCTGGTCAGGAGGCGTAGATAAACTTGCAGCTGCACCCCTTCTGCACGCGATCAGCCCGGTCTCGCATAGCGCTGCTATAGCTCGCCGGTCTGCTTGCACCCCGAGGGCACTGCCGTTGGGCGCGCATATCTGGGGCACATCTGCAGGTTTTTGCGTGGCAACCGAGCGAAACTATTAACCCAGTCATTGCTGCGAGGAGCGCTTCCGCGACGAAGCAATCTGCCTTTGACGGTATGAGCGACGAGATTGCTTTGCGGTTTCAGGATCCTCGCATTGACGAGATCTCCTGCGGATGAATAACGGCAATGAATTAGTTTGCCAGAAATTTCAAGACATGACTGATAACCTCAAAATACTACTGGTCATTCCCCTGTACAACCACGGTGCCACCGTGCGGACCGTGGTGGAAAAGGGGCTGGCTGCCGGCTGGCCGGTGCTGGTGGTGGACGACGGCAGCAGTGACGGCGGGCTCGACCGGGTCGCGGACCTGGGCTGCGACACCCTGCGCTTTGAGGTCAACCGGGGCAAGGGGGCGGCTATTCTGGCCGGGGCGCGCTGGGCGGCTGAGCAGGGTTACGGAAGGATCATCACCGTCGATGCCGACGATCAGCTCGATCCGGGCGAGGCCAAGCTGCTGGCCGAGGCTGCCGCCGGGCAGGAACAGGCCCTGGTCATCGGGGCTCGGCGGATGGATCGCCATAATGCTCCGGGAGCGAGCCTCTTCGGCCGGCGTTTTTCCAATTTCTGGGTGCGCCTCGAATGCGGGCACGACCTGCCCGACACCCAGAGCGGCTTTCGGCTCTATCCGGTCCGGGAGTTGTTGCAACTGGTCACCGGTTGCCGGCGTTACGATTTCGAGGTCGAAGTCCTGACTCGGGCGGCCTGGGCCGGGTTGCCGATCCTCTCGGCGGAGGTCTCGGTCCGCTATCCGCCCGAAGCGGAGCGGGTTTCGCACTTCCATCAGTTCAAAGACAACCTGCGTTTGACCTGTCTGCATACCCGGCTGGTCCTGCGGGCTCTCTGGCCCTGGCCCCACCTCCGGTTGCGGATTCGAGACCCTGAGCAGGCGGCGGCGGAGCGCCGTGAGAAGCTGTCGCTCCTGCATCCGGTCAACTTCCTCAAGGTTCTCTGTCGGGAGCACACCAGCGCCATGCAGCTGGCGGCGGCGGCCTGGATGGGCGTCTTCCTGGGGGCCCTGCCGCTGCTGGCCTGCCATACCGTGGTGATCATCTATGTCTGCCACCGGCTCCACCTCAACAAGCTGGCGGCGATCACCGCCAGCCAGCTCTGCATGCCGCCGGTGATGCCGGTTCTCTGCATTCAGCTGGGTTATCTCCTGCGCCGGGGCAGCTGGCTCACCGAGTTTACCTGGGACACCCTGGTGCTCCAGGCCCCCCTGCGGCTTTGGGAATGGCTGCTCGGCTCGCTTTTCCTGGGCCCGTTCCTGGGCCTGGTGACCGGCGGGGTGGTTTATATCGCGATCCGAAAACTGCGGGCAGTGCCGGCGATCGACGGCGAAGTCAGGGATCGGGGATGAATGACGCGGTAAAGGGTCCGGGGGGGCGGTTGGAGGCCCTGGGGCATTATATCTTCTACGGCATGCTTTTCCTCGGCGGGCAGACCGGTGCCTATCTGCTGCTCTGGCCGGTTATTACCACCTACGTCCTGGTCAGCCGGAAAATACATCGCCTGACCGCCCCCTACCTGGCGAAGCGTTTTCCCAGCCATGGCTGTTTAGCCCGCTGGCGGGATACCCAACGGATCATGTTGAACTTCGGGCGGGTCCTGGTGGATCGGGCCTGGTTGGGTTTGCGGAGCGGGGCGGAACTTAAAGGTCGATTGGAAGGCCAGGAGGAGTTGCTGGCCCTGGCCGACGAGGGCAAAGGGGTGGTGCTGCTGACCGCCCACGTCGGCAATTGGCAGAGCGCCATGGCCCACCTCACCGGCTTCCGGGTCCCGATCAATTCGCTGATGCACTATCATGAAGAGGCGGTGGCCAAACATTTTTTCGACCTGCGCCGTCGGCAAATGCCCTTTAAAATCATTAAAAGCGACGGATTCATGGGTGGGATGGTCGAGTCCACCGCCGCCCTGCAAAGGGGTGAGGTGGTGACCATCATGGGCGATCGCTATGCCGGTGGTCCCGATGTCGAGGTGGAGTTTCTCGGGGAGAGTGTGCGGCTGCCGGCGGCCGCCTACGTGCTGGCGGCCGCCACCGGCAGCCCGGTGGCGGTACTGCTGGCGGCCAAGACCGGACGGCGTGAATATTCCCTGAAACTCTGGGCGGTTTTTCGGCCCGAGCCCACTGATCGGGAAAACCGGCGGCGCGACATGGCGCAATGGGCGCGTCTCTTTGCCAAGGCCCTTGAAGAGTACCTGAAGAGATATCCTTACCAGTGGTATAATTTCTTCGATTTCTGGAGCCAATAAGAGGTTTTTTTATTAAATTGGCATTGTTGTCTTCCGTCGACGATGATCCGGGGCTTGTGGCCCGCAGAGTGCAGCTTGCCGGTGGAGAACATCCGCATCTTTGGTGAACTGCTCTCTTGGGTGGGCTGATGAATGACTTTCCCCTTTAATTCAATGATGACGGTAGCGGTGCTTCTCTGCTTGAGTGGCTGCGGCACTTTTCGAACAGTATCTTCTGCTTCGATTGAGAGTCCGAAAATATATAGCGGTACCCGACTTGATTACCATGCAATTACCGGCAATGACGATATAGTCCAGGCGAGATTTAAAGCCAGGCCACCCGAATACCCTCTTCTGGATATGCCATTCAGCCTGGTCCTTGACACGGTTGTATTTCCGCTGACCTATCCGGTTGCGCTTTACGAAACAGTATTTCATTAATACGAAATCGATGCGGTTTGTGGATTCACCGCATCCTACCATTATGGAGAACTTTCGATGGAAGAGTTGAAGAAACAGATCAAGGAGATCATTGTCCGGGACCTGAAACTGCAAGGGGTCAAACCGGAAGAGATAGAGAATAACTCGCCCCTGTTCGAGGAAGGGCTCGGGCTCGATTCCCTGGATGCGGTCGAGCTGGTGGTTCTGGTCCAGAAGCATTTCGGGGTCCAGATCGAGGACATGGACGAGGGACAGGCCGCCTTCCGTTCCGTCGATACCCTGGCGCGCTTCATCGAAGAGCGGCGGGGGGCCGCGGCCTGAGCCGACAAGTTTGAGCCGCATGAGTCGGGAAAATCACATCGGCCCGGGGCAGCCGGGCATCGTGGTCACCGGTCTGGGGGCTATCGCCTCCGGCGGCGATGACTCCGATACCCTCTGGCGCAATCTGGCGGCAGGCGTGGTCAACTGCAAGCCGGTGCCCGACTACCTGTTCAAGACCATCCTGAATTTCCCGGTCTTCGCTGCTCCACAGGACTGCCTGAGCGACCGAGCTCGGCGGCTGTTGGCCCAGACCTGTCCCGGTTTTCGGACGGAGTCGGTCAGCCGGACCATTCTGCTGGCCTGTACCGCCGCCGCCGAAGCCCTTGACCGGGCCGGCATCAGCGCCGGCGACTTGCGGAATCTCCGGGTGGGTATCGCCCTGGGCACCACGGTGGGCTGCACCTTCCATAACGAGGAATACTACATCGCCTGGCGCGACGGTTCGGCCCCGGATCTGGCTCCCATCCATTATTACCTGGGCGGCAACGTGTCCGCCGCCCTGCATCGGCTGCTGGGTACCCGTGGTCCCTCGGTAGTGGTCACCAACGCCTGCGCTTCCGGCACCGACGCCATCGGCATCGCCCGCAACTGGCTGGCTGCCGGGCATTGCGACCTGGCCATCGCCGGCGGCGCCGATGAGTTGTCCCGAGTGGCCTATAACGGTTTTGCCAGCCTGATGCTGGCCGATACCGCCCCCTGCCGTCCCTTCACCGCCTCCCGCCAGGGCTTGAACCTGGGCGAGGGAGCGGGGGTGCTGGTTCTGGAGCCTGAGGAGTCAGGTCGCGATCGGGGCGGGCCTAAGTATGGCTGGTTGCGTGGTTACGGTTGCGCCGCCGATGCCTACCACCCAACTTCCCCACACCCGGAGGGCAGGGGTTTGAAGACCGCCCTGGCCCAGGCCCTGGCCGAAACCGGGCCGGTAAAGCTGGCCCTGATCAATGCCCACGGTACCGGCACCCGAGCCAACGATCAGGCCGAAACCAACGCCCTGGCCGCGGCGCTGCCCGATGTTGCAGAGACGGCCATCGTCTCGACCAAGGGTTTTACCGGCCATACGCTGGGGGCGGCCGGCGGCATCGAGGCGGTCTTCACCCTGCTCGCCCTGCGCCATGGCATGACTCCCGGAACCGTGGGCTGCCCCGAGGTCGACCCAGCCCTTCCGGTCAAGCCCCTGGCCCAGGGTGAAAACCGGCAATTGGCCGGAAGCTGGGGTCTTTCCCAGTCCCTGGCCTTCGGCGGCGGCAACGCGGTCCTGATCATGGAGGCGGCGCGATGAACCGACCGGTGACGGTATCCGCCGCTCGGCAACTGAGCATGGCCGATGAGGTTCCGGCCGCACTGGTCCGGGAATTACGGCGGGCCGATGATTTCATCCGGTTGGCGGCGGTTGGCGGGCATGCGGCCCTGGCTGCAGCCCCAGCGCGGGATTTGGCCCCGGAAGCCAAAGGTCTCTTCCTGGGCACCGCCTTCGGTCCCCTGGAGACCAATTTCCAGTCGCTGGGCTCACTGATCAACGACGGCGAAGGGCAGATCTCCCCGACTCTTTTTTCCCACTCGGTTTATAATGCCGCGGCCGGCTATGTCGCCCGCCTCCTTGATTTCCGGGGCCCGGCCCTGACCCTTACCGATTACGGCTGGCCGTTTCTCCTGGCCCTGGAAGAGGCACGGCTGGCGGTGGTCACCGGCCGGGTCGAGCGCGCCCTGGTTCTGGGGGTGGAAACCTACAGCGAACTGCTGGCCGATGCCTACCGCCGTTCTTTCGCCGGATTGGAAGCGCCCTGGCACAAAGGAGCGGTGGTCTGGGTTCTGGATCGGGCCGAAACGGTAGGTTCCGGTCTGGGGTTGCTGACCGGGGTCGAGGTGGTCGGGGAGTCCTGCGCCACTGCCGATTATCTGACCAGACGGGAAGAAATTTGTCGGGATGCCGGCAGTGAGGTAACCCCGGCCCGCCACACTTTGGGCGCGGTGGAGTCCTTGACCGATCTGGTCAACCGCCGGTCCCACCGGGGTCGGGGTGAAATAACCTGGGTATGCCAGGCGAGTTTCGGCCGGGCTGTCCTGAATATGACGGTCTGAAGCGACAAACCCGTTGACCGGAGAGACTATGCAGAGAATCATCAAGAAGCTGAGCGCTATTCTTTTTTTCCTGATCGTGACCAGCAGTTTGGCCGCGGCAGCAGTTCTGCCGCCGGATACCTTACCCCTGAGGCAGATGGAGGGGCATCACTATTTTCTGGGCTATAACCTCCACGCCGACCTGCTGTACAAAAAGGTTTCCTCGGTTAACTATCAGCTTCAGGGCTCCCTGCTGCCTTGGGGTACCGAGGTGCGGGTAATCCGGGTACAGAGGAATAATCTTCTCTTCGAGGTAGTTGGCAAAGGCAAGCGCTTTCGCTACGAGTTTCACCGCAGGACCAGGCGGAGCGTGCCGCTGGTCGAGCATCTCGGGCGGGTCTTTCTGGAAAGTCCGGAGCAGTTGAAGCAGCAGGTGAATGGGATGTCCGAGATCGATAAAGACGGGATCTACGAAGGCAGGGTCAAGCCGGGCATGAGTCGTGAAGCCGTGCTGATCGCCGTGGGATATCCGCCGGAATTCGCTAATCGCGAGGTTCTGATGACCGATCGCGCCTGGATCTATTGGGTCAGCCGGCATAGCAAGATGGTCGTCAGCTTCGGCCGCGACGGCCTGGTCAGCAGAATCGACGGCGATTATTGAACCGGCTTCCCGCCCATTGACAAAAAGCTCATTTCATTTAATTACTAACAGGCGCTGCAAATCGCGGTAAACAGCTCGATTAGAGGGAGGAACACCGGTGAAATTCAAAGTACTGCTGAGCCTGGTTCTGTGCTTGCTGACGGCCCTGCCGGCCCTGGCCGGGACTCCGCCCCTGGACGGCGATATCACCGTCGAGGCCGAAAGTTATGGAATCTCTCGAGACGACGCTCTGCTCAAAGCCAAGCGGGAAGCGGTAAGCAGTGGCATCGGCACGGTGCTGATCTCCGAGACCGAGGTAAAAAACTTCATCCTGCAGAAGGATGTGGTTTTGACCAGGACCATCGGCGCGGTCAAGAGTTACAAGGTCTTGAAGGAGGGTCAGGAACCGGACGGCTTCTACATCAAGATCAGCGCCGTGGTTTCCCTGGCCAGCATCAAGCAGGACCTGGCCGCCTTGAAGATCCTGCTCGAATCGATGGACAAGCCGCGGATGATGGTGTTGATCCAGGAAGAGGGCGGCAGGGCGGCCGAAACCGCCATAGTCGACTACCTCAACGAAAAGGAGTTTGAACTGGTCGATGCCGCTTCGGTTGCGGCCCTGATGGATAAGGACGATGCCCTGATCCGCAAGGCCACCGAGGGTGATCCGGTGGCGGCGGCCAAGCTGGGCGCAGCCAATGGCGCCGAGTATGTGCTTGTCGGCAAGGTAGTCAAGAGCGTCATGCAGAACGATCTACTCGGCTCGGCCGGCATGAAGTCCGGCCAGGCCAGCCTCTCCGCTAAAGTGGTCAATGCCTCCAACGCCCGGATAATTGCCTCCAAGTCGGCCACCGGCGCCGCCGCGCATATCTCCGAGGAAACCGCCATGGAGCAGGCCTCCGACAAGGCGGCCCGCAAACTCATGGACCGGGAGCTGTTCGAAAAGATTGTCTCCTCCTTTCAGGACACGGTCAATAACGGTATGACCCTGGATGTAGTGGTCGAGAATGTCGGCGATTATTCGACCCAGAAAGAGGTTACCCGGGTGATCGGCAACCTGGAAGTGGCCTCGGTCAACAAGCGGGGTTTCGGCGGCGGCAAACTCCAGCTTTCGGTGGTCTTCAGGGGCAGCGCCGATGGCTTCGCCGAGGCGGTGGACGGCAAGAAGGTCAAGGAGAAGAAAATGGCTGTGACCAGTGTAACCGGCGGCAAGGTGGTAATCGCTCTGCGCTGAGTGGGTGGTGTCATCGGGTTGGAACCAAAGGGGGAGTTATATGATGAGGAGAAACGGGGTGAAAAAGGTTGTCGCTTTATTAATGGGGTGCCTGGTGTTGCTGTTGCCGCTGACGGCCGCGGCCGACTTTACCAAGAACAAGGTGGCGGTCCTCGATTTTCAGCTGCAGGGGGAGGGCTTCGAGACCAAGGACATGGGCTCCATCGTGGCCGAATGGTTCATCACCGCCCTGGTCAAGACCGGCCGCTTCGACGTGGTCGAGCGGGCCATGCTCAAGAAAATCCTCGATGAGCAGAAGATGGGGCTCACCGGGGTCATCGACGAGAAGACCGCCACCAAGCTGGGCAAGATTCTGGGGGTCAAGGTCATCATCTCCGGTTCGGTCATGAAGTTGGAGAATATCCTCGAGGTCAACGCCCGGATCATCGACGTCGAAACCGCCTCGATCATCGCCGCCGAAAACGTCAAGGCCACCGCCTCCACCAGTCTCCAGAGCCTGATCGTCCAGATGTCGGAGAAGATCATCAAGAATTTCCCCCTGGAAGGCTACGTGGTTGCGCGGAACGGCGACGAGGTTACCATCGATTTGGGCAAGCTGGCCGGGGTCAAGAGCGAAATGGAATTCATGGTCTTCAAGGAAGGCAAGGTAATCAAGCATCCCAAGACCGGCGAGGTCCTCGATATCGAGAAGATCGAGACCGGCAAGCTGAAAATAAGCGATGTCAACAACAAGATCGCCACGGCGGAGATCAGCGAAGAGGATGCCGACAACGCCATCGCCGTGGGCCAGATGGTCAAGTCCATCTCCGGGCCGCTGACGCCGGTGGAGGTTTCCACGGTTTACACCGGTCCCGGCTACCAGACCACGGGGGGGAGAGCACCGCGGGCCAAGTTGGCCTCGGCCGACTATATCAAGAAGCTGCAATCCCGGAGTATCGCCGACAAGCTCTGGGGCGCCAAGAAGATCATCCGCGACCGGGTGACCGATACGGCGGTCTTCGATGTTCTGGCGCAGGAGATTCTGGCGATCTATAATGATAACCCGCGCGACCGGAACCAGAGCGATGCGGTTTCCTGGATGCTCAAGGCCCTGGGGACTTCGCACCAGGACAAGTACAAGGAAACCCTAAAAACTGTTGCTAAAGACGCCAAGAACCGAAAGGTCAAGGGTTATGCCAAGAAGGCCATGGCCTCAATGTGAGCGCCGAAAGCTGAACTGAGTGAACCAAAAATTCCTGCCCCGGTCGCCATGGGGACCGGGGCAGGAATTTTTTTAATCCCGCAGCAAGGAGAAGAGATGAGTGAAGTACCGGTAATCCTGGTAACCGGAGCCAGCAAGGGGATCGGCGCCGCTATCGCCCGGAGGTTGGCTGCGGCCGGCTATGATCTCTGGCTCAACTATCGCTCCGATCACCACGCCGCCGAAGCGGTGCGCGACGAGATCGAGGGTCTGGGCCGGCAATGCCGGTTGCTGCCCTTCGACGTGGCCGACGAGGAGACCATGCGGCAGGTACTCGAACCGCTGCTGGACGAAGTGACGCCCTATGGCCTGGTACATAACGCCGGGATTACCAGGGACAATCTCCTGGCCATGATGAGCCGGTCCGACTGGGATCAGGTGATCAATGTCCACCTGACCGGTTTCTTCCTGGTGGCCCGGATGCTGATCAAGCCGATGCTCTCGGCCCGGCGGGGCCGGGTGGTGGCTATTGCCTCCACCACCGGAGAAACCGGCCAGGCCGGCCAGTTCAACTACGCGGCGGCCAAGGGCGGCATCATCGCCGCCGCCAAGGCCCTGGCCCGGGAAGTGGCCAAGCGCAAGATCCTGGTCAACGTGGTCTCGCCCGGCCTGATCGAAACCGAAATGATCGAGGGGCTGCCGCTGGACAAGATGCTGGCCGGAGTGCCACTGGGCCGGGTCGGCAAGCCGGATGAAGTGGCGGCGGTAGTGGAGTTTTTGATGAGCGAAGGGGCCGGCTATATCACCGGCGAGGTGATCAGTGTCAATGGCGGCCTCCACATGTGAAGATGATGGCGTCGTAAAAATTCCGATCTTCCGCGTCGCAGCACCTCGCGAAATGCTCGACATACTTGAGTATGCCTCCGCTTTCGCGATGCACTGCTCCTTGAATATCGAAATTTTTACTTAGCCATCTCGGAGGCTATAAGACCAATGTGAAGGTGATGGCGTCGTAAAGATTCTGGTCTTCGGCCTCGCAGCACCTCGGGAAATGCTCGACATACTTGGGTATGCCTCCGCTTTCGTGATGCACTGCTCCTTGAATATCGAAATTTTTACTTAGCCATCTCGGATCTATAAGAACAATGTGAAGGTGATGGCGTCGTAAACATTCTGGTCTTCGGCCTCGCAGCACCTCGGGAAATGCTCGACATACTTGGGTATGCCTCCGCTTTCGCGATGCACTGCTCCTTGAATATCGAAATTTTTACTTGGCCATCCCGGGGCTATAAGACCAATGTGAAGGTGATTGCTTAGTAAAGATTCTGGTCTTCGGCCTCGCAGCACCTCGGGAAATGCTCGACATACTTGAGTATGCCTCCGCTTTCGCGATGCACTGCTCCTTGAATATCGAAATTTTTACTTAGCCATCCGGGGGCTATAAGACCAATGTGAAGGTGATTGCTTAGTAAAGATTCTGGTCTTCGGCCTCGCAGCACCTCGGGAAATGCTCGACATACTTGGGTATGCCTCCGCTTTCGCGATGCACTGCTCCTTGAATATCGAAATTTTTACTTGGCCATCTCGATCTATAAGAACAATGTGAGGGTGATGGCGTCGTAAACATTCTGGTCTTCGGCCTCGCAGCACCTCGCGAAATGCTCGACATACTTGGGTATGCCTCCGCTTTCGCGATGCACTGCTCCTTGAATATTGAAATTTTTATAACCATCTCTAGTTGATGGGTTAATGGATGAAGATGACGGAATCCTCTGATAAGCAGGGTCGTGCTGGTACTCCCGAGCTGCCCTGCCCAGCCGAGTTGCTGGTGGCCCAAAGACCGCCGATGCTGCTGGCCGGTGAATTGCGGCGCCGCGATCGGGACGGCAACTTTTCCATGGTGACGGCCCTGGTGCCGGCAGAGGGGGTTTTCATCACCAAGGAAGGCCGGGTGCGGCCGGAGTACTTTATCGAACTGATCGCCCAGGCCATGGCCGCGGTCAACGGCTATGACGCCCTCACGGACGGTGGTGCCGACCGACGCGATCTGCTGGTCGGAATCGACCGGTTCAGCTGGCTGGAAGGCGCCGGGGTGGGCGAAGAGTTGCAGGTGGAAGTGGTCAAGACCTTCGAATTCGGTCCGGTTACGGTAATGAAGGGACAGATCTTCAACCGGGAGGGCGAACTCCTGGCCGAAGGCGAAATCAAAGCCTGGGAGGCATCATGAAGGTTGGTGGCTGGAGGCTGATCCCGCTTGGATTACTACTGCTCCTCGGTTCTCTGATCCTTGTCCCCCATGCCGGGGCCGGGGATCTGGATGAGTTCCTTGACCGGGTGGAGAGCAGTGCCGCCCGGATTGATTCTTTCTCTTGCGATTTCACGCAGGTACGTAACCTGGCCCTGTTCGCTCGGCCGGTTGTTTTTACCGGCCGTCTGTATCTGGTCCGGCCCGACCGATTACGCTGGGAGTTTGCCAAGCCCATACCTTCAATCCTGATCCTGGATGGCAATACCGGCCGCCGGTGCGGCGAGGGTAATCCGGCCAGCGAATTCCGGCTGGATCGCGACCCGGTCATGCGCCTGGTGGCGGAGCAGCTGCGGACCTGGACCAGTGGCGGCTATCGCCAGCTGCAGGGCGATTTTAGCCTGGAGCTGGAACCTGGTCCGGCCCTCAGGCTCAAGCCCAGGCAAGCGGGCCTGGCCTCCTTTTTGAAACGGATCGTGGTCGTGTTCGACCCTGAAACCCTGCAGCCGGTGCGAGTGGAAATTGTCGAGGAGGGAGAAGACAACACGATAATCAGTTTCAGTAATTATCGTCTGAATCCTCCTTTGCCACCGGAGCTCTTCAGCGAATGCCGGATAAATCCCTGAGGTCGCGGCGACCGGACTTACCTGAATAGCGGACATGCCGCCAACCTCTCTTGAGACCATTAATTGATCAGCCTTTCCATGCCGAAAATTTCCGGTAAAATTCTGAACCTTCTTCTGCTGTTGCTCGTCCTGTTCGGTGCTTACCGGGCCTGGCAGGTGCAGGTGGAAGAAAACGCCCTGGACCTTTTGCCCGGCAAGGCCCTGCGTGGCGACCTTGAGCTGCTGCAGGAACTGGGGGTGATTAACCAAGTTTTCATTTCCCTGGAAACCCCAAGCGGAGGCGAGGGAGGCGGGGCTCCGCCCGAACTTCTGGCCGGAGCCCAGGCCCTGGGTGAAGGACTGGCGGCCAGCCCGCTGTTTCGCGAGGTCTTCTATCGGTTGCCCCCGGGTTATGAGTTCGGACTAGGCGGGACCCTGCGGCGCTACCTGCCGGTCCTGGCCGGACCCGAGGATCTGGCCGAGATCGATACTCGCCTGGCGCCGGAAGAAATCAGCCAGCGCTTGCACCGGGCCTTTATTGACCTCAACAGCCCTACCGGCCTGCTGCTGGCCCGCCAGATCCGCACCGACCCCCTGGATTTTATGGGACTGGTGTTGCACAAATTGTCCAATTTGCGGGGGCGGTTGCGATTGACCGTTCAGGACGGCTATTTTGTTAGTGAGGATGGGCGCCATTGCCTGCTCTGGGCTGAGAGCGTGGCCCCCCTGACCGGGTCGAAACCGGCGACTATGGTCCAGGCGGAACTGGACCGGCTGCTCGGAGCTCTGCCTGCCGGCGTCAAGGCCCGGGTAATTGGCCCGCTGCCGCATACTCTGGCCAATGCCAACACCATCCGTAGTGACCTGACCCACTTGCTGCCGGTTGCTTTGGTGGCCCTGGTCCTGATACTGCTGCTGTTTCTACGGGACTGGCGCGGTCTGGTAGTTGTAGCCATACCCTTTCTCGCCGCCCCGCCGGCAGTAGCGGTTCTGGCCCTGTTCTACCCCCATCCCAGCGCCATGGCTTTGGGCTTCGGCATCGTCCTGCTCGGCATCGGGGTCGATTTCGCCATTCATCTCTATCTGGGCGGCAGGGTGGAACATGGACGGCTGCTGGTCGCGCCGCAGCTCCGCAGTTCCCTGATGCTGGCCGCCGCAACCACCATCTCGGTCTTCGTGGTGCTGCTTTTTTCCCAGGTCCCGGCCCATCGCCAGATGGCCACCCTGGCCATCGTCGGATTGGCTCTGGCCCTGCTCCTGGCCTGGCGCTTGATTCCATTGCTGCCAGGCCGACGGCCCACGAGGTTGGAGAATTCCTCTTTTTGCCTGACCCGTCCGTCCGGTCGCTGGGCGTTCCTGGTTGTTGCCGTCTGGCTGCTGCTCCTGGTCGGAGGAATTGTAGGCTGGTCGCAGCTCCATTACAATGGCGATCTCAAGAGTCTTGACGCCCCTACCCGGCAGGTCCGGGAAGACGAGCAGGTTTTTCTCTCTACCTGGGGAAGGGACGGTGAACAGGCTTTGGTGGTGGCGAGGGCCGCTGAAGCTGGGGCGGCCCTGGACCTTAATGACCGGGTTTACGCCAGGCTGGCCGGGAGTGGTATGCTGGCCGGGGTCCAATCTCTGGCGCCGATCTTGCCCGGTCCGACCAGGCAAGCGCATAATCTGCGCGGATGGCAGGATTTCTGGTCGGTGCGGCTGCCCCCCCTGCAACGTAATCTTACTCTGGTCGCCGCCCGGCAGGGTTTCGCCGCCGGCGCATTTCAGCCCTTCCTCGACGGGCTTGGCCAAGACCCGGGGCAGTTGGCTCCCGGAGTGCTGATCGATGGCCCCCTGCGCCCCATTTTGCACGGTTTGTTCCGTCAGACGCCAAGTTCTGAGATGGGCCGCGGCGCTTATCTGGTAACCACTCTGGTGCCGGACAATCAGGCTACTGCTGCGATCCTTGGCACCTTGCCGGCGGAAATTCCCGGGGTCAGCGTGCTTTCCAACAGTCGCTGGCGCCAGGAGATGGATGTTCTGCTGAAGGGCGATATCATTAGGTTGACCACCGCCGCGGCCTTAGCGGTATTACTGATCTGTCTTGTGGTTTTCCGCAGTATTCGCACCATGCTGGCGGTTCTGGCCCCGGTTCTCTCGGCCCAGGCGGCCATGGCGCTCTTCGCCGGCCTGACCTCCGGGGAACTGAATCTGATGCATCTGCTGATGGGGATCATGGTCATCGGCCTGAGCGTCGATTACGGGATTTTCGTGGTTACCGCCTGTCGCGAAGGATTGGCCGGTCATACTTCCCTGGCGGTGACCTTATGCGCCTTGAGTACCCTGTCCGGCTTCGGGGTTCTGGCCCTGGCCACTCATCCCGCCCTGCATGCCCTGGGCGTCACGGTTCTGGTCGGGATCGGTGCAGCCTGGCCCACCGCCCTGCTGGTCTCACCGGTGCTGGCCGGGGTGCAGGAGCGCAAATGATTTTACCGCGCGGGCTGACGGGCCTGATCCTCGCAGCCCTTCTGTCGGGTTGCGCCTCCCATCTTTCGCCGCCGCCTGCCGGCTTGGAACTGTTGCCGGCCGAACCGACGCTGTGGAAATTGTCACTCGCCCGGGGCGACCGCACCCTTTACGCCGGATTGCTGCTCCTGAGCCGGGTCGAGGTGGGAGAGCGCCTGATTTTGCTGGATTCCACCGGCATCAAGCTCCTGGAAGAACAGGTGACCGGGGCCGGCGAGGTGATCGGGATCAAGGCCCTGCGGCCGGTGGCCGATCGAGGTTTGCCGGATTTTCTTGGTCGGTCGATCTATCGCCTGTTCCTGACTGTTCCGCCGGAGTCCGGGGAAATCTGCCGACCCCAGGGTTTGGGTGAACTTTGCCTGGGGCTCGATCCGGCCGGGCGACTGATCAAAATCCGGCGCTGGGGTCCTTTTGTATTGTGGGAGGGGGACTATTCCATTAATAATGAGGGTCCGAGACGCCAAACTGCCGAAGCCAATCTGGCCGAGGGTTGGTTCACCCCCGAGGTGAGGCTGCAAAGGCAGTTTGGAGCAACGGAGTAAGAAGATTGTCGATGCCAACCAAATCCTATTCTCCCATCGCCGCATCCCCCCTGGCCGGTTGCCTGGCTGACCCGGAAATCGATCCGCTGGCCCGGACCGGCTCAATCCATCTATGTTGTCCCGAGGATTTTCCGGGCTTCGATGGCCATTTTCCGGGGGAACCAATCCTGCCGGCGGTTTTGCAGCTCATGGCGGTTCGGCTTCTGGCCGAAACCATGGCCGGCACGCCCCTGGCTTCGGTCGGGGTTGAACGCCTTAAATTCAAGGGCATGGTGCGCCCAACCGAGGAGATAATGGTCCGGGTCAGCCTCGACGAAGAACGGGAACTATTGCGCGCCGATTTCTCTCTGGAACGAGAGTCGACGACGGTTGCCTCTGGAACCCTGGTGTTCCGGACGACCGGGGCGGGTGGCTGAGATGAGCCTGCCCCGAGACTATTTTCCGCCCAAACCCGGCGAGCCGGAGCCGCTTACCGCAGCCGCCAGGCGTAGGGTCCGCTTTGAGGAAGTGGACATGCTCAAGATCGCCTGGCATGGCCATTACGTCAGTTTCCTGGACGACGGGAGGGTGGCCTTCGGCGACCGCTATCCGGACCTCAGCTATCGGCGCCTGCATGAGGTCAAGGTAGCGGCCCCCATCGTCCAGCTGCATCTCGACTATCAGGCGCCGCTCTTCTTCGACGAGGAGATGACTGTCACCGCCAGCCTGCATTGGAGCGAGGCGGTGCGCTTGAACTTTTCCTATCGAATCACCGGCTTGGAGGGACGGCTGGTGGCCCGGGCCTGGTCGGTGCAGCTGCTGGTCGATGAGAACCGCAACACCCTGTTGGTGCCGCCGGGCTGGTTTGAGGAATTCCGCCGTCGCTGGCGGGAGGGAAGTCCGGCATGAAGCGCGTGGTAATCGCCGCCGTTGCCGCCCTGACCGCCTTGGGCGACTTGGATCAGACCTGGCTCGGCCTCTTGGCCGGGCGTTCCGGCTTGGCCGCCGGCCGGCTGCCATCTCCCCTGGACCGCTATCCGGTCGGTGTCGTGCCGGGTTTAAGCGGAGCCTGGGGCCGCGCCAGCCGTCAGGAAAACCTTTACCGGCAATTGTTGGGAAAAATTCCCGAACTGGAGCCGGAAACCGGCCTGGTGCTGGCTACCACCAAAGGCGGTGTAGATGAATTGCTGGATGGTGCTTCCGGACCTTGGCCCGGCCAACCTTGGGATCTGGCGGCGGAGATTGCGGCTTTCGCCGGTTTGCGTGGCGAGGTCGCTACGGTCAGCGGCGCCTGCGCCTCAGGCACCATCGCCTTGATCCGGGCGGCTCAGACGATCAGGGCCGGCACCGGGCCGGCCGCCGTACTGGTGCTCGGTCTCGATCTGCTCAGCGTATTCGTGACCAGCGGCTTTGCCCGGTTACACGCCTTGACCCCGGATAAATGCCGGCCCTTCGATCGTAACCGCGATGGCCTGGCCCTGGGAGAAGGAGGAGGGGCCGTACTGGTGACCAGTGCGGCGGCGGCGCGACAGAAGAACTGGCCGGTTCTGGCCGAAATCGACGGCTGGGGGGTGTCGGGCGACGCCGGACATATCACCGCCCCTTGTCGCGAAGCCAGCGGCCTGTTGAGAGTCTTGTCCCTCAGTACCGCTCAGGGGCGGAAGGTGGTGGGGGCGGTCAACGCCCATGGTACCGGCACCAGATTCAACGATGCCATGGAAATCAAAGGTTTCAAACTGGGCCTGCCGGCCGGCACCCCCTATCACTCGGTCAAGGGGGGGATCGGCCATACCCTGGGGGCGGCCGGGGTAATCGAGGCGGCCATCGGGGTCAGGTGCTTGGCTTCGGGTATAATCCCGCCCACCGTCGGTCTGGATGAGGCCGAAGCTGAGAGCGGTCGGGTTTCCGGGCGGGAACCGCTGGAGTTGCTCTACCCCTCGCTGCTCAGTTGCAATTCCGGGTTCGGCGGGATCAATGCGGCGGTGCGGCTGGTAAAGGGCGGCGATTGAATCCGGAGTTTATCGGTTAATTGATATAACCGCTGCCAATGGCGCTGAAGGGGAGCTTGAGATCCAGTTCGGGAACCTGCTCGGCGATCCAGGCGGTGAAGGTATTGCTGTTCGGGCCCGGAAAGGATCGATAGGTTTTCGGCCAGGGATAATGGCGGGCAGCCCGATCCACCTGCTCGATCAGGAGATCCACTCCCGGGCCGCGATGGTCGCTCAAGAGTCGGGGTTTCTCCCCGTACCAGAGACGGTCCGGGATATCCTTCTCGATGCGGACCACGGGCAGACCTCGTCGGGCGCGCCAACCGATCACCTCATAGACCGTGTAAGCGGATGCGCCTGAACGCTTGGCTGCGATCCAGGTGTGGATGGCGAACCAGCCCCGCCAGCCCCAGGTCGAGGCGCCGTAGACCTGCAGGACCGCCTCCTCGGTCTGACCCGGATGGGGGGCGATCTCGGCCGAAACCCGGCTGGCGTTGCGCCAGTCCTTGCCGTTACCGCAACCGGCCAACAGGAACATGGCCAGAATGATGATGAGTTTTCGCAATTGGTCACCCGGCCTTGAAGTTTAATGAATCTGATTACCAGCGAATTTCAGCCAGTGACCCTTCGACAGGCTCATCGGGTAAACGGAATTACTGATATACCGATCATCCTGAGCCTGTCGAAGGATGGTCCAAACACATTCCGTCTTCGCACTGATTAAACCATGTTTTCATGCACTTAAGAAAAACACCATGATTGGCCCCAGAATGTGGCTGAAATTGAGTGGTAAGCACATTAATGAATGATGCCGGCGTCGGAAAAAGCACCCGGAAGGGCATGAGTCCGACCTACCGGGGCGCAAGGCAATTTAGTTAAGTATGGGCTCACTTCCAAAAATTCACAACTCCTTAGATATCTATCTTTTTGCTTAGTCCTCCCGAGCTTTTGCCAGTTCATCAATGATAAGGCCTGCGCGGCCGGTGGACAATACGCTGAGGGGGAGCCCGGATGAGGCGGTCAAATACAGTTGATTACGGTGAACGGATGATTGAGGTTGATTTTCTGGGCGGTTGACGTAAGTTTCGGAAGTTTGCTTTCGTTGATGGGTATTGCCTGGCTCAGTCTATCCGCCAGATTAAAATTATTGTGTTAAACCGTGCCCTGGGGCCGGAGGCGCAGTCGAAATCCAATGAAGAAAATTTATGAACGATAATCTTGATTACAAAAGAATTCTCCTGGTACATCCCCTGGGTTACCGCAAAGAGGCGGCCGGCAAGGACATCTCCCGGATGGCCAACATCATGCCGCCCCTGGGGATGGCAACTATCGCCGCATTTCTTGAGCGGAACGGAATCGCCGCCGATATCATCGACTGCTACGCCCGGCCGGCCGAGGCGGACCGACTGATCGTCGAATACCTGCGAAGTTATCGACCGGGCTATATCGGCTTTTCCTGCACTACTTCAAGCTTTCTGGATGGCGCCCGACTGGCCGAGATGGCCAAATCGACTCTGCCGGGGATCCGCACCGTCTTCGGCGGGGTTCACGTTTCGGCCCGGCGCGAGCAGGTCTTGACCGATTACCCGATGGTCGATTTCGTGGTAATGGGTGAGGGCGAGCAAACCCTGACCGAATTGATCGAAGCCGACCATGACCAGCCGGTCGGGGTCGAAGGGGTTATCTATCGCGACGGCGCCGGGGCGGTGGTCAACAACGGTTACCGCCAGGTCAGTATCGAGCTGGACGACCTGCCTTTCCCGGCCTACGAGAAACTGGCCGGTTATCCGGCTGCCTACATGCTGCCGATCTTCAACTATCCCAAGGCCCCCAACGCCTCATGCATATCCAGCCGGGGCTGCCCTTATGCCTGCAGCTACTGCGACCGTTCGGTCTTCCGCCGCAGTTTTCGTTACAACTCGGCCGAGTATCTCTACGAGCATCTGAGCTACCTGAAGAACCGCTTCGGTATCCGCCATATCAACTTTTACGACGATCAGTTCACCTTCAACCGCCAGCGGGTCGAGGAGTTCTGCCGGAAGATGATCGACCAACCCCTGCGGATGACCTACAACTGTGCGGTACGGGCCGAGCACATCGACTTCGAACTGCTCCAGCTGATGAAGCGAGCCGGCTGCTGGATGATCAGTCTGGGCATCGAGACCGGCGATGAAGACCTCCTGGCCCAGCACCGGCAGAACGCCAATCTTTCGATGCTGGCCGACAAGATCCGCTTGATCAAGAAGGCCGGCATCCGCACCAAGGGTCTGTTGATGATGGGGCTGCCGGGCGAAAGCGAGAAGTCGATCCAGAAGAGCATGGACTACGTCTTTTCCCTGCCCATCGACGACTTCAACCTGGCCAAGTTCACCCCGTTTCCCGGTTCGCCGATCTACGAGAAGATCCATGAGTTGGGCGAGTTCGAGGAAAACTGGGAAAAGATGGACTGCATGAGCTTCCAGTTCGTGCCCAAGGGCATGACCCGGGAGCGGCTGGAAGAACTCTTCATTCGCTTCTACAAAAGCCACTACATGCGGCCCAAGGTGCTGCTGGGATACGCGGCCATGCTCTGGAAGTCGCCGGACAGCTGGCGCCGCTTCGCATGGAATTTCTTCGACTTCGTCAAGTTTGCCCGCAGCAACAAGAGGTTGGGCGACGACGGTGAGTAAGGGAGTCGGGCCGGAAATAGTCCTGCAAACCACGGGACTGGTCAAAACCTACCGGGGCAGTGCCGAACCCTCCCTGGCCGGACTGGATCTGACTATCCCGGCCGGTGAGCTCTTCGGTCTGCTGGGCCCGAACGGAGCCGGCAAGACCACGGCCATTTCCGTAATGAGCACTATCCTCAAACCGACGTCCGGGGCGGTAAGAATCTTCGGGCTCGATCCCGGCCGGGAGCGGCGTCTGGTAAAGGAAAGGCTGGGGCTGGTGCCCCAGGAATTGGCGCTTTACCAATCTCTGACCGCCCGTGAAAACCTGCGATTCTTCGGCCGCCTGTACGGATTGTCCGGAAACGATTTGCGGGAACGGATCGCCGAATACCTTGAGTTTGTCGGCCTGGCCGACCGCGCCGACCAGTTGGTGCACACCTTTTCGGGTGGGATGAAACGACGGCTCAATCTGGCGGCCGGCATCCTGCACCGACCGCGCCTGCTCTTCCTGGACGAGCCGACGGTGGGCATCGACGCCCAGTCCCGCAACCTGATTCTCGACCGCCTGGCCCACCTGAACGGCCAGGGCACCACCATGGTTTATACCACCCATTACATGGAAGAGGCCGAACGGTTGTGCACGCAGGTAGCGGTCATCGACCGGGGGCGGATCATCGCCGAGGGTAAACCGGCCGAGATGATCAGAGAGGGCGGCCACGACTCCCTGCAGGAATTGTTCTTCGCCCTGACCGGGAGGAAGTTGCGGGATTAAAGACAGTGCCTGAAGTGCCTGAAGTAAAGGAATTGGTCCGATTAGTGATTCCATTAACTTTAGGTATTTATAACTTATAACTTTAGGCCCTTGGAAATCGAAGCCCTCGGTGGAGAAATCTTCTCCGGGGGATTGTCTGAGTAAAAGGAAATATACCAATCCATGAATCGTCTCTACGGGGAACTGATCAAGGATCTGCTGCTGCTCTGGCGCGACCGGGCCGGGTTGCTGATCCTCTTTTTGATGCCGGCTCTGCTGGTGGTGATCATCACCCTGGTGCAGAACAACGTCTATAAGTTGATGGGTGAAACTTCCGCCCGGGTGCTTCTGGTCGACCAGGATTCCGACGGAGTACTGGGCCGGGAAATCGAGGCCGGGATGCATGGGGTTTCATTGAGCCGAGAGTTTCAGGGCAAGGCGGTTACCGACGCGGAAGCGCGGGATCTGGTAGCCAGGGGACGTTTTCAGGCCTGCATCGTTATTCCCCCCGACGCCGGGCGGGCATTGACGAAGCTGGCCACCGACGAGGTGCGGGCTTCTCTGGACGGTTCCACGGCGACTACCGGCAAGCGGCCCGAACTGTCGATTTATTTCGACCCTACCGTCTTGGGAGTCTTCCGGGGCGGGATCGAGAACTCTCTGGCCATGATCGTCCGTGCCCAGGAGATCAAGGCCCGGATCAAGGCCTTTGGCGATCTTCTGCCCGGCTATCTGGAGCGGGAGTTGAAAAAACAGGCCGGCGACTTTGCCGAGTACGTCTCGGTGCCGCCACTGAAGATCGATTTCGGAACCGAGCCGCTGCTGACCATTACCGGCCGGGCGCTCTCCCGTTCCGGCCTGCCGGTGGTGCCGACCCCGGTTCAGCATAATGTGCCGGCCTGGGCCCTGTTCGGGATGTTTTTCATTGTGGTGCCGATGGCGGTTTTCTTTCTCCGTGAAAGACGAGAGGGGACCATGGCCCGTCTGCTGGCCCTGCCGGTGCCATACGCGGTAATCCTGTTCGGCAAGGTGCTGGCCTTCACCCTGGTCTGTTTCTGTCAGTTCGGTCTGATTGTGGTAATCGGCCGATATCTATTACCCCTGCTGGGACTGGCCGCTTTCAATCCGGGACATAACTATGGGGCCATGGCGGCGGTGGTGCTGGCCGCGGCCCTGGCCGCCACCGGCTACGGTCTTTTGCTGGGTTGTGCTTCGCGGACTTACGAGCAGGCCTCGATGTTCGGTTCGATCTCGGTGGTGGTGGCCTCGGCCCTGGGCGGGGTGATGGTTCCGGTTTACGCCATGCCGGAGTTGATGCGGCGCATCAGCATAATATCTCCGGTGGGCTGGGGATTGGAGGCCTTCCTAGATATTTTCGTCAGAGGTGGAAATCTGGCCAGTGTCGGCGGAGAAATCGGTGCCCTGTTAGCCTTCGCGGCCGGTACCGGTCTTTTGGCCTGGCTGCTCTTTACCCGCCGTGACGGGCTGGACTGAGCGACAGCTCAACCGGACTCAGGCGGTAATGCCCTTGGGATGACCGGCGCGATTGCTTGATAGTCGTCGGCGCAGCCTTGGTCTAAAGCTTTTAAGGAGTCAGCGGATGGACGAACTTGAACGGGAACTGGCCGGGATGATCTGTGAGGTCTGTCGGATTGAAGGAGGAGTACCGGCGGATCTCTCGCCTACGGCGCCGCTGATCGGCCCCGAATCCGAGCTGGGGATCGATTCGCTGGATGCCGTGGAAATAGTCTTTACCGTGCAGAACCGCTTCCAGGTCAGGATAGATTCGGAGGAAACCAGCCGCAAGGTTCTGGCCAGCTTGAAAACCCTGGCCGATTTTGTCAGGCAGAAGCGGAATTGACCGGCCTGGTTTGGTCGGCATCTCGCATCCGATAACTTGCCGGATATCCTCGATCCATCACGGAGAGCCGATCAGGCGATCTTGCCGAGATCCCAGCCCGCCTCAGTCTTCCCCGATGAAACTGCTTCCATTCGTCTCGGCGTTCTTTGTCTGACTCTGGGGCAATAAACGGTGCGGGTCGGCGAAATTATCGGTAAAAAACATTGACACAAATCAGCCAAATAGTGCTTAATTAAGTCTGGTGGTCGCGTCGGTCTTTTTAACCCCCTTTTAAAGATCGACCACTGCCTGGGCCGGCCAACAATTAACAGATTGTTGGCCGGCTTCTTTTTGGGAACTCATCGGTAGATAGGGCTTCGGGAGTGCAGGGGCGACATTTACCGGCAGAGGACTCAATCCTGCCCGAGACGTCCGGCTCAAACGACGGTGAGCAGCATATAGCCCACCGAAAAGCGGCCGCTTTCCGGGATGAAGCAGAGCAGGCGTTCGCCAGGTTGCAGCCGGCCGGAGTGGAGCAGTTCTTCCAGAATGATATAGATTGAGGCCGAACCGGTATTGCCTTTGTCGGACAAGTTGGAAAACCAGCGCTCGGCGGGGATTTCGAACCCTATCTGCCGCATGTGCTCGGCAATCACCGGCCGGAAGTAATCCGATGAATAGTGGGGTACGAACCAGTCGATTTCCTCCGGTCGCAGGCCGTACTTTTCGATGAAGTAGGGCAGGGAGCGGTTGATGACCACCGGGATTATTTGCTGGTTGAGGAGCTTGGCGTCCTGCTTGACCAGGTGGGCGTTCTGACCAATGGCCTCGGCCGGGGAGTCGAATTCCCGCCAGCCCCGGAGCGTGCCGTCCGTTCGCTTTACCGCCCCGGCATACATGCAGGGTTCCATCTCGTTGGCGTGGGAAACGATCTCGATCCACTCCACCTTCAGGTTCAGACGTTGCGGGTCGGGTTTTGGCGCCAGAAACATGGCGCCGGCCCCATCCGACAGCATCCAGCGCAGGAAATCGGCTTCAAAGGCCAGACTCGGCTGCTTTTCCAGTTTGGCGGCCCGATCCGGATCGATAGTGCCGCACAATCTGGCCCGCATGAATGAAGAAGATTGTTCCGAGGCGGTGGCCACCGCATTGGCGGTCAGTCCCAGGGCCACACTCATGACCGCGTATTTCAGGCAGCTGATCCCCGAAAGACAGATCCCGGCGGTGCTGACCACTTCGCAGTGTTTGCCACCGGCTTCGGCGTGGACCATGTTGGCGTGGCCGGGCATGAACTGGTCGGCGGCCGAGGTTCCGCAGCAGAGCAGATCGATGTCTGACACCTGGAAGTCCGGATATGGCTGTAGGGACTTGACCGCCGCCGCCGCCATTTGCGCGTTGGTGTGGGTGGTGGCGCCGGTGGCCGGATCGATGGCGTAAAAGCGCCGACGGATGCCATTGTTGCGGAGAATGATCTTACGGGTTCTGGAGGGCAGACCGTTGACCAACCCCAGGATCCTTTCCATGTTCTCGTTGTCAACCGGCGAGTTGGGGAGAAAGGCGGCAATATCGGTAATGTAAACTTCCATCGGCAGAGGGGGTATCACAGTTTGGCGCCGCTGTGGCCTTCGCGCAGCAAAGCGGCGTAATTTTCGTAGAAGCTCTTTTCGGGGAGCCGGGTCGGAACAACGGCGTTTGTTAACGTATAGTAGTCCAGATCGTCAATGATTATTTGTTCCCGCATCTCCCGGTGTAATCTGGTTCCGGGCAGTGGGGTCATCACCGTCAGCATCGGCAGGTCGATTTTCGTCAATCTCAGGTAGTTGCCGAGCCGCTCGAAATCCTCCTCGGTATAGTCCGGCGAGACGATGAAGTCGCCGATAATGGTAATACCGATCTCGTGCAGAATTTTAATTGCTTCGGTATTGACGGCGGCCTGGTTTGCCTTGTTCATCTTCCGTAAACTTTCGTCGCTGATCTCCTCGAAACCGATGATCACCGCCCTTAGACCCGCCTCTTTCCATAGCCGCATCAGTTCAGGGTGTTTGACCACCGTGTCGGAACGGACATCGGCCAGGAAATTCTTTTTGATTCCGGCGGCCAGAATGGCCTCGGCCAGTTTAGCCGCGTGTCGGACGTCGCCGAAGGTGTTGGCGTCCAGCAGTCTGATCACCGGCAAATCTCCCAGCATTTTGATGTCCCGCAAAACCGCCGCGGTCGAGTGGGTCAGATAACGCCCGCCGGTCAGGCCGGAAATGCAGCAGAAGGAGCAGTCGAAAGGGCAGCCGAAGGCGGTGACCACGAAGCCCATGTCGAGTTTCAGGCTTTCCAGGTAATAGGAGGAGCGGTAGCGTTCGACCAGATGATAAGCGGGAGGGCGATCATCGACCAGGTCCGCGGTCGAGAACCGCCTGGGGCTGAAGGTCAGGGGCCGGTCCGGGATTACCGCGCCGATCCCGGTTACCCCATCCGGCTGCCGTCCTTCGGCCAGCTGCAGTACCAATTCCCGGAAACTGGCCTTGCCCAGGCCAACCGCCACATAATCCACTTCCTGCCGATTATAGAACTCCGGATCGTTGGCGGCGTGGATGCCGCCGACCACCACGGTGGCGCCGCAACTCTCCTTGATCTCCCCGGCCAACCGCAGGACGGTATTGGCCTCGCAAGTCACTCCGGTTAAACCGGCCAGGTCCGGGCGGAACTCCGCCACTTCCCGGGCCAGGGAGTCGGGTTCGGCCTTGAGGTCGACAATCCTCACCTCGAACTCCGGCAAGTTGCCGGCCAGCACTTCCAGGGCCAACGGTTCGCCACGAAAAATCTTTTTGATCGAGTCGATGCCGTAACGCTCTTCCGGGATACTTCTGCCGCTGTTGGGGGGATTGACCAGGAGAATCTTCATTTGCCGATTTCTCCCCGCCGGCAGGGATTATCAGATACCATCATCGGCTCTCAGAATCATTGTCGTGCCGCGACCGTTTTCAAAGTTGTCGACAGCCTGGCGGACATGATCCAGACGCGGGGCGACGTAATCTTCGGCTTTGCCGGGTATGATCGCGATCGGATTCAAGCCCTTAAGCCATTTGTCGATCTTAGCCTCGTCGTACTGCTCCCGGCTGATCGGATCCAGGGCGACCCTGGCCTTCCAGGCGCCGGGCATGACCCGGGCGATGATGAAGTAATGCCGGCCGGCCTGCAGTTCGGCATCGACCCCGGACCAGTTCTCGGCCCTGGCCATGATCATGTGGTGGCCGGGTTCGGCCTGAAACTGGATGTAGGATTTGGCATTCAGGATGCCGCGGAACTCGTCTCCGTCCCAAAGGCTGAACTTGATGGCGCCGCCGAAGAGCGAGGGGCGCAGGATCGTAACCAGGGCCTTGTTGCTGTCGGGTTGCTCGATGGTCGAAACCCGGGTCATCATTGAGCTGCCGCAACCGGTCAAGATGAACAACAGGGATAAACTAGCGAGGAAATTCAGGGTGGTGTTCTTTTTCATCTGCGATCTCCTTCTTTCGTTGTTATTCATTGAACCGGATCTATTCTACGGTCTGTTTGTGATCAAGCCAGCAGAGCGGGTCTTCGGCCAGGTAATCGCCGGTAACCTGGTAGGCGTGGCCGCGGCAGCCGTAACAGTATTCGCCGAAGACGCATTCGCCGCAACGGCCTTTGATCATCTTGCGGATATTGCGCAATTCCTGGATCGGTTTGCTCTGGTGGAGAATTTCGGTCAGGGAATGCTCGCGGATGTTGCCGGCGGTGACGCTGACGCCGGGGCAGGGCTGCACGTCGCCGACCGAGGTCACCGTGCAGGAGTACTCGTGGCGGGCGCACTGGGAGGCGGCCAGGGGCGGGTGCGGAGTCCAGAGGTTGCCGAAATGCTCGGCGTCGATCCGGGCCAGTTGCTCGAAAAGGGAGCGGATCTCGATCATCGGCACTTCCAGTTCCGGATGTTCGGTGGCCCTCCCCTGCAGGGTCATCATCTCCACGTAGGGAATAATTCCCAGTTTTCGAGCCCAGATCCAGAGGTCAGGCAGCTCGTCGAAATTCTGCCGACAGACTATGGTTTCCACGCCCAGGGTATGTTCCTCGTCCGGATAGCCTGCCGCCAGCAGGTTTTTCAAGCCATTGTCGATGGCGTTGAAGGCCCCGGCCTGGCCAGCCAGCTGGTCCTGGATTTCGGGGTTGCGGCTGTTCATCTTGATCACCACCGAAACCCGTCGTTCATAGAGGGCGTTGGCCTTCTCCGGGGTGACCAGCATACCGTTGGTGAAGAGATCAGCCGTGATCCCCTTGGCCTGGATGTAATCGATGACCTTGAACAGGTCCTTGTAGAGCATGGGCTCGCCGCCGCCCAGAATGATAATCTTTCGGGCGCCCAGAGTCGCGGCCTGATCGATGGCGCTGTAAATTTCGTCCAGGGTCAGTTCATTCTGCAGAGGCAAGCCCGAGCCGGCGTAGCAATAGATGCAGCGCAGGTTGCAGGCCCGCGACAGTTCAAGTTCCATGGATAACAGCCCGTTTTTGGCCCGAGCCTCCGCAATCTCTTCCTGGGAGAACTCGAGTCCCCAGTGTTCACCGAAACATTTCATGGTTTACGTTCACCGCGCAGATCGAAAAATCTTTTTAATTTGCGGCCGCCGCCCTGTTCCATGGTTTCCTGGACCAGAGTCTGATTCAGGGCCGTCACCTGCGGGCGCACCCGCAGACGGGCCTGAAGCAGCTCGGCTAACCGTAGCGTTATTGCCTGGTCGCCCGGATCATCCAGGCCAACCACTACATTTATCTCTTCCGAGAGGTCGTAGGCAGACCTTACCTCGAGATAAGAATTCTTTACTTCCGGGAGCTCCTGCAGCACCTGGAAGACCATCTCCGGGTAGATCGTGGTGCCGCTGACTTTCAAACGCTGGGCCAGCCGCCCCTCGATGGCCCCCAGGCGCGGGGTTTGCCAGCCACAGGCGCAGGGTTCCGAGTGCAGACGGGCGATGTCGCCGGTCCGAAAGCGGAGCAGGGGCAGTCCTTCTACTCCCAGGGGGGTAACCACCACTTCGCCGGCCTCGCCGGGCGGCTGGACCCGACCGGAGTCATCGACGATTTCGGCCAGCATCAGCTCCGGGTGGACATGACCGCCGCAACCGGCGCTGCACTCGCTGAAGGCGGTTTCCATTTCCGTCGCCCCGTAATTGTTGAAGACCCGGGCGGACCAGGCTTCCTCCAATTCCTGGCCCAGCGGGGTCAGGCTGCCGTCTGCCCTCCGCACCGGTTCACCGATGGTCACCAGGTATCTGATGCCGCTGGTTTTCGGATTGAAGCCCTGTTCCTGGCCCCAGAGGGCAGTTTTCAGCAGAAAACTGGGGACGCCGACCAGACCGGTGGGTTGCAGGCGGTTAAGCAGTTCCCATTGCCTGGCCGGCTGTCCGGGGCCGCTGCGGATGGCGGTGCTCCCCAGCTTGACCAAGCCCTGATAATAGGCCAGGCCGGCCACGAAACAGCGGTCCAGAGTCACGCAGAGCAGCAGCCGGTCGCCGGAGCGGATGCCGGCGCCCCAGAAGTTGAGCATCTCGTTGAAGGCCAGTCGGTCGAGATCGTTAGCGGTATAAGGCACCAGGATCGGCTCGCCGGTGGAGCCGGAGGTCAGGGCCAGATCGACCTGCATTTCAGGAGGCTCGGCCAGGAAAGCCGCCGGGTCGCGCTCCAGATCATGCCGGGAAGTAAGGGGCAGCCTGGTGAGGTCGGTCAGGGTAGCCTTGGCGGGCTCAAGTCCCAGTTCCAGCAGGAGCCGACGGTAAAAAGGGCTTTTGGCGGCCTGGATCAGGTGTTGTCGCCAGAGCGGTTCCTGGATGGCAGCGGCTCGTGCACCACTGTTGCGCCGCAATTCCAGGGCCTTATGTAAATCGAAGTCAATCTTCATGAATCAGCAGGTTTTGTGGTCCACCAAGGTATTGCCCCGCCCTGCCCAGGGAAGAGCACTCCGGGGCCGGGCAGTCAGGTGGATTCTCAGGCAACGGTTCCTGCTCTTTGACCAGAACCCGGGCTATGGCCCGGCTGGTTCTTTCTTTCAGGGCCTTGATATGAGAGGTGTCGGCCGGATCGCCCACGGGGAGTAACGGCGGCAACAAAATCACCCGGATACGGGCCGGGGTCAGCATCCGGTTCCCCGGCGGCAGCATCCTCCGGCTCCCCAGGATACAGACCGGTACGATCGGGCGCCCGGTGGCCAGGGCCAGTTGGAAAGCCCCGTTCTTGAACCGGCGTAGACGACCGTCCCGGCTGCGGTGACCTTCCGGCCAGATGATCAGCGAGCAGCCCCGGGCCAGCAGCTTCCCGCCCTGTTGCTCGACGTGGTGCCAGCCCTGGGTGGAGTCGATGTATCCGGCCAGGTGCATGAACAGGTTGTAAAAAGGGATACGGAAGGGCCAGGAGGTAACGAAGGCGTTATCAAGGGGCAAGAGGCCGAAGAGATAGGGGTCGATGGAAGAGCTATGGTTCGGCACGAAAATCACCGGACCCTCGAAACCGCCGGATTGGTCGTCCAGGATCACCGGGGCCATGAACGGCACCACCCGGACCAGAAACCAGCCGTAAACCCGGATTGATTGCCGGATCATCCGGTCGACCGGAAGTCGGAAGAAGAGCAGGTTGCCGAGCAAAAGCAGGGGCGAGATCCCAACACCGATGCAGGTTACCAACAGGAACATCGGCCAGTAGTAAAGATTGAGCAGCAGTTTCTTCAAGACGTCCTCATTGGGGGGTCATGCCCCGGCCCTGGTACGGTCGACCAGTCGGAAGAGATCGTCCACGGTGCGAACCGCCCGCACCGCTGCCTCGTCGGCCAGTTTGAAGGAGAAGGCTTTTTCCATGGCCACCACCAGATCGACGGCGTCCAGGCTGTCGAGCCCAAGGTCGTCATAAAGAGTGGCTTCCGGGGTCAGCCGGGCCGGATCGAGCTCAAACTCCTCGGTGAGGATCTCGATAACCTGCTGCCGGATCTGTTGATCGACGGTCATGCAATCCTCCTGCGGAATATCAGGGCGGCGTTGACGCCCCCCAAGGCAAAGTTGTTTTTCATCACGGTATCCAGACGGGCCGGCCGGATCTTGCGAACCAGATCGACCATGGCGCATTCCGGATCTGGACGTTCAAGGTGCAAGGTCGGGATTATCTCCTGTCTCTGCAACATTTCCAACAAAATAATGCTTTCCAGGGCTCCGGCGGCTCCCAAGGTATGACCGATGTGCCCCTTGCAGGAACTGACCGGCACCGGCCGGCCGAATAACTTGCCGATGGCGGCGGCCTCGGCGTTGTCCCCCTGTAGTGTCCCGGTGGCGTGGGCGTTGACGTAGTCTATTGCCGCCCCGTCGACTCCGGCCTCGGTCATGGCGTTCTGCATCGCCGCCGCCATGGCGTCCGGATGGGGATTGGCGATATGAGTGCTGTCGCAGACCTGGCCGAAACCCAGGATTTCGGCCAGGATTTCCGCCCCCCGGGAACGGGCCGAATCCAGGCTTTCCAGAACCAGGATGCCGCTGCCGCCGCCGCAAACGACGCCATCTCGCTCGACGTCAAAAGGACGTGGGGTGGCCAGCGGTTCGGCTTGGCGGCGGGAGGCCGCTTTCAGCACATCGAAGACCATGGTCACGGTGTGATGCACTTCGTCGGCGCCGCCGCAGACCACGGCATCTTGCCGGCCGGCCCCGATCAGCAGGTAGGCCAGGCCGATGGCCTGGGCGGCCGAGGTGCAGGCCGAGGACGGAGCCCACTGTTCACCCCGGATCCCCAGGGCCAGGCTGACGTTGGCCGCGCAGCTGTGGCTCATGATCCGGAAAAAAAAGCCTGATTTCACTTCCTCGATCGATTCCTCCGGCAGGAACATCCGATAGAAATCCTCGTAGGTCTGGGGCGAACCGGTGGTCGAGCCAATAACCGTGCCTACCCGACCCGAGGCCAGGAACTCTTCGGAGAGACCGGCCTCGGTCACGGCCTCGCGGGCAGCGATGGCGGCGTGCAGGGCCATGTCGCCCATGGTCCGCCTGATGGAACGGGGCAGTTCCGACCGCGAATCCAGTTCCGGCACCGGGGCCGCCAGGTAGGACTTGAGGCCTCGGATCCGTCGCCACTCCTCCATGAGCTTGACTCCGGAGCGTCCCTGCCAGACGTTTTCCACCAGGTTTTGGACCCCGGCCCCGAAAGGTGAGACGGCGCCGCGTCCGGTTATGACCACCCGTTTCAGGCCCATTGTCTGACCTTCCCCCATAGTTCTTCCAGCCCGGTTATTTCGCCGGCGCTGACCAGCCCGGCCAGCGAGGCCCCCATCAGGCCGGGCATCAAGGTGTTCTGGCCGCTTAAATAAAGACCAGGAAGTTTGGTGCGTGCCCCGGCCGGATATTGCAGGCGGCTGTGGCGGATTCCGTATACCCCGCCACCCGGGGAGCCCAACTGGTCGCGAAAGGTCAAGGGCGAGCCGCTGGCCAGGGGGTGAATCCGGCGATAGGGTTCGCCGAAAGTGTCGGCGACGCAATCCAGCATTATTTCGGTCTCACCGGCTTTCCAGGCCGAATAATCTTCATGCCGTCTTTTCGCGCCCCGGTCGAATCCCCGGACCTCGGCCATGGTGGCCGGGCGCATCAGGATTACGCCTTGGGCGGCGCGGCTTCCCTCACCGTCACGGCGACCCGGGGCGGTGAGCATGAACGACCCGCAGGCCGAGGCGGAAGGCCGATCCAGCAAGGTGAACCCGGGCGACAGCAGGTAAAGGTTGGCCGCATCCAGTTGGGGCAGATCCGCCGGCTGCTCGACCTCGCCAAAGACAATAAACATGGATACCGTGTCAACCAATTCCCGGAGCCGGTTCCGATAGGCCGGGCGCAAGGTGTTTTCCGGCAAAAGGTCGGGCAGGTAGTGCGGATGGGCGGTATAAACCACGTTTTTGGCCTTGATCTGATACTCGCCGGCCAGCAAACCCGTTACCCGGTCATCCCGAACTTCAATCCGCCGGGCCGGACTGTCGGTCAGTATTTCTACCCCGTCCCGGGCCAGGATGGCAAGCAAGGCATCGACCACGGCCTGGCCGCCGCCCTTGATTCCCCAGGCCCCTGAATAATAGGCGTGCGCAACCACCGCATGCATGGCCAATCCGGCTTCGCGGGGTGGCACTCCATGGAGGAAGGCCGGGGCGCTGAGCACTGCCTGTAGCGCTTCATTGCCGGTGGCGGCGGCCAGGAATTTGGCCAGCGGCTGGTCGGCGCTGGGCGAGGCGCCTCGTAAAAATGGCGTCAGTGGCAGGTCAAGATTGTAAAAAGGTACGGTTCGGCATATTTCCTCGAGGGTCGCCAGGTATCCCGCGATCCCACTCTTTTCCAAGGGGAAAACCGAACCGAGCTCCTCTGCCAGTCGTTCGTATGAATAATAAGCCCTGACCGCCAGGTCGCTGCCTTGAATGCGCAGGTAATCGTAACCTTCCGGCGCCAGTGGTATGGCCATGAGCTGCGGCCAGACCCCCAGATAATCCCAAAGCGCCCGCAGAATCTGACCCCTGGCCAGACCACCGGTATAATGAAAACCTATGTCGAAGGGAATCCCCCCCCGGGTGAAGCGGCGCAGAGCTCCGCCGGGCCGGCTTTGATCTTCGACGATCAACACATCATGTCCGGAGCGAGCCAGGAGAGCGGCCGTGGTCAAGCCGCCGATGCCGCTGCCGATCACCACCGTATCGGTAATTATTGCCGTCAAAGGCCTATCTCTACGCGGTGCCTGTCGGGTTTTGCCAAAGACATGTTGATTGATCTAGATCTCGTTGCGAATCGCCAGACAGGCGTTGGTGCCGCCGAAACCGGCGGCATTGCAAAGTAAAAAGCGGCAGTCATTATATACGTTATGCTGCGCTAAACGCAAGTTTTTTACCGCAGGATCGGGCTCTTGCAGGTTGGCGGTGCCGGCAACGAAGCCGGCACCGGCCATCAGTAGTCCATAGACGACCTGGGAGGCGCCGGCCATCCAGAATTCATGGCCGGTCAGGCCTTTGAGGGCGGTAACCAGGGGGCCGGGGCGGTCCGGCCCCGGGCGGAAAAGCTCGGTCAGCACCCTCCCTTCCACTTCGTCGCCGGCCGGGGTCGAGGTTGCGTGGGCCAGGACCAGGTCGACGTCATCCGGTGTAATCTCCGCATCCGCCAGGGCTTCACGCATGGCCCGGTCCAAACCATCGCCGCTGGGTACCACGATATGATGCCCGTCATTGGCGCAGCCGTAGCCCAGTACCTCGCCCAGGATCCTGGCTCCGCGGGCTCTGGCATCATCATAGTTTTCCAGGAGTACGGCAGCAGCGCCGCCGCTCGGCACCAAACCGTCCCGGCCCAGGTCGAAGGGGCGGGAGGCGGCGGCCGGGTCTTCTTCCCGGCGTGAAAAAGCAGCCAAAGTATCGAAACTGCACATCGACTGCCAGGAGATTTCCTGGGCACCGCCGCTGAGCATGCGACGCTGGCGTCCCTCGGCGATCAGACGGGCCGCCTGGCCGATGGCCATGGCGCCGCTGGCGCAGGCCGAGCTTACCGTCCAGACCTGGCCGCGCAAGCCCAGGATGGTACTGATATTCAAGGTGATGGTGGAGTTGAGCAACCGGAAGATGTGGCCGCTGCCGATGGATCTGGTCTCGCCGGTGGCCCGCAAGGTTTCGACCTGTTCGATGCCGGTGACCGTCGACGAGTCGTTGCCGAAGATCAGGCCGGTATCGGGGTCGCCGCGCAGGCTTTCCGGCTCCAGACCGCCCTGGGCCAGGGCCTGCTCGATGGCGGCCCAGGCCCAGATGGCGAAGTCGGGCATGGATTTGCGCTTTTTGCGGTCCAGATATCGGCAGGGATCAAAACCCCGCACCACTCCGGAGAGGCCGCTCTGGAAACCGAGTTTTTTCCGTTCGGCCAAAAGTTCGATGCCACTGGCACCGGTGCTCAATGATTCTCGAACCTGATCGCGATTCAGGCCCAGGCATGAAATAATACCCAGACCAGTGATCGCTACCCGGTGTTCAGCTATTTTCATCAGTGTTTTTCCGGCTGGTAGAAATTGTTTTATTAATCGGCGGGGTCATGCTAATAGTAACCACCCGGCCTGGCAAGATCTTATGCGTCAATCCAGCCCGCTACCCTTGCTCCAACTCTTGGAATTTACGGCAAGCCGGTCGGTTTGGCAATCATTGTCACTCCAGCGGAGGGTTCTTTTTATGGATATTTCCCAGCGTATAGCCGAGCTCAAGCTCCAGCCCGGGTTCAAAGAAAATGTCGGCATGGTGCTGGTCCATAATGGCGTGGTCCGCGCCTGGTCGCGCCGTGATGGTCGGCAGGTAGTGGCCTTGGAGGTCGAGCCCGACCTGGAGGCGATCGAGGCGATCCGCCGCGATTGCCTGACCCGGCCGGGGATTTTCGAGATCGTGGTCGAGGCCCGGGCCGGTAGCTTCGAGCCCGGAGATGACCTGTTGTTCATCATCGTCGCCGGCGATTTGCGCGAGCACGTCAAACCGGTTCTGGCCGAGGTGCTGGACCGGGTCAAGGGCGGTCCCATTCTTAAACGGGAAATTCTCCAATAATGGTAACGCCTATATCCCTTCTCGGCCCGGCCGTTGAAAACCTTATAGTCACTGGGGCCGTGGCACGCGGAACCATTGAGCTGGATTGTTGACCAATGAAAAAAAGCGAAGTCTTCGAGCGAATCAGAAAGAACCTGTTTTACGGCACCGCCAATTACACCAAGAACCAGCCGGATCTTTTTGTGCCGCACCGCTTCCGGATGCTGGCCCCGTCGCAAATGGATGACTTTGTCCTGCAGTTGCGGGATAGTCTGCCCGAGGAAGAAATCCTGTTGTATGTCCATTTCCCCTTCTGCTTTAGCGAATGCCTGTTTTGTAATTCCTTTCCGCACAAGGCCGATCAGCGAGTTCAGCGGGAGTATTTGCAGGGTCTGTTGCGCGAGATGGATATTCTCGCCGCTTACGGGGTGTTCGAGGGTAAAAAAGCCAAAGGCGTTTACTTCGGCGGCGGCACCCCCACTTCCTTCAGCAATGATGAGCTCGGGGCGGTATTGGATAAATTGCATGCCATTGTCGGCTTCTCCGGGGGTTGCAGTATTACCTCCGAGGCCCACCCCTCGACCCTGACGGTACCAGGCAGAATCGAAGGTTTGCGGGCCATCGGCATCAACCGGCTCAGCGTGGGATGTCAGACCTTCGACCAGAAAGTCCTGGGGATCTGCAATCGGAACAATACCGAAGCGCAGCTCGGCGAAATCGTCAATGGTGTTCAGGGGGCTGGGTTGTCGATCAATATCGACATGATGACCGGCTTGCCCGGCCAGACCCTGGACGGGGTAAGGCGTGATCTGGAAATCCTGGCCGGTATCAAACCCGATGCGGTTGAATATATCCGCCATGAAATAGTCAATCCCCTGGTGGTCGAGCTCTACAAGAAAGATCCCGGGATCGTGGTCGACAGTGATACCCTGTTCGCCATGGTCTGCACTACCCAGGAATGGATGGCCGCACAGGGCTACGAGCAGAACGGCAGTTTTTCCAATGATCGGCAATGGGGCTACAGATATCATTGGCTTCATGAAATGCCGATTATCGCCTTTGGTTCCCGAGCCCGCTCTTATACCAAAACGATTTGTTACGACAAACACGAGGAATTGACTACTTACCTGAACATTGTCAACCGAGGCATGCTGCCGGTTGGCAGATATATCCCCCTTAACCTGAAGGACCAGATGTACCGCTCGCTCCTTCTCGGGCTGCAACTCAAGAGAGGTATCGATGTCCGGAGCTTCCGGCAAAGGTTCGCTCTGGATCCGCGCGAGGTTTTTTCACCACTTTTCGCCTCCCTGGAGGACTTGGGCTGCCTGGAGCACGACAACGGAACGGTACGTTTGACCGAATACGGGGCCTATTTCGTCGAAGATGTTTGCGATTGCATCACCGACGCCGCCTTGCGGGAAGATTCGGCCACCCTGACCAGAGCCCCTCATTCCGAAGGCGGAACCTCTTCCCGTTTGCGGCAGGATTAAGCGGATTTGCCGCCATCAGGCACCTTGTTTATCACCCCCCGGATATTTTCTTGCCTTGCCGAGACCTTTCAGTTATTAAGCAGGGGCAATTATGCAGAAACAACACCTTAACCAAAATAAATCCTGACGGAGAAACCCGTATGTACACTGCCTCCGACCTGCGCAAGGGTCTGAAAATCATGATGGACGGAAATCCCTACATCATCACCGTTTTCGATTTCTCCAAGCCCGGTAAGGGTCAGGCCCTCTACAAGTGCAAGATGCGCAACCTGATCAACGGCAATTCCACCGAACGGACCTTCCGCTCCAATGACAAGTTCGAGCCGGCTCCGCTGGAAGAGCGCCCCATGCAGTACCTTTACTCCCAGGGCGGCGAGTACCACTTCATGGACAACAACAGCTACGAGCAGCTGACCATGACCCGGGAGCAACTGGGCGACAACGCCAATTTTCTGATCGACAACATGGAAGTGTCGGTCCTTTTCTTCAACGTCACGCCGATCGACATCACCCTGCCGATCTTCGTCAACCTGACCGTCACCCAGGCCGATCCGTGGGCCAAGGGCGATACCAGCGGCTCCGACACCAAACCCGTCACCGTCGAAACCGGCTACGTGGTGCAGGTACCGCCCTTCATCGAAGAGGGCGACCGGATCCAGATCGATACCCGCACCGGGGAGTACATCACCCGGGTCAAAGAGTAGCTCGCCTGTTCCAGAGCACCCAGCCGCCCCGAAACAAGCAATGATTTCCGTTAAACGACTTCGGCAGCGCTCCGCCATCATCGGCGCGGTGCGCCGTTTTTTCGAAGATCGTGGTTTTCTCGAAGTGCAGACCCCGGTACGCTTACCGGTTCTGGCTCCCGAGGTTTGGATCGAACCGGAAGCGGCCGGCGACCATTTTCTCCAGACCTCGCCGGAACTCTGCATGAAGCGGCTCCTGGCCGCCGGACATCCTGCTCTTTTTCAGATCTGCCCCTGCTTCCGGAAGGGCGAACGCGGCCGCCTGCACCTGCCCGAATTTCTGATGCTGGAATGGTATCGGCGCGAGCACGATTATCTTGCGCTGATGGAGGATTGCGAAGAAATGCTCTGGGAGGTGGCCGACAGTTGCGGTCTGGTGGCGCCACGGGATAGGGTGGGGCAAGCGCTCTCCCTGGAGCCGCCCTGGGATCGGCTCACCGTCGCCGAGGCCTTTGCCCGGTTCGGCGGGATCAGCCCTGAGGAAGCCCTGACCGCGGGGAAATTCGAAGAGGTGCTGGTGGAGAGGGTGGAGCCGAACCTGGGACGCGAGCGCCCCTGCTTTCTGCTCGATTACCCGGCCGAACTGGCCTCGCTGGCCCGGCTTAAGCCTGGTAATCCGAGGCTGGCGGAACGGTTCGAATTGTATCTGGATGGGATAGAACTGGCCAACGGTTTTTCCGAGCTGACCGATGCGGCAGAACAGCGGCGTCGTTTCGAGTCAGAACGGCAAGCCATCGCCCGGGCCGACCGCAATGCCGGGCCGATGCCGGAAAGCTTCCTGCTGGAACTGGCCGCGCTGCCGGCGGCGGCCGGCATCGCCTTGGGGCTGGACCGCTTGATCATGCTCTTGACCGGATCTGCCAGCCTGGACGAAGTGGTGACCTTCGTGCCGGAAGAATTGCTGTAGCCTCCTTCAGTTCATTTCCTCCCAGAAAATGCAGTCCTCCGGGCAGTTCTTGATTGCCTCGTCTACACATTCCTTTGGATATTTATCCAGGTTTTTCGCTTCCATATAACCGGTTTCCCGGTTGCGCCGGAAAACCTGAGGGCAGACCGAGACACACCCTTCGCAACCGCTGCACAGCCCTAAATCTATAAAAGGTACCTTCATTATTTTTCCTCGAGGTTTCTCTGTTCAGTAAAAAGAGGCGCCCGGGGCCACTTTACGACCCGGTCAACCTGCCACAAAGATGCGACATCAACCGTATCTTGTCAATGGTTACTAATTAGCTAGGATTGATTCTTCGGAATCGAATGACAGGAGAGGCGAGGAGGATGGTTTTCAGCGGCCGGCCAGCAGGAGCTTTTTCTGGATGGTCTGCAGATCCTGCCAGC
Source organism: uncultured delta proteobacterium (assembly GCA_963807225.1). Taxonomy (GTDB): domain Bacteria; phylum Desulfobacterota; class Desulfobulbia; order Desulfobulbales; family JAGXFP01; genus JAGVGT01. The sequence continues at coordinate 72,404 of CAWEAD010000013.1, read as the reverse complement.
TGGCCTTTTTCATCTCCGGGTTGCGCAGTAGAAATCGGGGATGAAAGGTGGCCAGCAGGGGAGTGCCGTGGAAGTCGTAGAATCTGCCGCGTATCCGGAAGAGCGGCAGGTCGCTGCCGGTCAGAAGCCGGGCGGCGCGCGGACCCATGACGCAGATCACCGCCGGTTTTACGGCGGCGATCTGGCGGGCCAGGTAATTCTGGCAGGTGGCTATCTCTCCGCCGGTCGGCTCGCGGTCCTCGGGTGGGCGGCACTTGACCAGGGAGGTCAGGTAAACGCCCTCGCGCTTCAGGCCGATGGCCTTGAGCATTTTCTCCAGGAGTTCACCGGATTCGCCGCTGAAAGGGGTAGTTCCAGCCTCTTCCTCGGCGCCGGGCTGATCCTCGATCAGCAGCAGGTCGGCGCGGCCCGGGCCGCGGCCGGGGACGATCCGGTGTCGGCTCAGATGCAGGGGGCAAAGTCGACAATCGGTCAATTCCCGGTCGAGTTCCGCCAAGGACTGGGGAGCCGGATGGGTCGGCGGCCGGCTGCAGCCTCGGAGATGAGTCGGGGACCGGTCGCGCCGCCCGCGAGGAGGGTTGGGACGGCAGAGACGGGGTCGTCTTTTCCGTGTCCTCGGCCAGGAATTTCTGCAGCTCCGGAGAGGACGGCAGGTCCTCTAAGCCCATTTCCTGGAGAAAGCGCAGAAGTTCACCGGTGTCGGTCAGGAGTTGGTGTACTGTGTCGGACATGCTGGTTTCGACCGGATACCTGGGTGGTTTAGTTTTAGTTTCGCTTAGTAAATCTCGATAAATTCGTAAAAAACGGAATTTACCCCGGAGAACACGTTGGACGCAGAGTCAAGCCATTGAATTAACTATGGAATTCTCTGCGGCCGCGCTGCTCGGCGTGGTGGAAGAATAGACATTCTCCGAATTCGTCAATCTTAATCCGTGCCCTCCCGTCCCGCAAGTCTCTTTGCGTAAGGGTTAGAACCGTGGCGTCCTGGTTGACAGAGGTGGCCGGTGCCGACTACAAAAGAGTCTCACTCTGTCCTGAAATCGTCTTGAGGGGGTCTATTTTGCCGATGAGGATAATTATGCGACGACTTGGTTTGTGCTTCCTGTTGTTCCTGCTTCTTGCCCCCGTTGCCGCGCAGGCCGGGCGGCGCTCCGAGATCCGGCTGAAGGTGCCGGAATCTTTAACCGTCGGCAAGGGCAAAGGTGTGATTGTCCTCGGCAAGATAACCGACAACCGCAGATTCGAAGAGCGGCCATCAGAGGCCTCCACTCCTTCCATCGCCGAGGGTGGGGTGGCCGGGACCAGCGCCCGCCAGCGCAGTTTTTACATTGCCCGGGTGCGGGACGGTTACGGCAAGGCGCGCAATAACATCTTCCTGAAACCAACTCAGACGGTGGAGGAGGTGGTCCGAGAACTGTTGAGCAAGAGCCTCACGGCCCAGGGTTACCAGGTGGTAAGCGATCCGGCCAAGGGTGGCGCCAAGGGTATCCAGATGGAGGTGGAGATCGATCAGCTCTGGGGTTATATCGAAATCAAGGGCGGCGGTTGGGGTGGGTCAATGCCGAAGATGGCCGGCCGGATCAAAACCGTGCTCAAAGTTCAGGGACCCGGCGGCAAGAGACGTTACGAGGTTTCCGGCTCGGCCCTGCACGGCTTCGCCTTGATGACCGCCGGCCACTGGGTGCAGATGTTCGAGGAGCTGTTTCTGGATTATCAGGGAAATCTGGCCCGGGTCCGTTTCTGACCCGGCCGCCTGCTTTCCACAATCGTAATTTTCAAAGCGCTTCTTCGGCCGCCAGGGCCAGAAAATCGGTAAGTTCCCGTTCGTCGTAAAAGGCCTGTTCGAAAAAGAGACCGGAGGGCGGCGCCGTCAACCGGCTGGGAAGATCCGAAGGCCCGGTCAGGAAACCGGCCACCTCCTTTGCCGATAAATTTCCCCTGCCCACCTCCACCAGTACACCGGCCAGCCGCCTTACCATCTTCCAGAGGAAGTGCGAACCGATTACTCGCAACCGCAGCATCTCCTCATCCTCGTATAGATAGACCCCGTTGAGCAGAACCAGGGTGGATTTCTTCAATTCCGGGGTTTCGGCGAAAGCGGCGAAGTCGTGCATGCCGCTGCAAAGCCGGGCCGCTCCGGCCATTGCCATGGTGTCGAGAGGCTCCTTGACCCACCAGACATATTTCTTGTGAAAGGCGGTCTTGCGTTTGGCGATCTGATAAAGATAGCTGCGACCGAGGCAGCTGTGCCGGGCATGGAAGCGGGGGTGGCAGGGGGCGATCCCCAACACGGCGATGGCAGCCGGCAGCAGCTCGTTGAAACGCTCGACGATGGTTTCCGGCGGCAGTATTTCGCCGGTGGTCTCCAGGTGGGCCGTGTAGTTCAGGGCGTGGACCCCGGCGTCGGTACGGCCGTGGCCCTGGATATCGATTTTTTGATCCGCGAAAATCTCGGCACCGGCGGCCAACAGGGCGCCCTGGATGGTCCGGGCGTCGTCCTGCTTCTGCCAGCCGCTGAAACCGGTGCCGTCGTATTCCAGAGTCAGGCGGTAACGGCGGCGGTTTGTCTGGTCAGGGCTCTTTTTCATGCAGACTCCGGGTGAGGTTTGGGGAAGTGGAAACGTCTGGTTGATTCACTCCGTTTGTCCTGCATTTTGACCTTGATCGACGCAAAGCGCCAGGCTTATTGTCGCCGTTTGAGAGGATTGAGGGCTCCATCTTCAGGTGGCAGATTTAAGGCACACCGACTCAAAAGTACGGAAAATACGGATGTGGCATTGCATTCCCTCCCCCCGGCCCTCTCCCGGGGGGAGGAGATTGATTGTATTTCTTCGAAGATGCAGACCCTCGCCAACTTTATCTATTACACCAAGGCATCGGCATTAGCCGGTAGAGTTTCATTGCGCATCGAGCCTTCAATAAGGGCAATAAGGCAGTCGACTCTGACCTCACCTTGTAGTACAACAAAAAAAGACCTTGCGGTCGGTAGTGCTTTGCTTTCCAGCCGGCCGGGAAACTGAACAGAGCCGCGGGACCAGGTTGCCGTCATATGTCGAGCCGCTATCTCTCAAAACTGCTTGATCGCCTGGCTCCCAGGGAGGGGCTGGTGCTGCTGGTTCTGGCCGTGATCGTCGGCGGCGCCACCGGCCTGGCGGCGGTTCTTTTCATTCGCCTGATTGCCTTGATCAACCACCTTTCCTATTCATCCCTGGCCGGTCTGCTGCCCTGGTTGGGCCGTTTCTGGTTCGTCATCATCCCGGCCCTTGGCGCCCTGGCCGGCGGTCCGATCATCGCCTATTTCGCCGCCGAGGCCAAGGGCCATGGCGTGCCAGAAGTCATGCAGGCCATGATCCTGAACGGCGGCCGGATTCGGCCCCGGGTCGCCATCGCCAAAATATTTGCCTCCGCTCTTTGCATCGGCAGCGGCGGTTCGGCCGGCCGGGAAGGTCCCATAGTTCAGGTCGGCTCGACGCTCGGTTCCATTGTCGGTCAGTGGCTGAAGCTGTCCGACGAGCGGATCAATAATCTGGTGGCCTGCGGCGCCGCGGCCGGCATCGCCGCCACCTTCAACGCCCCGATCGCCGGGATCACCTTCGCCATTGAGGTCCTGTTGGCCGAGCTGCAGGTGGCGATGTTCGGTAACGTGGTTATCGCCGCCGTCTCGGCCAGCATTATCAGCCGCCTGATGCTCGGCGCCCGGCCCGCCTTCACCGTCCCCGCCTATGTCCTCCATTCGTCCTGGGAGATCCTGCTCTATATGCTGCTCGGCTTTCTGGCCGCCCTGGTCGGGGTCTACTTCATCCGAATGCTGGACAGCTTCGAGAGTTATTTCGACCGGCTGGCGGCGCCCAAGGCCTTGAAGCCGGCCATCGGCGCCTTGCTGCTGGGGATGCTGGCCTATTTTTACCCCCACATCTCCAGTGTGGTCTCGGTTTTTCCGGTGGAATCCCGCCTGGGTTTGCCGCTGATCGACAATGTGCCGCACATTTACGGTTCCGGCTTCGAATTTCTTGACCACGTCCTGAAGGGCGAGGCGCCTTTCTTTCTGCTCTTCATGTTGATCTTCCTCAAGCCCCTGGCCACCTGCTTTACCCTGGGTTCCGGCAACTCCGGCGGGGTCTTCGCGCCGTCGCTCTTTACCGGGGCCATGCTGGGCGGGGCCTTCGGCTACGTGGCCAAATACCTGCTGCCGGCCGTGCCAATCGAGATCGGGGCCTACGCCCTGGTCGGCATGGCGGCGGTCTTCGCCGCCGCGGCCCGGGCGCCGCTCACCGCCATGCTCATAGTCTTCGAGATGAGCAGCGATTACCAGCTCATCCTGCCCCTGATGGCGGCCGGGATGATCGCCTCCTCCGTCGCCCAATGGCTGCAGCCGGACTCGATTTACACCATTAAGCTGACTCGGCGCGGCATCCACTTCGATCAGGGCAAGGATCTCGATATCATGCAGGGGGTCAAGGTCGAGGAGGTGATGAATCACGCCCCGGTGACCATCCGCCAGGACCAGTCGGTGGCCGATCTCTTCGCCCTCTTTCAGTCCACCCATCTCCAGGGCTTTCCGGTGATGTCCAATGACGAAGACCTGTTCGGCGTCGTCACCCTGCAGGACATGGAGCGGACTCTACAGAAGATCGAAGAACGCCAGAAAAAAGGAGAGAAGACCATCGCCCTCAAGGATGTCAAGGTTGGGGAGGTGGCCACCAGCGACCCGCTGACGGTCTATGCCGACGAGCCGATCTGGGCGGCGATCCGCAAAATGGCTCCTCGGGACCTGGCCCGGCTGCCGGTAATCGCGAGGCACGGCGAGCATAAACTGATCGGTCAGATCAGCCGTAGCGATATCCTGCGTGCCTATCAGATGGGGATGATGCGCAAGCAGAAGAGCCGCTTCGCCATGGATCGACTGGCCCTGAGGCCCGAGGGTGGTGTCGATTTCGTCGAGGTTAACGTGGCGCCTGAGAGCAGTTGCGCCGGCAAGAAGGTGGCGGAAGTGCCCTTCCACCAATCTACGGCCATCGTCTCGATCAAGCGGGGCGAGGAGCGGCTGATACCCGACAGTGCCACGGTCTTCCAGCCGGACGATCAGGTCACCATCTTCTGCCGTAAAACCCATTGCGACGAGATTCACCGGATGTTCGGCCCCTCGGAGCGAGAGGATAATCCCGGAGAACTCATGAAGAAACACGATGAGGAAGGCAAACTTCCCTAGGCGGCATACCAGAGCACCGCAAAGTAATGGCAGGTGGTTCCGGCCATGACGAAAAGATGCCAGATCAGGTGACCGAAGCGCAGCCGGGAATCGGTGGCAAAAAAGATCACCCCGGCGGTGTACGATAAACCTCCGGCCAGCAGCCAGAGGAAACCGGTGATCGGCACCAGGGCCAGCAGCGGCTTGAGCGCCAGCAAGATGATCCAGCCCATCAAAAGGTAAAGGGTCGTGGAGAAAATGGGATGGCGGCGTCGGGCGAGGGTTTTCATTGCCACGCCGGCCGCGGCCAGACTCCAGACCACCCCGAACAGGGTCCAGCCCCAGGGACCGCGCAGCACTCCCAGGGTGAACGGCGTATAGGTTCCGGCGATCAGCAGAAAGATGGCGGAATGTTCGATCAGACGAAATACTCGCTTGGTCTGGCCGGTTGGCAAGGCATGATAAAGGGTGGAGGCAAGGTAGAGAGTTATGATGGTGAAAGTGAAGATGCCGGTGGCGAAAACAAAGGTGGCGTCGCCTTGGCGGGCGGCCTGGATAATGAGATAGGGACTCCCGACCAGCGCCACTAACAGGCCGAACCCGTGGCTGAGGCTGTTGGCGATTTCTTCAGGACGAGATTGCTTGCGTCGATAAGCTTTGAACATCCGGTTCCGGTACTTCGTGTCGTGTAATTTGCAGTATTCTACCCATGCTGATTCGACCGCTTAAACCATCATCTAAACTTTTCCCCTGCAATTGTTAAGTCTGGTATCTCGAATGTCTTCGACAGGTTAAGGGAGCGAAGGCATACAGCTCTCCCAGGCCAGCATCGCCCTCTTGCGTTCCAGCCCCCATTGGTAGCCGCCGAGCGCCCCGGTTTCGCGAATGACCCGATGGCAGGGGATCAGATAGGCAACGGGGTTGCGACCCACGGCCGTGCCGACGGCCCTGGCACCACCGGGCCGGCCCAGTGCCGCGGCCAGACGACCGTAGGAAACCAGGGTCCCCGGGCGGATCTGCAGCAAGGCTTGCCAGACCTGGACCTGAAAGGGAGTGCCGCGCACGAAGGCGCGCAGGGGCGGGGCCGTTGGAGTTTCGTCGGGGCGCGAGAAGATGCGGCGGGTCAGATCGGCCGCGACCGTGTCGTCCCGATGCAATCGAGCCAGCGGCCAATCCGCCCTTAACCGGGCCCGGGCCGTCTCTTGGTCTGCCGCTTCCACGAAGGACAGGTGACAGAGACCGCGCGGACTCTCGCCCACCAGGCAGAGCCCGAAAGGTGTGGCGGCGAAGCCGTAAGTGACGGTCCAGCCCAGGCCGCCGGATTTCAACTCTCCCGGGGAGGCGGCGGCCAGGCCGACACACAGGTCGTGTAACCGGCCCGGCCCCGAAAGGCCGGCCTGCAAAGCGGTTTCCAGTACACTCTCGCCTTTGCGCAGCAATTCCCTGGCGTGGTTCAGGGTCAGGCACTGGAGGAAATCCTTGGGGGTGATCCCGGCCCAGGCCCCGAACAACCGGTGGAAATGAAAGGGGCTCAGCCCGGCGGTGGCCGCCAGGGTCGCCAGATCGGGCTGCTCGGTATGATGGCGGTCCAGGTAGCGGATCACCCGGGCAATGCGTTGATAATCATTCATATGCCCTGATTCTGACATGATTTGCCCAGGGTGGCCACCCGATTCTTGCGGCGATCCCGGCCGACCCCTCAGGCAATAAAACGGCGCGGTTGGAGTTCTTTGTTCAGCCGCCAAAGGTGGTCAGAACCTGGAGCACATAGTCGAGATCCGCCTCCGTGTGGCCGGCGTTGATCTGGAAACGGATTTCCTCGTCGCCCCTGGGAACCACCGGGTAGTTGAGGCCGGTGGCCAGGATGTTCTGGCGAAAGAGGTGGTGGACCAGGTCGGCGGTTTTGCCGGTATCCCGAACCATCAGCGGGACGATCGGATGGGTGCCGGCCGGTACCTCGAAGCCGGTACGGGTCAGCCCGGCCCGGAAGAGATCGCTTAGACCTCGCAGCCGGGCCAGCAGCTCCCGCCCTTCAGCGCTGTCCAGCACCCTGAGCGCCGCCCCGGCCGCCGCCGCTTCCGGCGGGGTGATCGGATTGGAGTAGACGTAGAAAGGGGAGGTTTCCCGCAGATAGTCGATCACCGGCGCGGCCGCCGCCACATAGCCGCCGTTCACCCCCAGCGCCTTGCCCAGAGTTGCCACCAGGATATCGGCCCGTCCCCCGGTGGATTCCTCCACCCCGCGGCCGGTCTCGCCGAAGGCCCCGACTCCGTGCGAGTCATCGACGATGGTGACGATCCCCTCGGCAAAATCTTCCCGGTATTTCCCGCAGAGGGCGGTCAGTCCGGCCAGCGGCAGGTGGTCGCCGCGCATGCTGAAGATGCCGTCGCTGACCACCAGGAGCCTCTTGGCCTTGCCCCGGCAGCCTTTGAGCTTCTCTTCCAGGTCGGCCAGGTCCAGGTGGTTGTAAACCAGCTTCCCGGCCGGGCGGGCCAGGCGCAGGGCGTTGATGATCGAGTTGTGGTTCAGGGCGTCGCTCAGGACCATGGTCTGCTCGGTGATCAGCTGAGGGATGACGCCCATGATCGCGGCGTAGGCGGCGCTGAAGATCATCGCGGCCTCCCGGCCATGGAAGGTGGCCAATTGTTGTTCGAGCTGGCGATGGGGAGCGTGGGTGCCGCTGATGAAGCGAACCGCCCCAGGCCCGGCGCCGTATGACCGAACCGCCTCCTCCTCGGCTGCGATGACTTTGGGGTGCCGGGACAAACCCAGGTAGGAGTTGCTGTTCATCCGCAGAAACTGCCGATCCCCACAGCCGGCGAGATAGCAGCGCGGTCCCAATCCGGCGCCGGCCGGCTTGAAGCCGGTGATCACCTGCTCCGCCCCTTTGCGGCGTCCCTCCCGGTCGAGTTCGTCTAGTTTTTTCTCCAACAGCTTGGCGAGCAGGTCTGGTGCCATGTGAGTCTCCAACTATCCCGCTTTGTTCCCGGATGCTCGATTATGTTAAGTGGCGCTGTAGAATTTTCAGCTTTTAAGCATCTCTCCTTAGATGACGCCTGGATCGAAGTCTGTGTTTATCTCCCGCGTTTGTTGTACTGCGAATCCGTCTGAGCCACCTTGCTTTAACCGATTGCCACAGAATTTCAGCCTGTCCGAAGGGTGGCCCAAGTAAATTGCCTGCTCGTCATAATTCAGACATATTTTCAGGTGGTTAAGTAGAGACAACATGCTTGGCCCTGAAAAAGGCGGTAATTGAGTGGTAGCCACATTCTTAATGTTCTTAAGCCAGCCGAAGCTTTTCGGCCAACCTGGTCAACATCTCCCCGACCATCTCTTCCAGGCCGAATTTAGGGGACCAGCCCCAGTCACGACGGGCGGCGCTGTCGTCCAAACGGTCGGGCCAGGAATCGGCGATAGCCTGGCGGATCGGATCGACCTGGTAGTCGATCTCGAAGTCGGGAATGTGTTTGCGGATGGCCGCCGCCAGCTCGGCCGGAGTCAGGCTCATGGCGGTCAGATTATAGGCGTTGCGGTGGTGGAGGCATGCCGGTTCCGCCGTCATCAGGTGCAGAGCCGCCTGAATGGCGTCCGGCATATACATCAGGTCCAGTCTGGTATCCGGTTCGAGGTAGCAGGTGTAACGCCTTTCCCGCAGGGCGCCGTAGAAGATCTCGACCGCGTAGTCGGTGGTGCCGCCGCCGGGCAGGGCGGTATGGGAAATCAGGCCCGGATAGCGAACGCCCCGGACATCCACGCCGTAGCGCTGGTGATAATAATCGCCTAAAAGTTCGCCGCTGACCTTGCTCACCCCGTACATGGTGGTGGGTCGCTGAATGGTGACCTGGGGGGTGGGGTCCTTGGGGGTGGAGGGTCCGAAGGCGCCTATGGAGCTGGGCAGGAATACCGCACAGCCCTGGCTGCGGGCGATCTCCAGGACATTGAGCAGGCCGGTGACATTTACCTCCCAGGCTCGCTGTGGCGCCTTCTCAGCTGCCGCCGAGAGCAGGGCGGCCAGGTGATAGATGGTGGTGACCTGGTGATGCCGGACGATTTCGGCCAGGGCCGCTTGGTCCAGGACATCGCAGGTGACGTAGAGTCCTTCACGGCTGAACTTTTCGTCCGGACCTCTTTGATGGCCGGCGGCGACGACTCGCTCGGTCCCGTATTTCTCGCGCAGGGCCGGAGTCAGTTCTGAGCCGATCTGACCGGTGGCGCCGGTAATCAGGATGCGCTTCATGCGGTGTTTCCCTCCAGTCCAGCGGATTCGGATGGCCTATAAGGGCAGGCGAAGATTGGTCCAATATTCGAATTGTAGCGGTTTTGCCGCGGGAACGGCAAGGAGATCCGGGGGCGGTTGTCGGTCCGGAAAACGGCAGGCGGTATGGTATCCATAGGCTTTCAGGCGGCGACCACTGGATTGGTAAGGGTGCCGATCGGCTCGATGGTCATGGCGACGGTGTCGCCGGGGCTGAGGAAGAGCGGCGGAGTTCGGGCGAAGCCGACGCCGCTCGGGGTGCCGGTCATGATCACGGTGCCGGGCAGCAGGGTGGTGTCCTGCGAGAGGTAGGCGATCAGTTCGGCCACCGGAAAGATCATGTTGGCGGTGGTATCGTCCTGCACCAATTGGCCGTTGATAGTACAGGAAAGCTTAAGTCGTTGCGGGTCCGCGATCTCATCGGCGGTGACCAGGGCCGGGCCCAGGGGACAGAAAGTATCGAAGCTCTTGCCCCGCGACCACTGGCCGCCGCCCGCCTCTTTCTGCCAGCGCCGGGCGGAAACGTCATTGCCGATGGTGTAGCCCAATACATAGTCCAGGGCCTTGGCGGCGCTTACGTTCTTGGCACTCCGGCCGATCACCACCGCCAGTTCGGTCTCGTAGTCCACCTGGGACGGATTGAGGCAGGAGGCGGGGACCAGGATCGGCGCGCCCGGATGGGTCACGGCCGCCGGGTTCTTCATGAAGAGGATGGGGCGTTCCGGCAACCGGCCGCCAAATTCCTCCACATGCTGCCGGTAATTGAGGCCGATGCAGAGAATTGCCCGGGGCTCGACCGGGGCCAGCAGTTTCCGTACCTCGACCCGCTGAGCGCTCTCGGTCAGACCGGTGAACGGGTCGCCCCGCAGAAGTTGGATGGTGTCGTCGGCCGCCAGGTCCCGGCCGTAGCAAATCTTTCCTTCCCGGTCAATAAAGCGATACCATTTCATCCCGGTTCCTCAGGGTTGCCTGGTCATGCCGTGAGCGCCTGTTCGAGGTCCTCGATCAGATCTTCCACCTGCTCGATGCCGGCCGAGAGGCGCAGCAGTGAATCGGATACCCCGATCCTCTGCCGTTCGGCGGCCGACATCTTGGCGTGGGAGGTGACCGCCGGCGAACAGATGGTTGATTCGACGCCGCCCAGGCTGACGGCAGGCTTGATAATCTTCAGGTTCCGGACAAAGCGCTCCGGGTCGAGCACCTTTGCGTCGAGCTCGAAGGAGAGCATGGCACCGAAGCCGGTCATTTGTCGGCGGGCCAGTTCATACTGGGGAGAGCTTTTCAGGCCCGGGTAGTTCACCTGCTTAACCAGGCGGTGCTGTTCCAGGTAGCGGGCCAGCCGGCCACCGTTCTCCGTCTGCCGTTCGACCCGGATGGCCAGGGTCATCAGGCTGCGCTCCAGCAGAGCGCAGGTGGTCCCGTTCATGCTGCCGCCCAGGCTGAGCGCGGTCTGCCGGATGCGGTGGGTATGTGCCCGGGAGGCCAGGGCGATGCCGCAGCAGAGATCGCTGTGGCCGCCCAGGTACTTGGTGCCGCTGTGAACCACCACGTCGATTCCGAGCCGGTGGGGGTTCTGGTACAGGGGGGTGGCGAAGGTATTGTCGATGATGGTCACCACCCCTCGTTCCTGCCCGCAGGCCGCCACCCTGGCCAGGTCGATGAGGCTCAGCAGCGGGTTGGTCGGCGACTCGACGACGATGACCTTGGTCTTCCCGGTCACCGCCGCGCAGATCGCCTCGGCGTCGGTGGCGGTGAAGGTGCAGGTAATCCCCAGGCGGGCAAATTCGTTAGTGGCGAAGGCATGGGTGCCGCCGTAAAGTTCGTCCATCATCACCACATGGTCGCCGGACCCGGCGAAAGCCAGGATGGCGGTGCTGAGCGCGGCCATCCCGGAGCTGAAGAGCACACCGCCTTCGGTGCCCTCCAGGGCGCAAACCTTCTCGACCACGGCCAGCTGGTTCGGGGTGTTGAAATGGCGCGGATAGGCCACATGCTCCCGGTCCAGATAGCCGAAGGCCGAAGAGGTGTAGATCGGCGAATTGACCCCGCCGCTCAAGGTGTCCTTGATGGCGCCGCTGTGCACGCATTGGGTTTCTTTTCTCATGGCAACTCCTCGGTTTCTGCTCAGGCGTCGTGACGCCGGTATTCTCAGTTCACTCCGGTGGCCCCACCTGCTGCCGCCCGATCCCTGAAATTATCAGTTGTCCGGCGACTGGGCCAACTCTTTTTTATGATTTTCCCGGGTCTTTTTCGGCGTCCCGGAGGATCCCCCGAGCTGCCCGGATGCCGCTGGCCCACGCCCCGGTGATGCCGCGGGAGGTGCCGGCCCCGTCACCGATCATATAGAGATGGCGGCTTACCCGGAAGAAGTCGTCGCGGAACACCGGTTTGTTGGCGTACATTTTGATCTCCGGATAGTACATGATGGTGCTGGGGTGCAGAATGCCGGGAACGATTGAGTCGAGCTGCTTCATGGCGCTCCAGAGGTGGCGCATGATCTTGGCCGGTACCGCCAGGCCCAGGTCGCCGGCGGTTACCGGGCAGGTGGGCGGGAAGTCGTAGAGATCGAGGTTGAAGGTCGCCTCCTTCGAGCGCCGCCCAAGGCGGAAATCGCCGACCCGCTGCATCAGCGGCTGGCCGCCGCCGATTTCATTGGCCAGTCGGCCGAGATAGACCGCCATCTGCTGGCCGCTGCGGACCGGGTCCTGGAGGCGGATGGTCTTCAGCAGGGCGAGGTTGACCAGGTGGTTACCGGTCCGCTGGCGGGAGAGGGCGTGGCCGTTAATCAGGTAGAAATCCTGGTAGTGCTCCCTTATCACCCGGGCCTGGCCCGAGTTGGTGCAGAAGGTCCGGACGTTGTCGGGGAAGTAGATCTTCGGGTCGTAATAATCGGCGACGATGGGGTAGCGCTCCTGCCGAGTCTCCAACCGGATACCGACATCGACGGTGTTATCGACATAGGCGATGCCCAGTCTCTCCATGATCCCTTGGAGAAACTGGAAGCCCTTGCGGCCCGGCGCCACGATCACCTTCCGTGCCCGGATCTCCCGGCCCGCAACGACGATGGCCGCCTCGCCCTCGCGCTCGACAATATCGGTCACCTCGGTCTGCAGCCGGATGGTCACCCCGAGCTGTTCCAGTCGATCCAGCAAGCGTTGGATCAATTTATGGCTTTGGTCGGTGCCGACATGGGCCTGGCGGACGGCGACGATCTGTGCCCCGAGCCGAACCGCCCGGCTCCGGTAAGGCTCCAGATGGCTGGTGGGCAGGATTTCCGGCTGCAGATGCTCTTCGACCACAGCCAGCAGTTCTTCCGCCTCGCGCTGTGGCCAGCAATCCTCGGCAAAGCCGATCGGAAAGGTATAGTTCTGCTTGCAGTCGTTACGCAGCCCGCCCGACGAGATCCGACCCAGGTCGACCATGAGGATCTTGAGGGAAGGTCGCTTCTCGATCAGTTCGTAGGCGGCGCCCAGCCCGGCCGGGCCGGTGCCGACAATAATAACGTCGTAGGTCTCTACAGACTTTGGTTTATCGGACAGGAACCCCATGTCTGCATTGTAGGCGGAAGGGGAAAGCCACGGCAAGCATAGATCTTCTTCACCAATTTTCCGGGGGCTGCACGTCTAAAAACCGGCGGATGGCCATGAATTCTCCCAGGTGGTAGGCGTTGTGGTCGGCGATCAACAGCAGTTCCCGGAAGATGGTGTAATCCGGGGCATGGGGGATAGGGGAGAAGAAATCGGTTTCCGGGCTCCGGGCCAGTGCCATAGCCTTGTCCAGGTCGGCCCTGAAACCGGCGACGGAGCGGCGCCATTTTTCGGCCGTGGCCTTTTCTTCCGGGTCCGGCCAGAACTCCTCGTAAGGCGGCGAGACATAGTCCGGATCCTTGACGAACTTGAGGATGTCCAACTGGGCGCGGCCCAGATGTTCCAAAAGTTGCCAGGGGGTGTAGTTGAAGTGGGGCGGCTTGGTATTGGCAGCGGCGAGCGGCATCTCGGCCACGATCAGATCGAAGGTCATATGGGCGTTGCCGCCGTCCAGCAGGGCCACCAGTTGCTCTCGAAGAGCCTTGTTCTCGGTTTTGGCTTCGATTGTTTCTTTCATGGCGTTCTCCCGTTCAAATAGTATCATTTAAGCAGCTGTCGTATCTGGATAATACCTCAATCCTATAACCGTGGTCCAAGTTGCCGCCGGCTTTTTTTGACGATGCAAGAGATCTGGTGTTAAACGAGAAAATCACTAATGTATTTAACCATTATGACAATCCCGGAAACGGAAGAAAATCGCCGTTATAATTAAAAACACGAGGCGTTATGGACCACCGAAAAGAAGGAAAGTACGGGGTTATTTTTGATGAAGCCCTCGATATGCTGATGGTCGCAGACGTCGAAACGGGGCTGATCATCGACTGTAATAAGGCCGCGGCCGAGGCTCTGGGATGGAAGAAAGAAGAGCTGATCGGCCGGCATCAGCGCACCCTGCATCCGGCCCATGATCAAGCCGATGAATTTTCCAAAACCTTCCTGCAGCATATCGCAAGTAAGAACAATCAGATTCTGGAAACGCAATTCGTCACCAGAGGCGGCGAGCTGCTCGATGTCGCCATCAAGGCCGGCACCTTCGACCTGGGTGGCAAAAAGGTTATGCTGGGCATCGTCCGGGATATCAGTTCGGAGAAAAAGTACCAGCGCGAGATCGACAATCTCTCCAGATTTCCCGACGAGAACCCCAGTCCGGTGATGCGGTCCTCCGCCGCCGGGATAACCCTCTATATCAACAAAGCGGGGCAAACCCTGCTCAAACCCTGGAACATTGAGATCGGTAAACCAATGCCGGAATTTTTCCAGCGGCTGATCGGAGAAGTATGCCGTGACCGGGCCATGCGCCGGGAAGAGTTCCGGATAGATGGCAAAACCTTTCATTTTACGGTTACGCCGGTTTCCGGAGAGGAGTATGTCAACATCTACGCGCTGGATATTACTCATCTTAAGGAGATTGAAGATGATCTCCGGGAGAGCGAGCAACGTTACAACCTGGCCCAGTCGGCCGCCAATATCGGCAGTTGGGAGTTGGAGATCACCACCGGGAAGGTTCATTGGTCGGCCTATGTTTTTCAAATCTTCGGGCTGCCGGAGGATGGTTTCCCCGGCACTTTCGAGGCCCTGTTGGCTTTGATTCACCCCGATGACCGGGCCAAGGTGGTGGATGCCATCGCAGTTACGCCGCAGGAATCGCATTATCACGTCGAGCATCGAATCGTCCGGCCGGACGGGACAATCCGCTGGGTTCGCCAATCAGGGCAGATCTTTTCCGATCAGGAGAATAAGCCCCACCGGATGCTGGGCGTGGTGCAGGACATCACTGCAGAGAAGAGTGCCAGGGATCGGAATCTCTTCCTCTCCAGAGCTGTGGAATTCAGCCCCGTCTCCGTCATCATCACCGAACTTGACGGAACGATTACTTACGTGAACCCGAAATTCGTCGAGGTTACCGGATATTCGAGGGAAGAGGTGATCGGTAAGAACCCCCGGATTTTGAACTCCGGCCATCAGCCGGCCGATTTTTACCGATCCATGTGGGTCACCCTGTCCGAAGGTAAGGAATGGCGGGGTGAATTCTGCAACCGCAAGAAAGACGGTGGGGAATTCTGGGAGAGTGCCTTGATCTCGGCGGTCCTGGACGAAGAGACGAGTAAGCCCCTTTATTACGTCGCGATCAAGGAGGAGATTACCGAAAAAAAACTCCAGGCCGAACGCATCAACTATTTGGCCCTTCACGATCAGCTGACTTCCCTCTATAACCGAATCTCCTTTCTCGATCATCTGGGAAAGGCGGTCAGTGCGGCAAAGCGAAATGGGACAAATCTGGCCTTGCTCTACCTCGACCTGGACGGTTTCAAAGAGGTCAACGACAATCTGGGGCACTCGGCAGGTGATGCGGTTCTCAAGGAAGTCGGCAGCAGGTTACTTGGTTGCGTACGCGAAATGGATGTGGTCGCCCGCCTGGGTGGCGACGAGTTTGCCGTAATCGCCACCGAATTTCACCAGCGGAAGGAGATCGACTATCTGGCCAAGAGGATAATCGACGCACTCGGGAAGCAGTTCTACGCAGGCGCTAAGCAATGCACCATCGGCGTCAGTATCGGGGTCAGCGTTTTTCCGGAGGATGAACAGCAGGTCGAGGATCTGGTCAAAAAAGCCGATCAGGCCATGTATCGGGTAAAAAAGAGCGGCAAAAACGCCTTTTCCTACTTCTCCGCGCCTATTGTCTGATTAACCAAACATATCTGCCCGGGAAGGTACGAGGCACTGAAGTACAGTCGGCTGTTAAATCGAGAATAGGGGAGATAAACTTCAGTGCCCGGCGCGATGAGTTCTCAGCCAGCCTTTGGTTATTTGTGAGGGGTCCGCCAGCTCGTTGGGGTAAAGCAGCTAGATAATCAGCCTGACGCCGCCAAGTTCCTCGATCCGGTATGGGAAATGGTCACCGGGCGAACCGATGAACATGAAATTGACCGGGATGTTCCACTGCTTTGACAGTTTCTTGATCAGTTCCGGCCCGAACTTCCCCTCGATTCTGACGAATTCTATATCGATTTCCGGGTATTCGCGATCAAGGAATTCGATATCCTTGTCGAGTCTTTCGCTTACTTCGTGATCCTTATCCTGGCTAACGGTGACGATCTTGATCTTACTGGTGTGCTCATTGTTCTGGATATAGAGCAGGACCTGATTCAGGTTTGACAGGTTATCGCCTCTGGTGAAAAAGACGAATTCCTGGGACTGAATCTTGTCGATGGTCGCCCTGATCCCCTCATTGGTTCTGGTTACCAGTTTGAGGATCGGGACAAACAGATATTCGATGAATCGCATCAAAATATCCAGCAGGGCGATGCGATTGAGCATGATGGCGACAAAAATTATTGCCGGGATGAAATATTCGGCGAAGATGGCCAGGTTGGAGGTCTCACCGGTAAGCGGTTCTTTCAGGATATTGCCCCACAGGGCGCATAACACCGCGAGTATGGCCACCACCACCGCCAGCCAAGAAGCTCTTTCCGGGCGGGGCAGTTTTTCCCGTTTGACCTTGAGGAGAATGTTGCCGAGGCCGAAGAGCCCCATGACCAATAGAAAGGAAATGGTGTAAACCCCGGCCAGCGCTTCGACCTTTCCTTTGGTGATCAGCAGGATGGAGACGCTTAGCAGGAAGAAGACCACGGAGATCCGGTAAGAGATGCCCCGGCTGTTCTTCTTGAGCAGATATCCCGGCAGCACCCGGTCCAGGGTCATGCGCTCGAGTAATCCGGTGACTCCCACGTAAGCAGTAAGCACGGCGCCGCTTAAGACCACCACCGCATCGATGGAAACCAGGGAGGCCAGCCATCTTCCGCCGCTGATTTCCCCCATGTGCGAAAGCAGATTGGTCTCATGGATACTCACTTCCGGGATCGGCACCAGCGCCAGGGCCAGAAAGGCCATCAGCGGATTGAAAATACTGACCACCACCCACATGTTGCGCAGGGTCTTGGGAAAGACCCCGTCTTTTTGCTCCTCGACAAAATTCGCCGAACTCTCGAAGCCGGAGATTCCCAGCATGGCCGCGGCAAATCCCCAGAATATCGCCATCTTGAAACTACCATGCGGTACCGGCAGCTGGTTGTTGTCATAGAAAACCTGCAGGCCGTTGCTTAACAAATACATGGTGATGGCCCCGGTCAGGAGGACCAGGGAAAAAAGATGAAAGATGAAGATGATCTGGGCAACGATTGAGGACTCGCCTATCCCCATGATGGTTATGCCCAGGAACAGGGCCAGAAGTAAAATGCTGGCCAAGATCACCGGCAACGGCGGGACAATGCCATGCAGGTAATGCATGGCCTCGGAAGCGGAGATCACGGCGGTGGCCATGTAGGAGAGCAGGGTAAGGGTGGCGGCCAGTGAGGCCATCGGTTTACTGGTGGTGTTCAGCAGGGCATTGTAAGCCCCGCCGTTCAGGGGCAGAGCTCCCACCACTTCTCCGTAGATCTTCCGGAACAGGTGCAGAACGCCGGCCACGACCAGCAAGGCTACCCAGGCGTACTGGCCGGCGGCGATAATCGACAGGGCCGAAACGTAGAGGACCGATGAAGAGATATCGTTGCCGCAGATCGCGGTGGCCGGAAGCTCCGCCAATTGGGCTTTGTTGCTTTTACTCATCGCGTTCCTTTAATTCACCCCGGATTGCTTGTCAATCACGCATTGATAATGAGAGGAGAGTGGTAAGTGGAGGAGCATCGATTCTCGGCGCTGTTATCGGATATGGAAGATTAGATTAACCCTTGAGGTTGGAGCCGGGGGAAATGGTGGCTTTCCTGACTGTTTACGGGATCGTCAAGCCAAGGTCAGGTCTAATTTATTCTTCTGGAAGTTGTGAGATTTGGGGCGGGGTGCCATGGCAGTGTAGAGGAGCGGCAACGGCGGGACGGGCAGTATTTGCCTGGAGACTTGAGACCAGGACGAAGAGTGATGAATTGTTGCCGAGCCTGCCGCTGACGTCCGGAGCCCGGTAGGGTAAGCCGAAGGTAGTTCTCCGGAGACGGAGGCGAAGATCATCTCCGGGCCGCAAGTGTCGGTGCCGGTTACCGTGTCTTCTGCTGTTAATCCACCGCCGTATAGCCTGAAACGTCAGAGGGGTGTCCGGTGGTGCCGGTCTCATCGGCTCCCATTTTTCCCGGTCCGGCCTTTTCGTCCATGGCCTGGTATTGTTCCGGGGTCATGTTCGGCATTTTTTTCAGAAATGCGACCAGGTACCAGATCTTTTCGTCGCTGTGGGTTACGCCCCAGGCCGGCATGGCGGTCATCCGAATCCCGTTTCGGATGATCAGGAAGTATTCCTGCGGATTGACGTCATCTTCCTGCAAATGGGCAAAGTTCGGAGGCCTGGGATTAAGGCCCTTTTCGATATCCGAGGCCTGCAGGCCGGGAGAACGGTGACAGCCAACGCACATCTCCCGGTAATGCCGGAATCCCGCCATGACCATCTGGGGATCATCCAGGTTAGTCGGAACCTTAACCTCACCCTCACGGGCCGCGATGGAGCGTTCACGGGTGGTTTCGAGCACCCATTTTAGAATGGGGCCGTCCTCCCAGCGGGCGGAGACATCGAACACTCCTGAATAGATGAAGGCCAGACCGCCAAGCAAGGTGACCAGGACCACAAAAATCAAGGTGTAAATCACTGTTCCGACGCTACGCATAATCAAACTCCGTTTCTGGTTGCCATCAGGTGAAAGGTATTATCTCTGGTCTATGAAGATGAGGTAAGATTGCCGGCCGGCTATTCAGTCCCTGGTCATACAGCCGCTAATTTGTTTCAACATTTTAAATCCGGTTTTGACTTCCGCGCCCTGGACCGGTCGGCAATTTCATTGCCGCAATATATCTCAGTATCTAACGGGCCGGAATTCACTGTCAACCTCTTTGTCCTCAAGCGGCGGTCGGCTCAGTCCCCGGCTTTGTCTTCATCTTGATCACCATTGGGCCCGTGCAGCAGTTTACTGAGATCGGCAAAGGGGGAATGGGTGGCAGTAGGTTTTTTTTCGGCGCTCGAGTCGGGACCGCTCTGCCACTTCGACTCCAGTTCCCGGGAGTGCTCGTTATCGTGGCAGTAGGTGCAGAGCATCTCCCAGTTGCTGCCGTCGGGTGGGTTGTTCTTGTAATTGTGGTCCTTGTGGTGGACCGTCAGTTCCTGCAGCTTCTTGCCGGAAAACTCCCGGCCGCATTTGGCGCAGACCCAGGGCAGAATTTTCAGGGCTTGATTGCGGTATTCATCTTTCATTGTAATTGGTGTTTTGGGTGCTCGGGTTAGAGTTCGACTGCACTTTGTGCAAGGGAATCAGCACATTTGAAGACCGGAGTTTCTTGCGCATTTTACCTGCTTCCCCGGCGAAGCATCTGATTACGAACAAGTGTGAGATGTGGCTTAGAGTAGCTAACGTCTGGCGCGGGCAGGGCTTCGATTGCCCGGCGGTTTACCCTTAAAGGAACGGGGTTCGCTGCCGCCGGGAGGCAAAAGATTACGATTTTCCGCCGCCACCCAGATAAAGCGGGACTGTGCTTTACTGCCCTGGTAAGCCGGCACCCGGTAGCGGCAGACCTGAAAGCCGCAACTCAACAAGTGCTGCTCGAATTCCTTGCTCGGGGCGGCCGACCAGATTGCCAGGCAGCCTTGAGGGCGCAGGGCGCGGCGGCAGGCTACCATTCCTTCGTAACCGTAGAGCCGGCTGTTGCCGGAATAGGTCATGGCATTGGGGCCGTTGTCGATATCCAGCAGGATGGCGTCGAACCTGGATTTGGCACTGGAGATCAGCTTGACGATATCGCCGGTTTTGAGCTCCACGCGTGGATCGAGCAGGGGTTCGTCATTGAGCACCCCGAGATACTCCCGATTCCAGGTGACCACGGTTTCCAGCAGTTCCCCTACCACCACCGCAGCCTGAGAAGGCAGCAGTTCAAGAGTCTGGCGCAGGGTATAGCCCATACCCAGGCCGCCGATCAGAACGGTTGGTGCCGGACGGCCGGCCAGATGGGCGCAACCCAGGCGGGCCAACTCCAGCTCCGACTCATGGTGGCGGCTGTTCATCAGGTCCTGACCATTGACCTCGATGAGGAAATCGCGGTCGTGTCGGTAAAGCACCATCTCGCCGCCGTCCGGAGTTTTGGCGGTGGCGAGCTTCAATCTGGGTTTCATGGCGGTATTCCGTTTGACTCGAGGATCCCGGTTAACCGGGGTCGAAGCGTTTGGGTTCGCAGTACCACCGCCAACCTTGTATCTACGCGGCTTCTTGCCGGCATGCCAATCGGGTAAATTATCGGGGTTCGCGGGCTGACCCCGACCTACTCGTCCCTGTCGGTAATCAAGGACAGGCGTGCCCTTCAGACTGCTAGAATTCCTTGCCCGAACTCTTGTTCGCCTTTTTGGTGGCCTTGGCGGCCTTCTTTTCTTTGGGGGTCATGGCTGGTTTCTTCTTTTCCGCCTTAATGCTTTTATGCTCTTTTGCCATGGTTTTCGCTCCTGATGATTGCGGGTTGATCTAACAATGGTTGATAACTGTCATTCTACTATAAATTTATCCGAATGGAACCGAACTTTAGCCTGAATTGCGGACTGGTGGTTAGTTGTGGCCAGCGCCAGTACAGGCTTTCTTCACATGCCTGGTCAAAAACCGATCAAGCTGATTGGCGAAAGATTGTCGATCGCCACGGCCGAGCGGAGCAGGTCCGCCGGTTTCCACCCCGGTGGCTCGCAACCCATCCATGAAATCACGCATACTCAGGCGTTCCCTGATATTATCGGTGGTGTACAGTTCGCCGCGGGGATTGATGGCATGGCCACCTTTGGCGATCACCTCCGCCGCCAGGGGGATGTCGGCGGTGATGACCAGATCGCTGGTCTCGAGCCTTTTGACGATCTCATTGTCGGCCACATCGAAGCCGGCAGTGACTTTGAGAAATTTTATGAAACGGGAGGATGGGATGCGGATCTGCTTATTCGCCACCAGGATCATTTCCACCTGTTTGCGCTCCGCCGCTTTAAATAAAATTTCCTTGATCACCGCCGGACAGGCGTCGGCATCTACCCAGATTTTCATTTCAAACCGCTTCCGTGTAATTCATTTCAGCACTTATAGGCAACCGGATCGTCGCGTATTGCGACAGTAGGTCCTGGGATGCGGAAAGTCAAAAGAAATGCGGGCGGAATCCCTGAGCCATTTTTCTCGACCGTCATGCTTTAGTGCCTTGGTCCCCGGCGGCAATCCCCGGGGCCGGCCGGTGGATATCCGAGCAATGAAGAGGGAAGAGAAAGAAAATAATTATCCGCTTGCCGAAAAAAAGTATTATCCCCTATCATGGTGCATTGATAGGGCCTGGCGCGGCCGGCTCGTCCGGTATCGCCTGAACCGGATCCAACCGGTAACCGGAATGTGCCATGCTGCGGCACTGCACGAATCTCCGGGCACCACGGTTCGGAGGTCAAGGGCCCCGCGAGATCAGGTAATACGATATTTTGGCGAACACCCGGTTCCACTGGAGATGATTCTCCGGTACTCCGACGAAACAGCTTCTAATCAACAGAAAAAGGAGGGAATAATGCCCGGATACAAAAAGATTCTCGTCGTCAGCAGAATGATCCAGACCTGCAAACCCGCGGTAGAAACAGGCATTTCACTGGCCCGTTGCTACGGCTCTGAACTCTATATAGTTCATTCCATTTATAATCCCTTCAGCATCAAGGGATGGAGCGTGGGAACCCTGTCCCTGGCCCAGGAATACGATCGCATCCTGGAAGAAACCAAGGTCAAGCTGGCGGATCTTGTCGAGACTGAAGCGACCAAAGGTTTGACTATCAAGGAACTGGTCCGGGATGGCGAACCCACGGCGGAAATTATCAAAACGGTGCGGGATGAAAAGATCGACCTGATGATTATGCTGGCTCACGAGGAAGGCTTTCTGGAAAACCTGATCTTTAATCGCAGCAATGATGAACTGATCAGAAAAATGCCCTGCTCGATTCTCTTGGTAAAGAAAGAACCGAAGGCAACCCCGACTCAAAAATAAATCCGCTTCCTTAAGATAAAGGGGGGTGGTTATGGCAAGAAATAGCCGCCCCCCCTTGCCGTCACCCGGGAGAGCGAATAAACCGGGCGATCAAGTCGATTTGCGATTTCTATACTCTTTTTCCCAATTTTCATAGCATTCCGGGCAGATTCCATGGCTGAATTGAGCCTCGGAATGATTATGAATATAAGTTTCAAGCTGATTCCAGAGTCCTTCCTCGGATCTGATTTTTTTGCAATAGCTGCAGATGGGAATAATACCTCTCAGGGTTTTGATTTCCGCCAGCGCATTTCGAAGTTCCTTGATCAATCTTTCCTTCTCTTCCTCGGCCTGTTTGCGCTGGCCGATGTCCTCGGCCGTGAATACCAGGCCGGCAACGTTATCCTGTCGGAAAAGCGGCGCCCCGCCCCAGGAAATCGGGATCAGGTTGCCGTCCCGGTGTCGCCAGTTCGTCTCCAGCTCCAGAATCGACGTTTTCTGCTGTAGGATGTTGTCGAACTGCTCCCGAATGGCGGGATATTCATCGGTCTGAAAAAGCAGGGAGAAAGGCTGTCCCAGCAACTCATCCCGCCGGTAGCCGCTGATCGTGACGCAGCGCCGATTGACGTGAGAGATCAGGCCGTCCTGATCGACTGCGACAATTGCATTCGTCGTGCTCTGCATGATTCTGGACAGAAATTCACCCGTTTCCCTGAGGGCGTTTTCCGCCTCGATCACGGCGCGGATCGGCAGGATCCGGAAAGTGACGTAAATCGTCAGGCCGAGTAGGAAACCACCGAAAGCGACCAGCCCGGTGCGCAGCAGTAACGGCAGCAGTGAGCGACTGATCTCGATCCGGCCGACGGCGAGACCGGAGTCGAGGACTTCGGCTGAGGCCTTGATCAGCGGCCGGGGCAGGGAGGCGTCGCTTTCCGCGATCACCTTTCCCTTCAGATCAACCAGTCTACGGGTTTCTTGTTCCCCGTTCCCGGGGCGCTGGGCCAGGGCTTCCTCAAGCCGCATCTGCTCGAAACGCCACAACAGGGGATTGGCGTTAATCATATCGGTAATGAATCGACCGTTGATTTCCGCCTCGGAGGCAAGACTTCCCCGCAGGTACTGGTAAGAAAAGGTGAAATAGCTCAGCGGCAATATAAACATCACCGCCAGGGATACGGCCCCGGCCATCCAGGTAATGGTTTTGATTATGGTTTTCCTGTTTTTCATGGCCCGGGCCGAGGGTTTGTCCGGATCAGATTGCCGTATTCCGTCAATATTTTTTCACCTTTGCCCGAATGGATGAAGGCGACGAATTGCCGGGTCGCCGGCGAGGTCTCGGTTCCGGTTATCAGGTAAAGGGTTTTGGATAAGGGGTAAGAACCGTCTTGCAGCGCCTTGACACTAGGCGCCAGGCCATTGAGCTTGAGGATCTTAACGTGCCGATTCTCGCTCAGGATCTGGGTTAATGTGCCGCCGCCCAGTGCACCAGGGGTTTTTTCCATGCTTTCGAGGTTTTCCTGGTCGGTTACCGCCAGAATCATTCCGGGTCGGACACTGGCGGCATTTATCGCTTCATTCATAACCGGTGATAACCCTCTGGTGATTTCGGTGTCCGTTTCCGACCGGGGCCGGAGGATAACCCGGATGCGGGAGCCGTCCGCCCAGGACAGCATTCGGCCGCTATAAATTTGCTCAAGTTCCCGCGTGGTTATCGAGTCCCTGGCGACGGAGGGATTGGTGATAAAAACAAAAGGCGTTTTGAGCAGCTCATTTTCTTGCAGCTGCTGTTTTTCCCCCGCTGGCCGCAGGGGGCGGCTGCTGATTGCCAGATCAAGCTCTCCGGCCAGCAAAGCCTTGATGCCGCCGCTGCTCCCCAGGCTGGGGAAGACAACGAACTCCACTTTGGCTTGTTCCTGTGGATAGTTATTGGCCAGGATGCGCATCAGTTCCAGGCCGAACCCGGTCCCGCCGATTTTTACGGTGGGGGTGGACTCCGCCCGGGAGATTCCGGTAGTAAAAAGAAGCGCCATCGTCAGCAGAGCCAACGCCAAATTTTTTCGTTTCATATCGGCTGAGTCTATGAGTTATGTTTTGCCATTCAAACTAGACTATTCAACCCGTATTCCTTTCCCCCTATTCAGGAGAAAGCTTTATGGGAACCGGGTGTGATTAAATAGCAATCGGAAAAATATATCAATCTTCTTTCAAACAATATTTTCTTTAATGCTTAAATATCCAAATTATGTGCGGTAAATTAATCAAGCGGGGTATGCTTCCGATAACGGTTCTCATAAAAAGCGGATAAGCTCCGGTTTCTTTGAAAAAAGTGGACCGCTCTGCGATACTGGAGCGAATAATCTAGGTAATTCAAAGGAGCGTAGCATGAAAACATCACCCGGCCGCCGGCTCTTGTTGTTCGGGACGATTTTTGCCTACCTGCTGATCGGCATTGAAATCATCATCATGATTTCGCCCTTCGCGCTGTATTTCTATTCGGTCTACGGGCCGATTCTCGATTCCCTCGCCGCTTCCCGCTGGACCAGTTGGCTGCCGGAATTCTTTCTGCCCCACATGGTTTTTCTCGACGATCCCCTGATTCTGGTCCTCTCCTATCTGCAGCTTCTGCTGGTGCTCGGTCTGCTGCTCTTTCTGGCTGCGGCGGTTCCCCTCTATTACGGGCGCTTCACCCGCAAAGGGGTGGTTTCCGGTAGTTTCTACAGCCGCATCCGTCATCCCCAGTATCTCTTTCTGGCCATCTCCGGGCTGGGGTTGCTGCTTTACTGGCCCCGCTTCATCATTATGGTCTTCTACGTCACCATGCTCTTCGTTTACTATCTGCTGGCTCGGAACGAGGAGTGGCGCATGAAGCTGGAGAGCCCGGGCAAGTATGACGAATACATGAATAAAACCGCGATGTTCATCCCCGGCAATCCCGGCGGCCGACTCTACAATTTACTGCTCGGCTGGATCAAGCCCCGCTGGCTGGGGCTGTCGGTCGCTTATATCCTCTGCCTGGCCCTGGGCACGACCCTGGCCTTGGGGGTGAGAAGCTATTCCGTTTCCCGCCTGCCCCTGGTGGCGACCGAGCAGGCTACGATCCTGCCGGTTTTCGAAAGACCGGCCGGCGAATTGCGGGCTCTGTTCAAGGATACCCTGGCCAATTCCCGGCCGGTAAGGCAGTTCCTGGCCGCCCACCCGGAGATCAACCTGGTCTATGTGATGCCGGGCGATTTTTTTCTTAACGCCCTGGTCACCGACAAGGACCGCCGGTTTTCCGACGATATCATCGAGCGTTTCCCGGAGGTTCTGGAGTGGCACGAGCACCGGTTCAAAGGAGGGCTGGGAAAATTCTTCCGGATCTTCTATAACTATACCCGGCAGCTCGGCAAGGTGGAGACCAACTACGATGTTGAGCGTTTGATCTTCGTTTCGGTCTCCGACGAATCCGGTCGTCCGGCCGGCCGGGACCGGCTCTTCGATCTTGGAATGCACCGTCGGCCCATGCTGCTGGTCGATGTCGATGCATACAGCCACGAGATATTGGCCGTTGGGGAAGCTTCCGGACGCAACAAGTGGGGCGATATGCCCATGCCTACCTTTTAAGCTCTGAAGTCGCGACCTTAAGGGAACGGCCAGATATTCCGGATGTTCGATCAGGCCGGGAATGACGGGGAATTAAGCATGCGAAAAATTTGTCTGTTCACCAGTGTGACCATCTTCAGCTGGCTGGGCTGGATATTGGGCAAGGACATCGGGATGATGACCGCCTATATGCTGAGTTTTGTCGGCAGTCTGGGTGGGGTGGTGGTCGGGGTGTGGGTTAACCGGAACTATCTGGGTTGATCGGCGCCATTTTCGGGGTGAAGGCAAGGATGGTCATCAACTTTGCGCGGTTGACCGGCTGGTTGGCCCTGGTTCTTTTGTTTTCGTTCTCGTTCCAGGGTTACGCCTTGGCCGAAGAGCCGACCCCGGAGGCGTTGGAATATCCGACCCTGGATTCATTTTTCACCCTCTATCAACCCTACCTGGGCAACATCTCGGCCTATAAACCCATCTATTTCCTGATCGGCACCAATCCGGCCAATAGCAAGTTTCAGTTCAGTTTCCGCTACCGCTTCTTCAATCCCGCAGGCCCTCTGGCCGCTAAGCATCCCTGGGTCAACGGCTTGCATTTCGGCTATACCCAGACCTCGTTCTGGGATTTGAAATCCGACTCCGCACCCTTCGAAGACACCAGCTACAAACCGGAACTCTTCCACCTGTCGCGCAATTTTGTCTCCGGGCGGGTCGGCCTGCAAGGTTTCTTCCTCCAGACCGGCCTTCAGCATGAGTCAAACGGCCAGGGCGAGGGGAAGTCGCGCAGCACCAATATCCTATATATCCGGCCGATCATGATCTTCTATAAAAAGGCCTCGCGCCTGGGGATGCAAATCTCACCCCGGTTCTGGGTTTATGTCGCCAACAGCGGCGAGGACAACGGAGACCTTCCAGATTACCGAGGTTACTTCGAACTGGAAGCCAAGGCGGGCAAGGCCGACAGCCTGGTGGCCGGCGTTGTTCTGCGCTGGGCCCGGGAGGGCGGTTCGGTCCAGCTGGACCTGACCTACCCGATCAGTCAGTATCTATCCGACAACCTGGCGATCTACCTGCAGGCCCAATACGTCAACACCCTGGCCGAGAGTCTGCTTAATTTCCGGGAACGCACCGACGCCTTTCGGCTGGGGTTGGCTTTCATCCGCTAACCCGGGTTGCATCTACGGCCGGCTTACCTCGTGAAATATCCGGGCTGAGCTGCGGGCCTGTCAGACCAGGGACCGATGCCATTTTGACCATCCCACCCGCCAACCTGTTTTCTCAAGAATTGACCGCGGTTCATTAATATCGTTGACAAGAGTTCCGTGTGGAGCTAAAAACCGTCCACCTTCTTGGACAATATTGGACATCTATGGACAGAATGTTTCTCGACGTCAGGAGTATGGCCGGGAAGATGGGGGTTTCCGAGAAAACCATCTACCGGATGCTCAATGACAATCAGATTCCCTTCGCGGTCAAGATCGGCGGCCAGTGGCGCTTCCGGATCGACGCCGTGGACGGCTGGCTTGCCGCCAGAACCGGTGCCGGCGCCGGCTCCATCGACCCGGAGGTAACCGTGGCTGGCGCCCTGGCCAGCGGCGCGGTCCTCTATCGTATTCACGGTGAGAACCGGGACGAGACCATTGACGAACTGCTGACCACGCTGCCGCATACCGGGAATCTCGATTTTAAGGCGCTCAAACTTTCGGTGCTGGCCCGGGAGGCGCTGGCACCCTCGTCACTGGCCGGCGTGGCCTGTATGATGCCGGGCCAGGACCACCCCATTTATCCTGAAAAATCGTTGATCATTTTGGCCTTTCTCGAAGCCCTCACCGATTTCAAGGCCCTGGACGGACGCAAGACCGAAGCGGTTTTCCTGCTCCTGGCCGCCAATCCCCTGGAGCAGAGCATTCTCGATACCAGACTCCGACGTCTGTTGATGGCGCCTGAGTTCGTGGCCGAACTGCTCAAGCAGCCACCCCGGCGCGAGGTGCAGCAACTGATCCAGGAGACCGAGGCGCGGCTGCTGCCGGCCCGGAGCCGTGCTGAGCACCGTAAATCCTCGACGGCTCCGGCCGGCGCCTGAAACCATGCTCCTCTGCTGACCGCCATGCCGAATCTTTCACCTCTCGCCCTTTACCAAACCGCCATTGTCCTGCTGCTGAGCGGGGCGATCCTGCCCCTGGCGGCGGGCCGGGCCAATCGCCTGGCCCATCGGCTGGGAGCCGGTGCGGCTCTGGCCGGCGGCGGGGTCGGTCTGCTCGGATCTCTCTTCCTGCTCTTCAACGGGACGATTATCTCCTGGCGGCTGGGCTGGGACTCGGCCGGGGTCGATCTCTGTCTGCGCCTCGACCCCCTGGCCGGATTCTTTCTGGCCCCGGTCTTTCTCCTGGTCGGCAGCGGGGCGCTCTACGCCACCGGTTATCTGACTTTACCCGACCGGGGCCGGCAGGCGGGACGCCACTGGTTCTGTTACAACCTGCTGGCGGTCAGCATGGCCCTGGTGGTTGGCGCGGCGGACAGCCTGCTTTTCCTCTTTGCCTGGGAGTGCATGTCGCTCTCCTCCTTTCTGCTGGTGATTTACGAATTGGACGATGAGTCGGCCCGAAAAGCGGGCTGGACCTATCTGGTCGCCACCCATCTGGGCGCCGCCTTCCTTTTCTTCCTTTTCTTCCAGGCCTATCGCTTGACCGGCTCCACCGAGTTTGCCGCCTTTGAGTCGCTGAGCAATCTGCCGGTCTCCGGTGCGGTGCTCTTTTTCTTTCTGGCCCTGATCGGTTTCGGCACCAAGGCCGGTCTTTTTCCGCTGCACAGCTGGTTGCCGGAGGCCCATTCCGCCGCCCCCAGTCATGTCTCGGCCTTAATGTCCGGGGTAATGTTGAAGACCGCGATCTATGCCTTCCTGCGTTTCCTTACTTATCTGCCGCAACTGCCGACCTGGTGCGGGATGCTGCTGGCCGTTCTGGGGATGAGCGGAGCCCTGTTCGGCATCGCCATGGCTTCGCTGCAGAGTGATATGAAACGGTCGCTGGCCTATTCCTCGGTCGAGAATATCGGCTTGATCTTCTTCGGCCTGGGGCTCTGGCTCTTCTGCCGGAACGGTCAGCTGGGGATTCCGGCCCTGCTCTTTCTGGCCGGGGCGTTGCTGCATGTCTGGAACCACGCCTTGTTCAAATCCCTGCTCTTTTTCGGGGCCGGGGCCATCCTGCATGCCACCGGGACCAGAGAAATCTCCCGGCTTGGCGGCCTGCTGCAACGGATGCCGCGCACCGCGCTGCTGCTGTTGATCGGCGGCGGGTCTATCGCAGCCCTGCCGCCCCTGAACGGTTTGATCAGCGAATGGTTGCTCTACCTGGGGCTTTTCGAGGCAGGGCAGGGCAGCGGGGGAGGCCAGGCCTTTATTTTCATGCTGCTGATTATCCTCTTGGCCATGGTCGGCGCTCTGGTGCTGCTGATGGTAACCCGGCTGCTCGGAATCGCCTTGAGCGGCGAGCCCCGCAGCCCGGAAAGTCGCCAGGCCCATGAAGCCGGCCCGGCCATGCTGGGGGCCATGGCCCTTTCCGCCCTATTGTGCCTGGCGGTGGGGATCGGCCCGGGTTGGGCCCTGAAACTGGTGGCCGCCCCCTTGGCATTACTGGCTCCAGATCAGGCCCTGACCAGGACCGAGGTTCTGGCCGCGCTGCCTTTCGGGCCGGGATGGAGTTGGGCCAGCCTGGCTCTGGCCCTGTTCCTGATCACCTTCCTGCTCCGGCGCTATCGTCGGCGGTCGCCGGATCGGAGTCGGACTACTTGGGGTTGCGGCTTTTTTAAGCCCTCGCCCCGGATGTCTTATACCGCCGGAAGCTACGGGCAACTGGCCGAGCAGGAGGTTTTCTGCGGTTGTCTGCGGCCCAGGATCAGCAGTGATCGGCCGGGCCTGATCTTTCCCACCCTCTGGAAATGGCGGACCAGAAGCATCGATCCGGTCCTGGAGCGGGCGGTGACTCCGCTCTTCATCAGGGCCGCCATCCTGGCCGGAACCTGGCGGCGGCTCCAGGGCGGCCAGCTCAACCTCTATCTGACCTATTTCTTCGCGGCCACCATCCTGCTTTTGGGTTGGGCCGTCCTTTTCTGAGCGACCGGAGTGCGACTATGATCGGTTCCATACTTTTTCATCTGCTCCTGCTCTTCGGGCTGTCACCGCTTCTGGCCGGGATCATTGCCAGGGTCAAAGCGGTGATCGGCGGCCGACGGGGCCAGCCCCTGCTCCAACTCTACTTTGATCTGGCCAAGCTTTTCCGCAAACAGATGGTGCTCAGCTCCACCACCACCTGGCTCTTCCGGGCCGGACCGGTGGTCGGTTTCGCGGTACCGGTGTTGGCCGCGCTGCTGCTGCCCTTCGGCTCGGCGCCGGCGGTGCTCTCCTTTGCCGGCGACTTGATCCTCTTCGTCTATCTGCTTGCCCTGGCCCGTTTCTTCACGATCCTGGCCGCTCTCGATACCGGCTCCAGCTTCGAAGGCATGGGCGCGGCCCGGGAGGCTACCTTCGCGATCCTGGCCGAGCCCACCGTCTTTGTGGTCTTCATCGTCCTGGCCCGGGTATCCGGCAGTTTCTCTCTGAACGAGATGTTCGCTCCGGCCGCCGTCGCCGGCTTTCAGGACACGGCCGCCATTGCCCTGCTGCTGATAATCTTCTGCCTGTTCATCGTGCTCCTGGCCGAGAATTGCCGGATCCCCTTCGACGATCCCAATACCCATCTGGAGTTGACCATGATCCATGAAGTCATGGTTCTGGACCACAGCGGACCGGACCTGGGGCTGATCCTCTACGGGGCGTCCATGAAACTCCTGCTCTCCGCCAGCCTGATCGCCAATCTGCTGCGGCCCGCCACCGGTAATGCGGGGCTGGACGGGCTGGTTTTTATCGGGCTCCTCCTGCTGCTGGCCGTGGTGGTGGGTTTGGTCGAATCGGCCATGGCCCGGCTCCGGCTGGTCCGGGTGCCGCAACTCCTGGTCGGTACCACCTTACTTTCCTTTTTTGCTTTGATCCTTTTGTTGAGGTAGGCGCTCGTATGGTACTGCATCTACTTTGTTATCACCCGGTTCGCATACTGAAGTATCGGAGTTTCCCCTTTGGGGCGCTTACCTGCGGACAGGGCTCTGCTTCGTACCTCAAGGATACTTCCTGCGGGGTGGATCTACGGCACCCTGCGACCGCCGGCCGCCTTGGCGGTTTAAAGCACGAGATTTGATGGAAAACGAATAATGAACGATCCGGCCAGTACAATTCTCTTCGGCGTTATTTTGCTGAACTTCTTTATTCTCGGGACCAGTCGCCTGGGCGCCTGTATCCGGGTGGTGGCGGTGCAGGGGGCGCTGCTCTCGCTCTTGCCGCCGCTGGTTCACGGCGGCAGCGTCCATAGCTTCCTGTTGATGGGCGGGGCTCTGGCCTTGAAAGGCGGGGTGATCCCCTGGCTGCTCTTTCGGGCTATTCGCCAGGTCCGGATCCGCCGCGAAATGGAGCCGCGCATCGGCTATATCGCCACCCTGATGCTGGGCGCCCTTACCACCGCCGGCGCCTTTATCTTCGCCGACCGGCTACCGCTGTTGCCCGCGCATCTTCACTCCCTGTTCATCCCGGCCTCGCTCTCCACCCTGGCCGTTGGTTTTCTGCTGCTGATCACCAGACGCAAGGCCATTACTCAGGTTCTGGGCTACCTGGTCTTCGAAAACGGTATCTTCATCTTCGGTATCCTGCTGGCCGAGGCCATGCCGCTGATGGTGGAGGCCGGGGTGCTGTTGGACATGCTGGTCGCCATCTTCGTCATGGGCATCGTCATGAACCACATCAACCGGGAATTCTCTTCCATCGACACCGAAAATCTCTGCCTCCTGAAAGAATAAGAATATGCTGCTCTACTTGATCATTTCCCTGCCCCTACTGGCTGCCGCCCTGGCCGCCCTGTTGCCCTCGGAGCGCTGGCGTCCCTGGCTGCTGCCGGCCACCGCCATTCCGCATCTGCTTCTGGTCGGATGGATAATCTTCTCGCCGACGGCGGCGAGCGGCACGGCGATGCTGGCCCTGGACGGCCTGGGCCGCCTGGTGCTGCTGGTGGTCAGCCTGTTATTCACGGTCAGTTCAATTTATGCCCTCGGTTATTTTCAGACCCATCCGACCTGGTCCAACCGCACCTTTGTCGTCTGCCTGCTGATCTTCCTGGCCGCCATGAGCGTCGCCGCCGGGGCTCGCCACCTGGGGCTGCTCTGGGTGGCGGTGGAGGCGACCACCGTGGCCAGTGCCCCGATGATCTATTTCAACCGCAATCGCTTTTCCATCGAGGCGACCTGGAAATATCTGCTCTTCTGTTCGGTGGGTATCGCCCTGGCCATGCTCGGCATCCTCTTCCTGGCCTATGCCGGTCTGTACGGCGGGGCCGGGGAGAGTCTGCAGTTCGATTTCCTGTTGCGGCAGGCCCCGCTCTTTTCCAAGCCCTGGCTGCGGGCCGGTTTCGTTTTCCTGCTGGTCGGTTTCGGCACCAAGATGGGATTGGCGCCGCTGCACACCTGGAAACCGGATGCCTACGGTGAAGCACCCGGCCTGGCCGGTGGGCTGCTGGCCGGCGGCTTGACCTCGGT
Organism: uncultured delta proteobacterium; assembly: GCA_963807225.1. Taxonomy (GTDB): domain Bacteria; phylum Desulfobacterota; class Desulfobulbia; order Desulfobulbales; family JAGXFP01; genus JAGVGT01. Next base: position 40,198 of record CAWEAD010000013.1, on the reverse strand, counting down.
AGCCTTCCTGGCCGTGCTCCGGGCCGTGCAGATCATGAATGCCGCGGGGGAGGCGGAGTTGGCCCGGCAATGTCTGCTCGGTTTGGGGTTGCTGTCGCTGGTCTTCGCCGCCATCTTCGTCATCCGCCAGCGCGATATCAAGCGGATGCTGGCCTATTCCAGCGTCGAGCACATGGGTATCCTGGCCATCGGCGTGTCGGTGGGTGGTCTGGCCGCCTACGGCGCCATGTTCCACGTTTTGAACAATGCCCTGACCAAGGGGTCGCTGTTCATGAGCGCCGGTAATATCCACCGCTATTTCGGCAGCAAGAAGATGTGCGAGACCCAGGGGGCGGTCAGTGTGCTGCCCTGGTCGGCCGGGCTCTTCCTGGCCGGTTTCCTGGCCATCGCCGGTTCGCCGCCCTTCGGCCCTTTCTTGAGCGAGTTCACCATCTTGCGCGGCATCTTCGGGGCCGGGAGGAGTTGGCTGGGACTGGTCTTCATCTTCCTGCTCGCGGTGATCTTTATCGGCATGAGTCACACGGTGGTCAGCGTCGCCCTGGGACCGCCCATGGAAGAAACTCCGGAAGAGGTCGGCGAGCGGCGCCCCCTGCGGGAAGGGTTCCTGACCGTTCTGGGGCCGTTCCTGCTCTTGGCCCTGGTGTTGGTTCTCGGGCTCTATCTGCCGCCGCCGTTGCGCAACCTGTTTCATGAAGCGGCCGGGCTGCTGGAGGTGGGTCGATGAGCGCGCCGGCGATCCTCGGAAACGGCGGGGTGCTGCCCCTTACCGCCATCCCGCGCTTGACTCAGGCCGAGTTCGGGATCCTGATCAAAGCGCGTTTGGCGGCCGAGGGGCGTCTGGCCGCCTGCTTTGCCGTGCCTGAAGGGCAGGGCGAGGCTCTAAGCCTCTATGCGATTCTGGTCAACGACGCCAACGCCACCCTGGAGGCGATCGCCACCGAGCCCTTGCGTCAGTTCACCTCCCTGACTCCCGAGATCCCTCAACTCCATCTCTTCGAGCGGGAGATCGGTGAACAGTACGGGGTCAGCTTTGCCGGCCATCCCTGGTTCAAGCCTCTCCGTTTCCATGCCCCCTGGCCGGGGCGGCAGGATGCCTGGGGCCGCGATCCCTCAGCCCATCCCCAGGTCGGCGACCTGAACTACTTCACGGTCGAGGGCGAGGAGATCCACGAGGTCGGGGTCGGCCCGGTCCATGCCGGGGTGATCGAGCCGGGTCATTTCCGTTTCCAGTGTTACGGCGAGCGGGTTCTGCACCTTGAGATCTCCCTGGGCTACCAGCACCGGGGCATCGAAAAAATGCTCCTGGGCGGGCCCTGGCCGAGAACCACGATGCAGATCGAGACCATGGCCGGCGATACCAGCATCGGCCACATGACGGCCTACAGCCGGATTATGGAGGGACTGGCCGGAATGGAGATTTCTCCCCGGGCCCGGAGCCTGCGAGCCGTCGCTCTGGAACTGGAGCGCTTGGCCAATCATGTCGGCGATATCGGCGCCCTGGCCGGCGATGTCGGCTTTTTGCCCACCTCTTCCTACTGCGGCCGCTTGCGCGGTGACTACCTGAACCTGACGGCCCAGCTCTGCGGCAGCCGTTTCGGGCGCGGCCTGGTCCGGCCCGGCGGGGTGTTGTTCGAAGCTGAACCGGAGAGACTGGCCCGGATGCGGGAAATTTTGGGGCCGGTGGCCAGGAATACCCGGGGGGCGATCGAGCTCTTCTTCGAAACCCCTTCAGTCCTGGCCCGGCTCGAGGGTACCGGCAGGGTTGAGGCCCGGGATGCCTTCTATCTTGGCATGGTCGGGGTGGCCGGTCGGGCCTGCGGCCTCGATGGTGACGTCCGGCGTTATCATGGCGGCGGGGTTTATGGCCCGGAAGAAGTTCCGGCCATGGTCGAGGAAGGCGGTGATGTCCTGGCCCGTGCCCTGGTAAGGCGGCGGGAGGTGGAACATTCCCTGGAATATCTCAACCGTCACCTGGTTTCATTGCCGGACGGCGAATTGCGCGGCCCCCTCGGCCCCCTGGCCCCCGACTCCCTGGCGGTGGCCATGGTCGAAGGCTGGCGCGGCCCGGTCACCCATGTGGCGCTGACCGATACTGCCGGGCGATTCTTGCGCTACAAGGTGGTCGATCCCTCCTTCCGCAACTGGACCGGTTTGGCCCTGGCCCTGCGCGATGAGCAGATTTCCGACTTTCCGCTCTGCAATAAAAGTTTTAATCTGTCGTACTGCGGGTTTGATCTATGATGGCGTCACCAAAACCACCTACTCCTTTGTCGCGCGGCAGGTTTCGTCACTGCGGCGTACAGGTGTACGCCGCATACCTCAACCTTGGCCTTTCGCGGATTCGGCGAGTTTGGCTTAGCCATCGTTGGCTGACGGACAATCTGAGTCTTCGCGGTTGCCTGATCCCGAATCGGAAAGGGGAACGATGCATTCAGTTTTCGAGGAAAGGTAATGTTTCAGATCATTCGTGAACGCATACGCCAGGGTTATCGGACCGCGCCCTTTCCCCGGGTCGAGCCGGTATTGCCCGAGCGCTTCCGGGGCTTGCCGGTACTGCGGGAAGATCAATGCCCGGCCGGCTGTAAGGACTGCGAGTCCTCCTGTCCCTTCGGGGCGGTCTCCCGGCTCGGAGGGGAGGGTGACCGTCGATCTCGGCCGCTGCCTCTTCTGCGCCGATTGCCCGGTTTGCCCGCATGGCGGCTTGACCTTTAGCAATGATTACCGGCTGGCGGTAAGGCAGCGTCACGACCTGCTCTTCTCCGGCCGGGAACTGGCCCTGGCCGAAAAACTGGAGCGCAGGATGCTCTCATTCTTCGGCCGCTCCCTGAAACTGCGCCAGGTCTCGGCGGCGGGCTGCAACGGTTGCGAGGCGGACGTCAACGTTCTTGGAACCCTGGTCTTTGATCTGGGTCGCTTCGGTATCCAGATGGTTGCTTCGCCCCGCCATGCCGACGGTTTGCTGGTCACCGGCCCGGTATCGGAGAACATGCGGACGGCTTTGCTGACCACCTACGAGGCGGTGCCGGAACCGAAGATCGTCATCGTCGCCGGGGCCTGCGCCATCAACGGCGGCCCCTTCGTCGACAGCCCCGAGGTCCATAACGGGGTAGCCTCCTTCCTGCCGGTGGATCTGTATATTCCCGGCTGTCCGCCGCATCCCTATACTATTCTGGACGGACTGTTGCGGTTGCTGGACAGGAGGTAGGGGGCTGGACGGCTGGACGGCTTGCCGGCTAGCCAGGTCTGATCGATTGTTTCCGGTGGTGAGCGCCGGGATGCAAGGTTGAACTTAATAGCCAAAGAGGAGAGACGGGAACCGTGACTTTGCTGCTCATCGCCTTGCTGATGCTGCTTCTATCCGGAGTCCTGGCTTTGCCTGGCCGGGGCGGCGGTCGGCGGGTATGGCCGGCGGCCATCACCGGTTTGGGAGGCGCGGGTCTGGGCTTCCTGGCCACCGTTTATTGTCTCTTTTATCCGCAAGCGGCTACTTTATCCATTCCCTGGCCGACCATCGACGGTCTCTTCCTGCTAAAGCTCGATTCCCTGTCCGCGGTTTTTCTCTTCCCGCTCTTTCTGATTACCGGCGCCGGCCAGCTTTACGGCTTTGGCTACCGCCATGCCCAGGAGAACTGGATCAACTTCTTCTATCCGTTGCTGGCGGTCGGCATGGTGCTGGTGCTCATTGCCGGCAATGGAGTGCTGTTCCTGATCGGCTGGGAGATCATGGCCCTGGCCGGGTATTTTCTGGTGGTCACCGAGCGGCAGGATCAGGAGGTGCAGAAGGCCGGCTTCATCTACCTGGTCGCCACCCACACCGGCACTCTGGCCCTCTTCGGGATGTTCGCCCTGCTCGGCGGACCGGCCTGTCTGCTGCGGTTGCCCGTACCCGGCAGCCTCCCGGCGGCGGGGGGGGCCATGGTTTTTCTCCTGGCCCTCTTCGGTTTCGGCTTCAAGGCCGGGATCATGCCCCTGCACATCTGGCTGCCCCGCGCCCATGCCGCCGCGCCCAGCCAGGTGTCGGCGATCATGTCGGGAGTAATGATCAAGACCGGGATTTACGGGCTCTTCCGGATCCTCTTCCTGTTTCGGGAGTTTCCGGCCTGGTGGGGCTGGCTGGTCTTGGGCCTGGGGCTGGTTTCCGGACTGATGGGGGTGGTGCTGGCCATCGCCCAGCATGATTTGAAGCGGCTTCTGGCCTATCACAGCGTCGAGAATATCGGCATCATTCTGATCGGCCTGGGGGCGGGGCTCCTGGGGATCAGTCACGGTCTGCCCGCCCTGGCCGGCCTGGGTCTGGCCGGCGCGCTGCTCCATGTCGTCAACCACGGTTTGTTCAAGGGGTTGCTCTTCTTGAGCGGCGGCGCGGTGGTCCGGGCCACCCACACCCGCGAGATGTCCGCTTACGGCGGTTTGCTCAAGGTCATGCCCTGGTCCGGCTTGTTCTTTCTGGGTGGGGCCGTGGCCATCTGTGGTTTGCCGCCCTTAAACGGCTTTGTCAGCGAGTGGCTCATCTATCTCGGCCTTTTCCGGGGTGGTCTGCCGGCGACCGGGCTGCCGGGGTTGCTGATCGCGGTGGTCGGGCTGGCCCTGATCGGCGGCCTGGCCCTGCTCTGTTTTACCAAGGTATTCGGCCTCTGCTTTCTGGGGGCGACCCGGCCAGAACATCATCGGCTTGGCGAGGCGCCGGGATCGATGCTGGTCGCCATGGGGATTTTGCTGGCCGCCTGTTTTGGCATTGGTTTGGCGCCTTTGGGCGTGCTGCCGGTGCTGGCCGGAGCGGTGGGGCAACTGGGTTTGCCGGTCCGGGGGGAGGAACTTGCTGTGCTGGCCCCGGCCGGGTATATCAGCCTCGGAGCCTTGCTCCTGTTATTGCTGTTGGCTTTGCCGGTTGTATTGAGACGACTCCGGCGCCGGGTATCGATGCCGCTGGTCGGGACCTGGGGCTGCGGCTATGGCAACCCGGTGCCTCGAGCCCGCTATACTCCCTCATCCTTCGCCGAGATGATTATCCAGCTCTGCCACTGGTCTTTGCGGACCCGCGAAAGCGGGGAGAAGGGCGGGGGGTTGTTTCCGGTCCGGGCCACTTTCGCCAGCCATACCCCTGACTTTGTCCTTGACCTTCTGGTCCTGCCGCTGGTCACCCCCCTGGTTGCGGCGGCGACCCGCATCCGGCGTCTGGTGCAGCACGGGGTCCTGGGCACCTACCTGCTTTACTCGGCCATGGCTCTTTGCGTGCTGCTCGGTTACGCGCTTTATTGGCGTTGAGCCAGTAGTAGGCCAGGTAGTGCATGTTTCCCAACTGCCTGTAGCGTTTCCTTTTCGGCCGGGTTATCATTTGCCAGGTTTGCAGGCCAATATGGGTTAACCAATTCTTGGTGACTGATCTCATGATCTCTTTCATCATTCCGACCATTGCTCCTTTCACCTGGCCCCAGCTGGGCAGCGCCTTGCTGGTTGGTCTTATTGTCGGCATCGAACGGCAGTTGCGGGGCAAGCCGGTGGGGATTCGCACCTCCACCCTGATCACCCTGGGTACCTATATCTACACGGTGATCGGCGGCCAGATCACCGGTGATTCGGTGGACTCTTCGCGGATCATCGGTCAGATCATCACCGGTATCGGTTTCATTGGCGCCGGAGTAATGCTTTCCCGGGATGGCAACGTGCTGGGGGTGACCTCGGCCGCCACCATCTGGGTGCTGGCCGCCATCGGGGTCTGCATCGGTACGGACCGGAGCGGTCTGGCCATCATGTTCGCTTTCGTCGTGGTCGGGGTCCTTTCCGGGGTCGAGGTGCTGGAAAATTATTTCCAGATTCTCACCCGCGGCGCCTATCAGCGTTTCTCGGGTTGGAAGGACCGGAGGAAAGAGGACAATCACCCGCCTAATCATTGATTTCCGCTTCTCCCATCAGTCCGATTGATCCGCTATGCTAAATTATGCCCCCCGGCATTCACCGCGATTTAACAATTCAGGAGGACAAGCGATGAAAAAGAAATTCATGGTAATGATCAACCACTCCACCGACGACCATGACCGGGCCAATCTGGCACTTTCCTTCGTGGCCGCGATGCTGGTTGACGAGGTCGATGTCGCGGTGACCCTGATGTTCGAAGGAGCGCTCCTGGGCAAGAAGGGGGTGGCGGAAACCATCGTCGGCCGCAACATTACCCCGGCCAGGGAGGTTTTCCCGTTGATCCTGGAAGCCGGGATTCCGATCTTTGTCTGCGCGCCCTGCGCCAAGACCATGGGGGTAAGTGAAAGCGAGCTGGTGGCCGGCGCCAGGATCGTCACCGCGCCGACGGTAATTGCCGAAATGCACGATCGGCAAGTGGTCACTTTCTGATCGTTCGTGCGGTCCGGATTAAGATAATTCCCAGCGCGAACAACAAGATGAAACCACCTGCGAAAATCGTCGGACCTTGCCAGGTCCAGATACCCAGATCGGCGGTCACCCGCCTGGGTCGGGATGGATCGTACCGCACCGTGAGCGAATCACCTTGGTGCGGGCGCACCAGATAGAAAGCGAAGGCGTCAGGCAAGGTCAAGGTCTCGCCGGTATCGTTGGTAAAGCGATAGACCGCCTTCCTGGTGCCCTTTGCGCCCTTTTCGATACCGACGACCATGGCCTCGGCCCGACGCCCCTCAATGACCAGATGGTGAATTAACCTGGCCTGAGATATAGCCGCCGCCAGACAGGCAGCTCCCAGCAGAAAGCAGGCCGCGACCCCCAGGATAGTTGTCCGATTATTTCCGGAATTCTTCAGCATGGGCACTTCTTCGGCCGTTCCTCCGAGACTTCGACCTTAATGGATCAATGAGTCGATCCGGTTAAACTCCCGGCGGCACCATTCTGGATTCCGGCATCAAGGGCCGTCCCGCAGATCATGCGCGACCTGCTTTTTCAGACCGGAATCGGCCGGTTGCTCTCCGAACCAGATCCGCAAGAGGGCCTGCATGAAATCCTGGCCGGGGATGGTGGCAATCTTCCGGTCATTGAAGCTCACGGTGGTGCCCCGGCCGGGCAGGTAGGCCAGCAGCACGCGGTCGTTCCGGTGGGCGGTGTTGTTGAAGAGGGCGGTGAAGTCATCCATTCTTTTCCGCAGATCTTCGAGGGGGGCCGGGGTGTTGCCGGCAAAACCTTCCCGCCAGGCCTCTTGGAGTTTTTCGCCGCTGATTCCGTCATGGATGAAGTGCATCAGAACAGCTTTGGGCTGGTCGGAGTCTACGGCCTGTTGCAGATCGTTGACCGGCTTCTGAAGATAGAACCCCAGGGCATAGACCTTGATGAAGAATTTTTTCCGTAGACCGCTGCCGGCCAACCGGCATTCCTGCTTATCGAGGATGAGGTGGTCCGGCAGGGTGACGCCGCCGATCTCGACACCCTGGGCGGGAGAAACGAAATGCGTAGGTAGGGCTACCAGCAATAAAGCGATGAAGATGGCGATGCTGCGGTTCATGATCTTCCTCCTCGATAGTTGCTCTCGATTCGGGATTTTTCAGGCCCCGAAGATCTTCGCGCGAAAAATGAAGAAGACCGCGCCCAGGATGCAGCAGGCCGCCCAGAGGTAGTCGAGCTTCAGCGGTTCGCGCAGGTAGAGGATGGCGAAGGGCACGAAAACCGTGAGGGCGATCACCTCCTGGAGGATCTTGAGCTGGCCGATGGAGAGCACCGTGAAACCGATCCGGTTGGCCGGCACCTGCAGCATATATTCAAAAAAAGCGATCCCCCAGCTGACCAGGGCGGCGACGATCCAGGGTTTGGTATTCAGTTCCTTCAGATGCCCGTACCAGGCGAAGGTCATGAAGAGGTTGCTGCAGCTCAGGAGCAGAATGGTCAGAATGGTCGGACGCATATAACTCTCATTTATACCTGTACCTCGAACTCCAGCTCCTGGTCGCGAAAGATCTTGCGGGGGCGTCTGATTTTGACTTTGACCTTGTCTTTGCCATGTTTCTTGAAGAACATGATGATCCTGATGTCTTCAATGGTCTTGACCGGTTGATTGTCGAGGGCGAGGAAGATGTCGCCCTCTTTGAGCCCAGCCTTGCCGGCCATACCGTGCGGTGAGACCGTCTCGATCGCCACTCGGTCACCTTCCTGCTTGAGAATCACTCCCATCAAAGCCGGGGGCGGCAGCTCGGCCGGGGGCGAGAAGAATACATAGTCGGCGGTGTCGGTGGTGATTTCCCGGCTCTCGGCATTGAGGAGCACGCTCTGGCTCACCGCCAGCCGTCTGGTCACCCGGGGTGGGATCGCATTCTCTTTTTCGATATGACCCCGGCCGGCGACCACGGCCATCCGGTAGTCGGGCCGGGCCTCCAGGAAATCCGCCACCGAAGCGGCCATGGTTTCGTCCCAGATTGCCTGGGCCTGCAGGAAGTTGTTGAAATTGCCGGGTTGACCTGGAGCCTGCCGGTGCATCTGGAAGAAAGAACCGATCCGCTCCCGATATCCTGACATGGCCAGATCCCGGTCCGGCGGGATCTGGGCCTGCTGTTTCTCGGTCAAACCGCTGAGGCCCTCGCCCTTGAAGACTTCACTGACCGTTTTCTGAGGCAGGTTTAGGGCGATGACCGGGATCCGGTTGGCCCGGGCGAAATTTACGATCGGCTGGTAGTAGCGATAATCGTAGCGCCAGTTGGTGAAGTAGTGGGTCCGCCGGAGGAACTCGGCTTCGTCGATTTCATGGTTCAGGACATAGGCGTCCAGCACCTCCTGGTCGGCCCGGTTGAACATCTCCATGCCGATGGCCAGATCGGGATTCTGGTGGTAGAGGGCGCGGATGACCCGAAGTTGCAGGAGGTGGTCCTCGTAACGGTTATGGGTCTCGCCGATATAAACCACCCGGCTTTCCTTGAGCCGGTCGACGATCAGGTCGAAAGAGAGCTCGGACTTCACCTCGATGCCATCCGGTGGCTCGTCAAGGAAAAAGCGCTGTCCCATGGCGGTATCGGTGATCTTCTTGTCGACTATCCGCCCGCCCTGAAATTGCAGGTAGCTGTACTTGCCGTAATGGCTGAGCTTCGGGGTGGCGCGCAACACTTCGTTCGGGTCCTCAGCGCTGACCAGAACCGCCGTTGCTTCCGGGTTCAGAGGATTGGCGAGTACTTGCAGGGTGAAGCCTTCGGCCGGCAGACCGGGTTTGGCGAAGAGCCGTCGCGATGTTTTCGAACCGGTACCCAGGAAGATTACCGACCCGGAGGCCAGGTCCTGGTCCATGGCCTGATCGTCGTCCAGCAATTTGACCCCCTGGGACTTGAGCATCTCCAGCAGCGGGCCGAAGACCGTTTCGCCGGCAGCCGGGTCGAGCACCGCCAGTTTGATATCGGCGCCGACGAAACGGTCCCAGGTCGGCACCACTTCCATGTGCGCCAGCCTGCGCATCAGGTCGTAATTTTCATCGAACACCAGTTGCCGGGGCTCGGATGGCAGCGGGATCTCCACCTCGGTATCGATCTTTTTCAGATCGATGTCCCGGTCGACCGTGGCGGTGTCGGTATAAATCCGCACCGGCACCTGCAATTGGTAGGGGCCTGATTTGTTGGCCTGATGGATGGTGAAACGCAGAACCGGCCTCCCTTCCTCTTCGTCGATAGTCAGCTTGCTGAAAGTCAGGGCCGGAATGTCGGGGCGGTTCAGCCATTGGTCGAAAAAGTCGGAGAGGTCCTCGCTGGTCACCTCTTCGAAGCTGGCGCGCAGATCCTCCCAGCCCGCCTGCTGGTATGCCAGGCGTTTGTAGAAATTGCGCAGACTCTGGATGAATCGTTCCTCGCCGATCCGCTTCCGCAGCATGTAAAAGACCATGGCGGCCTTGGTGTAGCCGATGGCCCTGGTGGCTTCCTGGCCGGAGATCAGATGGCTTTGGGCCCCGGCGAACTGGGCCAGGGTCATTTGGTTGTTTTCATGGACAAAGCTCTGGTACTTGTTGAGCTGGGTCTTGCGATTCTCGACGCCGCGCCCTTCCTCGACCGCGTACTGCATGTCGGCCAGGAGGGTGGTCAAACCCTCGCACCAGTTGCCCCCATCCTCCTCCGGCGTGCGGATGGCGTTGCCGAACCACTGGTGCAGGATCTCATGCCCCAGCGAGGTCCGGGTGATGAATGGCAGCCGGACCACGGCCTGGCCGAGCACCGTGAAGGTGGGCATCGAGTAGCCGGTGGGCAGCCGGTTTTCGACCACGCTGAAGCGGCGATAGGGGAAGGGGCCGATCAATTTCTCGTAGCGTTGCAGGTAAGCCTTGGCCTTGTCCCGGTAGTCGGCTGCCAGTTCCCGGTCCTCCGGGAAAAAGTAGGTATAGAGATCCAGATCGGCACCGAGGGTGGTCTTCTCGACCACGAAGGGACCGGCGATCAGGTTGATCCGGGGCAGGGGGTGATCGAAGTTGAATTTCTCCACCTTGCCCTCGTCCGAGGTGACGCTGGTGATTGACTCGGCCTCGGATATCGCCTCGAAACCGGCCGGAATTCGAGCCTCCAGATGGAAGAGGGTGTCCCGGTGGAGGAGGGGATGCCAAAGTCCGGTAAGGGAGATGCCCTCCGGCCCGATCAGATCGCTCAACGGCGAGGTGCGGTGGTCCAGGGTCAGACTGTAGACCACCACCACCCGGCGGGGTTGGTCGCCCGGGTCGATGGTCAGCTCGTGCAGGGGATCGGCAAAGTAGGGCTGGTTCCGGTTCTTGAGATCCACCACCTGATCGTTGATCCTGATCTCCTCAATGGTCAAACCCGGCATGTGATAACTGTCGCCGACTCCGGCCGGGAAGTCGATGGTGGATACCCCATGCAGCCTGGCCCGGTCCAGATCGAAGCTGACCTTGAGCTCATGCGTCAGAGGGGTGGCGGTGCCGGCTTGGGCCTGCGTTGGGGCCAGGGAAGCGCAGAGCAGCAGGAAGGTGATCACTGCCAGTCGCGCCGGATTAAAGATCGTTTTGCCGACGCCAATCGTCGAGGGAGCTGAGGGCCTGTTCCGCACGGTATTGTCCTCGCAGTTTTTTCGGGGTTTTCTTTGCCCAGGGGGGAAAGAGGCCGAAGTTTACATTGGATGGTTGAAAGCGGTCGGGATCGGATTCGGTCAAGTGTCGGATCAAGGCGCCCAGGGCGGTATCCGGCGGTGGTGTCAGGGGTTGGGCGCCGGCGGCCAATCGAGCCGCGTTTAGTCCGGCCAGCAGCCCCATGGCGGTTGATTCCACATAGCCCTCAACCCCGGTCAATTGTCCGGCCAGCAACAGGTCAGGCCGCTCACGGCACTGCAAGGTGGGGGTCAGAACCCGGGGCCCGCAAACAAAGGTATTGCGATGGATGCTGCCCAGGCGGACGAACTCGACCCCGGCCAGGCCGGGAATGAGCCGGAAGACTTCCTGTTGGGCGCTATAGGTCAGCTTGGTCTGGAAGCCCACCAGATTGTAGGTGGTGCCCTCCCGGTTTTCCTTGCGGAGCTGGACCACGGCGTAGGGATCGTGGCCGGTGCGCGGGTCGGGCAGGCCGACCGGCTTCATGGGTCCGAAGCGCAGGGTCTCGTCACCCCGGGCCAGCATGACCTCGATGGGCAGGCAGCCTTCGAAGTAATGGGGATCCTCGAAATCCTTGAGCGGCACCTTATCGGCCGCGGCCAGGGCGGTGATGAAGGCCTGATATTGATCCCGGTTCATGGGACAGTTGAGGTAGTCACCGGGCCCCTCGTCGTAACGGGAAGCCTGGTAGACGATGCCCCGGTCCAGGGAATCGGCGTTGACGATGGGGGCGATGGCGTCGTAGAAGGCCAGGTGCTCCCGGCCGGTGAAAAGGGCCAGGGATTCGGCCAGGGATTCGGAGGTCAAAGGCCCGGTGGCCAGGATCAGCGGTGCGCCGGTCGAGGGCGGCAGGGCGGTTATTTCCTCGCGGCTGATGGTGATGGCCGGGTGGGCTTCGATGACGGCGGTGACCGCTGCGGCGAACTTTTCGCGGTCCACCGCCAGGGCCTTGCCGGCCGGGACCCGGGTTTGCTCGGCCACTTTCAGCAGCAGCGAATCGAGCCGCCGCATCTCTTCCTTGAGCAGCCCCACGGCCGAATGGGGATCGTCCGAGCGCAAGGAGTTACTGCAGACCAGCTCGGCCAGGGCCGGCATGGTGTGGGCCGGGCTGAAACGCTTCGGCTTCATCTCGTGGAGGATGACCTTGACGCCTTGCCTGGCAACTTGCCAGGCTGCCTCGCAACCGGCCAGACCGGCGCCGATGATGGTGATTTCCGTGGTCGACAAGTTGGCTCGCTGATCCTGGGGAATAGTGAATTGTTTGGGAATTAAGTTCGGAACCCTTCGGGCCGGTCGCAGCTCGATCCCGATAAATTTTAAGCGGCCGGTTCGATTATGACAAGTCGGGGCGCAAATAAACTTGAAAAACCGGGCGAAAATCGCACCCTCCGGATAAAAAAACCGGTTCCGCCCAGGGAGCGGAACCGGTTGGTGTATTACCCGGCTGCCGGCTGGAACCGATTTACATCCCCAGTTCCGACTTGATGGCCTCGACCACCGCGTCGCTGGAGGTGCCGGTGACGGTTTTCAGCAGTCCTTCCTTCTGGTAGAAGCCTACCAGGGGAGCGGTCTTTTCGTTATAGGTGTCGAGCCGGTGGCCGATGGCCTCCTCGGTCTCGTCGGCGCGCTGGACGATTCTGCTGCCGCACTTGTCGCAGATGCCTTCCTTCTTGGGCGGCATACCCTTGATGTTGTAAATCGCCTGGCACTCGGTATTCTCGCAGGTCCGCCGGGTACAGAGGCGGTCGAAGATGACATCGCGGGGTACTTCGAGGTTGACCACCATGTCGAGCCTGATCTTGAGTTTGTCGAGCAGTACCTTCAGGGCCTCGGCCTGAGGGATGGTGCGGGGGAAGCCGTCGAGCAGGAAGCCTTTCTTGCAGTCTTCCTCCTGCAGGCGTCCTTCCATGATCCCCATGATCAGGGCGTCGGGAACCAGGTCGCCGCGGTTCATGTAGCCCTGAGCCTCCTTGCCCAGTTCGGTACCGGCCTGAACCGCACCGCGCAGAATATCGCCGGTGGAGATCTGCACCGAGCCGTCGATGGCGCTCAATCTTTTGGCCACTGTCCCTTTACCGGCGCCAGGGGCGCCCAGCAGGATAATTTTCATGGTGTTGTCCTCCTGAAGTTGTTGAATATAGTTGATTTAATGGAAGTTTACACGAAGGCCGGCACTATAATCGATTTTTTTGTTGCTGCACAGGGTAAAAATCCGGAGTCGGTGACGGCGGGAAGCGCCCGAAAATAGGAGCCGATGGGGCGCGGAGCTGAAGAAAATGAGGAATAGAAAGGGAAGCCGCTGAACTCGGGACTTCCCTTTCTAATCTTGCCGATCTCGGGCAGTTGGCGGTTACCCGGTCAAGCTCAAGATCCGGAGCAGTTTTTACCGCTGCAGCAGGAGCCGGTCTTGCCGCAGGTGGAAATGCCCAACAGGGCGTACGGTGGGCACCAGCCGACCAGGGCGGTGAAGAGCGGCACCAGGCCCAGGTAGCCCCAAGGCGTGGCCGGACCGATAAAAACCAGGGAGAGGATGCCCAGGCCGACCAAGCCTCTGACGACTCTTTCGATATTGCCGATGTTTTGCTTCATTTCATGCTCCTATGAGTGAGAAATATTGGGTAAGTACCCGGTAATTGATTGCCGTATAGTTTTTACCATAAGCATGGTCCACGGTCAGGTCAGTGATCAGGTCACGGAAGTTAGGTGGCAATGCCGCCGGGCCATGAATTTACCCCTCAAGGCGCTGGAGAGAGTTGCGGGGCAAGATCGCTTGAATGTTCCGCGCCAACGAGTTTATTCCGGTTCTTTCCGCATTCAGTTTTAAAGCCGCTCCGGAAACAGCGGGCCATAATTTATTTTAACTGAGGAAACCCGAGCCTTTGGACCCGGATCTTTACTACGGATATAATATTGTCAATGCCGCCGGATCCGTCCCGCGGGTTACCAGCTGATCAGGAAGAGGAGGTTGCCCAGACCGATGATGAAGCCTAGCAGGGCGCCGAAGAGGTTGATGTACTTGAACTGTTCTTCCATAATCGACAGCAGCAGTCTCTCAAGCATTAGCAGATCCAGGGAATCAACCTTGCGGGTGACGATCTCGCCGATGTTCAGGGCCTCGACCAGGTCGGGCACCTCACGGACCAGAATCTCGCCGACCTGCTCCAGCAGGAAACCGGCGATGCCGCTTTGCACCTCCTGGGGTAGAAACTGATCGAGGCGGCCGATGGGACGGTTGAGCAGCTGTTTTTCCAGCAGGTCGGTCAGCAGTCGATCCAGAACCCGCTTGAAGTTGTGGGAGCGTACCAGGCCTAGAACCTCGCGGCTCAGGGCGGCGCGGGCATCGCCTACCCCGTCGGGACCGAGGAGGGCCAGGAGGATCTCGTTGAGGCTCCTGCCCTGCTGAGCCGCCAGGGCCTCGTTGATCAGGTTGATCAGGGCGCGGCCGGTAGCGGGATCACGCAGGACCTGCAGAATCTTCTCGGCCAGAACCTGGCGGGCCCGGGCCAGTTTCTCCGGCGGTACCTTGCGCAGCAGTTCGGAGAGCGGGGTCTGGAGCAGGTTTTCGGCCTTATTCCGCAGCACCTCCGCCACCTTGGTCTGGACCGCTTCGTCGAAAAGCCAGTCGGAGATTTCCTCCCCCTTGTGGTCCAGGTAATCGCGGATCTTGGCGTGGATGGCCTCGGGATTCAGGAAACTGCCCAGCAGGGCTGCCATCGGGCCCAGGGCGGCGGTAAAACTGTCCACCACCCGACAGAGGGCGCCGGCGATGCGGTCCCGCATCAGTGGTTCCCGGATCAAGGCGGCGAGTTTTTGCAGCAGGCCGGGAGTTTCGGCTTCGAGCAGGTCGAGGAGCTCGCTGGCCAGATCGGCGGGGAGCAGATCGGCCGGGGTTTTACCCTGGGCCAGCAATTCGCCGAACCTGGTGTCAAGATAAGTGACCAGCCAGCGCTCCACCTCGGGTCCGGTCAGAAAGTCGGAGGCGGTCTCACCCAGGAAATTGAAGATCCGGGCACACTGTTCGGCCGGGATGATCTCCTCCAGGTTGCGGTCCAGGAGATCGTCGAGACGCTCCGTCAGCATGGTTTGGAGGTTGTCGCCGAAACGGTCGCTGTTCAGGTGGGAGTGGAGTTGCTTGAGTGCCCGCCAGCGTAAAATATCGACCCCTGCCTGAAAGTAGCTGCGGAAGCGGCCGGGGACCAGGGTCGGCAAGGGACCCAGATCCTGGCTCAGAATCGTATTGACCCGGCTGGAGAGTAAACTGCCCAGTTCAGCCCTGAAGGCTTCCTCGGCCAGGGCCTTCTGGACGTCGGTGCTGGTCAGGAGATGGCCGCCCACCATTCGGCCGATATTGACGGCCAGATCGTGCCGTTTGCCCGGGATTACCCCCGGGGTCATCGGCAGTCGCAGGCCGAAGAGCCGCCAGGGTTTGAGGGGCCGGAACAGCATCCGGATCGCCACGTAATTGGTCAGGTAGCCGATAAAGGCGCCGACCAGAGGTGGGGCGCTATAGGTGATTATGGGGTTCATGGAGAATTTACAGTTTGCCTCTTAGGGCATTTAAGATTGTTGATATTTGTTTATTTTTTCGGATTGATTGTTCATTTCTTTGCTTGCTCAAAGAAACGAACCAAAGAAAGAGCAGCCGTCACTCGGTCCCGGCTACCCCTGGACTGCCTTGCGCTGCTCGCCGGTAACGGGAGTTTCGGAAAGTCGCTGCGCTCCGCCGAAACTCTTTTCCGTTTCCGGCTGCGCTGCTCAGCTTCGTGAAAAGGCCTAAAAGCGGAAGATACTGTTTCATGGCGCCACTTGGACTGTAGCTATTCGTTCTTAATCACTCTTCCCAGGGTCTCGTCCACCGCCAGGGCTTGTTTCATGCGGTCCTTCAAGAATTCCTCGGTGAGATAGTCGCGGCTTTCGTTGATGATGCAGCTCAGCTGGTCGATGTTTTCCTCCTCGGCCAGGTCGAGTACCGCCTCCAGATTGCGGACGAAGTCGCGGACAATCTTGCGGCCCGCTCCCTTGGTGGAGAGGATCTCGCCGTAAGTCCGGGGATTCTGCACGTGGACCCGGCACATGGCCAGGATGCCGTACAGCGAGGTCAGGGTCGAATGGCTGCCGATCTCTCCGGGCTGGATCTCGTTGTCCCGCAAGGTCAGGGCCAGGGCCATGGAAATGGCGGTGGGCAGTTTCTGGCTGACTCCCATCATCAGGTCATGTTGCACCGGGGTATCTTGGCTGATCAGGGCGCCGTGTTTGTACAGGAAGGACTCGAACTCGCTGCAGAGCACGCCGCTCCTGCCGGTCCGCACCACGCTGACGTTCTTGTCCTTCATGGTGACCGCCTGCGGGCCCCAGAGGTTGTGGACCAGCATCACCTCAACCTCGGGTACGCAACAGCGCAGGGCGGTGTCGATGGTAGTCCCGGCCTCGCCGGCCATGATCACCAGGGCCTGGCCGTCATGCAGGAGCGGCCCGTACTTTTCGATGGTGGCCGAGGTGGCGCTGATCGGCACGCAGATGATCACCACCTGAACCTGGGCCAGCATCGCCTCCGGGGTTAGCTCGGTGGAGCGGCCCGAGAGCAGCACCCGGTAGCCTTCATTCTCCAGACGTTTGGCGAACCAGGCGCTCATGTCGCCGGTGCCGATAAAGCCGGCCGAGCCGATCAGCTTGGTGCGCATGTCGACCCGGGGAAAGCTGCCGAGTACCCGAATGGCGCCGGGCACCTGGATTATATGATTTTCGATGCGTTCCAGGGCCAGCTTGACCTTCTGATCATTGATGTGGCCCTCGGCCTCCATGTAGACCAGAAGTTCCTGACTCCGCAGATCGCTTTCGGTGCGCATATCCAGGAGGCTGACTCCGCGCCGGGAGAACTCTCCGAGGATGTCGTAAAGCAGTCCGACCCGGTCCTTGAGTGGTGCGGTAAGCAGCACCGTGGCGTCGTAGCCGGTGGGGGGGAGGGCCTGCGCCCCAGAACCGCATAGCGGGTGCGGTTGTATGGGGCCACCTCGCGCTGCCGGATGGCGAGGCCGTGGGCGAGCAGCACTTCCTCGGAGGCGAGGACACCCCGGTCGGTCAGACGTTCATGCTTGATGGCGGCCAGATCGTTTTCCAGGTTGTGGGTGGCCATCAGTGAGGTATCGGGAAAATGCTCGGTGAGAAATTCGGCACACTGCTGCAAAACGTGCGCTTCACCGAGGATCAGGGCCAGCTCGTTATGGTCGTCCAACCCGCCCAGGGATAGTTCCACCGGCAGCACCAGATTGTCGATCCAGAAGCCCTGAGCCAACCCGGTCATGGCCCGGAAGAACTCTTTGCGCTCGCCGTCGCGGGTGTTGTAGACCGGGATCACCGCCAGATCGGCCTTCTTGCGGGCAAAGGCGCTCAGAACCGCGCTGATGTGCGGAAAGGCGACCAGTTTGGCTTTCTGGTCGTAACGGCGGGCGGCCTCCCAGTCGAGGGAGCCTTCGGGGCCGAGGGTGGCGATGGTGGTCATACGGGTTTCCTGCTTGGAAATTCGCTGTAAAGCCGCGCCGTTGGCGGCGTAAGAAGTACTATGTAGTAGTTCCGGGCGGTTAGGTCAACCCGTTTGTGCAATAATCTTGCCCCCAAGGCCGGTGCATTTTTCCTGGAAAGGAGGTAAAGCTGAGTTGAACAGCCTGCTGCTCAAACGAAACTTATGCCCAGGGGGTATAAAAAGATAGTTTGACCGGTCTGACAGGTCCGACCGCCACTGTTGCCGAGCTGCAAACCAAGTGAAACTTTCCATGTCCGATTCGCCCGACCATACTCTCCCAGACGCCACAGTCGCTGAATATATCGCCGCCCTCAAGGCTTCCGACCGTTTCGGCGCCATGGTGGTGCACCACCAGGAAATCCCCGGCAGTCCGGCGATCTACGCCGAACCGGAAATCCCTCTGCCTCCCCCCTTGCGGCAGGCCCTGGCCGGGCAGGGGGTGGATCGCCTCTATAGCCACCAGGCCGAGGCCCTGAACCTGATCGCCCGGGGGCGTGACGTGGTGGTGGCCACTCCCACCGCCAGCGGCAAGAGCCTGATCTACAATCTACCGGTCTTCAGCGAATTCATGAAGGGCGAGGGAGCCGGGGCGCTTTATCTCTTCCCGCTCAAGGCCCTGGCTCAGGATCAGCTCCGCGCCGTAACCGACCTGGCGGCGCATCTCCCTGCCGAACTCCGGCCCCGGGGGGCGATCTGCGACGGTGATACCTCGGCACATTTCCGCCGCAAACTCCGCGACAATCCGCCGGACATCCTCTTCACCAACCCCGATATGCTGCATCTCTCGATGCTCGGCTACCACGACCGCTGGGGGGCACTCTGGCCGCGGCTGACCCATGTAGTCATCGACGAAGTCCACACCTATCGCGGCATCTTCGGCAGCCACATGGCCTGGGTGCTGAGACGGCTGATCCGGATCTGCCGCCACTACGGGTCTGAGCCCCGTTTCATCCTCTCCTCGGCCACGGTCGGCAACCCCGGGGAGTTGGCCCGCGACCTGCTGGGCCGCGAAGTGGCGGTGGTCACCGAGGGCGGGGCACCACGGGGCGGCCGGCACTTCATCTTCGTCGATCCCCTGGACAGCGCCGCCTTTACCGTCAGCCAGCTCCTGGAGGCGGCCCTGAAACGCGGCCTGCGGACCATCGTCTATACCCAGTCGCGCAAGATGACCGAGCTGGTATCGGTCTGGACCGCGGCCCGGCTGGACGATCAGCGCGACAAACTCACCGCCTACCGGGCCGGCTTTCTTCCCGAGGAGCGGCGGGAGATCGAGGCCAGGCTCTCCTCCGGCGAACTCCTCGGGGTAGTCACCACCAGCGCCCTGGAACTGGGGATCGATATCGGCGAGCTCGACATCTGCATCCTCCTGGGCTACCCCGGCACGGTGATGGCGACCTGGCAGCGGGGTGGCCGGGTGGGGCGGCGCCAGCGCGATTCGCTGGTCATCCTGGTAGGTCAGGAAGACGCATTGGACCAGTACTTCCTGCGCCACCCGGCCGACTTTTTCAAGCGTGAGGTGGAGAGGGCGGTGCTCAACCCGGCCAACCACCAGATCATGCGTCAGCACCTGGTCTGCGCCGCCGCCGAGCTGCCGCTTCTTCCCGACTGTGAAATGCTGGCCGGGGTCGAGGCCCGGGCGGTGCTGGCCGAATTGCGCGATTCCGGCGAACTTTTGCAGGGGGCCGAGGACGGCCGCTGGTTCACCAGTCGCAAGTACCCCCACCGGAATGTCGATCTGCGCGGCAGCGGCCGGCCGTTCGCGATTCGTAATGATCTCGACAACACGCTTCTGGGTGAGATCGACGGGATCCGCTGTCTGAAGGAATGCCATCCCGGCGCGGTCTATCTGCACCGGGGTCGAACCTGGGTGGTCAACCACCTGGATTTGGAGGGGCGCGAGGTGCGAGCCCTGGAGAAGAAGGTCCATTATTTCACCAGGCCCATGGCCAACAAGGAGACCGAGATTCTCGAGGTGCGGCGGCGCTTGACCTGCGTGGGGGGGCCGGGCGGTAGGACTTTTACCGTGGGCTTGGGGCGGCTGCGGGTCACCGACACGGTCACCGGTTTTAAACGAATCCTGGTCAAAGGACAGCGGGTGATCGGGGTGGAACGCCTCGATCTGCCGCCGACGGTTTTCGAGACTGAAGGCTTATGGATCGAGATTCCCGATGAGATCCGCCTGGTTATGGAGCATGAGCAACTTCATTTCATGGGCGGCATCCACGCCGTCGAGCACGGCCTGATCGGCATCTTCCCATTACTGGTGCTCTGCGACCGCAACGACGTGGGCGGTATCGCCTATCCCTACCATCCCCAACTGGAGCATCCGGCGGTCTTTATTTACGACGGTCAGCCCGGCGGGGTCGGGCTCTGCCGCGAGGCGGTCGACCGGATCGGCGAGTTGCTCCGGGCCGGGCTGGAGACCATCACCGCCTGCCCCTGCGAGGTGGGCTGCCCCTCCTGCGTGCACTCGCCCAAGTGCGGCTCCGGCAATCGGCCCATCGACAAGGCGGCGGCGATCCGGGTTTTGACCGAGCTGTTGGGGCGGGCCGGGCGGCTGGCTGAGCAGCGGCTGGAGTATGTGGCGCCGGCCCCATTGCCCTTGGTAGAGGGCAAGGAGTTGCGACTCGAGGTGGGTGGAACTCCCGCTTCGGCGATTGCGGCGGAGGGTGAAGGCGAGGCCGCCTTGGCCCCGGTCCGGCCGGTCCGTTTCGGGGTTTTCGATGTGGAAACCAAAAGGTCGGCAGCCGAAGTGGGCGGCTGGCACAAGGCCGAGAAGATGGGGATCAGCATCGCTATTCTCTACGACTCCGGTCCGGACGAGTACTTCGTTTATCGCGACGACGAGCTTGACCGGATGGTTGCCAGATTTCAAGAGCTTGACCTGTTGGTGGGCTTCAACAACAAACGTTTCGACAATCTGGTGCTCTCGGCCTATACCTCTTACCCCCTGGACACTCTACCGACCTTGGATCTCTTGGAGCAGGTCAAGAACCGGCTGGGCTATCGCTTGAGTCTCAACCACCTGGCCGAACAGACCCTGGGGATCGAGAAGAGCGCTGACGGCTTGCAAGCGCTCAAGTGGTACAAGGAGGGCCGGCTCGACCTGATCATCCAATACTGCCGTCAGGACGTGGAGATCACCCGTGATCTCTTCCTCTATGGCCGGGAAAACGGTTACCTGCTTTTAAGAACAAGGCCGGCAACAAGGTGCGCTGCCCGGTGGAGTTCGGGTTTTTTGGGCAGGGTTGATAAAATCAGCAACGACGAGAGTGACGGAGGCCAAAGTTCAGTTAAGAGTTGTTGGGAATTTTTTAATTGTTGGGTAAAGTCTCCAGAGTTATCGGTACTAACTGTGCAAATTATTTTTGGGGCTTGACTAGTCAAGCCCCTTTTATAAATACACTGATGTTGATTAATAATTTCCGACGAGAACAATAATGAACCTTCCGCACAAACAGCTCACTTTTTCCCTTGTTTTAATAACATTGTTGTCAATCTGGATTCGCATTTCATATTTTCAACAGACGGTTATAATCCGACCCGTACGTGGAGATGCCTATAACTATGTCCAGTATGCATACAATCTTGTCAATCATGGTACCTTTTCGAAAGATGGAGTTAACTCTTCGCCCAAGCCCGACTCTTATTGGTCACCCGGCTATCCCGCCTTCATGGCGGCAGCGGTTTTGGTGGAAGAAAGGCTGGGCATAAATGCCTATGTTGTGACCATGTATGCCCAAGCGGTTTTGGGCGCCTTAACCGCGGTGTTTACACTCCTCCTTGGCAGACTTTTCCTGGGTCCTAAATGGGCGATTCCTGCGGCCCTGTTTGTCTCGTTAAGCCCGCATTTGATAAGCATGGGGGGGTATTTATTGACCGAAACTCTTTTCACGTTCTTGCTTTTGGTTTCGATATATTGCTTTTCGTTTGCCTATTTAAAGGGAAAAATCCGGTTCTTCCTCCTCTCCGGCCTGCTTTTCGGCCTGGCTTATTTAGTAAATCCGACAATCTTTTTTTTACCGATTCTGTTGGTTTTAGCCGCTGGATATATTTTTGCCGGAAAGGATAGCAATTGGTCGCCGGGCGGCAAGCGAATGCTTGTCTCCTGTCTGGTGGTTTTTATGGTAATTGCCGGAGCCTGGTCTGTCAGGAATATGATTAGTGTTCCGCCTGGGCAAGCCAGCGGTTCAGACCGTTTGTTCAATAATCTGGTGATTGGCGCGCACAACGATTTTTTCGATATCTGGCGTGCCAATACCCACGATCCGAACAATCCTGCTACTATAGATGAGAAGATCCTCAAAGGATCCTTTGCTGATTTCGCTGGTTTGATGTCGAAGAGGATTGCCCGGAGTCCGGGGCATTATGCTAAATGGTATCTAATTGATAAACCGATCTTGTTGTGGAGCTGGGATATCCTCGTGGGACAAGGGGATATTTATGTTTATCCCGTGCTGGTATCACTTTATCAAAAATCGAGCATCGCTCTGGTTTCTTACTCAATCATGAAGTCAATGCATTTCTGGCTTTTGGGTTTTGCCGTTTTCGGGGTGTTCTTTCTGTGGAATAGCGGTGGCCGCCTGAATAAGGTGCCGATATTCCTGTACATAGCACTTGTATATATTAGTGCTGTCTATGTAGTCACACAATCCGAGCCACGTTATTCAATTCCATTGAGGCCGGAGATGTTTTTATGCGCGGTATTTTGTATTCGTAGAATGTATGACGAATATCTGCGTTATGTACAAAAACGGGATGCCGTTCGGCTGTGATTATGCCGTGATCTTGCAACTCCGGCGATATTGGGTGTTGGCACCTAACAATCAGTTTGAAAACCCGGAATTTCGTCATGCGAGAGCACCCCTGAAGGGGCATAAACGCTTCTCCGACGAAGCAGATAGGCTACGCAGGAGACTCCAATCTTTATCTTGCCGGTTTTTCGTAATGGCACGGACCAGGCTATTTCCCCGTGCTGCAAGCGCGACAATCATTTAAGATGGCAGGATCGACACAGGGCGCTGCCGGTGTTGTCGATGATCAGCAGGACGCCTTCGTGCGCTTCGGTGCCGTGGCAGGTGACGCAGGTGATTTTTCCGTCATAGAGGGGCAGATCAGCCCGGAGGTTTTTTGCCGGGCGCAATTTCTTGTCCCTGGCGGCAATCTCGGCGTATCTGACGCTGACGATATGGCCGCCGCATCCCTTGCCCATTTGCTCCAGGAGGCAATATCTCGCATACGGTCCGCCGGAGCCGTCATGACAGGTGAGGCATTCGGCTGAGATCGGGTCGAGCTCCGAAGAGGAGCTCGAGGCGGGGATGGCGGCGCCAGCTAAAAGCAGCACTATGAACAGACTGAAATTGCGTGGGTAATCTCTCATTTCTACCACCGCCGTAATCAGGGGATGGAAGCCGGCTTTTTCCGACCTCGAAAAACCCGGATAAAACCTTTCAATATTTTTTATCATTAGCGGTTTTGGGATGTCAACGTGCCAGTCCGGGAGAAAAAGCACAAAAGTAGGCGTACAACCGCGGGCTGTTTTTCAGGTAGAATGGGGGCAAACCGAAAGCACAGGTAAGCGCCGGCAAAGGACGGAGAATGAAGTCTCCTGCGTGATCAGGAGTCTTGACTCGCCATGACCCTCTGAGTCATGCTCTGTTTTCTCCTAAGAGGACGTAGAGTGACTGAAAGGGGGGAGGCGGGAATCTTTTAATTGAACTCCGGGTTGGCCGACGGCAAGGCAAAATCTTGTGTCGTTTTATCGTTTACGGCTTACTGATCCACGGAGCCTAAGTCCCGGAACGGGCAGGCAGATTGTCCGCTCGGAAACTGCCATGACTTCTAGTCTACATCAAGCAGAGTGGCGGCCAGGGAAGTCCAGGTCATTTTTCCTTTCAGGGCCCGGATTGCCGGAACCATGGCTTCGGCTCCAATTCTGGTCATGCTGTTGATGGCCTCGGCCAGCCCCTCGATATCCTCGGGCTCAACCATCTTGCCGGTCCGGCCGTCAAGCACCACATCGAGAAACCCGCCCACCCGGGTGGCGATAACCGGCTTGTCGTAATGATAGGCCACCGATACCACGCCGGAGCCGGTGGCGCTACGGTAGGGCAGGACCACTAGGTCGCTACGGGTGAACAACTCCGCCGTCTCAACATCGGTGTGATAACGAGGGCGCAGTTCAACCCGCTCACTCAAGCCCAGGGCCTGGATTTGCTCACGGATCTGCTTTTCGCCGTCCCAGAACTCCCCGGCGATAGTAAGATATACGTTGTCGGCTGTTTGCACCATGGCTTCGATGAGCAAATCCAAGCCCTTATAAGGACGCACAAAACCGTAAAAGAGCAACTCCAAGGCTCCGCGTTTCGGCCATAGATTCTTGGCGACCGGAAACTGGTTATAGACGGGATGCATATGGACCCGCACCTCGGCGCCGGGAAGCAAATGTCGGAGGTTAGCCGCGTCCTCACTGGTATGCACCACAAAACGACTACCTTGTCCCAGCACCCAACGGGTGAGTCGGGTCTTCCAACCAGCCGATTCGTGCTCCACCACGTTGTGGCAAAAAAACACCACAGTCAGGCCTTGTCGCCGCAAAGCCCGGGACAGATAGCCGAAACAGATGGCCCAATACACCGTCCACCAGGGCAGAACCACGATGTCAGCCTTGAAGTCCAGGACGCGGCGCACCGCCCGCCGCCAAGTTAGGGGATTAAGGGAATCGATCAGGTATTCGACGCCGGGCTCCAGGTAGCCGGCAAAGGCCGGATCACGATCACTCTCGCCGGGGAAGATCAGGGCCGGGTACTGACGGGTGAAGGAAATGGTCAGATGTTCGGTTAACTCCGGCAAGGCTCGGTGCAACATGGTGGTATGTTGGGCGATCCCGCCTCGGAATGGCAGGATCGGGCCGATTAAGGCAACTCTGGCGCAGGTCTTCCCGGCTCTTTCACGAATTATTCCCTGATTTCATTGGTTGTTCAAATACCGCTTCACTGGTTTTTAATTTCCAGCCGCTGTCGGCCGATGAATTATGCCGGTATTAATGGGCGAATGGTAGGCAATAAACCCAACCATTGCAACAGGCTATTGTGTTCAAAAAGTACTATTTATATCCTAAATGAAGATGTACAGTGACCTACTGTGACAAGATCCACGGCTGCGGCGAGGTCGGATGAAGCTGCTTTTGCTTGAGTTGAATTTTGTTGTATAATGTCGGAATGGTGGCTTGGTTCACCAGGCCCATGACGCATCCTTATCCCGAACCGTTTCACGAATCCGCATGGAGATCGGTTACCGATGACGATAGATCGCACAACCAGGCCCTTGGCGATGATTCGGGAGTTCCATCTGGCCGACTGGTTTACTCTGGCCAACGCGGTCTGCGGAATCGGGGCAATCTTCTCCACCATGACCTATCTGCAGACCGACGGGATCATGCATGTTTACTTCGCCTGCGGATTGGTCTTCGCCGCCCTGGTCTTCGACGTTCTGGACGGTCGCATTGCCCGCTGGCGGCAGAAGGCTTCACTGATGGGCCGGGAACTCGACTCCCTGGCCGACGTTATTTCCTTCGGTGTCGCCCCGGCGATTATCGCTTACGGCTGCGGGATGCAGGGCTTGTATGATCGCATCGTCCTGGCCTATTTCGTCGCCTGCGGAGTCTCGCGTCTGGCCCGCTACAACGTTACCGCTGAGACTTTGTCCGAGGGAGGCGACAAGGTCAAGTATTTTGAAGGAACTCCGATTCCGACCTCTCTCTTCCTGGTCCTGCTGTTGGGGTCGCCGCCTCCTTCGGGGCCTTGCACGATAACCTCTGGTTCGGACAGATCAAGCTGGCCGGATTTCGGCTTCATCCCCTGGTTCTATTCTTCGCTCTTTCCGGCTCACTGATGATCAGTCGTCATCCGCATCCCGAAGATCTGAAGCGTTCCGCTTCGCATCAAACGACAGTAGTAATTCATTCGGATTTATGCTAACTAGCTAAGCATCCGGTTTTTGTCCGTGGCGGTGTATTTCTTTCAAATGCATCGACAGATATAAAAGCCGATTGGGCAGGAGTACGGCATTTTCCCCACTTGCGATTCTATCCCGCGGAGTATAAAGGCTCGATGGCGCATTTTTTAGTTTCGGTATCGGAAGTACTGCTTTTTATGGCTTCGCTCTATGGCTGGGGAAGCCTGGTCAACAAGTGGTCCTACGGCGACGGTCTTCCGGGTTAGGCCTACCCGCAGCTTTAGGCATTGCCGGACTGATCGCGGTCGGTGGCATACTCAATGCCTTTTACCTGGCCAAGCCGCCGGTTCTCCTTGTCTTGCTGGCGGTTGGTTTGGGGCTGGCCATTTTCTTTGCTTACCGATCATTCACGGCCCATAAAGATGGCAGTCGGGCAACCGGGCAAACTCCAGAGCCGTCTGCCTGGAAGACCGGCGGGAACCTGGTTTTCCTCACCTTCATCCTGGTGGTATTGTTCTTTTTGGTGCAGGCCTTGCTACCAAGCCGTTCTTTTAATTTCCATGATGATTTCCACCTTTATCTCATGTGGCCGGTCAGGATGCTGCAGACCGGCAGCCTGGGTGGCAATCCCTTTCGATCATATCGGGTTTTCCAGCCTGGGGGCCCAGTCTTTCATGCATGGCATGTTTCTCTCCTTCAGTTCCATAGCCGATATCAATGCTTTTGACGCCATCATTTGCCTGATCCTGGTTCTGGGGCTTCTACGGGAAATCGGAGAAAAATTCGGGGTACATATTGTTTTCATTCTCGTAGCCTGTGTTCTTGCCCTCTTTATCAACCCGCAGTACGTCAATGTCTCATCAATTTATTCCGGAACACTCATGCTGCTGGGGTTGACCTATGGAACGCTGTTGCTGACCGAGTCCCTGGCCGCAGCGGATTCAGCCGGGACAATTCGCGCCGCCGTGCCATGTTCCCTGTTCTTTGCCGCTCTGCTTAGCCTTAAGACCACATATGTTTTTGTAACGCCGCTCTTCTGGGTTACCGGACTGGCCGGATCATTGCTGCTGATCAGAGAAAGAAAACAGGTGCTCCTGGCCTATTTCACTAGCGCCGTGGTCTCCTTGCCCTGCTGCTTCCCTGGATCACCGTTCATCTGGACCGGTATATCCAAAAAATTCACTATATTATTGAAGGTATCCAGTATCCAAGCTTCGGCAGCTCCAGCGGCGGCGGTGTTAGCTTAACCAATAAAGAAGCTCGTACTTGCACAATTGTTTTCAATAAAGCGAATTTGTTTTGGGGGAATAACTTCAGGGATTTTCTCTATATTGACATAATATTGTTTGTGGCTCTGGCCATTGCCGGCTGGGTCGTCTGGCGCGGAGAGACAAACGGAAAACCAGCCTATTGCTTCCCCTGCTGGTGCTGATGATCAGTGTCATCGTCAATTATTTCTGCTATTAGAAACTGGTTTCATTCAGAGCCGATCAGGTTATCCGCTATTCCTGCCCGATTGTTAATCGGGGCGGCACCCTTGGCGGTAATGCTGGCCGGCTGGCTTTGGGGGGAAGGTGTTCGGCTCAGGAGGGAAAAGGCCCAGCCTTATATGATCCCACTTGCCCTGAGTGGGTTTTTGCTGATTTGCCTTCTCGACGGTTACCGGAATGTTTCGCCAGACTTTTGTGGAACGGATCGAGACGGGCGGAGAACTATGGTACGCTTATTTCCTTTCCCCTTGCCTATAACCCGCGTTATATGGATTATAACGCATATGCCTTGAGCAATGAGGCCGGAAGTAGAATGATTCAGCTCCAGAACCTGGTGCCGGCGGGCGCACCTATCTTTGCCTGGGTGGCACTGCCGATGTATTTCGATTTCAACCGCAATCAAATTTTTCCGACCTCCGAATATGGCTTTTCGAACCCATTTGCTGGTCATGCCGTTGGCGGAGGGTGTCACGGGCAATGCGACGATTTTTCCAGGCAGCGCGGAATCCGATATTTCATCTGGGAATATCAAGGGTACGGCATAAAGCCTGAAGCCCAACTCGGTGGTCTGCAGAGAAATTTTATCCAGATCCTGACCGAATTGCTCCCCGCCAGTAAGATTCTGTATAACGATGGCAACACCATCGTCTTTGATATTGGTCCGTTTGCAAAAACAAGCTGATAAACGGATAAATCGGATGAAACTGATCGTCCAGATCCCCTGCTACAACGAAGAAGAGACCCTGCCCCAGACCGTGGCGGATATCCCTCGACAGATTGCCGGCATCGATACCGTTGAGATTCTGGTTATCGATGACGGCAGTACGGACAGAACCGTAGAGACGGCCAGAGCAATCGGGGTCGATCATATCGTCAGCAATACCATCAACCAGGGTCTGGCCAGGACCTTCCGCCACGGCCTGGACGAATGCCTGCGCCTCGGCGCCGATATCATCGTCAATACGGACGGCGACAACCAGTATGCCGGCAAGGATATCCCCAAGCTGATCCAGCCGATCCTTGACCACACAGGCCGAAATCGTCATCGGCGACCGGCAGACTTCCCGGATCGAGCATTTCTCGCCCTTGAAAAAATTCCTGCAATGGCTCGGCAGCGGCGTCGTCCGCAAATTAAGCGGTGTCCGGGTGCCCGATGCGGTGAGCGGCTTTCGGGCCATCTCCAGGAAGGCTGCCATCCGCCTGAACATCATTTCCACCTTCAGCTACACCATCGAGATGCTGATCCAGGCCGGCAAGAAGCAAATGGCCGTGGCCCATGTCCCCATTGATACCAATCCGGTGACCCGCGAGTCCCGGTTGTTCAAAAGTATCCCCAAGTTCATCGGCTACCAGCTCTCGCAACATGATCCGCATGTACGCCATGTACCAGCCCCTGCGGGTCTTTTTTTACATCGGTACGGTGCTGACGGTAGGCGGCCTGCTGCCGATTTTCCGGTTTATGTATTTCTATTTAAAGGGTTCCGGCGAAGGGCATATCCAGTCACTTATTCTCGGCGGCGTCTTGCTCAGCATGGGCTTCATCGCCTATCTGGTCGGGCTGGTGGCCGATCTCATCTCCCACAACCGGCAACTGCTGGAAATGACATTGGAACGGGTCAAAAGGGCCGAATTAGGGAGCGATAGCGAAAAGGGTACGACAACGGATGTGAAATAGATGGCTAGTAACGTCTTATTGTCCTACGATGATATGCCAGCTTGGGCCACTTTTGGCGTATAAAATAAGCGATCAGCATAGGAACAATGGTCCCCAAAACTATCATGAGTAATATGGTGGCGGCATATGGGAGTAGTTCGATTTGATATAAAATTCGGATAGGATTCTGCACGAACCAGGAAAGTAGATAGATGGAAAAAGTATAAGGATAAAGCGGCTGCAAGAGGGCAGTCTCCCGATTAGCCATCCAAGAAGCCACTATCGAGAATAAAATAATGCCCGACAGGGAAACCAAAAAATGGGAATAAGGGTTGTTGGCCGGGGTAAAAACGTACAGCCCAAAAAAGACGATGCCAGAGAGTGCGATGTATCCTGATTTTGCCTATTTCTTGCAACCGTTCGGTTGGTATACGGGCAGCAAGCCCTCCGAGGAAGAAAAAAACGAAATATTCGTCCAATCCGCTCAGATTCAGAAACGTTGTATGCATGATATCGCTGGCGTAGAGCTGAAGAAGCAGAACTGCGACGACACATTTAATAGTGGATTGTTTTTGAGAAATATCGCACGAAGCAATGGATGGAACAGAAAGATTGTAAAAAGGGTCAATACGTACCAATACATCTGCACCGCCGATTCCATAGGTCTCAGTAGGCCGTTCAGGTAAAAAGAGATCGAAAAGTCATAGGGCCGAAAGGAGTATCTGGCGGCCACCCCCTTCAGCAAGAATCCGCATAGCCCGAGAACCAGGTAGGGGACGAGAAGCTTTTTGCTTCGGTCGGCATAGAATGAGCCGATTGTCGGATACTTGCGGCTGTTTTTGATGGTGTATGCCGCGTAGAGGTAACCGGAAACCGCCATGAACAAGGGCATATGAAACGCATAGATCACATTCCTGACGACAATCAGGGCGGGGGCATTCTCGGCGATGGTGTTGCCGGGAATGCTGTGGCCGATCACCACCAGAAGGATGGCCAGGCTTTTCAATATGAAGATGAGGTAGTTCTTGTTTTTCTCTGGCATACGTAAGTTTATCCGGTAGTGCCCTTTTCGGTCGGCATGGCCCAGCCGGTGAGTCGGGATTTCCAGCCCGCCGACTCATGCTCCACTACGTTGTGGCAAAAGAATACCACCCGCAGCCCGTGCCGCCGCAACGACCGGGACAGGTAACCGAAACAGAAGGCCCAGTATACCGTCCACCAGGGCAGTACGACAATGTCAACTCGAAAGTCGAGGATACGTAGCACGGCCCGCCGCCAGGTCAGCGGATTGAGGGAATCGATCAGGTATTCGACACCGGACTCCCTGTAGCCTCCATAGGCCGGATCGCGGTCGCTCTCTCCGGGGAAGATCAGGGCGGGATACTGGCGGGTGAAGGAAATGGTCAGATGCTCGGTTATACCCGATAGCGCCCGATGCAGCATGGTTGTATGGTGGGCGATCCCGCCCAGGAATGGCAGGATGGGACCGATTAAAGCAACTCTGTCGCCTGAGCTTCCTGACTCTTTCAAGAAATATTCTCTGCTCCCCGGAACTGTTTCAACTCGGCATATGTCTTGCCATCCGCCAGATATGAGGACCACGGCACCGAAGTAAAGAATAAGCCAAGCCCAAGAACGGTCAGAAGCAGCATAACGATAAGTCCCGGGAAAATCCTCAAAACCCTGGCCCACACGAATTCGAATGCGCTTTTTCTTTCAGGAGGCTGGCGGTAACCAGAAAACCACTTGCAATAAAAAAAACATCGACCGCAACTAAGCCCAAAGATATGCCGACAATCTCGTGCAGAGGGTCGCCGTTAGCAATGTCGAAGTCTAATACAAAGCAATGGCTTATCAGCACTGTAAAAGCGGCGATGATACGGATCAGGTTAAAGTTATTGTCTCTTCCCTGGGCAAAACCGGATAGTCTCATGAGGTGAAGAGTCCTAAAGTAGTACCAGGTTATCCAAGGTCGACCCGGAAATTAGCAAATTCAGAATTTTCTTATCTCGGTTCTTAATCCTGCAGAGAATCCCGCAAATCCGGTGAATATCCCGCGGAAAGGTAGAATGCCACGAGCCCAATCTTTGATGCTGACCAGGAAGAGATATAAGAAAACAATGGGTAGTTGCATTCTACTTCGATACTTTTCTGAAAAAATACACCGTATTATGTGAACGATAAAACATACTCATGTGTTTGTTGTCATTCCGTGTGCCACCTGATGATTCTCGAAGATGATGTAGGTAAGGTTCAGGGGAATACATAACGACTCCACCCTTCCTTTTTATATTAAAACAAAAATCAGCGTCTTCAAGAATTGCATTTCCTATGTAATTTGTGTCAAAACCACCAACATCAATAAACCAACTCCTTTTTACCGCAAAATTACATCCAACTACCCAGTCACATTCGCCAGCTACATCCGCCATGAAATTTTTTTGTGTTTTACCGTAACAAGATATTTTTCCGCCAATTATCGACGGCTTGTTTATCATCACCAGGCTATTGTCTTCTTTTATCTTCCCGCCTATGATCGAAAACTCATTGTTTTTACTGAAAACATTTATATAAGATGCTATGTAGTCGTCATTAGGAATAACATCATCATCAATAAATATTAAAATGTCGCCATTTGCATGTTCAGCACCGATGTTTCTAGCGTTTGGCAGATTTTTAATATTTTCATGTATATATTTGTATCTATATTTTTCAGATTTGTAATCTTTCAGACCTGAATCGATCTGGTCTGATTGGTCTACGACAATTACATCAAATTGATTTGACGTTTGGCTTTCAAGTTTCGAAAGAGTATTAATGGCAGTTTTGACCCTATTTAAAGTAGGGATTATTACGGTCGCGGAATTGTTTTTCATGCTATGCGTTATATTTGGATTTGCTTAATTGCGGTGTTTATCGGAATCGTTCGCATTGTTTGAGCCGTGCTTAGGTCTCGGTGGTGATTGTTGTTTGTTTCTGGCAAGGCGCCAGATCATCGCCGCATGCTCTCCCCGCCGCCGCAGGAGGCGCAGCAGGCTTTCGAGAACAAGCATGACGCGCACGGGGAACAGGTATGAGGGGAAAAATTTTGCGGTAATTTTGAGCCGGTTGCTCATCAGGTAGTAATCGGAAAGGAGACTGCGCACCGACGATTTATTTGACGAGCCGATGCTGGCTCCGGTCTTGTGAAAGACGAGGCTGTCTTGAGCATAGGCCAGTGAAAAATGGCCGCGAGCCCGCAGTGCCCAGTCCAGCTCTTCGTAATACAAGAAATAGTCCTCAGACATCAGGCCAACTTTTTCGAGAAAGGTTCGGCTGGCGAAAAGAGAGGCCCCGATGACGTAACGCATCTGGTTCTCTATGGTTTGTTCATCGACTTTGCGCCGGCGATTGCGAAAGCGTCCGATATGCATCCCCAACCCGATCAAGGGAAAGTAGCGGGCGCCCCCGAAGGCCTGTACTTTGTCGGGTTGATGATAATAGATCAGGGTTGAGCCTGCGATTCCAGCTTTGGGAGTTTGCGACATTTTGTCAATAAGCGCGGTAAGTGCCCTGGTATGTACAACCGTATCGTTATTGAGCAGCCAGGCCCAGGACATGTCTGCTTGCTTCATGGCGAACCGCAACCCGACGTTGTTTCCTCCGGCAAAGCCCAAATTGATCTCACAGTCTATCAAGATTAGTGGTGTTGTGACCCGAACTTCATTGTTTTCCGCCTGGTTTCGCGTCAGACGCTGGCAGGGGATCGGCTTCGAGTGTGGAGGCCGGGAGAATCGGGCCATTTGCTGTAAGGCAAGCGGAGCCATCTCTTGCCCTTTTGCCCAACTTTCAATCCGTGCCAATGAATCATCGCAGGAGCCATTGTCGCAGACAACAACCCGATAAGGTGATATTTGCAAGCGAAAGACACTCTCGAGGCATTCGAGAGTGTCTTTCCAGCCGTTCCAGTTAATAATAATTATATAAGTCATTTCAATCCGGGAAAGGGCATGTGTCTATGGCAATTTAAATTATTTCAGCATTTCTGCCATTAATGTGTCCGTGGGTTTCTAGATCGGCGAACCCTGTCTCACCACGAAGGCGGCTAAACCAATTCCTTATTGAACTTATTCTGCGACAACCAGGAATTAAACAAAAGTTCTTGAGAAATATTCAAGTTATAATACCGAAGCCTGGGGGGTACCATATTAAAAGCGGCTTGTGAGCGCGATGATAGAGCCCATTCCATCGGGACAAATTGTTCAATGAAGGTATTTGTCGGTGGTATGGTTGCCCCTATAGAGGCTGATCGGCCTGATCCAGGGAAATAGCAACTCAGCCGCAGTCCTGACTTGTAGAGTCACCAGCCCGTAGGCCAGTGCCAGCCATACGAGAGGATGGAACATATCCAAAATCATATCGCTACGTGAATAATTAATGCCAACCACTCTCCAGCCCAGGCCTTCGTTTTTACATCTTTTTGCCAGACTCTGTTGATCATACTGGTGGGAATGCCAAACCTTAGCCGCTTGAGCAACCACAATCCGCTGACCCTGTGTGGCCAGCATTTTCTGGAAAACTTTGTCCTCGCTCATTTCAACCCGTCCCAAATGGTTTTTTTCCCAAACGGATTTTCTGACAGCACAGTTTACGAAAGACATCCCGACGAATTGATATATTTTGTACCAACGCCTGATCTCTCGGGTGAAATAAAACAGCCTGCTCTTGTTCCAGAAGAACAAATTTCTGTCAGTCCAAGGCTTCTCTTTCCCTTGAACAGCGGCAACATCCGGATCGCTGAAAGGTTTGCAGAGTAATTGCAACCAGTCGGTGCCGGCCGGCACCGCATCCTGCGAAACGGTTATCAGGATCTCTCCTCGGCCCAGACTGAAGCCAAGATCTCGCGTGGTGCCGAAATTAAAACTCTCGGGTGGAATGCAGTGAAGATTGACCGGTTGTTCTTTTAGGAACTCCAGGGTGCCGTCGGTGGAACCGCTGTCGACGGCCACCACTTCAAAGTCAAAGTCCGTTTCTTGGGAAAGAACCGCAAGGAGCGATTCCCTGAACAGAGAACCTCCGTTCTTAGTCAGGAAGATCACGGAGGCATACGGTGAAGTTGAGTAATTCATACCATTGCTATCTTTTTATTTCCTGGCCAGAAATATACATTGGTTCTCTCCTAGATATCCATATTCCCTGGACCAGTACATTAAGGCATGGACGTCTTCAAACCCCATATCCCGCATGATCGAGAGAAGTTCCCAGCCGAAGTCATGGAAGCAGAGGATTCCTTTTTTGTTGAGCGGATCACCATGATATTGGGGGGCGAGGAGGTGGGTGATT
The DNA here is from genome assembly GCA_963807225.1 of uncultured delta proteobacterium. Classification (GTDB taxonomy): domain Bacteria; phylum Desulfobacterota; class Desulfobulbia; order Desulfobulbales; family JAGXFP01; genus JAGVGT01. The sequence continues at coordinate 6,245 of CAWEAD010000013.1, read as the reverse complement.
TCACCCTTTTCATCAACACTTGCCCGCCTGACATTCTTGTTTTCATAAAAGTGAAAGGGCACTGTGAAAAACAAATAGCCTCCGAACTTCAGACAACGGTAACATTCCCTCAGTGCGGCCTCCAGATCGAAGACATGCTCCAAGACATCGAAGGAAAGGATGAAATCCACTCCGTTTGACCCGAAGGTCAGGCGGGTCAAGTCCTCATGGCGTATGCCGCCCCGATTCTTTTGGCCGGGCAGAATGCCGTCGCCGAGGTATTCACTGCCCACGGTATTGGGAAACCTTTTCTTTAACTGTCTGAACAGGCGGGTGGTCTGCTCGGTGGTGTAGATCTTTGCAGTCTTAGTAGGTAGCAAAAGCAACTCGAATAAATGCAGAGCTGCGCGTTTTCGATTATTCAATCCACAGGAGGGACAGCGCAAATGCTCTCTCCAGTTGGGTATGCGACGGCCGTTCTCGATCGAGCCGTAATCGAAGTCGACATAAAACCGAACATTCTTGCTGCAGTGGTAACAATAACCCTTGACCGGAAACCAGTCCGCTTGCCTGCCCGCGAACTCGATTAAAGAATTTTCGTATTCTCGTGCCAGTTTGAGATCGGGAAAGTTTGGGCGTTGGTATTCAAGAAATTCCTCTTTGCTTGCAAGTTTCCAGGTGGCAAGATCGTAGGTTTCAGGTTGAGATGGAACAAGCCGGGTTAATTGCCGGCTGAGAAACAGGCGGAGAAGTTTATTGGCTTTTAGATGCATGATTCTGCCTTAGCTCCAGGAGCCATTGAGGTTAGCGATAAAGGAAAGTAAATTGATCTGAACGGCCTCATGGCCGAAATTATCCCGTATGAATTTTCGCCCGTTTTCCGAGAGGCTCTGCCACAGTGCAGGGTCGGCAAGAAGCCGGACCACTGCGGCGGCGAACTCTTCCGGCTGGTCGGCAATAAGACACTCCAACCCGGAGACGAGAGGCATCCCTTGCGCGCCGATGCCGGTGGTCACCAGCGGTAAGCCGGCGGCCAGCGCCTCGCCCACCTTGCCCTTCATGCCGGCGCCGAACCGCAGGGGGACAATCGAGACCGTGGCCGAATCCAGGTATGGCCGGGTTTCTGGCACGAAACCAGTGACGGTTACGCCAGCACCGGCCAGTGTCCTGATGCTCTCGGGAGGGTTGGCCCCGACGATCTTCACTTGCACCTGCGGAATTTTTTCCCGGATAAGCGGTAAAATCTCTTTGTGGAAGAACAAGACGGCGTCGACATTCGGCTGGTGTGAAAAGCCGCCGACGAAGAGCAGGGTGTTTTTCTCACGGGCGTTCAACAGCGGGCAGCTTCCGGCAACCCGATGGATGTTCGGCACGATATGGATCTTCCCTTCCGGTAACCCTTCACTGATCAGGGCGGCCCGATCGAGATCGCTGACGGCCCAGACGTAATCAGCCCATGAGTATACCGCCAATTCCCTGAGCCGGGTTGCCTCGGCCTTTTCGATAAGGGTTTTGTCGCCCAGTGTCTCGGCCATCATCCGCTCCCGCAGAAAATGGACATCCACCGTGTCGAGGATAATCGGCACGGTAGGTTGGCGCTGTTTGATCAAGTCGTGGTACTTCGCGCCGAGGGCATAGAATTCCACCAAGATACCCTTCATTTGGTAATCTGTAAGAATCTTCTTCAATCCTCTTTTTGAGAGGACGACATTTACTCCGATGCTTCTCAGATGTCGCAAATATTTAAGATTCCCGCGCCGGAGAAATCTCTCCCACATCCAGTCATTGTAATAAAAGACATTGTATTCAGCGCGGAGGATCTCGATGATCCGCAACAGGCGCAAATCGCCCGAGGCGCAGTCGAATTCCGGAAGTCGCGGCGCAATGATCAGAATACTCGGCCGTACGCTGGAGAAGTATCTGACTTTGGAGGAAAACAATAACGAATAGAGGAAGGTCAGAAAATTCATAAAATCCTATGCGAAGATGTTCTCCGGGCTGTGCTCGGCCGTTTTCCCGTCATCGATTGCTTTCAGCAGGGGAACGGCGGCTTTTCGGTTGTAGTCGTTGATCATGATGCGGGCCTGCCCAACCATTTCCGCACGCAGTTCCGAAGATGCCCAAACCTGTCGAATCGCCTCGATGAACTCAGCGGCATTGTCGGCAACGACAAAAGCCCGCCCTTGCCACGCCTCGAGCCCGGACGTACCGGCCGTGGTGGTGATCAGGGGGCGACCATGGGCCAAGGCCTCGATTGACTTGATCTTGAGGCCTGTACCGAAACGAACCGGGTTGATGACAGCGGTCGCTCGGCGGTAAAGCGGCGCAAGATCGGCTACCGGGCCGGTCAAAACCAATCCTTCCGCCGCGTGAAAACCGGTGGCGCAGGCTCCGGCAACCTCCAGCTCGATTCCTGTTATTTCTTGGCGCAGAGCAGGAAAAATTTCCTCGACAAACCAGGAAAGCGCATCGACATTGATCTGGTTTGCCGACCCGACAAAAAGGAGGCGGAGCGCGGCAGTTTCGGCCGGGGCGTCGTTTTCTTCCGGAATGTGTGCAAGATGCCCCACCGTCAGCACCGGACGGCTTGTCAACCCCGCGAAATACTCGCCTTCCCGCTCCTGGATGGCCAGGATAATATCAGCCCGGTCCAGGCCTTTCGTCTCTTCGGCGACAGTGGTGTAAAACCATTGGGGAGAAAGCCCCTGATCGAAAAAGAGTTTTTGGCGGTCGCCAAGTATATCATGGGTGTCCAGAATCTTCAGCGTGTGCTTTCCGAAGCACTCGAATGCCTTGGAAAGGTAGCAGTACTCAAGCAGGACGACATCCGGATTCACTTGATCCCGGATGTCCGCAAGGCGTTCCGAAATATGCGGGCTGTACCAATCGTCAATCTTGTAGGGAAGTACTTTCTGTTGTCGAAGGAAACGAGCCCGGCGTCCCATAAACGCTTTCGTATGAACCTTGGCCAGCGATAAGGGATTGTGAAAAAACCGTCCCATTCCTGCGCCATCAGTTCTTCATCGCCGGTTTCCATTTGAATAAAAGCGAAGAATATCAGGTGGCCTTCGGTTTTCAGGGCACGGAGAAGGGAATAAATCCGCGCCCGGTTGCCGGCGTCCTGAGGGTGGCTTGGGGTGGGAGAGATGACAAGGATTCTAGCCATTGGCAAACCGTCATATACAAATGAAATTGTAAATTCGCTGAATCAGAGGATATTGAGGCTCAAAGCCGTATGTTTTCATTTTGTCTAGAACCAAGGACTGGATCTTTAGGATCTCAGCTACAGAGAAAACACTCTGCGGATTTTGGCTGCGGTTGAAAATTCCCCGAACCCTTGACATCCTTTTTCCAATGTTCGAAAGGCTGTATGATACTCTCGGCTTTTTCCCGATAATTTGCCAAATTCCCAGGATTGAATTCGATTCCGAGAAATTGACAGATTCGCGATATTGAGCCTTCAGAGTCTGCCGTCAACTTCTCATATTTGATCAGGAAAGTTTTCTCGGGGTCTCTCGCCGCAGAATTTCTCGAAGGCATTGAGATGCCCCACCCATTGGGTGGCCAGAAACTTGAGCAGATCCCTGGTTTTGGGCGGGAAGTATTTCGTTCTTGAATAGATGGCAAAAAAGGGGTTCCGGACTATGCCGACAAATTTCGCTTCAGGATAAAACCTGGCGATTTGCTCCATATAGAGCCCATGGTCCGGAGTCTTTCTCGAGCCATCGTTGAGAAAAGGCCGCATCTTCGGGAACAGTTTCCGGACAACGGCCTCGAAGAAATCTTTGATTAAGATGGTTCCGGAATCTTTTTGAGGACGGCGACAAACTCCTCGCCCAATGTCATGCCCGACTTCTGATTGATGCTCCGCAAGATTTCGTTGGCGGCTTCCAAATCCAAACTGTCATTGGAAGCGGCATTGCCGGCATATACCGTGCTGAAGAAATGGGTTTCCGGAAAAGTCGCCAGGTTGCCCTGGGTCGCCATTAACGCCTGCAGCAAGGTGGTGCCGGACCGGGGATAGCCCACCACAAAGATGGGATTCTGGGATAGGTGCCGGTCCGGGACGGTCATTTTATTCTCCCCGGTTTCCACCAGGACAAGCGCCTGGAACTCTGAGCAGTCTGATGCTTATTCCCTTCCGCCGGGCGGGGTTGTCGGATTTCCTGTAGAAATTTTTGCAGCAAGGGCCGGTCGGCCATCTTACCGCTCCGCTCGATCTTTTCCAGGATTCGCAGCAATTCATCCTGGTTGTGCGAATCGTAGTCGGAAAATCCGGGTATCTTCCAGGAGCGATCATCGCCCAGATGAAATGTAAGATGAAAATCCTCGAAAATCCTGAAATTGACGGAATGGGCGTGGACGTTGGCGAGCAGAACCCGGCCGATCCAGTTGGCGCCGATGCAGGCGTTGCCGAGATCGAATTGCGGGTAAGCCTCGCGGCGGAAGACGAAGCAATCGTACCCGGGATGTTTTTCCCCCACCTGGGCCCACATGAGCGGTATTCGGGAAGGATCGGACGGGTTCTTGGCTATGGTCCGGCGGTTGATCACCATGCCGTCGAAGCCGGATTCCGCCAGTTGGGCCACGGCCGTGTAGAAATGGGGCAATAAGGCGATGTCGGCGTTCGTGTAGATGAAGTAGTCGGCATTCGAGGCTTCGTAAAGCCGGTCGAGAATGTCCTTGATCAGCGGAAGCTTGCGATGTTCCCGAAAAATTCCGACATCCAGGACGGAGCGGTTGAGATCACTGGTCTTGTTAAACCAGCTCGGCACAAGTTCTCCATCCTCCTGGAATTGGGCGGAATAGAGTTCTACCGTGACATTGTCCGCCTCGTATTCTGAGGATTTCCTCATAGACTCGAAGGTTGCCGGTTGGGCAAGAAACAAGTCCGATGTTTCGGGAGCAACCACCGGATTTATTATGTGAGAAATTTTTATTTTCATTCAGCGCTTTGAATTCTCATAAATTCTTTCGCGTGTCCAAGTGATGTTGCTTCTGGCTACATTTGCTGGAACACCGGCGGCTATGGCATTGGGCGGGACATTTTTTGTGACCACTGAACCTGCAGCTATTATGCTGTTTTCGCCTATTGCCACTCCCTTTAATATTTGGACGTGTGAAGCAACCCAGACATGATTGGAGATATGAACATCTTGGGCATAATTAATTCTCTTGCCGGTTTCAAGGTCAATTATTGAATGAGAATCACCGCATCTAATATCTACATCATTTGCAATCATGCAATCTTCGCCAATAGTTATGGCGGACAATGGTTCGGTTAAAGCGATATGTGCACTTTCAATTGTTGTTTTGTCGCCGATTGTCAATTTGCATTCCTTGTCAGCGAGCCAAATAGTGCATGGGCCATTAAACCTGCAACCTTTACCAATTAATACTGAATGATTGCATCCTCTCAATCTAAATAGAGTGTCAAATAATTTTGTGCCTGATTCTATTGTTATCGAATTGTTGCTCCCGACTATATCGAATCTTACGTTGTGCAATTCGGCATAATCGGCAGATATATTGTTATTCTCTCCTCTTATCTTGGAGTTATCTTTTTTGAAAATTTTAATAATATTAAATTTCATAACTAATAATTTGTGAAATTAGAGATGTTCTATGCATGCTTTTGATCGCAGTCTTTTGCTACTATGACAGTTCCAAATAGCAGGTGCCCTATGGCGATTTGCGCTTTTATCCTTGAGTAATCAATACTTCTTTGGATGTTCGATTGATATCTTCCTGGGCCGCGAAGGGGTCCGATGTATTCAAAACTGTCACCGGGTAAACTATGTGAAATATCTTTGCCATATCAGCGGATCAGCTCATAGATTGCGGACTCCAAGGCTTCGGAGGATGGCCGGGGAGGGGCCGGGATATCTTCCGCCAAGCCATCGACAGCGTCCAGGGCATCTCCCAAGTGGTCCAGGCTGGTATATTCGATGATCCCCTTCAGGTTGTAATAGCTGCGGGCGGCCAGCGAATTGGCCAGCACCGGGATGCCGGCGGTCAACATCTCGGGAATGCGAGTCAGGGCTCCGGAGGCTCGTTCCTGGTAACAGAGGCAGGCTTTGACGGTCGTTAGCAAGCGATCGAGTTCTTCGTCGGTTAGAGTTCCCAGGTGGCGGATTCTATTTCCGGTATATGTTGCGAGTGATTCTGTGCCGTAGCCAGCTAGAAGCAGTTCGCAGTCGTCGCCACCGAGTCCCTTTCCCAGCCAATTTTGCATGACCCTGATCATTCCGTGTTTGGTGGGTTTG
>CAWEAD010000012.1:0-269589 GCA_963807225.1 uncultured delta proteobacterium | reverse complement strand
CGTTTTGGTGGACAGGGCCATGAAGACCGCGTGTCCCCCACAGGCCCGGGCGATCTTCCGACTGGAGGTGATACCCCTGGAGTAGGCGAACAGAACGATCTTCAGGAGAAGCTTAGGATCGTAAGCCGGAGCACCGTCCTGTCGTTGTTGAAGCGGGTATCAAAGATTGAGAGGTCCAGTTCGGAATCGATCAGCCGGCTCAAGGTGTACTCGAAGGTGCCGGGCAAGAAAAGCAACCAGATTGCTACGGCTATGAATATGCTAATTTTCATTATTTATACACATAACGACCTTAATCACTTGCCGCCCACGATTTACACCCCGTAGGGGCGCATGCGTTATTGCGGTCAAGTGAATTTATTGGTTATGCATTTTAACTACTAAACACCTTCCTACCTTTAGCAGACAAAGCCCATAATCGACCATGTTCGCCTTCGGTAAATTTACCTAGGTCATTTTTTACTAGCCAGTCTAATGTCTCAGCTACCTCAGACTTGGATAGCCCTGAATCTTTGATAATACCACCAAGATATCGCCAGGTATATTTGGGGTCATTTAATGCATTTATTGTTTTCTTTGCTTTTTCATCAGTTCCGAATGCTTCCATTTTAATGGAAACACCATCGTCGCATTGATGAGGTTCAGTTTCTTTATCAATTATTGCATCCAATCTTTCTTGCCTCATTTCTGCTTCGAAACCTGCTCCCTTAAAGCTCTTAATTTTATCAATATTCAAAAATGATAGGCCAATAGCTCCAGAAAGAATTGCAAGCCCCATTTCCGTTGGTTTACCCAATAACCCCAAGATGAAACTCAATATGAACAAAACAACGAAGGCCGCAATGTTAAGAATAATGTTTACGTATTTCATTCAATTTTCCTTTGCATAACTATTTATTAAACAGCATGCGTGTTTTGTTTTTTTGCGACCTTGTGGGGACTATTTTTTTACTGATCCTAACCCTTGTAAGGGTTGAAATCAACTCCAAAATTTGGTTATATACCTCCGAAATATCCGGTATAGGGATAATAACTCGCATGCGAGTTAATTCCCTTATATTAATATCCGTCACATTAATTCGCATTTTACCATGGAAGAATTCAAAACATTCCTGCTCGGTCGTGGGTTGGTCCCAGCCAAAAAGGTGCCGTATTTTGTTGCATGGGTCAGCAAGTACGCAGCCTTTCATAAACTCCCTGCCGACATGAACCTGGCGATTGACAATGAAAGTGTCGCGGCATTCCTTGATAATATGACCAAAGACTATGAGGCTTGGCAAGTGAGCCAAGCTGACGAGGCCCTCCGACTATTCATCTTCTGCAAACAGAAGCACATAAGCCCTTTTAAACCACAAATTGGCAGTAAAGATGTCGTGGAGCAATGGCAAAATTCGGGGGAGGAAATGCTGCGAACTCTGCGTCTTCGCCATATGGCACAGGCAACAGAGAAGTGTTACATGCACTGGTTACGCATGTTTTATGGTTTCATTAAACCAAAATCACCGGATGAATTAACCCAGGAAGACGTCCGGGACTTCATGAGCCATCTGGCGATAAATAGAAAGGTCGCGGCCAGCACTCAGAATCAGGCCTTTAACGCCATCGTTTTCTTTTTCCGGAATGTTCTTGGCCGTGATATTGGAGAAATTGGCAACGCTGTCCGCGCAAAGCCAGGCAAGCGCCTGCCCACTGTTCTGAGCAAAGAGGAAGTTCACCGGATATTTTCCGGTATGGAGGGAACAAGCTTGTTGATGGTTCAACTTCTGTACGGATGCGGCCTTAGGGCAAAGGAATGTTTTACACTGCGGATTAAAGACATCGACTTAGAACAAAACACCTTGACCATTCGGGCCGGTAAGGGCAACAAGGACCGGCTCACCATGTTGCCCAACAGGCTGCTTTCAACCTTGCGCAGCCATCTGGAGCAAATCCGGTCGGTCTACGAGGGTGATCGTCGCGACAATCTACCCGGGGTCTTCCTGCCTGACAGTCTTGAACGAAAATATCCCAACGCCGGCAAAGATTGGGGCTGGTTCTGGGTTTTTCCAGCGGAAAAGATCTCAACCGACCCACGGAGTGGTGTCACCCGCCGCCACCACGCACACCCGGACCGGCTTCGGCGGCATTATTTTTTGGCTCTGCGCAAGGCCGGCATAGTCAAACACGCGAACCTCCATGCCTTAAGGCACAGCTTCGCCACCCACCTACTGGAGAACGGTTACGATATCCGTACCATCCAGGACCTGCTGGGCCACAAGGATGTCAAGACCACGATGATCTACACCCATGTGGCCGGGCGTAATATCGTCGGGGTCAAAAGCCCCTTGGACTGAACGGGCAAGGGAAACGCCTTTCTTACCCAAACCAGTTCATCTACAGCAGCACTTCTTGTACTTCTTAACTAATAGATAAACTGGGCAATCTTGATCAGGCAAAACGATGGTTCCAGTTTTACCCTGAATCCACGACATTTCTTTCAACCTTGCTGTCGGTCCTACGAAGTCCTTCTCATGCAATGTTGCCTAACACTTGACGACCGGGAGAAGTGTCCTTTATATGTAGGGCGATCTGTCCGAAACGGGCGGCGATAAAATAAATCGACCGGCCGCCTGCACACGGCCCGGCAACCGGGCCTTTTCGGCGCGAAAGGGAATGTAGAACATGAAAGTCGGCTGGTTTGTGCGTGGCGATATTGACGGGTTTTTCGGGTTGTTCGTCGACAACCTCCTGCAGTTGATGCTGATCGCGGTGCTCTGCACCAATGTCTGCGGGATGCCGGCCGATCTGGTTTACGGCAAGATCCTGCCCGGGGCGGCGCTGTCGATCTTCTTCGGCAATGCCTACTATGCCTGGCAGGCCCGGCGACTGGCCATCGCCAGCGGCCGTCGCGATGTTACCGCCCTGCCCTACGGGATCAACACCGTCAGCCTGATCGCCTTCGTCTTCCTGATCATCGCCCCGATCTATTTCGAAACCAAGGATGCCAACCTGGCCTGGCAGGCCGGGCTCTTCGCCTGCCTGATCAGCGGGCTGCTGGAATGCGCCGGGGCCTTCGTCGGCGACTGGCTCCGGAGGCATACCCCGCGGGCCGCCCTGCTCTCGTCGCTGGCCGGCATTGCCATCACCTTTATCTCCATGGGTTTCGTCTTCCAGATTTTCGCCCTGCCGGCCATCGCCCTGGTCCCGGCCTTGCTGGTGATCGTGGTCTATGGCGGCCAACTCAAACTGCCCCTGGGACTGCCGGGCGGCTTCGTCGCCGTCCTCCTGGGGGTGGCCCTGGGCTGGCTGTTCCGCTTCTTCGGCTATCCTTATTTCCAGCCCCTGCAGGAGAGCTACCACTTCGCCGTCCATCTGCCCCAATCGACTATATCCGATATGCTGGTCTTCCTGGTCAACGGCCAGGGCTGGAAGTACTTCTCGGTGATCTTCCCGATGGCGCTCTTCAACCTGATCGGTTCGTTGCAGAACCTGGAAAGCGCCGAGGCGGCAGGCGACCGCTTCGACACCCGCTCCTCCCTGCTGGTCAACGGCTGCGGTTCCATCCTCGCCGCCTGCCTGGGCAACCCCTTTCCGACGACGATCTATATCGGCCATCCGGGCTGGAAGGCCATGGGGGCGCGCTGGGGTTATTCGCTGTTGAACGGGGTGGTGATCACCCTGCTCTGCCTGATCGGCGGGGTGACCCTGGTCCTCAAGGTGGTGCCGATGGAGGCGATGATCGGCATCCTGCTCTGGATCGGGCTGATCATCACCGCCCAGGCCTTCCAGGAGGTGCCCAAGAAACACAGCGTGGCGGTGGCCCTTGGACTGGTCCCGGCCCTGGCCGCCTGGGGGTTGCTGCTGATCGAGACCACCCTGCGCAAGAGCGGCGCCACCCTGTTCGAGACGGCGCCGAAATTCGGCGGCGACCTCTATATCTACGGGATGATCGCCCTGAACCAGGGCTTCATGCTCTCCTGCATGATCCTCTCGGCCATGCTGGTCATGGTGATCGAACGGCAGTTCATCAAGGCAGCCCTGTGGGTGGCGACCGGGGCGGTATTTTCATTTTTCGGGATCATCCACGCCTATGAGCTGACCCCGACCGGGGTGCAGAACCGCTTCGGCTTTGGCGTCGCCCCTGCATTCGCCTGGGCCTACCTGGGCGGTGCCCTGCTGCTGGTCGCCCTGCACTATTACAATCGGGGCCGGGAATCGGAAAGGACCGGCCTGATCGGCTAGTGTCCCGTTTGGGAAGTAGTGTTCAGTAATTGTCGAGGCATCGTAGTCCATGGCAAGGCGCTTAAACGAAGGCATAGCAGCGCTATGTTGAGTTTTTGGCAACGCAGCCAGGGGCCGCGAGGTCCGGCAGTTACTACGCAGGACCAACCGAACGGGACACCAGGTCACCTTCTCAAGCAGATCGGGCAAGGGAAGCGGTTGGCGTGGGTTCGGCAACAACTTGCTTTCGGTCGGCACCTGAAGACAGGAAATTGAGCAGCGGCGTTTTCAGCGGAGCCGGGTTGCCGGCTCGTCAACCACTCCGCCCCATGGTCTTCCGGTTTTTTTGCCGGGCTATTTATCCCCCAGTGCCTTCTTGGTGCCTTTTTTGATATCGCGGCCCAGCTGCTTGAAACCCTGTCCGACATCCTTGGCCCCTTCCTTGAACTGGCCCGGCAGCTCTTTGGTTTCCTGTTTGAGCTCCCGGCCGCCTTCCCTTAAGTCCCGGCGAGCCTCCTTGGCGCCCTTCTTCAATTCACCGGGGGCCTTCTTGGCGCTCTTCTTGACCTCCTTGCCGGTACCCCTGAAGTAGGCCCGGAGCTCCCGGCCGGCTTCCTTGATCCGGACTAAGATCCCCTTCTCCCCGGTCTTATGGCCGACATCGGTCCTGACTTCTTGCGAGACCGCCGGCGATTCGACCTCATTTTTGTCCCAGAACCAGGCCCCGGCGGGATCGGCCAGCACGAATGACAGGAAAATAGCCAGCAATAGGGAAAGTCTTTTCATGGGCTGATTTCGCTCCTTTTTATGGTCTTGGCAGATGTTACGCTTCATCGTTTGCCAATTTACTCGACCACGGGATAAATTAAAACAGCCCCGGATTATTCACGACCATTTCCGCCAGGGTGCCTTGACTATCGGTTTGACATAACAACCTTATTAATTAGATGATAGAAAAAAAACGAGGAGGCTCATATGATCAATGCCAAGGAATTATGCAAAAAAATCACCGACATTTACCCGGAGATCGGCACCTGTGGTATCAATGTGGATGCCGTTTATGATGACCAAAAAAAGGCTTGGATGGTAGATCTGCGCAAAGACAATCACCATCTGCAGACCCATCTGGAAACCGATGAAGCCGATTTGTGCCTGGAGGGCAAACAGTGTGTCTCCCTGGGCATCCAGGTCAAACAGCTGGTCGACAACATCAAGGCAATCGGTTCCGCGGGAGGTAATCTATGACCACTCTCAGTTATGCGGGAAAAACCGTAAAAACCGACGAGGAAGGATACCTGGCCAACCAGGATGACTGGAACGAGGAAGTAGCCAAGGCCTTGGCCAGGCAGGAAGGCGTTGAGGATTTGACCGACGAGCAGGTGGAAATCATCCGCTTCATGCGGGAATACTATAACAAGTTCAATGCCTTTCCCATTTTAAACTATGTCTGCAAGAATATTAAGCAACCCAGGGAGTGCGTGAACGAACAGTTCATCAATCCGGAGAAAGCCTGGAAGATTGCCGGACTGCCCAAGCTGGACGGGGTGAACTTCGTCACTCTGGATGGCGGCAAAAGCTATCTGCTGGAAGAGTGCTGCTAATGGCCAACCTCGTCAACCGCGGTTGACGAAGAAAATTGTGACGCAGGGCGCGGGCCGGAGAGTTATTTAGATTTACCGGCTGAGTAAGCGATCCGATAAATGACTCCGGCCCGGTCGTCTGAGATTAATAGTGCGCCATCGGGAGCGACTTGGACATCCACCGGGCGGCCCCAGGCCCGTTGCCCCTGCAACCAGCCCCGGGCGAAGACTTCCTGACGGATTGGGCGAGTTCCGTCGACTGTAACGGTGATCAAACGGTAGCCTACTTTGCTGCTCCGGTTCCATGAACCATGCTCGGCGATGAAAATCCTGCCCCGATATTTCTCCGGAAACATTTCACCCTGATAGAACCGCATACCGAGCGGCGCCACGTGCGCTCCCAGATCCAATGCCGGCGGCGTGACCACCAGTCCGGCAGGAAGTTTGTCGCCGTACTCGGGATCTATTACCCCATTAGCATGACGATAAGGAAATCCGAAATGCATTCCGGGCCGGGGTGCTACATTCAATTCGTCCGAGGGCTGATCGTCGCCGAGCCAGTCCCGGCCGTTATCGGTAAACCAAAGGTTGTCGGTGCCGGGCTGCCAATCGAATCCTACCGTATTCCTGATTCCGCGCGCGAAAATTTCCAGGTTGCCGCCGTCCGGGCGAAGCCGCAGGATGGCGGCATAGGGATCCCCGGGATCACAGATATTACAGGGTGCCCCCACCGGTACATAGAGCAGGCCATCGGGGCCGAAGCGGATAAACTTCCAGCCGTGGTGCGTATCTCTTGGTAACCGATCATAAATCACCTGAGGCGAGCCGGAGTTCTCCAGGTTCTTTTCGATCCCGGCAAACTTCAAAATCCGGTTGACTTCCGCGACATACAGGTCGCCATTGCGCCAGGCCACGCCATTGGGCATATTCAGCCCCCGGGCCAGGATAATGACCCGGTCCGCCTTCTGGTCGCCGTCAGGGTTTGTCACCGCGTAGACCACGCCCTCGTCCCGGGTGCCGACATAGAGGATTCCGGCTGGGCTCATCGCCAGGGAACGGGCTCCGGGCAAGTTCTCGGCGTAGAGGTTAATCGAAAAACCTTGCGGCAATTCGATCAGACCAAGATCCACCCCGGCCCGGCAACCGTTGATGACCGGAAAAATGCTTAAGCAGATCGCCAGAAATGCTATCCTGATTACCTTCATCGATTTCTCCAAAGTGTTGATGTAGTAAGGCGAAACACCTGGGCCTGCATCATCATGATTCATCCTATCATGAGCATCAAAGGCTGCCGAAAATTTAATTTTCAGGGGTCGGTTGACTTTACTTCACCTAGACTTCTAGACTGAAATAAGCTTCGGTTTAACGAAAAATGGCGCGGGAATCACGAGCTCCCCTATGATTGAGAGCCCACCGGTTCTCCCTTACCGAGAGCAAACTGATAAACAAATGAGGGCAATATGGCAGCTATCACCAAGAAGAAACTGGTCGAATTGTTAAACAGGGATCTGAGCCTGGAATATACCGCCTGTATTCAATACACTCAGCACCAGGCGGTGCTTAAGGGCGCCATGTATCAGAGCATTCAGAAGGAGTTGATCATCCACGCCCAGGAAGAGCTGGCGCATGCCGTGATCATTGCCGATCAGATTGACTATCTGGGCGGCGTTCCCTCCGCCAAGATGGAACCGGCGATGATCTCGGCCGACAACATCGAAATGCTGCAGCAGGACCTGGCCGGGGAAAACGACGCCATTACCCGTTATATCGTCAGGATCAAACAGGCCGAGGCGCTGGACCTTTATCATCTGGCCCAGCAGCTGCGAACCATCCTGGCCGTCGAACAGGAACACGCCATGGATTTGGAACAAGCCCTGGGCAAATAATGCCTACCCGAAGACTTCGGGCAAACGACATGAAATGGAGGTAAATGATCATGGAAAAGCAGACTAAAATGATGGAATCGTTTCTGACCAGCCACCGGGAATTTATGGCCAATCTGGATAAATCCCTGAAGCTGCTGGAAAAAAATGTCGGTGATGCGGCCGATTTAAAGAAAGTCTGCACCGATGAATGGTGCGACTTCACCGAGGATCTGCTGGATGATCTGGCCAAGTCGGTTTACTCGATCAGCGAACCACGCTGGGTGACGGATCAGGATTCCAAAAAACTCAAGAGTCTGCGGCAAAGGGTCCACGATCTCTACGCCACCTACAAGAACGTCAAGCGTTAGTCCGCTCGCGGGCCAAAGAGTGCCGACCGGAGTTCGACTTGCGCGGCTCGGGCGGGAGATAGTCCATCAATCAAGCCAAAGCCTGCGGAGCTTCATATGGATTTGACCATTCGCATCGGCGGTCAAGCCGGCCAGGGGCTGCAACTGATCGGCGGCCTCCTGGCCCGCTATCTGGCGCGCCAGGGTTATGAAGTCTTTACCCACCAGGATTACATGTCCAGGATCAGGGGTGGGCACAACTTCTACCAGATCCGCCTGGCCGACCGGCCGATCAGCGGTTCGCGCGAGCGGGCCGAGATCCTGGTCGCCCTGGACCGGACCACCATCGACCATCACCGACACAGCCTGGCCGACGGCGGAGTAGTGATCTACGATCCCGAAACCTGCGAAGGAGAGATGCCCGGAAGGGAATTTCTCCGGGTGCCCTTTACCGAGATTACTGAGAAACTGGAAATCGCCCCGATCATGGCCAATTCGGTGGCGGTGGGAGCGGTTCTGGGTTTGCTGAACCTGGACCCGGCCTCTTTGGGCGAACTTTTCGGCGAATTCATTCACCGAAAAACCGACGAGGTCATCGCCACCAATGTCAGTGCCGCCCAGGCCGGGCATGATTTTGTCGGGAGTGAATTTCCCGACCGCCAGAGCCACTATTTATCCCGGCCACCGGACCGGAAGCTTCTGTTGATCAACGGTAATCAAGCCATCGGCCTGGGCGCTTTGAATAGCGGCTGCCGCTTTTTCGCGGCCTACCCCATGACCCCTTCCACCGGAATCATGATCTACCTGGCGGGCCAGGCCGAAAAACATGGTTTGGTGATCGAGCAGGCCGAGGACGAGATCGCCGCCGTCAACATGGCCATCGGTGCTTCCTTCGGCGGGGTACGGGCCATGACCGCCACTTCCGGCGGAGGTTTCGCCTTGATGACCGAGGGACTCTCCCTGGCGGCGATGACCGAAACCCCGCTGGTCATCGCCGAGGTACAACGGCCCGGCCCGGCCACCGGGTTGCCGACCCGCACCGAACAAGGCGATCTGAACTTTGTCCTGCACGGCGGCCACGGCGAATTTCCTCGGGTGGTATTCACTCCCGGCAACCCGGAGCAGGCCCTCTATCTGACCAATAAGGCTTTCCATCTGGCGGAAAAATACCAGATCCCGGTAATTATTCAGTCCGACCAGTATCTGGCCGACAGCCAGTGGACCTACCGGGAATTTGACCGGGAACGTTTACAGTACGAGGATATTCGCCTGCGAGGACCGGCCCTGGCCAAACTTGAAACCTATCAGCGTTACGCTACCAGCGGCTCGGGCATCTCCCCCCTGGCGGTGCCCGGAGCCTCAAAGCATCTGGTGGTGGCCGACAGCGACGAACATGATCGCGACGGCCATATTATTGAAGATGCTGAGACCCGCAACGAAATGATCCGCAAAAGATTATTCTATAAACTCCCTCTTCTGCGCCAGGAGATCGACCCACCCACCCTGGAAGGCCACCCGGATCCGGAGGTGCTGCTGGTCGGTTTCGGCTCCACCTACGGGGTCATGAAGGAGGCCGTCACCGAACTGGGTGGCAGCCTGGCCATCGCCATGCTCCATTTTTCCGAGGTCTGCCCCTTTCCGCCGGCGGAGAAATTCGACTATCCGAAACTGCTGCATCGGGCTCGACGGGTAATCTGCGTGGAAAATAACGCCACCGGCCAATTCGCCCGGCTGCTCAAAGCCGAAATCGGCTTCGATTGCCCATACCGGATCAATAAATACGATGGCCGTCCCTTCACCGTAGAGGGGCTTTTGGGAGAAATGAATGACCACCTTGGATGATTATAAAGGCCAGAAACCGGCCTGGTGTCCGGGCTGCGGCAATTTCGCCATTCTTAAGATCATGAAGGACGCCCTGATCGAATTGAATCTGGAACCGCACCAGTTCACCGTGGTCTCCGGCATCGGGCAAGCCGGTAAGCTGCCGCACTATCTGAAATGCAATACCTTCAACGGTCTGCACGGCCGAACCCTGCCGGTGGCCTCCGGCCTGAAACTAGTCAACAACAGCCAGCTGGTTCTGGCGGTGGCTGGTGACGGCGACTGTTACGGCGAAGGCGGTAATCATTTTCTGCATGCCATTCGCCGCAACGTCAATATCAAGCTCTTCGTCCACAACAACCAGGTCTACGGCCTGACCAAGGGCCAGGCCTCGCCGACCACCGCGGCCGGCACCGTCACCAAGACCCAGCCCTTCGGCGACCTCTCCGAACAACTCAATCCCCTGGCCCTGGCCATCGCCCTGGACTGCGGTTTCGTCGCCCGGGCCTTCGCCGGCGCCCACGGCCTGCCGCATTTAAAGAAGATTATGCAGGAGGCCATCAAATTTGAAGGTTTCGCCCTGATCGACATCCTGCAGAACTGCGTCACCTTCAACAAGGTCAACACCTTCCACTGGTACAAGGACCGGGTCTATCAACTTGAAGAAGATTACGATCCCACCGACCGGATCGAGGCCTTCCGACGCTCATTGGAATGGGGCGACAAGATCCCCACCGGCATCTTCTACCGGAAAGAGCACCCCACCTGTGAGAGCAAGATCCCGACCATCAAGAAGACACCACTGGTTGAGCAGCGTTTCGATCGGGACCTGGCCTGGGAGGAAGTAGCCGGCTTCTACTGAAGCCGACGTTGCAAACGAAACCCTTGCCGCGGCAAGAACCACTCCAATCGCCCGGATTACAGGCAATCTCCGGACCACCATCTATCCATTGGCGAAAACGCACCACTCTTCGGTAGACCCTTAAGCCGACCCTGCCACCCATCTTTTCCACTTACCGACTCCAAAGTCAGACCGCTGTTTTGGCCAACCCGAAATCAATCGATTGGCTGCCTATATAAACTGCGGAAACATTCTGGGTAATTGATAATTAGTTTCGATATTGTGACGGATGCGTTAATTATTCATTCTGGAACCGGCATTTCCGAACCAGGAAAATTTTAAACCGGAGCTCACGTTTAGCCTAATTTCCAACCTATCTACGAGAGGGACATGACGAAGGATATAAACCGTGAAGAATGGCAGCGGACGATCCAGGATCTGGAAAAACGACTGAAGGCCGCGGAAGAGCGCACGGCCGGATTGGAGGTTGAAGCCAGACACCTGAAAGCGATCATCGACAACACCAATCTGCCGATTTACCTGAAAGACCGGGATTACAGATATCTGCTGGTCAATAGCGAATATGAACGCCTGGCCCAGGTCAACGACATGGAGATCCGGGGCAAGGAGGATTTCGATATCTTTCCGGAACCGGTGGCTCAACTCTTTCGAAGCCAGGATCTGGAGGTCAAGAGCAAAAATAAACTGGTGGAATTTATCGAAACCATACCCTTGGCCGACGGAATTCATACCTTCATCACCGCAAAATTCCCCCTGACCAACCCTGAGGGCGAGATCTACGCCATTGGGGGAGTCTGCACCGATGTCACCGCCCTCCGGCAAACGGAAGAGGCCTTGCGCCGCAGCGAAGAAAAATTCAAGAGCGTGGTCGAGTCCTGCCCCATGGGAATTTTCATCTACGAACTTACCGGCGACAACCACTTGCTATTGCGAGGGACCAACCCGGCCGCTTCGGCAATCCTCGGCATCGACTGCTCAGGGTTAATCGGCAAAACGGCCGAAGAGGCCTTCCCCTCCCTGGGGGGCACCGGGATATTGGATAAGTTTTACCTCGCCGCCACTGCCGATCGATCTTGGCATACGGAACAAGTTGAATATCGAGATCATCGGCTGGAAGGGTTTTACGAGGTAAGTGTTTTTCAAACCGCACCGGGCATGATAGCAGTGATGTTCATCGAAATCACCAAACGCCGGTTAATGGAACAAGAACTGCAAAAAGTTCAGAAATTGGAATCGATCGGCATCCTGGCCGGCGGTATCGCCCACGATTTCAACAACCTGCTTACCGTAATCACCGGCAATTTATCACTGGCTCGAATTTTTGCCGATCAAGGAAATCAACCGCTCCAGGAGAAATTACTGCACGCCGAAAAGGCCTCGGTCCAGGCCCAAGGTTTAACTCAGCAGTTGCTGACTTTTGCCAAGGGCGGCGCACCGGTTCGTCGCGCCGCTTTCATTTCCGAATTGATCAAAGATTCCGCTTCCTTCGTATTGAGCGGTTCCAAAGTGAGCCTCAAACTGAATCTGGACGACAATCTCCATCCGGTTCTAATCGATGAAGGCCAGTTGAGCCAGGTCATCCAGAACCTGATCAAGAACGCCGAGCAAGCGATGCCACTGGGCGGCAAGGTGACCATCGGCGCCGACAATCTTCAGATCGTCAAAGAAGAATTGCCGCCTTTACCTCCGGGTGCTTACGTACGGATCAGTATCAGTGACCAGGGGCCTGGTATTCATGAACCTGATCTGCCCCGGATCTTCGACCCGTATTTCACCACCAAACCGGAAGGCAACGGTTTGGGCCTGGCGGTGGCCTACTCGATCATCAGGAACCACAATGGCTTCCTGGCTGTGGAGTCTAAAACCGGAAAGGGATCGATTTTCAGAATATACCTGCCCGCCACTGAGCAACATCCTCTCACCTTAAACCGGCCGAGCCCGATTTCCCGAAAATCCGGTTTCCGGATACTGGTGATGGACGACCAGACCGCCATCCTCCAGGTTGCCGTGGAAATGCTTGATTTTCTCGGCTACGAGACTGCAACCGCCAAGGACGGGGCCGGCGCCGTGGCCCTCTTCCAAGAGGCCCTTGAAGCGCGGCGTCCTTTTGATCTGGTCATGCTGGATTTAACCATACCGGGCGGTATGGGTGGTCGCGAAACCCTGGAAAAACTCCGGGAACTCGACCCCGGCGTCAAGGCCATTGTCGCCAGCGGTTATGCCACCGATCCCATCATGAGCAACTTCGCCGAATTCGGATTCAGCGGGGTTATCAGCAAGCCGTACAACCTGGAAAATCTCGGTGCGGCCCTGAATCATGGTGATGATGGATTAACAGATTCTGAGATCCGAACCAGCTCAGGATTCGGGGGCGAATTCCTTCTTCTCGGCCCCGCAAACCGGGCAGACCCAGTCATCGGGCAGATCCTCGAAGGCCGTGCCGGGAGAGATGCCGCCGTCGGGATCTCCCAGGGCTGGGTCATAGACGTAGCCGCAGACACTACAAACATATTTTCTCATTTCAACTCCTCTCGTATTTAAGTTAAAATTTTGAATCCAAATCTTCCGTGCTTATAAATTGAATAAGCGATACCGTTATTTGAGTGAGGCTGACGCAATATTTTTTTCGGAACGGGAATACATTAATTACCATTATGCAAATAAAACCAGGGTGCATGCCATGAAAAAACTTATTGCTCTATTTTTGCTGGCTCTGCTGCTAACCGGCGGCTGTGCCATGGAAACCAAGACTCAGAAAGGCGGCGCCTATGGTGCCGCCGGTGGTGCCGTGGCCGGAGCCCTGTTGGGCCAGGCCATCGGTCGTGATACCGAGGGCACTCTCTGGGGCGCAGCGATCGGCGCCGCCCTGGGCGGAGCCGCCGGGGCCGGCGTCGGCC
The DNA here is from genome assembly GCA_963807225.1 of uncultured delta proteobacterium. Classification (GTDB taxonomy): domain Bacteria; phylum Desulfobacterota; class Desulfobulbia; order Desulfobulbales; family JAGXFP01; genus JAGVGT01. The sequence goes on along the minus strand of CAWEAD010000012.1, from coordinate 256,017 downwards.
GGATGATGGACAATCAGGAGCGCGACATGCGTAATGCACTGGCCGCTTCCGATGCCGCGGCGATGCGGCGGGAAGGCAACCTCCTGGCCATCACTCTCAAGGGAGATCTGACCTTCGACACCGATTCTACCACAGTCAAACCCGGAATGTACAAGGAGCTGGACCGGATCGCCGACGTGATGGTGCAATATCCGGATACCCTGATCCGGATCGAAGGGTACACCGACTCCACCGGAACCGAAAGTTACAATCAGGAGCTCTCCCAACGGCGGGCCGCTAATGTCCGTAATCTCTTGGCCCAACGGGGGGTCAATTACAACCGTATGGAAGTCGTCGGCTACGGTGAATCCATGCCGGTGGCCACCAACGAAACCGAAGCCGGCCGCCAGATGAACCGCAGGGTAGAGATCAAGATTGCCCCGAAAGAATAATGATCACGGGTCGCTTTGGAGTGAGTACTTGACCGGTTAAAACCCGGTGGCTGCCGATACGGCTCAAGCTGGCAAGTAGAGCTTCGCCGACTCAAAAAGATCAAGCACGTCTTGCAACCGATTATGGCGCTGATGCCTGGAGGTGGGAGAAAAACCCTCCCAGAAATTTGACCAAAAAAAAAGCGGCCGCCGGGTTTCCGGGGCCGCTTTTTTTGATTCAGACTACCAGTTGCTCAGGCGGAATTTCTACTTCCACCCCTTCTGGTCTGCTGTGTGAAGTCCAAGCCCATGGGAGCGGAACGGCGCCCCCGCCCACCACGGTTGGCCTGGGCCGGTCGAGCACCATCTCTCGCACCTCGTCCGGCCGAAGCGGAAGCTCTGCCGGGAACGCCTTTGGCTCCGGGCTCAGCCCGCCAGATCGGGCCGCCATCCTGGCCCATATGTACACTTGTATCCTGAACCTGGCCGGGCGTGGCAACCCGTGGGGCACGAGCGGCATAATTACCGCGCTGTTCCCCATTACCACTATTAGTTCTGGGAGCGCGAGCCGGCCTGGCCGCCGGCCGACTCTGCCGTCCGGAACCGTTACCTCTCCGGTTCTGGTTGGCCGGTCCCCTCGAAATTTCGGGCTCATCGGAGATCGGCTCACCAACCGGCAGGCCCACGGCCTCACGGCGTTCCAATCTCCCTTCCAGACGGGCCTCGACCTGTTTGACGAAGAGGTAATCCTCCCGTCCGGCAAAGGTGATGGCTTCACCGCTGCGCAGGGCGCGACCGGTACGGCCGGTACGATGGGTATAGGCCTCCACCGTGTCCGGCACGTCGTAGTTGATCACGTGGGAAATTCCGGAAACGTCAATGCCGCGGGCGGCGATGTCGGTTGCCACCAGGACCTTAAACTGGCCCTTCTTGAATCCCTCCATAGCCTCCCGGCGCTTATTCTGGGACATGTTGCCCTGCAGGGCCACGGCATTGTGGCCGGCCTTATGCAAGGAAGCCGCCAGATTGCGGGCGCCATACTTGGTCCGGGTAAAAACCAGGGCCGAATCCATGGCAATCTCACTCATCAAGTGGCGCAGCAGCGTCCCCTTGCTCTTCTGATCAATCCGGTAAAGGATGTGGGTGACGGTATCGGCCGGTCCTTCATCGCCGATCTTGACGGTGAGCGGATCATTCAGGAGCTGGTCGGCCAGGACCTTGATCGGGCCGGGCATGGTGGCGGAGAAAAGCAGATTCTGCCGTTTGACCGGCAGTTTCTTGAGGATTCGCTTGATGGCCGGCAGAAAACCCATGTCGAACATCATATCGGCCTCGTCCAGGACCAGAACCTCAACCCCGGAGAGATCGAGATCGCCGCTGTCCAGATGGTCAAGCAATCGACCCGGGCAGGCGACGATGATCTCGACTCCCTTCCGGAACATCTGCAGCTGACCGCCCTTACCCACTCCACCATAAACCGATACGCTCTTCAGGCCGGTATTACGGCCGAGTTCAATAATATTTTCATGGATCTGCTCGGCCAGTTCCCTGGTCGGAGCGACAATCAGGGCCCGGACATTGCGCCGCCCGCCGGTAAGCAACCGCTGCAGCATCGGCAGAACAAAAGCGGCGGTCTTGCCGGTCCCGGTTTGGGCCAGGCCCATAAGATCACGGCCATTCATAACTTCGGGGATGGCCTGAAGCTGGATGGGGGTCGGGGTCGTGTAGCCGCAAGCGGTAATGTTGGTGTTGATCTTCTGATCAAAATTGAAACTTTTGAAACCCATTAAACTACCTCGTAGTGGTGTCCTGGCCCTCGGGCTTCAGGACAATTGACCGGTCCGGTAGTTCAACCCAACGCTGCCGCCGCCTTATTGGCTGCCACGGTAAACGGGGCCGAAATTAAACCAGACCAAATGATGTGCTATTCAGAGGGATTCACCCGGTGACGGGTGGAACAGGTCCGAACAGTGCCTAAGGCCGTCGCACCGATAATATCGGACAACGGCAACAGTTTCTTGGCACCTTCCTGAAGTGATCAGCTGTTATTTACGACATCCTGCGGAGAGGGGATCTCGACGCGGAAGGGAGAATGACGCACGGAAAGCTCTGATACTTTTAACCAAAAAGTGCTGTTATTATAAGGCCTTTCCAGCTTTTGGCAAGACAAATTAAGCAAATCCGGGCAGAAAGCTCGAAGGTTCGGGAAAATGGCGCTTATAATTTACGCGCCAGGGCCAGACCATCGGCGATGGGCAGCAGGGAAAAGTCGATTCGACGATCGTCGCGGAGTTTGCGGTTCAAGGCCCGGATCGCCCTGGTATCTTCATCATCACTGGTCGAATCGGCCACCGCACCGCCCCAAAGCACGTTGTCGACGGCGATCAGGCCACCGCTTCGCACCAGGAGGAGGCACTGCTCGTAGTAATGATCATACTGACGCTTGTCGGCGTCGATGAAGGCAAAATCAAAACTGGCGGCCGCGCCTGCCGCCAACAGCAGATCCAGGGTCGCGCTGGCCGGTCCCAGGCGCAGGTCGATCTTGTCGGCCACTCCGCCCTCCCGCCAATAACGCCGGGCCACCGCCGTCCACTTTGCACTGAGATCACAGGCAACCAGGCGGCCATCGGCGGGGAGAGCCAGAGCCGTAACCAGTGAACTGTAGCCGGTATAAACCCCGATTTCCAGGCACCGCTTCGCCCCCATCAGATGCAGGAGCAGGGTCATGAACTGGCCCTGTTCAGGGGCAATCTGCATCCGAGCCATCTCGTCGGCTGCCGTTTCCTCCCGAAGACGCCGCAGGATATCCGGCTCCCGGATGGTAACCTGCAGCAGATACTGGTAAATCCGTTCAGTGACACAGAGAGTACGATTGGTCATGTTTCTTTCCCCAGGAACATCTACCCGTTTTCCAGAGCCTCGATTTTGGAGAGACGACGCTTGAATCGCCGATCCCCCTTGAACCGGGCGTTCAAAAAACCCTGAACCAGCTCCCAGGCCAGAGCCGAACCGGTGACCCGCCCTCCCAAACACATGATATTCATATCGTCGTCTTCTACCCCCTGGTGCGCGGAGAAAGGATCGGTGATCAGCGCCGCCCGGACTCCGGCCACCTTGTTGGCCGCGATGCTCGCCCCGACCCCACTGCCGCAGATGGCCAAGCCCCGACTGACTTCACCCCTCACCACCGCCCGGGCCAGGGGAACCACCAGATCCGGATAGTCATCGCCACCTTCGAACTGCAGGGCTCCGAAGTCGGTAACTTCGTAACCGGCATTCCTCAGATAATCGATCAGTTGCTCTTTCAACTCAATGCCGCCATGATCGGCGGCTATGCCGATTTTCATCATTTTCTCTCTCCGCTTAAAGCCTCGAAGCCTGAGACCACGTCGAACAGTTCCTCGTCGATACTGTTTTGTCGCAGGCGGTTAAAGGTCCGGTTCAGATCCTCCAGCAAGTCGGTGATATTTTTTTCAGCCCGTTGCATGGCCGCCAGTCGACTGGCGTTTTCGCTGGCCAGTGATTCGGCGCAAGCCTTGAACAGTGAAACAAAAAGATATTCGCGAATGAAGGCCGAGAGCGTGCCCTCTCCACCGTTCAAGACCTCCGGCAAATTCCCGGTCGGCCAGGTGGTTTGGGCCAGCTCGCGCCGCCACTCATCGTCCAGCGGCAGCAACCGTTGGTAGACGGGGCTATAAATCGCTCCGGAAGCCGGACGGTTATGAAAAAGGTAAACCCGGCCACTCCCGCCCTTTTCACGATGGGCTTCCATCTCGATCAGAATCTGCCCGACCAGGGGCGTTATGGCGTCGCTGGAATTCGGCAGGACAAAGACTTGGTCCGACTGCAGGCCGGTGTCCGCGAGGCGCGACTGAATGCGCTCACCGACCGCCCAGACCGTCTTTTCCCCGGGTAGATTTTCCAGCTTCTTGACGACGAACTCCACCAGCACCTCATTGAATTGGCCGACCAAGCCTTGATCGGAGCCAAACACCACCGCGCCGATTGCTCCCGGTTCTTTCACCACCGCTCGCCCAGGGGCGCCTGGAGATCGACCCTGCCGGAAACAGGCGGCCAGTCCCAGTTGTACCGTCCGATAATAATCATCCAGGGCACGCACGGCGTTCTCGTATTGGCCGATGCCCGAGGCGGCCATGGCCTTCATCGTCCGCACCACGGATTCAAGTTCGCCGGCACTGTCGATCTTGCGGCGCAGGCTGGCGGCGCTGTCGCTCACTTCTTCCCCCCGGGTTCGGATTCAGCCAGAAAGGGGGCAATGGCGGTACGAGAAATTTCAATGATGGTCCGGCGGTCCTCGTCGCTCAACTTGTCGGCGCCGGCAAATCTTTCACGCACCTCCGGCGGGATCTCCGCCGCCGCCTCATGCACTGCCTGCTCGGCCTCGGTCATCCGTTCAAGCGGCACCTCGTCAAAGAGTTTCGCGGTCAATGCCAGCAGCCCGGCGATTTGGGCTGGCACGGATACCGGCGTGAATTCCTGTTGCTTGAGGCAGACCCGGATGCGCCGGCCATGGGCGATGATTTTGCGGGTATTCTCATCCAGCCGGGCGCCAAATCGGGCAAAGGTTTCCAACTCCTCGAACTGGGCGTAGGCGAGTTTGAGGTCGCCTGCCCCGGCGCGGTAGGCCGCCTGTTGCGCCTTACCGCCGACGCGGGAGACGGATTTGCCGACATCGACCGCGGGCAGCACTCCTAACTCGAACAGCAACGGCGAGAGATAGATCTGCCCGTCGGTGATGGAAATCAGGTTGGTCGGAATATAGGCGGAAATATCCTGCGCTTCGGTTTCGATGATGGGCAGGGCGGTCAGCGAGCCGCCGCCGAGTTCGTCGCGCAGATGGGTGGCCCGCTCCAGCAGCCTGGCGTGAATGTAAAAGATGTCGCCGGGAAAAGCCTCCCGGCCGGGCGGGCGCCGCAGCAGAAGCGAGAGTTCGCGGTAAGCCCGGGCGTGATGGGTGAGATCGTCGTAAACGATCAGCACATCACGGCCCGCTTCCATGAAATACTCCGCGATGCTGGTGGCGGCGTAGGGGGCGATATAGGCGAGACCTGGCGGGTCATTGCCTTCGGTCACGACAACGACGGTGTACTCCATCGCCCCCTTTTCCCGCAAAGCAGCCACTACCTTGGCGACTGCGGAGGCGCGCTGACCGATGGCGCAATAAACGCAGAGGACATTGCGGTCGCGCTGGTTGAGGATGGTGTCGATGGCAATGGCGGTTTTGCCGGTCTGGCGGTCGCCGAGAATCAACTCGCGCTGGCCGCGGCCCACTGGAATGAGCGCATCGATGACTTTGACGCCGGTCTGGAGAGGCACGGTGACGGGGGCGCGGTCCATGATATGCGGGGCCGGGCGTTCGATGGGCAGGCGTCGGCTGGAAACCACCGGGCCACCGTCGTCCAGAGGTTGCCCCAAGGGATTGATAATGCGTCCGATCAAACCGTCTCCCACCGGCACATCCAGCACGTGCCCGCGCCGTTCTACTTCATCGCCGGCCTGCAACCGCCAGTATTCACCCAGCAGAACCACCCCGATTTCGTCCGCATCGACATTGAAGGCGATGCCGTAGATGTCGCCGCGAAAACGCAGTACCTCCTCGAAACCCACGCCGGGCAGGCCGGAAACCTTGGCGATGCCCGTGGCGATACTGGTGATCGTACCCACCTCCCGAGGCGACAGCCGCGGCGTAAATGTTTCCCGGATTTGGCTTATGCCGGCCAAGGTGCGGTCGAAAACGTTCCGGAGGCTGTCTGGTTCAATGGGCATCAACTCTTGGCCTCGGGCTCGGGTTCTCCGGGTTCGGAACCGGCGGTGACAGCAGGTCTGCACTGCTCACGCAGAAGTTCGGCGACACCCTTTTCCAGCGAGGTGAGGTAATCGGCGATGCTCCAGGCCACTTTTCGTCCATTGTTGCTTAGTTCGATGCCGGCGACCAGATCCGGCGCGGTTTCGAAACGGATCCGGACTTCCGCCGAAAAGGTTTCGTTGAGCGCTTTTTGCAACTCCGCCCGTTGCGCCGCCGGCAGGTCGAAGGCGCTGCGCACCAACACTGGGGTGGAGGCTATCTTGAGGTCAGCGGCCAGGCCGGCTTTGGCCTGGTCGTCCAACTCCCGCAGACGTCTTATGAACACCTCGGCCAACCGTTCTTCCAAAGTCGTCGTGGCAAGATCCGTCAGCGCTTTGCGAGAGATGGCGAATACCTCCTCCCGGGTCCGGCGCTGGATGGACTGGCTTAAGTTCCGGGCTTCGTTTCTCAGCGTTTCCCGACGCTTGACTGCCAAGACTTCGGCGGCCTGTCTTGCTTCATCGAGGAGGCGCTGCCGCTCGGCTTTGGCCTCATTAGTCGCCTGTTCCAGGAGGGAGGTCCGCTGCCGATCGAATTCCTCGTTCTTGCGTTGGAATTCCTTACGTTCTTCCCGGGCTTCGGCCTTTTGGCTGTCGGCGTCGGCCAATTCCCCGGCGATTCGCTTCTCGCGCGCGTCGATCGCATTGAGGATAGGTTGGTAAAGAAAATGCTTCAGCAACCAGACCAGGATGAAGAAGTTGAGCGCCTGGGCACCCACGGTGAACCAATCGATGAGCATGGATCACTTCCCCGCGGTTTGGGCGATAACGAAATTCCAGAAGGGATTGGCGAAAATGAGGATCATCGAGACCACGAAACAGTAGATGGCCATGGACTCGATCATCGCCAAACCGACAAACAGGGTCCGGGTGATGGTGGCCGAGGCATCGGGCTGCTGGGCCAGCGAAGTGAGCGCCGTCGCGACCGCCCGTCCTTCCGCCAGCGCCGGCCCCAGACAGCCGAAGCCGGTGGTGAGGCCGGCAATGACAATTGATGCCACCGCGATGATGGTCAGACTATCCATGATGTCTCCTTTGCCTTGGTTGCTTCACGGGTTGAGCCCCGCTACGGATTTCGGTTGACGGACGCGGGTGGCGGCCGCGATATACACCGCTGCCAGGATACTGAAGATATAGGCCTGCACCATACCGGTGAGCAGGCCGAGCACCGTCATGACAATGGGAAAGAGGAAGGGGGTAATGGACAGCAGAATCCCGAGGATCATCACCCCGCTCATCATGTTGCCGAACAAGCGGATGGCCAGGGCCAGAGTGCGTGAAAGTTCGCTGACGATGTTGAACGGCAACATGATCAGGGTCGGCTCCGCGTATGACTTGAGATAACCGCCCATCCCCTGTTCCACGATGCCGAAGAACGGCACGGCGAAAAACACGCACAACGCCAGGGCCGTGGTGGTCGAGAGCGAACCGGTTGGCGGTTCGTAGCCGGGAATGATGGTGCAGAGGCTGGCGGCGGCGACAAACAGAAAAAGGGTACCCAGAAAGCCGAGATAGCGGCGCGGCTGGTTCAGCCCTACCTCGACAATTTGTTTCTCGATGGCCGTGACCACTATCTCCAGAAGATTTTGCCAGCGGGAACGTTGCAGGTCCGGGGAAAGTTTGCGGGTGATCAGTTTGGCACCGACGGCCAGCAGGAACATCAATCCCCAGGTGAAGACGATGGTGGCGTTCAGTTTGACCATGCCGAATTGCCAGAAAATGATCTCATCGGGGCTAAGACGCATGGCCGGTTTCCTGGGTTGTGGAGTTGCAGGGGGCGACCGGCGACCCGGTCAGCCGCAGTACCATGAAACGCGCCATGACAAATCCCAGCAGACAGAGCAGCAATCGCTGCCAATGGTCGCCGGAGACCAGGTAAAACCCGGTCAGGACCAGGCCCAGCCGCAGCAGCAGGCTGCCGAACAACCAGCGCCCCGGATGAGGTGACGATACGGTCCGGCGCACCGTCCACCAAAGTCCGCCAAAGAAGAACGTTCCGAGTCCGCCACCCGCCAGCCAGGCCAGCAGCAGCGGCAGCGTTTCAGTCATCGTTATCATCCTTTTCCTCCCGCATAGCCTGCTCTTCTCTGGCCACCCAACGCCACGCGTTCAAACAACCGATCACCAGCCCGGCCACCAACAGCGCCAGGGTCCAGTCATGCTTGCCCGGATGGTGTTTGTCCAGCCAGAGCCCCAGCGCCGCGCCGAGCAGGGTCGGAACGGCCACCGACCAGCCGACCAGCCCCATCATGCCCAGGCCGAACCAGACCCCCGGCGTCGGGTTGCGCTGCGCCTTGAGCTTGCGTGCCGCCTTGGCGCCGATCCGACCGACGAAGGGTGGCGTTTTTCCCGGAGGTTTTTCGGTCGGCTCGTCATTCATGTTGAAAAGCCGCAAAACGCCGCAGAAATCCGGCTTCCATTTTCGCCATCACCGAACGCACACTTTTCTCGCGCGCGTCCAGGGCCATAAACTCCTGTTCCACCAAATCGCGCAATCGGCTGAGATCCCCTCCCGCCAGCGCCCGACGCACGGAAACCATTACCACCGGGCCGGTCTTGACCAACACCCCCTCATCGACCGCGATGTAGACCTCCCCCTCAGCGGCACTTTCGTAGGTCAGAATCCCCGGCGCGATGGCGGCGACGCAGTCGAGGCGATGGGGCAGGATCCCAAAGGCGCCGGCCTGGGTCTCGGCGACGATTCGCATCACCTTGGTCTTCTCGACGAAGATTTTAAAGGGGAGGAGAATTTTAAGATTCATCGGGGTCAGCTCCATCCTGTTCGGGCGGCCCGGGTTTCGCCACCGGCTCCGGTCCATCCTTGCCCTTCTCCCGAGTTGAGGGAACGGCTGAGCCAGGTTTCCGCCTTTCCTTCGCTTCGGCAATGGCGCCGATCATGTACAGCGCGCTCTCCGGGTAGTCCTTGAATTCATCATTCAAGATACGCTCGCAACCGTCCAGGGCTTCCTCAAGACTGACCATCTTGCCGGCCAGGCCGGTGAACTGCTCGGTGGTGAAAAAGGGCTGGGTGAGAAAACGCTCCAGTTGTCGGGCTCGGGCGACTACCTGGCGATCCTCGGCGGAAAGCTGTTCCAGGCCAAGCATGGCGATGATGTCCTTGAGTTCCGCGTATTGTGCCAGCGTTCGCCGAATTTCCTGGGCCAACTCATAATGGCGGGTACCGACAATGCCCGGCGTGGCCATCTTGGAGTTGGACTGGAGCGGGTCGATGGCCGGATAAAAACCTTCGCTGGCCCGCTTGCGCGAAAGCACGATCGAGGCGGAAAGATGCGAGAAGGTATGCACCGCCGCCGGATCGGTGAAATCGTCGGCAGGAACGTACACCGCCTGGATCGAGGTGATGGCGCCGGTATCTGTATTGGCGATGCGTTCCTCGAAGCCCGACAGCTCGGTGCCCATGGTCGGTTGATAACCCAGACGTGACGGCATCTGCCCCATCAAGCCGGAAACCTCCATGCCGGCCTGAATGAAACGGAATATGTTATCGACCAGCAGCAGCACATCCCGATGTTCGTCGTCACGAAAATATTCGGCCATGGTCAGCGCCGCGTGGCCGACGCGAAAACGGGCGCCGGGAGGCTCATTCATCTGGCCGAAGACCATCACCATGTTCGGCAGCACCCCGGCAGCATTCATATCGCGGTAGAGCTCCTCCCCTTCCCGGCAGCGTTCGCCGATGCCGCAAAAGATACTGACTCCTTCCTGCTGCCCGACCATGTTGTGAATCATCTCGGTGAGCAGCACCGTTTTGCCCACACCGGCGCCGCCGAACAGTCCCGCCTTGCCACCGCGCTCCAGCGGCATCAGCACATCGATAACCTTGATGCCGGTAGCAAAGATTTCCGACTGGGTGGAGCGCCGGGCCAACGGCGGTGGGGCGCTATGCACGGAACGCCATTGCACGTCGGCCAAGGCCCCTTCGCGGTCGATGGTGTTCCCGAAAACGTCGAACATCCGTGAGAGAATGCCTTTACCGACCGGCGCCTGCAAAGGGGCGCCGCTGTCGGTTACCGCCATGTCGCGAGCAAGACCCTGGGTGGGGGTCAAGGCGATTGCCCGCACGTGATGCGCATCATGCTGAGCCTGCACCTCGATGACGATGGCGCCGCCCTTCCCCGCCCGCAGCAACGAGTTGATCGGCGGCAGTTGCCCCTCGAAGCGGATATCAACGACACTTCCGCGCACTGAAACCACCGTGCCGACGTTCACTGAACTGGTTTGTTTCCCCATGCCTCGATTCGAGATCACCGAATTATTCCTTCTCCGCCTCTGCATCCAAAGCCACTTCGGATTCGAGAGCCTCGTAAACGTGCTTCAGCCGTCTTTCGATCCCGGCGTGATCATGCGCGGATTTTATGGTGCGCCCGGCCAACTCGGCAATCCACCTTACCTGGTCACGAATCGCATCACGACGTTGCGGGTTAACCGTCCGACTGGCGATGGTCTGTAAAGCACCGAGCATTCTTTCGAGAATGGCGATATTGCCCTCACCACTTCTCCGGATCTGGTCGAAGGCTTCGCCCAGCAGGTTTGAAAAAGGGGGAGCGATGGCGATCACCCGCAGCTCTCCACCTTCGTAGCGACGGGCGGGGGGGAATTGCCGGGGAGCCAGGCGGGTAAGAATGGCGGTCAAATAATCCACGCACATCACAGCCGTCGAAGTGTCGTTGACGCCGGGCGAAAGCGCTTTCAAGGCCACATCAACGATCTGCCGGATCCCGAAAGACGGGTCCTGTTCCACCGTGCGGTAATTACTGACAATGAAAGCGCCATTAATGGCAGCGATCATCTCTTGATCGGGTTCGTCTTTCAGGGTGAGCGAGGCCAGCAGGGTATTTTGGACCACGAACTCGCCGATGCCGCGCTCCATCCGGATAATAGTCCGGCGCTCCAGCGCCAGTCCCAGGAGCGCATTATTATCAACGCTCTGGATGTAACCGCTTTTCTCAGCCCGAACTTCTTGCCAGTTCAATCCTTCCGGAAGTGGTTGCTCTTCATCTTCAACAGTTTTCGTTGCCGATTCTTCCGGATAAAGCAGATCAATGGCCACGATGGTCTCCTGAGCGACCGAGGCGATGATGCTGGAGGCCTGAATCGAGGAGGCGATATGATGAATAAAGAAGATCAGGACGCCAACTCCTCCGAGCGCCAGAACAAACCCGAAGAACACCGCCAGGTTGGGAACAAATTCAGTCTGGGAGCCTTCGCGAATGGTGCGCAAGACGATCAGGCAATAGGAGAAAATACCGGCGAAGAGACCGAGCGAAATCTGGGTCACCCGGCTGCGCATGAAATTTCGCAGGATCCGCGAGGTGTATTGGCTGGCAGCCAGGGACAGAGCCACCAGAGTCATGGAGAAGGTGACGCCGACCACGGACATCATCGACCCGGCAATCGTCGACAACATGCCGCGCGCGCCTGACGGGCCGGCCCCGAACAGCCGCGGCCACCGGGCCAGCCAGCGGTCGCTCCCCAGGGAATCGGTTTCGATCAATACCGCCGCGAAGGCTATGCTGACCGCGACAATCAGCGACGGCATAAACCAAAAACTCGACCGCATATTGATCCAGAGTTGTTTCAACTTATGCATGGATCGCCCTCAGCAAATGTCAGTGCAGGAGCGCCAGAGACATTGGTAACCGGGTAATTTCTTAGTCAAGACAAGGTCTGGTGTCAGCACGTTCCGATCCCGGGATTGACCGCAATATTATCTTCCTACGCTTTTCGTTTATTAGTCAAGGCAACCGTTTGGCTGTTGCCAGCTCGGACCACGTTCTTCGGGGTCACCAAGATTGAGTCCAGTGGGAATAAACGGGGCTTTTACATAAATTGTTTTTATCAGTGAAACCCCGATTCGAATCGCCTTGCCGGATGGCTTAATCATCCGGCTGGTCACGAGAATCCGTTTATATTCGTTCATGATATCCCGCCGGCTAAATTTTTCCCGCTTAGGCTGTTATACGCAATGGTCAGGCCAAATGGAGGACATACCGTGAAGATCTACAAGAAGACTATATTGAAGCGGGCTTAGTTTTGAGGGCCAAAGAGAGATGAGGAGCCAAAGAGGATCTATTTGACCGCAATATATGATGGACCCTCAAGATATTGAGTGTAGACAACGATTCCAACATGGAAATAACGGTTAGTCGGCAATTCAACGAAGGCAGAGCAGCGCTATGTTGAGTTTTTGGCCACGCAGCCAGGGGCCGCGAGGTCCGGCAATTACTACACAGGACTAACCAAACGGGACACTATTAAAGGGCCGCCAAGATACAACCCTGACTGTGCCACCCCGGGAGCTGAACTTCAAACATGGCGAAATTGAGGTTGGAGATGGATAACTACTCCTCCCATTCGGTGTGAAAAGTGCCTTCGGCGTCGACCCGTTCATATGTGTGGGCGCCGAAATAATCGCGCTGGGCCTGAATCAGATTGGCCGGCAGCCAAGCACTGCGGAAACCGTCGAGATAGGCCAGCGACACCATCAGGCCCGGTGCGGGGATGCCGCTCTCACAGGCTTGACTGACAACCTTGCGCAGATTTTCCTGATGCGCCATGACTTTCCTCGACAGATCCGGATCAAGCAGTAAATTGCCCAGGTTCGGTCTCCGGCTAAAGGCGTCTCGAATGGCCTCCAGCAGTGAGGCGCGAATGATGCAACCGCCGCGCCAGATGCGCGCTACCGCTTCCAGATTCAGCTTATAGTCGTACTTGTCCGATGCCACCGCCAGCATGGCCATGCCCTGGGCGTAGGCGATGACTATTGCCGAGAAAAGGGCTCCGCGCAGTTCCCCGATGAAGTCGTTGCGGGCCCCTTCAAAACGACGGATGGGCCGCACCAGTAGAGGACCGGCTTGCCGCCGTTCATCCGCGAATATCGATAGATCCCGCATCGCTACCGCCAGATCGATGGTTGGGATCGGCACCTGCAGTTCCATGGCGCTTTGCGAGGTCCACATCCCGGTGCCTTTCTGCCTGGCGATCCCAAGAATTTCATCGATCAGCCGTTTACCGGTCTTATCGTCCTGCTGGCTGAAAATATGGCTGGTGATTTCCAGCAGGTAGCTGTTCAACTCCCCGCTGTTCCAGGCGCTGTAAACTTCATGCATTTCATCGTTGGTAAGACCGAGACCGCGCTTCATCAAGTCGTAGGTTTCGGCGATGAGCTGCATCACCGCGTATTCGATACCGTTGTGGACCATCTTGACGAAATGGCCGGCCGACCCGGGGCCAAGCCAGTCCACGCATGGTTCACCGTTCACCCTGGCCGCCACGGCTTCGAGCACCGGGCGGACGCGCTCGTAGGCCTCTTGCGGTCCGCCGGGCATGATGCTCGGCCCGAGACGGGCGCCCTCTTCACCGCCAGATACCCCGATACCGAGAAAATTGATCCCTTCTTCGGCCAGTTTTTCGGCCCGCCGATTGGTGTCCGTAAAGTGGGAATTGCCGGCATCGATGATCAGATCGCCCTTTTCCAGATGCAGCAACAATTCGTCGATGACCGAATCCACCGGCGGACCGGCAGTTACCAGGATCATCACCGCGCGCGGCTTCCGGAGCAAATCGATAAATTCCTTGATACTTTCGGCGCCGTGGACATCCAGACCCTTGGCTTCCCGACGGAGCTCTTCGACTTTATCCAGGTGCCGGTTATAGCCCGCCACCGAGAAACCGTGGTCAGCCATGTTCAGTAGCAAATTACGCCCCATTACCCCCAGGCCGACCATCCCTATTTCACAACCTTCTTTTTGCTGGTTCATCGTTACTTATCTCCCTTTGAATCCGCCTTCATCGACGGCTTCTTGAATTTCAGGTAGCGCCGGATCAGGGAATTGGTCGAGCTGTCGTGCTTGAGTTGGGGCGCAGTCCCGGCCTCCAGTTCGGAGATGATGCGCACGGCCAGCGCCTTACCCAGTTCGACCCCCCATTGGTCAAAAGAGTCGATGGACCAGATGGCCCCTTGGGTGAAGACACTATGTTCGTAAAGAGCGACCAGTTTTCCCAGGGCCGCCGGAGTCAACTTTTCCAGCAGGATCGTACTGGACGGCCGGTTACCCTTGAAGGTCCGATGCGGGACCAGCCCGGCCGGGGTGCCCTCGGCTTTGACCTCCTCCGGGGTTTTGCCGAAGGCCAGCGCTTCGGCCTGGGCAAAGACGTTGGCCAGGAGCAGGTCGTGGTGGCGGCCGAGGGGGTTGAGCGGCTGCATGAAGCCGATGAAGTCGCAGGGGATCAGTTTGGTTCCCTGGTGAATCAGCTGGTAGAAGGAATGCTGGCCGTTGGTTCCCGGTTCACCCCAATAGATCGGCCCGGTCTGGTAGCCGACTTCCGTGCCGTCGAGGGTGACATGCTTGCCGTTGCTCTCCATGGTCAACTGCTGGAGGTAGGCCGGAAAGCGCTTCAGGTATTGCTCATAGGGCAGGACCGCCACGGTCTGGGTCCCGAAGAAGTTGTTGTACCAGAGGGACAGAAGGCCCATGAGTACCGGCAGGTTACGCTCGAAAGGGGCAGTGCGGAAATGTTCGTCCATCTGGTGAAACCCGTCGAGCATGGCCCGGAACTCTTCCGGGCCGATGGAAAGCATGGTCGAGAGGCCAATGGCCGAATCCATCGAGTAGCGCCCGCCGACCCAATCCCAGAACTCGAACATATTGGCGGGGTCGATGCCGAACTTGGCCACACCCTCGCCGTTGGTCGAGACCGCGACGAAATGACGGGCCACGGCGGCGGGATCATGCAGTGACGCCAACGCCCACTCGCGGGCGGTATGGGCGTTGGTCATGGTCTCCAGAGTGGTAAAGGTCTTCGACGAGATGATGAACAGGGTCTCGGCGGCGTCGAGGTCACGGGTGGCCTCGGCGAAGTCGGTACCGTCGATATTGGAGACGAAGCGGAAATTCAGATCGCGCCGACTATAATGCCGCAAGGCTTCGTAGGCCATCACCGGCCCCAGGTCGGAGCCGCCGATGCCGATATTGATGACGTTGCGGATCGCCTTGCCGGTGTGGCCCCGCCACTCGCCGCTGCGCACCCGGGTGGAGAAGGCGGCCATCTTGTCGAGCACACCGTGGACCTGCGGCACCACGTCTTCGCCGTCCAGGATCAGGGCTTGGCCCTTGGGGGCCCGCAAGGCCACATGCAGAACCGCCCGCTGCTCGGTGGTGTTGATCCTGTCGCCCCGGAACATGGCATCGATGCGGTCCCGCAGGCCGGTCTCCTCTGCCAATTGCACGAGGAGACCGAGAGTCTCGTCGGTGATCCGGTGTTTGGAATAGTCAAAGTAGATGCCGACCGCCTCGGTGGCAAAACGCTCGCCGCGCTGGGGATCTTCCGCGAACAGCTGCCGCAGATGCCTTTCCCTGACTTTCGGATAATGGGCTTCGAGCGCCTGCCAGGCCGCGATTTTGGTAAGTGGTGATATTTTTCTATTCATGCTCTGCTCCTTTCCTTCAGGATCAACATCGCCTGATCCTCGACAGTTCGGCTATAGATTATCACATCTCCCCGGTTCCGGTTTATTATCTCCAGAGCAGGTTTGAAAAATAATCTCAAGGGTGAAACCATATCCACGCCTCAAGACTTAGAGTTTTCCGGGTTCAACCGTTTTGTATCGGGAGTTTGCCCCGTCTCGGACGCTTAGCTACAGAACGGGATTCCCGGCAATTACCCAAGGTAATCTTTTTGAAATTGTATCCCTTTAGCCGCTCAAAGTTCAGTATTTATTCACCGGATTATTATTCAGTCCCAGCCGACCGCACCGCAACGGATATTGCCAAGTAATGCCAGAGGGGTGGAAGGTTTCCGCCGTCCGATGACGGTCGAAGGCGCGGAATACCGGCGGCGTGATTGATCTTCTTACTTTTGCCGGTTCGCTGTGGTCGTCTGGCTGGTTATATATCGTTCTCATCGCAATCCGTAGAGATACCGCCCCGCAGAGTGTCGCGGCGCTGGCGGCTTCGGCGCCAGGTTTCAACCGCGGTTAAAGACAAGGTCAGCCAAGCAAAACCCGCCGCGGCGGCTCCCAACACATCGCTGGGATAATGGGCACCCAGGTAAACTCGACTGAATCCGACCAGGAGAACCATGACCAAGGCGCCGAAAACCGCCCCCACTCGCCAGCGCCAGGTCTTGAGGGCGATGACAGCGAAAGCGGCCAGCAGGCCATACAGCAATGTGGCTCCCATCGTGTGGCCGCTCGGAAAACTATAGCCGTGAAAGATCAAGAAAGAATCCTTGAAACTGGGGCGGTGGCGATGGAAGGCAATTTTCAGCAAAACGTTCAGGGCCATGCCACCGGGCACGACCAGCACCAAAGCCAGCAACCGGTGCCAGCAGCGTTTCCAACACAAGACGATCGCGGTTACCGTAGCGATCCCTGTCACCCAGGTGGTGGAGGCGAGACCGCTCACCATTTGCATCGTCGAGGTCAACCCGGCAGTCCGATGTTGATGAAACCAATCGGCGATATTTTTGTCGAAGACCGTCAAGGGATCGCCGGCCACCACGTCTTGGGCGATGCCGCCGAACAACCAGGCGGCGCCGATGAGAAGCACGACGCCGATGGTCAAATGAAGGCCCAGATAACCGTGGGGTGAGAGACGGTCGAGAAGAAATTCTCTTGCCGGATCGAACCTGCGGCGCCAAGAGACCAGGCGCGGATGATCCACCACCGCCCGCCACCGCCTCTGAACTTCGGCCTCGTGCCGTCCCAGCCAGCGCCACAACAAAACCAGAGCGATGAAGAACAGCAGGATGCCGCCGACAATTTCGCTGGCGTCACCGAGCCATTTCGCGACATCACGCCAACTCTCCCCGGCAAAATAGCCAAGCGAGACGTACACGGTCGCCCAGACCATGCAACCCACTGCATTGAAGAAGAGAAACTTCGGATAGGGCATACGGCGCGCCCCGGCGATAAAGGGCATCAAGGCCCGCAACAGATGCATAAAATGGCTGGCGAATACGGCCTTGCCGCCATGGCGGACGAGGAAAGTGTCCACTCGATCCAGCTTCTCCCGACGCAAGCCAAACCGTCCCTCATATTTCAGCAGCCATCCCCGTCCCAGATGCCGCCCCAGTTCATAGCCGATACTGTCACCGAATATGGCGGCCATGGAGATCACCAAGATTAGTCCCCACGGATCGAGCAGCCCTTGTTCCGCAAAGAATCCTCCCACCAGCACCAGACTCTCGCCCGGCATGACCAAGCCCAAAAAGGCCTGACATTCCAACGCCACGACAATAAAGATGACCAGGTATCCCCAATGCCCGAGGTGAGCGACAAAATTGATTAAATAATCGAGCATTACCCTGCTTCACCCGTGAGTATGCCGTAAACCACCCAGCAAATTACCGCTCGAGCCCATAGTTTACAGAAAGAGCCCGGACCCTTGACATTTCAATCAATGAGTTTGCCGTTCATCCGGGTTTACCCCATTTCCAGTTGCGGATCTCCGGCAGGTCCTGGCCGTGTCTTTCGATGTACTGCCTATGCTCGATCAGTTTCTCCTTGAGCCGCTCCTTCAGGGTGAGGCCCGGGTCGCCGGTCTGCGGCAAGCGGTCGATGGTGTCCATCACCAGGTGGAAACGGTCGAGATCGTTTAAGACCGTCATGTCGAAGGGGGTGGTGATGGTGCCCTCTTCTTTGTAGCCGCGGACGTGGAGGTTGTGGTGATTGGTGCGGCGGTAGGTCAGCCGGTGGATCAGCCATGGATAACCATGGAAGGCGAAGATGATCGGCTGGTCTTTGGTGAAGAGCGCGTCGAAATCCGGATCGGAGAGCCCGTGCGGGTGCTCGCTCTGCGGCTGCAGTTTCATCAGGTCGACGACGTTGACCACCCGGATTTTCAGCTCCGGCAAGTGCTCGCGCATGATGGCGACCGCGGCCAGGGTCTCCAGGGTCGGCACATCGCCACAGCAGGCCATGACCACGTCGGGCTCCGCCGCCCGATCGTTGCCGGCCCACTCCCAGATGCCCACTCCCTTGCGGCAGTGCTTGACGGCTTCGTCCATCGACAGCCACTGGGGCGCTTGATACTTGCCGGCAATCACCACGTTGACATAGTGACGGCTCCGCAGACAATGATCCCAGACCGAGAGCAGGCAGTTGGCGTCCGGCGGCAGATAAACCCGCACCACCTCGGCCTTCTTATTGACCACGTGATCGATGAAACCGGGGTCCTGGTGGGTGAAGCCGTTATGCATCTGCTGCCAGACATGCGAGGCCAGGAGATAATTGAGCGAGGCGATTTTCCGCCGCCAGGGCAGATGTGCTGTTACCTTCAGCCATTTGGCGTGCTGGTTGAACATCGAATCGACGATATGGATGAAGGCCTCGTAGCAGTCAAACAGTCCGTGACGCCCGGTGAGCAGATAGCCTTCCAGCCAGCCTTGGCACTGGTGCTCGCTCAAAATCTCCATGACTTGGCCATCCGCGGCGAGGAACTCATCATTGACCTGAGTGCGGGCTTCCCACTGACGGTTGGTGACCTCGAAAACCGCGTTCAGCCGATTGGAAAGGGTCTCATCCGGTCCGAAGATCCGGAAATTGCGTTGTTCCCGGTTGAGCTTAGCCACGTCGCGGAGGTAGACCCCGAGCTGGTGGGCGTCGGCGGCCTGCACCGAGCCCGGCGACGGTACATCCACCGCATAGTCGCGAAAGTCCGGCATGATCAGATCGCGCAGCAGCAGGCCGCCGTTGGCATGGGGATTGGCGCCCATGCGGCGCTCACCTTCGGGCGCCAACTCGGCCAGTTCCGGTTTGAGACGTCCCTCGCCATCGAAAAGTTCCTGAGGCCGGTAGCTCCGCAGCCACTCTTCAAGCAACTTGAGGTGTTCGGGGTTGTTCGGGTCGGAGAGCGGTATCTGATGCGCCCGGAAGGTGCCCTCGATCTGCAGGCCGTCGACCACCTTCGGCCCGGTCCAGCCCTTGGGGGACTTGAGGACGATCAGCGGCCAGCGCGGCCGGGTGAGGTTGCCATTCTCCCTGGCCTCCTGCTGGATCTTCTTGATCTCTTCCACCACCATATCCAGGGTCTTAGCCATGGCCTGATGCATCAGCTCGGGCTCGTGCCCCTCGACGTAATATGGCGTCCAGCCGCAGCCGCGCAGGAACTGATCCAGTTCCTCGGGCTCGATGCGGGCCAGGATGGTCGGATTGGCAATCTTGTAGCCGTTCAGGTGCAGGATCGGCAGGACCGCGCCGTCACTGACCGGATTGAGGAACTTGTTGGAATGCCAGGCGGTGGCCAGCGGGCCGGTCTCCGCCTCGCCGTCGCCGATCACGCAGGCGACGATCAGACCGGGATTGTCGAACACCGCCCCGAAGGAATGGCTGAGCGAATAGCCCAGCTCGCCGCCCTCGTGGATCGAGCCCGGGCATTCCGGCGAGGCATGACTGGGAATGCCGCCGGGAAAGGAAAACTGCAGGAAGAGCTTCCGGAGTCCGGCCTCATCCCGGCTGATCTCGGGATAGATCTCGCTGTAGGTACCCTCGAGATAGGTGTTGGCCACCACCGACGGGCCGCCGTGGCCGGGGCCGCAGATGTAAATCATATCGAGATCGTATTTCTTGATCACCCGGTTCAGGTGCATATAGATGAAGTTCTGACCCGGCGTCGTGCCCCAGTGGCCGAGCAGCATGTGCTTGATATCGGTGAGCTCCAGCGGCCGTTTCAGCAGCGGATTGTCGAACAGATAAATCTGGCCGACCGAGAGATAGTTGGCGGCGCGCCAGTAGGCGTCCATCCGTTCGAGCAGTTCAGGGGTAAGTGTGTTTGTCGTCATGTTTCAATTCTCCATATTTCATTTCACTACGATAATTTCCGCGCAGGCGAACGGTTGTCGGCTTGCGCGGCACCAAGGCAGGCGCCGAAGATGAAAATGCACCCGGAAAGATAAATCCACATCAGTAAGGCCATAATCCCGCCGAATGCGCCATAGATCGGATTAAATTGGGAGAAGTTACTGAGGTAAATCACGAACAGACCTTCGGCCCCCTGCAAGAGAGCCGTGGCTCCCAGCGCGGCGCCCATTGCTTCGGAAAACCGCGAGTCGCGTCGCGGAGCCAGCCAGTAAAACAGGGTCAGACTGAGAAACACCACCAACGAAGGCAGGACAATGCCCCCCAGGGTATAAACCCAGGGCAGATAATCGTTTAATGGAAAAAACCATTCTGGTTACCATTTTTGCCAGGACCGGAACCGCCATGCCCAGAAGGATCGCACCTACCGTGAGGCCGAATAACAGCAGGCTTTTCAGCGGCAGCCGCCACCACTTGTATCCCTCGGTTTCCCAGGCGCGATTGGTCGCCAGGATCAGGGTGGTGAAACATTGGAGGGCGACCCAGACCAGGATTACCAGCGCCACCATGCTCGCCCCACCGCGTGACTTGATCACTCCTGCGATGGTACCGAAAATGTGATTTTTCATATCGGCACTTATCGGTACATAGCCTTCAAGGTAGGAAATAACCTCTTTGCCGGCTTGATCCTGGTCGACAAAGAAAGAGGCAATCGTGACCAGCAGCACCAGCAAAGGAAACAAGGCGAAGAAGGCATTGAAGGCGAAAGCGCCCGCCCACTGCATCCCGTCAATCCGCAAAAACTTCTTGATGGCGAGACGGAATATCGACCATATCCCGCGAGTCTTTTGGCTTAGCCAATTTGGCATATTCATCTGGCGCACTCTTTGTTTGATCCGGCCGGCCGACTGATTGCCGCCATCCGCTCGATCACTGCGGCGGTCCCGCAAAAAATTGAGGAAGAAAGGGTAGCCTCTTCCGGAAGGATATCACAACACCTTGGACAAAGTCCCACCCCGCAAACCCTAGCCCGGAGACGGAGTATAACCGGCCAGGCACCATTGTTTTCAGCCCGGGAGCGGAGAGCGGAGAAGTTAACAAGAAACGTTTTTTCATTTTCCATCGACCCGGAGATTTTTTGTGACACCATCGTCCGGTTTGAGTGATGTTTTTCAAGATACAGGACGAACATCAAGCATCAGGCGGAAAAGCGGCGTGGGCCCAATGCTTCTATACTGGCAAGATGTTTTGGAATCTCTTGACTGAGAATTGAGCATTATGTCACCGGAATTTCACGGTAATCTTCGAAAATGACTAACTAACGAACCTCTCTGCAGCCCGTGTATTCCGATGTTCCCCTCACCCCCGGCCCGTCTGCCCGGCAGCTTGCCCGGTTTTTCGGCCGGACGCGGCAGCCTTGAATGCAACATATTGAATATACGTAATAAATCTGGAATTTCTTGGCGGCCAAGAAAATTGTTGGACTTTCCGCGACCGGCAATGATACGAATTCCTATGTGCTGATGTACAGCTGATATGACAACAAATTAAGGTGAAATGACAAGAGTAAGGGCCGCGGTTCGGTACCCGATTTTTTTCCGGCATAGCCGGGAATGGTTTCTCTCCTAAAGACCGGATCCCCCGGCATGATTTCGGCAGCGGCCATACGGTTGGTAGACAACACCCACCACTTCTCTTGCTCCGGTAAGAGGCTTTCCGGATGAACAGCGATTTTCTCAAGCCCTGGCCCGATGCGGGCCTCGAGTATACGTTCGATCCAGGCGGGAATGGCACCCGTTTGTTCGCAACTCCTTCAAATCCAACAGGAAAGAGATAAATGAAGCCAAATTCGAAAGAGCAAATGATAACTCGCGAAGGTTCTCGGCCGGTCAGCGCCGAGCAACGGTTAAAAGAACTTGCCATCGAGCTCCCGACGCCGCCTGAGCCGTTCGGCACCTATGCCGAAGCGGTGCAGACGGGCAATATGCTTTTCCTGACCGGGATGCTTCCCACGGAAGGCCGTGCGGCGAACTTCATAGGGCGGGTCGGCGCGGAGCTTGATATTGACGCGGGGCGCAAGGCCGCTCATCGTGCGGCGCTCAACGTGCTGGCTGTCGCGCGGAAGCATTTGGGATCACTCGACAAAGTGACGCGGATCGTCCGGCTCGGCGTGTCGGTGGCCACTTCGGGAGATTTCCGCGATCATCCGAGAGTCGCTGACGCCGCTTCGGAGTTGCTGCAAGACGTCTTCGGAAAAGAGAAGAACCCTTGCCGCTTGGTGTATGGCGTCGCAAGCCTTCCGCTCGGCACCCCCGTCGAGTTGGAGGTGATTTTCTGAGGTCTTCTGGTCATCTCAAATGTCAAGAAAGGCTCAAGGAGTACCTCCAGGTCACAGCAGATCTTTTTATCGCACTATGAAGATTGACGGACTCTCCATATTTTATCGGGAAGCAGGACCGGAGGATGCTCCAACGATTCTCTTGCTCCACGGACTTCCCTCTTCCTCGCGGATGTTCGAGCCTCTCTTCGCCCGGCTTTCCGAGCGCTATCACCTTGTCGCGCCCGATTACCCGGGCTTCGGACACAGCGACTGGCCGGACCCGAAAAAATTCGCATATACGTTCGATCACTACGCCGAGATCGTGAATCACTTTACCGAAGCGCTCGGTCTTTCCCGCTACACGCTTTACATGCAGGATTACGGCGGCCCCGTGGGTTTCCGCATGGCCGTCGCCCATCCGGAGAGGATCGAGGCTCTCATCGTGCAGGACGCCGTGGCGCACAACGAAGGCCTGGGGGCGAATTGGCAGCCGCGGCGGGCTTTTTGGGCCGACCGCCCTGCCAACGAAAGCACGCTTCGCACAAATCTCCTCTCGCTAGCTACGACGCGTACGCGCCATGTCGGGAACGATCCGAACCTGGAACGCTATGACCCGGATCTCTGGACCGATGAATTTGCCTTTCTCAACCAGCCGGGTCAGGCGGACATTCAAAGCGACCTCTTCTACGACTACCGCACAAACGTCGACGCATACCCGAAGTGGCAGGCTTGGATGCGCGAGAAGCAGCCACGCCTGCTGGTGATCTGGGGTAAATATGATCTCTCGTTCGACCTCTCGGAACCTGAAGCCTATCGCCGGGATGTGCCGAACGCTCAAATTCACGTTCTCGAGGCCGGTCATTTCGCATTGGACACGGCTGCGGACGAGATCGCCACCCTGGTCCGAGGCTTTGTCGATTCTTCTGGTTGAGGGTTCCTGGCACGGCATGTCGGACGCTGCCGCTATGAGAACGCCGGCTGGTAACCATTAAGACATAACCCGGCGACTTACTTTCAAACAAAGGAGGTATGTATGTCAGACAGAAAAACAGCAATCATCACGGGAGCAGGACAGGGTATTGGTGCGGGTTTGGTCGAGGCCTTCCTGAAGGGGGGGTATAACGTCGTCGCAACTTCGCGTAAAGTCAGTAAATTGTTGACTGCCTCACCCAGCCTGGTTCTTGTCGATGGCGATATAGGTAAGCAGGAGACCTCTGCCAAAGCTGTCGAAGCAGCCATCAAGCACTTCGGAACCATCGATGTTCTGGTGAATAACGCCGGTATCTACTACGTCAAGCCCTTCACGGACTTTACTACCGAGGACTTCAATGCCTTAGTCTCGACCAATCTGCTGGGATTCATTTACATCACTCAGCTCACTGTAAAACAGATGCTGAAACAGAAATCGGGGAACGTTGTGAGCATCACCGCGGCGCTTGCAGATCAGCCGATCGCCGGCATAAATGCCTCGGTTTCGATGATTACGAAAGGTGGCCTGAATTCAGTTACCCGAAGCCTCGCAATCGAGTATGCGAAAGAAGGTATCCGCTTCAACGCCGTAGCCCCGGGCATCGTGGATACACCACTGCACAAGAATGATCCCAAAGACTTTCTTAAGACCTTGCAGCCAATGGGGAAAATGGCGGAGGTAAAAGACATTGTCGGTGCTGTTCTCTACCTGGCACAGGCAGGTCATGTAACCGGAGAGGTAATCCACGTGGATGGTGGCGCTCACGCCGGCCGTTGGTAGCTACCTGTACTGCCATAACTCTGAGTTCGGTTCTGTGAGCTCGCAAGCAACGGGTCAATCGTTTCGAGATGAATTCGCTATCGCATTCGGAATTGTCATGAATGCGATGTGTGGGAAGAAATGAAGGTCGGCTCTCAGCGAATATTTGATTTATTCGCTGTACTAAGGGGAGTCGAGTTTCTCTAACGGTTCAACGCGCTCGGACCGCTAACGAAGTGACTGCCGCGGACGAAGAAACGTAACAATAGGTCGGCTCCACGTGAAATTCCGATTCGTACGCTTCTGCCGATTTCCGCCCGCTGTTGGTCGTCGCTAGCGAGCCATAGAGGTCCGTTCCGACAGAGGTCGGTGCCATCCAGGCGGTGATCGATCTGAAGCGCCAGAGCCAGGCGCCCCGGCCCTCGCGTTAGTTGGTACAGATTCTGAGTGCCGCGATTACGCTCCATGAACGGTATGCCCTCCAACGGCTCGAGCGCTCTGATTAGAACACCGGCGCCAACGCCTGCGATTTCGCTCGAAACGTTGAGCATGTACGACTTACCATAGACCATATAGACGTAGGCGTACCCGGGGCTTAGGAAAAGCGAGCGATTGCGTGCCGTCATTCCACGATAGGCGTGGCCTGCAGGGTCACCGACGGGATAGGCTTCAGTCTCGACGATACGTCCGCTGATTATGCCCTCGGTCGTTTCCCGCACCAATATCTTGCCTATCAAACTGCAAGCGAGCGTAACCGTGTCGTGCGGCAGTTCGGCTCTGGCAAGGAGTTTATAGGCCTTCAATCGCTTATGGCGCACCAATCAGCCAACCCCTTCATCGCAGTGAGCGGGGAACGATGCCTTCTCACTACTTAAAAAAAATAGCCACACGCAGCGCCGAACTTCGCCGCCATGTGCCCCAGCCCGCCCATAGCAGCCTCGGAGTACATATTCGCACATGTACTTACCTATTCTCCCGTGTAGCTACAAAGTAACCGCTCACTCCCGGACCGGTCGCATACCGGAAGTCGATGAATGGGTTACTCCATAAAGTAGTTCTACGCCCTTTTGCCACCATTCACTTCCTCCCGCTGGCCTTGTTTGATCCGGCCGGCCGACAGATTGCCGCCATCCGCTCGATCACTGAGGTGGTCCCGCAAAATATTGAGGAGGAAAAAGCAGCCTCTTCCGGAAGGATATCACAACACCTTGGACAAAGTCCCACCCCGCAAGCCCTAGCCCGGTAACGGAGTATAATCGGCCTGGCACCATTGTTTTCAGCACGGGGGCGTAGAGCAGAAAAGTTACCAAGAAACGCCCTTTCATTCTCCATTGACCCGGAGATTTTTTGTGACACCATCGCTCTGTTTGGTTATGTTTTTCCGACACAGAATGAAGATCAAGCGCCTGGCGGAAAAAACCATTCTATTGTCTCCCCGGAACTCCATCGGCTGCGACCGGTTGGCGTATTGACAAAACCCCCAAAGGAAGTTACCATTTTGGTAACCTGGTGCGATGAGGATAATCGCCAAGAGCAGGCTAAGGAAATACTGGGAGCGTCCGGGTAACGAGAAAGCCCAGCCATATCTGACGGAATGGTATCACTTTTGCCTTCGTCAGACTTGGCAGGCTCCGCAGGATGTGAAGAACACCTTCGGACATGCCTCTATAGTCGGGAACAACAGGGTCGTGTTCAATGTGAAGGGGAATGATTACCGCATCGTTTGTGCCATGGATTATCGCCGGCAGGCAATGTTTATCAAGTTTGTCGGTACCCATGCCGAATATGATGCCGTGGATGTCGAGGTGATCGAATGAAGCCGATTAAAGACGAGCGAACCTACCAGGCTGCCTTGGCGCGGATCGATGAACTTTGGGGCGCCGAACCGGACACGGCCGAGGGAGACGAACTGGATATTCTCCTGGTTCTGGTCGAGGCCTACGAAGAAAAACATTACCCGATTCCTGCCTCGGACCCGGTGGAGGCCATCCTTTTCAGGGCGGACCAAATGAATCTGGACAGGAAGGCGTTGGAGAAATACCTCGGCCCCAAGAGTCGGGTCAGTGAGGTGCTAAGCCGCAAGCGCCCCCTTTCACTGCCACAGATCAAGCGCCTGCACAAAGGGCTGGGCATCCCCTACGAAAGCCTGATAGACGCAGCCTGACGATTCAAAGGCCGCCCCACGGGGCGGTCTTCTTGATTGGATTCTGGTACCATGGCGAGATCAGGTAAAGCAAGAGCCAAGCAAGGCTTGGGTCCGGTCGTACATGTCAAAGCGCAGCTAGATTACTGGCAAGGGGGCAGGCCGAATATCAAAATGTCAGGCCTGCCCCCATCGACGTAGCATAAGATTAACTAAACAAATCAAGAAAGTATAAATATGAGGAACGTCCCTTAAGTACTCCTTACCTATTCTCCCGTGTAGCTACAAGTAACCGCTCACTCCCAGACCGGTCGCATACCGGAAGTCGATGAATGGGCTACTCCATAAAGTAGTTCTACGCCCTTTTGCCACCATTCACTTCCCCCCGCTGGCCCCCGTCCCTCCGCTGGCCTTGTTTGATCCAGCCGGCCGACTGATTGCCGCCATCCGCTCGATCACTGCGGCGGTCCCGCAAAATATTGAGGAGGAACGGGCAGCCTCTTCCGGAAGGATATCACAACACCTTGGACAAAGTCCCACCCCGCAAGCCCTAGCCCGGTGACGGAGTATAACCGACCGGGCACCATTGTTTTCAGCCCGGGAGCGGAGAGCGGAGAAGTTAACAAGAAACGTTTTTTCATTTTCCATCGACCCGGAGATTTTTTGTGACACCATCGTCCGGTTTGGGTGATGTTTTTCACGATAAAGGACGAACATCAAGCACCATACGGAAAAGCGGCATGTACCCAATGCTTCTATACTGGCAAGATGTTTTGGAAATATGTTGACTGGCAATTGAGTATTGTGTCCCCGGAATTCAGGAAAGCTTCCAATCACAGCAGATCCTTTCCCTGATTTGACGTGGTTTTCATCAGAAAACCGAGAGCGGGAATTGACCCGGTCCCGCATACATTATGCTGATAAAATTTTTCTGGACATCACCCGCTGCCAAGGCCTAGCCTTTTTACAAACAGAGAGAGTAATGCCCAGATCGGATATCGGGAAAAATGGTTGATCAGGTCTTGAAAGATCGCCCTTCCCGGCGACTTCAAACCAAGAACTTCAAATAGTTGCTTGGAATTTTGTCCATCTGGCAAAGCATGGAGGTCAATCATGCATAACCTCGATACCATCCTTGCCGCCCCCCCACCCCGCAGTTTATCGGAAGCGCTTGACAAATGGCCGCAACGGGATCGGTACACCTCATCGCCCAGCGACTGGCGCGACCAGGTTTTCTATTTTCTCCTGCCGGACCGCTTTTCGAACGGACTGGAACAGCCCGAACGGCTTTTGCAATACGATCTCAGCACTCAGGCCGGGATTGCGCATATCCGTTCCCTGCGCGGGCCAGGCTGGCGCTGGGACGACTGGCAAAAATCGGGAGCCGAATGTTTCCAGGGCGGCACGATCAAAGGAATACGATCCAAGCTTTCCTACCTTGCCGATCTGGGCGTGACAACCCTGTGGATCGCGCCGGTGTTTCGCCAGCGCGTCGAAGAGAACACCTATCATGGCTACGGCATTCAGAACTTCCTCGACATCGAATCGCGATTCGGTAGCCGGCGCGATCTGGTTGACCTGGTGGATGCGGCCCATGCGGCCGGGATGTATGTAATTCTCGATATAATCTTCAATCACTCCGGCTGCAACTGGCTGTACGACTCTAGTGCCGGGGATGTCTTTAAACCGCCCTATCTTCCTCCCTTCGGCAGTTACAGTCCGGTCTGGCCGCGCAACGGTTACGGTACCTCGATTACCGATCCCGGCCAGACCCTGGAGAAGGACGACAGTGTCTGGCCGCGCGACTTGCAGGCCGCATCTTGTTACCTGCGGGCGGGTTGCGGCAATCTGGGCGGCGGCGATATCAACGACGACAATGCCGAACACAAGCGCACCGACTTCGAAAACCTGCGCAAAATGAACCTGTTCGCCGGCGATGCCTTCCAGGCCCTGATTCTGGCGTACCAATACTGGATCGCCCTTGCCGATCTCGACGGCTACCGTATCGACACCTTCAAGCACGTGACCCTCAAGCAGGCCCGGAATTTCTGCAACGCCCTGAAGGAGTATGCCGAGGATCTCGGCAAAGACGACTTCTTCCTCGTCGCCGAGGTGGCGGGTGGCAACACCGCCCAGGACCGCTACCTCGATATAACCGGTCGCAACCTGAATGCCTGCTTGGATATCGGGGAACAGCGCGAGGCCATCTGCAATGTCGGCAAAGGGCTGCAAGCCGCCGCCGATTTCTTCGCCGGCTTCGACCCCTTCGATCCGGGCATGGGCTCGCACCGTAACTGGGGCTCCCGGCACCTGAGCATCAGCAACGACCACGACCATGTTTTCGGAGCAAAAGTGCGGCTGGCCGCCGACGCCTCCAATGACCACCAGGGAGCGGCGGTTGTCGCCCTGCAACTCTTTTCCATGGGCATTCCCTGCCTTTACTACGGCATAGAACAAGGCCTGGCTGGTGGAGTCGAGACGGACCAGCGGCACTATGTAGATAATTGGGGCAGACATGACTGCCTGCTGCGGGAAGCGATGTTCGGCCCGGAGCATCCCCTAGCCGCGGGCTGGTCGGGAATTCAGGGGAATGTTGAGCAGATCGAAGGTTTCGGCCCGCACGGCACGGCCGGTTGGCATGTCTTCAACCCCAATCATCCGTCCTACCTCCGGATTGCCCAGTTGACGCAAGTGCGCAGGCGGTTCAAGCCGTTGCAGCGCGGCCGGCAATACCAGCGTGAGATTTCCTATCTGAGTTATCCCTTCGCCTTCCCGGATCATGGCCAGATCATCGCCTGGTCGCGGGTATTCGACGACCAGGAGGTATTGGTGGTGATCAACCCGCATGGGCTCGAGCGGCGCGGCGGACGGGTTGTGGCCGATCAACGTCTGTCGCGGGAAGGGCTGCAGGTGGTGGCCAATACCGACCCGGCGGCTCCCGAGGATATGCAGCCGGGCGCCAGGATCGATCTTGACCAGACCGAGGATGACAGGTGGCATTTCGTTGGCCTGGATCAATGGCTGATCGGACCGTCCGAGGTTATGGTGCTGGCAAACCGTTCGGCTGTAGAGAGTGCCGGCTTGACCTGGGCGTGATGCCAAAGCAGGGAAATGAATACCAAGCGCTCGCAACCATAAACAAATGAAGGAGAACCCGAAAATGAACAGAGAAGAAATCTACAAAGAGATCGAGCAAATGTTCGGGCTCGTGCCGAGCATGTTCAAGACTGTCCCTGATTCCTCGCTGGAACTGGAGTGGAAACTCTTTAAGCGCGTCCAGTTCGACGAAGGGCCTATTCCGAACAAGTATCGGGAGTTGATCGGGGTCGCCATCTCAGCCATCAGTAAATGCCGCTATTGCTCTTATTACCACACCGAAGTGGCCAAGCTGAACGGGGCGTCGCAGGAGGAAATCGAAGACGCATTGCATTACGCAAAGTCAAGCGCCGGCTGGAGTACTTACATCAACGGCCTGCAGCTCGATTATGAGAAATTCACCGGAGAGATCGACCGGGCCTGTGAACATGTGCGACGGATGCAGGAGAAAAAGTAAATCTGACTCCGCCGTCAATAATCCGCTGGGATCCTGCACAATTGGCGTACCAGAAAAGCTATATCGGCTTCTACGGCTTGAAAAATCGCCGTAGAAGCCGTGTCGCGCTTGCCGACCCGCCCCGGATGTAAAACAGGTGAGGCGGGCAGGCACGCGTGCCAGACAGCTGCGCTCTGGTGTCTGGCGTAACAAAGAATTACAGATGCCTGACCTTTTTCAATCGACACACAGACCCGCCCAATCAGAAGGGCCGCCGAATTCCAAGATCTGCCCAAAATTCTGTAATGGAGAGTGTGCAGTGGGACGGCCATGATTTCATAACATTCTGGTGAACCCCACGGAAAAGCATAAAATCATGACTGTCACCTCGATACGTATGATCGGGAATCCATAAATCCAATAACTTCATCCCTGACAATATAAATACTTCGTTGAAAAAATAGGCCCGCGGGGGTAATCAGAAGACAGGTCGATGCCCCCCCGTAAGCTTCCCCAAAACGTAGACATGTTAAAAGTAGAGTTTTCTGGCACAATGAAACCAGGAGGCTTTTATGAAGCGATCACGTTTTTCGGAAACCCAAATCGTGTCCATTCTCAAGGAGGCGGATGCTGGCGTGCAGGTTAAGGATATCTGTCGCAAACATGGTATCTCCGATGCAACTTACTATAACTGGAAATCCAAGTACGGCGGCATGCAGGCCTCAGACCTTAAGCGCCTGAAAGAGATGGAGCGAGAGCTGAGCCAGTTTAAGCGCATGTATGCCGACATAGCCCTTGAGAACCGGGCAATGAAAGATCTCATCGAAAAAAAGCTTTAAGGCTGCCGGAGAAACGAGAAGCCGTTGTATATATGGTTGCGGAGCATCAGCTTTCAGTGCGGCGCAGTTGCAACTGTATCGGCCTATCTCGGGCAGCCTTTTATCGAACACCCCAGCGTAATGATCGTGACGCCGAGGTCATCAAGGCCATCAATGCTTTGCTTGAGAAACATCCCCGCTGGGGCTTTTGGAAGTGCTTTAAGGCTTTGCGTCGCAACCGATATCGCTGGAACCACAAGCGAGTTTACCGTGTCTACTGCGCGCTTAACCTGAACCAGAAGCGCCGAGCCAAGAAGCGTTTGCCCAAGCGGGTTAAAATGCCATTGCATGTGCCCCAGCAACCCAACCAGGTCTGGTCCGCCGACTTTATGAGCGATACGCTATATGCCGGCAAACGGTTCCGTACTTTTAACGTAATCGACGATTTCAACCGTGAGGTGCTGAAGATTGAAATCGATACGTCCATCACCGGAAGACGATTGATCCGTGTTTTTGAGCAAATTCGCCTGGACCGTGGACTACCCAATCTCCTGCGGGTCGATAACGGACCCGAGTTTTTAAGTGGTGAGTTTATCGACTGGGCGCAATCAGTCGGGATGATGATCCATTACATCCAGCCTGGTGAGCCGAACCAAAATGCGTACATCGAGCGTTTCAACCGGACATATCGTAACGAACTGCTCGACCTGTATCTGTTCCGCAATCTGGCCGAAGTCAGGGAGGCAACCTACTGGTGGATGATCGAATACAACGAGGAACGTCCGCACGATTCACTCGACGATCATACACCTGCTGAACATATGTCAAAGAACGCTGGGAACTCTATTTTACAACTGCCTACTTGACAGGGAAGCTTACGCATCGACTGCCCTTTTTGTTGTGTTGGCTCATTCGGCGAGGGAGCGAGTCGACTTTTGACTTTTGTCGAATCAACGTGAGAGAGAGCAGAATTCGTGATTTGACCAAACCGACTGGGAAGAAACCAGTTTGCTTTGAGTTCCGGGGACATAATTCACAACTGCCCTATTGCGTAATATGTCACCGGGACTCTTAAAGCGCTAATCAAGTCCGGTTGTGGATTTCGTGTAATTCCGGGGCGCCAAACTGAATTGCGGAATTGAGATGTGCAGAGGGAGTTATCTGTATACTTCCTTGCGGTGGGCGACCTTGACCACCCATACCGTCAATTCATCATCCTGAATCGAATAAATGATGCGGTAGCGACCTTGGCGAACCCGAAAACGTTCCTGCCCGGTTAGTTTCTCACAACCGGCTGGACGGGGATTGTCGGCCAAGCTGCCGATCAGCTTGATGATCCGTTGCAGGTCTTTCTTGGGTATACCGGAGAAATCCTTCTCGACGGACTTTTTGAAATAGACTTTAAATCCGGCCATCGGCTTTCAGCTTCTTGACCATCTCTTCGTAACTGACCAACGGCTCGGCGGTCCGGGCGGCGAAGACGGAGAGATCCTCGGCGTCTTCGGCCAGGGCCTGTCGGACTGCTTCGTTGACCAGGTCGGTGATCGACCGTGAAGTCTCGGCGGCTTTGAGTCGCAGGGCTTTGTGCAGATCAGGATCAAAATAGATGGTGGCGCGTTTGGCTTGAACGTTCATTTTTGACCTCCTTGTTCAATAACACTACAACACAATAACGTCATGACATTGTGACGTCAAGGTGTTGAGCAATGCACCGTGCCTTAGAGGTCTCTTTTCGGTATCAAAAAACGGGCTGTAAGCCTTTCCCCCCTACTTCTCCGGACAAGAAGACCATCGACTGCCTTCTTTGTTGTGTTGGCTCATTCGGCGAGGAAGCGAGTCGGCTTTTGACTTTTGTCGAATCAACGTGAGAGAGAGCAGAATTCGTGATTTGACCAAACCGGCTGGGAAGAAACCAGTTTGCTTAGATGGAATCATGAGAATGGGGGCAGGAAAGCTTCCCCCAAGGGTCGGACCAAGCTAACTGTTTGACATCATGTCATTAAAGCCTATAAAATGGCTGTTTTTCTGCCTTAGAGGCAACTTTTTGACATCAAAAACAAAGCTCTAAGAGGAATTCGGACGAATAATCGGGTCGGATTTACTTTTCATAGTTTCCAGAGTCAACATATCTCTTGAGCATATTGGCGCGAATATTTGGATATATCTTTATCAGGAGCAGTTAGTATGTACTGGTAATCAAGTGACATGACCTTGTAGTTAAGCGGATCACGCGCGTGTGAACCGCTTAATAGCTTGTTAGAGGACCAGCACACGGAGGAGATCTGCGGTGCGAAAGCTAATCATGTGGAATCTCATCACCCTCGATGGCTACTTCGAGGGCCAGAAGAACTGGGACTTACCCTGGCACGAAAAGCTTTGGGGCGAGGAACTCGAAAGATTTTCCCTTGAGCAGTTGGAGTCAGCCGATGCGCTTTTGTTCGGGCGCGTAACATATGAGGGCATGGCCGCATATTGGCAGACGGCTCAGGGAGAGATTGCGGATTACATGAACAGTCTCCCGAAGGTGGTCTGTTCGCGCACTCTTCAAACTGCCGCCTGGAACAACACAACACTGGTAAAAGACGACGTAGTGGGGGAAGTGACCAGGCTGAAGCAACAGGGAAATGGGAACATCTACGTCTTCGGTAGCGCCAATCTCTCGAAGACTCTTATGATCGCGGGACTTTTTGACGAATATCGCCTTGGTATCGCACCAGTCATTTATGGCAAAGGCAGGCTCTTGTTCGGTGATGGATTATTAAACCCGCAAGAGCTTAAGCTGCTCGAATCACGCCCGCTTTCAACGGGCTGCGTGATCCTTCGCTATCAAAGAATTCCGTGAATACCTCAGTGTCACTATTTAAGGTGAAGCCCATGAGTGTACAAGTCGAAATCGTCAAAAAGTACATCGATGGTTTTCGCGAGGGCAACAGCCAGAAGATTCTGTCGTGCCTTGCAGAAGACGTAACTTGGAACATCTATGGATTTAAATCACTGAGCGGTATAGATCAGTTCGCTGCGGAACTAAAGAATGATGCCTTTGAGGGCAATCCTGAACTACAAATTCTCAACGTCGTGGAAAACGTCAGCACGGTGGCAATACAGGGTTCCGGCCGGGTCAAACAACGTGCCGGAGATTGGCTACCGTTTGTATTCAGTGAGTTCTTTACGTTCGCGAATGGCAAAGTCAAAACACTCGACACTTACCATATTTTCTTGCCTGCGGCAGTCGCCTGACACATAGGGCGGTTGGGGGTCGGACCAAGCTAACTGTTTAATATCGTTTGAGTTGTGCTTGAAAAGTGCCTATTTTTGAGCCTTAGAACCACCTTTTCGATACCAAAAAGCTGCTTCTAAGCTTTGCTCCCATTTTTTGAAGGCACTTTCCCGACTGACCCTCAGCGTACTTGACCATACAGCGCACGCACTTTCGACAAACGCTTTCGCACTTGGAGAACCATGAAAAAATCACCCCTTGTCACCGGCGACGGCTATCTCATCATCCGGCCTGAAGACGAACCATTGCACGATGAAACCCTGGATGCACCTCAGATGCCGGCCATCATGCGCCTGGAAGAGACCAGCGATTCGCTGCGCGGCATACTCCATGACCTGACCCTGAAAGGCGACCTTTGCCAGCGTTGCGCCCTCATCGGCCGCAGCGGCCATTCCCAGGTGGGACTTGATGTCCAGCTTGCGGATGGGCCTCCTGAGATCGATACCCGGAAAAGGACCGTGGACATTCCCATTCTGCTCAGTTCGCTCAACCGGAACATTCCCGACACCCTGTTCGCCGAGCTTAAAGGCCTGGCCGAATCAGGCCGCCGCTTAACCATCGGCAGGCTGTTTGTGCCGTTGAGCGACCATCTTGACCGGACTGAAATCGCGGCCGCCATCGAACGGCACCACCTCCTGCTGCCTGCCGAGGCCACAGTCCTGGAAGATGGCATTATCGAAATCCCGCTGACCGATGTGCGCTATCTGTTGTCCACCACCCTGCTCACCGCCGGCAAGAATGCCCGGCACATCCTCATGCAGAGCAAAGAGGGGTTGAGCCTGATCCAGTATGTCTCAACCAGGGGCTTGCCCGAACTTTTCCAACCTTTCGAATTCCTGGTGGGTGCGATCCGCATTTCCCTGGGGCCGTACCTGGCCTTGATCGACAGGAACCTCAACAACCCCGACATCATGCACTTGGCGGCCCGGTTGCTGGACGGCGTCCGCACCTCGGGTATCGACGAACCGCGCCAGATCGAACTCTATCACATGGGGGAAGAAGCGGTGGACCCCCGGAGCCTGGCCGTCCGCGTCCGGTTGTTCCCGGCCGACCAGCACACGGCAAAAGTGGCGGCCCCCATTTTCACCCCGGACAAGGCGGCAAAAATCATCCGCCAGGGGGTCGACTTTGCCGACGTCACCGACATCTTCAACCGCGAAATCTGCGATATTCTGTTCGACAACCTGAGTTCCTCGGTCAACGAGCGCGGCAACTACGCCCGCATCATCAGCCGCAACAAATGCGTCGAAATCCCCCGGGAGATGGAGGAAGGCGAATGGCACGAAAACGCCCAGAACCGCATCCTCTATGAAGTGGTGCGCGGCAACATCACCTCGGGCGAACGCCGGGGCGACCAGATCCCTCCCGACCTGCGCGACTTCGTGGAAAGCCTCGAGTCGGTCGGCGGCGGCCAGAACCTGCATAAGGTTTTCATCAGCCACAAGTTTCCGGTCACCGACACCCTGCGCGTCCTCAAGCGCAACAGCATCGGCGTGTTCGTCGGCCGCAGCATCGGCTCCGAAAAGGAAACCTCGGCGCCCTCTGCAAATAACAACGGCGGCCAGCCGCTGCATAACATCTATTTTGACCAGACCACCTACGAAACCTTCTGCAATCTGGCCGACAAGGATGGGACCCGTTTTTATATGAGCTTCGGCGAGGGCGACGAGATGCATGTCCGGGAGTTCCACCGGGGCTTCTGGGTGGCAAAGGGCATCAAGGAAAAACTGGCCGCCGCCCATACCGTCATCGCCATGTTCGGTTCCCATGTGGATGGGACGGAAGCGGTGCTGGCCGAGCAGGTGCATGGCTTCCTGGAGGAGATGAACCGGATCCCCGGTTTTGCCGGCCGCTTCGCCATCTGCCACGGCAGCGGTCCCGGCCTGATGCGCTTTGCCGATGAGGCGGCTGAAAAACTCGGCATCCTGCGGCTGGGCATCGGCATCGACAGCGAAAAGATCGGCCAGAAGCCCAACCTGCGGCCGCCGGCCATGACAAATTTCAAAAACTCGGCCCGCCACCTCCGCCAGAACCTGCTGGACCGCACCTCGCTGTGCAAGATCTACAATATCGGCGGGGTCGGGACCTTTGAGGAGCTGCTGATCGCCATCACCAACCTCAAGCTGTTTGAGAGCCTGCCGGCGCCCCATATCTTTGTCGACCCCTTCGGCCTGGGCGAAGGCGGCAACCATCTCTGGGCGGCGGCCATCAGCCAATTCGAAACCGTGGCCGCCGGCAGACAGATTGACGGCCACCCGGTAAGGCTGGCGCCAAGCTGGGTCCCGCGCTTCTGCCACCTGGTCCGCACCTACGAGGAAACGCTGGCCATCATCAAGAATTTTGTCCGGGACCCCATTGCCTACTGGCGCACCACCGGCATCCCGGAAACCGACCTGTGCACCGCCTACCGCAACGTCCAGGCCGCCGGCGTCACCATCCCCTTTTACATCGACGAAGCCATGCGGAAGTTCGTCCAATCGGATAATCGGTGAGAAGAAATCGCTTTTTACGGTTGTGCCAAATATTGTCAGGAAATTGTATTCCGAATGCAACTCGTAGGTTGGGGTGAGCCTGGTGAACCCCAACAATTCCCGACCTGCGAAATCGTAAAACAAGGATAAGGTCGTTGGGGAGATGGGTCATGGTTTTATGCTTTGCTTGACAGCTCGTAGGTTGGGGTGAGCCTGGTGAACCCCAACAATTCCCGACCCGCGAAATCGTAAAACAAGGATAAGATCGTTGGGGTTCAATATTCGTGCTTGTCCTTGGACGGGTTCTCCTGACTGTCCCGGTTTTACCCCAGGTAAGCGTTACAGTTTCACCTTGCGCAGCCTCAAGGCGTTGCTGATCACCGAGACCGAACTCAGGCTCATGGCGGCGCCGGCGATGATGGGGCTGAGCAGCCAGCCGAAAAAGGGGTAGAGCGCGCCGGCCGCCACCGGAATACCCAGGGCGTTGTAAAGAAAGGCGAACATTAAGTTCTGACGGATATTCCACATGGTGGCCCGGCTGAGCTTGATGGCCTTGGCAATGCCGCGCAGGTCGCCCTTGACCAGGGTAATACCGGCGCTTTGCATGGCCACGTCGGTGCCGGTGCCCATGGCAATGCCGACTTCCGCCGCGCTCAAGGCCGGGGCGTCGTTGATGCCGTCGCCGGCCATGGCCACATGTTTTCCTTCCGCGGTCAGCTTCTTGATCTGCTCGACCTTGCCGGCCGGTTCGATTTCCGCCTCCACCGCATCCAGGCCCAGTTTTTTGGCCACCGCGTCGGCGGTACGGCGGTTGTCGCCGGTAAGCATGACGATCTTCAAGCCCAAAGCGTGAAGTTCATCGACGGCTTCGGCGGTGGAATCCTTGATCGGATCGGCCACCGAAAGGATTCCCGCCGGTTTGGAGTCGATGGCGACATACATCACGGTCTTACCCTCTTCCTGCAGTTGCACGGCCGAGGCCTCAAGCGCTTCCAGGCCGGTGATTTTTTCGTCCCGCAAAAAATCCGGCTTACCGATCATTGCCGCCCGGCCGCCGACGCTGCCGGCAACCCCGCCCGCCGTCACCGAGCGAAAATCTTTGACCTCCTCCAAATCCACCCCTTGATCCTGGGCGCCTTTGACAATGGCGGCGGCCAGCGGGTGTTCGCTGTTCTGCTCCAGGGAGGCGGCGATGTGCAGGAACTCATGGGCCTCGAAACCCTCCGCCGGCAGGACATCGATCAGCTTCGGTTTACCCTCGGTGAGGGTGCCGGTCTTGTCGACCACCAGGGTGGTGACCTTCTCCAGCCGTTCCAGGGCCTCGGCGTTTTTCACCAGCACCCCGGCCTGGGCGCCGCGGCCGACCCCGACCATGATCGCCATGGGCGTGGCCAACCCCAGGGCGCAGGGGCAGGCGATGATCAGCACCGCCACGGCGTTGACGATGGCGTGGGCCAGCCTGGGCTCGGGCCCCAGCCACAGCCAGATGCCGAAGGTGATTACCGCCACCGCCACCACCAGGGGCACGAAGATGCCGGCGACTGTATCGGCCAGCCCCTGGATAGGCGCCCGGCTGCGCTGGGCTTCGGCCACCATCTTGACGATCTGGCCGAGCAGGGTATCGTTGCCGACCCGTTCGGCCCGCATGACAAAACTGCCGGACCCATTGACGGTGCCGCCGGTCACCTTGTCGCCGACCTGTTTTTCCACCGGCAGGGGTTCGCCGGTGACCATCGACTCTTCGACGCTGGAATGACCTTCAACCACCTCGCCGTCCACCGGTACCTTGTCGCCGGGGACCACCCGCAACAAGTCGCCGACCTGCACCTGTTCGAGGGGGACTTCGTTGTCGCCCCCGGGCGCGACCTGGCGGGCGGTGGGCGGCGCCAGATTCAGCAAGGACTTTGATGGCGCTGCCGGTGCGGCTGCGGGCTCGGAGTTCGAGCACCTGACCGAGCAGCACCAGGACAATGATCACCGCCGACGCCTCGAAGTAGATGTCGATCTTGCCCCCGTGTTGCATGGTGGCCGGGAATAGATCCGGCAGCAGCATGCCCACGGCGCTGAACAGATAAGCGGCGCTGACGCCCATGGAGATCAGGGTGAACATATTCAGGTGACGGGTCACCAGCGAGCGCCAGCCCCGCTGGAAAAACGGCCAGCCCGCCCAAAAGACCACCGGGGTGGTGAGGCCGAACTGCAGCCAGCGCGAAACGGATCCTGCCACCCAGGAATGGCTGCCAACGCCCGGCAGCAGGTGGGACATGGCCAGGAGAAAAACCGGCAGGGCCAGGGCCCCGCCGATCCAGAAGCGCCGGGTCATGTCGCGCAGTTCAGCGTTTTCCTCGTCAGCCGAGCCCCCACTCCCCGCCTTCAGTTCCAGGGCCATGCCGCATTTGGGGCAGGCGCCGGGTTTATCCTCCGCGACTTCGGGGTGCATGGGGCAGGTATAAATCGGTTTCGAGCCGGCGGCGGAGGGATGAAACTCGCAGGCTTCGCATGGTACTGCCTCGGGTTCAGCCTTGTTCCCGACGGCAACCGTATCCGCCTCCCCCGTCTTCAGCTCCAGGGCCATGCCGCATATGGGGCAGGCACCGGGCTGATCCTCCTCGACTTCGGGATGCATGGGGCAGGTGTAAATGGGTTTGGCCGCCGGAGATCCGGATGCAGGTGCTGGTGAATGAGAATCGTGATCATCGCTCGGACTTTCCTCAGGTGTTGCTTCCGCCGCTTGCGCCAGGAACTTTTCCCGACAGCCGTCGCTGCAAAAGTAGACTTTCTTTCCGTCACGCTCGACAGAAAGAGCGGACGTTTCGTCCACTGTCATGCCGCAGATGGGATC
Source organism: uncultured delta proteobacterium (assembly GCA_963807225.1). Lineage (GTDB taxonomy): Bacteria > Desulfobacterota > Desulfobulbia > Desulfobulbales > JAGXFP01 > JAGVGT01. Next base: position 216,791 of record CAWEAD010000012.1, on the reverse strand, counting down.
GATTGCCATACCTTTGCTCCTTTATCTAAGTAGGTTTGCCCTGGCCGAATCTACTTGCCGCCGACTTACGCAACAAGCACCATACCGTAATATATTTCATGGAGTTGAAGAGGTATTTTTCCCCCCTTGAGGTGTATTGCTATGGTCTTGGGAGCCCGCCGTCGCGTCAATGAAAACATCCATCTGTTGGCCGACAAAGATCGGCTGTTCACCCCGCACGAAACGAAAGATCACCTGAAGAACCCGGGTATCGACGCGCTCGGTGCTGTCGCCGGTGAGTGATTTCTTGGGCACCACATAGGGTTCGAACCGTACGAAGGTCAGCGGCATCCTGATAGCCTTGTTGCCGCGCAGGAAGCCGACCGCGGCGGCGCCGGCCCGCACGCGCCAGGCATCATATTCATCGATATCCACGCGCACATGGAGAGGTTCGACACTACCGAACAGGAGCAAAGGTGAATATCCCGTTGCCGTGGCATCCGCCTGGGCAAATTCTCCGAGATGCGTTTTGAGTTGCAGCACCTCGCCGTCCACCGGTGCCCGCACGGTCAGTCGTTCCAAATCCGTTTGGGACGACACCAGTTTGGCTTGCGCCTGCGCCAATTGCGCTTTGGCCTTTTGCGCGGCAAAGCGGTTCTTCTCGAAGACATCTTTCGGGGTCGCGCCTATGGCTGCGAGGGGTTTCATCAGGGCCAGATCATATTCAGCTTCAGCGAGTTGGATTTCGGCGATCCGGACCGCTGTTTGGAGCGTGTCTATTTCCGCCCGGATGGCCCGATCATCAATGGCGAACAATGGCGCGCCGGCCTTTACTTCGCTGCCGACCTGGACGAAAATTTTGCTGACGATCCCGGCAATGTTGGTGCCAAGCGACATATTCCCCGTGCTGGCTTCGACGATCCCGGAGCCGGCGACGGATATTGAATATGGCGAATGCGGAGCCTCGGTCACCGGCGGGGCGTATGGCACGGGCTTATCGCCCCGGACGACGGTAAAGATTGCGAAGGCAACGCCTGCCAAAGCGATAATCGGTAAGATGTATTTGCGAAACATAGCACTCCGGGAATTTAATTTGCTGGTCTTGGCGGCTTCTCGATTCCCGTGATGCGACCATCTTCCATTCGGGCGATGCGATCGGCGAACTCGAAGATACGATCGTCGTGGGTGACCACCACCAAGGCGCGATTTTTGCCCAGCAGAAATTGCCGCATCATGGTCATCACCAGGCGACCGTTTTCGCTGTCCAGGGCACTGGTCGGTTCATCACAGACAATGAATCGCGGATTATGGACCATGGCCCTGGCAACGGCGACACGCTGCTGCTGGCCACCCGACAGCTCCGTGGGTAGAGAGATCATCATGCGATCATCGAAACCGATCTTTGCCAACACCGAGCTCGCTTGTTGCAGCGCTGCCCTCCGTTTCATGCCGTTGATCAGCAGAGGTGTCGCGGCGTTTTCGGCCGCGGTTAGCGCCGGAATCAAATCAAAGCTCTGAAAGACGAAGCCGATGTTATGGCCTCTAAATTTGGTCTTTTCGTCGACCACCATCCGACGGTAGTCGTGGTCAAGGACGGAGCACTCGCCGGCGTCCCTGGCCAGCAAGCCGGCCATGACCGAGATCAGGGTGGTCTTGCCGCAGCCGGACGGACCGACCAGCATCAACAACTCACCGGTACGGACCTCCAGATCCACACCGCGCAAGGCCTGGACCGCCGTGTTGCCGTGGCCATAGGTCTTGGTCACTCCGCGACAGCTGATGGCTGGCTTGCCAGAATCTGGTTGACTGAAAATCTCCACGTTGATCGATTCCTTTACCTTCCGGCTAAAAACGAAGCCGGCTGCATTTTGCGGACCGAACGCATACTGAACAAGGCGGCCCCGACACTCACCAATACCACCGCCGTTCCGCCGACCACGGGGGCAAACCACAACATACGAAAGGGAAAACCGTACATCGCAAAGACCCGACCGGCGAGAACGCTCAAGCCGAGCCCGAGCCCGACACCGATGAGCGCACAGAGAGCTGATTGCGCGGCGATCATGGTTAAGAGCATGCGGGTGGTCGCACCCATGGCGTTGAGCACGGCGTAATGTTTCAGGTTTTCGATCGTAAACATGAACATCATGACCCCGGTGACGCCGAAACCCACCAGCATGGCGATGGAAAGCATGGTCACCGCATCGCCGACGTCTTCGGAGTTGGCCAACATCCATTTGACCGTATCACCCTTAAAATCCTCCGAGGCTCGAGCCCGGAGATTGGTCGCCGCCTCGATGCCGGTGGCCAAGGTACGGCTCTCAACCCCAGGCGCGGCCGTCACCAGGACGAAGGTCAACCGTCGCCGCTCCGGCGGTAGAATTCGCTCGGCGGTGGAATAGGCCGTGTAGAGCAGCGGTCGCGGCGGGTAGCGAGGCAACGCATCCGAGAGTCCCGCCACCCGGATGAGGGTGTCGTTGATCATGAGTTCATCTCCCGTGGTCAACGGGCGCATCGGGACGTGCAGGTGCGGCTTACCGTAAGGCCACTGGTCGGCCTTCAGCAAGGGTGTATCGAGCTTGCCGCTAGTCCCGCCCGCATCGACAATCACCGTATCGGGAGCGCGAAGGACGGCGGCAGTTGCCTGGTCTTGCATCGGGGGGACGCCGGTGAGCGTCGCGTCGTCCAGTCCAATAATCTGGAATGACTGGAACCGTCCGTTCGGGAATCGGGCGTCAGCCTCGGCCACAGCCATCGGTACCGCCGAGAGAACTCCATCGATGCTTCGTACACGATCCAATGCTGATGCCGGCAGGTTTATAGTTCGGTCAACCGCCACCACAGCCGGGTCCATGACCCAGACGTCGGCTCGCGGATTTTCGGCAATCAGGGCAAAGCTTCGAGTCATCATGCCGCCGAAGTACGAGGCTGCGAAGGTAACAAGAAATGAGGTAAAGGTGACACCGAACAGCAGCCCCGCATATTTGGTGCGGTCACCCAGCAGGATTTTAAGGGCGATGAAAATCATGGCTTGGATTCCGAAATGCCGGTCAACTTGCCGCCTCATTCATGATTTTTCCTATTGTGGCTTCTATTTCCCGGGCCACGACTTCCAGCGGGTACCTCGAAGATCAGGCATGCACGGGCGAACTCCACCCCCTTCTTGGCCATGTTCTCTTTAAGGTTATGCACCCGCAGGACGCCGAAGTGATTGGCCGCGACGTCGTCTCCAGTGCGGTCGCGGTTTCGCTTACCATTTTGTCGGTGGATACCTTGATCAGCATTTTTTCCTCTGTTTATTTCTTGGATACCTTGACAATCAGGACCACCAGCAGGACCACTACCAGTACGCCGATCGCCATCCATATCCCCATCCCTGCATTTAACCCGCCGCCCATCCAGCCATTGGTCCAGCCGAACATATGATTCATCAGCATGCTCCTTTGTGGTTGTGTCGCGACCAGCCACTACCTCCAGCAATCCGGAGGGTTCCAGCCGCTGCAGTCAGGTTATCATTTCCCCCCGCAGCATTTCCCGGACTTTTTTGTCGGCATTACAGCACCGGCCGAAGCCAGAAATTTCCGCCGACATTGGTCGCTGCAGAAGTAGACGGTCTTGCCATCGCGTTCAGCTTGGAGAGCGGTACCTGGATCGACGGTCATCCCGCAGATAGAGGGCTTTGGTTTCGGAATTCATTTCTGTCAGGGTCGTTCTCCTTTTGGGGATGATATTACTGCCGAGGGGCTCCTCTTTTCGTAACAGCGCGTAGCCGTAGGTTGGGGTGAGCTTGCGAACCCCAACAATCCGAAAACGTGATATAACCGCCGAAGCCAATTTCGGCCGCCTGGCGATGCGGCGAAGTATTCCTATCCGAAACCCTCCGCAATGTTGGGGTTCGCGCCGCTCACCGCCAACCTACATGATGTAATAATGAACTCTTAAGAAGTTCAATTTGATGTCGTTGGCGGATTTTCAGCCAAGCGCGTAGGTTGGGGTGAGCTTGCGAAGCCCAACAATCCGAAAACGTGATATAACCGCCGAAGCCAAATTCGGCCGCCTGGCGATGCGGCGATGCATTCCTATCCGAAACCCTCCGCAATGTTGGGGTTCGCGCCGCTCACCGCCAACCTACACGATGTAATAATGAACTCTTAAGAAGTTCTATTTGATGTCGTTGGCGGATTTTCAGCCAAGCGCGTAGGTTGGGGTGAGCTTGCGAAGCCCAACAATCCGAAAACGTGATATAACCGCCGAAGCCAGATTCGGCCGCCTGGCGATGCGGCGATGTATTCCTATCCGAAACCCTCCGCAATGTTGGGGTTCGCGCCGCTCACCACCAACCGACACGATGTAATAATGAACTCTTAAGAAGTTCTATTTGATGTCGTTGGCGTATTTTCAGTCAAGGTTGAGAAGCCGGCAAACCGTCTTGGCGATCATCCGTTCTTCGTCCGTGTGGATGACGCGGACCGTAACTCGGCCGGTCGGCGAGGAAATCATCTTCGCATTGGCCAAGTTTTTCGCTTCATCGAGTTCGATGCCCAGGAACTCCAGGCCGGCGCAGATCCGGGCGCGGATCGGGGGCGCGTTTTCACCGATACCGCCGGCGAAGACCAGGGTGTCCAGGCCGCCCAGGGCCGCGGCGAATCCACCGAGCCATTTCTTGACCTGGTAGCAGAAGAGCGCCACCGCTTCGGCCGCCCGCACATCTTCCGCTTCATGGTCGAGCAGGACGCGCATATCGGAACTGGTTTCGGAGATCCCCAGGAGCCCGGAGTGGAAATTGACCATCTCGTTGAAGCCCTTGGCGTCAAGGCCTTCACTGCGGGCCAGATACCAGAGCAGGCCGGGATCGAGATCGCCGGAGCGGGTGCTCATCGGGATACCGGCGGTCGGGGTGAAACCCATGCTGGTGTCAATCGCTTTGCCGTCGCGCACCGCCGCCAGGCTGGCGCCGTTGCCCAGATGGGCGAGGATGATGCGTCCCTGGGCTGCCTCCTTCCCGGCCTGGCGGGCCAGTTCTTCCATGAGAAAGGCATACGACAGGCCATGGAACCCGTAGCGCCGCACCCCCTGGGCCTCATAGCGGCGCGGGATCGGCAGGAGTTTGGCCACCCGCGGCAGATCATGGTGGAAAGCCGTATCGAAACAGGCCACCTGGGGCAGATCGGGGAAGCGGCGCTGGAAGGCCTCGGTCAGGAGAATCTCCTCGGGCAGATGCTCGGGGTCGAAGGGGCTGAGGCGGTGCAGTTCCGCCACCATTTCCGCAGTGATAAGTTGTGGCGCGCTGTACTTCGGCCCGCCATGGACTACCCGATGCCCCACTGCGATCAAGGTTGCCCGGTCGCTCCGTTCTTCGAGCCAATCCATCAGCAGGGCCACCGCCGCCTGATGATCCGGCGCTGACACCGGCCGCGAAAGGTCGTCCGCCCGTTCTGCCAGCCCCCGTACCCGCAAGCTGGCCTCGGGACTGCCGATCCTTTCGATCTCGCCCTCCAGCACCCGGCGGGGTGCGGTGCCGGGTGCGAACAACGCGAACTTGATGCTCGACGAGCCGCCGTTGACGGTCATCAGCACCCGGGGTTTCGCGGTGGTGATCGCGGCTCTTTTCATGGGCGTTTCATTCCTCCAGGGCGCCGTCGTGACAGTCGGAACACGCCGTTTCACGCCAGGCGCCGGAGATGTCGACCGGATGCTGGAATTCCAGCCCAGCCAGGCTGGTCTCCGGCTTTTCGGCCGGGCCCTGGACGATGATGAGATGACAGGTCTTGCAGTCCCGGGGGATCTTTTTGCCGTCGGCGCTGGTGTGCTTGCCGTCGTGGCAGCGGAAGCAGCCGGGGAAATCCAGGTGGCCGACATCATCCGGATATACCCGCCAGGTCACTTTCATGTCGGGGAAAAAGTTGCGCCGGTAAATGTTCTGTACTTCGGTGACGGCCGCGGCCACCGATTGGGAATCGGCCGGGGCGAGGTCGGGGGTGTTGCCCTGATAGAACTGCATCAGATTTTTGGCGATGCCGGCGAGGGCCTGGGGCGTATCGGGATAGTTTTTGGTCAGGGCCGCCACGGCCTCCCTTTTGATGTACGGCAGGTTGCGGTCGAGGCGGCCGTTGTGCAGGGCCGTGTCGACGGCGTCAACCGGGGCATGATAGATATGGGTCGGGCGGTTGTGGCAATCGACGCAGTCCATCACCCGGGGCGTGGCGGCACCGATCCGTTCCGGGGTGAGCGGCTGGTCGGTGTTCTGATAGACCGTGACTTTCCCGTGGCTGTCGGTCAGGCGCACCCAGGGAAGGTCCTGGCGTTCCTGGTCTCTGGCGATATATTCGACCTTGTTGGCAATGGCCATGTGCCAGTGGATGCCGCCGGCCTGGCCGAAACTGGGGTCACCGCCACCGATTTTCACCAGCATCCGGATGGTCCAGGGCGAATTCCGCCGATCGGCGAGGTAGTGTGGGAAGTCCCGTACCACCTCGCCGAAGAACTTCCTGGGCCAATGGCACTGCTCACAGGTTTCGCGGGCCGGGCGCAGGTTTTCCACCGGGGTGGGAATCGGCCGGGGATACTCGTCTACCAGCGTCGCGTAGACCTGGTAGGCGCCGGAGAGTTTGGACTTCACATACCAGCTGGCGCCGGGGCCGATGTGACATTGGACGCACGCCACCCGGGCATGGGGCGATTCCTGGTAGGCCGTGAACTCGGGGGTCATGATCGTGTGACAGGTCTCGCCGCAGAAGGCCACGGATTCGGTGAACTGATACGTCCGGTAGCTGCCCACCGCGGTCAACAGCAGGAAGAGCACGGTCGCCACCACCACCGCGATGAAGGTATGGCGCTGCCGCGGCACGTTCAGATCGATCCGCGGGAAGGCCGGAATGGCGCCGGGATGTCGGCGCCGCCGCCGATGCCGTTCCCAGAGGGCCCCGCCGGCGATCATCAGCAAGCCGGCGATCAGAAACAGCGGCGCCGCAAGGTAGGTGAGAATTCCCATGTAGGGGTTCTTGAAGCCGCGGTAGAAATCCAGCGTGATCAGGCAAGCAACCGCGAAGAAACTCGAGGCGGCCAGAATGATCCCAGCCAGGCTAAGCCAATTGTGAATAAGCGATGGGGTGGCGGCACCCCGTTGGTGCATGGAGGACTGATGCGTCATTCCGTTATCTCCAACCCGTGGGCGGCCAGTTGGTGGCGCGTGGTCCGGTAATCGGTATGAATAATTCCGGAAATCCCCAGACCTGCGGCGATCTCGACGAACATCGGGGTGTTTTCGAGGTAGATGATCCGTCCGGGCGTCACCTGGGCGATGTCCAGGGCCAGCCGGAAGATTTCCGCGTCTGGTTTACGTAGATGCACGAAACAGGAAGAGATAAAAGCATCGACAAATCGGTTCAGCTCGAACTGGTGTATCCGATAGTCATTCAATTCCCGGGCTTCGTTACTGACCACGACGATTTTCAAGCCGTACTTGGCCTTGAGCTGCGCGACCAGTTCGATCATCTCGGGATGAGGCTTCGACTGGGCGAACATGAAGCTTTGAAACTGCTCCCGGGTGAACGCTCGTTTTTGGTGGAAGACCACCCGCCCCAGGTATTCTTCCAGAGAGAGTTTCCCTTCCTCGGCGGTGGCGAAGTTCAGGCGATGCCGGGCCTCCATCTCGTCCCAGTCCAGTTGGAAGTTCGCCGCCGCCCGTTGCCGGGCGAGATGGTCCCAACCGTTGCTGAGCAGAACGCCGCCGATATCCACAAACAGGCAGGTGATGGGAGTAGTTTTTTGCACGGATTCTTAGATCTCCTGCGAATAGATTACCACGGTATAGGGCCCGATGCTGATGCTGCCGGAACAGGGCAGACCATCGATTCCTTCCCCACCGGCCTCGACATCCGGGGCGGGATGATTGGCAAAATTCGGGTCGTAGTTATATGAGTCGCTGTTGAAGCGCGTTTTCCACCAGCCGGCCCGCGGAAATCCGAGGCGGTAATCGTCGTGGCTTTGATTGCTCAGATTAACCACCACCACGACGCTATCGCCGGGTCCGCCTTGCTCCCAACGCTGGAAGGCGATGAGCTTGGCCCCGTCGTCAAAATGAAAGAGATGGAGATTCTGGCCGCACAAACCCCGAGTCACCCCGGCGAGATTGCGCCGGAGGGCAAGCAGATCCCGGTACATGCCGAGAATCCCATGTTCGTCCTCGGTTCTGGACCAGTCGATCGGATCCGTGTCACGGAACCAGCGATCCTCCAGCAGTTCCTGCCCTTGAAAAAGCATGGGAATTCCGGGCGAGGTAAGTACCAGAGCCCCGGCCAGGGTAGAGCGTTTCTTGGAAAACCAACTGTCCACATTGCCGGGCCAGATCTCTTCGGGCACCCGGGCTCGGCCGTTGGCGACCTCGTCGTGAGACTCGGTAAAGATGACTCGCCGAAAGGCATCCGCATCACAGCGATGCTCGATGGCCCTGCTGACCGCCCCCAGATCGCGGGAACCATCATCCCGGGTGATTACGGCCTGGCGGATCGAGTGGACAAACTCACCGTCCCATTGGGCATTGAAGCCGGCGCCGCCGGCGCCAACGTCTTTAACGACCCAGGGGGTATTGCGCATGCTTTCGCCGATGCTGATTTTGCCGGGAAACTTCTGTTGGATTTCCCCGTTGATCCACTGCATCAGGCTCCAGCCTTCGGGGATGTCGTTGGCGGGTTTGTCGGCCTCACCGTTAATATTTTTGATATAGATGATCATGTCCCAGCGCAGGCCGTCGGCGTGGTATTCCTCCAGCCACATCAGGGCGTTATCGCTCAGATACCGGCGAACTTCGCCGCGGCCGTAATCGGGACGCGTCTCGCCCCAGGGGGTGTGCGAGCGATGGTCGTTGTAGAAATAGATGCCGCCTTTGCCGTTTTCGCTCCAACCGTCAAACTGCCACAGGGAAAGATCGGAGGGGCCCAGGTGATTGTAGACCACATCGATGATTACGGCGATCCCGTGCCGGTGAGCCGCCTTGACAAAGCGCTTGAGGGCATCCGGCCCGCCGTAACTGCTCTCGACGGCAAAGGGATGGGCGGGATTATAGCCCCAGGAAAAATCGCCGGGAAATTCCGCCAGCGGCATCAATTCCACCGCATTGATGCCCAACTCCCGCAGGTAGGGAAGTTTTTCAATAGCGCTGTCCAGGGTGCCGGTTAGCCCCCCTTTAATAACGTTAAAGGTGCCGACGTGCAGTTCGTAGATGACCAGTTCGTTGCCGGTGGCCATTTGGAAGACATCACCCTCCCAGTCGAATTCGTTGGGGTCGTAGATCACCCCGTTACCGATGGAGTTGGTCACTTTTCTGGCGTACGGGTCAATGCGATAGAGTGGTACCCTGGGGGGTGTGGAACAGGAATTTGTATTCGTCCCCGGCTTTGGCCTCCCGCACCTCGGCAGACCAATACCCCTTCTCTTCATGAGTGAGCGGCGTTGCGCTCTCATTCCAGTCATTGAAGGAGCCGATCAGGTAAACCTTTTTGGCATTGGGCGCCCAGATGCGGAAGGTGACACCCGTATCCCCGGATATGGCACCCAGACCCTGCATGCCCGGATGATTGATCGCGGTCTCAATTTTTTTCGACATCCTCTCCCTTTTTACAGAGCGGCAAGCGTTCACAGGGGATGCTGAACGCTTACTATTACGTATCCAGAATTTCCCGCACCTGCCGCAAAAGGTCTTTCGACTGGTAAGGTTTTGGGATGAAGTTAAAATCGCCCTCCAGCAAATCTTTGTTGGTGATAACCTCCATGGTATAGCCGCTCGCGAAGAGTATTTTCATCTTCGGGCAGAGCCTGCGGATCGCCTCGCTGACCTCTTTGCCGTTTTTCTTCGGCATGATCATGTCAAGCATGACGAGGTTGATATGTTCCCGGTTCTCCAGGAATTTGGCGAGCGCAACTTCACCATCCGCCGCGGTGATAACCTTGTAGCCGAATGACTCCAGCATTCTTCTTGATAATTTTCTCAGGCCGGGGTCGTCCTCGGCCACCAGGATAGTTTCACCGCCGCCTTTAACTGTTGCCGCTCCTCCCGGTTTATGGTCCGAGGTCACTTCGGCACTGAGAGGCAGATATATTCTGAATACCGTGCCTTCATCCGGTTCGCTGTAAACCTTGATGTAGCCGTTATGCTGCTTGATTATGCCGTAGGAAATAGCCAGGCCAAGCCCTGTCCCTTCTCCGATCTCTTTTGTGGTGAAAAAAGGCTCGAAGATCCTCGACCGCGTTTCCGCATCCATGCCCTGTCCGGTGTCGGAAACCGTTATCAGCGCATAATCGCCGGGCCGGGCGGATTCATCCACGGCAGCATCTGCTTCATCAACTTTGACCAGGCTGGTGGTGATGGTCAGCCGTCCGCCCACCGGTAGAGCGTCCCTGGCGTTGGTGACCATATTCATCAGCACCTGCTCGAGCATCCCGACATCGGCAAGAACTATCAAAGGCTGGGCCGCAAGATCCAAGCGAAACTCGATATTTTCGCTGATCATCCGGTTCAGCATTTTCCGCAGGTCGTGGATGAGGTCATTGATGTCGAGGGGCTTCACCTCAACGGCCTCTTTTCGGGTGAAAACCAACAACCGTCTGGTCAGGTTGGCAGCCCGGTCGGCGGCGGTCAGCACCTCCTGCATATCTTCCCGGACGGGACTGCCGGCGGTCAGGGTTTCCATGACCATGTTGCCGTAACCCAGGATCACACTGAGAATATTATTGAAATCATGGGCAATCCCTCCAGCCAGGGTGCCGACCGCCTCCATCTTCTGGGCTTGCCGAAGTTGTCCTTCAAGCTTTTCCCGGTCGCTGATGTCCCGGCCGACACAGGTGATTCCTATGGGGCGGTCTTGCGCGTCACAGAGGAGCACAATGATGAATTCATAGGGGTTTTTGCTTCCATCTTTAGTGATGAGTTGAGCTTTGAAATTGCATCTGCCTTCGCTGGCTGCCGTCTGCATGGCCGCCGCAACCCGGCCGTTATCGGTATTATCGAAGAAATCACCAGACTGCATCTGCTCAATTTCCGGGCTGCTGTAACCGGTGACCTCATTCATGGTGCTGTTCCAGCGAATAAATTTCCCCTCCGAATCAACAACAAAAAAGATGTCTTCCAGGTTGTTGAGGGCGTTCTCGATAAATTTCCTCTCCTCCTCGAGGATTTTCTCAGCCAGCTTGCGTTCACTGACATCACGAATGTTGCATTGGGCCAGCTTGGCCCGGTCGACCATATATATATCCGCGGCGATATTCTGCCCGTCCCGGGTTTTCACCGGCACATCTTCGTAATTAAGAATACCGCTCCGGTCCAAACTCGCCATGATTGCCGGGAAATCGCTCATATCAAGCGGCACGCCGATATCGTGCAGCTCTTTGCCGATATAATCCGCTTCCGAATAACCAAGCATTTTCTCGACAGCCTGATTGGCATGGACGATATGGCCCTGGCTTTTTTCGAGTAGGACGATGCCGTCGCTGGCGGTCTCAAAAATACGCCGGTAGCGAAATTCAGACTCGGCTAACAAGTCTTCCAATTGGCGGCGCTCGGTGATGTCCTCGAAGGCCAGCAGGATGATCCGCTCTTTGCCCCACGCTTGTTCAATCTGCCGGGCATTGAGGAGCATGATCCGTTGGCCGATGGTGGCAAAATCGTGTTCGACCTCATAGTTATCAAAGCTGGTTTTCCGGGGCAGGATGGTCTCCAGCAGTTCCCGCAACTTGGGGATATCCCACTGTTTATTGCCCAAATCATAGATCAGCTGCCCTACGGTCTCCTCCGGTTTTACCTGGAAGAATTCGTAGAATGAGCGGTTGACGGTAACCACCCGGAGATCCCGGTCCAAAGAAATCAGGGGTTCGCGGACCGTGTTGATGACGCTGTCGGCGAATTCATGGGCGGCATCGGCGGATTTTTTTATGACCGCCAGTTCTTTTCGGGTTGTCTCCAGACCCGATTCTATCTCCTTGCGCTCGGTGATGTCCTCGAAGGCCAGCAGGATGATCCGCTCTTTGCCCATCACTTGCTCGATCTGCCGGGCATTCAGCAGCATGATCCTTCTGCCGATAGTGGCAAAATCGTGTTCGACCTCATAATCATCAAAACTGGTTTTCCGGGGCAGGATGGTTTCCAGGAGTTCCCGCAGTTTGGGGATGTCCCACTGTTTATTGCCCAGGTCATAGATCAGCTGCCCCTCGGTCTCTTCCGGTATTACCTGGAAGACCTGATAAAAGGAACGACTGGCCGAGACCACCCTCAGGTCCTGATCCAGGGTGATCAGGGGTTCACGTATGGTATTGATGATGCTCTCGGCATATTCCTGGGCGCTGGTGGCGATTTCTTTCCCACGCATTTACCGGACTCCTTTGATGACATTAGTCATCGCTGCCACAGAATACGGGCATTTTCCAGTGGGATGGCAACCCCACCACAGTGCGGAATGACCCTTACCGTATAGTCCGAGGCCGGGCGGCCCGTCGAAATCGCCGCGCTGTATACATAGCCGCCCGAGGTGCCGGTCAGCGGGTGTTGGCTCTTCATCTCCTGACGTTGCGGCTCCTCTTCGTTGAGGCCATCGGCATACAGCTCGACGCGCACGCAGCCGGGATCGAGTTCGTCGAGAAAGACCTCCGCCTCAAAGAGGTGCTGATCATCACTGGTCTGGACCTTGACCTCGCCAAAGCGCAGGGTGGACCATTTCTCTTTCAGGGTGTGTTCCCAGTCGACTATTTGCCTGGCCACCGCGCCATGGTCGGCAACCCGGTTAAGATAGGCCGCCGCCGCAGGCAGATAATGCTGTTCGGTGTATTCGCGCACCGCGCGACTGGCGGAAAATCTGGGGGTCAACAGTGCCATGCTTTCCCGCATTCGGTTTACCCAGACGCTGGGAATGCCTTGCGCGTCGCGGTTATAGAATTCGGGTACCACCTGCTGTTCGAGCAGGTTGTAGAGAGCCTCGGCCTCGGCCGCATCCCAGGCGGGATCGTCGCCATGTTCCAGGCCGTCACCCAGAGCCCAGCCCACCTCGGGAGTGTAGGCCTCCGCCCACCAACCATCCAGTTCCGAAAGATTGATACCGCCGTTGACCAGCACCTTCATACCGCTGGTTCCACAGGCCTCCCAAGGCCGCCGCGGGGTGTTGAGCCAGACATCGACTCCCTGTACCAGGTGCTCGGTCAGGAGCATGTCGTAGTCGCTGAGGAAGATCACCCGGCTTCGGACTCCGTCCCGCTGGATGAACTTGTTCCATTCCCGGATCAGGGCCTGGCCGGTCAGGTCGGCCGGATGGGCCTTACCGGCCAGGATCAGTTGCACCGGATGCTGGCGATTGGTCAGGAGACGCAGCAAGCGCTCCGGGTCGTACAGCAGCAGGTTCGGCCTTTTATAGGTGGCGAAGCGCCGCGCAAAACCCAAAGTCAAGGCGTTGGGGTCAAGGAAATGTTTGACCTCTTCAACCACCTCGGGCGGTGCCCCTGAGACCGCCAATTGCCCGGCCAAACGCTCCCGAGCGTATTCAACCAGGGATTTGCTGGCGGCGAGACGGAATTGCCAGAGAGTGTCATCGGCGACCCGGCGGATGTCCTCTTCCAGGGTTGCCGTGGTTCCCAGCCAGCGATCTTTGCCGCAGGCTTCCGTCCACAGATCGTCGGCCGGGGCCGAGTCCCAGGTCGGCATATGGACCCCGTTGGTCACGTGTCCGATCGGCACTTCTGCCTCCGGCCAATGGGGAAAGAGCGGCGTAAAGAGATGGCGGCTTACCTGGGCGTGCAAACGGCTTACACCGTTGATCGCGCCGCTGCCCCGGATGGCCAGATGGGCCATGTTGAAACTCTCCGACGAGTCCTCGGGGTTCCTACGGCCCAGGGCCAGAAGATCGTGGAGGGTTATGTTGAGTTCCTTTTCAGCGTAACCGCCAAGGTATTGCTCGATAAGGGATGGCGTGAAACGGTCAAAGCCGGCGGGTACCGCCGTGTGGGTGGTGAAGAGGTTCCCGGCTCTGGTGGCGGCCAGGGCGACTTCAAAGGGCTGTGCATTTTCCTGCATGAAACCGCGGGCCCGTTCGAGGACGGCAAAGGCCGCATGCCCTTCATTGAGATGACAGACTTCCGGTTGGATGCCAAGTTCCGCCAGCAGTCGCCAACCGCCGATCCCCAGGAGCAGTTCCTGTTTGAGGCGCATCTCCGGCCCACCGCCATAAAGCTCGCTGGTGATGCCGCGATGGGCGGGAAAATTGGCCGCGTCATTGCTGTCCAGCAGGTAAAGCTTGACGCGGCCGACCTGGACCTGCCAGGCCCGCAGCCAGACCGATTGGCCGGGCAGAGCGATCTCCAGTCGCATCCACTCGCCGTTGTCGTGGCGCAAGGGGGTAATCGGCAACTGTCCCGGGTCGTTATAGGGGTAGAGGGCCTGTTGGGCGCCATCCTTGTCCAGCACCTGGCGAAAATATCCCTGCTGGTAGAGCAGACCCACGCCGACCACAGGCACCCCCAGATCGCTGGCGGACTTGAACTGATCGCCGGCGACATTGCCAAGCCCGCCCGAATAGATGGGCAAGGCCTCGCTCAGCATGAACTCCATACTGAAATAAGCGACACAGGTCAGGGGGGACTGGGCATGCTTCTGCTGGAACCAGGCGGGTGCCTTCAACGCCTGCCGCCGGCTTTGCAACAAGGAGTCGACCTTTTGGCAAAAAACCGGATCGTCAAATACCCGACTGATCCGGTCGCTGGATACGGTCTGCAGGACAACCCAGGGATTATGCGTTACCTCCCACAGTTCCGGATCAAGCTGCCGCCATACTTCGTCGCTGGCATGACTCCACGACCAGCGCATATCCAGGGCCAATTCGGCCAGGTCATTGAAACCCTCAATTTCCGTGGGCAGAAGATTGTAGATGGGGTGATCGGCACGGGGTTGTTTGCTCATGGCTATTCCTTAAAGTTCGCTTTGCCGGTTGGAAACCATTTTGAACATGCACAGCGAAACGCATCCCCCGCAGCTCGCCGCGGGGTTAGTGAGCGAATTCGATGTAAATAACCTTCCATACTGAGATTCCCCGTGGCTTGCCGCGGGGAGCTTCAATATCTCGGACTTTTGGCCTCGAGCTTCTTCTGGTTGAGGTATCCTGACTTAACCTGTTTATTTAATATCTCATAATCGGTGCTGCTATTGGGATCATTTTTTCGGCCCGGTCAGATGCCCGTTCAGGGAGCGGCTGTTTCCCCGGGCATAGCCGCTGATTCCCCTCATCAAGCGCAGCAATCCATAACAGAGCCAACTCATGAAACGAAAACCAAAGGGCAGCAATTTCCATTTGTCCGGCAAGATCCTTCGGCCATCGGTAGCCATATTCCGTTTCAGGCTTTGGGTCAGAATCGCGCAGAATTCCTCGTCATCAACGACGACATTCGCTTCGTGCGATAGCAGCAGGCTGAAGGGATCGATATTCGAAGAGCCAACCGTCGCCCAATGTCCGTCGATCACCGCCACTTTGGCGTGCAGAAAGGTCTGGTGGTATTCGTAAATTTCAATTCCCGCCGCCAGGAAGTTGCCGTAAAGAGCCTGGGTGGCATAATGCTGGAGCAGATGATCATACTTCCCCTGCAGCAACAGAACCACCCGCACACCTCGTTCGACCGCCTTGATCAGTGCATGACGAAAATTGAAACCCGGCAGAAAGTAGGCGTTGGCCAGAATGATCTCGGATTTAGCCTGATTGATTGCCCGCAGATAAGCCGCTTCAATGTCCCGGCGATGATGGAAATTATCCCGCACCAGGAAGGCTGCGCTCATCCGCCCCCCGACGGAGGCAGGATCCGGAAGCAGCTCTGCCCGGACCGTTCCCCGGTGAAAATTACGCCAGGCCGTCTTTGACCAGAGGCGCTGGGCGGAAAAGCGGATTACGTCCACCAGGGGCCCGGCAACAGTTACAGCGTAGTCATAGTGTGGAGGCAGGTCGCCGGTCGTTCCCCGATCGTCACTAATGTTGATCCCCCCGACAAAGGCGAGATCCCGGTCCATCACCGCGACTTTCCGGTGCATTCGATGCAGGCGTTTACGCCGAAAAGTCCAGGGGGATATTTTAGGTCTGTATATCAGCGTCTTGATGCCGCCCTTTCGCAGGTAGTCAAGCATGCTCCGCGACAGGTCCTTGGAACCGTAGCCGTCAATCAGCACATAGACTTTTACGCCGCGCAGAACGGCCCGTTTCAGCGCCTCCGCAATCCGTCGTCCGGTGGAATCATCTTTATAAATATAGGTTTCAAGGTAAATTTCATAGCGGGCTCGGTCAAAGGCCGCTTCGAGGGCGGGGAAATATTCTTCTCCGTTCTGCAGGAGGGTGACCCGGTTACCCGGAATAAAGCGGGACAAGCTCGCGGTCAGGGCCGCTTGATATTTTCTCCGGCGATGTCTTTTCCCGTGCTGCATGGCAACTAAATGTCTCCACATCCTCTTAAGTCTACGTCAAGAGACCAGGGCTGATCTGCATCGTCCGAATGAGGCAATGAGCGCCTACATCAGGTTTGCCCTTCTATGGAATTCTAGGACTGATAGTTGCTGAAAGTCACTAAGGAAAGCTCGATTACGGTTCGATCGAATTCAGTTCATGTTTCTCGAACTTCCTGCGGATCACTGCCATGTATCCCATTTCAGGATTATGCTCTTTAATCCCATATATTCCCTGGCTACCCAAGATGTTGCGATCTCCCCGATTCACGAAGGGAAGGCCTGCTGTCTCAACTTTTCCCCTTCGAAACCCCTGTAGCAGACAACGTAAGGTTGTCATATCCTCTGGCAGCCGAACCGCCCCTGGGCAGTTCGGCATGGCTTCTTCTTTCATCCAAGCCGCGATCATTTCAACTTCGAGGAGGCCTCATGAAAGGCTGTCTTTACTTCCGCCCAGGCCTTTTCCGCCCCGATTTTCAGCTCTTCCCAGACCTCATCACCGGCAGCCTTCAGTTCACGCAGCTTTACCTTGGCCGTATCCCGATTGTGCTGCAACACTTCCAGCCTGGAGTAATATTCAATTTTGGCGTCGGCCTTGGTTTTTTCAGCCTTAGCCTTGAGCAGAGCGATTTGCGCGTTCCATTCCTGTAATTGCGCCTCCAGCCTTTCTTCGTAAGCCTTGCGCTTATCCGTCATGGCGATTCCCCCCTGTATGTAAATTCTATCCCTTATCCATTTGCCCCGCCCTTAACCAGCAGTCCGATGCCGGCTATAAGGGCGATAGCTCCAAAGATCGGAGGTAAGGGAACGGTTTTCGTCGTGTCGGCCGTCATCTGGATGGGACCGAGATCGACGACCTTTTCTCTGCTCGTATAGGTGAATCCCTGGTAGGCGAAGGCCATGATCCCGATGCCGATAAGAATTAGAGCCAGCAGTGCATGTGTTTTCATTTTTCTCCTTATTCATCTTTCCGTTCTAAAACGGTCTTTTGATCCGATGACGAAGCTATCGGGGGTTATTTTTTAAAAAGAATCAGATTACCATCGAATTTCAGTCAGTGACCCTTCGACAAGCTCAAGGCGAGCAGAGCCGCGATCTCGCGGACTTACAGGCTCAGCACCAGTCCGGATGTGCGACGAGAGCGTCGATTAAATCCGGCTAAATCAAGATCCGGCTTCAAGGCGCGCGACCAGATAAAGGAAGATCAGCCCCACTCTCCTTGCGGCCGGATCGGCGAAGTTGTTTCTCCGGAGAGCCGATGTAATCGGTTTCTCTCTGAAAATACCGATTACGGATGTGAACTAATTATCATCTCCCGACGCGAATACTTGAGATGTCCCCTATTACTCCAAAGACATTCAAGAGCCAGAGGATCACCACAAGAACCACGACGGCATTAAGAATTTTTTTTATGGTGGCCTGCATCGGGATGTAACTGTTAATCCCCCAGAGGATCAAGCCAACGACAACCAAAACAATCACTAATTGGATCAAAGGCATAAGGTTTTTCCTTTCACGTTGTGCATTGTCGGAGAATTGATGCTTTTATGCCAAGTCTCCAAATATGCGATTTTTTTGTAGAGATATCTGCCGGTTACAGTGGGTCCTTTTTCCAGGTCTTGCCAAAGGTTATCCATGCGGTAGCTTCCGCTAAATCTCATGGCCTCACATCTTCAGATCCGACCTAAAAGCAGCAGGACTACCAGAACCACCACAATCACGCCAAGGCCGCCACTCGGCCCGTAACCCCAGGTACGGCTATGGGGCCAGGCGGGTATCACTCCAACCAGCATCAAAATAAGGACAATCAGCAAAATCGTTCCGAGCATCACATTCCTCTTAAGGTATCGCTCTGCGCCGGCCGGTTCTAGTTTGAGGCGGCGCAGAGCCGGTTAAGTAACAGTCGGGCAAACCCGACTGTTACGGTGTCGGAGAGAATAAGATCAACAACCCTCAATCTTTTTCTTCGATTTAGGCTTCTCGATGGTAATTTGGTTGATCACGCCTTTGACGCCATGTACATCCTGCACGTATTTGGTGACCAAATCTTTTTCGGCTGAACTCCCGGCCTTACCGGTCAAAGTAACCTGGCCATCGTTCGTCACAACCTTGGTCTTGAGTCCGCTGGTCGAGCGATGATACAGCAAGGTCATCTTGACCAGGGCGGTAATGGACGCGTCATCAATAGCTTCACCAACGTCATCGACCTTATCGGCAACTGATTCTCCAGCCGATTTATCAGCCGCATTTGCAACGACCATCTGATTTTCCACGTCCTTAACCCCTTCAACATCCTTGACGAATTCGGTGGTCAACGCTTTCTGAGCCTGGCTGTTTGCCTCGCCCTTCAGGACCACGATGCCGTCTTTGGTGCTGACATCGGTCAGGGAACTGACATTACGATGAAACAGGAGTGAGGTTTTTACTTTCATGGTGATCCAGGCGTCCGAATTATCGGCTGCGGCTTCACCTTTGACTTTCAGTCGGTTATCGACGCTCTTGACCCCGGGCAGATTCTCTACCGTGTCCTGGGCCAAAGTTTTGTGGGACTCTTCGCCAACGGTTCCGCTCAAAGTGACGGCGCCTTTCTCGGACTTGACTTTAATGTCATCATCCTTGAGATATTTCTTGAATACATAGGATGATTGAGCCGCGGATTCGATCTTCTCATCCGTGTCTGACGCTGAAGCGCGAACAGGTCCGTCGGTCATCAATAGAACGGTGACAATTGCCAGTAATGCCAAGCCATAAAGTGTTTTCATCGGTTTCTCCATTTCTCATCGTTATTTTTATGCTGCCATTCCCAAGCCCTTTCCATAGCCGGCCATATAGATGTGAAAGTTCCTGGGAATAATTACACAGCGTTTTCCTCCAGTAGCGCGTCTCTCTAAGGAGACTGAAAAATCACGACCGAAGAATTATTAAATTGAGGGTTGCATAAGACATGCCGGACGGCAAAAATCGGGGAAGGCAGAGAAATAACCCTTTATTAAAGGGTTTAGCTGGAACTAAGAGAGCAAATGGAGACAACAGGGAGATCGATATAGTCACATGATATGATGGCCCCACCAAATACTGAGGGCGAAGAAAGCCTGCTCCTGCCGGTTCAGGGTTTAACTCCGACCGGGGCAGCTATCTCCGCACGAAAGGTATAGTGCCGGAACCAGTCGATCGACTGGGCGAAGCAGAGTTTTTCAATGCAACTGAGCGGCGCCGCTGACAATAATCCGCGGACCCTGGGCGAAGTTGAATTTTCGATGCAAGGCCTGCCCTAATTGCCGGATATGCCGGAACCGTACTTAGAGCTGGCGTATTGATAAAGTTTTGCCGCTTGCGAATCAGATATTTTGGCTTGATCAAAGACGGGCATTACGCCTTTGTCTCCGTTTGGAAGTCTAGGGTTGCGAATGAAGTCAAGAAAGGTTTTGAAATCAGCCAACATCCTCGAACCTTTAAGGGGCATATCCGGTGATACGACATTTCCCCCGTCATAATGGCAGCTTTCACAATATTCGCTGAATATCTGCGCTCCCGGCATTGCAGTCTGGGCTGCCGACGATTCTCCGCCCTGCCCTTCACCCATCATCCCACCGCCCATCATCCCACCGCCCATCATCCCATCATCTACCTCTGCTTGGGCAGCCATGCCGGTCAGGAATACCACTACCAGAACTACGATTAGCTTTTTCATAATTTTTCACCCTGGAGCTAATATTTGCGGGGATCTTGCGGGCTTTTTGGGGGTCGGTTCCCAGTTCAAGATTATCCCGCCGTTTTGGTTAACGACGATGATGCCAGAACATCGCCGACAATGGTCTGGGCTTCCGACAGAAGCAGGCGCAGGTGATCGGCGCCCCGGAAGCTCTCCGCGTAAATTTTGTAGATATCCTCAGTCCCCGACGGACGCGCCGCGAACCAACCGCTTTCAGTCATCACCTTCAAGCCGCCGATGGGTGCATCGTTACCCGGCGCCCGGGTGAGAATGGTCTGAATTTTTTCGCCCGCCATTTCAGTAAGCTTTACCTCCCGGGCTGAGAGTTTCGTCAGGATTGCCTTTTGCTCAGGGGTGGCGGGTGCCTCGACGCGCTCGTAAAGCGGCTCCCCGAATTCACCGGTGAGTTGACGGTAGATTTCACCGGGATCGCGGCCCAGATTGGCGGTGATCTCGGCTGCCAGCAAAGCCGGAACGATACCGTCTTTGTCCGTGGTCCAGACACTGCCGTCCAGCCGGGCAAAGGAGGCCCCGGCACTCTCTTCGCCGCCGAAACCAAGCGAGCCGTCGAGCAATCCGGCAACGAACCACTTGAATCCGACCGGTACCTCGAAAAGCTTCCGACCCAGCTTGGCGGCCACCAGATCGATCATCCGACTGCTAACCACAGTCTTGCCGACCGCCGCCTCCCGGTGCCATTGCGGCCGGTGTTGGAAGAGGTAAAAAACGGCCACCGAGAGATAATGATTGGGCGGCAGCAAACCCGCGTGCCGGGTGACGATTCCGTGCCGGTCATGGTCGGTGTCGCAGGCGAAGGAAAGGTCAAAGCGGTCCCTCATCCCGATCAAACGCTGCATAGCATAAGACGAGGAGGGATCCATGCGGATCCGGCCGTCCCAATCCACCGTCATGAAACGAAAGGTCGGGTCGACCTCCTGGTCGACTACCGTGAGGTTCAACCCGTAACGCTCGGCAATGTGCTCCCAGTAATGGACCCCGGCGCCGCCGAGCGGATCGACCCCCAGGCTGATTCGGGCTCCGCCAATGGCTTCCATATCGAGAACCTTGGCGAGATCGGAAATGTAGGCATCGCGATAGTCGTGCCGGTGTGTCGTGGGGGCGCGCAGAGCCTTCTCGAAATCGATCCTTTTCACCCCCCGCAGATCACTGGCGAGAAACTCGTTGGCCTGGGACTCGATCCAGGAGGTGATGGTGGATTCCGCCGGCCCGCCACTGGGAGGATTGTACTTGAATCCACCGTCAGCGGGCGGATTGTGTGAGGGGGTGATGACGATACCATCGGCAAGTCCGGTTTGCCGCCCGCGGTTGTAAGTGAGAATCGCGTGGGAAACGACCGGGGTGGGAGTGTATTCATCCCCCTGCGCCAGCATGACTTCCACCCCGTTGGCCGCCAGCACCTCCAGAGCGCTGGCCAGCGCCGGCACCGAAAGGGCATGGGTGTCCATGCCGAGAAACAGTGGGCCGTTAATCTTATTCCGCACCCGGTACAGGCAAATGGCCTGAGAGATGGCCAGGATATGCCACTCGTTGAAAGCCTTATCAAAAGAGGAACCACGATGCCCCGAGGTGCCGAAGGCAACCCGTTGTTGCGAAATCGCCGGATCGGGTCTATCCGTGTAGTAGGCGGTGACAAGTCTGGGCACGTTCACCAGCATCTCTGCTTCGGCCGGCTTACCTGCCTTGGGGCTTACTTTCATCATTTTCACCTCAGCTGTCATGACCCGGCAAAAAATCGGTTATATCAAATATATGCCTTTTGCTGGAAATCACTGAACGGCAGATCAGCCAGTTCATCCGTTCACCCTGGGCTGCTCGAAGGGTGGCCAAAGCTTTTCATCTGGCCATCGCTAACCTATTTTGCGAGTTGATCATTTATTATGGCAACATCAGCCAATCAATCGTTTCGCTCCCTACTATTCCGCCGGACTTTTTCCTTCGGCAAAGTCCGAGGGAGATTCCGACTCGATCGACTCTCCTGATTCCAAGCTTAGCAATTGCGCATCGAGATTAGCCAGCAACTTTTCCTGGACCACCTGATTAAAGACTCCATGGTGGAAGGCATCGATTATCTCGTTTTTTTCCACTTGCAGCAGGTGCCGCCGAGCCCATTTCTCCTCCTCCGCCTGGAGTTGACGGATCTCTAAATGCAACTCATCCAGGACTGTTTTATCATCCTCAATCTTTTTCTCATATTCGCGCCGGAGATCGGCGAGCACCTCCGGATTATTGAAATGAACGTGCGACATCCGGTCAATCTCCTCCAAGGCAGCACGGGTGGCCTGCAATTTACCTCGCGTCAACTCGTACTCGGCCAATTCCCGGTGCCCGCGCGCAATGCCCAACCATCTCAACAGAGGCGCCATCGTCAGACCGTGGGCCAGGATCGAAATAAGCACAACTCCGAAAGTCATCGCGACCAATAAATCCCGATGCGGAAAATCCTTGGCCAGACTTAGGACCAGCACCATCGGCAAGCCGCCGCGCAGACCTCCCCAGACCAGGATGACGCTCCAGGACCAGGGAATTCGTTCTCTGGTCCTGCGCAACAGCGAGGCGGCGCCGAAAACAACCAGCGCTCTGGTTCCCGTAACCACGAGATAGGCGACCAGGATCGCCTGCCATGAGTCAACCAGGGACCGGAACTGAACTTCAAAGCCGATCAAGAGAAAGACGATCGAGTTGAGGGCGAAGGCTATGTATTCCCAAAAGGTCTCCACGGCTATTCTGGTCGATGGCGACATGCCGATCCTGGCACCATAGTTCCCGCAAAGCATGCCCGCCGCCACGGTGGCAATCACCCCGGAGTAATGAAAGTGTTCGGCAGCCAGAAACGAACCGTAGGCGGCGATCGTGGTCAGGGTGATCTCAATCATCGGATCATCCACCTGCCTGATGACCTGTGAAACGACCAGTCCGAATCCGACCCCGATGATCACGCCAATGCCGACGATCTTGATAAAATCAAAGACCAGTCCCTCGACCGTCACCACCTCCCCGGTCACCAGGGCAATGCTGAGCATGAAGAAGACAATCGCGGTACCGTCGTTGAGTAGGCTCTCGCCTTCGAGCAAGACCGAGAGACGTTTCGGCACTCCCAGACTTTTGAAGATCGAGATCACGGCAATGGGGTCGCTGGCGGATATAATCGCCCCGAAAATCAGGGCGTGCTTCCAGGTGAAATTCTGGACAAAATGCAAGGTATTGGCAACCGGGGTCAAAATCAGGGCCGTCAAGGCGATTGCCGCCACCACCCCGGGCAGGGCCAGTGAATTAATGGTCAGCCGGTTTCGCCAGAATTGTTTGAACTCCAGGTGAAAGGCGGCCTCGAACAGCAGTCCCGGCAGGAAGACATTGAACAGCAGTCCCTTGGTTAGCTGGGGCGCCTCGAACGCATGCAACAACCCCAACAACAAACCGGTTAAAACCAGAGCCACTGTGTAGGGCACCGCCAGCCGCTGCACCGCAATCGCCACGGCCGTGGCGACAACGAATAGCAAAATCAGGGTGGATTCTATTTCCATATTATTTTAGTTCCGCCGCCATTATGGAATTAAGCCGGTCCCGGGGCCCATCCAGGGAACGGGACCGGCGAGCTATATCTCGCCAGGGGTCGTCTTTCTGGCCAAGACGCCGGAAGATGTTGCCGATATGATAGCTTTGCGAGGTGAGATCGGGCAGGCTCAGTTCTTCCCAGTCCAACGGAGTGGCGATTGGGGCCTTGGACTTGGCTCTTACGGCATAGGGAGGAGCCACCGTCTGGGCATAACTGTTTCGGGCAGTGTCTAGAAAAAGCCGGCCCCGCCGCTTGTTCTTGCGTACCTCGGTGGTGAGGGTTTGCGGATGCCTTTCGGCCAGGACCCGGGCAACATCGCCGGCAAAGTCTCGCACTTTTGGGAAATCGGCGCCACGATCCAGCGGTATAACCAGATGCAGCCCCCGGGAGCCGCTGGTTTTCACGAAGGGAATCAAGCCCAACTCGGTCAGGAGATTTTTGTGCAGGCGGGCGGCTGCCACGACCGGCTTGAAGTCGTCGCCCGGCGGATCCAGGTCGAAGACCATCAGATCGGGAAAGTGCAACCTGTCAACGCGGCTCAGCCAGGTGTGCGGGGTGATGCAGCCCTGATTGGCCAGATAGACCAGGGTCGCCGTGTTCCGGCAAATTACGTGGGTGACCTCACCTTCTTCTTTTTTCACGGTCTTTCTCTCGATCCAATCCGGGAAGTAATCCGGCGCCTCCTGTTGGTAGAAGCCATTCTTGCCAACCCCGTCCGGATAACGCTGCATGGTACACGGGCCGTTCCCGCAGATAAGGCAGAATGATCTGGCCGATCTCCCGGTAGTAAGCGATCAGGTCTTTCTTGGTAAGACCGGCCTCGGCGAAAAAGATCTTGTCCTCGTTGGTGGTCTCCACCGTATAAGGGCCGAAATTAAGGGTGCTCATCGCTGCTTCTCGTGCGCATCACTGGCGATTTCTTTTAGGGTACGGCCGCTTAGCACGGACCTGGGTTCGGTAGTGACCGGATTGCGCCGTGCGTCAGCCTCATCGTCCCTGATCTTGACCAGCAACCATTGCCGCCCGTCACCCCGCTCCATCCTGGTCAAGGCGTAACCACCCCGCAGCTTCTTGCCAGCCAGTTCGATGGTGACGTGCCCCTGCTCCAGTCCCTTAGCCAATGGCACTTCCCGATCACCCTTGACCGTGGTGTTCTTATAGCCGCCGGTGTCCCAGACCAGCACCACGCCACCCCCGTAATGGCCTTGGGGGATTACTCCTTCGAAATCGGCGTACTCCAAGGGGTGGTCCTCCGTTTGAATAGCCAGCCGCTTTTCGCGGGGGTCGGTGGAAAGCCCCTTGGGCACGGCCCAGGATTTCAGGACACCATTCAGGGAAAGGCGGAAGTCGTAGTGAAGATTGGTGGCGTCATGCTTCTGGATCACGAATAAGGGTTCCCGATCCTGCCGGCTTTCCTCGCCCTCCGGCTCCGGCGTATCTTTGAAACGCCTTTTCCCTCGGTACTCTTGCAAGGATTTCTTGCTCGATCCAGCCATGCCGTTTGCCTACATATTATTCTTGGCGCCACCCTCGGCCTTTGCCTGCTTGTCCCGCTTCGCTGCCGGGTCGTCCTCTCGCACCTGCTCGGGTTGCCAGCGATCCTGCAAAGCGGGCATATTTTTACTGTGCGTGAGAATCACAATCTCATCGCCTTTGCGGAAGGTGGTATCTTCATCGGCATGTGAAAATTTGCCATCGCGGTAATAGCAGATCACCTTGGCCTCGGCCGGCAATTTCAACTCCCGGGCCGGCCCCGCATCTTCCTCTTTGGCAATCAGGCTAAAAAAGCGGGCCTCATCCTTGATGACCGGTGAAAGTTCGACGTTTTCACCGCCACCCACCATGTCCTCCAGGTAACGGCTGATGGTGCGGGAGGGATTGATCGTATCCTTCAACCCCAACTCCCGGCAGATTCCCTCGAACTGGGGATCACCGATACTGGTCACCACGCGATTGAAACCGAGGGAGCGGCCGACGAGACTGGCGATCAGATTCACCTGGTCGCTGCTGGTAAGACAGAAAAGGAAGTCGGTTCGCTCGGGGTTGACTTCACGCAGGAGATTGGGCTGGCTGCCATCACCATGCAGGAAGCTGCAATCCAGCTCCTCGGACAGTTCGCCGACCTTGCCCTTGTCGATCTCGATGATCACCACTTCATGGCCCTTTTTAATCAGCGCTTTGGCCGTTTCAATGCTCACTTTTCCAGCTCCGACAAAAACAGTTCTCATGCTCCCTCCATTCTTCGGCCCCACCAGGTGCCTGGATACAGCAGCACCAGCCAAGCGACGATTTCAAGTCTTCCCAAAAGCATATCGACGCATAAAATACCCTTGAGTATCGCGGGTAAGGTTGCCCCGGTCAACCCGACGGACAGCCCCACCGTGCCCGTCGCCGAAACCACTTCAAACAGGGAGTCGAGCGGGTCGTATCCCATCGAGACAAAAGGCAGCCAGGACAGCAGGACCACAGCGACGAAGAGCACGATCAGCAGCAGGGCCGCGTTGATCTCATCGTTCTGCAGGCGGCGGCCGGCCAAGCGGGGCTCAATGACAGCATGCCCAGGCAGGCAGGTGCGCAGGAGAATCAGGCGCAAGACGCTAAAAGCAATGAACAACCGTAGCAGCTTGAAACCGCCCGCGGTCGAGCCGACACCGCCACCTATCAGCATCGAGAAGATCAAGATCAGCTTTGAGCCCGCATCCAGATGCGCAATCGGCATCGAGGCAAAACCCGTGGTGGTTTGGGCTGAAAAGGCGAGCAGGGGCGCGTTCCGGAGTACCTGCGGCCAAGGAATACCTAAACTCAGCCACATGGCACTGCCCAGCGCCAGCGACACAACCAGGGAGGCAATAACCAGGATCCGGAGTTGCAAAAAATCCACCGAACCATGCCACTTCGCCTTTACCAATCGAAGATAGAAGGTCAGAGGGATGGCCCCCGCCAAGCAGAACCCGGTAACCCAAACCTGCCCTGGCCAGCTTAAGGCCCCGAGGCTGCTGTCATGCGGGGCAAAGCCGCCGGTGGAAACCGCCGCAAAGGTATAGAGCACGGCGTCGAAAAAACCTATGCCCAGCAACCAGGAACCGATGATACCCATGGTGGTGATAAGCACATATACTTTCAGGACCTGCCGCGTATGAGCCCGGGTGCCACCGACCAAATCGTCAGCTACATTCTCGTTGAGAGAAAGCCCTTTCGCCACCAGACCTGGTTGGATGACCAGGGCCAGAGAGAAGGCCACAATGCCCAGGCCGCCGTACCACTGCATCCAGGCCCGGGCAAAAAGAAAACCCGGGGGCGCCCCGGCTAAGGTCGCCTTCGTGCTCAATCCGGTGGTCGTCACACCGGAAACGGCTTCAAAGAAGGCGTCCAGAAAACCCACACCCGAGACCATCATCGGGTAGGACATCACCAGCGGAGTAAAGAGAAACATCAGGGCTACCAGAACCATGCCCTCATTGGTTTGCACCCTGGCCGGGGTTCGCAGCCGGGCCAGTCCGGCTCCGATGACAAGGAGCCCGACGATCACCAGACCATATCGCTGTCCGCTGGACATATCGCCAAAAACCAGCGAGATCACCAAAGGCACCAGAGTCAACCCG
This sequence comes from uncultured delta proteobacterium, assembly GCA_963807225.1. Lineage (GTDB taxonomy): Bacteria > Desulfobacterota > Desulfobulbia > Desulfobulbales > JAGXFP01 > JAGVGT01. The sequence goes on along the minus strand of CAWEAD010000012.1, from coordinate 189,471 downwards.
GCAAGCACCAGGCACAATTGCCCGAAATACTTGCAGACCACTCGAAACCGGACGGCGTACCGTAGTTCGGTTGCCTGTTTAGCCACCAACGATTCCTTTATCAATGGGGTCCGGGGAGATAATGATCATGCCATTATTTCCTGGTTTTTCGGCAGCGCAAATGGCAACCGTTGGTCGAGAGTCAAACCCGCCCATCGCGACGCCATGGTGCCGGAGAAACCGGTCACCGGTTATCAGCCCTTTTTTCTGCCCACGACCAGCAAAGCGATGCCGCCCACCAGTGCGATGACTCCGACAATTGGCGGTAAAGGGAGTGTTCTGGTCTTATCGGCCGACATCTGGATGGGGCCGAGATCGATGACCTTTTCTCTGGTCGTGAAGTCGATGCCCTGATAGGCAAAGGCCACGATTCCTACTGCAATAAGAACGACGGCCAGTAAAGTGTTTGTTCTCATTTCCGCTCCTTGCTTTATTAATCCGATTGTTCAAATCAGCTCGGCCAGCGGCAAGCGGTTACCGGCGCCGCCGCCCCTGAATAAGGGTGAGCAGGACAACAATGACTGCGATGACCAGCAGAATATGGACGTAGCCTCCCATGGTATAATTGCTGACCAGACCCAGCGCCCAGAGAATTATCAGAATCACGGAAATGGTCCACAGCATATAAGACTCCTTTGGTTGCCTACCGAATCCGGCTAGCCGTAGTGGCCGATCCGGGAGATAATGCATCTGCGGCATCGATTGCGTATCGATAAAAAATGATACTCCACCCGGAGCACATAAACAGAATCTTTTTCTTTCCGAAAAATCCGCTTTCACAGTCCTTATTATGGATCAGGAAAGGCGGGGTACAGAGGCAGAATCCAAACCGGGAGAGAACGACATGATGTATTGTCTTCGATTCAGGATAAATTTGAGTTACCGAAATTTTCCTCAGTCCGGTTATGATATCCGCGGAGGAAGCGTTTCGCGTACTTAATCGCCAGCCGTCATTACCACGAACATTTTGCCGGTCCCCCAGGCTGGGCCCAGATCCATTCGGCTGCTGAGCCGAAATCAATGAACGGCTGGACCCTGCCGAAACTGAAAGGAGTTAGAGATGAGCAAGGAAGAAAAAAGCTGCCGCAATTGCGGGGCAGAGCTAGGGAAAGCCCAGGACGCCGAACTCTGCCCGAGCTGCGGGCAGACCTACTGGAAATGCGGGAACTGCGGTTTTCTGCTGACCGCCGCCACCCCGCCCAATACCTGCCCGGGCTGCCAGCAGACCTGTGAATTCAAGAACGTTACCTGCTATACCCCGGATTGCGGCGGTCCCGGTAATATCGATCCGCAACTATAAAGGCGAGAAAATTGCTGACTAGGCTTCCCGATCCTGCTGGAGACAGAGGGTGGAATAGATTCGGGCCGCTTCCAGCACCTGGGAGAAATTAATCTGCTCATCCGGGGTGTGGGCCACTTCCAGTTCACCTGGCCCCAGCAACAGCGGTTTTACCCCCGCCTCGTAGAAGAGATTGCCGTCGGAGTGTGACCGGAAGGTATCGAAACGCAGTTCCAGGCCAAGACCGGGATAGATCTGCGCCAGGGTCCGGGCTAGAGCTGTATCGGTGTCAAGATTGTAACCCGGTGAAGCAAAGCCGAAGGCCATCTCCAGGTCCAGATCGGGGACCTGCCCGGCAGCGGTGCTTGCCAGGGCGCGAATCTCCTTTTCGACCAGAGCCGGCATCACCTCCGGCGCCAGGTGCAGATCAATCCAGGTCTCGCAACGATCCGGGACCACGAAGCCGGCTCTGGAAGAGACCATCTCCCGGATCGAGTAAACGATTTCCGAGCGTCTCCGGTCGAAAAGAGGTGCGCGCCCCAGGTGCAGGAGCACCCGCAGCATCGACTCCACCGCATTGTGTCCCAGTTCCGGCAGCGATGAATGGATACGCCTCCCCCTGGTAACCAGGTTGGTCTCCAGATAACCGTAATGGGAGAAACAGGCGGCCAGTCCGGTCGGTTCGCCGATCACCACCCATTCGGGTCGGTATTCGGTGAGGAAGGTGGCACTGCCGTCACCGGTCTCCTCTTCGCCCACGGCCAGCAACAGCCCGACCGCCGGTTGCTCATTCACCGGCAAGGTGGCCAGGGCCAGGAAGGCCTCAACCATGGCCGCGCAGCCGCCCTTCATATCGGCGCTGCCCAGGCCGAATATCAAGTCGCCCTCTTCCCGCGGCTCGATCATTTCCAGTTCCCAGGCCGGGATGGTGTCGACATGGCCGACCAGGAAAAAAGCCGGCCTTTCCGCCCCCATGGTCACCACCAGATTGTAGCGTTCATCCTCCACTTCCTGGCGCTTCACCTGCAAACCTCCGGCCCGAAGACGTTCCTCCAGATAGAGCTGGACGTCTTCCTCTTTGCCGAAGGGCGAATAGATATTCATCATCTCCAGCAGATTGGCGCGCAACCGTTCCGGCGCCAAAGCCGACCAGACCAGATCACGCCGATCTTTCATGGTTTCTTCTCCACTTTCTTTCGCGACCGGGAAAGATTCAGACTCATGTATACGTGCTTCTCGATATTGCCGAAGCCCTTTTTCTTGAAGAAGTTGATCGCGGCCCGGTTGTCGGCGTCGGTATCGATGATGATGATTCTGGCCCCCTGCTCGCGCATCCGCCGCTTGATTTCGCGAAAAAGCCGCTCGCCGATCCGGTGCTTCTGCATATCGGGCCGCACCCCGAGCCAGAGCAGGTAGCCGTATTTCCAGGCCGAGTGAGGCTTCTCCACCGTGGTGCCCAGGGCGAAGCCGACAATCTGGTCCCGGACCTCGGCCACCAGGCAGAGTTCGTTATCGGTGTTGAACAACGAGGTGATCTCGTACTCGTCCCAGGTCCGATAGAGGGTTGAGGAATATTCGACCGTGAAGATGTCTTCCCCGATGTGGTAAACATGGGAGAGATCGTCAATGGACATCTCGCGGATCCGGACTTTCGGGGGGGCCGGGAGTGATTCTTCGGGCATGGCTTACCTGTCGGGTGGCAAAGGTTAAAAAAAGGCCGGTGCTTACCGGTCGCCCTGAAGTTCTAATAATCGTAAAAAATTTCGGAATGGCTAAGCAATTAAGCGAAGACCACGAAAAACCGGATAATTCAGGAGTAGTATATTTTTGAGAGCGAGGCCATACAAGTGGTATGCCGAACGAACAAAAATGCGCTAGGCCGCAAGAGATCAGATTTATACCATTCAGGGCACTTTTCGCGACGCCATCAAGTTTTACCGCACCCGGGCGGCTGCTGGCAAGGAGAACCTTGTTTGTCCGGTCTGCCATAAACGAACGCTGCCAAAATTTTTCGCCCGGTGAAATATTTCAGACTTGGTCTTAGTAGAACTTTTGAGAGTTATGAATGTCGAGTATGATCTAAAAGATTAAATCCGGTTGCGGATTCCGCACTTAAGATCCGGCCGAATCTTTCCCCAAGCAAATGGAGTAGACAAGATGCCCAACAGAAAGAAATTGTTGACGATGCTGGCGGTGGCCCTATTGCTGCTGCCCGGCTGCGTTAGTAAGAGCAGTTTCGAGATGCTGGCCGGTGAAACAAGCCGATTGCAAACCGAACTCACCGATCTCCAGGGAGCACACCAGGAACTGCAGGCCGCTTTCGACGAGCAGAGCCGGGAACTTGCCGAACTCAAGGTCGACAAGGAAACCCTGCTCAAGCAGGTGGCCTCCCTGACCGACAACAAGAAGGAACTCGAGGGTATCCTGGCGGCCCGGGATGACAGCCAGTCCCGGATCATCGCCGACCAGCGCCAAGAGATGGCCCGTAAGGAAGTGGACTTCGAGCTGAAGCAGGTGGATCTGAAAAAACGACTGGCAATCCGGGAAGCTGAAATCAAGGACCTGCGGGAGACCATCACCGGGTTGAACGAAGAACTGGACCGGTTGCACCGGGAAAAGGAAGAGGAGACCAAGAAACTCAGTTCGACCTACGAGGCCTTGCTCGGCAAGATGAACTCGGAAATCGCCAAAGGGCAGGTCACCATCTCCGAACTCAAGGGCAAGTTGACCGTCAACCTTGTAGAAGCGGTTCTCTTCTCCTCCGGACAAGCCGAGATCAAGAGCGACGGTCTCCTGGTCCTGCAAAAAGTCATCGATATTCTCAAGGAAGTGCATGACCGGACAATCCGGATCGAGGGTCATACCGACAATGTGCCGATCGGCGGCGCCCTGGCCCGGCAATACCCCACCAACTGGGAGCTGTCGGCAGCCCGGGCGGTCAATGTTGCCCGCTTCCTGCAGGAGCGCGGCATCGACCCCGAAAACCTGGCGGCAGTGGCCTACGGCGAATATCACCCGGTCGCCAGCAACGATACCCCGGAAGGCAGGGCTAAAAACCGGCGGATCGAGATCATCCTGACGGCCCGGGACTAACCCTCAGACTGGAGCAGCAATTGGACTTTCGCGTACTAACCTATAATATCCATCGCTGCATCGGGGTCGACCGTCGCTTCAAGCCGGAACGCATCGCCGAGATTATCGCCCACCACAACCCCGACCTGGTTCTCCTCCAGGAAGTCGATGTCGGAGTACCCCGTTCGCAGCGCTTGGACCTGGCCGCTGATCTGGCCGGACGCCTGAATTATCCGCATTTCGCCGTGGGGCTTAATGTCCGACTCAGCACCGGAATGTACGGAAACGCCACCCTCAGCCGTTTCCCCATCCTGCGACAGCGCAATATCAACCTCACCATCGAGGATCGCAAATCCCGCGGCTGTCTTTATACCGCCATCGAACTGCCCGGCGACAACGGCAAAAGCCAGGAAATGGCGGTCTTCAACCTGCATCTGGGCCTCTCCTTCCGTGAGCGCCCCCAGCAGGTCGGGCTCCTGGTTCATGCTCCGGAATTTCGCGATCTGCCGACCGATTTCCCCTGCCTGGTGGCCGGAGATTTCAACGACTGGTGGACCCGGCTGGCTCCGATGTTCACCGAGATCCTCGATTTCAGCTGCGCCAGCAATCACAGCAATACCTACTTTGATGCGATCATGACTTACCCTTCGTTTTCGCCGGCCAACGGTCTCGACAAGATCTTCCATCGCGGCCTGAGCCTGCTGCATGGCAAGCGTTGCCGCCTGGGCATCTCCAAGGTAGCCAGCGACCACCTGCCGCTGATCGCCGATCTGCGGTTGGAGCGGCCGTGGTAATTAAACCGCGGCGACCACCCAATCTTTCTCATCAACAAAAAAGGCGAGCCCCATTCGGAGCCCGCCTTTTTTTCGAAGCAAGCGCTCCGGGATTGATTATTTGACGGTATAGCTGAAACGGAATTGCCGATTCTTTCCGTCGGCCAGCTTGGTGCCGACCTCGATGTCGTAGCTGCCGGACTTGGCCAGGTCCAGATCGGCGCCGAAACTACCGTCCATGGCCATCATCTTTACCGGAGCCCCAGCCTTCCGGTCAGGCCCGTTGACCTTGACCGCCACCAGGCCATCGCCTACCTGTCGCCCGGAACCGGCATCGGAGAAGGCCAGCATCAAGTGATGGGTCCCCGGCATACCGGCCGCGGCCAAGGCCTGGCTGACATCGTCCAGATGGGCCTGCGCCTTGATTCCCTCCACCTCCACTTGGCCCAGCTGTATTTTTTTCGCACCCGCGACCATGGCGGTATGCCCCATGGAGCCCATGTCTGCGTGCTCAGCGGCCACGACCGGAGTCGTCAGCCCGGTCGCCAAGGCCAGGAAAAGAAAGGTACGCACCAGTTTTACAGGTTTAATTCTCATTTCAGTTCTCCTTGAACTATCGGTTGTTACGGAAAATTCCGTGTTTATCGGCTGGTTAATGCTTAATTCCCGGTTTCCTCCACCTCGCCGGTGGCGGTCGCCTCCATGCTTTTTTTCAGACTCAAACCCCGCCAAATGAAGAAGATCACCGGATAGACGGCCAGTTCCATGATACCGGAAGTAACCACCCCGCCCACCATGGGAGCGGCTATCCGCTTCATTACGTCGGCTCCGGCCCCGTGGCTCCACATGATCGGCAACAAACCGGCGATGATTACCGAGATGGTCATCACCTTGGGTCGGATCCTTTTCACCGCACCGTGGTGAATGGCCTGGACCAGGTCGCCGCGGTTAAGCATCCGCCCCGCCTTCTGCCACAGCCCATAAGAGATGTCCAGATAGAGCAGCATCACCACCCCGGTTTCGGCGTCCAGCCCGGCCAGGGCGATCAGCCCCACCCAGACCGCCACCGAGGTGTGGTAGCCCAGGAGGTAGAGGAACCAGAAGGCCCCGACCAGCGAGAAGGGCACGGCCAGGAAGACGATAGCGGTCTTGACCAGCGACTTGGTGTTAAGATAGATGATCACGAAGATCACCAGAATGGTCAGCGGGATAATGGTGGCCAACCGCGCCCGCGCCGCCTGCATATATTCGTACTGGCCGCTCCAGACCACGGAGTAACCGGGCGGCAGTTTGACCCTGGCTTTAACCGCCGCCTGGGCCTCTTTGACATAACCGCCGATGTCACTGGTCTTCAAATCCACGTAAATCCAGGCGGTGCGCCGGGCATTCTCGCTCTTGATCGAGGGTGGCCCTTTGTGGAGATTCAGATTCGCCACCTGGGAGAGCGGAATGTGGGTTCCGTCCTTGAGCGGCACCAGCACCCGCTGCAGGGCCGGCAGGTCGTCGCGATAGTCGCGCTGGTAGCGGATGTTGACCGGATAACGTTCCAAACCTTCCACGGTGCGGGTGACGTTCATGCCGCCGATGGCCGACTGGATAATGTCCTGCACCTCGCCCACGTTCAAGCCGTAGCGGGCGGCGGCACCGCGATCGATATCGATATCCAGGTAATTGCCGCCCACCACCCGCTCGGAATAGGCGGACAGGGTCCCGGGCAGGACGGAAACAACCGCCTCGATCTCCTCGCCGATGCGGGAGAGTTCGTTCAAGTCGTTACCCATCACCTTGATGCCCACCGGGGTCTTGATCCCGGTGGAGAGCATGTCGATACGGGTCTTGATCGGCATGGTCCAGGCGTTGGTCAAGCCGGGAAAGCGGATCGCTTCATTGAGTTTTGCGATCAGTTCACCGGAGGTGATGGCGCGCTGATCGGGCCAGAGATAACGCAGCGGGGTTTTGAGCCACTCCGGCCAATCGCGATATAAACGCTCCACCGCCACTCGGCGCCACTCTGACTCCGGTTTCAGCATAATGGTGGTCTCCAGCATCGACAGCGGAGCTGGGTCGGTGGCAGTCTCGGCCCGACCTGACTTGCCGAAGACCCTTTCCACCTCGGGAAAGGAGGCAATGATCCGGTCGGTCTGCTGCAGCAATTCCTTGGCTTTGGTGATGGAAATTCCCGGCATGGTGGTGGGCATGTAGAGCAGATCCCCCTCGTAGAGAGGCGGCATGAACTCCGAGCCCATGTGCATGACCGGCCAGGCGATGGAGCCGATCAGCAACAGGGCCAGCAGGATGGTGATTTTCCGCCATTTCAGGACAAAATCGACCAGAGGGTGGTAGAGCCGGACCAGCATGCGGTTGAGAGGATTGGCATACTCTGGCTTGATCTTGCCGCGGATGAACCAGCCCATCAGCACAGGCACGATGGTGATCGACAACAGGGCTGCCGCCCCCATGGCGTAGGTCTTGGTAAAGGCCAGGGGCTTGAACATCCGGCCCGACTGCTCCTGCAGGGTGAAGACCGGCAGAAAGGAGACGGTGATCACCAGCAGCGAGTAGAACAGGGTCGGACCCACCTCCTTGGCCGAGGCCAAAATAATTTCCCAGTGCGGCTTTTTGCCCCGATCGCGCTCCAGGTGTTTATGGGCGTTTTCGATCATGATGATGGCGGCGTCAATCATCGCCCCGATGGCGATGGCAATGCCGCCCAGGCTCATAATATTGGCGTTGATGCCCTGGAGGTGCATGACGATGAAGGCCATCAGGATCGCCACCGGCAGGGTGAAGATGGCCACCAGGGCACTGGGCAGATGGTAGAGGAAAAGCGCGGTGACCACAGCCACCACGATGGATTCCTCGATCAGCTTGCTTTTCAGGGTATCGACGGCCCGCTCGATCAAATTGGAACGATCATAGACCGGGACAATCTTCACCCCCTCGGGCAGCCCGGCCTGCAGAGCGGCCAGTTTCTCCTTGACCCGGGAGATTACCTGCAGGGCATTTTCGCCGAAGCGCATCACCACGATACCGCCCACGGTCTCGCCTTTGCCGTCCAACTCGGCCACGCCCCGGCGCAGTTCGGGACCGATGCCCACCTGAGCGAGATCCCGGATCAGGATCGGCGTGCCCTGGCGGTCGGTTCCCACCACTACCTGTTCCAGGTCGGCAACCGACTTGATGTAACCGAGACCGCGCACCATGAACTCCGCCTCGCCCATTTCCAGCACCCTGCCACCCACGTCGTTATTACTCTGTTGGATGGCGGTGCGGATCTGGGGAATGGTGATGTGGTAGGCCAGCAGGCGGTTGGGATCGACCCGCACCTGATACTGCTTGACGTAGCCGCCGATGCTGGCCACCTCGGAAACGCCATCCACCGCGGTCAGTTCGTAGCGCAGGTACCAATCCTGAATGGTCCGCAGCTGCTGGAGGTCGTGACTGTCGCTCTGCAGGGCATACTCGTAGACCCACCCTACCCCGGTGGCGTCGGGCCCGAGGCTCGGGGTGACCCCGGCCGGCAATTTGCCGGCGGCGTAGTTGAGGTACTCTAAAACCCGGGAACGAGCCCAGTAGATGTCGGTGCCGTCATCGAAGATCACGTAGACGAAAGAGAGGCCGAAGAAGGAGTAGCCTCGCACCACCTTGGCGTGGGGTACGGCGAGCATCTGGGTGGTCAAAGGATAGGTTACCTGGTCCTCGACCACCTGGGGAGCCTGGCCGGGATACTCGGTAAAGACGATGACCTGGACGTCTGACAAATCCGGAATGGCGTCGATGGGAGTCTGCTTGAAGGCATAAACCCCGGCCGCGATCAGAAACACGGTCAGCAGCACAACAATGAGCTTGTTGCGGACGGACGCCTCAATAATTTTTTCCAGCATGAATTCTCCTCAACCTTCCATCGCGACTGCTCACTTGAACAGATCTTCCAGCTTCTCGTCCGCTCTGTTTTGGCCGGCCCCGGCGGGGGCAGGGGCGGTACTCTTCGACGAGCTCTTCGGGGGCTCCACCATCTTCCGGATTGCCGCCCGCAGGGTGCTCTCCGAGTCAAGCATGAACTGGGCCGAGGTCACCACCGATTCACCCGGCAGTAGACCCTGCTTGATCTCGACCAGACCATCGTCACCCCTGAGACCGAGCTTTACCTGCCGGGGCTCGAATCGACCGTCGCCCAGGGCGACGAAAACGGTCTGTGATTTCCCAGAATCGATCACCGCCTCGGCGGGGATGACCAGGACATTCTTAACCGTTTGGGCTTCCAGACTCACGTTCACATACATGTCCGGTTTCAGTGCGAGGCCGGGGTTGTCCAGGTCGATTCGTGCCTTGACCGTCCGGGTCTTGCTCTCGACATAGGGATAGATCATGCTCAGCTTCCCGCCGATCGGCTCGGAACGGTACGGCAACTCGATGCTGGCTTTTTGTCCGACCTTGACCCAGGCAAGTTCGTACTCATAGATGTCGGCATAGATCCAGACCCTGGAGATGTCCGAGATCTGAAAGAGTTCCATGCCCGCCTTGACGTACATACCCTGATTGACCTTCTTCATGGTCACCACACCGTCATAGGGGGCATGGAGAATCATGGTCTTTTGGGTCCGGCCGTTTTTTTCCAGTTCCTCGATCTGCGCCTCGCTGATGTCCCAGTAACGCAAACGCTGACGCGAAGCCTCCAGCAGGTTCTCGGCCCCGTTAGAGATCTCCGGGACATTACTGGACGTCAAAACTTTACGGTTACGGAGGGCCAGCAGAAACTCCTCCTGGGCCGTCACCAGTTCCGGGCTGTAGATTGAAAGCATCGGCTGGCCCTGTCGCACCGACTCACCAGTCTGATTGACCATCAGTTTTTCGACCCAACCCTCGATCTTGCTGTTGACCGAATACTGCTTGGGCTCTTCGTAACCGACCAGCCCTACGGTGCGAATAGCCCGGTGCAAATCGCTACGGGTGACCGGGGCGGTCCGGACCCCCATGTCCTGCCGCGTGGCCGGATCGATGGTAATCACGCCGGAGGTGAGCTGATCCTCATATACCGGGACCAGATCCATGCCCATCGGCGACTTGCCCGGCTGGTTGCGAATGTAAGTGGGGTCCATGGGCGCCACCCAGTACCTGATTTTGCGGTCGGCCGGTGGCTTCTCGGGGGTGGCCGGGGCCTCGGCCTTGACCGGAGTCAGGGTCATACCGCAGATCGGGCAGTTACCGGGCTCATCACGAATGATGGTTGGGTGCATGGAGCAGGTATACTGCTGGGCGGCGGCCGCCGACTCGGGACCGGCATGGAAATGCAGATCGTAATGGTTATCGGATATCGTCCAGCCGGGCAACGACCCGGTACAGATCAGGATCGCACTGAATATGGCGGCCAATAACCTCTTGTGCATGGGCATAGATAACCTCGATCTCAGTTGGGGAAAAGATGATTGGCCTATCTTATTCAGAGACAGGATCAGAGGGGCGGCCGCTTTCAGCCTCTAGTCGAGCCAGGCTGCGCTGACCGTCGCTTAGAACCTTCTGGTATTGAAGCTCGTAATTATACAGCAGCATCAGGTTGTCCAGCAGCGGCAGGAAGCCGAGGCGGCCGACCTGATAGGCCCCGCGGGCCGACTCCAGGGCCTGGGCGGCCTGCGGGATGATTCCGGTCTTGTAGAGGTTGGCTTGGTCCACGCTGGTTTTCAGCTGGCTCCAGGCATCTTGGATATTGAAGGCGACTTGGTTCAGGAAATCCCGGTACTGGGCCAGGGCCATCTCCTCGCCGCTTTGGGCCTCGGTCACCGCCGCGCTTCTCTTGGCACGCCAGACCGGCAGGTTGAAGCCGAATTCAACCCCGGCGAAGTCGGTGCCCGGATCGCTGCCGCTGGGTTCCCGCTGGGTATAAGCCAGGCCGACCTTGAAATCGGGGCGGTAATCGAGCCGGGCCAGTTTCTTCTGAGCCCGATAACGTTCGACCAGGGAATTGTAGGCGGCCACCATGGGGCGATCGCTTGCTGCAATGCTCCGCAACTCTTCCGGGGTCTGCCCCGACGCAACCGGTAATATTTCGGGCAGTTCGGCCAGGGGAGCATCTGGGTCACGATTGGCCAGCCGGTTGAGGGCGGCCAAAGCGGTCTCCCGTTGCTGCCGGATAGTGTAAAGCCGGTCCAGCAGCCGGGAACGCTCAACCTGGGCTTTGAGCACGTCTTGTTGCAACCCCTTTCCAACCGAGTAGCTGGATTCGGTGAGGCGGATGAAGTCGTCGAGGATGCCGAGGTTTTTGCCGGTGATGGCTACGGCCCGATCGAAGTAATAGTAGTTGTAGTAGGCTTCCTTAACTCCTTTGACCAACTGGAGACGTGACTCTTCGGCCAGGGCGCGATACCAGCGGGCCTGCTCGGTTGCCACCTCTTCCCGAGCCGCCAGCTTGCCGGGAAAAGGCAGTTCCTGGGTAAGACGGATAATCTTGCCGGTCATCGGGGTCTGGTTGTCGGAGAAGGTGTCGATCGGGTAGTTGCTGAGGGCCAGCGAAAGAGCCGGATCGTTCAGTGAGCCGGCCGGAACCACTTTGCTCTCGAAGGAGCGGGCCCTGGCCTCGGCCGCCTGAAGCTCGGGGTTTTCGGACAGGGCTATGCCGATCAGCTTTTCCAGACCGGGTAAAGATTCGTTTTCGGCGCTAGCCATAGGCGGCAGAAGCAGGAACCAGAGGACCGGGAACGCAAGCAACCAGCTATATTTACCAATCATAGGGAGAATCTCCGGGGGATCATGATGAGCCGACTCAAAGCAACTCTCATGCCATCTTCACCGGTATTCGTAAGTTCAAATGGATAGCATAGCGGCATGTCTTACATACCAAATAATAGTGAAGAAGCTTCTTCATGCTCCTAAAGAATATTCTCCACACCGGATGATTAAAGACAAGCGATTTATCCGGGGCAGGTATTATCCGAGACCGGGCAGGAGCTAGGAAGGTAAACAGCAAATTGCTGAACGGTGACTGAACGGCAAGCCCAAATAATGCGGGATCGAGCCTTCAAAAATTGACCTGATCGTCCAGTCCCGCTTCACCGATTGAAAATGACTTAAAGAGAGCCCGGCAATATTTTCCTTACCGGGGCTGCAACTGTTCGATATCTTTACGCACCACTTCGATATCAAGATGGTTGAGATATTTCTTGCGGATTACCCCCTGCCGGTCGACCAGGAAGGCGATCGGCATGTTGATCTTGGTACCGAAGGCCTTCTGCAGGGCCTTATCGACTACGATCATCGGAAAAGTAAACTTTCCCTTCTCCATTACCACCTTCATTTGCGCCTGATCGTCTTCCGCTGACATCATACCCAGAACGGCAAAGCTGGCGGCCGGGAAATCTTCCTGCATTTTTTGCAATTCACCCATCTCCTTCCGGCACACCGGACATAAGGGGGAGAGAAAGTCCACCAGGACCACCCGGCCGATATAGCTATCACTCCTGATTTCCCGTCCATCGCGGATATCAGGCAGGATGAATTTGGGTAAGGTTCTGCCTTCGGCGCTTATGTCGATGCCGGAAAACTGATCCTTATCGGAAGGATGGGCCTGATTCTTATTCCGCCGTTCACAACCACCGATGCCCAGGCCGACCAGAAGAAAAATAATGATAAGCAGGCAGAGGTTTCGCATATTCAATCCCTAAAATATAAGTTAGAAGTGAAGCAAATGTCCCGAGGCTTTTGCCACGGAGCGGCAACCGGTTCCTGTCAGTTCATTGCGATCGTTTTTGACCGGTCCATTCTTTCTAAGATCTTGCCAGACGTCTGCTATAATCACCAAATAAATTCGGCTGCCACTGATCGCCAATCTCCGCCTGGAGCGCCGGCAAAAACCTTCCGGGCGACGGGACCAGATACCGGCGCGATGCCGAGATCCCTGCTTATTATTGAGAAAATTACCGCTGTTGATCGCCGGGATCCGGTAATCGGTTGGGAGGGTTGACTATTGCTGGAGAAACAGCCGGAAACAGGAATGGCCGGGATCTGACCCGGCCATTCCTCATGCTCGTGCAGTATATGCTGGGCTCAGAAAACGTAGATAGCCGACAAGGTCCAGCCGTGGGTGACATCGTAGGACCTGGTGGTATCGGTGCGGCCCGGCGCCCTGGCCTCCATCTCGAAGACCTGATAGCGGTACCCACCCTGCAGGAGCAGGGCCTGGAAAGGCTGGTAGGTAAGGGTCGCTTCAGTATTGAAACCCAGACCCGGCCAAGGCTTCACGTCCTGATCGATGCCGAGGGATGATTCCTTCATGGTCAAGGAGGGGATGGCATAAAGCACCCCGGCCTGCAAACCGGTGACGAAGTGGTCGGAAATTTGGTAGACCCCGGCCAGTCCCGCGGTGGGGATGTGGACCTGCGACTCCACTTCATAATGGAAATCCTGGCTGAAAGTGGTGTTGGGGACCACGAAGTTTAGGTTGAAGTCCATCTTCATGTCCTGGTACTTGTAGCCCACATAACCCTTGAGATACTTGTTGATGGTGTAACTGGCGGCAAAGTCGAAATCCTTGCGCTTCAGATCAATAGTGTTATGCAGATCGACCGGGCCCGGCGATCCTTCCCACTCCTGGGTGAAACTGCTGAAGATCATCGGCGAGAAACTGAAGGACCATTTGCGATTGTCGGTCTGGTAGCCGAATAACGGACCGGCCAGATAGCCGTCGCCCGGATCCTTGTGGGAGACCAGGATCAGTCGGTTTTCCCGGTAAGTCTCGGCGATATCCTTCTCAAACCAGTCGAGTATGGCCGAATCCCAAGTAGCCTGCCAATACTTGACCCCGGTGTAAAAGGTCCCGGCATGGACGGAAACGGGCAGCATCAGGAAAATACCGGCAACCAGGATAATTTTCTTCAGATTCTCTTTCATGGCTCTCTTCATTTTTGGTTTTATTCCTTCAGTCTCCGCCAAACTGCTCACAGGGTCATCGGGATGCCCATGGAGAGACTGGCCAGGTTCATCTTCGCCCGTTCATAACCGGGATCATACTGCAAGGCCCGCTCGAAACGGAGGCGTGCTTCGATCACCAGTTTCTCGGCCTGGTCCTTCTTACCTTCGGATTCCAAATCCTTGGCCCGATAAAGCTTAATCTCACCAGCGTAGTTCTGCAGTGAGGCATCGACCGAGGTGGTCTCAACGTTGGCTTCGACCAACTTTTCCTCTTCCGGATGCAGGACGGCCCCGAGTTGCCTGGTCATCTCGAGCACCAGCTGTTTTTCCAGGTTGAAAAAGCCGGTCAACTGGCCGGTCACGGCGGCGGCCCCCATCTGAGTCCCGTACTCCACCGAGAGCAAACGGGACTCGATGTGCAGCTGACCGTCCAAGGCCATGTAATTGCCGGTGAGGACATATTTGGCGGCTACAATGCGGCCCACCTGCACCGCCTGTTTTTCATCGACGAGGCCAGTCTGCTGCATGGCCTGCTCCCGCAGGACGTCCTTCAGCATCTCGCGACTGATGATATTGAAGACGCCGATGGTCTCAAGATCGGTCATGATCATCGACGGCAGCCCCAGTTCCCAAGGCTGGTACAGCTCGGCCTTGTCCTTCAGAGTGCCGTTGCGAAAATTCAGCACCATAACCGGTATCCGGTCTGCCCGGGGCACCTCGCGCAAGACCAGACTATTACCGGCCAGTGTGGAACCGGTGGTCTGGCAGGCCGAGATGCCGACCAGCAACAGCAGCAGGCCGATCACGTTCATGATTGATTTAACAAACTTGTCGACGGTCATGAAAGAATCCTTCCGCATCATCTGGGTTAATAGTTGAAGGTAAAAATCACCTGGTAGTGATTCTGGTTGGTGATACCGGTCCGCGTATCGGCCCAGGAGAAGCCGCCGGTGTTGAAGCCGCTCAGGGCATCGTCCTGGCTCAGCAGGTTGGCGCCGATGGTAAACAGGTAATCGCCGGCCGGCAAGGCATCTGGACCGGCCAGAATGACCAGGGGATTTTTCTTGGCCCGGCGATTGACGTCGGTATCAGTCCATTCATAATAAGGAGCGTTCCCCGAACGCTCAAATACTAGAGTGTGGCTGGCATCCTCCTGAAACAGATAGCAATTGGTCACCAGGAAATCGTTGTTATCGCCGTTGCCGAAGAAATCCTGCGGCACCGGTGGTGTGCTGGGTGTGGCACCGCCCCCCACATCCGGCTCGTAGGAGATCACATCGAAGGTGGCTTCCGCCGTGGCCGGCAAGCGGATATGGAACTGATCCACCTGGCTCTGAAAGTCAAGGGTCGATACGTAGGTGACGGTCTGGCTGTCGGTGATCGGTCCCAGCCAGTCACTTCGATCCGGAGTTCCGCCGACCGCCGCCGGAGTCACCTCAAAGACCAGATATTTGCCGACATCGGCAGTCACCGGCTGATATTCGGTGGTGGTGGCCCCGGCAATGGCCGTCTCGTTGAGACCGGCCTCGTCATCGGCCCGGTACCACTGATAGTTATAGGTAACTCCGCTTGACTCACTGGTGAGGCCCTGCAACACGAAATTGGTATTGGGAACGCCGGTAATCACGGTGCCGGTGGCCGGCGGGAACTTGGCATCTAAGGTGGCCCGCAAATGCGCCTGGGCATCCGCCTCCGTGACCAGGGTTTTACCGAATTGGGCCAGGATATATAGCAGGTTGGCGTCATTTTCAAAGGCCACGGTATCGACGGCAAAATCGATGGGCCGCCCCCTGGTCACGTTGGCTAGTCCGTCCGGCATGGTGATACCGTTGCTCGGGTCAGCGTCGATATCCAGAGACTGCAGGAATCTGGCAATATTGGTAACGGTCTGATTCGTTTCATCGACTGCCCCGGGAACCAGGTCGATGGGAGTGGCAAAGTGGAACCGTTGTATATTCTGGTTGCTGTCGACCTCAACCGTTCCGATGGTGACCCCGCCGACCAGGAAGGTCAGGGTGTCGCCGTCGCGGAATTCAAAAACACCCCGATTATCGGTTTTTCCGGTCCAGGTCGCGGAACTGAACTGTAATCCTTCAACCGCGGAATCGGCGAAAAATGCCAGGTTGGCATGGCAGTAATTACAATCGTTGAGGTCGGTTGGAGGAGTGAGGCCGGCATGGCAATCAAAACAAGCCCGGGTAATACAACTCTGCCCGTGCTCTCCAACCTCGGGATTACTGCAGGCCTCAAGACCCGCGGCGATGCCGCCGGGCGCATGGCACTGAGCACAGGGCCAGGAGGGCGAGACCGTAACGGCAGTATGGATGTGACAGATCATACAGTCATAATTGATCTCCGGCCGGGTATTATGAATGGCATGCGAAAACTGTACGACACCGACGGAGCTGACCGCCGAAGCATTCTTGGCCAGATCAAGCGTTTGGGCATTGGCCGGAATAACGGGTCTTTCCGCCGTATAGTCTCGATCATTCTCACAGGCCACCAGCGCCAGACCGAGTAGTAGCCAGATGAAAATGTTCAACAGCAATCCTTTGTCTTTGCTCATTTAATCCTCCTTATTCGAGCAGAAACCAGCAACCTTTTCAGGTCACGCTAAACCGTGCGGAACCATCATTCTATTCATTCAGATTGTGGAGAAGTTAGGCCTGAATTACGGCTGAAGCAGCCAAGCCATGTGTATTGAATATCACGGTGAGAATACAAAAATCAACTATCAAGAATCATTTTCTTTAGAGCCGGGATATAGTCGTGCTGCGGAATCTCATCTCATGCGGTAAAACCGGTGAAGCAGGAAGGGGGATAAGAGGGGCGGTATAAATCCGTTGGCGAAGCCGTTATTCCTTCTTCCGTTTCCGTTCTTTGACATTATTCTCGGCCTGCTCGATCAGTTCGGCCAAGGAGAGCAGTTTCGGTTTGACCGGTTTTTCAAAGGTTGCCGCCCATTCCTCAGGCGTGAGTACCCCCCGAAGGTACTCGGCCACGTTGAAATACGGGAACCAGCAGTCCAGGGTTTTGGCGCAAGGCAGTCCCTCGTTCTCCCGACAGCAGTATCCGTAGTGAATCAGTTGTCCGAGCTTGCGGCAGCGGATCTGAAAATCAGCCTCCGGCGGTTCGGTTCGATTTTTTTCAGTCATCACCTTTCTCCTTATTGCTCCGGTGGCAAAAAAGTTAAATTTAAAAACTTATTCGCGAAAAATTCAAAATAGCTGTCATGGCGAATACTCGAAGGGCATAAACTCAGCAAAGCCGCAGATAAGCGCCGTTGGCACCTGATAATGACGGCAAGGAGACTATGCCAAAGTCCATGGGTTTTGACCGGTTATGTTCAGAAAATTAATCAAGCACTTCCATGTCGCCATGTTTGCATTGCGAGCAGCGCAAAGTCGGTTCCCATTTTTCGAAGGCCGCCCGCCATTTCTCCAGTTCAATCTGCGCGGCAAAGTCAGGCTGGCATTCATCGCAGAGCCAGCGGTCCCCTTCCGGAGTCACCCATAGTTTCATATTTTGCTCCTTTCCGAACCTGTAGTTTAAGATAGTTTCCCGGTCGAAACAGCCGGACACGCCAAGCATAACTCAACACCGGTGAAAATTAAACCGCCACTGTTACAAAGCCGAATCACCTTCCCCTCCCGGACTTTGAATCTGCACAGCCGGGTTGAAATGATGCCGATTTCTCCCGGCCGAACGAATTTAATCGGCCAAAAACAATAATTCATCTTATTATAAGTCTTATTACCAATAATCTCTTATCTCTCAAATTAAACGGACTGCCCGATACTGCCGGAACCAAAACGTCATGCCAACAAGTCAGAATCTGAGGGTGGAGCTTTATCCTCTCCTCAGCAGCATAGCCAATGCCACCGACCTGATCAGCCCGATCCTGGCCGATCATCACAGAAAAGTCTCCTTTATTGCCGCCACCCTTGGGAAAACCATGGGCCTGCCGACTCCGGATGTGCAACAGCTGGCCATGGCCGGCGCGGTTCACGACATCGGCGGGCTGTCGATCAGGCGCCGGCTCGATTCATTCGATTTCGAAGTACTGGATCCTGATCTGCACGCCGTGCCTGGGTTCGTCCTGCTCTCCAGTTTTGCGCCCTTCGCGGAACTGGCCCGGCTGGTCCGCTATCATCACGTATACTGGCAGCATGGTCGAGGCCGGGAATATCGTGAAGAGCCGGTGCCGTCCCTCAGCCATCTGTTGCACCTGGCCGACCGGATCGCGGTGCAGATCGACCCTCGCCGGGAGATTTTGAGCCAGAAGGAGGAGATCATCAGCAGTATTGTCGGCAGATCCGGGGAAGTGTTTGTACCCGGGCTGGTCGAAGCCTTCAAGGAAGCAGCCGCACGAGAAGTATTCTGGTTGGACCTGACCTCGCCGGAGATCTGTGAAATCCTCCGGAAGAGGCTGCACTTGGATGAACTGGTTCTGGATTACGATGAATTACCGGGACTGGCCGAACTCTTCCGAAAACTCATTGATTTCCGCAGCCGCTTCACTTCCACTCACTCCAGCGGCGTAGCCGCGGTCGGGGTGAACCTGGCCGCAAAATGCGGCTTTGACCGGAATTACCGCGAACAGATGCTGCTGGCCGGGTTGCTGCACGATGTAGGCAAGCTGGTGGTCCCCGCCGAAATCCTGGCCAAGCATGCTCCCCTGACCGCCGACGATTTCGCGGTGATCCGCAAGCACCCTTACTATTCCGCCTGGATCCTCCGCGACCTCGAAGGCTTCGGCGAAATCAGCCGATGGGCCGCCCTGCATCATGAACGGCTGGACGGCAGCGGTTACCCCTACCGACCACCGGCCACCGAACTACCCGACGGAGCCAGGATCCTGGCCGTCGCCGACACCTTTACCGCCCTGACCGAGGACCGCCCCTACCGTTGCGCCATGAGCAGTTCCGGGACCGGCCAGGTCATGCGGAACCTGGCCAGCTACAATAAACTCGACCGGAATTATGTGGCGATGATCCACGACCATCTCGAGGAATTCGATCATTTGCGCCAAACCGCCCAGGAAGCCGCCGATTTGGAACACCGGCGCTTTCTGGCCGACTGCCTGCTGCACGACCCTGACCGTGACGCCGACGAATACTGTCCGACCGCGGTGGAGTGAGGTCTTAGGGCAGGCTACTTCCTGAACAGCCAGGCGATCAGGCTCACCAGCAGACTGACCAGCAGCATGGTAGTAATGGGAATATAGACCTTCAGGCCCGGCCGATCGATGACGATATCTCCGGGCAAACGTCCCAGGGGGATCTTGCCCAGCCAGGGCCACAACAGCCCTGCCAGAATCAGGGCCAGGCCGATATAGATCAGGGTTCTCCGCATGATTTCCACTCAGCACAGCAGATAGATCGTTAAACAGAGCAACATTTCCGGAACGAACTGGAGTTGTGGGTTTTTTCGATACCGGGAATGGCCGAAAAACCCAGGGCCGGAAGACCGGCAAACAACGCGTAACGGTCTAGGTTCACTCCGAAGCGACAGAAGGTCTCCGCCAATCGGGGCCGGAGGTGCACCAGACCCCGAAACAGGCGCTCGGACAAACCACCGGCCGGAACCACCAGCACAAAACAAAGCAGCATGGAGCTGGCCCGGACCAGGTATTTCTGTCGATATGACCAATCCGCCACGACTTACTTCACCTCCGACTCGAACCCGCTGTCATGCCATTCTCGGCAGCGATTGCGCACCTGATTTAGCTGATACTCTGCTCCATCATCGCCACTTAATCGTTCCAGGAAAAGAGCAGCGCACCGAGCACCAGGCAGACCAGGGTGAAAGCGGTCAAAATCAGACAGTCACCGCTGACCTGGCTTAAGGTGGCGCCGTCGTTCATGATCTTGCGGGCCGCCCGCAAGAGATGGGTGAGCGGCAGGACCTGGGCGAAACTTTTCAGCCATTGCGGCGATCCTTCCAGGGAAAACCAGACC
Source organism: uncultured delta proteobacterium (assembly GCA_963807225.1). GTDB lineage: Bacteria > Desulfobacterota > Desulfobulbia > Desulfobulbales > JAGXFP01 > JAGVGT01. The sequence continues at coordinate 169,447 of CAWEAD010000012.1, read as the reverse complement.
TCCGACAAGAACATCATCGGCCAGGCGATAAAGTTGAGGGCACCGCTGGTAAATTCCTCACTCTTCCCCCGGGCCGCCAGTAAGAGACCGATGGAGGTGAGGCTCAAGGCGCCCAGGGAGAAGACCACAAAAAGATCAAGATAGGAACCGACCACCCGGATATGAAAGAGCAGTTCCGACCCGATCCAGACCACGACCAGAGTGAAGACCAACAGGAAAAAGCGAGACAGCGCCTGGGCGGTCAGGTACTCGAAGGCAGTCAGTGGAGTGGCCTTCAACCGTTTCAGCACACCGTTCTTGCGATAGCGGACAATGATGTAACCCACCCCCCAGAGGGCGCTGAACATCATGTTCATTCCCATAATGCCGGGAAAAAGCCAGTCGATGTAACGAATCTCGGTGCCGGTCACCGTCTCTTTAACCCCATAGCTGCCGTCCGGGACAAAGGCCGACTGGAAGAGTCGCTCGGCCAGATAACCCTTGGGAGAGGACTCCAGCAGCCAGTACTGGGGCTTGGGTGAATCGAGGCGTAGCAGAAAGTCGATCTGGTGATGCCGGAGTTTTTCCATGCCGGCGGCCAGGTCCGGAAAACCGATGAACTCCAGATGTTTGGTCCGGATAAACTTCTCGGGCAGATTGGTGCCGGTCAGGACCGGGTTCTCCGCGGCGGCGGGGAATACGCCTACCTTGATCCCGGATAGATCGCGCCCCCCGAAGGCGATGGCGAAACCGGCGATGATCAGGAAGGGGAAGAGGAAATTCCAGCCGAAGGCGGCCCGGTCCCGAAAAAACTCGTAATTTCTGGCCTTGAACATGGTCCAGGTACGTTTCCAGCTCATTCGCGAAGTTTCCTGCCGGTCAGATTGATAAAGACGTCTTCCAGATCGGGGGAGTGAACGGTCATCTCGGCCAGATCAATCTGCAGGGCCAGTAAAGATTCAAGGCCATCCTTGATGTTGTCGGCGACGATTTCCAGACGGCCGTTGACCTCCTTGTAAGGCAGCGGCAGCCTGGACAAAGGCATCTTCACCTGTTCCCGAGGCAGACTGATTACCGTGCCGGTGCAGTAACGCCGAATCAATTCGGCCGGCGTGCCCTGGGCGATAATCCGGCCGTGGTCCATGATGGCGATCTCGTCGCAGAGGTATTCGGCCTCGTCCATGGAATGAGTGGTCAGGATGATGGTCTTGCCGCTTTCCTTGATTCCCCGGACAATATCCCAGAGGTTCCGTCGGGCCTGGGGATCGAGACCGGTGGAGGGCTCATCCAGGAAAACCAGGCGCGGCCGGTTGATCAGGGCCAGGGCCAGCATCAGTCTCTGGGCCTGGCCGCCGGAAATACGGTTGTTCATCTGATCCATAATCTCGCCCAGGTTGCAGACCTCAACCAGATATTCCAGAGGCTCCGGATCCTGATAGAGGTTGCGGAAGGTGACCAGGGTATCGCGTACCGTAAGGAAATCGAGCAGAGTGGTGTGCTGGAACTGGATGCCGACCTCCTCGTGGAAGGACTTGCTCCGGGGCGCCCCGTTGAACAACATCTCACCGCCGGTGGCCGGGATGATGCCCTCGATTACCTCCAGGGCGGTGGTCTTGCCGGCGCCGTTGGGACCCAGCAGCCCGAAACAGATGCCGGGGCGAATGGCAAAGTCGATACCGGCCACCGCCTCGACGGACTTGTAACTTTTGACCAGGTTTTTTACTTCCAGAATCGGGGTTATCATTTTTCGACTTCCGACGGGGAATTATTTCGGTGGGAATTTGAACTCTCTGAATAAATTAGCCCTTTCCCGGCTCCGCGTCAATTTTCGGATCGGAAACATCCGACCACGCCTTCAAGCGAGATTATTCCGGACTGATATCCCGCTTGCCTCCAAACCGGGGCGGAATTCCGGGAAGCTCCAGTCTTCACGGATCTCAGGTTGCCGTAAATCCGGGAATCGCTGTCCGTCTTCCGCCCCAGCTCAACCTGCTCAGCCGACGGTTAGTTTTGTTTTCCGAGACTTGCCTTTGGCCTGGGTGGCGGCTTTCTTTGCCAGTGCGACCCGAACCTCGTTCGAGAGCGAAGCGGCTTTATCGCTGACTGCCTTGGCCCGCTCGGAAGCTTCAGCGTAATCGCCAGCCATCACCATGGCCTGGATCTCGGTCAATTCCCCATCCAGACCGGTGAGATCGGCCTTCATGACCATGATGTCGGCCGCCAAGCCCTTGCCGGTTCGGACATGCTCCAGCAGCTTCCGGGCCGAATCGACGGCAGCCCTGGAGGCTTCCAGATCAACACCGGATTGGAGACGCAGTCTTCCCCGTTCGGCCTCAGCTTTTTCCTTGACCGCCAGAGCCTCGGACTTTACTGCGGCCAGCATTTCGTTGGCCTTATCGTAGTTCTTGAAAATCTTGGCATCCTGGCTCTTCACCTCAGCCATGGCGGCGGCCATCGCTTCATTGACCTTCTTGAAGTCCTCGGCCACATAAACCTCGGAACCATCGTTCACCGCAGCGTCGATAGCCGTCTTGGCGGTCTCGATTCCCGCCACCGGTTGTTTATCGCAAGCTGCGAACGATGTCACCATGACCAAACCCACCAAAACCGCCATTAACCGCCTCACGTGAACTCCTCCTTCCACGGCTCGACTGGTTACGAGCCTTGCAGAATCGTCTCTCGCAGGATGACCGCCGAACTATTTCGGGGGTCCGCGCGAAAAGCGGCGCATTTAACCTCTCGGCCGAGACTTTGGCAAGAAGGATTTTCAACCGATGCGGCTGATGAAAAACCAAAAAACAGCAAGTTAAGCCAGGGGTGCCGGTCAATGACCAGGGCATGCTTTCCGGCATCCCCGCCGTCGCAATTAAATTCTGGCCTTAAGTGGCCCGAACAGAGTAAAAATGGTTTCAGTACGGTGAGCGACGCTGGTTGCGCCAACTTAAAACAAAACCACGATACTCAACCTTTCCCGCAGCCGTACTTGCCACCTTGGAACTAAATAAAACAAGGCGCCCCGGCTGCGGCTGAATCTCATCTGCGACACTTATGATTAATCGGTTAACTGATGCGTATTGCCGCCTTTTCCGCTTGGCGTGAGCTGCCCCCGGCTCCCCGGCGTTTTCTCTGCTTTTCCGCCATTAACGTCATTTCATGGCAATGCATTGTCGGGCAGATACTGGTGTTATTCGCCCGTGCCCTCGATATGCCGCCTTCCTGGGTCGGGGTGTTGATCGCCTGCCTGCCCCTTTCCATGTTGCTGGTGGTGGTTACCGTGCCGCTGGTCGAATGGCTGGGACCGAGATGGATTCTTACCTGGGGATGGTTGTTGCGCAACCTGATCGCCACTTCGGTGTTCGCAATCCCCTGGGCCCAGGCCCATGCAGGCCAGATGGGGACCTGGCAGGTCCTGCTCTTTGCCACCCTGGGCTTTTGCACCATCCGCGCCCTCGGAGTCGGCGGTTGGTTTCCCTGGCTGCACGAAGTGGTGCCCACCCACCAGCAGGGCCTTTACTTCGCCACCGAAACCGCCCTGGCCCAAGTCGTCACAGTGCTGATTATCCTGGGCAGCGGTCTGATTCTCGGCCATGGCACCACTCTTTTACCTTTCTTCCTGGTCTATGGGCTGGGGATCGGCGCCGGCCTGCTCAGTGTCGTCGCCATCCAACTTATCCCCGGCGGGCGCCGGACCCCGCCGTCGGAAGCACCAACAACCAGAGAGACCTCCTACGGGCCGGCCCTGCGGGACCGACTGTTCATCGATTATGTGCTCCGGACCATGCTCGGGTTGACCGCGCTGGCCGCCCAGAGCAGTGCCGCCATCATGTATCTGCGCGACATCCTGGATTACAGCGCCGGACATATCATGTTCCTGATCGGTTCAGGCAGCCTCCTGATCGCCGTATTCATCGGCTTCCTTGGGCGGCGCGCCGATCGCTATGGTAGCAGCCCGGTGATGTTCGAAATGCTGGTCGCCCATTCCCTGGTTGCCCTGCTCTGGCTGGGCCTGATCCCTGGCCACGATTGGACCGATTTCCTGGCGCTGCTGGCAGTGGCCGGCGCGGCGCTCTTCAATGCCGCTTTCCTGACCGTGGCGACCCGCGGGATGCTGTGCCGGGTTAGGGATCTCGGTCGGATCGGCTACACCAATCTCTGGATTTTCGGTTCATCGCTGGCCATGGGCCTGATCCCGATTATGGTCGGGCTACTGATCGGCTGGTGGGGGATGCTCGGCTTCCGCCTCTGTTTTTTCTCTTCCGGAGTCTTCGGGCTTCTGGCCGCAATCGCCTTGCGTCATCTACCCTTGGAAGAAGGCAAGGTTCCGATCCCCAACCTGGGAGATCTGCTGGCGCCGGTGCAGCCCTTGCGGACCCTGGCTCGAGTAGTCTGGTTGAATCTGGGGCTGCCCGGGGAAAAGGGCGAAAAACCGGCAATTCGAAAGTAATCTGGGAGAATGCGTAGCACTCTTGGAGATTGAAGCGGAAACGGATAGTATGTTATATATTCACTTTTTACAATTGGGCCGCCACTTGATCATCGGGGGAAGAATATTCCCGATATATAGCTAGGGCCGGCAAAAGCCCCGATCTTCTCTTCTTCCCAAGATGGTGAGCGAAAAGGTACTGGATGGGCAAGAAAGACGAAAATTTTGAGCTGGATCGATCAGCCGAGAATCTGTACAAGCAGTTTACCGGTATCGATGACAAGGACCGTGCTCACGAGCAGGCCCCTTCAGCCCTTATACATCTCCTCAGGCAGGAAGAGAAGCTGCTCGATTATTACCGGCTGCTCCTGGCCGAGGCTACCACACTTTTCGTCGGCATCCTGGCCAATAGTCGCTTTACCGCCCTGGCCAAGGAGAACGAACAGAAAATCAAAGTACTGATCGCCACCCTGAAGAGGATCACCAAGTTTCCCAAGTTAAAAGGCAAAATCCTTTGCCGCCTTCGGGGTCAGCAATGCCCGGACGGCAAAATCGGCTCGGATCTTTACGATTACGAACTCTCCCTAGGCAACTTTCTTCTCGATTTTCAGGTCGCCCAGATCGTCGCCGAACGTGAAAAAGCCCACGGCACCTCGATCTATGCCAAGCTGATGGAAGCCTTCCAGGCCCTCAGCACCATGCAGATCTTCAATTTTTCCATCGATCTCGGCGCCGGCACCGACGAGGATTATCAAGCTCTCGAAAGCACCATCCATAAACTGGTGCATTTCTATGCCGACCAAGACAAGGAAAATGACTTCCTGATCCATGACGAATACGATCAGCCGCACATCAACCTGACCCTGCTGGCGGCGACCAATAATGTCAAGCCGGCCGCCCTGCAGAATCTGGTCAACAAATTGAAGCCGCGCTTGTTGGGAAACCCGCCGGATCCCCAGCTTGGTAGTTTTACCACGGCTTACGAGGCAATTTTCGCTTCGCCGCGCAACCGGGAATTGCTGAAAAAAATGCCCATTGAGATCAACAATGTCCAATGGCTTACCCAAAAGCTGCGTACCAGTCCGGAAGAAACCGCCGAAGCGGTGCAGGTGTCTCGGTTCATCCTGGCCAAGTACGGCAGCAACCCCAGGATGGCCGCCGAGGTCATCGCCAGTGTCAATAGTGACGGCTACACCGATATTCACACCGAGGTCATGGGCAACCGTTTAAGCAAGGCCAGTGATTTCCTGAACCTGGCTGAAGAGAACGCCAACAAGGCGACCTTGCAGGGCGAAGCCCTGCAGAATATTGAGGATGGCATGGATCAGGTCCCGGATGCGGTCTACGACAAGATCAACATCCAGGATGGCAATGCCAGCACCGTCAACGAGGAAGGGAAGAAAACCAGCTGGTCTATTCACGACAAGATATTGGGTTTGCTCACCTTCTTCAAACAACGCTCGACCACCAAGAAAAAAGTAAGGGAAATCGCCAATCGCAAGGTCATGTTCGATTCCGAAGATTACGCGGTAATCGCCAGAAACTTCAAGATAAGCGAACAGGAAGCCTCGCACCTACTTGATCTGCTCAAGTCGTGTTTCGATGATTTCGGCCATTTCCGCCGCGCCTTCTTCGAAAAGAACATCCCCGATTTCGTCCAGTACGGCAGCAAGGTTTTCGAATTTCTCTGGCATTATCTAAAGGAACTGCCCGCCAGGAACGACCGGGTAGCCTTTCTTAATGCCCTGCAACCACTGGTGGCCGAACTCACCCAACCCCAGAAGGCCTTGAAGATACTGCTCGCCGATGTCTTCAACCGGTCCGCCGCCATCAAGTACTCTGATCGTAATGGCCTGATCCTGGCCACCATGTTGCTACGCCACAACAGTCGTCAGGTAAGGAGTCAAATCGAATTAACCCCCGAGGAAGTCCTCAAGGGCCAACAGGGTCTCAATCAGACCATGGTCAAGGAAGTGCTCCGGTTCCTGGACCAGAATCAGGAATATGTAATTCAGAAATTCCGGTCCACAACTGAGTCCCTGCTTCGGGTCTCGGCCCAAGAAGAGCAATCGAGTGAGGAGATGCTTCCCCGCTTCCTGCTTTTTCTCCAACGCGAAATGGTCATTTTCCTGGCCCTGGTTGGCGGTAAGCCGGCCCAAGCCATCATTCTGGGGGTCGTTCAGGAATTCGGCAACCCCGACTCCAACTATTATCAGGCCATGAGCAGGAAAGATAACCTGCGTTACTCGCTCCAGCTCTTACAGGTGGGCATTCGCTGTCTGCGCCGCTTCGACGACCCGCAAACCCCGGCACTGATAGATGTCATCGTCAGTCGGGCTCGCGACTTCATCTTCCTCTGCGAGGATCCGGCCCACCATGCATATGTTAAATCGGTGATCGAACGGATCCGACAACCCCTGTAAAGATCTGATTTCTCCCCGGGTGGACCTGCCCGGACAAATCCCGTCCGGAAACCAGGACGAATTTCCACCGGCTCTTTTACCCTAACTTACTTTGCCACTGACGTTCGAGCCTGGCCACCTTGATCGCTTCTCAACCTTTTTAGTCCGGATTTCCTACCCGATGACTTTCCCGCTCCCGCTGGTCATCCGCATCCGGACGCCCTGTCTCCTCCGGTAATTTTAGTTCGTCATTTTCCCCAAACTCCCTGTTTTCTGGGCGGAACATTCTTATTGTATAAACAGAAATGATAATCTTGCGAAGGAGGCAAATGATATGAAAACTATTCAGAATAGAAAAGTTGAGAATGAGATCGATAATATCCTGGAATTAACTTCCATTTGCCGAGGCGAATGGTGCCGGGCCTTGGAGAGCGAGGTTGACGACTTGAGGGACGAGTGGAATGACATCACCGGTGGACCGACCTTGAGCTATGGTAAACCGCGGGATGCGGTATCCCTTAAGATTCGGGCCGCATACCACAATCTGGGACCGGACATCCGCATTTAAAAGGTCTCTGTTAAAGCAGCGGGGCAACCGGCCAGAGGTTGCCCCGGTTGGTGGTTGGCCGATCCGGCTAGAGAGGAAGAAACGTGGGGGTTTTTTTGTTAACGAGATTTTTATCGTTAAGCGATTTCTGTAGGGTATAGAATTTATTCTGATCAAGCCCCAAAATTTTTATGCTTTGGCACGGCAATTTAGAGGAATAGTATTAAAGAAAGCCGGGCAGAACCGGCTTTAACACGAAGGGGGATCGTTCATCACTTAGGAATGAGGGGTAATGGTGCGCATCAACGAACTGCTGTTGATTATCTCAATTACGTTGTCTCTTTCCTCCTGTACGTCGGTAATTTCCCGCCAGATGAGGGACGAGGCCTTACCGGCCCTGCCGCTTAAAACCTTGGTCGAGAACGTCCAGGATTACCAGGGAAAGACCGTAATTTTGGGCGGCTATATCCTGGGGACGGAAAACAGCCCAGGTCTCTCTACGATCTGGGTGTTGCAGACTCCTCTTGATGCCTGGGAAACCCCCATTGAAAAAGATAAGTCAGAAGGCCGCCTGGTCGTTACCAGTCAAGACTTTCTGGACCCCAAAGTTTTCCAGCCGGATCGGCAGATCACTGTAGCCGGCACCATAGAAGGCTTGAGCCAGGCGAACACCGGCCTGTGCATTTTCCCCTGCCTCAAACTGTCCAGCCGCGAAATCTATCTCTGGCCCGAAATCACCGATTACGATTACTTCCTTTACGAAGAGCCGTATTACTACTATCCCGATTCCGGTTACGACCGGTTCTGGTATCCATACTACTACCGGTATCCCTACTACTATCCTCACCCTCGACCTCCCCGTCGGTAATAGCGGCCAACGGGCCGAAAGAGGGTAACCGTAGTCCGTTACTTCACCCAAGGCTAATTAATCGACAACCTAACCACCTTGGTCCATACGGATACCCGGCTCATCTTCCTGAGCCAATGCTTATAGTTATTTAAAAGTTGAAAGAATGCCGAGCAAAGTAAGGAATGAATGTAATGGCCTTCATCGAACTGCCGGACAATCAAGGAAAGATTTATATCCCCGAAGAGAAGAAAGGTTCCCGGAAAAAGAACTGCCCCGACTGTTTTGATTGCCAGTGGTGCAGCGAAGACCGTTGCCTGAGTTGCCGTTCCGTTTGTCGGATTCAAACCCCAAAGATACCGCGAAAGTAATGATATAAACTTGATTTGACCACGATTCCGAGATTTGATTATTTTCGCCAGTGCTCTACCTGTCGGTTGAACTCAGAATTCAGCCGGGAGAAAGCCAAAAAGAAAGCGGCCGGCATCCTCATTGGGATACCGACCGCTCTAGGGGGGAGTAAATCGGCTGTTCCGAAATGTCCTCTTCGGGGGGGGAGAAGGACATAAGGAGGGAGAACAGCCAAACTCAGGCTATCATAACTTTTTCACAAGTCAAAGAGACAAATTGTCGCACCAAAAATTTTTTTTACCGGCCGATAAAATATCCTCCCCATGGCCGTATCTCGCTGATCATGGTGAATTGTTCAACCCCCTTTCAACTCACCCGCTAATTTAATGGCGAAGTTGAATGCCCGCTCCATGTCCGGCAGGTTGGTCAACTCCGGAACCACCTGAATGTAGCGAACGATGCCGTTGCCGTCGACCAGGATCACGGCCCTGGCCAACAGCCGGGAATTTTCCTGGAGCAGCCCGAGCGCGCGGCCAAAGGCGCCTTCCTTGTAGTCCGAAAGAAAATGGATATCGGTAAGTTTGGCCTCATTGGCAAAACGACGCTGGGCGAAGGGGGTGTCACGGCTGATGGTGATCCGCTCGACGGAAGCCGGCATCCGATCGCCTTCTTCTCCCAGATAGTGGGACTGGGCCTCACAGACCTTGGTATCGATAGAGGGCACGATACTCAGGAACAATACCTTGCCACGGACCTTGGACAGATCGATTTCGTCCAGGCTGTCGGCCGCAACCAGGGGGATGGATGGCAGGTGGTCACCAATCTTGATCGGGGTGCCGGTAAGCGGTTGCACCTCACCGCGCAGCATGACGGAACTCCCCGGTTCGACACTGCCGGTGTTGATCGGCGGCCGGGGGGTAGATGTCAGCCCCGCGCATGCGACAAGGGTTATGCCGGCAGAAAAAAGAAGCAATAAAGAAAAAAGCTTTCCAGGTTTCATGGCGATTACCTCGACTTGTTTGATGGAAAATAACACGGAGGCAACTGATTTTTTTCAGTCTCCCGTTTTTATTCTAGCACCAAACACCGATCCACCGTCAACCTCCCATCTGGTCACCCTACATATTGCGGCCATACCATTTTAGAGGCTTACCCCCAGACCAACCACTTCTCGCATTCTGTTGAAAATACTGACTAGTTTTGGGGTTCTGACTAAACCTCCTCCTAGTAAAATAGGAGAAAATTCTACTTTTGGGCACGGCAATTTTCCGGGGGGATTACCTAACGAGTCTGTAGAACAAACAACCAGGCACCGAACTGCTGGGATGATTACCAGTCGCGTATGGATTTCCGGACTGGCAGGAGAAATTACTGAACTTTTTTCTTTTCTACCGGAGAGGCTTGAATAATTCGCCTAAAGTTACGTCTGGTTCGGTGATTTTTGCCGGTTTTTTGGGGGTTTAATTGAGGTTTGTTTATATTCAATCAACCCTGGCTGTTTATTCTTATAATTTCTGTACGTTCAAGATATGCAATTACCTCGTTGGCCAGAGTATCCGGGGTCTTCTCGGCAGCTGAAAGTACCAATTCAGGAGATAAAGGGGGTTCATAGGGAGCATCTATACCGGTAAACCCTATGAGTTCACCAGTTCTTGCTTTCTGGTAAAGACCTTTTGGGTCTCTGGCTTCGCATACTTCTATGGGGGTGTCGACGAACACCTCTACGAATTCTCCCGGCTGGAGGGAGTTCCTAACACGATCCCGGTCGATGCGATAAGGACTGATAAATGCGGTAAGGGCGATAACCCCGGATTGCGAAAACAATCTGGCTACGGCACCTATACGCCGTATATTTTCTTCCCGGTCAATGGCAGAAAATCCTAAACCAAAACGCTGAGCAAAATCATCCCCATAGTTTTCCTGGAGCATTTGCGTACTTGCGTTAAGTCCATGCCGGACATTGTCCCCATCTAGAACCGTGCAGTGGATACGATTTTGGTTGAGCTTGTGGTCAATTGTGTTAGCGATAGTACTTTTCCCTGAGGCGCTCAATCCCGTGAACCAGATTACGCAGCCTCGGTGCCCGTTCAACGATTCTCGCTGAACCCGCGATACCATCTGTTCATGCCAGTATACCTTGGTGTTCCCGTTCATTCTTGTTCCTCTAGAAAAAATAAGGCGGAATTGTCTTACTCCATCATATCTTTTCGTATGTACTTAGAAGAAGTTTTTCGCGGGCGGTCAAAAAGGCCGGGTGCAATATCGTCGGGTCAAGAGCCAGCTGGACTTAAGGGGCCAGCTGGCTCGCTTTTCCTGACCTGAACCAGTTCATTTATAGCAGCACTTCTTGTACTTCTTACCGCTGCCGCAGGGGCAGGGGTCGTTGCGGCCGACCTTGTCGGATTTGGCCTGGGGGGCCTTGACGATCTCGCCTTCCAGGTAAAACCACTGGTCGTCGTCCTTGACAAACTGACCGATCTCGTGGAGCCCCAGGGTACCGCCCGAGACCTTATAATTAGCGACGAACTCCACCACCCCGTTCTTGTCCCCTTCCCCACCCCCTTCGGTGTGGATAATCTCCAAGCCGGTCCATTCTACCGGGGTTGCGTTGTCAAACTCGTCCTCACCAGGCCGAGTCGATTTGTGACAAGTACTCAGTACATAGCCGTAATCTTCGCGGACGTGGGCGGTATAGCGCGAACGCATCAATATTTCGGCGGTGGGCGGCTTTGCCTCGCCGGCCAGATAAGGCTCGCAGCACTCTTGAAATTTCCGGCCGGAGCCGCAGGGACAGATGGGCATACTCGTTACCTCGTCTTGAATTTGAGAATTAAGAAGGCAAAATGGAGAATTAACAGATCTTTTCGTCGCATAAATTTATCCCACGGCGCAGGCCACCCTGGCCAAGAAGCAACAATTCAGGGGCAACGACTAATCTTATTTTAAGATCAACCAGGTCAACTTTCGGATTAGCAGTTGAGATTGCCGGGAATGCAAGGAAGCTGGCGTCTGGCTATACTTTATACTTCGGTATGCCATGCGCCAGCCGCCGCGACAGTACCGGTGAGATCGGACGCAAATCAACCGGGAAGCTCCACATATTCCGGGTCATTCGGGTGGTTGACCACCTGCCACTGCTGCTCCTCATGATCGAAATCGGCGATCTTTTCCAGATCCATCTTCAGGTATTTGCCTACACCCTCCACCGCCACCGTGCCGTCGGGCAGCAGAAGCTCTCCGGAACCCTCGAAAAAACGGCTGGTGTCGCGGGTGATTCGGCCGATCACCCGCAGTTCCAGGTCGGTAGGCACCGGCTTCTTGAATCGCACGGTGATTTCCATCGTTACCCCGAACTGTTCCGGATGGCAAATCATGATGGCCCGGCCGATGGTCTCGTCGAGGATGGTCGAAGAGATGCCGCCATGCAACCGGTTCGGGTAGCTTTGCAGCTCGCTCTTGGGGGTAAAGACAGCCATTAATTCACCGTTGTCCAGTTCGTAGAATCTGGTTCGCAGGCCGAATTCGTTGGCCAACCCGCAAACCAGGCAGGATTTGGAATTGGGCTGTTTTTTGATAACTTTATGTTGCAATACACCCCTCTGAATCAGTCGCCTATCCTATTATTGTTCAATCGGGCCGGCCTCATCATCCACCCGCCAGCTTGACCTTGAATCCTCGTCCGGCCAGTTCGGTGGCCAATAACTGTCGATGGTCACCCTGAATCTCGATGACTCCACCCTTTACCGTACCGCCGGAACCGCATTTCTTCTTTAGCGCCCCGGCCAATTGTGTCAATTCGACGGAGGCCAATGCCAGCCCCCGGATGATCGTCACTCCAGCTCCCTTGCGGCCTTTGGTTTCCCGGCCGATCCTGACCAAACCATCGCCCGGTGGCGTAAACTCAGGTTCCTTGCAACGGCAAGAGCCCGGCGCCAGTCCGCAACCCGGACAATAAAGAGCCCGATCAGTGCTGTATACCAGGCCTCCTTTCTTGATCCGACTCATGGTCAACTCCTTTGGCAGTAAGCGATCTTCACCAATTTAACCGGGAAATCGGAATAAGGTAAACAATTTACCGGGCCTTCATAGAATGAAAGCCCCCTTTTTTGTGCTGCCGTTGCCTCGATAGCCAGGAATCATGTCACAGAGAATCCGTTTCGAATCAGACACAACATTGGGACTCGATGGCGTACAAGTCACGCAGCCTGTCCCTTGTCTCTTTGATCTTTTCGGCACTGGCCCCGCCACCACCTTTACCCTGCTCGTTGAGCGATAGGATTTCTCTCTGCAGTTGATCGATAAGCCGGTCAATTTTTATACGCCATTCCTGCGAACAGACCTCCAAGTCGATTGCCCTTTCATCCAACCCGAAAAGCATCAGATTAGCCGGTTTACACCACGCCCGATTGAAAACCGGCTTCGTCTCACGCAGCCGATGATTTTCAATAATATAGTTGGTTGCCATTTTCACACCTCATCTTTATAGGAACAAATCCTGTTAAATATATAATAGCAATGGTTAACGGGTGTCGCTGCGAAAGAAAGGTTTTATTGGCGATTTTTTTGCAGCCGGAACTGGAAACATGAGCCGTTTAAAGCTGCTCGTCGTTAAAGAGGTCTAAGAAAACAGAGCACGAATTACACAAGGGTAATCGTGGTTGCAGGTCGGGGTGAGGTTAGGAGATAAAGCCGGCTAAAATCACTCGGGTAGGCGGCGGCGCATGAAAACCGGAAAGCGTGGTAAACCTGATTCATAGCAGCCATAATATTTAAAGGTAATCAGCGAACCTAGGGGTGGAGGATGGGTTCGCTCTTCATCGTTAAAACCGCTGCCGATCTTGAACCGCAGTCCGCTGTCGGGTAATTCAACCAGAAGTGCTCCCAACCGCCCCAGGTTTCGGCCCGAGCCGGGCAGATGCCCGATTACCAGCGCTTCCCGGTCTTCATAGCTCTTGACCTTCAAGACGTCGGGGCTGCGGCCCACGGTATATGGTGAACCGGACTTGCGTAACACCAGTCCCTCGCCGCCATCCTTTTCCACCCGCGCCAGTTCCTCACGCAGTTGTTCATCGTCACTAATCGGAAGATGTTCGATCACGAAGACGTAAGGACTGGGATGGTCGGCAAACCAGTTACCGGCTTGTTTCAGTCGTTCTTCGAAACCGGCGTGATTGGCGGGCACATCGAAAACGGCGAAACGCAAATCCAACCAACCGGGATCCGGCCCCGAGCGCCGCACTATGGCGGCGGTTTTCTCAAAAGTACCGCGACCGCCCCAAATCTCCCCTTCCAGGGGAAATGGCGGGAAATTTTCCGTGAAAGCCTGGGGCACCTCAAACGGGATACCATTTCTGGACAAGAGGCGCCGCCCATCCCAATAACCCCGTACTCCATCAAGTTTTTCACTATATAACCAACCGGCCAACTCGATATCACCCTGGTAGACTTTAGGCAACATGATTTCCAGCCCCCAGGAAAATCGTCCGGAAAGCATCAAGAAAAAATATACCAGGATCGCTGTTTTTCTGGCCATAGTACCACCTCGCTCAGGTTTTCCTCTAACCTAACCAACCAAACCACTATGGGCAATTAAAATGTCAGGATAATTTAACGAATATTGCTGGTATCAGGATTATGCCGGGCGAAATACAAGATCTCCGGAACCAGATTGGCAGGCTGGCCCAGGTACAGTGGATAAATCTTGGTGGTCCAGGCTACTGTATGGGGCCATCCGGCTACTACGAGGGTGCGTTCCTATATAACGGGGCAGCTCCCTTGTTTATCAAAAATTCCTTCCGGTTTTGCTTTATTTTATTTTTTCCTCGTCCGTATAATATGGCAGCAGCGGCCCGACAGCCGGCAAGGCCCGGGTATATCGCCCAAGATGCTGCAAAGCCTACATGGGCATCAGAATGTAAGGAAAGTAAGGAGGTTTGTGGTTATGAGAATAATCATAGTAGTCATGGCAATGTTGGTTCTGACGGTCGCTCTTGGCGGTAAAGCCGGCTGGGCGGCTGATCAGGACCGGGACCAGGACCGGGACCAGGACCGGATGATGGATCAGGACCGAACCATCGATCAAGACCGGATGATGGATCAGGACCGAACCATGGATCAAGACCGTCTGAACGACCAGGACCGGATGATGGATCAGGATCGTCTACGCGATCAGGATATCTATGGTTGGGAACTGATGACCAATGCAGAGCGTGATGAATATCGGAATATAATGCGCGGCTTTAAAACCGAACAGGAACGAGAGCAGTACCGCCAGGAACACCGTGAACGGATGCAGGAACGAGCCCGGGCTCAGGGCCGGGTACTTCCGGACATGCCAAACAGTGGCGGGCAGGGTATGGGGCCGGGAGGCGGCGGCATGGGTCCCGGCGGCGGCAGGGGGCGTTGAACTGAATGTACCAGGTCGGGGGCTGATTGATTTGGTTAAGCAAATAATCTGCCCCCGAGCCTCACGCTCTGCTCAAACCAATAGGATTGCCCCGGTTGTGAGGATAAAATAACTCAATACGATCAACAGCTATCGCCAAGATCCACCGGAATGTACAGTCGTTTCTGCCATTGGTTGTTTGCTTTGATTTTGTCCCGGAGATTGAATCACTCTCGGCGACCCTCGGCCCAGAAACGTTGCTCTTGTTTGACCGTGACAATCCCCATGATGTCCGGGAAGCAAACCTGTCCCAACCCTCATGCGGGGCGGTGAACCCTAACCAGGCAATGTTGATAACTTAACTTAGCCGTAATCACTCAAGGTAGTGACTTGTTTCACATCCGCATCGAGTATATGTTCCCGTTCGAAGTTCCGGATTAGCTCCAGTAAAATACTCTTAACCGGCGGGCAGGAAATCGATCGGATACAAGATAGTCGTCTTGGGCACACCTTCCTTCTGTCCGAAATTGAACCTCTGCACGCGGTCGATTATCAGGGCGACCAGTTCGGGCGAATCAAGATCGGTGGATTCCACTTTGCACATTGATACCTCGCCCCCCGGTTCGATGGTTAAACGCAGAAGCATTTTCCCTTTCAATGTTGGGTTTTTGCGCAATTCCTTGTTGTAGATCCGGTAAAGCGCCGCCTTGTACCGATCAAATACGATCTGGATCTCCTCATCGGTTCGGGCAGGACCTGGGCCATCACTCACCGGCCGTCCCTCTTCCGCCACCAGGTCAGCCACGGCGCTGGCAACCCGGGCAAAACCGACGCCACCAAGGCCATTTGCACTGCCGCCTCCGTTTCCGCTTCCAACATTGCGGCTGACCCCGACATTGCCGATGCCGCCACCGCCACCCTGCGCCTGGATGGCGACCAGGGAACGCCGCGCCTGAGCCTGGCCCGCCGCCATCTGCGTGTTCTTGTCCAGCCGTGCTTCGAGGCCAAGATTTGCCACCGGGACTTCATCCATCAGATCGGCAAAACTACTCTTGAAGGCCAACACACCAGTGCTTTCGGCCTTCTTCCGTGCCGCCTGGGTTTCGTTCGTATCCGCCGGCGCCAATTCTTTTTTGGCCTGGTGTTCCTGTTGTTCCTGCTCTTTCGGTTTATCCTGGTCCAACTTCTCTTCTTTCTTTTCCTCCTTTGGTGGTTCCGGGATCGGCTCCGGGATGGGAGGCTCCTTTTTGACCAGCATGGCCAGCCGGTCCGGAAGCTCGGCTATGGTCGCACGATCCGAGATCGGTATATTAATCAGAGGAATGATAAAACCGAAAAACAGGCTCAGAAGCAGCGCAATCAATAGCGACCGGCGGAAAAGCCTTTCACTTTCACCATCGCGACTCCATGGCATGATTACCGTACTATCCGGGATCTGCGAGATCTCCCTCTCGACGATGAACTCCTCTTTACGCCTCTCTTCCCGGGCGTAGGCATCAATCACCTGTTTGTTCAGCGAATCCAGGTCATCGAGATGCAGGTCGATCTTCTTAAGGAGAGACTGCCGCCTCTCCTCGACTACCACAAACTCCTTTTCGAACTGGGCGATCCTTTCCCGAACCCGTTCCATATGCCCAATACCATCCTGGGCTACCGGCAACCCCTGCCAGAACAACTCTGCCGCCCCCAGTTCGCCCAGCTTATCCAGGGCGCTGCAGACATCGAGTACGGCGTCGAAACGCTGTCGATCGGTCGAAAATCTTTCCAGGTCAGCCTCTACCCGGTGCAAATCAGCTTCCAGAGAGTCGATCTTCTCCTGAACCTGAGTGATCTGCGTCTTCAGAGGCTCCAGTTCTTGTGCCAAGATTGATGAATCCACGGAATCTTCCTTAGCTCTGAGCTGATTTCTGGAGGACGGCCAAGGAAATTTTCCCGAAGCCGACACTAGTGCAGGTTGACATTATTTTTTTAAGGACCGTGAAGGGTATGCTCTTGTCCGCGAGGATTGTGACCTCCTTGCTTTCCACGGCAGCCTTGGTGTTTATCCCGATAATGCTGCGTTCAAGCCGTTTCAGTCGCTCCGCCACGGTCGGGACCAATTCTATTTTGGGGTTGAGCAGCTCTGGCGTGTTCGCCACGAGCTGGCCCTGGACAAGAACCATATCCTTGGTCACCAGAATCACCACCGTTTCCCTCGGTTTAACCTCGACAATGGAATCCGGCAGTTTGATCTCCTTCGGCGCCTCCAGCACATCGCCAGAAGAAGTATTGAAAAGAAGGAAGAAGACCAGAATGGTGAAGACATCCATCAGAGAGGTCAGCATGAGTCCCGAGGGCTTCTTCCTGCTCCGTGCCATTCTTTTCATGCGCCGGCTGTTTTTCATGGCGCATCTCCAATGGAAATGCTTGGAAATAGCGACATCCTCTGGACCTCGTCGCTACCTTCCACCTGCACCCCGTAGGAACGGACTTTATCCATGACCTGGATCAGATAGTCGTACTCTATTCCCGGTTCCATAAGAACAGAAGCATCTTCCTTTTCCGGATAATCGCTTTTCAAACGGATGAGCATCTTGGAGAGTTTCTCCAGGTCGTACTGGTCGTCCTTTTTCGGAAGCGAGGCAACTACATTCGCCCCGTTGGCCAGTTCCAGCCCCGCCTCCCTGACAATCACCTCGATGGTGAAATTGGGCTTGGCCGAATCCCCGCCCCCCGCCCCGGTCGGAACACTCAATTCCATAATCGCCACCCGCGAAAACACGGCGCTGATGAGCAGAAAAGGAATAAGCACCACCATCAGGTTCAGGAATGTGGTGATATCCAGTTCGGGAGGTTCTTTCGAGTGCTTACGACGTAGTCTTCTCATAATAATTAACTCGTTTCGAGCCGACGCTTGGAGGTATTGGAGATGATATTCAGGGCCTTGACCGAAGCCATCTCAAGGCTGTCAACAATATGGCCGGTGGTTGCAGTGATCTTGGCATGGAACAGCAGCAGCGGAATAGCGGCGATCAACCCAAAGGCCGTGGTGTTCATGGCGACCGAGATACTGGCGGAAAGGATGTCGGCCTTCTCGGCCGGATTCGCGTTGGCAACAGCCGTGAACGCCTGGATCAGGCCCATGATGGTGCCGAGCAGTCCCAGCAGCGTTGCGATATTCGAAAGCAGAGCAATATAGGGGGTACGACGCTCCAGTTGAGGAATGATTTCCATCATGCTCTCTTCCATGGCGATCTCGATGTCTTCGCGACGTTTTACCGCCCCCTGGCGCGCCAACCCCATACTCAGCATCTTCGCTATCGTCGACTTGTCTTCGTTGACCAAATCCCGCGCCTGATCGAACTCACTGTCGCTCAACAGCGGCTGGACCTGATCCCAGACCTTGCGGTTGGCCCCCTCGACGCGGCTAAGATGAAGCCAGCGTTCAATGGATATAGCCATCCCGAAAGCAAAGACGAGAAGAATGGGATACATGAAGATCCCACCCTTTTGAAAAAATGCCACCATTGAATAAATCGTTTCCATCGGTTACCTCCTGCACAATAAAGTTTCTCTATTTCCTTGTCCGAATTCCGGGATCTTCTTCCGCTTTGTTTTCAAGGTCCGGCCAGGCTTCCGGCTTACGACCTGTCATTCAGCTACATGGGTTTCGGATTACCGGGCTTCAGTCCTGATGCTCCGCTACTTGTGACATAACGGTTGGCTTCGCGGTGCTGACTTCGTAGAAGTTAAGCTGCCGCTTGAAAACATCCCGATCCACCGGAACATCTTTGTCGTTCAACATCATGTCCAAACTGGTCTCAACACCGACTTCCGAGCTTTTCCACGGAATGATGTAGAGGGATTTCGGTGCCTCATCATTACCGACGATAGACATCCCCGCAAGTTCTTTGGGGGTTGAGGTTTCTTCCTGTTCTTTCTCCTGAGCTCCAACGGTAACCGCCGAAAACAGGGCCAGGCACAAACATATCAGGATCTTTCGACGCATGAACACCTCCTTGGGGTAGACCCTTGCGGCCTCAATAGCCCGGCCGGCGACTCGATCGACCACTTGCTGTTATCGGGCTTATCGATAGCTCCGGAGGCAGGATTCCGAAGCTTGCCGGAGAAACCACTTGCCGGGGCCGGAAGATAAATTCGAACAACAAGACCCATATCAGCCCCCATTTCCCAGGCGAAGGCGAAAGTCGGCGATCCAGATTTTCACCTGCTCGTCCTCGGGCTTGGCTTCACTGTAAATCTCATATTGTTCGAGCGCGCATTCCGGATCATTTAGATAAATATCGCAGAGAATTCCGAGATTCCGGTGTATCGGAATATACTCCGGAAAGTTTGCGAGCGCCTTCTCGTAAACCGCACGGGCCTCGGCAAAACGTCCCGCTTTACGAAGCAGCAGGCCATATTCGTTACTCGCGACCGGATGATCCGGAACCAGTTCCAAAGCGGTTTTAAGATGTTTTTCGGCCAGATCCGGCTTGCCGATTCTTTCATAACAGATTGCGATATTGATATAGGGGGCCGTCACTCCCGGTGACTGGTCGATGACCTTTTCCAGAAGGACGATTGCCCCCTCATAATCTTGATCTTTCATCTTGCTGAGGGCCGTGTCGAAATCATCATCCCAATCTCCATCTATGCACGGTTTTTCCCGGATGACAAACCCGTGCCTGCCATCCTCAAGCCGCACCACCGAAGGAAATTCTTCAACAACGGGCGCTTCCGTCATCGATGATATATCCATGGCGTCCTCCGGCTTGATATTTTTGCCTGCCGAACAGCCGGCAAGAAAAGCCAAGACCAAAAGCAGTATCGCGAACCCCGTCCCTCGGAGTGCTATTTTCCAGCTCTTCATTTCTATATTTTTGTTCTGCATCGCCTTACTCCCCTATTCCCACCGAGCCTTATTGCCCCGTAGCATCCGGTGACAAGTCTTTCTCACCAGCGTGTTGCATGACATGGGCCTCTCCTGCGTCTGTTGTGGCCTTTGCCTCCGGCCCATCTTCATCGACATTTAATGGTTCCGCACTCCGTGATGATTCATCGATCTCTGCCGCTTCCTCTAAAGGTGCAGATTCTTCGACAGTCGCCGATTCCTGGCTTTGGTCAGATTTCCCAGCCTGTGTCGCCCCCCCGCTCACCGCTTTCTTCACCTCTGTCGTTTCCTTAGCCTTTTCGAGTTCACTCGGCTTAACCGGCTCTATGATCTGGATCGGTTCTCCTCTCTGTGTCCGCATTCCGACCGCCTCAGCTTCCGTGACCTCATCCGGAGTCCCTGGCTGTATCGATTCCCCCGTCATGTCTGCTTTCACGACCTGGGTCGGTTCTTCGGTACGGGTCTGCTCATCAGCCGCTTCAGATTCCGTGGCGTGCATTGGTTCAACAGCCTCTGTCTGTTCCCCTGCCGGCGCCATCTCCACAGTGTGCGACGGTCCCTTGGTCTGCGTCTGCTCGCCGACTGTCGTAGGTTGCATTATCCGGGCAGTCTCGCCATTCTGCGTCGACTCACCAGCCTCCCCTGTTTTCTGGATCTGTTCAGGTTCCGCTGTCAGTGCCGACTTAACGACCACAGTCGACTCCACGGCCTGCTCCGGTGCCTCAGCCGGCGCCGCCACCACGGCTTGCGTCGGTTCTTCGGCCTGTGTCTGCTCGCCGACCGTAGCCGATGGCGCTGTCCGGGCAGGATCACCATTCTGCGTCGGCTCGTTTGCCTCTCCTGATTTCAGGACCTGACCAGCTTCGGCAGTCGGTGGCGAATCATTGACTACTGTCTTCACGATTTGCTCCGGTGCCCCTGTCCGGGTCGCCTCGTCGGCCACTCTTGTTTCCGGCGGAGATGGGAGGGGATTCGGCTGGCCGTATGCGAACATGTAGGTATCCGGCGAGGCGACGACGTCACTCTCCTCTTCCGGTTTGTCGTAGCGGGCCGGAACGAATTTGGCCAGTTTCTGCAGGCTCTTGTCTATCCATTCGTTGTAAATGCCCCGCGAGATCAACTGGAGATTGCTCTCGTGGACGGAAATGGCTTTTTCTTCAAAGGGATATGCCTGATCCTCGATGGCCAGTTCATACTGTTCCATTTCCATCGGGTTCAACCCTTCGGGACGCTCGGACTCCGTAAGGGACTTGCTGAAATTGGCGAAGATCTCGGCCAGGTAATATGTGGTCGCAGCTGTAACCTCTCCGACTTCATAATCGAGGAGCTTATTGAACTGCTGGGTCGCCTCCTTCATCAGTTTCTTTTTCTTGCGCAGGTTGACATCGAAGGGCTTGACCAGTTTGACTGACGCGAACCGGTCAAAGCTCGGCTGAGTCAAAATCAGCGCCGCGCTTCCTGCAAGATATCTGGTTCTGGGAGTGCGTTCACCCCCCGCGGCCGCCTCAATTGCAACGATCTGTCCGAGTTCGGCCAGGTAGTCTTTTTGAGCGTTTTGCGCCTGCAGAATTGCACAGATTTTGTTGAGCGTTTCCAGGTTGGGTTCAACCGGGTGGGGGAAATATCCCACATAGCGCCGGTAGACCGCGAGAGCACGTTCTTTGTTGCCTACCTGTTCATGCAATTCGGCCGCGGTCATGAGGGCTTCCCTTCTGACCGCTTCGTCCCCGGATTCCTTCTCTATACGTTCAAATTCATCGGCGGCCAGGGCCAGTTGGCCGTCCTCCTTATAGACATAGGCGATTTTCTTGGTCACCTCGGACTGCAATTTGTGGCCGGGATATTTTTCGCGGAATCCGTTCAGGACGGTGGTCGCCATTTTCCAGTCCATCAGCAAGATCAGGGCGGTGGCGGCATCATAGTCGGCATCCGGCCTGTACTTGGAGGTTGGAGCCTTGGCCCCTACCCGGAGAAAATGGTCGGCGGCGGCCCGATAATCCTCACGAGAATTTGCCTCTTCGCCCTGTTTGTAGATCGATATCGCCAGGTTGTCCACCAGCTCGCCGCGCGACTTGTCCCCCTCCGGGAGCAGACCGAGGACCTCGCCATAGCCGGTTTCGGCCTCGTCGTACTGCAGGAGTTCGAAAGACGAGTGGGCAACGACCAGCCAGGCCCCGCGCAGAATATCCTTGTCGGCGGTGGGGAATTTCTCGATGAGCATGCGCCCCGCCGCCTGCGCCTCTCCATATTCTTCCATATCGTCGAGATCGTCCACCGCCGCTCCGAGAACGATCGCCGCCTTCTCGTGTTCCGGATAGGTATCGGCAAATTTCATCGAGCTGCGAACCACCTCTTTTCTAACCTGTTCCTTTTTCTCGGGCTGGGCGGAGTCGAGATACTGCCTGTATGCGTACACGGCGTCGTAGCCGGCCTCGGACGACTTTTCGTGCCGTGGGTAGTCGTAGGCCGTCTTCTCGTATTCCACCGCCGCCTCGGCAAAAGAGCTGTTTTCCAGTAGCAGTGAGGCCAACTGATAATTGATTGCCGCGGTCTCATCCTCACCCGGGAAGGAAGCGATGTATTCCCGGTACCAGTGCAACGCCTCGGAGAAATTTTGCGGCTTCTCTTCGGCACGTTTTTTGTCCTGATAGAGAGCGTGATAATGATTCGCCAGGTCCTTCAGGTTGGTTTTCAGGAAACCCAGAACCTCAGGCCGGGCGCTTGGTAGGAAATGCTGCCAGTACGCACCCTTGAGGCCGTAGTCGGTCGCAAAGGTCTTTTTCGAGTCGATGACCAGGGTGGGAAAACCGCCCGCGATATTGATCTCGATCACCCGCATGTGAAAAATCGGGGCTTTCTCGTGGAAGGGATTCCGATTCACGAAGGCGTTGTAGGTCGCGGTGGCGTCACTGAATCGGCGTTTGGCGTAGTAATATTCGGACAGGTTGCCATAGACCCTGTCTTCGTAGGAGCGTCTGCCATGGTTTTCAAAGTACTCGACTACCGCGCTTGCACCACCAAGGCTTGAAAAGCCCAGACTGACGACGCGGAAGGTGTCCTCCGTTCGCTTGCTTTCGGTCTCGTCCTCGGTCTGGTCGAAGTCGTACCCCACGGAAACCTTGTAATCGAGCAGGGCGATGAAACTGTCCAGGGCTTCGTTATAGAGTTCCTGTTTGTAAAAGGTCCAGCCGAGTTTATACAGGGCCAGCTGGTAGTAGTACGAGCTGATGCCCGTATCGACGATGCTTTTGTAGGCATCCTCGGCATCAAGGTAGTGTTTGTGGGTAAAGAAGTATTCGGCCCGCCGGAACTGCACCTCGTCCGTATAATGGGAGTTCGGATACTCGCGCACCAGCCGGCCCATGACCTTCATGGCCTCCTCGATCCGGCCCAATTCCTCGTAGGCCCGGGACATCTGGTATAGGACCTGGTCATTTCGTTCATACAGCGGATACTCGTCGAGCAGTTTCTGGTAAAGGGCGACGGCTTCGAGCGCCCCCGCCCGCTCCAGATCGTCGGCACCGAGAATCTGCTCACTCTCATTCGGAGCATTGCCGGTCACCTGGACCTTGCCGGTAGCCCTTTTTTCAAACTCGGCATCACCCTCTGATTCGTCCTTGCCGGCCGCCACCGATGCCGATTCCTGATTTGTCGGCGCTAAAACCGGCTGCGACACCGGGGCCGGCAGTGGGGCCGGCAGGGGCTTCGCCTCTTCCGCCCTGTCCGCCGACTCATCCCCTCCGGTGAGACGACCATATTCTTTCTCGACTTTCAGGTCCGCCAGACGACGAATGGCCTCCGGCGCCAAACGTGAGTCATGCGATTCCTCCAAAAAGAGCTGGTAGCTCTCCATCGCTTTTTCGAACCCGCCTTCGATTTCCACTTCCTTGATCTCGATATGCTGGTTGCGCAATTGGGCGATCGTTCCCTCTTGCTTGACAGGGACGGCACAGGCGACAAGAACCAATGGCAATGCCAGCAGCAGGAGCAGGTACCGGTTCATGGTCCTGCCTCCTTCGGTTCCTGTGCCCTGGTGGCGCGATCGTAGCAGTCAGCCATGGCGAAACGCGCCTTGACCTGGAACTCTTCGAGCCTGTCGCGGCGCGCTGTGAGTTCATTTGCCGCCATAGCCTCGAGCATATGCCCCTGTCTCGCCATCAGCCCGTCCACTTTTTCGCGGGCGGTAGTGATACGATTCCTCTGCCGGAGGATCACATCGTCGTAACCCTCGTAGCTTTGCGTGGCGGCCTGCCGGGTTCGGATAAATTCGTTGTACCTTTTCCGCAACAGTTCTATTTCGTGGTTAAGTGCATGAAGATTCTTGTGCGCCATGGTAAAGCGCTCGTCGTACTCCGTGTAGATTTTCCAGTCTAGCACCCCTCGCAGACGCTTGAGGCGGACCATGGTTTCGCCGGATTCTACTGCACTGCCGTCCGTTAGGCTCTGCTCCAATCCGGCAATTCGCTCCCCGAGCAACCGTTCCGGCGCGGTCGCCAGGTAATCGGGCCGCGGCGCCACCAGCATGTCCTGCAAGCGTTCATCGATGCGGTCACGCTGTTCCAGACGCAACCGCATCTGGGAATCCAGCCGCCTGAATTCCCGGTCGATCGTGGGAAGCAGCGGCTGGTAGTAAGCTCGGCGTTTTTCGATGATTTCCTCGTAGGCGTCCAGGTCGCCCGCCCAGGTTTGCAACTTTCTGCGCAGCTCTTCGAGATCGAGATAGTTCTTCAGCGATTCCTGGAAATCATTAGAGGCCATCAGGCCGAGCAGATAGTAAGTCTCGGGGGTTTCCGGCAGATCGCGCAGCTTGACTACCCAGTTGGCGTCCAGTTTCAACTCGCCCCGCACCAGGGCGCGGAGAAAGTTTCCTTCCCTGATGCTTTTGATGGAGGCGGTCAGTTTATCTATTTCCTGTCCGAAGGTTTGCAGCGCGCTGCCGTACATCAGCGCGGCCTTGCTGTACACGCCAAGTTTGCCATAGGCATAGGGGACGGCGATCATGGCCTCCTGCACCGAAGAATCCGTGACCTCGCGTTTTATCAGGATGCTCCATGGTACCAATGCCAGATCGTATTGTTCCCGTGAGGCGTCGGCCCATCCCGAACCCAACAAGGCCCGGTCGGAGAAGGGGCCGCTCAGCCGAACGCGGTCGAGGACTTCCTTGGCACCCTCAAAATTTTTTCCTTCCAGCAGTTTGTCGCCGAGGACCAGGTTAGATTTATCCTTGATCGCCAGAGTCACGGGATTGTCGCTGTCGATCTTGCCGGTAAAATCGAGATACTGGCGGCCTTCCTTAATTTTCCCGCCTCTCATTAATGCGATTCCGAGATTGTAGGAGGCAAATCCTTCCAACCCCTTAACTCCCAGTAGCCCCTGCAGGATGCCGGCCGCCTCGCTGAATCGGCCGTTGGCCATCAGGATTTGCGCCCGCAGAAAGATCAGATCGTCACGGATGTTGTCGGGGACGGCACCCTTGATGCGCTCCATGGCATGCAGGGCGTTCTGCGGCTGGTCTTTCTGAAAATATATCCGGGCCAAGCGAAAAATGGCCTCGTTGCGCACTGGTTCCTCGACATTACCCTCAATGACGGCTTTGATGGCGCGACCGGCGCGCTGGTGCATCCGGTAGGCCAGTTCGAAGTCACCCACGTCGAATTCGGCCAGGCCGATATGACTGTAAAGCGAGTCGAGTTCGGGCTCGTCGAGGCCACGATACTGCCCCAGTTCGGCGTCGAGTCGGGAAATCGCCTCGAACCAATCGCCCTGGTAGGCATAATAAAGGGCCTCGCCGAAAAAGGGATCCTGCGGTCCCTTCGTGGTGTTGAGGTCGGCCGCCATCGCCGATGACGCCAACAGGAGGCTTGTCAGAAAAACAAACAGCCGGGACATGAATTACCTTTCTTTAAAGGTGATCGCCTGGCGGGCCAGGGTTATTTCGGTAATCTTGGGACCGACGTCCTTGAGGACCGTGAAGTTCCCCACCAACTGAAAATCGCTGCCCCCCTCCGATTTGCCCATGAGGTTCACCTCCATCTCATGTTCCCCGGTTCGAACGTTGCCGGTGTAGATATTCTGCACGCCCCCCTTCTGCAGGGCCTCCAGTTCTTTGAAAGTATAGATATGATGCGCGACCGGAGCGCCGTCCAAATTGATGTCGACCGAATCGAGGCGAAATTTCTCCCCCTGGGCCAGGGCAATGAAGACCGCGACCTCCGTATGGGTCGGATAGAGCAGTTTCTCTTCCAACTGGTTCAGTTCCGCGGCGATGGAGAGCACGTCGCTCTTGATTTCCTGGACCTGTTCGTCCAGCCCCTTAATCTGTTCCCGGGAGACTTTTTCTTCCGCGAAAGCGGCGGCGTTCAACAACAGTAATGCCATCGTTACCGCCATGATCGTCTTGATTATTTTGCCCATGTTTGTCACCTTTCTTTACTTCAGATTTTGCCGATCAGGTTGATGAACAGACCCTGGTGGTCGTAACTCAGATTGGTCAGATCATCGGAAAATTTGCTGAAATTATAGCCGACCCCCAACTTCAGGTGATTGCCCACCTGCCGGTAGACACCGACCAATGCCCCGCTGAGGCTGTCTTTCGCGTCGGGCAGGTCCAGCAGGCGGCCTTCCACCAGAACGTCCCAGCGGTGCACGACATGCCAGTCGAGCCGCGCGATATAAAGGGAGGCCCGGCTGTCGAAGAACTCGGGATTGACCCGATCCTGGCTCACCTGGCCCAGGCGATAGGCGTACTTGCCGCCCAGGGTAACGCGGGGAGTCAAATCGTACATGACATCGAGCGCCGCGATGTGGCTGCGCTGAATAACGCCCGCCCCCGAACTGGTGGCGCTAACCTGCTCCACCGCCGGAACATTATAGAAATAGGTGTACTTGAACAGCGCGTTCAACCGGTCATGCTCGACCGGCCGATAGGCATAACCCAGCACCGCCTCGGTATAGTTGCCGTCGAAGAACTGCCCCTGCGAACTCTCGCTCTGAGCATAATTGAATTTGCCGATCAGGCGCCAGTCCGGGGACAACTGGTACTTGAGACTGTTTTTCAGCAGCCAGGTGGTGCGTCTGGTGGTGCTGGTATCCGGCTGCTCCGCGTCATCCACCCGATATTCCAGGGCACTAGCCAGTTTAATCGTCTTGAAACCGTAACCGCCTTTCACCCCGGCCGCCGTTCTCTTTAGTTCCGCCCCGGTCTGGTTGTCCCGGAGGGTGCCGATATCGAGATTGGCCCCGAAATTAAGGTGGTCGGCGGGCGCCAGATCAACGCCGGTGGAGTGCATCAAACCCGTAGGGACATCGCCATGGGTATAACGCTCCTCTAAATAAACACTGGCGCTGTCCGAATACCGCGTCCGGAACCCGGAAGCCAGATTGCCCTTTCTGGCCCGCACGCCGTTGTCGGTGCGTTCGTTCTCCAGGGTATAATTCATGTATAAAGTGGTCCGGTCGGAATAGAGATATTCGGTTCCCAGTCGACCACCTGTCCCGAGATCGCCGAAAGAAACTTCGCCGTCGGTTTTGAACCGATCGGTTAACCGATAACTGCCGCCGGTACCGATCCGGCCGTTTTTCTCTCGATTGCCGTTCGTCTGGACTGACTCCTGCAAAAAGCCATAGCTGGTCCAACGCGCCTTGGAATCATACAGCGCCTTAACCACGACATCGGTGCGGTCCCCTTCTTTCTGGGTCAGAGGCACCACCGGCGAATGGTCTTCGCGGCTGTCGCCGCGCACGCCCGAACTCACCGTCCAGTGGTCATTTGCACGGTAATCAAGATTCAATTCGCCGGCCTGCGTCTTCAGGCCCTGGCTTACAACCCGTTTATCGGCCTTGAGGTGTACCTTAATCGTTTCGGAAAGTGGCAGTTCCGCCGTGCCGCCATATTGGGAGGTGGCCCGGTCGGTGACCAGGCCCGGCGCCGAATAACCCGCTTCAAGTTCCTGGTTGTAAAAGGAAATACGGCCCCCCCATTCTTCGTTAAAATCCCGTAAGCCGACGCTGACATCGGTCCGATAGGCGTTGGCCTTGACCTCGGAGCCGTCAAGAGAGTCGGAGGTGCCGAAATTGAAACCGCCGTCCAGGGAACCGTTGGTTGCGAGCCCCGGCCCCTCGCTACTGCCGGCTTGGAGCTTGGCCCAGGTTTCGGCCGAATGGCGAATAGTCACATCGGCGCCGCCCAGAGTGTTCTTGTTTCCCGTTTCCTCATCCCGGCTGGCGGTCACGCCGACCTTGACATGGTCGTTGAACCAGTAATGGACCCGGCCGCCAAATGCCATCTCGTCCAGGGCCTCCACTCCGGGGGTATATTCATAACGAACCACCAGGAAAACCGGGTTGCCGCCGGCTGCGTCGCTGTGCACCAGCAGGTTGTCGTCCGCCGTCGAGGGCAGTGGCTCGGACAGGAGCAGGCGGCCCTGCAGGTAGTCGACGTTGTAATCCAGCGCCGGCGTAAGGTTCTTGACACCGAGCACCAGGCCGGAATCCTTGTCGCGGACCTCGATCCGCACCCGTTCGGATCCTTCGAGGAGGTCCTGCCGCTGCAGGAAGTAGAGGGAACCGCTGGTTCCCCGGAATTCATCCCGGGCCGCCACCGTGCCCGGCTCGGCGGCAAAGCCGTCGACCATGTAACGCTGCTCGCCGAAGCTGGTGGCGTCAGGGCTCTGGAAATGCAGATTGCCGCCGTAGAGGCCACGGTCGACGTGCGCCAGGTCGTTATCGGTATAGCCGATCTTGAAGTTGCCCCAGAGACCGTAGTTTTCCTCTTTATTCAGTTTGACGTAGAACTTGCCGCTGGTCGGGGCATCTTCCACTACGGTACTGTCGTCGCCGAAGGTCGGGTAATGATAATCCGGGTCGAAGCGCCGGAACAGGGATTCCGGCGACTTGTCCAGGAAATTGCTGAAAATTTCGTCCAGCGGCCCTTCGCGGGTATCGGCACTGGCCGTAAGGCCCCAGCCGTTGCCGAACTTGCCCTTCGTGTAGAAGGCGAGTCGACCCTGGAGGTCCATGTCGTCGCTGTATTGCTGTTTGTTCGGCGCGAGCAGTTCGGCCGGGCCGCTGTTCTCGTTGCCCCCCAGGGTCAGGTCGGCGATCCCCACTGTGAACCAGTCGTTCTTCTCCAGCTCCAGGTCGCGCAGGAAGAGTTCGCCGTTGCCGGACTTGTCGATAACCGCCACTTCCACGGTGTGTCGACCCTCCGGCAGGATTTCCTCGGCGATGAAACTTCCCGCGTCGTCAACCGGCACAAGGTAGCCGGCCAACCAGACGCGGTGACCGGCGGGAATCGAGCTGCCGCTGGCCTGGACCGTCCCGCCGTCAAGCGGGATATTCCGGGAGGCGAGCCGACTTTCACCATAACCGGCCAGCAGTTCCTTGCGAAAATCGTCTTCGGCAGCGGCGGAATCGAGCTGGTCGACCACCCACAGCGGCTGAGTCGTCGTTTCGTCGAAGTGGCCATCCCCGTCATAGACCCGCATCAGGTATTTCAACCGGCGAACCGGGGCTGAGAATGATTCGAAACTTGGCCGCCATTCCGCCTGGCCCTCACCATCCATGGTTATGACGGCCAGCGGAGTGGCGCGGACGGATTGCCTATCATCGAATATCCTGACCTCTGCCCGCTTGATGAAGCTGTGGTAGTTGTTATAGAGGCGGAAGCGGACCAGGTTTTCGGGCGCCGCCGTATCCTCCCGGTCTCGATAACTGATGGTGCGCGGCCAGGCGGTCACGTTCAGCCGCGGTTCCGTCTTCAGGTTGTCATACCTGAAATCGATGCGGGCGTCGTCGAGGGCTACGTCGGTACAGCGCTGCACGTCCGGAATACTCTTGCCCGGGTCGTCGAGGGGCTTGCCGTCTACCGTGATGCGCATGAGGTTCAGCCCGTAGGGATCGGCTGTCTTCACTTCGCGGGTCAGGTGGGTTATATCCACCCCCTCGTAGTTATCCAGCGTGACCAGCTCGTCATAGACCACCTCGACCTTGACTCTCGAGCTGCCCGATTCAATGAAGCCGGCATTAACCACGTCCTCTGACTGCACATAACCGCGGCCTTCGAACTCGGTCTGTTCCGCGGTCAAGCCCATCCGTTCGCTGACGGCCTCCATGGCCCGGCGGGCTCGCGCCGTAGACCAGCCGATGTCGTCGCCATAAATCGCCGCGGTCCTGCGGTTGAGCCGTTCGTTGCTGAGGTAACCGATAAAGCGCAGACGTAGGTTGGCCTTGTCGCCGACCCCGGCCATGATTTTTTGCAACCGGTCGGTATAACCGGCAGGCAAAACCGGCTTGCCGTTATCGAACAGGATCGGCTCGATACCACCCTCCGGTGGGTCGTATACCCGGGTGACCGTTTCGGCGCCGGCATCTTCCGGGCACAGCTGCGGCTCGTCAGGCAGATCCTGCAAAGGGTCGTCATGCCAGAATTCGACCTCGACCCGCCTGTTCATCGCCCGACCCTGGGGGGTCTCGTTGGACGCCGCCGGTCGCGTCGCCCCCCTGCCTTCGCTTTCGACCGTTACATTGGCCGGCCCCAACCCCTCTTGAACCGCGAGTAAAACGCGCCTTGCCACCGCCTTCGACAGCCCCGACTGGTTACCGTAGATGCGCTGGTCGCGCCCGAGCAACGGGGTATTATCGGTATAGGCGATGAACTTGACGACGATATTCGCCTTGCCGCTGAGATTTACCAGGGCCTGTCTAATCTGCGACAGGAATTCTTCCGGCACGCTCACCATGCCTTCGTCGTAACGCAAGGGGGCTATCAGGTTCTTTACCCTGGCTCGATGGGATTGACCTTCCTTATAGCGCAATTTACAGACGGTTTCGGTGCGGCAGACCTTGACTCGATTCACTTGGCGGGGCACGATCACTTCCTTCTCGACCTGCTTTTCACCGATCTCGTCGTACCAGACCTCCACTTCCACCCGCCGGTTGAGGGCCCGCCCGGCCTCGTTCGTATTGCTGGCGACCGGCTGACTGTCGCCCAAGCCTTCATAGGAGATGGCTTCCGGCGGCAGACCGAGGGCACGCTGACAAAATTCGGCGGTGGTACCCGCCCGTTCCCGGGATAGTCCGACATTGTCGCCGTATTGCGCTTGCAAGGCGGGACTCAGCGACTGGGAATCAGCGTATCCGACGAAGTGCAGTCGCACATTGACGCGATTGCGCATACTCTCGAGAACCCTGCGGAGCTGTTCGAGATACTCATCGGGGATATCGGCCTCACCCTGGCGGAAACGAATGGGAGGGATCACGTTCGCCAACTTGATCGTCTTGGCAACCTTTTCGACGACCTGCCGCATCTCCGTGCGGTCCCCCTGGTCCTCCTTGAAAATGGCGGGGTCAAGAAGCCAGGGTCTGAAATCCCCGTCCTGAGACAAGTGCATTTCAGTCGTGTCGCCGCAGGTAGCTGACTCCCTCGTCCCTGCGCCGGTATCGCCGGTTTCCGCGCGTGCGAAAACCTTCGGCCCGGCCAGGGTCATCAGGATCAGGAATATCAGGGCGATAACACGCTTCAAGATCAATCCCAGTTACTCAGAAAGGTTAAGGACCAACTATGGAGAGCAAACCCCTTGCCTCCCCCAGGCATTTCTCTTTCGCTCATCGGCCGCATGGCCTCATTACTCAGGGTGGAGATCCGCGCCGCCAGTAGATCTCGGTTTCAATGGTCAGCCGATAACCGCCGTCCCAACGGTCGGAGATTTCCTTCTTCAAGGCCTTGAGGCGCTGCTCCACCAAGCCTTCCCGCTCGACTTCCGCCAGGTACGACAGCCGCAGCAAGGCCGGCGCCTTCCGCAGTTCACCCAGCAGCCTGGCGATCCTCGGCTGCCACTGCAACCGCATCTCCGTGCTGCCCGGTTCGAATACCCCGTCGGCGATATCCAGGGACACCACCCGGTGGATGGTCGCCCCGAAGTTAACCCGCAGCATCTTGCCGCGGGTGGCC
This sequence comes from uncultured delta proteobacterium, assembly GCA_963807225.1. Taxonomy (GTDB): domain Bacteria; phylum Desulfobacterota; class Desulfobulbia; order Desulfobulbales; family JAGXFP01; genus JAGVGT01. Next base: position 137,690 of record CAWEAD010000012.1, on the reverse strand, counting down.
CGTTGCACCCTGGGGTTTTCGGTGGTAACCCGGTAGCCGGTGGGCAGGGTGCGGTCATCCAGTTTCAGGATGAAGTTGCTGCCCCGATCCTCGTCCGGCACCGCCGCGCAGGTGATGTGGAAACGCCCGTGCTCGTCAGTGGTACCGACCAACCCCCGGACCGTCGCCACGCGCACCCCGGCCAGTCCTTGCTCGCTTTGGTCCTGGTAGCCGTTCAGATTGCGGTCGTCGAATACCTTGCCGATCACGTCGGTGCAGTCGAGGTCCGGATCGGGGATAACCCGCACGGTCGCCGTCGCTTCACCCGAGACAAACTCGCCGGTGGCTCGGTTTATCACCTGCGCCCGGTTGACGTATTCTTCTTCGGTAACGCCGGCGCCCACCACCAGCAGCAGTTGGAGCGTATGCTTGTCATTGACCTGCAGGGTGAGGACGCTCCAAACCAGTTCCCGAACGTTGGCCTGCGGTACCGCCGGTTCGGTAGGCACGCCGTCGAGACGGGCCGAACCTTTCACATACTTGAAGCCGGCCGGGAAGCGGTCGACAATACCGATGTCGTACAGCGGTGCCCCGAGCACATTGTTGACGGTGATCGTGTACGGCACCAGTTGCCCCTTGGTGACGTTGCGCCTTGAGGTGGTCTTGGTGATGGCCACGGCCCCGGTCAATTCCGGATCGATGGGGATGTGGTTGTTGAACAGCTGGCTGTCACCCGGCACCGTCGGGCCGTTTAGGGTCAAAAAGAGATAGTGCTTGACCGCGGCGGGTGGCACCGTGACGCCGGGGGCCAATCCGCTGGGCTGCGCCTCGCAAAAACCGGGCGTAACGGTAACCGCATCATCCGGGCACGTCGGAACGGGATAAGGCGCGGCGGTGGGATCGAATGCCGGGTCGGTATATCCCGGAACGGGGGGAATGACACGCGACGGTCCCGTCATGTAGCCTCCGGCCGGTGGCGTCACCCGAATTACATAGTCGCCGCCCTGCGGACAGGACGGGTCGCTGAAGTTCAGATCAAACTTGTAAAAGCCACTCTGGACAGTCACCTGGTTCTGCTGGGCGGGATCATCGAAGCAGCTGCCTGCCACTGCACCGCCGTTGTGGAGCATGGTTAGGGTTGCCCCCGCAACCGGGTTCCTGATGACCGAGTTGAATACCACCCCGTTGGGCCAAATCGGCAGGTTCATATTCTGCTGATTGCTGCTGGGCGCGACAAAGATACCGCTGATGCGCTGCGGGCCGTTGATAAACGGGGAAGGGGAATCGGCATAGCCAAGGGTAGCAGTGTTCGGACCAGCGCCCGGTGCGCGGAAGCGCACTTCGTAAGGTTCGGGCAAGCCCTGGTTGGGCACCACGCCACCTAAGATGTAAGCTCCATTGGCATCAGTCAGGGTTGTGGTCAGTAAAACATTGTTACGATACAACTCGACAGACCAGCCCGCCAGGGTTAGCTCGGAACTGTCGTAGAGTTTATCCAGATTGGCATCGTGCCAGACCCTGCCGTTGAGGCCGGCGCTGCCCGGCGTGCCGCCCACGTCGAGCGATACGCTGGCCGAAGTGCTCTGCGTCCCGACGTTCCAGCTGACGGTACATTGATTGGTAATGGTCGCTCCGATCGGCAGGGCCGGGTCGATCTCCACCCGGAACCGGACGTTGACAACAGCCCCCGGCTGCAGGACGCCATACTGGGCCGCGTAATCGGCGGTGAGCACCGAGCCCGTGTAGCTGACCCCCGCCGCGGAGCCGTTCATGAGGCCCGAACCGGCGATATAGGCCACCTGACCGGTCAACAGCCCGAGATCGTCGGTCACCACCACATTCGTGGCGGGAGTATTGCCGATATTGGTCACCCGGATCAGGTACTCGAGCTGTGCACCCGGTTCGGCGGCGCCGCCCCCGACCACGAATACTTCCTTGGTTATGCTCAACAACTGGGCCGGGCCCACTATCACCTGGGTGGGCTGGTCGCCGTTGGCGTCGATTCCGTCGGCATCGGTGGGCTCGTCAGGCAGTTCGTTGGTGGTCACCAACCCCTGATTGCTGATGACAGTGTCAGGCGATACGCCGGGGTCCACTAGCACAGCAAAGGTGATGACGGCAGCGGCGCCGGGCGACAGGACGCCGTTGCCGGCGGTGGGCAGCGGCGGCGTTAGATCGGAAGAACTTACGGGAATGCCGGCGACCAACGGAGAGACCCCGGGAGCCGGATCGGCGACACTTTCGCCGTTCAGGAAGGTACTGTCATCCTGGTATGTGGTATCGGCCGGCACTGCATCGGTGAATACCACGTTAGTCGCAGGAATCGCCCCCAGGTTGTTGATGGTGATCGTGTAGCGGAGCGTATCACCTGGGTCAACCAGGCCATTTGAGTTAATATCGACCTGGATTTGCACCGTCTTTTGCGCATCGACCAGAGGCAGGCTGCCGACCACGTCCCGAGTCGGATCATCAAGAGCCGAGGTGGCCGGATCATCGGATGGATGCTCGGGGAAGGAGCCGCTTCCGGCACCACTACCATTTGCGAAACCCTGGTTGGCAATGACGGTGCCGTCGAGCACGTTGCCGTTGACCGTTACTTCGAAGGCTATTGTCGCCACATTAGTCGTGGTCGAAGTGGCGTCGGCGCGCAGGGCGCCCGGCGTAGTGTCTTCGGGGGCGTTGATCAGCAGGCCATCCTGCAGCGGCGAGACGCCGGCAGCCGGATCGGCGACAGCGTTACCGTTCAGGGTGGTACTGTTGGCCACGTAAGTGGTATTGGCCGGAACCTGGTCCCTGAGTATGACATTGACCGCATTCTCGTTGCCGATGTTTTTCAACGTAATTGTGTAACGCATGGTGTCGCCGGCCAGCAGAACGGCGGGGTCGCCGGTAAGATCCTGGGAAGTTTTCCATATCTCGAACGAAGGAGCCGAGTTAATCAGGGTCCTGGTCGGATCTTCATCACCGCTCACATTTGGATCGTCGCTATGATCGATCACCACTCCAAAGGAACTCAGGAGCGCCTGGTTCAACACCACCGTGCCGCTATTGATGACCGGAACCAGAGTCGCCTCGAAAACGATATCCATGCTGGCATTGGCGCCGCCCTGGGCGTCCAGGTCGAGGTTCCTGATATCCAGCAGCCCCGTTCCTTTGGCACCGCCGGTCGGGTTGGTGTTATCGGCGGCGCCGACGGGAAGCGGCCCGACAGTCAGACTGCCGGGCACGAACAAAGCAGTGGCATTCAGCGCATCCAGTTCGTCGACCAGGGCAAAATCAGGCAGGTCGATGGGGCTGACATTTTCAACGTGGATGGTGTAACGCAGCCTGTCACCCGGTTTTGCGCTTGTCCCCGGATCCTGGCCGCTGGTGAGATTCACCACGGATTTTTGGAATATCAGCACCGGCGATTCGGTAAGCAGAGTGTGGGCATCCTGTTCATCGTCGGTACCGACCGTTCCGTTACTGAGGGTGCCGGTATAGGTCCGGATCGAACCGGTGGCGCCACCGCCGGCGGTGTCGCCGCTGAACCATTGGGTCGCCGCCGCAATATTGGTCAGGCTGGTACCGCCCACGCTATCGTTATCCAGCAGAGCGTCATAAGTGACGATGAGCCTCTCGCCGGGCCCAATCGCCGCTACCGCCGATCGCATGGTGAGCGTCAAGGTACAGCCGGGCGCCCCGCTGAAGCCGACCACGTAATCCGCACCTTGAGTCAGCACGCCGGAAACGGGAGTCGAGCCGTCGTTCTGGAAGACCCGGGCCGTGACATTGGTCGGTCCGTTATCACACATGCCGCCCGGCGTCGGGTTCGGCAACAGGTCCTTGACGGTCAGGTCCCAGGCGGGCGCGGTACCGGTGTTCAGGACATTGAGGGTGAAGGTCCCCGGCAGGCCGCGGCGCATGGTCGCCGGGCCGGTTTTGTTCAGTATTACCGTATCCGGCCCGGCGATGGTCAGATCGCCGCTGGTGCCCGGCAGACCCGGGTCGTGGGAGATGTTGTATGTGTAGTTGGCGGTGTTGTTGAAGACCAGACCGCTGAGATTCTTTGCCGAATTATCCAAGACCACCGTGATCTCGATCTCCGCCCGCTCACCGGCCGGTATATCGATGCCGTTGACTGGGTCTTCAATCACCAGGTGCTTGGCGTCGCCGGTATTGATCGGTGTCCAAGTGCCCCAAGTCGATACCTTGCTCACGCTGACGAAGCTGAGATCTGCCACCGAGGCGGTCGTCAGGTCGTCAACGATGCGCACATCGTTCAACGCGGTTGGCTGCGGCGTTGCCGGAACCGTGATGATGTAACTGAACGGCACCCCGATGCTGGCGGTGGTCTGGGTGGAATCCTTTACTTCCTTGACTAGTGCCACCGGCAGCGGCGTGGTCAGGGTGGTGGTGTCTGTATTGCTTGGCCCGTATACCTCGCGCTGGTCGACCGTGGCGCCGGCAGGTGGCGCCTCATCGTCGAAGGAGTAATACAGCGTAACGGTGGCCGTGTTGGTCAGGGTCTGATTTGGTCCCAGGTTCGCATCCGCCTGCACCTGGTAAGTTATACGCAAGGTTTCACCGACCGGAATTGTATAGGCATCGGCGCTTCCGCTATCGAAGTTCCAGTTAACGACCCCGGAACTCGCGTTGTAGCTCGGCGCCAGATTGGCAAGGGTCGCCACAACGGTATTGGTTGCCGAATCGACCAGAGTGATGCTTATGGTGGTCGGGGCCGGGACACCCTGGCGCAAACCGATCGGAAGCGTATCGGTGAGTACTGTATCGTAGGCGGGTGCGGCGCCGCTGTTGGTGATATCGACGGTGTAATAGACCGTTTCACCGGCAACGATTACGGTGTCGCCGCCAGCCGGTGCTGCACTCTTGGTCACAGCCAGCAGGGGCTGCAAAACATAAAGGGACTGGCTGGCGGTCTTCGGTGTCGCCGGAGCGCCGCCGATGGTGTAGTCCAATCGGGCGTTGTTGGTCAATGTCTGGGTCGTGGGCGTCTGCGCCAAGACATCGTTGTTCAGCACCCGGACCCGGTACCTGATGACCAGATAGTCGTTGCTGGGTTCGTTGTCGCCCGCGTTGACCACAGTGCCCAGGTTCCAGGTCAACTCGCCGGTATCTCCGGTCGCCGGTTGGGAGGCCACACTGTAGGTAAAATTACTGCTGCCCGAAGCGGGGGAAATGCTCACCAGGCCGTCATAGGCCATGCCCGTCGGCAGATCGTCGGTCAGCACCACCCCCGTGGTTGTACCTTCCTGGAGACCGAGGCGCAGTTCGTACTCGACACGGTCGCCAATTCGCACATTGGGAGTGCCGTCATTATAAGTGTCGCTCACTTCCGCCTTGGCCAGGGAAGTATTGTCCCCCACCGTCAGGCTGGTGGTGGCCATAGCGAAATAGTCATTGTAGGTCGGCGTACCGCTGCCATCGCGCTCGTATGCAAAGCTGCCATCAAGACTGGTCCAGCGCGCCGTCGCGCTGTTGGTCAGGGACTGCCCGGCGACGATACCGTTGAGCACTTGCACGCTGTAAATGACTTGGACCGATATCCCTTCGGGGATATCGATGCCGCTCCAGGTCAGAGTCTGCGGGTTGATAATGCCGTCTCCAGCGTTCAACACCGGCTCTACAGGGCTGCCATTTACAGTTGCACTCCCGGCCACGTAGGCAAGCCCCAGGCTGAGGCTATCAACGACTTCGGTATCGTAGGCCTTGGATTTGTCGGGGCCACTCTGGGCCGCCAGATTGACCGTGTAGGTCAGGATGTCGCCGGCATTGGGCGCCGTCACCGGATTCACGTTCTTGGTGACATTGATTAAAGGCTCAACAATGGATACCGAACCGCTGGTGCCCTCGGTCAAAGTTGGATCCGCCATCCCCGTGTAAGTATAGGCAGCGGTATTGGTAAAACTGAGGCCGGCATTGGCGGAGGTGTTGTTGGCAACCCGCGTACGGAGGGTGATGGTCACCCATTGTCCCGCGGGGATCTGGGCGATGGCCAGGTTCACATTCCCCGGCGCGATGCTGTTGTCGGTCAGGGTTACTGGATTACCGACATTGTCCACCGCCGTGGCGCTGACATATTCCAGGGCGCCGTTCAGGGTATCACTCACCACCACATTGTTTAGCGCCGCATTGACCGGTGAACTCGGCACCGTGATCTCGTAGACCACATCTTCACCAATGGTCGCTTCACCGCTCGCGGGTGAAGTAACAACCTTGGTCAAAGGTTGGACCGTCACCGGGTTGGTCATGACGAAGGGCGTCGAAGTAAGCGGCCCATATTGCTGACCTGTCGTGGTCGGTGTAGCCAAGGACCAGTATTCGTCCAGAGTTACCGAGTTGTTCCAGGTCTGGTTCGGAACGACGTCGGAGTGGAAGCCGATGGTGTAATCGATGGTGACGCATTCGGTCGGATTGACCGGAGTATTCAACTCGAAGGTCATGGTCCGGTCGGCTGCGGTATAGGTGTATTCGTAATCGGTTCCGGCATTCAACACTGTGCTCCCCAAAATCACCACAGGTGCTGTAATGCTGGTTTCATCCATCTGGTTCGCCAGCACATCGGTGAACTCGGCGTTGTAAGCCGGGGCCGAGCCATTGTTACATGACCGCAACTGGAACGGCATGACATCGTTTACGATGTCGACGTTCGCCGGGCTGGTGAAGCCGGTGGCGGTCTTGGTCGGTGTGCTCATTACCGGCTGCCACACCGTGATGGTGGAACCGCTTTGCAGATTAGTCGAGGCAGGATCACTACCCGTGTAGGAAAGTGCCACGTTGTTGGCCAACGATGTCGAGGGCGCCTGGGTGAGGGTATCCTTCAGTACGAGCGCCCGGTATTCAATAACGAAGATATCGTTAGCGGTGTCGTGATCAATGGCATTGGCAATGTCACCAAGACTCCAGGTGACTGTATTGCCGCTGACCACGGGTGCGGAGAAATCGGTATAGGTAAAAGGCGCGACCGAGGAGAACGGGGCGGAGCTGTCGCCATTGATGCTGATAACACTGGCAAAGGCAAGGCCGGTGTCCAGGGTATCGGTGATCACTACGTTTTGGGTCACTCCCTCGCGCAGGGTCAGCGCAAGGCGGTAGACAACTGTATCCCCGACGCGCAGTACCGAGTCGGCAGCGGTGCTGGGCGCGGTATCCCAGGAATCCGAGACCACCGACTTGACGATGGTGGTGGGATCGATCGTGTCGATGGTGGCAGGCGTTGGAACGTAGCAGTAATCGTCGGGAGCGGTAATAGCCGGGCAACCGTCGCCGGTGCGCTCGCCGGCAATTCCGCTGTCAAGCGAACTCCAATCCACATAGACGCTGTTGGTGATCGGGGTGCCGTCAACCGTCAGCACATTTACCTGATAGGTCAGCACCAGAGTCTGGCCCACGGGAATGTCGAGACTGCCGTCACCGTTTTGGCTGCCCCAGACAAAGGTACCGGGCGTCAGTTCGGTGGGACCCACGGCAAAGGCGGAGACCGGGCTGCCATTGATTGTGGCCGTCGCGGAACCGGGTACTAACGATGCATTCCCCGGCAAAGTATCGACGATGTCGGTATCAAACGCTTCGGAGCTACCAATGTTGGTAACGCTGACTGTATAACGGAGTGTATCGCCCGCGGCGGCGGGATCGGTTACGGCTTTTCCCGCCGTTACATTGGCGACCGTCTTGAAGGCCGTCAGGGCCGGCTCGACCACGCTTATGGCGGTGGGCGTGCCCCCCTCACCGCCATCCAGCCGTGTCGTGACCCCGCCGCCGTTAATTTTGTTGTAATTATACGATGCCCTGTTTGTGAATGAATCGCCGGCATCGTTGGCGAGGGAATTCTGAAGCTGCACCGTAACCTCGATGATCGCCCGATCACCGGCCGGGATATCGATACCGGTGATCGTTTCTTCAAGGATGAGGTCTATGTCATCAGGTCCGGAATTGGTCAACGTCCAGGACTGCGCCCCCGAAGCGAGATGAGCGGTGGCGCTCACAAAGCGCAAATCGGCGCCGGATACCAGCCGGCTCAGGTTGTCCAGTATCTGCACATCATACAAAGGCACATCGACCGGGTTCGCAGGCACCGAGATTTGGTAGGTGAACTGGTCGCCGATGGTGGCGGTCGTAATGGCTGGGTTCGCTTTGGACAGCACCCCGGGGGCCTGGATTGTCACATCGGTGGCCTGACTCGGGCCGCCGAGCAGTGCCGGGCCGCTGTTGTATGGGTCATCACTGTCGCCGGACCAGGGCACATTAAACTCGTCAATGCCCTGGAGACTCGCGTGGTTGGATACGACGGTGGCGGCCGTAAGGGATGCAGCCAGAGTGACATCGAACTGAATCTGGTACTGCGTATCCCCGTCGAGGGCAAAGCCGGGGATTGTTATGGAGCCCGTTCCATTCGGACCACCATTGGCATCAACAACCGGTGTGACCGGAAGGTTGGTGCCAGCGCTGTAGATAGCGAGCGTGCCCGACTCGAATTCGGCGACCAGTTCGTCGGCGATCGTTGTGATGTCGAGCCTTGGGTATGTGAAGTTCTGGATCTGCAGCGTATAGCGCAGCCTGTCACCCGGAAAGGCGGCGGATGCAGGGGACTCGCCGGTGGACAGGTCTTCAACCGATTTCAGGAAGAAATAGCCTTGCGTGGCAGAGATAATTGTATAGGCATCCTGGAAATCCGGGGTGCCTGGCGTGCCATTGCTTAAGGTCTTGATATATTCGAAGCGGTCGGCACTGCTGCTATCGGCATTGGACCACCTGGTGGCGCCGGCAATATTGGTAAAAGACAAGCCGGGTTCGGTACCAGCGTCGAGCTGGGCCTGGTAGTCGATTATCAGGTGCTCATTGGGACCGATATAGGCATCCGGATCATTCGAAAAGGTCAGGGTGAGCCCGCACGTGCCATTATCAAAGGAGACCGAGTAGTGGGTGCCCTCGTCTAAGTCCCTGACCGAAGAATCAGCCGCGACGACCTGGGCGGTGACATTGGTCGGCGCGTTATCGCACATACCGCCGACGCCGGGCGGCACGTCGGGCCCGTCGGGCAATATGTCGGTAATCTCGACATTCCATGCCGTGCTGCCGCCATCATTATGGACATCGATCTCAAAGGGAGCCGGCGTTCCAACGTTCAGGTTCGAAACCGTGCTTGTCTTGTCGACCACGAGGTTGGGCTCGGCGATGGTCATCGGCTGCGAGATGCCCCCTTCACCCGGGAGAGGGTTAAAGAATTCATGTTCTCCGGGGACACCATCGCCATCGAGATCGACGCCGGCCGGTTCATCTTCTATCAAGCCGTCTTCATCGAGATCGATGGACCTTGAGAATTGCCAGCCGGCGAAATTCCTGAACACCTTTCCTGCCGTGTTTGCCGAGGAGACATCAAGGACGACCGTGAGCTCGATTATGAGCTGCTGTCCAGCCGGGATGTCGGGCAGGTCGAAGGTGAGCTTACCGAGATCGTCGGTGAATGTATATTCCGTACCTTCCGTTAATGTGCTGCCGCCCTTCCAGTAAACCTTTTGGCTATCGTAGGAAAGCTCAACTCCCGAGTCGGTGGTTACGGCATTGAGATCGTCGGTGAGTACGACATTACCCAACGTGTTGGTCGATGGTTCACCGGCGGGATAATTCATGGACGGAAGAGTCAACGTATAGGTGAAGGGCACGCCGATGCTGGCAGTGGGCACAGGAGACTGCTTGGCGATAGTCTCCGCGGGGATCATAATATCCTGGCATGAACCGCTGAAAGCTCCCTCCTCTGAGTTGACCACCCAGAGCTTGTGAGGGATATTGGCGCAGGCCATGTTGCCGTCGTACCAGACGTTGTTGAAGATGATTAGATATATCGAGGGATCATTGGTGTGAAAGTTGATGGTGGTGGTCAGCGGATTGTACGGCGGCCAATTCTGGAACGTGCAGTCGGTGTCGATCGTGACCTGGACAGGAGGAACAAGGAGAACGTTCCCGTCAAGAACACCGCCATATTCTGAACAAAATTTCTCCGCCGCCAGGGTGGACGAGGCCGTGCCCAGCAGCAGGGCGAAGAGGAGCACCAACGAAAATCCGAGAACAGCTGTGCGTGGAGGCTGGGCCATAGGGAGGCCCCCCTTCCAGGTCTTCCGGAACGAACTCTTCACCTGCCGCTTGCCCCAAAAAGACAACACCCCGATAGCCCCAAGCACCCGGGCCGCACGAACAAGAAAGCGTCTTCCCCCCCTCTTCAAGCTCATGCCCGCGTCTCGCTCCCTTGGTAACTCGGCTTGTTGGAGATGGAATCGCCGGCCTTTAAACAGGCGACGAGGTAATGCGAACATCCGGACGGGGCGCCGTTGTCGCCGGCAGCGGAATTGTCGGCCGGCATCTTCTCGAAGACCAGGCAGGCAACCGGATTGGGAACCACCGCTTCATAGACCGGTCCACAAAGGGTTGCGATATAATTGTCCAAGTGAAGGTTACAGGCGGGACTGCGGAGCCCCCTTGATTGGCAATAGTTGGAAATGTCCCGGAAACTACAATCGGACCTTTGGGTGGTAGCCTTAGCGGACAGCACGGCAAGGACGCAGAAGACGCCAAGAATCGGAACAGCAGTGATATTGGGGGAAATTCCCAAGGACAGAGTATGCAGCTTTTCGCGTCCAGTGTGGGTATTTTCTGTTAAGGATGCGGGGGTGCAGTTTGCCTTTATCAGTCGCTTATAAAAACGACAAACTTACCTCCAAACTATTTGTCTTAATCTGCACATTGCGTGCCAGCAACAACCCTCACTCACCAGCCCCTGTTGGGTTAGGGAATCTGCGGTTATTTCTTCGGCGAGAAATGACCGCAAAGGCCTGTTGCGAGTTTCAAAATTATCTTATCTCCTGAAATCATATAGTTAACATGCAAGGCCAGCTTCTCGGCCAACCACGTTGCAGGCAACAAATACTGTAACAACCTCATGGTCAAGCCACAGAAAATCCCTTAATCATACGCCAATCCATCTGATACTGGTTGGTCCGGAGAATCCATACACCTGCTGAAAATATTTATGCCGGAAGACAACCAATCCTCCGGTTCAGGATGATTTCGATCAGGCGAAAAGATGGCTTTTTCAGTGATCTGTTAATTTCCGTGGAATTGTGGCGTATTACCTTGAAAATCAGCATTTTCAGTTGACTGAATACTTGCATATGATCCTATAATAATGTTATTTGGTGTATATTTTGTTTACGAACTGTACACAAGGCTTACAAAGTGAAAAAAGTAAATAAAGAAAAGGCCCTGATTTCCCGTAAAAGACTCACTGAGCTGCGTATGCGCCTTGAAGAGGTATCAACCGCGTGGACTGTTGATACCTATGAGTCTCTGGTGAGCTTTTTTGTGAAGATTCTGCCCAAGATCTTGGATGCGGAAAGGTGCACGATATTCATAATAGAAATGGGCACAGACAAGATTTATTCCAAATACGGCACCGAATTAATGGGTAAAGTGATTGAGCCGCCACGAAAAGGCAGTATAGCCGGGCAGGTTATTGAATCGGGACAACCGTCAATTAATAACAAATTAAATAAACGAACCGGTTATCACAAGCAGGTCGATGCCGGCACCGGGTTTGTCACACGCAATACAGTCTGTGTTCCCATTGAAAGTTTGACCGGGCAAGGGGTTACCGGCGCCGTTCAGGTGTTGAACAAGTTGGGCGATGAGGGGTTCGAAGAAGAGGATCGGATACTGCTGAGTGAAGTTGCCAATTATCTTGCCATGTCCATTGAAAACATCATTATCAATCAGGAAATTCTCCGGGTATCAAAGCAGATCAACCGTGAGGTCGAACGGTTCGATAAAGGATATTTTCTTGATCCCAAATTTGTTGCCAAAAGCTCTTCCATGCTGCAGGTGCTGGAACTTGTGCATGTTGTCTGCGCCACTCCTATCAATGTCCTGTTACAGGGAGAAAACGGCACCGGCAAGGAGCTGATCTCCAGAATGATCCATGACGGCAGTAATCACCGGGATAATCCCTTTATTGCCGTAAACTGTGCTTCAATACCGGAAAACCTGATGGAGAGTGAATTTTTCGGTTATGAAAAAGGCGCCTTTACCGGTGCGGAAAACAGGAAAAAAGGGCTTTTTGAAGCGGCAAACCAAGGGACTCTCTTTCTTGATGAGATAGCTGACATGCCTTTGGTCATGCAGCCCAAATTTCTCCGGGCCATTCAGGAAAGGGAAGGTACCAGATTGGGCAGTACCAATCCTATCAAGTATGACTTCAGGCTTATCAGCGCCACCAACAAGAATCTGCAGGAGGAAGTGAAAGCGGGAAGATTCAGGCAAGATCTGTTTTTCAGATTGTTTTCCGTGGAGATAGTTATACCGCCGCTACGAGATCGGAAGGAAGATATTCTCCCTCTTGCTTTGACTTTTCTGGAGCAGACTTCGAAACGGTTCAATAAAAAGGTCGGAATCCTTACTTCGGAAGTGTCCTCATTATTGGAGAAATATTCCTGGCCCGGCAATGTGAGGCAGCTGCAAAGAGAAATAGAGCGGTTGGTGGCTCTCACCCCGGAAGGGGAACCGGTCAGTGCCGAATATTGTTCTGATGGAGTCAAAGGCAAGGATTTTGAGCAACACGAATCAGAGGATGTTTCAGGAGAAAATCTTCCGGGACAAGTTAAAGCCCTTGAAAAACTGGAGATTGTTAAAGCCCTTGGAGAGACCAGAGGGAACAAGGTGCATGCCGCTGACAAGCTTGGGATATCCAGACAGGGTCTGTACAAAAAAATGAAACGCTACGGGATTGAATAATTATAAAGCCTGCTTTATCCTCGGGTTAAAGAATTGAGCCCGCCGGTTTTCCCTTGTTTACCGCAGTTTCAACCTATTCCGTAAGCACCTCATTGCATATCTTGTCACGTAGATAATTGAGTAATGCCGTAGGGGTTAAACTTCGTTTTACAGTTTCATATCTTATCCATTCCAATAATGACCAGATCAAAGGAAGATCCATGCCCTTAGACGAAAGTACCAAGGTATTATTACAGGGGCAGACGGAATACGATATCATCCCTAGCGGTCTTAACGGTTCCCAGTTTCCGAATTCGGCATCGTATGGGATAGCGTCTCCTAAGTGTTTGGTTATTTGAAGGAATTCACGCAAAGTCGAAAAATTGCGATTGCAACATGTGCATGTCTTAGGGAAAAGTCCCTCAAGGTGCCCCCTCAAATAATTTATGACTTCGGCTTCTGTCATTGTCGACATTGACTGATATCAAAAGTTTAAATTCCAGCCTATCCCAAAGCCTATTATTAGCGAATTAATGCTAATTACAATTTATAGGTTAAACCGTAATTATAGCGTACAATTGCCTTATGCCAAGTCAATATTATTATTTTGGTACTTTCAGGGTCAAGCCCCCACCATCCCATATATTTTTACATAAAAAAGCCTGCGATCCATTTCTGGAGCAGGCTTTCTTAATTTGACCGATTATACGGCTGTGATACATGGCCACATAAAACTACCGGTTTTCATCCTGAATGCCTCAGCGCGCCGCAAATTGGCCGGCCAGTTTCGACTGGCACTCTTGCTTCCCCTCCCATTGTGAGGATGGGGGGCATGCATCGAGTCACCCCGCGAATTTATCGCCGAAATCATGACCCACATCCGGGCAAACAAATAGCGATCAGGGCAGAGCCATTATGTGACCGCACTTGTGGTGCTGGCACAGCAAATACTTGCCGTTACTATGCTTCTCTGTACTGATCTGCAATTCCATCCGTCCACCACACTTGGTGCAGTTGGGCGGCACCCCGAGGTAAGAGGGGCGCAGGTAGCGGCCGGTCTCATTAGCCTGCTTCTTGGCTTGGGCGGCGTTGATTATTTCATTCAGCAGATTGAGGACGGAATTCGGCAATTTGCTGATCATTTCGATCAGCTTACTACCGTCAATAAGGTTGATCTTGTTAGCCGCGGCGAATTCCCGGATCAAAAAATTTGGGCTTCCTTTAGTAATGAAATAACCACTGGCCAGCTTGAGTTGATTCAGGCATTTTTTGAACTGCTCAAGCAGATTGAGGTTAATCAAGGCAGACTGCTCCGCGCATTGGCAAAGAGCGAATGAAGCCTTGCTGGTCTTGCTGTACAACACCGAAATTCCGCTGACCCCCGAAATAGTCGGCGGCATGGACGGTTTGCTCATAAATCCCAGATGGTCGAAAAAAATCTGACAGACTTTTTCCAATACTCCCAAGTCAAGTTTTTCCAATGTCAAAGCTTCCATTTTTCACCTCATCATTATGAATTATTAATTAGTTCTAAATTTTATTTGTTAAGGCCGAAATCCGGCCTGAAAGGCCTGGTTGGCACCATTATCCGTTGCCGACCAACCCACTTTTCCACCTCTGTTACCTGACCGTTCCGGCATGGAAAGCTTTGACAGCCGAATGGGTGTCGAGCTTTTAGCCAGAATGAGAAGAGCGATTTATTGCATGGCCTACATCCTCCGATAGATTGAATGGCGTGTGACTTTTGTTGCTCTTATCCATGAATTAATGCCTATATCGTGCCATCTCCGTAACAACTTGAAATTGTTGATAAAATCAATAAACATGCAACCGATAACGAGCAGGCGTCACGGTTTGAACCAGTTTTGGCGATTTCGGAAAATTAAGATGAGGGAAGAGGCTGGACCTGAGTACCCGTAAAAGGCACTATCTTGGCCGAATCCCGGTTGGTTACTAGAGGGTGGCACGAGGTGTCAAAAAGTTGACCTGGGTTGTTGCGTGATTGACGGCGGGAGGAGGCTGGGACAAGGCGGGGTGATGCTATTAATGGGAGGATTACGGGCGGCAGGACAAAAAATAAATACAAAAAAAGGGATTAACCATTTCTGGCTAATCCCTTGGTATTACTGGCGGGGCCGACGAGACTCGAACTCGCGACCTCCGGCGTGACAGGCCGGCATTCTAACCGACTGAACTACGACCCCGCATATCTACTTGTGGTGGGCGAAACAGGGATCGAACCTGTGACCCTCGGCTTGTAAGGCCGATGCTCTCCCAGCTGAGCTATTCGCCCCATGTTTCGGAGACGATTTAAATAACAGGATAGCCATTCATAGTCAATAAAAAATGCGGGGCCACCCTAAGATATTTCCCGATCTGTCAATGGGCCGCCTTGGGGCTATCCTCTACTGTGGCGGCGCAGAAGGTGCCGGTCATCGGCAGGTTTTTGAAAAGCTTGTCGCCTTCAGGCAGAACCAGCGCCTTTTCCAGAACCTCGTCGATGTTTTCGACCAACTCGATCTCCAGGCTCCTGACGATCCGGGCCGGCACCTCGCTCAACTCCCGCTCGTTTTCCTTGGGGATCAGCACCTTCCTGATGTTGCCCCGTCGAGCGGCCAGCAGTTTCTCGGTCAGGCCGCCGATGGGCAGCACCCGTCCGCGTAAAGTGATCTCGCCGGTCATGGCGATATCCTTATGCACCGGCACCTGCATCAGGGCGGAAATCATCGAGGTGGCCATGGTTATGCCGGCCGAGGGGCCGTCCTTGGGAATCGCACCTTCCGGGACATGGATATGGATATCCAGCTTCTGGTAGAAATCCGGGGCGAAGCCCAGGCAGACCGAGCGGGAACGGATATAGCTCAGGGCGGCCTGAGCCGACTCCTGCATGACCTCACCCAGCTTGCCGGTGATGGTCAGCTGACCCTTGCCGGGCATCAAGACGGTCTCGATCTGCAGCATCTCGCCGCCGACCTCGGTCCAGGCCAGGCCGGTGGCCATACCGATCTCGTCGGCCTTCTCGACCAGTCCGTAACGATGCCGAGCCACGCCGAGATATTTACCCACTGCCTTGGCGGTCAGGCGATATTTTCCCTTTGACTCCGTCTTCAGGCGTTCCCGGGCGATCTTCCGACAGATCGAAGCCAGGCTGCGCTCAAGATCGCGTACCCCGGCCTCCCGGGTATAGCGCCGGACAATCTCCATGATCGCGCCGTCGTTGAAGGTTATATCCTCGGGCTCGAAACCGTTGGCCTCCAGCTGCCGGGGTACCAGGAAATCCAGGGCGATGCGTAGCTTGTCCTCTTCGGTGTAGCCGTTAAGTTTGATAATCTCCATCCGGTCACGCAAGGGCGCCGGGATGGCAGGCAGACTGTTGGCTGTGGTTATAAAGAAGATGTTGGAGAGATCGTAGTCCAGATCCAGGTAATGGTCGTTAAAAGAGTTGTTCTGTTCCGGATCGAGTACCTCCAAGAGAGCCGCGGCCGGATCACCCCGGAAGTCCATGGACATTTTGTCGACTTCGTCCAGGCAAAAGACCGGGTTGTTGACCTTGGTCTTCTGCAGCGACTGAATAATCTTGCCGGGCATGGCGCCGATATAGGTGCGCCGGTGCCCGCGAATCTCGGCCTCGTCCCGGACCCCGCCCAGCGACAAACGGATGAACTCGCGGTCCATGGCCCGAGCCACCGACTTGCAGAGCGAGGTCTTGCCGACGCCAGGGGGGCCAACCAGACATAAGATGGGACCCTTGAGCTTCTTGACCTGGGCCTGCACCGCCAGATATTCGAGAATGCGCTCCTTTGGCTTGGCCAGGCCGAAATGATCGGCGTCGAGGATCTCCTCGGCCTTCATGATGTCGATGCCGCCTGGCGACAACTCCAGCCAGGGCAAACTGATGATGTAGTCGATATAGTTGCGGACCACGGTGGCCTCGGCCGACATGGGCTGCATCATCTTCAGTTTCTTGAACTCCTTTTCCACCCGGTTTCGCGCCCCTTCAGGCAGCTTCTTTTCCTTGATGGCCTTTTCCAGCTCAGCCATCTCGGTGGCCGGATCGTCGTGCTGACCAAGTTCCTGCTGCAGGGCCTTAATCTGCTCTGATACGTAGTAGTCCTTCTGGGTCTTGTCCATCTTCTGCTTAACCCGGGAACGGATCCGCCCTTCGATGGAGGCGACTTCGATCTCTTTGTGCAACAGTCCCATCAAGGTTTCGAGCCGGTCACAGAGGTCGACCGCCTCAAGGACGGTCTGCTTTTCGGCCGGTTTGACCGGCAAATGAGCGGTCAGGACATCGGCAAACTTGGAGGGGGAATCGATCTTGCTCACCGAGGCCACGACTTCCTGGGGCAGCTTCTTCTTTTCCTTGGCGTACTCTTTGAAGATCGCCTGGATCTCCCGCATGTAGGCCACGCTTTCGGACGGGTCGAGCAGGATGTCGGCCGGTTCCTCGACTTCTACCTCAAGGTAGTCGCCCATATTGATGAAATTTATGATCCGCGCCCGGCGCTTGCCTTCGACCAGGGCCTTGATGGTGCCGTCCGGCAGCTTCAGGAGCTGCATGACTTTGGCGATGGTGCCGGTGTGATAGATCCCTTCTTCGTTGGGCTCGTCGTCGGCCGGATCAATCTGGGTCGAAAGAAAGATCTCGGTGCGATCCGCCATGGCCTTTTCCAGGGCCTTGATGGATTTCTCCCGACCGACGACCAGGGGTGCAACCATGTGCGGGAAAATGACGATATCCCGGAGGGACATCAGGGGATATCTGGTGAATTCGCTTTGTTCTGACATAATAAGTCACCTGTAGAAGAAAATTTGGCCGGGGCGCGATAATCAGTTCACGCCCCGGCTGTTTAAGCCAGCTTCTAAGGTAACCATCATTTTTTCGATGGCAATCAGGCGCTTTTCTTCTTACCGCTCTCGTAAAGCACAACCGGGTAGTCACCGTTCAAGATCACCTGTTCGCTGATCACGCACTCGCGGGCAGTATCGTTGGAGGGCAGTTCATACATAACGTCGAGCATTGCCTCCTCCATGACCGAGCGCAAGCCCCGGGCGCCCGACTTGCGCTTCATGGCCTCGCGGGCGATGGCCGTCAGCGCCCCTTCGGTGAAGCGTAAGCGGATATTGTCATAGGCGAATAGCCGCTCATATTGCTTGGTCAGAGCATTCTTGGGTTCGCGCAGAACCCGGACCAGATCGGCCTCGTCCAGCTCATCCATGGTAGCGATCACCGGCAGCCGGCCGACCAGTTCGGGGATCAGTCCGAAACGCAGCAGATCCTCGCTGCGGACCTCGGCCAGGATCTCGCCGATCTTCTTCTTGTTCTGGCTGACCACCTTGGCTCCGAAGCCCATGGATTTGGTGCCGGTCCGCTTTTTGATCACCTCTTCCAAGCCGACGAAGGCGCCGCCGCAGATGAAGAGGATATTGGTGGTGTCGAGCTTGATATAATCCTGCTGAGGATGCTTGCGCCCGCCCTTGGGCGGCACGCTGGCCACGGTGCCCTCGATGATCTTCAGCAGGGCCTGCTGCACCCCCTCGCCGGAGACGTCGCGGGTGATCGAGGCGCTGTCCGACTTGCGGGCGATCTTGTCGATCTCGTCGATATAGACGATGCCCCGGCTGGCCTTCTGCACGTCATGGTCGGCGGCCTGCAGCAGGTTGACCAGGATGTTCTCCACATCCTCCCCCACGTAACCGGCCTCGGTCAGGGTGGTGGCATCGGTCATGGCGAAGGGTACGTTCAGAATTCGGGCCAGAGTCTGGGCCATCAGAGTCTTGCCGCTGCCGGTGGGACCGATCAGCACGATATTGCTCTTCTGGAGCTCAACCTCGTTGTAATCGTCGAAACGACTGGCGTTGATCCGTTTGTAGTGGTTGTGTACCGCCACTGCCAGGCTTTTTTTGCCCTGATCCTGGCCGATGATGTAGGCGTCGAGATGGTCCTTGATATCCTTGGGCTTCAGGACCATGTTACCGGCCTCGACTTCGGCCTCCTTCTTACGGTCCTCCTTGACGATGTCGTTGCACAGATCTATACACTCGTCGCAGATGTAGACGGTGGGTCCGGCAATCAGTTTCTTGACCTCGTCCTGGGTCTTGCCGCAAAAGGAGCATTCCACTCTAGGGGTATTGTCGTTTTTGGCCATGACCGTTATTCCTCCCCGGAAATCTCCCGCTTATTGAGAACTTTATCAATAATACCATATTTCTTGGCTTCTTCGGCACTCATGAAATAATCACGCTCGGTATCATTCTGAATCTTTTTCATTTTCTGGCCGGTATGATTCGCCAGAATGCGGTTCAGATCTTCGCGAACCCGCAGGATCTCCCGGGCATGGATATCAATATCGCTGGCCTGGCCCTGGAAGCCGCCCATGGGCTGGTGGATCAGGATCCGGGCATTAGGCAGGGCGTAGCGTTTGCCGGCGGCTCCGGCGGCCAGCAGCACCGCACCCATGGAAGCCGCCTGCCCCAGGCACAGGGTGGCAATGTCGCACTTGACGTAGCGCATGGTGTCGTAGATGGCTAGACCGGCCGTTACCACCCCACCGGGTGAGTTGATATAGAAGGTAATGTCCTTATCCGGGTCATCGGCTTCCAGGAACAACAGCTGGGCGATAACCAGGTTGGCGATCTCGTCGTTGACCGCCGTGCCCAAAAAGATAATGCGCTCCTTGAGCAGGCGGGAATAGATGTCATAGGCCCGCTCGCCCCTGGGGCTCTGTTCGATGACAATGGGAATCAGGCTCATGCTTCCTCCCCGCTCTCGGTCTCGGCCTCGGTCTCGGCCTCATCGAGTTTTTTCTCTTCGGCCGGCTTCGGCGCCACGGTTACGGCGTGTCCTTTCAGAAAGTTAATGATCTTCTCGCTTAAGAGCTCATTCAACAGAGGCAGCATGTCATCGCGCTTGGCGAAGTAATTGCGAACCTCGTCCAGGTTCATATTATATTGTTCGGCGATCCGTTTGAAACCATTATTGATATCCCCATCTTCCAGCTTGATCCCCTCGACCTCGGCGATCTTCTTGAGGATAAAATCACCCTTGACTCGTTTTGAGGCCACCTCCCGATACTGCTCGAAGAGTTGATCGCGGTTCATGCCGGCCGCTTCCAGACTCAGATTCTGGGCCAGTAACCGCTCCTCTAAATCCTTGATCATGTTGCCGATCTCGGACGCCACCAGTCTGGCCGGCACCTCGAAATCATGAAGCTCCAGCAGTTGCATCATCATTTTATCGGCCACTACGCCGGCCCGCGATTCTTTCTTCTCGGTGGAGATCTTGGCCCCGACGGCCTTTTTCAGATCCTCCAGGGTTTCGTATTCCTGGCCGGCATCTTTGGCGAAATCGTCATCCAGCTCCGGCAGCACCCTTTCCTTGACATCCTTAACCTCGATCCGGAATTCGATTTTTTTGCCGGCCAGAACCGGGTTGGGGAATCCTTCCGGGAAATCGATTTCACGAGTGGTTTTCTCGCCCTTCTTAAGTCCCATGACACTGTTCTCGAACTCTTCGCCGAAGCGGCCGGAACCAATATCAACCGAATAATTCTCGGCCTTGACCTGGGGCATCTCCTTGCCTTCGTGATAACCCTGGAAGTCGACCACGGCCACGTCATCTTTCTCGATGCCCCGATCCTCCACGCTGCGCAATGGCGCCATTTCGCGGCGCATGCCCTCGATGGCCGCCATTACTTCTTCCTCGGGAGCTTCATACTCCTCGGCCTCGATCTCCAAGCCCTTATAATTGGCCAACTCGAATTCCGGCCTGATCGCCACCTCGGCTTCGTAGATGAAATTACCTTCCGGGTCGAAGGATTGGCTGCGAATCTCCGGGTGAGTAACCGCATCGATCTTGGTCTCGCCCAGGGCGTCAAAATAGGTCTCCTGGATCAGTTTTTCGCCGACATCATACTTGACCTTGTCGCCATAATTTTTTTCCAGGACCACCCGGGGCGCTTTGCCCTTGCGGAAACCCTTGAGACTGACCTCACCGGCCAGTTTTTTGTAAGCCTTGTCGAGTTCCTTCTTGACCGACTCACCGGGAAGAACAATTTTTAAGCGCTTGGTGTACGCACCAGCTTCTTCAACAGTGACCTGCATATGGACCTTCCTTTTACTTGCTCGGTTTTCTGGGTTATGCGCGGGGCGCCTTGTTTTCTGCCATGGTGCGAGAGGGGGGAGTTGAACCCCCAACCACCAGGTGGGCTGGATCCTAAATCCAGTGCGTTTACCAATTTCGCCACTCTCGCGTGAATCGAGCAAATTAAACAACTTTGCCCGACCAGTCAAGCTTAGAGCTAATTATTTGAAAGTAAAGAGCAGCCCGTAATCAGGCGTTTTCCGAACCGCCCGCCCGCCGGCCGCGCCGGAAAATTAATTGACATCCCGCCCTATAATTGCTAGCTAGAATGGTTCCGATCATCAATCCCGGATAACTCCCTACAGGAAGCCCATGAGTATGAATACCCCCCCATCCGTCACCTCGGAATCCTTCAAACCGGGCGGCCGCGCCACCCTGATCGGCAGCCTGCCGGTGGCCGATCACCGGCAAGGTTTGGAGCTGATCCGCCGCTACACCCCGGAAATTCCCCTTTGGCCTCAATTGCCGGCTAATCCCCGGGAAGGCATGCTGGTCCAGTTTGCCGAAGGTTTCGTCGGCCTGGTCGAAGGCGAACGGACCTATTTTGATACCAGCGGCGATTTCGACAACCAACTGCTACCCTTTTTCGAGGAGTACCTGCAGGTCGTCGAAGAACCGGATGCCCTGATGACCTCCCGTTTTGCCGTCAGCCGGGAACGAGCCGCCGGACTCTACCTGCTGCGCGAACAGGCGGCCGAGCTCCGGCCCCTGGCCTTGAAGGGCCAGATCACCGGCCCTTTCACCATGTTAACCGGACTGCAGGATCAGGACCAGCGTTTAAGCTACTACAATCCCTCGC
The DNA here is from genome assembly GCA_963807225.1 of uncultured delta proteobacterium. Taxonomy (GTDB): domain Bacteria; phylum Desulfobacterota; class Desulfobulbia; order Desulfobulbales; family JAGXFP01; genus JAGVGT01. The sequence continues at coordinate 116,010 of CAWEAD010000012.1, read as the reverse complement.
TCCGGGAAATGGTGGTCCAGGGCCTGGCCCTGAAAGGGGCCTGGCAGACCAGGTTCCTCAAGGAAACCGGACTGCCTGTCATCGTCTTTATCGATGAACCGGCCCTGGCCGGCCTGGGCTCCTCTTCCTTCATCAGTATCGCCACCTCCGACATCGCCCAGGACCTAGCCCAGGTCAGCACCGCCATCCAGGCGGCCGGCGGCCTGGCCGGGGTGCATGTCTGCGCCAATACCGAATGGGAACTGCTGCTGAACGGCGGACTCGATATCATCAGTTTCGACGCCTACGAGTTCTTTGATCGCTTCCTTACCTGTCGCCCGCTGATCCATACCTTCCTGGAACGGGGTGGGATCATCGCCTGGGGATTGGTGCCCACCGGTAAAATCGAGCTGATCGAAGCCGAATCCACAGACTCCCTGGTCGCCCGCTGGGAGGTCCAGGCCGGAGGCCTGGTTACCGAGCGCTGGACCCTGCCGGCCCTGCTGGAGCGCACCTTGATCACCCCCAGCTGCGGTACCGGCTCACTGCCCCTGGCCGCGGCCGAAAAGGTCCTGCGGTTGACCAGCGAGGTCTCCGCCACCCTGCGGCAGCGCTACCTGCCAAACGAATCCTGAATCCCGGAATTGATAACGATGAGTGAAGAACTAAACCAGATCTTGCAACAACGTCGCCAGAAGGCCGCCGAACTGGCCGAAATGGGCACCATTCTATACGCCAACGATTTCAAACCGACCCACGCCATTCGGGAAGTTCTGGCCGCCGGCGAGAAGATCACCGAGGATACCGGGTCAGGGCAGGGTCAGTCTTACACTATCGCCGGCCGGGTCATGTTCCTGCGCAAGATGGGAAAGGCTTCCTTCCTGCAGATCCAGGACGAGACCGGCCGCTTGCAGCTCTACGTCAAACGCGACGTGGTCGGCGAGGAACCATACGCCCTCTTCAAGAAGCTGGATATCGGCGACATCGCCGGTTTTTCCGGCACCCTCTTCCGAACCAAGACCGGCGAGTTGACCCTGCAGGCCGCGACCCTCAAGCTGGTGACCAAGTCGCTGCGGCCGCTACCGGAGAAATTTCACGGCCTGACCGATGTAGAAACCCGTTACCGCCAACGTTATGTCGACCTGATCGTCAATCCCGAAGTGCGCGACACCTTCCGCAAGCGGGTGGAGATCATCCGCTTGATTCGCGATTTCCTGGTCAACCGCGGCTTCATGGAAGTGGAAACCCCGATGATGCAGCCCATCGCCGGCGGCGCCACGGCCAAGCCCTTCAAGACCCACCACAACGCCCTGGGGATGGACCTCTACCTGCGGATCGCCCCGGAACTCTATCTCAAGCGGCTGCTGGTCGGCGGCTTTGAGAAGGTCTTCGAAATCAACCGCAACTTCCGGAACGAGGGGTTGTCGACCCGGCATAATCCGGAATTCACCATGCTCGAATTCTATCAGGCCTTCGCCAATTATCAGGACCTGATGGACCTGACCGAGGAAATGGTCTCCTGGATCGCCGCCGAGGTCACCGGCTCCATGGTCATCTCCTACCAGGGGCAGGAAGTCGACCTGTCGCCGCCCTGGCAGCGTCTCACCATGGATGAGGCTCTAACCAGGGTGGCCGGGATCGAACCGGAGCTGCTGGCCGATCCGGCCGCGGTAATGCGGCTGGCCAAGGAAAAAGGCATCGAACTTGAGCCCCAGGCCGGAGCAGGCAAGGCCAAAACCGAACTCTTCGAGCTGCTGGTCGAAGAGCAGCTGGTCAATCCGACCTTCATTACCGCTTACCCAACCGAGGTCTCGCCCCTGGCCCGCCGGAACGAAGCGGATCCGACGGTCACCGATCGCTTTGAACTCTTCGTCACCGGGCGTGAGATCGCCAACGCCTTCAGCGAACTGAATGATCCGATCGATCAGAAAAAGCGGCTGGCCAAGCAGATCGCCGAACGCGGCAAGGACGAAGAGATCTTTCCGGTCCTGGACGAAGATTTCGTCCGAGCTCTGGAATACGGCATGCCGCCGGCGGCCGGGGAAGGCATCGGCATCGACCGCCTGGTCATGCTGCTGACCGACTCGCCCTCGATCCGCGACGTCATCCTCTTCCCGCACCTGCGGCCGGAAAAGTAAATAAAAGTAAATAGTCAGAGATGATTCTTCGCCTTATGGCGATACGTACTTATAATTCCCCATCGGGAAAAAAACTAACCGGGAGTAACTCCCTTGTATTTCGAATGGTTTGTCTGCCAGCGCTACCTGAAGGCAAAACGCAAACAAAGCTTCATCTCGCTGATCACCATCATCTCGGTGGTCGGGGTGGCGGTGGGCGTAATGGCCCTGATCGTCGTCCTCGCCGTGATGACCGGCTTCACCAATGAGTTCCGGGCCAAGATTCTCGGGGTCAATTCCCATATCGTCGTGCAAAAATATGGCGGCGTGATCGAGAACTATCAACCCGTACGGGAAAAGATCCTGGCCACGCCGGGGGTTATCGGCGCTACCCCCTATATTTATACCCAGGCCATGATCACCGCCGGCGAAGGCGGTAGCGGCGTCATCCTGCGCGGCATCGACCCCGACACCACCTCCAGCGTGACTTCCATCGGCAAGCAGATGTTGCAGGGTTCCCTGGCCGATCTCAACTCCCCTCCCGCCACCGCCGGGAACCTGAAACCGGTGCCCGGCATTGTCGTCGGCATCGATCTGGCCCGGCAGCTGAACATCATGATCGGGGACCGGGTCAAACTGATCTCGCCGGCCGGGCCTTTGACCCCCATGGGGGTTATCCCCAGGCTCAAAGCCTGCCGCCTGGTGGGGATCTTCGAGACCGGGATGTACGAGTACGATTCCAGCCTGATCTATGTCTCGCTCGCCACCGCCCGGGACTTCCTCAATCTTAGCGCCGGAGTCAACGGCATCGAGGTCCGATTGGCCGACATTTACGCCGCTGACCGCATCGCCCGGCAGCTGGAAAAGGAGCTGGGCACCGGCTACGTGGCCAAGGACTGGATCCGTCTCAACAAGAATCTCTTCTCGGCCTTGAGTCTGGAGAAGACCGCCCTGTCGATCATCGTCGCCCTGATCGTCCTGGTGGCCGCCTTCAACATCGTCTCCACCCTGATCATGGTGGTCATGGAAAAGGCTCGCGATATAGCCATACTCAAAGCCATGGGCGCCAGCTCCGGCATGGTCATGCGCATCTTCATTTACGAGGGATTGGTGATCGGCATCACCGGTACGGTTCTGGGCGTAATCGGCGCCCTGACCGTTTGCGAACTTCTGAGCCGTTATCATTTCATCAAGCTGCCCGACGTCTACCCGATGAGTACCCTGCCGGTCGAGGTGATGCCCCTGGACATCACCCTGATTTCCCTGGCGGCGGTGCTGATTACCTTCCTGGCCACCCTCTACCCCTCCTGGCAGGCGGCCCGGGTTGAACCGGCCGAAGCCCTGCGTTATGAATAAAGGCCGAGCCATGTATCCAGTTACACCTCAAGATAAAGATCTGCACGTGGTCGCCCGGGGCGTCACCAAGATCTTCTATCAGGCCTACAAGAAACTTGAGGTGCTCAAGGGCGCGGAACTGGAGGTGCGGAGAGGCGAGATGGTCGCCATCGTCGGTAAATCCGGCACCGGCAAGACCTCGCTGCTGCAGATCGTCGGCGGCCTAGATGGGGCCAGCTCCGGATCGATCACCTATAACGGCGAGGAACTGTCCACCAAGACCGACCTGGAACTTTCCCACTTCCGGAACCGGACGGTGGGCTTCGTCTTCCAGTTTCATCACCTGCTGCCGGAATTCACCGCCTTGGAAAACGTCATGATCCCGGGTTTCATTGCCGGCCGTCCGGCCCACGAAGTCAAGGAGCGGGCCCTGGCCCTGCTCGAACGGGTGGGACTGGCCGATCGTACCGTCCATAAAATCGGCGAGCTTTCCGGCGGCGAGCAGCAGCGGGTCGCCATCGCCCGAGCCATGGTCATGGCGCCTCCCCTACTGCTGGCCGACGAACCGACCGGCAACCTGGATCCGGCTACCGGCGCCAGCGTTTTTGCCCTGATCCGCGAAATGAACCGCGACTTCGGTCTGGCCACGGTGATGGTCACCCACAATTATGAACTGGCCGCTCAGATGGATCGCTGCCTGACTCTTCGGGACGGTATTCTGCACGAGACCGATGCCTCAACCCTGACAGCTCCGGTTTGAACCGGTCGGAGTCCCCTGTTGCCGGAAACCTTGCGATTATGAAAATGCCTCTTCATTCGAAAATTACGCTCTTTATCCTGGTCCTCGCCCTGTTCTCCGGGGTCGGCACCCGACCATGCCGGGCCACGGAAAGCGATGGAAACCAGTTGTTCTTTCTGCCGCTCAAGATCAACGCTGCCGACCACCAGGACACCCTGCGCCGGAAAGCCGATCAATTGCTGGCAACTGCTGCTGCGACCGGGAAAATCGTCACTATCTCCCGGCAGGATGCGGAAAAATCACTCGATTACCGGCAGGTAGAATGGCCTCCGGCACTGGCCGAACTGCGCCATATCCTGCCCAAAGAGGCCAAAGGTTACCTGGCGGCCGGCAGTTTGACCGGTTTGGGCTCCAAACTGAGCCTGGATATCACCCTTTATCCACTCGACGACCCGACCGCCAAACATTCTTTTTTTCAGGAAATCGACCGGGAAGAAGGGCTGGAGGACGGTTTCACCGCGCTTCTCGGACAGATTGACACCTTCGTCAACCGCCAAAACTATATTGCCGTCATCAAGATCGCCGGCAACAGCCGCATCGACACCGGTGCGATCCGTCAACGCCTCAGCAGCCGGCCGGGCGATCCTTACAACGTCACCGCCCTGCGCAAGGATCTCAAGGAGATCTTCGCCATGGGATATTTCAATGATGTCCGGATCGACTCCGAGGAAACCCCCAAGGGGCGGGAAGTGACTTTCACAGTCACGGAAAAACCGGTGGTCGGCAAAATCAAGATCACCGGCACCGACAAAAAGAGCGAGGAAGATGTCCGCGCCGCCATCAAGATCAAGAGCCATTCCATCATCAGCGACACCGAGATCCGGGCCTCGGTCATCAATATCCGCAACCTGTACCGGGAAGACGGCTTTTACGATTGCCAGGTGGAGGTCAAACGCGAGGCGGGCGCCAGGGGACGAGTCGATCTGACCTTTGCGATTACCGAGGGTCCCAAGGTCTTCATCAAGGAAATCACCTTTTCCGGCAACCATACCTTCACCGACAGTGAGATCAAGAAGGTCATTACCACTTCGGAGAAAAATCTGTTGTCCTTCATCACCGACGCCGGCCTCCTGAACAAAAAGAAGCTGGAGGACGACGCCGCCCGCATCGCCGCCTTTTATCACAATAACGGCTTCGTCGACGCCAAGATCGGCGACCCTGAAGTAACCCAGAAGGGTAAATGGTTCTATGTCAATTTCACCATCGACGAGGGCGAGCGCTATAAGTGCGGGACCATCACGTTGACCGGCGACCTGATCGCCGACCAGGATGTGCTGCGGAAAAATATCGAACTAGACCGGGAAGAGTATTTCAGCCGCAAGGTTCTGCGGGCCGACATCCTGCGTCTGACCGATTATTATGCCGACCATGGATACGCCTTCGCCGAAATCGACCCCCAACTGGACAAAGACCCCGAACGCAAGCTCGTCAATTTGACCCTGCAGATCCATAAAGGCAAGCTGATCCATATCAACCGGATCAATATCAAGGGCAATACCCGGACCCGCGACAAGGTGATCCGGCGGGAGATCGAATTGGATGAGGGCGGCATCTTCAACGCCACCAAACTCAAGGAAAGCCACGAGGGACTTCAGCGACTGGATTACTTCGAGGACGTCAATATCTCCCCCGAACCCACCCTCGACGAAGACCTGCTCGATCTCAACGTTGAAGTTAAGGAGAAGCCCACCGGCAAGTTCAGTGTCGGAGCGGGCTACAGTTCACTGGACCACTTGACCTTCATGGGCGAGATCAGTGAGAGCAACCTCTTCGGCCGCGGCCAGCACCTGTCCTTCCAGGCCAACGTCAGCAGCGTCTCCAATCAATTCAATATCGACTTCGCCGAACCGCACATCTTCGACTCCAAACTGCTGGTCGGTCTAAACGTTTACAACTGGAAGCGCGATTACGACAATTACACCAAAAACTCCCAGGGCGGCTCCATCCGGGTTGGCTTTCCGATCTGGGAGAAACTGCGCTTCAACTTCAGTTACGGCTACGACGACACCAGCCTGGAAGTTGCGGACCTCCTCAACGTCTCGGTGGAGATCCGCGACTCCATGGATTATCACGTCACCAGCGCCGTCAAGTTTGGTTTGTCTCGTGATACCCGCGACCGACTCTATGCGGCCAGCAAGGGTTCACAGAATAGTCTGACCGTTAAGTACGCAGGCGGCCCCCTGGGCGGCGACAACAGTTTCACCAAGGTCGAGGCCTCCAGTAGCTGGTACATCCCGATGCCGCTGATCAAGTCCACCACCTTCCATTCGTCATTTAACGTGGGTCAGATCTTCGGCAACTCCCAAGGCCATCTGCCGGTCTTCGAGAAGTTTTACCTGGGCGGCATCAGCACCATCCGCGGCTTCGACACCGGCCGGATCAGCCCGCTGGACCCGGTCACCGGCGACCGCATCGGCGGCGACAAGATGTTTTATATCAACCTTGAATACATCTTCCCGCTGATCAAGGAACAGGGTCTCCAGGGGGTGATCTTTCACGATATCGGCAACGTCTACGGGGTCGACCAGGTCTGGCATATCAGTCGCGTCAAGCGCTCGGTCGGGGCCGGTATTCGCTGGCTCTCCCCTTTGGGGCCGTTGCGGTTGGAATGGGGTTACAATCTCGACCCGAAGGCCGACGAAGACACCAGTAAATGGGAATTCAGCATCGGCGGCAATTTCTGAGCCGGGAACCACTACCGAGCCCAGCCGCTATCCCCGGTCTCCCGAGTGTTCTCCTTCGGTACAGCCTTTTCCCGAGACCGTCCCGCCGACCCGACCGCTTATTTCGGACCGCTCTAGAGCCTGATCATGGAAAAACTCCTCAATACCATCGACACCAAGGGTAAATTCAGCGGCACGGTGACGGGACTGCGCGGTTCCGCCCCGGCTCTGCTTGCAGCCCGACTGCTCCGGAGTGGCCGCCGACCGGTGGCCCTTATAGTGCCCTCAGAAGAACAGGGCGCGGTGATGGAGCAGGATCTGGAGTTTTTTTCCGACCATCCGGTCCTGCTCTACCCGGGTTACGACACCCCCCCTTACACTCCTTTGTCGCCGGATCCGGTCACGGTGGCAACCAGACTTTCCACCCTCTACCGATTGCTCGCCGACCGGGAATCGCCCCTGCTGGTGATACCAGCCGAAGCCCTGCTGCGCCGCGTCCTGCCCCGCGACAAACTGGGAGAACTGGCCGAGTTGGTGATGCGTGGCGAAGAGACCGACCAGGATCAGCTCTGCCGCCATCTGGTTCGGGCCGGTTATGAGCAGGTGGCCCTGGTCCGCAACCCCGGTGAATTCAGCCGTCGCGGTTCGATTCTGGACATTTTCCCCCCTTACCCGGGCGAAGCAGTACCGAGCGGACCGACCGCAACCAGGCTGCCCGAAAATTGCCCGGTCCGGCTCGATTTCTTCGGGGACCTGGTGGAATCGCTGCGCTTCTTCGATCCGATCAGCCAGCGCTCCCTGCAGGAACTGGCCGAATTCACCATCCTGCCGGTCTCCGACGTGCTGTTCCCGGCCGCCGACGACGGGATCAATCCAGCCGCCACTCTGCGGAGGCTGGGTCGGGAGGGAAACTGGGACCGACACCAGACCGAGGCCCTGGCCGAAAAGTTGTCCAGCGGTTCGCGCTTTCCCGGTATCGAGTTTCTGCTGCCCCTGTTTTACCGGGAAACCGCCACGCCTTTGGATTTTCTACCCGCCGACACCCTGGTGATCCTGGTCGATCCGGCCGAGATCACCCGCAGCCTGGATCTGGCCTGGGAGCGAATCGAATCCAACCTGGCCGAAATATCGGCCCGACGTCAACCGGCGCTGGCGGTCACCAGCCTGTTCATGGGCAGCACCGAACTGACTGAGCGCCTGGATAGTTTCTCGGTTTTACAACTGCACGATTTCCCCGTCGACCTCGACTCGGCGGCACCGCCTGGCGCCGCCTTCAGCCTGATGCGTCCGGTCCCGCCGGACTCGGTCTTTCGCTTCAGCGCCGGCAGCCACAACCTGCTGCGACAGGAACTGGAACTGCAAAGAAAAAAGAGCGGCCTCCTGGCCCCGCTGGCCGAAAGAATCAGCCACTGGCAGGAGGAAGGAGACCGGGTGGCGATAGCCTGCCGCTCCGACCGGCACGCCGGACAACTGGCGGAATTCCTCGGACAGCACGGCCTGATCACCGCACTGGGTCAGATCCCCTTCAGTCACCGGCCGGCCGTCGCCCCCCGCCCGGCGATCGAGCTTTTCCCGGCTCCGCTGTCGAGCGGTTTCGACCTGCCGGAGGAAAAACTGCACCTGCTCTCCGAAATCGAGCTGTTCGGCGAAAAACGACTGAGCAAGCGACGACGCCAACCGGCAGCCGAAGCCGAGCCTCTTTCCTTTCAGGAGCTGGCGGCCGGCGACATCATCGTCCACCGTACCCATGGCCTGGGCAGCTACGCCGGACTGATCAACATGACGGTCAACGGTATCCCCGGCGATTATCTGCAACTGGTCTACCAGGGCGGCGACAAACTCTACGTGCCGATCGACCGGCTCAACATCGTCCACAAGTACCAGGGCGTCTCCGAGCAGCAACCAGCCTTGGACCGGTTGGGCTCCAAGTCCTGGGGTGCAGCCAAGGACAAGGTCAAGGAGGCGGTCTGGAAAGTGGCCCAGGAACTTCTCGACCTTTATGCCCGGCGGCAGCTGGCCAGCGGCCACGGATTCAGCCAGCCGGACGATCTCTACCAGGAGCTGGAGGAGTCCTTTCCCTTCGACGAAACCCCAGGCCAACTCAAGGCCATCAATGAGGTGATCGACGATCTCACCTCCGGCCGGGTCATGGATCGGCTGGTCTGCGGCGACGTGGGCTACGGCAAGACCGAGGTGGCCCTGCGGGGCGCCTTCAAAGTCGTGGCCGACGGTTACCAGGTCGCCATTCTGGTGCCGACCACGGTCCTGGCCGAACAACATGTCGCCACTTTCCGGGAGCGTCTGGCCGGCTTTCCGGTCCGGGTTGAGGGGTTGAACCGCTTCCGCTCCCAGGCCGAACAGAAGAAGACCCTGGCCGGACTAGCCGACGGCACGGTCGACATCGTCATCGGCACTCATCGGCTGCTTTCCAAGGACGTACACTTCCGCAAGCTCGGGCTCCTGATCATCGACGAAGAACACCGCTTCGGGGTAACGCACAAGGAGAAGATCAAGAAGATGCGGACCGGAGTGGCGGTACTGACTCTGACCGCCACCCCGATTCCCCGGACTCTGCAGCTTTCGCTTCTGGGCATCCGAGACCTGTCGGTGATCAGTTCACCGCCTCGGCACCGTCGGTCGGTCAAGACCTTTGTCGCCAAATTCGACGATCTGGTGATCAAGGAGGCGGTCAACCGCGAACTGCAGCGGGGCGGCCAAGTTTTCGTGGTTCACAACCGGGTCCAGTCGATTCAGGCCATGGCTAGACGGATCCAGGAACTGCGGCCCGAAGCCCGGGTGGCCATCGCCCATGGCCAGATGCCCGGCCGCACCCTGGAAGAGATCATGGTCCGCTTTGTCAACCGCGAAATCGATGTTCTGGTTTGCACCACCATCATCGAATCGGGGCTCGACATCCCTAATGCCAACACCATAGTCATCACCCGGGCCGACCGGCTGGGACTGGCCGAAATCTATCAGCTTCGCGGCCGGGTGGGCCGCAGCAGCGAGCAGGCCTACGCCTACCTGCTGGTCCCCGAACTGGAGGGACTGTCGCGCGAAACCCAGCAACGCCTCCGCGCCCTGATGGAATACAACGAACTGGGCGGCGGCTTCAAGCTGGCCATGAGCGACTTGCAGATCCGAGGCGGCGGCAACATCCTGGGCGAATCGCAGAGCGGCAATATTGCCGCGGTCGGTTACGACCTCTACCTGGATCTGTTGCAGAAAACGGTCGAGGACCTGAAACGCCGGAGCGGCGGCGAGCATCCCGCCGGCGAAGAGGAGCCGGAACCGGAGATCAATTTAAGACTCCCCGCCTACCTGCCGGAAAGCTATATCCGCGACACCAACCTGCGCTATCTGGCCTACCGGCAGATCACCTCCGGCCGCGGCGACGAGGCCCTGGCCGATATCCGGGCCGAGTTGCGGGATCGTTTCGGGCCGCTGCCGCCGGAAGCAGTCAACCTGCTGGAAGTCATCAGCCTCAAGGAGGAACTACTCCGCCTCCGGGTCAGCCGACTGGACCAGGGCGAGGATAATCTGGTGCTGACCTTCACCGACCGCACCCCGATCGACCCGGTCAAGCTGCTGAGCATAATCGCCATTGCCAAAGGAACCCTTCGGCTTACCGCCGACAGTCGGCTGATCATTCACCTGACGCCGGGCGCCGACCCGGCCACGGTCCTGGCCGAGGCCAAAAATATCTTGCGCACCCTACTGCGGGATGCTACTTAGTTCCCATCCGAAAACAGTCTTTTCGCCCGATGGCGACGTTGTCCGATTACCGGAAAATAACTACATTAGAACATTACTGTCAGCCCTGCCCAGGCTTTCTTCCACCCCATCTTGCTCTGGAGAATTTAGCTAAATGATCTTTTCGTCGCCTACGCGCCTTGCCTTATCACTGCTGCTGACTCTCCTGCTCTACCCGGCCCTCAGCCCGGCCGAGCAGGTCGATCGGGTCGTCGCCATCGTTAACAACGAGGTGATCACCGCCACCGAATTGGCCCACGAAGGTGAAAAGATGTTTGCCGCCTTTCGGCGGTCCACCCCACCCGCCGAACTCGAAGCAACCCTGGCCGAGGCCCGGAAGAAGCTGCTGCAAAAACTGATCGACCACCAGTTGATCATCCAGAAAGCCAAAGAGTTAAAGTTCGACGTCGCACCGGAAGAGATTGACAGCGCCATCGACAGGTTGGCATCCGACAACAACATAACCCGGGAAAAGCTTCTCCAGGAGGTGGCCCGGGAAGGGCTCAGCGAAGACGAGTACCGCAAATTCACCGCCGATCAACTCAGACGTTCGCGGCTGATCAACTACGAGGTCGCCTCCCGGGTCGTGATCAGCGATGAGCGGGTCCAAGATTATTACGACAACGTCTATCTGAAAGAAGAGCCCCCTCTCGGCTATCACCTCTTGCAGATGGGCTTCCGTTGGGACGGTAAAGATGCGACCGCCGGTACCCGCGAGGAGGCACGACTGCGGGCCGAACGGATTCGTAAATTGGCGGAAGACGGCCAGGATTTCCGGGAACTGGCCCACTCCTTTTCGGAAATGCCCTCGGCCAAGGACGGCGGAGATTTAGGGACCATGAAATTAAAGGAAATGACCTCCGACATGCGTAATCTTCTGAACGGCCTGAAACCTGGTCAACTTAGTCAGCTCGAGGAAAGAGGGGGAGCGATCCAGTTCTTTCAAGTTCTGTCGGTCAACACTGGCGACAAAATTCTCTTTCCACCTTTCGCCATGGTAAAGAACGAGATCCGGGATCGGCTTTATCAGGAGGAATTGGATAAACGTCTGGAAAACTGGATGAAAGAATTAAGGGAACAGGCTATTATCAAAGAATTGCTTTAAAGAAATGAATTATCGGTAATTAATGCTATCTGCCGAAAGAACGGCGCTCCGGCCAGGATACCAGGATGATGATTGAGCACCACGAGGATGATGGCGAACCCCGGAAGGAAACTCTGGGCAACCTCTTCCAGAGAACCCGCCGCAGTCAGCATAAAACTGTGCAGGAAGCGGTGGAGGACACCCGGATTAATCCCGGTGCTATCGAGGCTCTCGAAGCGGATGATTTCGCCAGCCTGCCGGCCGAAGTCTTCACCCGGGGTTTCATCAAACTTTACGCCAAATATCTGGGCCTGGATCCCGAAGAAACCCTCAAGCATTACATCAGCCAGGAAAACGCCGACCCGGAAAAGCCGGCCGACCGTCCCTACCGTAACGACATTCTCAAAGGCGAGGCCATGGCTCATGCGCCCGCCTTCTTCAGAGGTAAAGGCCGAATCCTGATCGTCATTCTGCTGCTGGCGGTGCTGATCGGATTCTACACTCTGGGCAAATTTCACAAGTCAGGTGAACGAGCAGATCGGAGAAGCCGTTCCCGGAAATGAGATCGCCCGGTCCCTGGTCGAACCACAGGCCCAACCGGAACCCGAGGTCACGAACTCGGCGGAAGAACCCGGTCCGGCAGAGACCCGTGACGATAATGGGTTGAAGGTTCTGGAACCACGGGCGACGGCCTGGAAGAATCCGGGGCCGGCCGAGCAACCCGAACTTGTCCCGGTTTCGCCTGAACCGAAATCCCCAGCGCAACTGGAATCCCAGCCCAGGGCTGCCGCAGAAACCCTTCCGAAAACCAAACCGGAAGCAACCCCGACAAAGCCCAAACTACCTGCCGCCGTAAAACCGGCTCCGACGGAACCGGCCCGGCCGGCGACAACCTCCGCCGCCACCGCGGCAGAGAACGGTTCACCTCGATCCGGATCATTTCTACCGGTGACCGTCAAGGTCGCCACCACTGACCCGGAGGGGTCAGAAGCTGAGTCGACAGCTGCCGCTACGACCACACACGGGCCATACAACTACGTTCTGGAAGCCAGATTCAGGGAAAGCACCAAGGTCCATGTCGAGGTCGACGATGAGCCTGTCCGCGAGTATACCTCACAGGCCGACGTCACCAGGATCTGGCGGGCCAATCACAGCCTGATCCTGAAACTGGACAACCCCGAGGCGGTCGAACTGACCCTGAACGGCAAGTCCATGCCACTGGCAGGTGAAGCGGGAAAAGAAGCAATCATCCGGATTCCACCCGATCTGCCCTGAGTCTAACGGCCGGCAGCCGGAAGTTAATCCCAGCCCTAACCCGGTCGCTGCTGACCGCGTCCCCCGATCCCGCCTCGATAAAGCTCAACGACAGGCACCGCTGATATGGAGCCGTGCAGAACCCCTGCAGTAGTTATCGACGTCAAGGATTACGGCGAATCCGACAAGATCGTCACCTTCTACAGCTTGCTTCGCGGGCGGATGTGCGGGATCGCCAAAGGGGCCAAACGCAGTCTCAAGCGCTTCGTCAATAAACTGGAACTCTTCACGCTGCTGGAAATCCATTTCACCGACGGCCGCACATCCTCTCTGGTTCGCCTCGACCAGGCCGATCCGTTAGATCATTTTCCCGCGCTGCGCGCCTCGTACGAGCGTTACACCGCCGCCACCGTACTCTGCGAACTGGTCCTGCACTGGACCAGGGAAAACGATGCCGATCCCCGACTCTTCGAATTGCTGCGCTGGGGTCTGGGCAATCTCGAAGATGAGAGTCGTCCGCCAATCTGGGGGGTCATTCTCTTTCAGATCAAGCTGCTTACTCTCCTCGGCTTTCAACCGGATCTTACCGGTTGCTCCACCTGCGGGCGCCTGGCACCGGGGCTGGCGCCCTATCGCTTCCGCCTGGCTCGCGGCAGCCTGCTCTGCGCGCCCTGTACCCAAATTGCCCGCCCGGACGACCGGCAGGGCCTGGTAATCTCCCTGAGCACCGCGCAACTACTCAAAAAGGCTCAGGAACTGGACACGGCCAAACTGGCCCGACTCCGGTTCTCCCCTCGCGAGGTCCGGGAGGGTGCCGTCTTCCTGCAGGCTTACGGCAACCATATACTGCAGCGAGAAATCCAGTCCTGGGAACAACTGACCCGTGCGGGAACCCGGACCCAGCCGGTCGTCCCCCCTAAACACCAGGAGAATGCCCATGGAAAACCATAAACTGATCCTGCCGGAGCACCTCAATCATTACGGTTTCCTCTTCGGCGGCCACCTGCTGAAATGGGTCGATGAAACTGCCTGGATCGCCGCCAGCCTCGATTATCCGGGTTGCAATTTCGTCACCGTGGCCATGGATCACGTAGAATTCCGGCAAAGCGTCAGGCAAGGAACCATCCTCAGATTCGAGGTTGAGAAAACCCGGAGCGGCCGGACCTCGGTTCATTACCGGGTCAAGGTTTACAGCGCCAATTCTCTCGACGGCGAGACCGAAATGATCTTCGTGACCCTGGTGACCTTTGTCCGCATCGATCGCGACGGCCACAAGCTGCCCCTGCCGCCGAATTCCCCGCCCCAAACCAACTTACCCTGAGCGACATCTATCTGGGACTCAAAAAACACCCGACAGTCACCAGCCTTCCCACCTCATTGCGAGGCCGGCAACATCAATGACAAGCGGGTGACATCCGCCATTCCCTGCACCAGATTCCAAAACCACCTTTTGTACCGATTTTCAAACCGGACCAACATCCCGTAAATTCAACGCAGTTGTGACATGGGCTCCCAATCGCGTCTTCCCGAGCTGGGGGATCCGGAAATGTAATGAAAAGTTAAACCGACAAATACAAGTAAATTGTACGTCAGGCAAAGCCGATAAAAACCTGAAAAATAATTAAAATTTTAAAAATCGTTTTGAGTTGACAACCGTCAAAGCGTTTAAATATAAAATTTCATGACGCCTGTTCTGACGATTTAAAGGTCTGACCGGTAGTCCTCATCCTCAATTAGGTACATGTAAAAAAATGGTGCGCTGATCACCTGTCATAGACATCGTTGAAGCAGTTTCGGCATTCTCAAGTTTCACTAAACAATATTAGAGGAGGCCTTATGCAAGTCACCCGAAGGCAGTTCGTCAAGTACTGTGCCGCAGGACTGGGCAGTTCCAGTCTGGCGGCCCTGGGATTTTCTCCCGACGAGGCATTGGCGGAGGTGCGGGAGTTCAAGCTCAGCGGCGTCCAGGAGACTCGCAGCACCTGCCCCTATTGTTCGGTGAGCTGCGGTTTGCTCATTTACAGCATAGGCGATAAAGCCAAGAACGTCCGTTCCAAGATCTTCCATATCGAAGGCGACCCCGACCACCCGGTGAACCGCGGGACCTTATGCCCCAAAGGAGCCGGTTTGATGGACTTTGTCAACAGCGAGAACCGCCAGCACTATCCGGAGTATCGCGCCCCCGGCGCCAAGGAATGGCAGCGGATCTCCTGGGACGAGGCCTTCGATAAGATCGCCAGGCTGATGAAGGATGACCGGGACAAAAACTTCATCGCCAAGAACGAACAAGGCCAGACCGTCAACCGCTGGCTCTCCACCGGCATGCTGGCCAGCAGCGCCGCCAGCAACGAGGCCGGCTACGCCTCGGTCAAGTTTGCCCGCAGTCTGGGCATCGTCTCGCTCGACACTCAGGCCCGCATCTGACACGCCCCCACGGTGGCAAGTCTTGCCCCCTCGTTCGGCCGCGGCGCCATGACCAACCACTGGGTCGACATCAAGAATGCCGACCTGATCATCGTAATGGGCGGCAATGCCGCCGAAGCCCACCCCTGCGGCTTCAAATGGGTGACCGAAGCCAAGGCCCATCGGAAGGCCAAGCTGGTGGTGGTGGACCCCCGCTTCAACCGCTCGGCGGCGGTCTCCGACTTTTACGCCCCGATCCGGACCGGCACCGATATCGCCTTCCTGGGCGGGGTGATCAACTACCTTATCGGCCACGACAAGATCCATCACGAGTACGTCGTCAACTACACCAACGCCCCCTATCTGGTCCGGCAGGATTTCGGCTTCAAGGACGGCCTCTTCGCCGGCTATGATCCGCAAAAACGCAAGTACGACCAGGAAAGCTGGGATTATGAGCTGGGAGCGGACGGCTACGTCAAGATCGACAAGACCTTGAACCACGAACGCTGTGTCTACCAGATTTTGAAGAAGCATTACTCCCGCTATACCCCGGAGGTGGTAAGCAATGTCTGCGGCACCCCGCGGGACGCCTTCTTGAAGGTCTGCGAGATGATCGGCGAGACCTCCACGCCCGACAAGGTGATGACCATCATGTACGCCCTGGGCTGGACCCAGCACTCCGTCGGCACGCAGAACATCCGGACCATGGCGATGATCCAGCTCCTCTTGGGCAACATCGGCCGGGCCGGAGGCGGGGTCAACGCCCTGCGCGGCCACTCCAACGTCCAGGGCATCACCGACATGAACCTGGTCACCAACGTCCTGCCCGGCTACATGAAACTGGCCAGCGACGATCAGCAGGACTTCCAGGGTTATCTGAAGAGCCATTCGCCCAAGCCGCTCCGGCCCAACCAGATCAGCTACTGGCAGAACTTCCCCAAGTTCTGGGTCTCGCTCGCCAAGGCCTTTTACGGCAAGGCAGCCACCAAGGAGAACAACTTCCGCTACGACTGGTTCCCCAAGCTGGACCAGCCCTACGACGTTATGCACATGTTCGAGCGGATGAACGAGGGGAAGATGAACGGCTTCATCAGTCAGGGTTTCAATCCCCTGGCCGCGGTCCCCTGCGTCAAGAAGGTGAGTTCGGCCCTGGCCCAGCTCAAGTTCCTGGTGGTCATCGATCCGCTGGTCACCGAGACCTCCGAGTTCTGGCGCGATTTCGGCGAGTTCAACGACGTCGATCCCACCAAGATCGCCACAGAGGTCTTCCGGCTCCCCGCCAACTGTTTCGCCGAAGAGAACGGTTCCTACACCAACTCCGGCCGGGTGCTCCAATGGCACTGGCGGTCGACGGACCCGCCCGGCGAGTCCAAGGGCGACGTGGCGATCATCGCCGGCATCCTGACCCGGTTGCGCGATTTGTACAGAAAGGAGGGCGGCGCCTTCCCTGACCCGGTGCTCAACCTGACCTGGGACTACTCCGAACCGGAAAATCCCTCGGCCGAAGAGTTGGCCAGGGAATTCTCCGGCCGAGCCCTGGTCGATCTAACCGATCCCAAGGACCCGCACAAGGTGCTGGTCAAGGCGGGAGAGCAACTCGCCGGTTTCGGCCAGCTACGCGACGACGGCAGCACCATCAGCGGCAATTGGCTTTACTGCGGCGCCTGGTCGCAGGCAGGCAACCTGATGGCCCGGCGCGGCACCGACGACCCCTCGGGCCTCGGCTTCTACCCGGACTGGGGGTTCTCCTGGCCGGCCAACCGGCGCATTCTCTATAACCGGGCCAACGCCGACATGGCGGGACGCCCCTGGGACCCGACCCGCGAGACCATCGCCTGGAACGGCTCCAAGTGGACCGGCTTCGACGTCCCGGATATGAAGCCGGACGCGGCGCCTGCCGAGGATGTCGGCCCGTTCATCATGCAGCCGGACGGGGTCGGCCATCTCTTCGCCTTAAAGAGCCTGGTGGACGGTCCCATCCCGGAACACTACGAGCCCTTCGAGAGCCCGCTCGAAGCCAACCCCATGCATCCGGACAACCCGCTCGCATATAACAATCCGGCGGCCCGGCTCTTCAAGGACAACGTGGATCAGCTCGGCAAGGCCGACAAATTCCCATATGTCGCCACCACTTACCGGGTCACCGAACTCTATCATTACTGGACCAAAAACGTCCTGCTCAACCAGATCGTCCAGCCTTCCCAGTTCATCGAGATGGACGAGGAACTGGCCCGCGAGAAGGGGATCGGGCTCGGCGATACCGTCAAGGTGACCTCCAACCGCGGCTTCATCAAGGCGGTGGCGGTGGTCACCAAACGACTGCGTCCCCTAGATGTGAACGGCAAAAAAGTCCACACCATCGGGGTGCCCATCCACTGGGGTTTCATCACCATCGGCCAAAAGGGGTATCTGGCCAACCGGCTGACCCCCTTTGTCGGCGACGCCAACGCCCATACCCCGGAGTTCAAGGCGTTCCTGGTTAATATCGAGAAAGCTTAAGGAGGTGAGCCATGGCACTACAATCGCTCGACATCATCGGACGTTCGGCCACCACCACCGCTTCCCCTCACCAGCGGCGGACGGCCGAGATCGCCAAACTGATCGACATCTCCAAGTGCATCGGCTGCAAGGCCTGCCAGGTCGCCTGCATGGAGTGGAACGACCTGCGGGACGAGATCGGCACCTGCGTGGGTGTATACGACAACCCGCCCGACCTTTCGGCCTCCTCCTGGACCGTCATGCGCTACTCGGAGGTGGAGCCGGAACCCGGCAAGCTGGAATGGTTGATCCGCAAAGACGGCTGCATGCACTGCTCCGAACCGGGTTGCCTCCTGGCCTGCCCGGCCCCGGGCGCCATCGTCCGGTACAGCAACGGCATCGTCGATTTCCATGAGGAAAACTGCATCGGCTGTGGCTACTGCATCGCCGGCTGTCCCTTCAACATTCCCCGCCTTTCCCAAAAGGACGGCAAGGCCTATAAGTGCACCCTTTGTTCCGACCGGGTGGCGGTGGGGCTGGAGCCGGCCTGCATCAAGACCTGCCCCACCGGAGCCCTGATGTTCGGCACCAAGGAGGATATGAAGCAACACGCCGCCGGCCGCATCGCCGACCTCAAGCGGCGGGGCTTCAAAAATGCCGGTCTGTACGACCCTGAAAGGAGTGCACGGCACCCACGTGATGTACGTGCTGCCGCACGCCGACCAACCCGGGCTCTACCATGGATTGCCCGAGGAGCCGAAGATCAACGACTGGGTTGCCTTCTGGAAAGGGGCCGCCAAACCGATCGGCAGCTGGATCCTGGGAATCGTCGCCTTTACCGGTTTCCTCCACTACATCACGGTGGGACCGAACGAGGTGGAGGAAGATGAAAAGGAAAAGGAAACCGAACACGCGGGAGGCAAACCATGAGCACCCAAAACAATCGCATCGAGCGGACTACCGCCTCAGAGCGCGTCAATCACTGGCTGGTGGCGATCCTCTTCATTCTCACAGCTTTGGGCGGCTTGGCCCTCTTCCATCCCTTTTTCTTCTGGCTGACCAATCTATTCGGCAGCCCCACCTGGTCCCGGATGGTCCATCCCTTCCTCGGGGTGCTTCTGTTCCTGGCCTTTTTGGGGCTGGCCTTACGTTGGGGTTCGGCAAACCGGCTCACCGCCGACGACTGGCAATGGCTGGCGCAGATCTTCGACGTAATCAAGAAACGGGAGGAGAAGCTACCCGAGGCGGGCCGCTTCAACGCCGGCCAGAAGTGCCTCTTCTGGTTCCAGTTGACCGCCCTGTTCCTGCTTCTGGTCACCGGAATCATCTTCTGGCGGCCCTGGTTCGCGCCCGCTTTCTCCATCGGGCTGATCCGCGTTGCCGTTGTGGTGCACGGGATTTGCGCCTTCCTCCTCATCGCCGGGATCATTGTCCATATCTACGCGGCGTTCTGGATCAAGGGTTCGCTCAAGGGTATGACCACCGGCATGGTAAGTCGGGCCTGGGCTAAAAAGTTCCATCCGGCCTGGTTCCGGCAGATCAGCGGCGGGGGCAAATAAATGCAGACGATTATGCAACCGGGAGAGCTCGAGCCTCCCAAGGGTAATATTCCTTATTTAGATCTTCCCCGGCGGGAAGATCTTTTTGCCACCCGGGCCCGCCGATTCCATAGCCTGGCCGAGAACCACACCCTGGGCGACTTTCTACGGCTGATGGGCCAGCTCTCCCACGCCCAGCAGATTGCCGTGGACGAATTTCCCCCGCTGCCCCCACCCGAGCCGGAATATCTTGAACAGTGTCGCCGGCAGAGGCTCCCGCCCTTCGGCGTACTTGGTTGGCGGCGAGACCCTTCCTGGCGTGCGGGATTGCGACGGATTCTCGCGGCCATGAGGGAAGAACAATTGCCGGCAGCCGCAAACGGGGCGATAAGACGCCTCGACCTGATCAGCGAGGATGAACTGGAAAAAATGGCATCCGGGCTCCTGAGCCATGAACTCGCCGCCGTGCCGGCAGAGGTGGCACCATTCGTTGCCGCCGGTCTCCAGGTCTATTGGACCGCCATGACCGGTGCCCTGGAGGCACAGAATCTGCCCCGTCTGGAACCGGCCAATCTCTGTCCGGTGTGCGGCTCGCCGCCGGTGGCCGGTATCGTGCGCAGCGGCGGCACCGACAACGGCCTGCGTTATCTTTGCTGCTCTCTCTGTTCCAGTCAATGGCACATGGTGCGAGGTATCTGCTCGAATTGCAACTCCACCGAGACAGTTACCTATTACGCTATCGAAGGGCAACAGGGCCCGGTAACCGCCGAGAGCTGCGACGAGTGCCGTACCTATCTGAAAATCATCAAACTGGAAAAAGATCGCCAGGCCGATCCGCAAAGCGATGATCTGGCCATGCTGGCCCTGGACCTGCTGATGGTAGAGGACGGCCACGACCGCAACGGGTTTAATCTGTTGTTTCACCCCGGTAGCGGTTGATTGTCAGATCACTGAATGAATTTCATGGCGAACCTTCCGGATTATCTGCTGCTTTCCCGACTGCAGTTCGCCTTAACTGCCATGTTCCATATTCTGTGGCCGGTGCTGACCATCGGCCTCAGTCTTTATCTGGTGGTCCTGGAAGCGCTCTGGCTCAGGAGCGGGCGGGAACTGTATTATCGGCAGGCCCGTTTCTGGTCCCGTCTCCTGTTGCTCAATGTGGCGGTTGGAGTAGTCACCGGCATCCCGATGGAATTTGAGTTCGGCACCAACTGGGCCTATTTTGCCCGGGCCGGCGGCGACATCTTCGGCCATCTCCTCGGCTTCGAGGCGGCCATGGCCTTCATGCTCGAAGCCTCCTTCCTCGGCATCATGGCCTTCGGCTGGCAACGGGTCTCGCCGTCCATGCATCTCCTGGCCACCTGCATGGTCGCCTTCGGCGCCTCCCTGTCCGCCTTCTGGATCATGGTGGCCAATTCCTGGATGCAGACGCCGACCGGCGGAATATTCGTCGACGGTGCCTTTGTCCTCCAGGATCAGCTGGCCGCCATTTTCAATCCCGATGCCTACTGGGCGGTAAGTCACATGTGGTTCGCCTGCCTGGAGATCTCCCTCTTCGTGATCGGCGGCATTAGCGCCTGGCACCTGCGACGCGGCCGGCATCCGGAATTTTTTCTGCCCTCATTCAAGATGATGGTGGCTGCCGCCGTCGTCATCGCGCCGCTGCAGATTTTCCTCGGAGACGGCTCCGGCCAGTCGATCCTCAAAAGCCAGCCGGAAAAACTGGCCGCCATCGAGGCCCACTGGCAAACCAACCCGACTGGCGAGGGCGCCGCCTGGAAAGTTCTGGCCCTTCCCGATGCCGAAGCGCAAAAGAATAGCTGGCAGCTCGAAATACCTTACGGTCTCAGTCTGATCACCACCCATTCCCTGCACGGTACCGTCAAGGGATTGCGCGAATTCACGGTGGCCGACCAGCCGCCGGTCCTGATACCCTTCTATGCCTTCCGCATCATGCTGTTGGCCGGTTCCGCCATGCTGCTGCTTGCTCTCTGGTCTCTGATCGCCTGGCGCCGGGGCAGGTTGAGTCCCGAACGCGTCGGCCGTCAAAAATGGCTGCTCCGCTGCTGGATGCTTGCCCTGCCCGTCAGCTATCTGGCCATGGAAGCCGGCTGGATCACCCGGGAAGTCGGTCGGCAGCCCTGGATTATCTACGGTGTGCTCCGGACCCATGCAGGTGCCACCGCCTTGCCCTCGACCACGGTGGCAGCCTCCCTGCTCGGTTTCGCCGGATTTTATCTGCTGCTGCTCGTCCTCTTCCTGTTCTTTGCCAGCCGGCTGCTGCGCCGTGGCCCCATGGCGCCGGTATTGCCGAAAGTCCCGGCCGAAACCGGGAAAACAAAAAGAGAGTAAGCGCCGGCGGCCATGGAAACCATCACTCCACTCCTTCCCGATATCTGGCTGCAACTGATCGGTTTTTTCCTGCTTTACTACGCCGTCACCGACGGCGCCGATCTAGGAGTGGGCATCTGGGCGCTCATCTCCAGCGACCAGGAGGAGCGCCGGGCTTTAATGAACAGTGTCGGCAACATCTGGCACAGCAACCAGACCTGGCTGGTCATCCTCGGCGGCATGCTCTTCGGCGCCTTCCCCAATTTTTATTCGATCCTGCTCTCCGCTCTCTATATTCCGATCATCGTCATGCTTTTCGGCTTGATCCTGCGCGGCGTCTCCTTTGAATTTCTCGAGCATTCCGAACGCAAGAACCCATGGCGCCTGGTGTTCGGCCTGGGCAGTCTCATCGTTACCCTGGCCCAGGGATTCGCCCTGGGCGGCCTGCTCGGCGGCCTCGACATCAGGGAGGGCCGGTTTATCGGCTCGGTCTGGGGGTGGTGGTCTCCCTATGGTGCTTTCATCGCCGCCGGGGTGGCGATCGGCTACCTGATGCTGGGTACCAACTATCTGATTGCCCGGACCACCGGGAAACTGCAGTCGAAGTATTATCGTTTGGCGACTTATGTCGGCCTGCTCACCCTGCTGGTATCCATGGGCGTGCATTTCTGGACCGCGTCACGTTATCCGCAGATGGCGCAAAAATGGACGACCGAGGCTCGCTGGCCTTTATTCCTGCTGAGCATCGCAGCCGTCGGCGCCTTCCTGTTATACTTCCTCAGCCTCAGGCAACGACGGCACCTGGCCCCCTTGCTGCTGAACGCCGCTATCATCGTACTTTCATTCACCGGTCTGTCCATCGGTCTTTATCCGCAAATGATTCCGGGGGTGATCACCTCCGTGCTCACCGTCCGGGAAGCGGCGGCCTCCGACCAGACACTGTCCTTCATGCTGGTGACCACCGCCATCATTCTGCCGGTCATTCTTTTCTATACCGCTTACAACTACTGGGTATTCAGAGGTAAAACCGACCGAGGTTATCCTGATGGCGATTAACTTCAGTAGATCGCCTCAAGAAGAACCGCCTCAACAATTATCTCGGCAGCAATCACCAAGAAGCAGCACAAGATGGCCGGACCAAGCCTTATCCTGGATCGCAATCACCGTCTCAGTAATAGCGGATCGCAAACACAGATGCCGGCATTGACGACGGTTGCAGGTAACGGCATAACCGGTGGGCAACCGTCTTATTATCTTTGGCTATGGGAGTTGAACCGGTACGTAGCAGAAGATGGCAATGATTCGGAATCTGTGCCCAGGCGAAGCAGGAAGTTGAGGCTTCGAGCTGTATATTCCTGAGCCACTCCAGAAGGTTGTCGCGCTATTCTTCGTTCCGGATAATCTGCTTCCGTTCGCTGCCGCGACCAATGATGTGGAGCAGGACGCCTGGGGAGTCAATTCGAACTGGACGCAGCCTTTAGAATATACACTGCCCAAGCGCCCCAGGCGTCAACTCATAATCTTAGATTGTCCCTGGTTTTGCCTTAAATCAGGAACTGGACACCGACCAGCCACCAGTCGCTGCTGTCGCCCCAGCGGTATTCGATGCCGCTCTTCAAATTGTTGCCCTTGAGATTGTACTGAAAACCGACGGTGTAATCATCAATGGTGCTGCCAGAATCAGGATTCTGCATACTGTATTTGAGGGTGCCCATCATTTCCCAGAAAGCGCAGACCGCTCTCGACAAAGGCCGTATTGCCGTTGAAATTCGAGTTGTCCCAGTTATACCAGGCGCCGTTGACTGTGAGGTGCAGCACGTTGGTGAGTTTGTATCCTGACTGGAAGTCAATCACCCAGGCCGCGCTGTCCCGCGGCAGCCCATCGACGAGGGAGGCCTTGTCCTGATGGTCGAAACCCGCCCCGACATAGAGATAGGTTTTATCGCTGATCGGGTCCTGGGCATAGAACCAGCCGGTGGGAACCTCACCGAGTACCGCCACGTCAACGCGCCCGGTAAAGCGCAGGTTGGCATCCGGGTACTTGGCGGTATTGTCATAGCCGTCGAATATCCCCATCCGATAAGCAACGCGTTTGAGAAAACTGCCCTGGAAAGAAACGCCGTTGTCGCGCCAGACGAAATCGTTGACGAACTTGATGCACTCCGAGTTGTAATCTATTCCCAGAAGACTCGCGGCCGAGGATTTGTTCTCGAAGGAAAAGGGCAGGAGGATCAGGCCGCCCTTAACCCAGTGGTCGCTGCCGAAAATCTGGAAGTCGACGTAGGCATCCTGCACATCAAATTTGGCTGTGGTTCCGGCTTTGCCGGCGTTGGGATAGTCGGTTTCGGCAAAGAACTTGACACCCTCCATAATCTGGCCGTCCATGATCAACCGCAGCCGCCGGATGTAGAAGTCATGTTCTTGCACGGCATCATCCAGGTTGGAGTAATGAAACTGTCCGAGCATACCCAGCTTCACCCAGCTGTCTTCCCCAAAATCCAATTTTGGGCCGGCAAATGCCGGGATCGCTGAGAAAACTCCCGCAATGAGGATGATGGTTATGGCCGGTAATGTCATTTTTCCCATTTTATTTCTCCTTTTTTGGATTATCACGAATACCTTACCGCCTCCTTTACTGGCTCCGTAATCGCTAAGTTCTTCCAATCCTTTATCCATGTAAAAATTATGATACGAAAATATTGTGAACCTGCGAGGTACAGCATGTCAACGTGATGTTTACGTGGAAGTGCAAAATTGAGAACTGGTCATATCATTATCAATTGCTGTGTTCAGGAGGGGGACGGATCAGGAGACGATTTTTTTGGTGAAATTGTACTACTCTTCTTTTGCCAGTTTTTCGCCACATTTCACTGCCATGCCGACAGCTGGCGAGCTGGAATGAAGCTCACCGGCGCTGACTTTACTTTCTCATGCGCGGCGGGACATACCAACTTGGAGCACAAAAAAACGCGGGAGGGAAAGAATCCCGCCCGCGTTTGGTGACGACCGGGGCTTGCCCGGCCGTTATACCTGGTAAAAAGTTTCGATCAGCCGATCAGAGCGGAGACGAAACCGCTGACCAGTCCGCCGATTCCGTTGGTGGCCACGGCGCCGACTACACAGGCGGCGGCCCAGAGGCCGATCAGTCCGGAAACTACGCTCATGGCGATGAGGCTGGTTCTGGAGAGGCTGTCGATCGCGCTTACGTTGTTAACAGTGGTTGCGGTGTTGGTCTTGATCGTAGCGTTCATGGTTTTTCCTCTTATTATTTCGGTTTCTTAGGTTAAGTATTCGGTTGCCGGTTTTATTGTCCTTGCCTTTGTCAATTTACTAATGCCATTTACGTGCCAACACAAAACAACAACGATAATTCAACCCTATATCCTTATCACTCCCAAATAACCTCAAATTTCCCTGCCAACTTGGCAGGAATAATTGCCATTTTGGCATAAAAGCCCGCGACCTTGGCGCTCCCGGAAAACTTGATCTGTGCTGACCGGATTTGAAAAGCGCATTACCTTATCCATCAGGTATTACTGATGACGAAGAAAATCCGACCGTTTTAGGGAGGCAAGCTTTTGTGCCCACCCTACCGGACTGAACCGAGTATTTAAGTCATTGCCTTTTAAGCAATTTTTTTCGAAAACGCGCCAACGCCGGGAATGCCCGACCAATTGGCGAAAGGACGCCATAAATGAGCTCAGGGATCGATTTCAGCGGAGTTGTCGCCTTCGTTGGGAAACGGAGGAAAAGCAGCGGCGGGTACGGTGCCACTCCCCGGCTGCCCGCCACCATTGAGGACACCTCCGGGGTCCTGGGTATCTCCCGCTATCTGGCGCAGCTGGCTCCGGGTACCATCCTGACGCAGCCGCCGGAAGAAGACAAGGAACTGCACGCATATCTGGCGCAGGCTCTCGCCCGCCCCTGGCCGGGATTACGCACTACCGCCCAACTGATCCGGGCCGGCCGGCAATTGGGTCTGGTGCCGGATCGCGAAGTTGGCCGGGGCTACCTGGCTGGGCATCGGAACGGGACGCCGGACTTTCGCACCGCCTGCTACACCGCCGCGATCGCCGACGAACTGGGATTGGCGGATTATACGGATTCAACCTGGTCGGAAGTGCAGCTGCCGGAAAGGCTGACCGTACGGGAGGCCCTGATGTATCTGGAGTTACGTCAAGGCCTCGGCCACGACCCGGTTCATGAGAACGGTGACCTGGTGGACTGGCTGCAACGCTGCCAGAACGGCGACGGCGGTTTCGGCTTCTTTCCCGGCACCACCTCCTTCATCGAAAATTGCCATTACACCCTGGCCGCCCTGCGCTTGCTGGGTGGCAGAGCAAAAAACCCGGAGAACGCCCGCCGCTTCCTGGCCTCCTGCCAGACCGTCTACGGCGGTTTCGGCCGCAGCCCCCGGGCAGCACCTTTTCTTGATGCCACCTGGCACGGCCTGGCCGCCCTCTGTTGCCTGTCGGACTAAAACCTTTGCCGCAACAGGATATCCGGATTTTTGACCTGGTAATCAAAGCGCATCGATGAAACCTGATTTATCTCACCACGTCGCCGAGGTCACAGAAAAATCAAAACTGATTCATTGGGTTGACTCAGCATTCTTCGAGGCAATTACCTACCAGCTGCTTCCAAATGTAGTAAGACAATAACGGCCACCGTCGCTAACTTTCTTTTAGCGGCAGCCGATCTTATGCTAAACTTGAAACGGGTGGCTTTTCCACGCCCGTATCCCGGCTTCACCAACAACCCAGGAATCCGGCCGCTCTGGCGGCGGGCAAGGAAAATAGAATGGAATTCGCCTCGTTGATTCCGGCGCCGGACGCTTTGCCGATCCACTGGCTTTGGCTCCAGCTACTGCTGACCCTGACCACATTCATCCACCTGGTGGCCATGAATCTGATGCTGGGCGCCGGCATTATCGGCCTGGCCACTCCGCACAGCAGCGGCGGCGAGGTTGTTGCCCTGCGGCGCGACATCGGCCGCACCCTGCCGATCACCATCGCCCTGACCATCAACCTCGGGGTGGCGCCGCTGCTTTTCCTCCAAGTACTTTACGGCCAGTACTTCTACACCAGCTCGGTGCTGATGGCCTCCCTCTGGCTCTCGGCACGGCAGTTATCTTTCTGGCCCTGGTCGGCTTGATCTTCACCAATAATCTCAGCCTGATGCAACAGCCGGCCGCGAGGTCTA
The DNA here is from genome assembly GCA_963807225.1 of uncultured delta proteobacterium. Classification (GTDB taxonomy): domain Bacteria; phylum Desulfobacterota; class Desulfobulbia; order Desulfobulbales; family JAGXFP01; genus JAGVGT01. The sequence goes on along the minus strand of CAWEAD010000012.1, from coordinate 89,074 downwards.
TAACCTGCTCTGTCTTGCTTGCCACTCGCTCGGCGGGCCGATGAACGATATCCGGGACCGGATGGCCGGGCAAACCGCCGAACAGGTGGAACAGATCATCTTTGAAATGGGCAACCTGCGGCCCTATATGCCGCCCTTCGCCGGAAACTCGCAGGAACGGGAAGCCCTGCTCGTCTATCTGGGCACCCTCCAATAAACCTGATTAAGGAGACAGCCATGAGCATTGATCGTAAAGTACAGCGCCACTCTCGGAGCCAGCCGACCATTGAAGGGGCTGGGGTCTACCTGCACCGGGCCCTTGGCTTCGACGAGGTGCCGCTGTTCGACCCTTTTCTGCTGTTGGACGACTTCCGGGCCGACAGCCCGGATCACTACCTGGCCGGTTTTCCCTGGCATCCACACCGGGGCATCGAAACTATCACCTACGTGCTGGAAGGCGAGGTCGAACACGGTGACAGCATGGGCAACAAAGGGGTGATCGGTGGCGGCGACGTGCAGTGGATGACCGCCGGCAGCGGCATCATCCACCAGGAGATGCCTCAGGGTGATATTGATGGGAGGATGTACGGTTTCCAGCTCTGGGCCAACCTGCCGGCGACCGACAAGATGATGGCCCCCCGCTATCGCGGTCTCACCGCCGCCGAGATCCCCGAGGCAATTCTGGAAGGTGGCGTCCGGGTCAAGGTGATCTGCGGCCGGGTGGGTCAAACCATCGGCCCGGTGCGGGATATCGTCATCGATCCCGAGTACCTGGATGTGACCATCCCGGCCGGTGCTTTCTTCGAGCACCCGACCAAACTTGGTCACACCCTCTTCGCCTACGTCATCGGCGGCCAGGGTCTTTTCGGGGCCGAACGGACTCCGGGCCGCAATCGCGACCTGCTGCTCTTCGACGACGGCGAACAGGTAAGGATCGCCGCCGGGACCGAAGAAGTCCGTTTCCTGCTGATCTCCGGCTTGCCCCTGGCCGAGCCGGTGGCCTGGCGCGGCCCCATCGTCATGAACACCAGAGAGGAACTGGAAACCGCCTTCCGCGAATACCGGGAAGGTACCTTTATCAAGAATCAGGCGGAGTAAAAGGTAAATCCATGAGCAAAATCAGCGAAAGACACCAGGGGCAGAAACCGGATCCGGAACGGGTCGCGATCCTGCGGGGGCTGCCGGCAGAGGTCAAGCAACAGCTAACCGGTGAGGAAACCGAGGCCTTCATGTACGGCGAGGAACTGCCCCCCTCACTGTTGGTAAAACTGCGGGACTATCTGGTCGAGGATCAAGGCTGAAATATCGGCAACACCTTCCGCCCGATTACTCCGAGACCGGGGCCGCACGAGTATGTATGAACATAACGTCATCATCTTCGCCGCCATCCTCTCGGCCAGCATCTTCTGTCAGTGGCTGGCCTGGCGGATCAAACTGCCGGCCATTATCTTCCTTCTGGCCGCCGGAGTCCTGGCCGGACCGGTCCTGGGAATCCTGAACCCCGACCATCTCCTGGGTGAGTTGCTCTTCCCCTTTGTTTCCCTGGCCGTTGCCGTCATCCTTTTCGAGGGCAGTCTGACCCTCAAGTTTCGGCAGATCCTCGACCTCCAGGCCGTGGTGCGCAACATGGTCACCTTCGGCATGGCGGTCACCTGGCTGATCACCGCCGTCACCAGCAGGCTGGTCCTGGGTTTGAGCTGGGAGCTCTGCTTCCTGTTCGGGGCTATCACCGTGGTCACCGGCCCCACGGTGATCGTGCCCATGCTGCGCACCGTACGGCCCAACGCCACGGTGGCCAACATCCTGCGCTGGGAGGGTATCGTCATCGATCCGATCGGCGCCGCCCTGGCCCTGCTGGTTTACGAATTCATCATCGCCGGCGGCACTGAAGAGGCCCTGGGCCAGACCTTCCTGACATTCGCCCGGATCAACGGCTCCGGCATGCTGCTCGGCGTCCTCTGCGGATACCTCTTCGGCCGGGTCATGCGCCTCCACTGGCTGCCGGAGTTCCTGCACAACATTACCGCCCTGGGGCTGGTCTTCGCGGTTTTCGCCCTGGCCAATTATTTCCAGCCCGAATCCGGCTTGATGGCGGTGACGGTGATGGGGATCTGGCTGGCCAACATGAAAGGCGTGGACATGGAGGACATCCTCGACTTCAAGGAGAGCCTCTCCCTTCTGCTGATCTCCTTTCTCTTCATCGTCCTGGCCGCCCGCCTGGATTTCTCCAATTTCCGGGGATTGGGTTGGTCGGTCCTGTTTATTTTTCTGGCTATCCAGTTCCTGGCCCGGCCCCTGAACGTCATGATCTCCGCCCTGGGCTCGCCCTTGACCTGGCCGGAACGCCATCTGCTGGCCTGGATCGCCCCCCGGGGCATCGTCGCCGCCGCCATCTCCTCGCTCTTCGCCCTGAAACTTGAATCGGCCGGTTTCGCCGAGGCCCGATTGCTGGTGCCGCTCACCTTTCTGGTGATCATCGGCACCGTCCTGCTGCAGAGCGCCACCGCCCGCCCCTTAGCCCGCCTGCTGGGGGTGGCCGAACCGGAGCCGCGCGGTTTCCTGATCATCGGCGCCAACATCGTTGCCCGAGCCGTGGGCGAGGCCCTGAACAAGAATGGTTACCGGGTGATTCTGGCCGACACGGTCCAGGGAAAGATCGAAAAAGCCCAGGAAGAGGGACTGCCCACCTATTTCGGCAACCCCATCTCGGAGCATGCCGAACGCCATCTGGATCTGGTCGGCATCGGCAGTCTGCTGGCCCTCTACCCCCACGAAAGCCTGAACATCGCGGCAATCATGCATTACCGCCTGGAATTCGGCTCGGCGAAAGTCTATTATCTGCCGACCCGACCCTCCGGCCATGTACCGGACAATCTGCAGGTTATCGCCCGACACCGCGGCCAGACCCTGTTCGGTCCCGACATCACTTATGCCACTCTAGCCTCGATGCTCAACCAGAATGGCAAGATCAGCACCGCCCGGCTTTCGGCCGATTTCACCTATGCCGATTTTATCGCCCGATATGAGCAAAGGGCGGTTCCACTCTTCGCCATCGACCCCCGGCAAGGCTTGCATCTCTTCACCGTCGAGGCTCCACCCGTTCCCGGCCCCGGCTGGACCCTGGTCAGCCTGGTTCCCGATCTGGCCAGCGATCAGGCGGCTGCCAGTCCGCGATTGGGGAGGGCAAAAATGGTTGCGGCTACCGATAACTCCACGGTATAGAGAATATTTTCAGCTTGCCGATCAATCGACCTGAATGAGGAAAAGCCATGCAACTTTATACCTATCTTACCGGTCCCGATGACGAAAAATTCTGCCATCGGGTCTGCGCCAAGCTCAGTCAGGGCTGGCAGTTATACGGCAACCCCACCCTGACATACAACGGCAAGGATGTTATCACCGGGCAGGCCCTGATCAAGGAAGTTCCGGGGGAATACCACGAGGAATTAAAACTAAAGGAGATGTAAGCCCCGGCCGCCAGCCGATACTCATCGATTGAGCAAAACCGCAGGCGTAGCAGTGCCGGATTGAGAATTTTGCGATTGAGAAAAGGGCAAAGGCGGCCAAAATCCGGAAGCGATAATCAAATTTTTATTCACGGACCGGCTCTCAATCAACCCCGACGCTCAGGAGCCAAGCAGGTAGAAGAAGCCGCTGCCGACAGCCCAGACCAGGACCAGACCGGTCAGGGCCAGGCAGGCCATCCCCCCGAGCCGGTGCGCCAGGGATTCCCGCCGCTTTTCCTTGTAACCCAGGAGATAGCCGAGCAGGGCACCGGCCAGCATGCCGCCGCCATGCCCCCAGTTATTGATCCCGGGCACCACGAAACCGAAGATGACGATGGCGATGGCCCAACCGCCGACCTGACGGTAGATCGCCTCGCCATATGTCCCGCTCCGACTTTTCCCGTAATAGATCATGGCGCCGATCAGGCCGCAGATGGCGGCGGAAGCGCCGATGGTCAGCGGCACCCCGGCCAGGACCGAGACCAGGAAACCCAAGATGCCGCTCACCGTATAGATGATCATCATCCGGTAAGGCCCGAACTCCTGGCTAACCAGGGGGCCGAGTTGATACAGGGCGTACATGTTGAAAAAAATGTGCAGCAGGCCGCCGTGCAGGTAGTTGGCGGCCAGCAGCGACCACCAGCGGTGCAGTTCGAACACGGGGATGGTGCCGGTGGCCCCGAGAAGCAGCAGGCTCCGGTTGCTCGGAGCCAGAAAGGATAAGGGGGAGAAACCCAGATTCGAGCCGTGCGGATTGAGCAGCAGCGAGAGAACATACATGACGATATTGGTGCCGATAATCAGCCGGACGAACTGCTGCGGATCGGTCAGAACCGCGGTAAAGCGGCTGTTTTTCCACCAGACCCCGGGATTCTTCATCCCGCAATATGGACAGGCCGGTTCATCCCGGCTGATCAAGCGTCGACAGCCTGGGCACAGTATGGAGTTTTTGGTGGTTTCCCTGCTCATGTTCAAGATTTCCTTGGCATTGCTTTGTTTTCCTTGGCGGTTGCCAAATATTATTGCCCCCTCCTCGGTATTAAGCAAGTTATTCGGCGCTTGCCCGGCAAGTTAATGCTTATCGCCCCGGATTGTCCGGGTCCGCCAGCACCTGAGAAAGCGGGAAACGTTAAGAGTGGCTGCCTGGCGCCTGATCCTGCCGGAGACAAGCAGACGCTCTCAGCGGTATAGCGGCGGCAGGGCCGAATTTGCCTTGAGGCCGGGCTTCCTTTCCTTGCGAATCTGCTCCACCGCCGCCAGCAACGTCTTACCCGACCAGACCGATTTATCACCACCGCCATAAAGCTTCCCGTCGATTTCCATCAGCAGCCCGGGCAACCGCGTGTCCCGGCACAACCGTGCCAGATCACCACCGCTCCGCAGCCTCTGATCGGGATAACGGCTTTGCGCCCAGGCCAGAAGCGCTTGACGTGCCCGGGCCGGGTCGTTGTCCAGACAGGCCCCGGCCAGAACCTTGAAGGCCTCGCGCTCCCGTAAGGAGCCTGATTCTGCGACCTTGTCCCGCTCGAACGTCAACTCCCGAAGTTGGCGGCGGCTCTTCAACAACAGATAGCCGGTGCCCAGCCAACCCAGGGCCAGAAGGGCGCAGGCCATCGCCCAGAACATAAATGAACCCGGCACCGGCGTCGGAGTCGAAGTTGTAGTCGGCGCCGACACCGGTGCCGGGGCAGACGCCTCACCCTCCGGCCGAGATTGATCGGTCGTGGGCGGTACGGTGCTGACCGCAAGGGAACCGGCCGCCCCCTTGATCACCAGCTGCCGGGCCGGCAGGACCGTATATTCCACCTGACCGCTTTCCTTGTTCCACCAGGGCAGCCGAATCTCAGGTAATTCCAGGCTACCGGCTCGGGTCGGAACCAGGGCGATGCTTTCCCGCCGGAGCCCGGTTACTCCATCGCTGTTCTTGAGGTTCTGGACCTCGGCTTTGCCCTGATATACTTTGAGGCCCGGCAGATCCGGCAGTTCCACCGGCGGCAGTTGCGAGGCGAGCAAACCCTGCCCGGCCAGGGTAATGGTGACGGTGGAAGATTCCCCCACCTGGAGGTCGGCGGGCTCCTTACTCCAATCGACCGCCGCCGTGAGCTTGCCGGTCGGCAGCCAGACCGCCCCGGCCGGGTAGTCTGCCGCCTTTTCCTTCACCGTGATCTGTTCCGGGTTGCTGCGCAGGACGATCTCCCGGCCCGGGTTGGTGGCAAAATCGGGGAAAAAGTCATGGAAGGGGTCGGACTGACGACCCTGGCTCGCCACCGAAGCCCGGACCGTCAACGGCGGGATCGGCAGGCTGCCGCTTTTCTGGGGGAACAAGGCGTATTTACGTTCAAAGACCTGATAGGTACGGCCGTTGACCGATTTGCTGTAAGTGGCGTCGTTCAGCTTTTCAACCAGGACGTCGGGCAGTTGCGGCATCTCAGGTTCATTGATTTTGGCCTCCACCGCCCAGTAGATCCGCAGGGTCAGGATCGCCTGTTGCTGGACCGAAACCACCTTCGGGTCGACCTCTGATTCGAGAAAGATCGGGACGTTGTCGGCCCTGGTCTTGGGCTGGGCCATGGTCACTACCTTGACGGTCAGCGGCCGGCTGTTGTCGCCGCCCACCGTCAGCGGTGGAATTTGCAGAATGCCGGTACGCTTGGGCGCCAGAGTCAGGTTGAGGCTGAATGATGAAGTCATCGAGCCGTTGCTGATCTGGGTGCTGCTGCTCTGGCTGCGGCCGAGGATCCGGAAATCCTTTTCCAGCGGCGCCAGATCGGCGGAGGAAAAGGCGGAACCACCTTCCTTGGTGAGGGTCAGGTTCAGGGTCTCGTCCAGGGCCAGCTGGTTGCGGTCGACCTTGGCTTCCAACCCGGCCCGGGCCAGCGGAGCCAGGATCAGGATCGTCAGGAGGAATATGAGTGGGAAAATTATTTTCTTCATCGCGTTAACCATTTTGATAGGTCAAATATCCTTGGAATTCGGGAAACAGAAGTAGGTATCCGGAAGTTGAATACTTCTCCGACGGTTTGTTCTACGGACTTCCCATGCCTCTTTCCGGCATATCCTGCAGTCGGTAGTCGGAATGTTCGGCATATTTCGCCTGGACGCCAAAGCATGCTCCAACTATCCGGCTCCAGAATTTGTTTCCGGTTTTTAGGCTCCTGTCACGATCTCACCAGATCTTGCCGTTGCCATCGGCCCTGGGCGCCTGATTTTGCTGATACTGATACTGGAACTTACGCCGCAGCAGACCGCCGGGGTCGTCGGGAATCTGCCGCAGCCACTGGGCCAGAGCCTGTCTCTGCTCGGGGCTCAGCCGGTCGTCCGTCGGGTTGGCGCTTGCCGCCTTTTGCTTTTCAGATTCTTCCTTGCCGGCCTGGTCCTTTTGGTCCTGCCGGGACTGGTCGGCCTGGTCCTTCCGATCAGGTTGCCGCGCTTCCGACCCCTTCGTTTTCCTGGCCTGGTTCGGTTGATCCGGTTGGTCCAATTGCTTTTGTCGACCTTGCTGCTCCTGCCGATTCTCTTGACCATTCCGGCCGGGCTGACCCGTTTGCTTCCCTTGCTCCTGCCGGCCGTTCTGCTCTTTCTTTTCCTGCTGTCCCTTCTGGCCCGGCTGGCCTTGCTGTTTCTGCCGCTCTTCCCGGCCATTTTCACTTTGATCTTGTTCGTCCTGCTGTTTCTGCTGCTGCAGCAGCTTCTCCACCAGTTTCCGATTATCCCGGGCATCGGTCATCCGTGGGTCGCGTTCCAGGGCTTGGTCGTAAGCCTGCAGGGCTTCCGGCAAACGGCCCAGTTTGGCCAGGGCGTTGCCGCGATTGTAACTGGCTTCAGCGTTGTCGCCGAGATTGAAGTCTGCCTCCGCCTGCTCGAATTTACCGGCCCGGTATTGGGCCGCGCCCCGCCATTGGGGTGACTTGAAAAGGGTGGCGGCCTCTTCGGGGTGGTTGTCGGCCAGGGCCTGGGCCGCCTGCTGGTCCGGCCGCAGCCAGAGATCGCGCCAGCCCAGGGCGTAACTGTTGCCGGCCGGCATCAGCGTGAAGCCCAGGAAGAGACCGACCAACAGCCAGCCCCGTCGAAAGGCCAGCAAGGCCAGGGGTACCAGCAGTACCGCCAGCCAGTAGCCCTGATCCTGCCACTGGTCGAATCGGCGCTTGGTCTGACGATACTCATCCTCCCGGGGCAGAGTCGCGCCGGGGCTGAGTAGATCCTGGAAGTCGCGGTCGTCGATCCTGAGATCGTGATAATTTCCACCGTTCGCCGCCGCCAGTTTGGCCAGGGATGATCGGTCGAGACGGGGGACGACGATACTGCCCCGATCGTCCTTGAGAAAACCGCCGTCGCCCTTGGGGATGGGCGCGCCATCGGCGGTTCCAACCCCAAGGATCGAGAGGGTAAAAGCATGACCGGAGAGGAGCCTGGTGACCGCCTTCGCCTGCTCCGGAGAGACCTCGTCGGTCAGCAACAGCAAACGCCCCCGGTATAGACCGCTATCCTGATAGAGTTTGAGGGCCAGTTTGACCGCGCTTTCGAGGTTGCTGCCATAGCTCGGCATGATCCCGGGATCGAGATCGCCCACCATGGCCCCGATGGTATTGGTGTCTTCGGTCAGGGGCGAGACCACATGGGCATCGCCGGCATAGACCACCAGCGCCGTCAACCCTTCCCGCCGGCTCTTGAGGATGTCGGCAAGCTTGTGACGAGCCCGGGTCAAACGATCGGGCGAGAGATCCTGGGCATAGAAGGAGAGCGACAGATCCTGGATGATGACCAGTCCGTCCTGTTTCTGCCGAACCGGCTGGGGCAGCCTCTGCCAGGCCGGTCCGGCCAGGCCGATGGTGGCGAGCAGCCAGGCTGCCAGCAACAGGACCAGGGGGTAACGCTGCCGCCCGCCCGGCATGGCGTCCAAGAGATGCGGCAGCAGCGTTCGATTGATGGCCCGATCCCAGCCGCTGGCCCGCAGCCGTGAAAACCACAGGGCGGCGAAAAGGGCCAGGGCCGGCGCCAGGGCCAGGAACCAGAGCGGCCTCAGAAAATGGAAATCGGGACTGATCATGGTGCACTCCTCCGCCGGCCGAACCGCCCCGCTACCACCATTATCAGCACCTGCAGAAAAGTGAGCAGCAGAGCCGTGGCCAGGGGCAGAAGGTAGAGGGCCTGCACCGGCCGGTAAATCTGGCTCTCCTGCGCCACCGGCTCCAGCTGGTCGATATCCCGGTAGATCTTTTCCAGTTCCTCGGGGTCGCGGGCCCGGAAATAGCGCCCGCCGGTCTTCGTGGCGATCTTTTCCAGGGTCTCCTCGTCCAGATCGGCCGAGGGGTTGACCCGCTGCCGGCCGAAGAAGGTCTGCACCACCATCTCCTCGGCACCGATGCCGATGGTATAGATCTTGACCCCGCTATCGGCAGCCAGCCCGGCGGCGGTCAGCGGTTCCACACGGCCGGCGGTGTTGCGGCCGTCGGTGAGCAGAATCAGCACCCGGCCGGCGGCCGGTCGTTCCCGCAGGTGTTTGACGGCCAGGCCGATGGCGTCGCCCAGCGAGGTCAGTTTGCCGGCGAAACCGATCAGGGCCTCGTCCAGCATGGTCTTGACCGTTTTCCGGTCAAAGGTCAACGGGGTCTGCAGGTAGGCATTGGTGCCGAAAAGCAGGAGGCCGACCCGGTCGCCGACCCGCCGGTCGATGAAATCACCGGCCACCTGTTTGACCAACTCCAGGCGCGAGACCTGCCGGCCGCCGCTGACCATGTCTTCCTGGGCCATGCTGCCGGAGATATCCACGGCCAGCAGCAGATCACGGCCCTTGGTTGGCAGGGCTACGGCATCGCCCACCCATTGCGGCCGACTGACCGCCGCTACCAGCAACACCCAGCTGAGACTCAGGAATAGCAGGCGCAACCTTCTTCTGCCTCCCCCCGGCCGGTGGCCGGGAGTAAGGGAATTGACCTCCCGGTAGAAAGGGACCAGGAGCGCAGCCTCCTCGCGCCGGGCCCGGGGCAGAATGAAGTAGGCCAAGAACGGCAGGGGCAGAAGCAGCCAAGCCCAGGGCCAGACCAGAGTCAGCATGGCCGGTGCCTCCTGATCCACTCGCCGATCACCGTCAGGAGCGCATCCGGATCGGCGGTGGCGCAAGGCCGGTAAAGATCATCGCCCAAGGCCCGGCCGGCTCCGTTACTGAACTCCGTGGTCCGGCCGGATTGATCGAGGAAGCGCAGCCAGGACTCGCCGGAAAGCTCGGCTATCCGGCCCCGGCCGCAGCTTTCGATGGCCACCCGCCGGACCAGTGCGGCCAGCGCAATGAGCCAGCGTCGCTCGCCAAACCCGGCTGCATTCCGCAGAGCCCGCAACTCCCGCAGGGCCGCCCGGCGATAACGGTGGTGCCAATAATAGCGCCAGAGCAGATAGCCGGTCATGCCCAGCCCGGTTAGTGTGATAAAAGCCAGCAGCCACCAGCCCGGGGCCGGTGGCCACCAGCCCACCGGGGCCGGCAGGTGGATGTCATGCAAAGCGGCCAGGGGATCGTTACCGTTCATTTTTGTCCCCCCAATAGACTTCGGAAATAACGGCGCGGTTCATCCAGAGTGGACAGGGGTAGCAGGGGAATACCCAGCGGCGCCAGGAGCTTTTCCAGGGCGGAGGTCTTCTCCAGAAAATTCCGCCGATATTTCCGCCGTAACTCCCGGTCACCGGCGTTTAAAGTCAGCTTCCGGGCCCCGTCGGTAATGGTGTAACTGCCTTCAGGGGGCAATTCCTCCTCCAGGGGGTCGAAAACCCGGACGGCAACGATGTCGTTGTGTTTCTGCAACAGGTGCAACTGCTTGATCCCATCGTTGGTGAGCCCCATGAAGTCACTGATCAGGAAGAGATTGGAGCCGGGCCGGGTAATGCGGCGCAGCTCTTCCAGGGCCCGGTCGATGCCGTTCGGGGCCGGAGTGAGACGCCGGTTGAGTTGGTGATTGAAGGCGTCGATCCGGTTGATCAATTGCAGGACGCTCCTGGCACTGCGCCTGGGCCTGACCTCGGCCTGGGCGCGACCATCAAAAACCAGGCCGCCGACCCGATCGTTGTGCTGGACGGCGGCCCAGGCCAGGAGGGCGGCGGCATGGGCCGCCGTCACCGACTTACAGCAGGTGCGGCTGCCGAAGAACATGGAGAAACTCTGGTCGACCAGCAGGATAACCGGCCGTTCCCGCTCTTCGCGGAACAGCTTGGTGTGCGGCTTGCCGGTCCGGGCCGTCACCCGCCAGTCGATGCCACGGATATCGTCCCCGGCCTGGTAGGCGCGCACTTCCTCGAATTCGATCCCCCGGCCCCGGAAGCGACTCTGGTGCGGGCCGACCAGCAGACTGAAAACCCGACGCTGGCGGCCGAAATCCAGTTCACGAGCCCCCAGTCGGAGCGCGACCAGGTCGGCCAGCTCGCAATAGGGGCCGACGGGGACATTGGTGGGTATGTCGACGGTCGAACCTTTCAATTAGTAGAACTCCAAGATGATTCGAGCACTGTAACTCCCGACGATTTGACAGAGTCCTCGAAAGCGTCGTAACGAGGGGTACCCCTGAAGGGGCATACACACCTCTGCGACGAAGCAGGAAAGCACCGCAGGAGACCCCGATCTTACGGTAATTCGCCGAAGAAAAGATGTTTCGCGCTGCTCGCTATGTCGAGACGGGCGGTTGCTTGCCGCAGTGCTTCCGGCCATACCATAGTAGTTCAGACCACCGGTACGTGCTGAAGCAGGGCGTCGATCACCTGGTCCTTGGTGATGCCCCGGGCCTCGGCCTCGAAGCTCAGGATCAATCGGTGTCGGAGAATATCGTGGACCACCTCCTGTACGTCGTCGGGGCTGACGAAGTCCCGCCCCTTGAGCCAGGCCAGGGCTCGGGCGCAACGGTCCAGGGCGATGGTGGCCCGAGGACTGGCGCCGTAATCAAGCCAACCGGCCAGTTCCGACGAGTAGTGCCCGGGCGCCCGGCTGGCCATGACCAGCTGTACGATATACTCGTCGACCCCTTCCGCCATATGAATGGCCAGGACCTCCCGGCGGGCCGCCATGATCACCTCCTGACTGAGGATGGCGACCGGAGGCACCATCAGGCTCCCCGCCTCCCGGCGGGCCAGGGCCAGGATGGCGCGTTCCGCCGCCAACTCGGGATAATCGACCCGGACATGCATCAGGAAGCGGTCGAGCTGTGCCTCCGGCAGGGGGTAGGTACCCTCCTGTTCGATGGGATTCTGGGTGGCCATGACCAGAAAAAGATCCGGCAGGGTGTAGGTTTCACGCCCGACACTGACCTGGTGCTCGCCCATGGCCTCGAGCAGTGCCGACTGGACCTTGGCGGGCGCCCGATTGATCTCGTCGGCCAGGACCAGGTTGTGAAAGATCGGTCCGGGCTGGAAACGGAAAGTGCCGTCTTCCGGCCGGTAGATATCGGTGCCGGTGACATCGCCCGGCAACAAGTCCGGGGTGAACTGAATCCGGTGAAAGTCGGCCTGGATACCCTCGGCCAGACACTTGATCGCCCGGGTCTTGGCCAGCCCCGGCGCCCCTTCCACCAGCAAATGGCCGTCGGCGAGCAGGGCGATCAACAACCTCTGCACCAGCTGCTCCTGGCCGATAATCCGGTCCTCCAGCCACAACCGCAATTGCTTGAATGTTTCCTGGTTTTCCATCTTTTCGGATCCGCAGCTTGAATTGGCAGGTGGCCTGACACACCGGGCCGTAATTTTTTCACCAAAGAGAATTATATCCCCTGGGCCCTGTGGACAAGGGGCGAAAGAAAAAATAGTTACATTTTTCCGGTTTCCTGGGAAACGGGCGGAACTTTCGCTAACCGGTTCTTCGTCGGTTCGTCCGGATTAGGCACTGTGACGGGAGCGGAATCACCATTGACCCCTGCCCCGGGACGCCGGAGATCAGGTCTTTTCCGGCGGGAGCAGAGGTGTACATGCCGACGGCTCAAGCGGTTGGCCCGGCGAGCCGGAACTGCATAAAAACCGCGGCCCCGGGGAATCTCTTCCTCGGGGCCGCAGACTTACCATGACAAATTCAAGAATTCTATTCCGGGGGCTCTTCCGTCCTATGCCAGCTCTCGTCAGGATCGAAGGTGGTCATAGCCGAGGCCTCGGGAGTCTTGTCGCCCAGATCTTTTTCGTAAATCACTCCTTCCTGATTGACTATGAAGGTCTTGACTCCGGTAGAACCATAACTGGCCGGATAGGCCACCATTCCGAAGCCCAGGACCATCTTGCCGTTAACCAGATAATCGAAGGCTCCACCGTTGGCGTGTGGACCTTGGGCTGTGAGGATCTTGAAAAAGTAGCCATGGAATGGTTCAATGGCGCCGGCGCCGAGCAGACCGTCATACCCTGATTCGGTGGCCCTGGCGATCATCGGCCCGAAAGGGCTTTCATCCTCATCCTCGCCGGCCGGCCAGTAAAGACCATCATGCTTACCTTCGCTGCTGATCAGTTTTTGGGCGAACTGGGCCGGAGCACCGTCCTGACGGCTCCGGCAGGCATATTCGCGCTGAGCCGCGGTATAGGCGTGCAATACCTCGATGGTGTGCAATTCGTTGCGACCGATCCGCCGGTTCAGAATTTCCTCTTGGCCGGCCTGGGTATCGAAAAACCAGCCGTTATCCCCTCTGACTATCGGGATCGGGAAAGGGTATTCGCCTTTACCGATTTTCAGCACCATCAGCCGGTCATTTTGAATTTCCAGGGAGTTATTCTCGGCGTAGGACTTGAGGAAACGTTCCCGGCCTTGGCGATCGGCCACGGGATCACCGGAGGAAATCAACTTTTCCGCCCCAGGTCCGAAAATGGCGCCAAGTCTGTTGTCGTCATTTGCCTGCAATGCCGCCACCAAGGCCTGCACCGCCTCGATCGGCGTGGCGAAGGTAATTTGGGCCGGTTCTATCGGCAAATCCTGCGCCGATACCGACGAGGCCATCACCCCTAGCAGCAACACCATTCCCAGCACCAACGGTAATGACTTCAGTTTAATGACCATTATCGTCACCTCATCCGACTTGAATCTTTGGTTTACGGTCTTAATTCAGCCCGGGAACTTATCGGCGGGACCGACCCCGTCCTTCACCTCTCTCTTCACCGCGACCCGGACCGGAGGAGAACCCGCGTGGCTGCTCGCGCCGTTGCATGGATTCACGACTGCCCTGGCCCCGGATGCTCGATCGGCTTTCCTCGCGGCCATTCTCGCCACCGAAAAAGATCGTGGCTCTCTCGCGTTCGCGAGAAGTCTCCATCTGCCGGTTCATTTCCCGGTTCGGTTGCGGCCGGGGCGCGACCTGCTCGCGCACGGGTGGTGAAATCCGGGCAGGCGCCGGCTCGATTCTGGAGCGCTGCGGCTCCCTCGGCATATTCAGACTATTGTCGCCCCGTTCGCTCCTGGTCCGCACCCTCGACCCCGGCGTGCCGGTAACATTATTTTCTCGTTCAATTCGTTGCCGCACTGGTGACCCGACCTTCGCCTCCCGCCCGGTTCGATCCACCGGTTTCGAAACCTGGCCTCCGGAAGCGGTAACCGGCCCGCGCACCCGATCGCTCCGGCCCGCAGGGGCCTTCCACCCGGTCTTACCACGCTCTGGAAAGCCGCGCACCTCGCGGTTAAATTCCCGGTGCCGCTCGCGGAACTGACCGAATTTTTCGGCGGTCGGGCGGTCTCGATAGCCGACACCACGCCGATGTTTGGGCTCATGCCGCCAGCTCCCCCCGTGCGACTGCCAATCGTAATCATGCCGGAAAAACCGGGGACGACGTTTGACATTGATAACAATACTATGACGGGGCCAGTCCCAGTAACTCCAGTAACCGAAACCTAAACCGAAGCCGAAGTAAGCGTCGGGCCAGAAGTAGATGGAGGATCCAACCACCGGATATCCCGGGCCCCAATACCAGGGCGGCCAGTCAGGATACCACCAGGGGCCATAGACATATCTGGTGTTGTAGTAGGGCACGTAGATGGTCTGGGGATCGGCCTGTGCGATGAGGATCGTGCCGTCGGCCTGGACCACGACCTTCTGCTTATCGTCGGACCGGAGATTTCCCTCCCGGTAGGCCCGGTTACGCAGTTCCTGGATAACATCCATCACCTCGTCTTCCTGGGCCAGGAAGGCGTTGCCAAGATTAGTGGTCTCGTCCAGCCGCTCACTCATCAGGGAAAGCACCGTCGGCACATGACAAAGCTCCTTGACGCTGGCGTCCCAATCCTTATCCCTCAAGGCCTCGTCCAGATTGGCACCGGTCAGCAGCGGATTTCTCCCGACCCAACGATCCGCCTCCACCACTTCCAGGGGATAAGTGGCGGCCATCAGCACCTGGGCAAGAAGGGCATCAGGGTAAAGGGCAACCGGCGCCAGCATCTGGGTCAGCTGCTCCCGGGAATAATTATCCACCCCGTTCTCGGCCGCTACCTGATTAGGCAGCGCCAGAACCAAGACGATAAATAAACCGATCGTCGCCTGCAGAACCTTGTTGTTCTTCATCTTTCCTCCTTCCCGGACGGGCAGGAAATTGTCGGGAATCTTGCCCTGACGGGCCGGGCTGGCATCTTTCATCTCCCGAAACACGCCGGAATCAAAGCTCACATTTTTTTAAAAGTGTAATACCCGATCCGCCGAAATCCAAATTATTAGGACAAAAATAGTATATCGATCCCGAGTCTCCGACGGCCCGACATCCTCTGAACGAGAATTCAATTGACCTTCGGCGCGGTTCCGCCCAAAATACTGGACATGACCGGCATCAACGACAAGATCTTCGCCATCGGCGACCTCCACGGCTGTGTCGACAGACTGCGCGAACTTTTGGCCCGTCTGCCCTATGAACCGGGACGCGACCGCCTGGTCTTCCTGGGCGACTATATCAACCGGGGTCCGGACACCGCCAAGGTTCTCGATCTCCTCTGCGCACTGAAAGAACGCGATCCCGGCCTGATCGCCCTGCTCGGCAACCACGAATATCTCTTACTGGAATATCACCGCAGCGGCGACCCGGCCCTGCTCCCTTACCTGCGCAAAATGGGGATCGACGCCACCCTGAAGAGCTACGGCGTGCATACCGCCTTCAGCCTGCAATCACTGGACTTCCTGCCCGCTGCCCACCTGAAATTTCTAAGAGGTCTGCACCTATACTGGGAGACCGAAACCCACATCTTCGTCCACGCCGGACTTGAACCCGGCCGCAACCTTGCCGAACAGGACGCGACCTCCTTATGCGAGACGCGGGACAGCTTCATTGCCGGAGATTTCGACTTCGGCCGGCAGGTGATCTTCGGCCACACCGAATTCGAACTGCCCCTGGTCACCGCCACCAAGATCGGCATCGACACCGGCGCCGGCCACGGCAATCTCCTTACCGCGCTGGAACTGCCAGGTAAAAACTTCTATCACGCCTGAACACCGCGCGAAGACGGAAATCAACTCGAACCTGATGACCGGGGATTATTTAGTTCCCGTCCGGAAACGGTCTTTTTCCCGCCGGTGTTGCTCAGTTGCCGAAAAAGCTCGCATTCCGATGCACACGCCGCTTTTTCGTCGCCCTCGCGCTTCTTGCCCGCGAACAAAAATCCTCATTTCCGGATGGAAACTATTTACGGGCTGGAGGGAGGACCAGGCTCAACCCAGTTCAATCCGGTCCACCGCCTGGTAATGCAAGGCCAGAATCAGAGTCAGGTATTCCCGCAAATGCCGGGTCAAGAGGAAGTTATCCCGCACGAATTCACGGGCTTTTTGGCCCATGGCCGCCATTTTCTCCGGCTGGCTCAACAGATAACGAATACGCAGGGCCGCTCCCTCCGGAGTATTGACCCGAAACCCGGTGTTAAAATTGACGACCTGCAAACGGATACCGCCGGTATTGCCGGCGACTACCGGTTTTCCCTTCCACAGGGCCTCGGTCACCGTTAGTCCGAAACCCTCCTTGATCGATTTCTGCACCACGATATCGGCCGCCCTTTGCAGGGCATTGATGGTCCGGTGCGCATCGGGCGGCAGGAGCAAAACATGGATATCATCGTCCCCGGCACTGTTTTCCCGCACCTCTCGCAGAACCTGCTCGCCTTCCGGATCGTCGGTTGCGCTGCCGCCTGCCAGTATCAGTTGGGCGGCCGGAACGAATTTTTTCACCATCTTGTAAGCGGCGATAACTCCTAGCGGATCCTTGAACCGGTCAAACCGGGAAACCTGGACCAGGAGCGGCCGCTCCGGATCGATCCGGAATTGTTCGAAAACAGACCGCACCTCCTGCTCGGGCAGATCGATATTCTTATCGCTCAAAGGATCTATACTCGGCGGAATGATATATTGCGGATTCGGCAGGGCCTGGGCGAAATCCGGCAGTGAAAAAATACTGGCATCGTAGCCGACCACATACTGGCGGAGATATTTCCAAATCGGCCGATAGGGATGGCTGGCATCAATATGACATCTCCAGATCCACTTGCCCCGGCGGTTGGAACAATTCATCAGCAGCGGCGCCGGTTGCGGATCGTGAATGAAGACGAAATCGGCAGCCTCGAGTTTGTCTCGCAACACTTCGGCGTTTGCCCGGTTAACTTCCTCGTAGGCGGCGATCTGCGCATCCGGAATACGGACGTGGTCGCCCTGCAGTCCGTTGTGCATGCCCTTGGTGCATTGGAAAAACAGGTCGTTGCCTTTGATTACCTCCCAGGAGGCGGCAAGACCGAGATCCTGCATCAACGGCACCAGCTTTTCCAGAATCTCGGCCACTCCGCCGCCGACCCTGGTGGAATTGACATGGACGATCTTCATGCCGGCCAAGGGCATGGCCAGCTGTCGCAGATGATCCACCACATCCGGACCGGCCACTTCCTTATAGGAATCGAGTAAAGAGCTCATCGAGACACCTTCGCGAAATCCTCCCGGAAGATCCCGGCGATCTGCTCCTTCAACTGCACCAGACTGCCGAAATAGGGGTCAATGGCGGTGAGCTGGGCGCAGAAGCCTTGAAACTCTTCGCCGCAGCCCCTGAGCCAGAAACTGAAATCGTCGTCATGCCGAGCCAGCCGGCGCCGGGCATCGATGAAGTGGTAAAAAATTGAGCCGGTCGAGAGGGAGGGTATCAGGGCCACCAGTTCCGCCGGGCTCGCCGCCCGCTTCTGGGTATCGAAAACCACGATCTGAGAACAGATGAACTCGAACTTGGAAGAGGCGTAGAACAGGGATAGCGGCCCCTGCTCGTCGAGCCTTTCCTCGACGATCCCCAACAGCTCCTGGCGCAGGTCCTCCAACTCGGTAAACTCGCTGGGATCGACCACCGCCAGCCGTTCGGCCAGGGTGGCGTCATGCAGACCGTACCAGGCCCAGGCGGCGAAATCGTTATTGTATTCCCGTTCTTCGAAACGGGGCTGCAGGAGCCCACCCCAGAAATGATAATAGATGCTGTCCGGGTCGATGCTGTTGAGGATATCCCGCAATTCCTTGAGGTTTACGGCCCGCTGGCCGGTGGCGATGGCGATCAGGGCGCAATCCTTGATCGCGAAAATTCCGGGACCGGATTCTTTGGTTTGATTTTCACCATTGTTCATTGTGTCGGTTCTCCACAGGGCTTATTTTCATCGGCAACGGTTTCAGTCAAGAGGGCCAGCGGCCAGGTATCGAAAAGTTGCGCCGTCTTCAAAAAGGGCCGTGCCTCCCTCTCCACTTGAATCGTGGCGCCGGTATAAAGATTTTCCAGACACACTCCGGCCAGTTCCGGCGGCAGGATAACGGCTGTATCGCCCCAGACCTCTTTTTCCAGCACCGCCCTCCTTCGTCCCCGCCCGAGTTTCCGATAGAGTAACGGCGCCACGACCACGACGAGGCGCTCTCCAAGCCTTCTGGCATAAGCGCAAAGGTGGCGGCTCCGTTTGCCGATCACCTTCAGGGGGAGATAGTCGCCTCGCGAAAAAACCTCCGGCCGGGATTTCCGCAACCACAGAGTCACGGCCGTTACATACATTTTGGCCCGACCATCGCCCAGATTGTCAAGCAACTCCACGCAAATATCCGGTTTCAAGGCCGGATCGCCCTGCATCCGGTTCATGATCTCAGCCAGCATCCGTTGCCGCCTGGCAAAATCGACCGGCCGGCGATTATCCGGGTCGACCAGGCAGAATCGCCATATTTCATTACCCTGGTAAATATCCGGCACCCCCGGCGCCGTCAGTTTCAGAAGGACCTGGGACAGGCCGCTCAACCCGCCGAACCAGGCGACTTCCTCCAGGAAGGGCGCCAGGTCTTCCTGAAATCGCCGATTTTCCTCGTCCATGACCTCAACTACAAAGTTGTTCATCGCCTCTTCATAGGCAATGTTGGGATTGATCCAGCTGGAGTTGCGCTTGGCCTCCCGGATGGTCTTCAACATGCACTCCCGCAGCCTGGAGACCAGCACCAGCCTTATTTCAAGCGAGGGTTCCCGCACCGGCCAGATGCCCAGCAGGTTTTGGTAGAAGGCGTACTCGTCGTTGGCGGTCGGGGCCGGTCGGCCGTCGACCATGGTTTTCAGCCTCCGATTCCAGGTGCTCCAGAGCGAGACCTTCTCTCGCCATTCCGGCACCATTTCGGACAGGACACTGATTCTGGCCCGCACATCCTCGCTGCGTTTGGAATCGTGGGTCGAGGAATTCAGCATCGAATGGGGCCAGCTCCGCTGCCGGTGCCGGTTGGCACGATGAAAGTCAGCCACTGAAACCCCGAATCGTTTCGGATTGCCGCCCACCTCGTTCAAGGAGAGCAGCCGGTTGTAAATATAGAAGGCCGTGTCTTCGAGACCCTTGGCCATCACCGGCCCGGTATACTGCTGCAACTTCATGACAAAATCGAGACGCTTCGCCTGATCTTCCTCATTGTCGTCCTCGTCCAGTTGCAGAAGGACGGAGCGGATATATTCGAACACACTGGTATCTTCCAGCTCGGCATGGTCTCTGGCCACGGCCAGGGACCGGTCGATGATCTCGATATCGCTCCGTCCGATCCGCTCGGAAGAGATATAGGTTCGATAGACCGGGAAACCGGCGACGATTTCGGTCAGGGCGCGGCGCAGCCGGTTCAGGGTAAAATCCCGGGCCTGCCGATCGCCCTGGGCCAGACGATAAAGCATGCCGGTCAGAACATTGAGCTCCCCCGCCATGGCCTTGCCGATAATCAGTTTTTTGCTGCCGTTGACCAATTCGTCGAAATCGAGCTCGGCGCCGATGAAATTATGATAAAAGGAGGTCATGGCCTCCTTTGCCTCGCCGTCGACGAAAAGCCCGCCCAGCAGACTGGAAAATTCGTAGCCGGTGGTCCCGTGCACCGGCCATTCGGCCGGCAGGTATTCATGTTCGGCGAGAATCTTTTCCGCCACCACATAAAGGGAGAGCCTCCGGTCCGGACCGGTCACGGCCTGCGGCAGGTTATTGAGTTCCGAAAACTCGCCGGCGGCGGCACTCTGCAGGCGGCGAAAATACTGGCCGGGGTCATAGAGGCCGTCCGGGTGGTCCACCCGCAGACCGTCCAGCTTACCGGTGGAGATCAGATCCAGGATCAGTTTATGGGTCTCGCGGAAAACCTTCGGGTTTTCCATGCGTAGACCGGCCAGATCGTTGATGTCGAAAAAACGGCGATAGTTGATCTCGTCGGCGGCCACTCGCCAGTAGGCCAACCGGTAAGCCTGTCTTTCCAACAATTCGTGAAGCAGGTCGAAACTCGCCGGCCTCCCCACCTCCCCGTTGAAGAGAATGACGTTTTCCGCGATGAACTGCCGGATCTCGGGGTACTCGCTGCAGAGCCGGGCCAGGATTCTTTTGTTTACCTCCTTGTCGCGCTGACGGGTCCGCAGCAGCTCCTCCGTGATTTCGCCGCGAGGCGGCAGGTTGCTGAACGAGGAAATCAGATTCCGCAATTCGAGGTAGCCGTTGTGCTGCTCGCCCAGGCGGTCTTCCAACCGCTGTGGATCGTGGCCCAGGACGGTGGCATAGGTTTGTGGGGCAAGCGGGAAATGCTGGTCGTGATAGTTGATCGTGAAAATCCCGCCGCTTTCCGAGAAGGTCAGACGCAATTCGCCGTTTTCCAGAACCTTGCCGTAATGGTCGCCGAGGACCGGCAGCAGAACCCTCCCCTTGAGCTCCGGCTGCAGGGGGTCCCAGTTGATATCGAAGAATCCGGCGTGGCAGGCGGCCTCGCCGTTTTCAAGAACATCCATCCACCAGCGATTGTCTCCCCCCACCCCCATGTGATTGGGAACTATATCGAGGAGTAGCGCCATCCCGTGGTGTTCCAAAGCGGCGACGAAGGTTTCGAAGTCCTCCCGGCTGCCGATCTCGGGATTGAGCCTGGCGTGGTCAATGATATCGTAACCGT
Source organism: uncultured delta proteobacterium (assembly GCA_963807225.1). Lineage (GTDB taxonomy): Bacteria > Desulfobacterota > Desulfobulbia > Desulfobulbales > JAGXFP01 > JAGVGT01. The sequence goes on along the minus strand of CAWEAD010000012.1, from coordinate 68,238 downwards.
GGCTGCTGCCGGGTCGAGCCATCAGAAAAGGCGAGGCGTAGAAGTGACTGATTCCCAGGCGGCCGAGATACTCCACCAGTTCGGCAGCCTTGAGAAAATTGAATTCCCGGTTGAGTTGCAGCCGATAGAAGGAGGTGGGTATTCCGATCCCCTCCTCGCTCCGGCGGGCGGCGGTAGGTGGTGAAGGCCGGACCACTCCGATGCCCCTAACCCGGCACAGAACCGGAAACAAGGCGATGATCTCCGGTTGCGCCATGATTTTTCCCAGATCCAGGGGATAGCGGCTCTGCCAGAATGGCTGCCGGATAAAAGATGGCGGCTCGGCCTGGAGATCCAGGCCGAGAAGATCGTTGAAGGAGACCAATTGGATCCTGGCCGGGGTTCGGCACAGGAAGAGTTGCACGGCGGTGCTCAGATCGGCGGTCATCTCCGGCATCGAGCGCGGATCGACGGAATCCTCACCGCCGAGCAACTCTTCGTGGCGTAAGCCGATCAGCAGATGAGCCCGATCCGAGGCGCGGGAGATGACGGCCTCTTCCTCGGCGGCGGGATCGGCGAAAATTCCGTTCTCCTCCTTGACCACTATATCCTTGCCGTTCCAGAAACCCTTCAGGGTCTCGATAAATAAAGCCGAAACAGTGAGCATGGCGTTTTGCGGATAATCGGCCACCGAGGACCATTGCCCTGCCGGTCCTTGTGCAGGTATGGACCAGGTGGGTAAAGATCCCTTTTTCCCTCAGCAGCGCGGCATACTCATCCGACAACCGTCCGGACTGTCGACCACTACCAGGCAGCGGTTGCGGCGGCTTTCCAGGGTGAGGATGGCGAGTATTTCGGCAAAACCGGAGTGCACCACCAGGGCCGGCGGGGAATCTCCGGTCACCGGACCTGGAACCGATTCGAAGAAATGATGGAACCCACGGACCGCCAGTCCGCCGGCCTGGCGCATGACCTGGCGGAGCGGTTCGATAAAAGGTCCGTAACCGAGTTCCCGCAGTCTGGCCGGAATAACCAGGGGCAGGCCGAGGGCCGCATCGACCGTCCGCTCCCCGCCGCCGATCGCAGAGTGGACCAGGTTTTCGGCATAGAGTCCCCGGTAATACCAGGTCTCGAAGCCGTTCCGTTCTGGACCGAAGGCCAGCTCCGTCAGCAGTCCCAGTTTTAGGCCCAGTTCCATGGATCGGCGACCGACTGCGGCCAGTTGCAGCCGGGCCAGCCACTGCAGATACTGATAAAATTCCACCTCACCCCGCTGGGCATCGGCAAATTCCGCCACCCCGGCGGGATCGCGGAATTCGACTGGCCAGTCCCGCCAGTCCTGTTCCATAAGCTGCCCTTCCGGGCGAAATTTTTCCGACAGGGCCGAATAAGTCCCGTATGCCCGCAAGAACTCGCCGCCTTCCGCCTGAAATTGCCGGAATTCCCGACCCCGGTCGGTTTCCGGGTCCAGATGGTAGGTAGAAAAATGCTGCCAGAGTAAACGGAATATCTCGAATTTGGTCTCGGCCACGGCCTGGTAATCTAGTTTTTCCTGTTCCCGCAGGGAGGCCAGGCGGGCCTGGAATTTCGGATTACCGACCTGCTCCCGGATCTTGTCGCTTTCCCGGAAATCGGCGATCTCCTCGACATCGAGATAGAGCGGGTTCAGCATCGAACGGCAGGAGGGAGCATAGGGATTGCCGGCATTCGCTTTGAAGAAGGATAAGGCATGCAGGGGCGGGAGATTGAGGACTCCGATGCCCTGTTCGGCGCCCCAGGCCAGAATCTCCCGCAAATCCGAGAAATCCCCGATTCCCCAGTTCCGGCGCGAGCGGACGGAGTGCAGATGCAGCCCGAAGCCCCAGATCCGGTTTTCGCCGGCGATTCCCGGGGGGATGTAACAGGTGGCCGGTGCCACCACCAGGGTCAGGGTGGCCGCGGCCGGCGACGCGCTATCCTTGGACTTGACGGTCAATTGATGATAGCCGCACGGCAGAGAAAGCTCCAGAATCAGGCGCCGGGCGACGAAGCCCTCCTCACCTGATCGGAAAGAGGAAACCGCCTCGAGATCGGCCGGGAGAAAAATCCCCGCATGGCGGTCGCCGTTTTCCTCGATCAGCAGCCAGTCTAATTCGGCGTCGACCGCCTCCGGCAAGCGAACCTCCACCTCGATCCGCCCGGCGCCTTCCGACACCGCCAGCAACGGATCGAGCGGCCGCCGCCAGCGGGCCAAGCCGTCCCGCGTTAGAAGAGCAGGAAGTTCGGCGGGAGCGGCGATCTCCAAACCCATCGCGGCCAACAGGGTGACGAGCTGATTTGCCACCACATCTTCCTCGACTCCGCTCAGGCCAGGACCGATACCGATACCATGGAGAGATTCGAGTTCTTCCAGGATACGCTCATCCATGGGTAGCCTCCGGCCCGCTCAGGAACCAGCCGACGCTCCGGGCGGGAATGGTGTCACCGGACCAGTCCCCTTCCCGGCCCGGGGGAAATCGATAGAGAATCCGGTCAGGAAAAACCGCACCGTCAAACTGCTGCTCTTCGGCCAGATTGAAAGACACCCGCAATAACGAACCATCGCCCAGTCGCCACCAGGCCCGTAAGGCCCGGGGCGCCAGGACCCGGTAGCTGCCGCTCCCGCCCGCCATCCCCCGCAGGCGGGGCACGATCTCTCGTTGCCGCAGAGCCAGGATATTCCGGTAATAATCGAGAAAATCACGCTTTCCGGCGATCTTCGCTCGATCCCAGTCGAGCTTCGAAGCCAGAAAAGTTTCCTCAAGATTGGGGTCGGGAATCAGCTTTCTACCCCTTTCCGAACGAAACCTGGAGAAAGCGGCGAATTCCTGACGGCGGCCCTCCGTCACCAGAGCGGCCAGCTCGGGTCCGAAATCGCAGAAAAAATAGAAGGGCGAATCGGCCCCGAACTCTTCACCCATGAAGAGCAGCGGCGGCGCCGGCGCCAGGAGGAAAAGGGCTACGGTCGCCAGCATATCACGCTCGTCGCAAAGATGTATGAGCCGTTCTCCCAGGGCGCGATTGCCGACCTGATCGTGATTCTGGAGAAAGCTGACGAAGGCGGTAGGCGGCAGATGCCCGCTAGGCTCGCCGCGAGTCGCCCCATTCCGGTAGCGGGAGATTTCTCCTTGATAGGCGAAACCTTCGGCCAGACAGCGGCCCAGATGGCGGATCGGTTCGTCGCGGTAATCCTCGTGGTACCCGTCGACCTCGCCGGTCAGCAGAACATGGGCGGCATGGTGGATATCGTCGTTCCATTGGGCGGTGAAATGACGCGGCGTCCCGACCGCGGTTCGCTCCAGATAATGGGCGCGGTTATGGTCGTCTTCCAAAATCAGATGAATCGCGCGTCTCCGCCCAGGTCCCCGTTGAACGGCGCCGGCGATTTCCTCCAGGATGTCCGGCCGGGAATCGTCGAAAATCGCGTGAACCGCGTCGAAACGCAAGCCGTCCAGGCGGTACTCTTCAAGCCAGTAGAGGGCGTTGTGGACCATGAAATCCCGTACCGTACGGCTGCCCGGCCCGGAAAACTTAAGCGCCGCGCCCCAGGGGGTCTGATGTTCGTCGGAAAAAAACTCTTTCCTGGCATAGGCGTGAAGATAGTTGCCTTCCGGCCCGAAGTGGTTGATGACCAGATCGAGGAAGACCATCAATCCGCGGTGATGAGCCTCACGCACCAGGTTCTTGAGTTCCTCCGGCCGCCCGTAGGAATGACTCGGGGCGAAAAGCAGCGCCCCGTCATAACCCCAGTTGCGGCGGCCGGGAAACTCGGCCAGCGGCATCAGTTCGATCGCGGTGACCCCGAGTTCGACCAGATAATCGAGCCTTTCCAGAACCCCGCGATAATTACCGGCCGGCGAAAAGGCGCCGACATGCAGTTCATAAAGTACCGCCTCTTCCCAGGGTCGCCCCTCCCAGGCGTTATCGTCCCAGGCGAATGCCTCGGGATCGACGATCTCGCTGGGACCGTGGAGATCGCCGGGTTGAAAGCGGGAAGCCGGGTCGGGAACCAGAAGGTCCGGGAAAACCCGGAAACGGTAAAGATCGCCGGCTTGGGCGTCGGCAACGGTGAGGGAATGCCAGCCTTGCGTCCCGGGTATCATGGGCAGGCTCCGGATCACGCCGCCGGTGGTTTCCAGAATGAGTTCGACCTCCCCGGCCGCCGGGGCACACAACCTGAAATCGACTCCGCCCTCCGGGTTGATCCGAGTTCCGAACGGCATGCTGTGCGACCATCTGGTTATATCCACTCGTATCGGTTCTCCCTTTCCGTCCGTCGATTGCCGGCAACGGTTGTCCTTCGCAAGACTTCACTACAAAAATGATGCCTTCCGGGAGAAACGAATGTCAAGCCGCGATCGGCCCCCGGAGGCCGAGCGAAGGTTTCGCGCGACAGGTTCATCTTCCCGGATGACCGTTGATCTTCGCGGTTGCATTCGTCCCCTAACTTACTGTAAGTTAATTGGAATTACCGAATACATAGAGGGGTATTCCGGTGGCCACGCAATCGATTCTTCTCATCTATCTGGTCGGAGCACTGCTGGGGTTGATCTCAGGGTTTGTCATGCACCGCTCCGATTACTGCATGTCCGGAATGTTCCGGGACCTCTTCATGTTTCGGCAAACCTTTCGCCTCCGGGCTCTCGGCCTGCAGATCGTCTTGACCATGATCGCCTTCGAGGCTTTCCGGCTCTTGCATTTATTACCCCTCTATCCCTTTCCCCTGCTGGTTCCCCCCTCTTTGACCAACCTCATCGGCGGTTTCCTCTTCGGTATCGGCATGGTCCTGGCCGGCGGTTGCGTGGTCGGGACTCTATATAAGATGGGGGCCGGCAGCCTACTCAGCGCCTGCGCCTTCGTCGGCCTGCTGATCGGCAGCGCGGCTTACGCCGAAATCCATCCCTGGTGGGCTACGGTAATCGGGAAAACCACTCTGGGGACCAAAGCCCTGACCTTGCCGCAACTGACCGGCCTCAGTCCGACCGTTTTCGTCCTGATCCTTACCGGCGCCGCCCTGCCGCTTTTCCTGCGCTGGCGGGCCCAGCACAAGTGGGAAATCGCTTCCCGGGTAAGAGGCTACCTGCAGCCTTGGAAAACCGCGGTGGTCCTGGCCGCAGTGGGCCTGCTCTCCTACCTGCTGATCGGCATGCCCCTGGGCGTAACCACCACCTATGCCAAGATGGCCGGTATGCTGGAAAACATAATCGCTCCGGAACATATGGCCACCATGGCCTTTTTCCTGGCCAAGCCCCTCAACGTGGTCCATCCCGCCAGCGGAACCTTGCTGTTGGGTGGGGCCGGGCCTTCCTTCGATTATATCTGGATGATCCAGTTCCCTCTGATCGCCGGAATCGTTCTGGGCAGTGCCATTTCGGCCCAGCGGCTTCGGGAGTTCAGAATTTACCGACGGGTGCCAGGAAAACAGGTTCTGATCACCACGACGGGCGGTATTATCCTGGGGCTCTCCTCCAGAATGGCCTCGGGATGCAATGTCTGGTATCTGATGGGCGGTCTGCCGATCCTGGCCCTGTCCAGCCTCTTGTTCCTGGCCGGATTGCTGCCCGGTACCTGGGTGGGCAGCCGGCTGCTCCCCCTTCTATTGCAATTCAAACCAATTACGCGCAGGGACGAGAACCATGACTGAAAACACGCCCAGAGTAATCGAAGTTGATATGCGCGGGCAGGTCTGCCCTTCTACCCTGCTGGTGGCCCTGAACAGCATCGACCTGAACCGGACGGAACTGCGGGACGGCACGGTGAAACTGCTGATCCGGACCGATAACCGGGATGCGACCACCACCATACCCGGAACCGCCGAGAACATGGGCTATCACAGCGAGGTTATGCGGCTGGACGGCTATTATGAAATTCTCATCTCCCGACCAGACTGAGCCTGAAATGCCAAGGAACCTGACGGAATTTTACGAGCGGCTGACCCGGGCCATCGAAGGCAGGGGCGAAATTTCGCTCGACCAGCCTCTCGACCCTGAGCTGGCGCCGCTGGCTACGATGATCAATATGCTGCTCAGGGAAAACCGGACCCTGCATCAGGATCATCAGACGGCAGTGGCCTATATCCGCGAAAAGATCAACCAGATGCTCAAGGTAATCGGTACCGCCCCCTTGAGGCCTGAAGAGCTGGACGAAAAACATCTGATCGCCCTGGATCCCCTGGGCATCATCTCCAGGTCGTTCGCCCAGATCCTGGAGCATTCGAATCTGACCAATGAAAAACTACGCCTGGCCAAGGACGAGATTCAGGCAATCTTTGAATCGGTGGGCGGCGGCCTACTGGTCATGGATAATGAGAGAAAAATCCTGACCTCAAACAGCCCCTTCCGGGAAATGTTCTCGCCTGGGCAGGATGATATTGTCGGCCGGACCTGCCACGAAATTATTTGCGGAAACGCCAACCATCCCAAGGAAACCTGCTGTTTCAAGCGAATGCTGGAGAATGACGGACTAGCCATTCTGCCGGACAGGCGTTTCGGTGACCGCCATTTCAGTGTTGCCGCCACCCCGATCAGAGACCGGGACAATAAGATTATCAGGTGCGTAGTTCTGTATGTCGACATTACCGAACTCATCGAGGTCAGGATCGCCCTGGACGACGAACGGGAAAGGCTCTCCATCACCCTGGAAAGCATCGCCGAAGGGGTGGTCGCCACCGACGACCAGGGACGGTTGACCATGATCAACAACATGGCCGAGGCGCTGACCGGCTGGTCCGAGGAAGAGGCGCTGGGCCAACCGATTTGCGCGATTATGAAGATCGAGGACCGGAACGCTCCAATAACCTGCGCCGATTTTTTCAGCGACCTGATGCTGCACCGGGAGACCCGGGTCGTAAAGCCCGACAATATTACCCTGATCGACCGGCAAGGTATTCGGCGCGACATCTACCTGAGCGCCGCGCCCATCCACCAGCATGATCAGACCGTCGCCGGCACCATCGTCGTTTTTCGCGACATCACCAAGGAAAAGCGCCTGGACGATGAGCTGGCCAAGGCCAATCGCCTGGACTCCATCGGCATCTTCGCCGGCGGCATCGCCCACGATTTCAACAACCTGCTGACCGGAATCCTGGGCAATGTTTCCCTGGCCAAGTTCATGGTCAAGCCCGATGAAAAAATCCATCACCTGTTGGAGCAGACGGAAAAATCTACCTACCGGGCCAAATCTCTGACTCAGCAGCTCCTGACCTTCGCCAAGGGCGGCATGCCGGTCAAGCGGCTGGTCTCAACCCGGGATTTGCTCAAGGAGTCGGTGGAATTCTGCCTGCGCGGCTCGACCTGTACCTCTGAGCTGCGCATTGCCGAGGATCTCCGACCGGTAGAGGCCGACGAAGGCCAGATCAATCAGGTGATCCAGAACCTGTTGATCAACGCCCTGCAGGCCATGCAGCCGGGCGGCGGGGTCATCGAGGTCAGCGCCGACAACGTAGAGATCACCAACCGGCAGGTGTCTCTGCTGGCCCCGGGACCGTATGTCATGATCGCCGTCACCGACCAGGGACCGGGCATCCCCCCAAAGATCCTCGACCGGATCTTCGACCCCTTCTTCACCACCAAGGAAAAGGGCAGCGGCCTGGGTCTGGCCACCAGTTATGCGATTGCCAGCAAACACCTCGGCAACCTCAGGGTTGAATCCGAGGAAGGCCATGGTGCGACATTTACTCTTTATCTGCCGGCCATGGATCGGGAACCGCGCGAACCGCCGGTGAAGACACCGGAGATTACCACCGGTGGCGGCCGAATTCTGGTAATGGACGACGAAGATATGGTCAGAAAGGTCACCAAGTTCATGCTAGAGCACCATGGCTATGAAGTGATTCTGGTCTGCGACGGCGCCGAGGTTATTGAACAATACCGGCGCGCCATGCTGGATGGCCGACCTTTCGATGTGGTGCTGATGGATTTGACCATCCCGGGCGGCATGGGCGGCAAGGAAGCCATCGCCAAGCTGCTGGAACTTGACCCAGAGGTCCGGGCCATCGTGGCCAGCGGTTATTCCAACGATCCGGTCATGGCCGACTACCGGAGCCATGGATTCCGTATGGTTATTCCCAAACCCTATACCATAGAGGAACTGATCTCTACCGTGGCCGAAGTTTTCGGCGAGGCCTGACGGGATTTTGTTCGCCACCGACGCGGCCTGCTCCTATAAATCTGCCGGCCCCGAAACTCGGGGCCGGCAGATTTAACTACTATACAGTCGGTAAAGACCTCCCGACGGTCACCTGGTCAGATGCACTCCAGGCTGGCCGATCAAGGTCCGGGAGGCATAGGGGAGAGTCGTCTCGTTCGACGACTGCCAGTCTCCGACATGTTTGGCGGCAAAGGCGGCGAAGCGCATGGGCTCCCGCCCCGTCACCTCGCGCACGTCTCCGGTGAGCCTTGCCATTCTCCCTTCATGGACCAAGGCATACAAGCCGGCCAGATACCTGGACTCCGGCTCCGGCAAGCCTCGCTCCCGCAAGAGCCCCAGAAAATCCTCCTCCGCCACCGGATGGTAAGTGATCGTCCTTCCGGCGATCTCGCCGATGATTTCCGCCACCAGGTAATGGTCCAGCGCCTCGGGACCGGTAAGGTTGAACTCCCGCCCTACCAGTCCTTGCTCGAAAGCGGCCGCCGCCACCGCCGCAATATCGCGGGTGGCGATGAAGCTGGTCTTACCTTCGCCGGAGGGGAGATAAATCCCGTCTCGCTCCCTGATCATCGGGGCGAGGGACCCGGAGGAAAAGTTGTCCATGAAGAAGTTGGGGCGCAAAATGGTATATGGCACCCCTGAATTCATTAGATAGCGCTCGACCTTTCTGAGCGGCGCCTCCTCGTTCAGATCCACCCCGAGGGCCGAATGCAGCACGATATGTTTCACCCCAGCCTTCTTGGCCCGGTCGATCACCGGGGACAGTACCTTCGGTGCCTTGGGATCCAGAGGCAGAGCAATCAGAAATAGCCCGTCCGCTCCCTCCAGGGCCGGACCGATGGTACTTACCTGATGATAATCGAGCTTTATCGGGGTGACATTCTTCTGGGGTCTAAAATTGCCGGGCTCACGAGTCGCAGCCCTAACCACCATTCCTCTTTCGGCCAGGGCCTTGACCACGGCCCCGCCGACCTGCCCGGTCGCACCGGTTACAACGATTGTCTTATTCATTTGTTCACCTCTCAAATCATTTTAACCTCTTCAACACAACTCCATTTATTCTCTTATAAAATATAAGCACGCCTCTTCGGGATCACCGCCCGATACCGTGATTATCATGAAAAATTTCCGTACCCGGAATGTTCGGTTGCAACGCGAAAAAGGCTGGAGATATTTGCCGCCAATTTCTAACAAATACAAACACCCGACAATCCGCCAGACCTCCGTCCAATTCCGCAGCTTGATTGCATCCCTCAATTACCTGAAGCTTAAAAATTTATGGACGGAATCCTTGATAATCGTTAGGAATAAGGGAATGATATCGAACCGGATGGTAGTGGCCATACTGGTTGACAATAATTCGACCATCCGGCCCCGGAACTCGGACACATGACCGATGCGGGGTTGGGACCGGAAAACCGGATCTGATAAGACCTGAAATCATGCGAAAAACACATCTCCTGGCGTTAATCGTCATCTGGCTGGCGGTGGTCGGTGTCGCCTTTTTCAACACCCTGAAAAGAGAAAGGATTCACAGCCGACAAATGGCCCTTGAAACCTCAAGGGCCATTGCCCAGCAGATTGTCAACACCAGGGCCTGGAACGCTGACCATGGCGGGATCTATGTCAGGATGACGGAGCAAACCCCTCCCAACCCTTATCTGCGTGACCCCCTGAAGAATCTCACAACCAGTCAGGGTTTAGCCCTCACCATGGTCAATCCGGCCTATATGACGAGGCAGCTCTCGGAATTAGCCGATCGGCAAGATGGTATTCACTTCCACCTCACCAGCCTCAAACCGATCAACCCGGAAAACCGCCCGGAGCCCTGGGAGGAGAGCAACCTCCGGCGCTTCGAACAGGGTACGGAGGAGATTGGTGAATTCGTAACCGAAGGCTCCCGGCATTTCTTCCGTTTCATGGCGCCTCTACCGGTGACTTCAGCCTGCCTGAAATGTCATGCCGACCAAGGCTATAAACTCGGCGACATTCGGGGTGGAATCAGTATAACCCTTCCTAATTTCCAAGAGCATATCCATCCCTGGTCCTTTTTCGGCTATGCCTTTGCCGCCGTAGGCGGCTTCATCTTCATTTTCTTCGGCGGCCAACTGCTCATCAGGAAAAGCGCCGAGCTTTCCACCAGCAATCTGGCCCTGGCCGCCGAGGTCGCCGAACGACAGCAGGCCCAGGAAACAACCCAGAAACAGTCCGATTTCCTGAATACCCTGATCGACTCATTGGCACATCCCTTTTATGTCATCGATGCGGAAACCCATGCGATTGTTATGGCCAATGCCAATTCCGGGGTTAATGCCGAAGTTCCGGTTACCTGCTACAAGTTGAATTATGATCGGGATACTCCCTGCGACGGCCAAGACTACCGATGCCCCCTTATCGAGATCAAAAAAACCGGGCGACCCTGCAGTATGGAACACGTTCATCTTGGGCCCGACGGCGAAAAGAAGTTTATTGAGATTCATGCCTCTCCGGTCTTCGACGAAGCCGGCAAGCTACGGCAGATCATCGAATACACCATCGATATCACGGCCCGGAAACAGAGCGAGGCGGAAAGAGAAAGTCTGCTCCGGAATCTGACCGAGGCCCACGAGCAGGTCAAAACCCTCAGCGGCATTATGCCGATCTGCATGTACTGCAAAGAGATCCGGGACGACCAGGGCTACTGGAATCAAATCGAGTCCTTCATCTCCAAATATTCCGAGGCCCAGTTCAGCCACAGCATCTGCCCCAAATGCCTACGGGAGCATTATCCTGAATTTAAGGAGGGCTGAAATTGATGCACAATAACTCGGATTCCCTTCCTCCATTACCTGACGCTAGACCTTAGAACCGGCCTCTGCCCGAATTCCCGCGTCGGCGGGTCAAAATAGAGATGCCCAGCGCTGTTCAATCCCTGCATTGAGGGAACCCCATGAGTTTTACCCTTGAGAAGGTCGTGCCCTGGGGGCGATCCTTCGCTGAATATGTTGCGATGTTTTCCCTGGCTGATCCCGACCTGGAGAAAGGAATCCTCGGCTGCGGCGACGGTCCGGCCGGCTTTAACGCCGAACTGACCCGGAGAGGAGGCACGGTCGTGTCGACCGACCCTATCTACCGTTTTTCCCCCGAAGAGATCAAAGTACGGATTGATGCCACCTCTGCCGAAATTCTTCAGCAAACCGGGGAAAACCGGGAAGAGTTTGTCTGGGAACGGATCAAGACCGTCGAGGAGTTGGGGGAAATCCGTCGACGGGCCATGGCTGAATTCCTGGCTGATTTCGCGGCTGGCGTTGCGGCAGGCCGATACCTTGACGCCGAACTTCCTTTCCTGCCTTTTCCGGATAAAAAATTTGATCTGGCACTCTGCTCGCATCTGTTGTTTCTTTACAGTGAACAGCTGAGCTTCGACTTTCATCTCCGGGCCATCGGGGAATTATGTCGGGTCGCTCATGAGGTCAGGATCTTTCCGCTTCTGGAGTTGGGCGCCAAAAAATCCCGGCATCTGGACGGGGTTGTCGCAGCTCTTGCAGAGAAGGGCTGCGACTGCACGATCGAGCCGGTGGAGTACGAATTTCAAAGGGGTGGAAACCGGATGTTACGGTTACGCATGAATCTGGAGTAATGAATAGATTGCCGCGTCGCTCGGCTCCTCGCATTAATGACGTTCCGCGCCCGGCCGGCTCCTCGGGGCGTCCATGTTGATCAGGATGGTGCAACTTGCAGCTAATACCGTATATAAGTCTGGCGATTGCCCTACTCTTCGCCGCCCTGGCCTGGTTTAAGCGTCGAGACTTTGCCTCGCGACCTTACTTCCACTGGTTCATCTACCTGCACCTGGCCGCCGTCGGTCTACACCAGTTTGAGGAATACGGCTGGCCGGGCGGCTTCCGGGACGTTTTCGCCGGGGTATTCGGCAACTTCCAGGCTGCCTTGCTGGTACCCTCAACCATCACCCTCGAACTGCTCAACACCTTCGGTTTCCTGACCATCTTCGGGTTGGTTGGCTGGCTCGGCACCCGGGTGATCTGGATCGGGTTGGCCCTGCTCTTCCTAAATTTCAGCAACGCCTTCTTTCACCTGGTTTATTCAGTTACCCAGATGACCTATATCCCCGGAACGGTGACCGGCACCCTGCTCTACCTGCCCCTGGCCCTGCTTGCCACCCGCTTCGCCATCAGCCGCAACGACATCGGCAACCTCCGGCTGCTGCTGGCCTTCGGGCTGGGTACCTGCGCCAGCTTCGCGCCCTTCTTCCACATCTGGCTGGTTTATCTGCTTAAATTCAGCCAATCACCACCGGTTCGCACCCTCTCCTTTTGAGCGGAACACCTATTTTCGGTGGCTGAATTCATAATTCACCTCCTCACCCCTTACCCTTACAGACGCTACAAACCTTGCCGCGCCGTCCCGGGAAGGTATCAAAAACCTGCCGGGAGCGAGGTGATACCCAACTTATTTCATCGAGTGCAGACCTACACGATTGCCTTCGCTATCGATCATGTGCCCGATGAAGCCGTACTCGCCGATGGCAATCTTGGGTTGCAGAATCTCACCGCCGTTGTTGCCGGCCTTGCCCAGGGTCGCGTCGATATCCTCGACGCTGAAATATATGATTACCCCGGTCTCGGTCAGAGAGGGCGCGTAACTGTCCTCCTGAACCAGTGAACCGGTGGCGCCTGGGGCCTCATTGTTCATAGGAAACCAGGCCATCTTCATATTCTCGAAATCGTGCCTTTCCAAAGTGTAACCCAGAACCTTCTCATAGAAAGTTTTGGCCCTCTCGATATTGGTGACGGGGATTTCAAACCAGTTAACCGGATTCATGGCTACCTCCTTTCAATTTTTGTTTGTCGTTGCGGCCGGGGAATTACCTGCTCGTCACAACTTTCTCCGGGTCGCCGTTGCCTCCGTATAAATAAGCTAACCATCGCCGGAAAAAATATTCCAGGCCCGGAGGTGGGTTTAAGGTATTTTTTTCGAATCCCCCGGGGACTTTTCCAATCTATTCGCCGACTATCAAGCCAATACCTTGAATATAAAGATATATTTTGTGGTGTATCGTAAAACCCAGCCCGTTTTGCCCGTAAAAATTTTCTCCGGTTTAAGCAAAATCCTGGTTCCGATCTTTTTGGGATTGACAACTTTTTCTTCGCTCATCCATGATATAAATAAATAATCGCCTGGCGAAAGCATTAATTAATCATTGCACGTTTTAACAATATCTAGCAGCTGTTCATCAATAAAGACTAAAGACGATGGATAATTACTAAATAATATTTGGATATGATTATTATCAGACATCAATATCGATACATTATATCAATAAAACATCGATCATTGATTACGCTGAACAAGATTTCCAATGCTGCAAACGAACAACGACTAATAACCAAATGAAAAATAGAGGCGGCAATCAGGAATACAAATGAGTATGGCATGAACGTGGAAATCGGCCACAATTCGCTTTGACTTCGTCAGATTACCGATTGAAGCCAACGCAGCTCGGCAAACCAAAACCGAGTGCGCGCCAGCTGCTTATAACTTTCGGCGCATAGGCGGATTCGGAAATCAAAAACCAAAGTCGCTCCCCTTGGAAATCCTGTCCGACCTGGTCGAATTTACCGAGCCCCCGAAGACTCCGGTTAGCACCCAGCGGACCGGATTTTCCCGGATCGGCCTAATGCCTTTTTGAATACAGGGGAGCGGACCAATATGGCTTCAGATTTATCCGGGTAAACGAGTATGCCTGCGACACTGCATGCGGCAAAAGGCGGACTGTGGCATCAGCGGTAAATTTACAGCTCACCGGAGGTTCCAAATGATAAAACTCGATATCAATGACAAAACTTATCAGGTTGAGGCGGCATCGGATGAACCCCTGCTCTGGGTCATTCGCGATCGGTTGGGGCTAACCGGCACCAAGTTCGGCTGCGGCATCGGCGCCTGCGGTGCCTGCACCGTGCAGATCGACGGCGAGGCGGTCCGCTCCTGCCAGACCCTGGCCGGAGAGGCGGCCGGCAAAAAGATTACCACCATCGAAGGGTTGCCGGAAGATCACCCGCTCAAACGGGCCTGGATCGAGGTCGATGTACCGCAATGCGGCTATTGTCAGCCCGGGCAGATCATGCAGGCGGCCTCGCTGCTGGCTAAATACCCTAAACCCAGCGATACCGACATCGAAGCAGAAATGACCGGCAACATCTGCCGCTGCGGGACTTACGGTAGAATTCGCCGGGCCATCCACCTGGCGGCCGATAGCAAGGCCGAAGGAGGCAAGTCATGAGCTGGATCGTCAATCTGAGCCGACGCGAGTTTTGTAAAACCGGGGCGCTGCTGGGCGGCGGCCTGGTCCTGGGCTTTAATCTACCCGGCGGCCGGGGGTTGGCCGAGGCGGCCGATCCGGCTAAGACCTTCGCCCCCAATGCCTTCATCCGCATTACCCCGGACGAGCTGGTCACTATCATCGTCAACAAATCGGAAATGGGCCAGGGCGTCTATACCTCGCTGCCCATGCTGATCGCCGAGGAACTGGAAACCGACTGGAGTAAGATCAGATTCGAACCTGCCCCGGTCGATCCTGCCTATAACCACACCCAATGGGGAATGCAGGGCACCGGCGGATCCTCCAGCATCCGCTCGACCTGGGAACAGTTCCGCCGGGCCGGCGCCTCGGCCCGAGTCATGCTGGAACAGGCGGCAGCCGCGATCTGGCAGGTGGAGCCGGCCAAATGCCGGGCGAAAAACGGTATGGTTTTCCTCAAGGATTCCGACCGTAAACTCTCCTTCGGCCGGCTGGTGGAAAAGGCGGCCGACTTAACGCCTCCCAAAGAGGTCAAACTCAAAGAGCCCAAGAATTTCACCGTGCTGGGTCACTCCAAGAAAAGATTGGACACCCCGATCAAGGTCCAGGGCCGGGCCGAGTTCGGTATCGACGTCCTGATGCCGGGGATGTTGAACGCCGTCATCGCCCGCCCCCCGGTGTTTGGGGCCAAGCTGAAAAGCTTCGATGACGCCGCGGCCAGGAAGGTGGCGGGAGTAAAGGAGGTGGTCGCGGTCGAAGCCGGCGTGGCGGTAGTGGCCGACTATTTCTGGCAGGCCCACCAAGGCCGCGAGGCCCTGAAGATCGAGTGGGACGAAGGCCCCCTGGCCGATCTCGACAGTGACCGGCAGCGGCAGCGATATGTCGAACTCGCGATGAAACCGGGGCTGCCTGCCACCCGGCGGGGCGACGTTGACGCGGGTCTGAAGAGATCGACCCAGGTGATCGATGCAGTCTACGAATTTCCCTATCTGGCCCATGCCACCATGGAACCCTTGAACTGCACGGCCGACGTTCGCTCCAACTCCTGCGAGATCCGAGTCGGCACCCAGATGCAGACCCTCGATCGGAATGCCGCCGCCGCCATTACCGGATTGCCGCAAGAACGGGTCAAACTCCACACCACCTATCTCGGCGGCGGCTTCGGCCGGCGGGCTGTGCCGACCTCGGATTTCACCAGCGAGGCGGTCCAGGTTTCCAAGGCGGTCAAGGCGCCGGTCAAGGTGATCTGGACCCGGGAGGACGACATGCACGGCGGCTACTATCGCCCCGCCTCCTACCACCAGCTCAACGCCGGGTTGGATAGTGAAGGGATGCCTCTTGCCTTGCAGCACCGGATCGTCTGCCAGTCCATCGTCAAGGGAACCCCCTTCGAAGGACTGATAAAGAACGGCATCGACGAAACCTCGGTGGAAGGGGCGGCCGATACGCCTTACGCGATCCCCAACCTGCTGGTCGATTATCAGATGGCCCCGGCCGGCGTGCCGGTGCTCTGGTGGCGCTCGGTAGGTCATTCCTTCAACGCCTTCGTCAAGGAATCCTTCATCGATGAACTGGCCCATCTGGCCGGGCAAGAACCCTATCAGTACCGGCGCAAGCTGTTGGCCGAACACCCCCGTCAGCAGGCCCTGCTCGATCTGGTGGCGGAAAAAAGCAACTGGGGCAAACCCTCGGACGGTCATTTCCAGGGTATCGCCATCCATGAATCCTTCGGCAGCCTGGTGGCCCAGGTCGCCGAGATCTCGGTTTACGATACCGGCAATATCCGGGTCCACAAAGTGGTCTGCGCCGTCGACTGCGGCCGGACCGTCAACCCGGACACCATCGAAGCCCAGATGGAGTCGGCCATCGTTTTCGGTCTGAGCGCCGCCCTATATGACGCTATCACCTTCAAGAAGGGCCGGGTACAACAGGGAAATTTCGACGATTACGAGATGCTGCGGATGAGCGGGATGCCGAAGATCACCGTGCATATCACCAACAGCAAGGAAGCGCCGGGCGGGATCGGCGAACCGGGAGTGCCGCCCATCGCCCCGGCGGTGGCCAATGCCCTTTTTGCCGCCCGCGGCATCAGGATGCGCACTCTGCCGATGACGGCAGCCTCGGTAAAGAAGATGATCAAAGAAGCCTAGGAAACGGCCATGGACGATCTGCCGATCTATGAGGAAATCATCCGCCTGAAGAAGGAGCGGATCCCGGCGGCCCTGGCCACCGTGGTCGAAACCAGAGGCTCGTCGCCCCGCAAGGCCGGGGCCAAAATGGTGGTCCGGCTGGACTCCACCATCGCCGGCACCGTCGGCGGCGGCCAGATCGAGGCGGACACCATTACCGCCGCCCTGGAAGTGATCCGCCGGGGCCGAACACGGACCCTCGCCTTCTCGCTGAACGAGCAGCATGGCGGGGTCTGCGGCGGCGAGATGCTGATCTATCTGGAACCGTTGTTCGTGCCGCAGCATCTGGTGGTGGTCGGCGGCGGCCATGTGGGCCGGGCCGTGAGCCAGGCGGCGCGTCCGGCCGGATTTCTGGTGACCCTGATCAGTACCGTGGAACTCCAAGCCTCGATCCCGACAACCGAAAAAGTCCGTTACCATCCGGTGGGCGAACTGGAGGGCGCTTTTGCCGAACTCGGGGTCGATGGCGGCTCATACATCTTCATCGCCACCAGCGATCATCACCAGGATTTTCTGGCGGCGGAGGCGGCGCTACGGACCGGGGCTCGCTATATCGGTCTGCTCGGCAGCAGCAGAAAGCGGACGGCCTTGGAAAAGTACCTCAGGGAGCGGGATTTTCCCGCTGACAAAATCGACCGGCTAACCTCGCCGGCCGGGCTGGAGATCGGTGCCGAAACCCCGGCGGAGATCGCCGTCAGTGTCGTGGCGCAGATGATCGAGGTAAGGAGATCTGGAAATGCGAAGGATATCCGCCCTGCTGCTGGCAGCCGGGCAGTCAAAACGGATGGGTTGCAGCAACAAATCCTTGCTGCCGTTGGGTCATAAGCCGGCCATCCGCTGGTGTCTCGACACCCTGCTGGCTGCCGGCCTCGATGATGTGGTGGTGGTCCTTAGCTCGACCGGAACAATAATCGCCGAACAGATTGCCGACCTGCCGGTTACTCTGGCCTGGAACATCGCGCCGAACAGTGATATGGCCAGCTCCGTGCTGGTCGGGCTGGCCAAGGCCAATCGGGCAGCCGAGGCCCTGCTGATCTTCCCGGCTGATTATCCCCTGGTCTCTCCGGCCACCATCATCATGCTTCTGCAAAATCAAGCGGCCCATCCGGATAAAATCATCATCCCCGCCTACCAGGGCCGGAAAGGACATCCGGTAATTTTCCCCCGCCCGATCCTGGCCGAACTGGGCTTTCATTCCACCCTGCGGAATGTGGTCCGCTGGGATCCGCAACGGTTGGAACTAGTTGCCGTGGAGGATGAAGCAATCCTGCTCGATATGGACACTCCGGAAGATTATCGGCGCTTGCAGACCGTAATCTCCCGATCTGACCAACCAAACGCGTAGTCTATCGGAAAGTCCAGCTCCAGCTGAACCGGCCGGTTCGACCTGGAGAAACCTCCCTTGATTCTCTGAAATAGCTGAAGGATACAGCTCCACTTCCCCCGATGGCTAAAATATCAAATTAACCGGAGTAAGCCCGCAGCTTGCCATTGCCGCTTCAGTCTCAGCCGCAGCTTCGGATAAACTCCCTATCCATTAATTCCCGGCAGGCGGCCAGGGTCGGCAGATTCTGCATCCGGGCCGCCAACCGATGGCCGAAGAAGAGGTTACGGCTGAAATACCAGGTGAACTCCTTGAGCCGACCCAGGGCCTGATGCTCGGGATAGAATGCGCTGATCAACCGCCAGGCCTCACGGTAGGTAGTCCAGAGAAAGTCGGCGTTAACTTCCCGGTCCTGCCCAAGAATCTCACTGAAGAGCCAGGGTTTTTGCACCGCCGCCCTGCCGATCATCACCCCGTCGCAGCCGGTCTGCCGGAACATGGCCAGACACTCCTCGCGGCTGGTCACATCGCCGTTACCGATCACCGGCAATCGGGTCATTCTTTTCAGCTCGCCGATATAATCCCAGCGCGCGCGCCCCTTGAGTTTCTCGGTGGTCAGCCGGGGATGGAGGGTTACCGCATCGACCCCGCACCCCTCCAGCACCGCGGCCAGGTCCCGGAGCAAAGTCAGATCCGGTTTTTCTCCCAGGCGGATCTTAACGGTCAGGGGACAGGCAAGAGCCGGCCGCAGGACCGAGAGGATCGCCTCGATCAGAGCCAGATCGTTGAGCAGATGACCGCCGGAGCGACGCCGGGCGATGTTTGGAGCCGGACAGGCCAGGTTGAGATCGATGATCTCGGCCCCGTAACCGGCCAGCTCCCGCGCCCCGATCAGAGCCTCTTCGGGGTTGGGAGCCACGATTTGATATGCCATGGGTTGTTCGACTTCATGGCGCTGGAGCCAGAGGGAATTCTTTTGAATATCGTTGGGCAGGTGCCGGGCGCTCAACATCTCGCTGAAGAAAAGACCCGGCCGGGCAAACGAAGCCACCAGCCGCCGGAACGGCGAATGACTAACTCCGGCCATGGGGGCCAGGATCAGGGGCGGGTCGATCACGACACTACCGATCTGGAAAGGGGCGGGAAGGGTCACGGCAGTTCCGGAACTGGTGGAGGTTGGCGAAGGCAAGGAATTCGGCCGATTCTACGGGAAGTCGATAGAGAAGCAAAGTAAATTTTAAATGAGTTCGCCGTGCACCTCAACCACCGATTGCCGGAAGCCGGGATAAATTTCTGGACCGAACCCTCCATTGACGCTAGGAATAAAATGGAAGGATAATCACGCCGGGAATATCTTCCTCGGCGCAGCATCATTAAAGTTACTGGCCCCGGCGGACCCGGGAGGTTTAGATGACAATTTTCTTCTGGCTCGGGCTGTTCTGTCTTCTCGCCAGCTTGTCTATCGCCCTGGAAGTGGCCCACGGCATCGGGAAAATGACTCAGCTCCGGGATTTGCCCCCCTTGGCACCGGACATCATCCCTCCCCGGGTATCGATCATCGTTCCGGCCTGCAACGAAGCGAACACCATCGAGCCGGCCCTGCGCTCCTTGCTGACCCAGAATTACACCAACCTGGAAATCATCGTGGTCAACGACCGCTCGGTGGATGGGACCGGTGCGGTCCTGGCCCGCCTGGCGCAAGAACATCCTGCCCTCAAGGTCCATGAGATCACCGAGCTACCCCAGAATTGGCTCGGCAAGAGCCACGCCCTGCAGTTCGGGGCCGAACGCGCCGGCGGCGACTATCTGCTCTTCACCGATGCCGATGTCAGCCTGGAACCGACCACCCTCTCGCGGGCTCTGCACCACGTCCGAACCCACAACCTGGACCATCTGGCCATCTTTTTCGAAAATATCGGCGGCGGCGGCCTCTTGAATGCCCTCTTTCTGGAAGTCGGCAGCGGGCTGCTGCTGCTTTTCAAGCCCTGGCTGGCCAAGAATCCCAAGAGCAAGCGCTTCATGGGAGTTGGCGCCTTCAATCTGGTCAAGGCCGCGACCTATCGGGCAATCGGCGGCCACCGGCAGATCGCCATGCATCCTATCGACGATGTGATGCTCGGCAAGCTGATCAAGCGGTCCGGTTTCCGGCAGGACTGTCTACTGGGCAACGGTTTCGTCGCGGTACCCTGGTACGGCACGGTGCGGGAGTTCATCGACGGCCTGATGAAAAACACTTTCGCCGTCTACCGGTACCGGCTTAGCGCCTTGGCGGCTGGGGTCTTAGTGGTCTTCCTGCTCGGGGTTTTACCGACCTGGGGACTGATCCTGGCCGATGGGCCGGCCCGCCTGATGTTCGGGGGCACGATCGCCATCCGCATCCTCTCCTTCACCTACGGCTTCCGGCAGGGCGGCATCACCCCCTGGTATGCCGGCTGGTCCCTGGTCACCCCCTATCTGAACATCTATATCTCCGTCAAGGCCGCCGCCCTCACCCTGCACAACAACGGCATCGACTGGCGCGGTACCCATTATCCCCTGGCAAAATTAAAAAAGTATGTCCTACCCTGAGCCGAAACCGGCCATCTCCATTCATAGATCATCACTAGTTCCCCACCGGAAACGGCATGACGTTGAGACGGCGGCTGATAACCCTGGTATTTGCTTATTGACAGAGCAACAAACTATGCCCCGGTTTAAAAAAAGCGGTTGACGCGAAGGGATGAGCGACTTAGAAATACCTCTTTGCTTCAGGGGGCGTACACCAACATAGTTTCAACGGCCAGCCGTATTCGGCGGCATAGCATGATTTTCTTGCGGTGAACTGTTTTGCAATTGAAAGGTCTCGAAAAACTTGCAGCTTTGCAGGAATTATCCAAACGCTACGGCTGCGATTGGGTCGAATATCAAGAAAAAATCAACCAGCCGCTGCCGGTTCTCAATAAACTCGACCTGGACCGGCTGAAGCTCGATCTCTGGTTCCCCCACACGGTCGAAAGCGACCGGGCCATCATCGTCGCCTGCCATCCCGGCCCGGATCTGGCCGAGAAGATTAAACGGATCCTCGGAGTAGGGAAAATCGACTTCCTGGTTACCCTGCCCTATGACCTGATCCGCATCGTCGAGCACAACCAGGACGTCAACCCCGGCTTTCCCGCCTCTTCCGGGCGTACCCCACTGGCCCGGGTCCGTACTTATCTGGCCGGACGCCGCTCGCTGCTCGCCCACTATCGCACCATGCTGGCCAAAAGCCGCACCGGGCTGGCCTTCATCCGCACCGGTATTTCCTGCCTCGCCATTGCTCTGCTCTTTCTGCGCCTGCTCGGCGGCGGCTGGCTGCTGCTTTTGGAAGTACCGTTGCTGGTAGCGGGCTGCGTGATGGCCTTCGATGGCATCAAGTGGTACCTGCCGGCCCGCCGGCTCAGACCCCCCCTGCCGAACTGCCTTGATACCGGACCTACCGGCGGCACCACCATTCTTACAGTCTCCGGCGAAGAAGATTTCCCTCTCTTCGCACGGACCAGCGAGATCCGCGGCGCCCGCGAACTGCGACACAACTGGACCAGCCTGTCCCCGGTGATGCGCCGCCGCTATCTGGCCAGCGATCGGACCGATTACGCCGAGGAACGGACGGTGCTGGCCTGCCTCGCGTACCAGGATGGCCAAGGCCCGGACCGGGCTGGCCTTCGTCCGCACCGGTATCGCCTTCGTCAGCCTGGGACTGGCCCTGATCCGCCAGTTCCCGCCGGGCCGCTGGCTGATCCTGGATCTGGCCCTGGTTGTCTCTGGCGCGGCCATGGTCGTCGAAGGCTTCTTCTGGTATTTCGGCGGCCGTCAAGCCGGGGTCGAGGGCGACACCTCGGTAAAACAGAGTTTCCGGGCCAACACGGTCTGGGATTACTTCTTTCCCCACCACCATTTTTCGGCCGGCTCCAACACCATCGCCCTGACCCTGCCGGTGAAAAGCAGCGACCTGCCAGGCATCTGGGCCACCACCGGGGTGGCCCTGGAACGTACCGTCCTGGCTGAACGCCGCAATGTCATGGCCCGTTTAAGGACGGTCATGGCCCGGTGCCGCACCGGCTTCGCCTTCATCCGCACCGGCATCTCCATGGCCCTGATCGGTATCGCCTTCGTGCTCTTCTTCGGAACCGAATCGACAGGATGGAATATCTTCAACCTGCTGATGATCGCCACCGGAATTCTGCTGATCGGTGACGGCCTGTACTGGAGCCTGCCGGCCGAACGCACCCGCCGCCAGTTTCCCTATTGTTACGGCGACATGGAGATAACCATCCCCGACTACGGCGTCCCGGCCCGCTCCTGGCGCAAGGCAGTGTTCAGCCATGAATAATCCCGACGCCCAGGCCCCGGCCTTCGCCGACCCGGCCCTGGCCGGGCTGATCACCCCCGAATTGCTGGCCGACGCCGGCCGGGCGGCCCGGGGACGCAAGGTCCCCTTGGCCCGCATCCTCCATTGCGAGTATGGGATTCCCCGGCACTCCATGCTGAAGGCGCTGAGTGATTATTACCACTGCCCCCCCATCGAGTATGACGAAAGGTTACCCATTCCCCCCGAACTATTGCGTGACCGGCCGGGACCGAGGCTGGTCGCCGAGGGCTGGTTCCCGGTGCTCAAGGATCTCGATGGTACCGTGGTCATCGCCGCCGTCGACCCCGCCGACTCGAACCTCACGGCAATGGTCACCGAGGTGCTTGGTCCCGGCCACTATGAATTCCGGGTGGCCCTGCCCGACGATATCGCCTGGTTCGCCCAGGACTTTCTCCATGCCCCGCCTGGCGAGCTGATCGGCACCGAGCGCACCGGCCTGGCATATTGGCGTAACACCATGGCCCAATGGCGCACCCGGATGGCCTGCTACCGCACCGATCTGGCCAAGGCTCGCACCGCCCTGTCCCTGGTCCGGGCCGGTCTCTCGCTGACCACCATCGCCGAAACTCTGTTGCGTAGCGGCAAGTTCCGGATCGCAGCCGTTCTGCCCTTGGGGGTTCTGGCCCTGGGTCTGCTGCTGATCACCATAGGCGCCCCGATCTATCTGCGCATCCGTCGTTCGCGCCTGACCCCACCCGGCGACCAAACCCTGGTCGAGGTAACCGCCGCTACCCTGATGTTTCTGGAGAACTACCACTTCTCGGTGCCGGATCACAGCGCCCCCCTGACCAGCAAGCCCACCATGCTGTCCCGGCTGGGCGATTTCCTCTCCAATTACTCCACCATCATCTATCCGGTGCCGGCCAGCCGCGAACGTACCCATCTGGCCCGGGAACGTAATGTTCTGGCGGCCCAGCGCACCATCGCCGGCTGCTACCGGACCATCTATGCCCGGGCCCGCACCGGTCTCGCCTTCATCCGCACCGGCGTTTCCTTCCTGGGCATCGGACTCGGCCTCCTCACTTATTTCGGCCTGGGGGTTAACACCCCCTTCGACCTGATCCTCATCGTGGTCGGGCTCCTGATGATCGTTGACGGACTGCTCTGGTATCTGCCGGTCCGTCGCGAACAAGCCGAACTTCCGCCAACCCGCAGCGCCGCCCTGGCCGAGTAAAAAGCCATGAAAATAGAACACAAGATCTATCTCTCCAACGCCGTGCATATCCTGCTGCTCCTGCTGATCGGCAGCGTCGCCCTGTACAACCTGAACGAGCTCTATACCAAGTTTCGCTTCACCGCCATCGCCGATGAGCTGAACGCCGGCTTTCTGGAGATGCGGCTGGCCGAGAAGAACTATTTTCTTTATGGCGACGATGCGGCTCTGGGCGATATCAATAACCGGATCGATAAGACCACCACCACCCTTCACGAGCTCAAGACTGACATCATCCGGGCGGTAGGCCCGTCCAGCTATGCCGGACTGGAACAATTGCTCGACAACTACGGCCGGATGATCGCCAACCTCAACCAGGATGGGCGGCGCGACCAGAACACCCGCAAACGGTTGCGGGAGGTGGGGCAAAATCTCAAAATCTTCTCCGAGAACATGACCGCAATGGAGCGGGCCAACGTCAGCGCCATCATCAACCGTTCCAAGACCATTCTGCTCTACTCATTCTGGGCCGTGGTCATTTTCGCCATCTTCTTCAGCCAGCAGATTGTCCGCAACATCGGCCGCTCCCTGCGTCAGATCGTCACTCTGACCCGAGCCATCTCCCGGGGCAACTACCAACCCATCGACCAGCACCCCTCTCCGGACGAGATGGGCGCGGTGGTCACGGCCATCAACACCATGGCCAAGGAACTTAAGAACCGAGAAAAGGAGATCGTCCAGTCCAAGCGACTTGCCTCCATCGGCGTCCTGGTGGCCGGAGTGGCCCATGAGCTGAACAACCCCCTGAACAACATCTCGATGATCGCCCAAACCTACGAAGATGTCTACGACCGGCTCAGCCGCGAGGATCGGATCGGTTTCATGAATCAGATCGAGGAGCAGACCGAACGGCTGCGGCTGATCATCAAAAATCTCCTCGATTTTTCCCGCCCCAAGGAACCGCATCTGTCCCAGGCCGAACCCAACGATGTGATCCAGAAGACCCTGGATCTGGTCCACAACATGCTGGATGTCTCAAATATCCGGACTAAACTGGAGTTGGCCGATGTGCTGCCGGATTTTTATATCGACGAACACCAAATCCTTCAGGTATTGGTCAATATCACCACCAATGCCATTCAGTCCATGGGCAGTGGTGGCAGATTGACCATCTGCAGCCGCTATCTGGAAAAGGAGGACGAGGTGGAGTTCGAGATCCGCGACACCGGTAAAGGCATCCCCCCCGAGTTCCTGGATCATATCTTCGATCCCTTTTTTACCACCAAGGAAGAAGGCGGCACCGGTCTGGGGCTCTGGGTCAGTTATGGTATAGTCAAGCAACATCACGGTAATATCCGCGTCGAAAGCTCGGTCGATGGCGGGACCGCATTTTTTATTACTTTCCCGAGTTGCAATAAGGTAAAAAGGTGCACCAATGGGCAAGAATAACATCATGATCATCGATGACGAAAAGATAGTGGGCGACATGGCGAAACTGTCTCTGGAGCAGGAAGGCTACGATGTAGAAACCTTCCTTGACGGGGAAAGCGCCCTGGCCCGCCTGGAACAGAAACCCTTCGACGTGGTGGTCACCGATCTGAAAATGAAGGGCATCGACGGGCTGGAGGTGCTGCGCAACGTCAAGCATCTCTATCCGAAGACGGTGGTGATCATGATCACCGCCTTCGCCAATCTGGACGTGGCCATCGAGGCGCTACGCGACGACGTTCAGGACTTTTTCCCCAAGCCGGTCAAAATCAAGGAGTTGAAGGCCTCGATCAAAAGGGCTCTGGAAAAGAAGGCGGACTGAGGCCCGGGAACCAGTAATGGCACGGGAAGCCCCGCTTCTGGGCCAAGCATGGCCAAAATGGCTGCGCCGTGCCCTGGGCCGGGCACCGACCGGCGCTCCGCGCGACCCGGCCGCCCTTTTCGCGCTCTTTCAAGCGGTCCTGGCCGGCAACAATCAGGCCCTGGAGGCGATCACCGACCTGGGCGAGAAGCTGGGCGGCGACTACCTCTTTGATGTCAACTACACCAGAAAGGCCTACGGAGAGTTGTTCGCGGCCATCTCCGGGGCCCTGGCCAACTTCACCGTCCTCACCGGCAATGCCTATCCGGCCCTGGCCGAAATCCTCGCCCGGATCGATCGGCAAGTCCGGCGGATGCTGGCCGAGGTCGACCTGGAAAGCGACCCGCTGGTGGTCTCCTATCCAGAGATCACCTGGGACTTGGCCGAGGCGGTGGGCGGTAAGAATTACCACCTGGCCATCATCGGCAACGAGCTGCACCTGCGGATTCCCGAATCCTTCGCCGTCACCACCACCGCCTTCGAACTTTTCTGCGACCACAACAACCTGCGGGAGCAAATAACCGGGTTGGCCGACGCGACCGATCTCGACCGCGCCCTCACCGAACTGCGCCAGGCGATCATCAACGGTGCCATCCCCGAGCCTTTGGCCGCCGAACTGGCGCGGGCCACCAGGAAACTTGGAGGCCGCCAGGGGGAGCGCTATCTGCTGGCGGTACGCAGCAGCGGCGAGGAGGAGGATGGCGACTTTTCCTTCGCCGGCCAGTTCGAGTCGGTGCTCAATGTGCCGGCCGACCCGGCGCAGGTCGGCGCGGCCTGGAAACGGGTGGCGGCCAGCCTCTTCGGGGCCGGGGCCGTGGCCTATCAGCGCGCCCATGGCTACCAGCCCGGTCGCCTGCGGATGGCGGCGGCCTGCGTCTCCATGGTCGCGGCCCAAGTCAGCGGAGTAATTTTTACCGCCGCCCCCGACCGCAGCGAAACCCTGCTGATCAGCGCCGCCTGGGGGTTGGGCCCGGCGGTGGTAGACGGCATCACCGACGCCGATCTCTACACCGTCCGCAAAGGGGAAACTCCGGCTATTGTCGAGCAGCGCGTCGGCAAGAAGGAAGTGATGGTGGTGGGGCACGAAGCCGGGATTGAAACCATCGCCACCCCGGAAGACCAACAAGGTCTGCCCTGCCTCACCGAGCCGCAGATTTTGGCGCTGGCCGAGCAGGCCCAGCTGATCGAGACACATTTTCAGAGCCCGCAGGATATCGAATGGGCCATCGACGACCGGGGCCGAATCTTTATCCTGCAGAGTCGCAAATTACGCCTCGATGAAGAAGAGTCAGGCGCCGCTCCGGAGCCGGGAACCGGACCGGATTTGCCTGTCCTGTTGCGCGACCGTGGGGTGGTGGTCAAGAAGGGCACCACCGCCGGCCGGGTTTTCCTGCTGCGCGAAACCGCCGACCTGGAACGCGTCCCGAAGGGGGCGATACTGGTGACCCACCACGATTCACCCCAGGTGGCCCGGGTGATCCCTTTCGTCAATGCCATTATCACCGACACCGGCACCCTTACCAGCCACATGGCTTCGATCTGTCGGGAATTCGCCATCCCCACCGTGGTCAATACCGAAAATGCCACCGAACTCCTGCCGGAGGGTCGGGAGATCACCCTCCAGGCCGATGACCATGGTTTTATCGTCTTTCAGGGGGTAGCCCGGCAGCTCCTGCGGGCAGAGCGGCGCCAGGCCGGCAAGCTGCGTGAACTCTACGAGTTCAGGCGCCAGAAATACCTGATGCGCTACATCGCCCCGTTGCACCTGGTCAACCCGCTGGAAGAGGAGTTCGCCCCGGAAAAGTGCCGCTCGATACATGACCTGATCCGCTTCATGCACGAGAAGGCGGTCCAGGCCCTGGTGGCAGGGGCCACCCGCCAGGCCAACAGCCTGACCAGTCGCCTTCTGGGCCGGGCCGGCGCGCTGCACGACCTCGCCCTGCCTATCCCGATCCGCTTGCTGCTTCTCGATATCGGTGGAGCCGTGGCCTCGGGCAGCGGTCGGGAAGTACACCCGACGGAACTGAAGTCGCAACCGCTCCAGGCCATCTTGGCCGGCCTCCTGGCTCCGGGTTTCTGGCGCGACGAGGCCATGCCTTTGACCGGCCGTGATTTCCTGGCCGGCATGACCCGCGCCGCCGACCCGGGCCAGGTTACCGCCGCCACCGGAGTCAATCTGGCGGTGGCCTCGGCCGAATACGTCAATCTGAGCCTGCGCTTCGGCTACCATTTCAACATGCTCGATTCCTACTGCACCGAGAACCCTCACAACAACCACATCTTCTTTCGCTTCGTCGGCGGTGCCGCCGCCATCACCAGCCGTTCCCTGCGCATCCACTTCATGGACAAGGTAATCAGCGCCCTCGGCTTCACGACCAAGCCCAAGGGCGATCTGCTGGTGGCCCGGATCTCCAACCTGGCCCCCGAAGAGGTCCGGCGCCTGCTGGAAAACCTGGGCCGCCTGATCGGCTTCGCCCGCCAACTCGACGCCGCCATGACCTCGGAAGAGGCGGCCGAGCAACTGGCCCGCGAGTTTCTGGCAGAGAAAGCGGTTCAAGAAGGTAGTTCGGATAATCTGCGCACTGCCCCCGGACCAAATTGAATCATTTATCAGTCAATTGAGTTGGCCAACCAATATCTGCGCAAACATGCGGCTTGTCTGTTGGCGAATCGTATGTTAGGTCTACCTGACCTGCATGCCCCCACCAACTCAAAGAAATGGACGGTTAATAATGAAATTCGGCAACAAACTCATACATGCCATAATCATTTGCGTTATCAGTCTGGCGGTCACCGGTTGCGATAAAAGCCCCCAGGCCGGGCAAAACAAAATTGATACAATTGCCGCCGAGATGAAGACGCAACTGCCCAAAATGCTGGACAGCGACACCAAACTGGTCAAGGTTTACAGCAAGAAACTTGAGCTGGTTTCAGAGTACGAGCTGGTCAACTATCCGGTCGAAGTTTCCGACCAGGACACGCTGAAGGGTAATATCGAAAATTACCTTAAGATGCAGGTCTGTCCCGATATCAAGAGCGAGCTCCTCAGTAATGGCATCTCCTCACACTACATCTACAAAGTAAAAAATGGCGAGGTGGTTCTGGAGCTGCTTCTGACGCCCGGTGATTGTTGAGGGCCTCAAAAGTCAGGGTGCAAGAAATCAGGACCAACGCCAAAGAGCCAGGATCAGGGCGATCAGGAAGACGAAGCCCAGGTTCATGTAGGCCATGAAATAGAAAACCTTTTGATGAGTTTCAGCGGCGGGAGCTGATTTCTGTTTGGAAAGACGGCCCACCTCGGGCATGGCCAGGATCTTGTCTTCGCCGTGCGGGGCTTGGGAGAGGATGACACTCAGGTCAACTCCAGCCTGGTGCCTCTTCATGTGGCTGCCGTTCTTCCAGAGCTTGCTGGCACCGACATCGTAGACCTTGCCCTTATAAGCGACGTAAGCCGGGCGGCCTTCGCCGCCGTCGAAACCGGCCAGTTCGGCCGGGGAAAATTCCCCCGAATCCGGAGCCGGCGCACTCTTTTTCCTCTTCAACTTCGGCCCGATCACCAGGACCACATACAGGGCGGAAAGAACCATGATCGAAAAAATCCCGATCTTCGCCAGCAGCAGAATGCCGAACCGGGAACTGACCAACTGGCTCCAGGAATCGACCTTGAACCAGGTCAGCACCGCCCCGGTCAAAGCCATGATGCCCATGGATACCAGCCCGACCCGGACCTCGCCCCTCGGCAACCCCTGGGAGGCATAGGCCGGTTTCAGAACCAGATGCACATAAAGAATGGTCCCGAACCACATGAAGGCGGTGAGGATATGGAGGTAGCCGAAGAGTAATTTAACCACCCGGGCAAGAACTCCCTGACCACTCGCACCGATTGCGGTCCCCGGCCGGACGGAAAGTCGATAGCCCTGCCCCGCCTCGGTCAGAGTCCCGCCACCCAGCGGATCGAGATGGCAAAACCCGCACTTCACCCCGGTTGCCGCCGCGTACTCTTCGGTGGCGAAAGCACCTGCTGCCGAAAAAAGCGCCAGGAAGAAAACCGCTATGCAGATAAGATTGTTAAGTTTTAGAGAGTACATATCGAATTTGGCATAAATGTTGGTCCGGAAGGATGTCAACGCCAATAGATATTAAATCCAAGTGCGGACTTGGCTCCATTCCTTTGATTTAATTGATGCCTGCCAGCGCAGGGAGCATAAATTACCTTGCAACCCTATTGGGCTGATTCAAGTTTTAGCACTTCTTCAAGTACGCTACTCAGTTCGGCGAGGGTGAATGGTTTGGCTATCACTCCCCGAAAACCGAAAGCGGCATAATTGGCGATGGCGGAATCGTTCGAATAACCGCTGGAAACAATGGCCTTGGCCCTGGGATCGAGTTCAAGCAGATGGGAGACAGCCTCTTCGCCACCCATGCCGCCGGGAATCGTCAGGTCCATGATAACCGCATCGAAGGGCACACCGGCCGCCATTGCGCCCCGGTAACGTTCGAGCATCTCGTTCCCGTCTCCGACTGCCTCGACACTGTAACCGAGAACCTGAAGCATCTGCGCCGCCAAATTCCTGATCATCTCCTGATCATCCATCACCATGATTCTACCCTGGCCGGAGGTGACCTCCGGCAGTTGTGACGTTGCCCCTGCCAAGACGACCTCCTCGGCAAGCGAGGCCGGCAGCCAGATGGTAAAGGTCGTCCCCATGCCGCGCTTCGAAGCAACTTCCAGATGACCATGGTGTTTGTGGATGATCGAAAAAGAGATGGCCAACCCCAAGCCGCTGCCATCCTCTTTGGTGGTGAAATAGGGATCGAAGATCTTCGGCAGGACCTGCGGTTCCATCCCGATGCCATTGTCCTTAAAGGATAATTTGACATAATGGCCGGCGGCCAGGGGGAGATTGTCCTGATCTGCGACCACGACATTTTCGGCCTGGATTTCGATGACCCCGCCCGTCGGCATTGCCTGTTCGGCATTCTGGGCCAGATTCTGGAATACCTGGCTGATCTGACCGCTGTCCACCGTGACATTCCAGAGGTCTTCGGGGAATCGCGCTTCGACCTTGACCTTGGAGCCCCGCAGAATGAATTTGGTGGAATTGGTGGCAATTTCCTCAACGGAGGCTGCGGCGATAACCGGCGCCCCGCCCTTGGCGAAGGTCAGCAACTGACGGGTAAGTTTCTGAGCCCGGATGCAGGCTTCCGCCATGGCTTCCATCAAGTGCCCCGCTTCCTGGCCGTTTTTCAATTGATGCTGGGCAAAGGAAAGATTGCCCATGATGCCGGTGAGCAAATTGTTGAAATCATGGGCGATACCGCCGGCGAATACCCCGAGAGATTCCAGATTGCGGGCCAGCTGGGCTTCATGTTCGAGTTTTTTTCGGTCGGAGATGTCTCGCACCGCCTCGATTCCGGCGACGATTTTCCCCTTGGCGTCACGAACCGGACTGGCCGATACTTCCATATAAATTTTATTGCCGTCCTTGTCCTGCGCCACCGCCTCGCGCCGGTGCACCTGACCATCCTCAAAGCATTTAACCAGCAGACAGCCGGGACAGACACCATCCTTCTGCTGATAAGCAGAGTAGCAATATTCTCCGCAATGC
Organism: uncultured delta proteobacterium; assembly: GCA_963807225.1. Classification (GTDB taxonomy): domain Bacteria; phylum Desulfobacterota; class Desulfobulbia; order Desulfobulbales; family JAGXFP01; genus JAGVGT01. The sequence goes on along the minus strand of CAWEAD010000012.1, from coordinate 37,281 downwards.
CCACCCTGGATAGCCTGATGCTGTTTGTTCTGATAGAGAATCTTGAACTGACGGTCCTGAAGGGTAATGCCTTCATCGAGGGCGGCCATCACCGCTTCGAGCTTGTTATGCTCCTCGATGATTTTTTCCTCGGCATGTCTCTTCTCGGTGATGTCGAGGCCGCAGCTGATTATGCCGTTAATGGCGCCGTTGTCGTCCAGGTTATAATTGTTGGTCCAACCAATCAGCCGTTTTTCACCGGTCTTGGTCAGGACATGATTCTCAAAGCTTTCGACCGGATCGAGTTCTCCACGAATGAGCCGGGCAAATACCTCCTTAACTCTGTCGGCCTCCTCGGGAAGGGTAACGAGGTCGAACCAGTTCCGGCCGATGATTTCATCGCGTTCGTAGCCCAGAATCTCACAGCCCTTACGGTTGATGAGCGCCACTTCCTGATTGGCATGGAGAACCACGAACATGACCGAGGCGACCTCGAGGTAGCGCCGGTTCAAATCCCGTTCGACCCGCAGATCTTCCTCGAGCTTTTTCCTCTGGGAAATGTCGCTGATATTGGATTCTTTCATCTGCATTCACCCCCCGTCCATGTTCCCCGGGGACAATAGAGTCGATATGTCCGACATTTTCACCTCTGGAGTCCGCCCGAATTAAACTAACCTTCGTTCTTGGTTTAAACTCACTCTTCTCAATATTACGAGAATAAGGGCAAGCGGAAAAACCAATTACAATCTCATTGGCTAACATCGACCGGCACGGCAGCGCCAAGGAATCAAGGTGTCAGTGCGGCAGATGTTCCAGCTTTCAGTCCAACCGATTCGTTAAAAGTGTGCCCGATGAGCTGAGAAAGGACCCGCATCGATCGTTCCCCTTTCCAACCATCTCCGGTTCAAACCTCTATTGTTTATCTGCCGACTCACCGGCCAGCTTCTTCAATTCGAAATCCCCTTCCATAAAGGCTTGAGCCACCTTGTCGATCATCCGGTCGTCGCGCATGACCGCATCGAGCAACCGGGTGAAGCCTAAGAGGCGGCCCAGGACCTGAAGTTTTTCGGTGAGTTGGGGGGTGGGGACGCCTTGCAATGAGCCATTGACCAGGTCGTCGCGGACGTCGGTGTAGAAGCCGTGCTCTTCGAGGATGCGGGCAATGCAGAGGGCGCGGCGCTGGCGCTGGGCCGGGCCGGTGCCGCCGCCTTTGAAGCGAAAACGGGCGTAGTTGCTTCGGGGGGTGAGGCCGCAGACCGCATCGATCATGGTAAAATGGAAGTCCATCCGGGCGTTGAGGTTCAGGTAGTCGCGGCTGACGATGGCGTAGTTGGGCAGGCCTACCGGGCGAGCCGAGCGGTGGTCGGTTAGAAAGTTGGACATCACCGAACCGAGCTGGCCCTGACCGGCCACGCCCCAGTTGAGATGGGGGTCGGCGATCCCCTGCCAGAGGGCCTTGAAGGGCAGCGACTGGATGGCAGTCGGCTTGACCATCCGCTTGGGCCGGGGATCGGGGGCCAGGCCGCCGCCCAGGTCGATGAGATTGACGATGAAGGGGACTTCGGAATCCAGGATCCGGACCGGCACCCCGCCCTCTTCCAGGGCCGAGTCTCCGGCTTGGAACATGGCCAGTACCGCCTTCTCGTGCATATAGCGGATCATGTCGTGCAACGAACGGCATTCGCTGATCACGAAGGTGGGGCCGAAGGCGTCGGTGAGATTAAGCGGCACAATCAACTCCCGCAGACCGGCCAATATCGGATCCGGGGGCGGAGGGGTCGGTCGCGCCGTTGGAACGGCGGTCTCGGCGGCGGCGATGTCTGCGGGTGTGGCCGGGTAGACCGCGCCCTGCTCGCCGCTGATCGTCAGCCATTGTCCCTCGGCAATAAGATTTGTGGCGTTACCCAGACCACAGAGCATGGGGATTCCGCTTTCCCGGGCAACCAGGGCCAGATGATCGGCCGGATTGCCCAGGTCGATCAACAGCCCCGCCACCTTATCGATGGCGCCCACCGCATCCACCAGACTCTGGTGCATGACCAGGATAATCACCCCCTCGGGCAGCTCGGCCAGGTCCTGGCGACGTTTGACCAGGTGAGCCCGGCCGGTGGCCCGACCGGTTGAGGCCCGGGTCCCGCCGGTGAGCAGCGGCGTTCCGGTTGTACCTGGTTCCGATGCCACCGGACTCTTACCCATTACCTGGGGTCGGGCCTGAAGCAGGACCAGTTCCCCATCCGGCCGCACCGCCCACTCCAAATCCTGGGGAGTCCCCTCTTCCTCGGCCAGGGTTTTTCCCCAATCAGCCAGGATGGCAAGCTGCGTTTCGTTTATTACCGGTTGTTGCCTCAGCTCCGCCGCCACCGGCTGCGTACCGATACCGCCATCCGGCAGGCAGACCAGCCGCTCGTTCTTATCGGCAATCACCGAATGAACCTGATCGACCTTTCCTTCCCGATCAAGCAGATAGAGATCGGCCGGACTGCTGCCGGAAACCGCCGCCTCGCCCAACCCGAAGACCCCGCTGACCAGCAAACCGTCATGTTCCGGCAGGGGGCTCCGGGTCAGGAGAATGCCGGCGGCATAAGCCGAGACCATTTCCAGGCAGAGCACCGCCAGGTCGAAATCCAGGGGATCGAGTCCGGCATGAAGCCGGTAGGCCAGGCTGCGGCGATTGAAACCGCTGGCCACTACCTGCTTGAAAGCATCGACCAGACCGCTCTGGTCCACCACGTTCAAGACGGTGACGAACTGGCCGGCAAAGGAATGACGAAGCCCGTCTTCGGCCACTGCACTGCTGCGCACCGCCAGCCCGCGACCTTCGGTAAAAAAAGGCCCGGACAGCCGGGACAGATAATCGGCCAGTACCTTGGGCAGAGGCGCCCGCCGGATCGCCTCCTGCACAGAACTGATGGTGGCGGCTGGAAAGGGTTGGCCCTCGGTGTGGCCGCGCTGCAGCATGCCTCCCAACCGCAGGTAGAGCCCGTCGTACTCCAGAAAACTCCGGCAGGCCTGGGCGGTGACCACGAAACCGTCCGGCACCTGGAAACGTCGGCTGTTCTTGAGCCGGGCCAGGTTGACCGCCTTACCGCCCGCCGCCTCTAACATCTCCGCCCGGATCTCGGTCAAGGGCAGACAGGGCGGCAGGTTAGGCGGGCTCGGCAGTTTACCCAGCAATTCGCGAAGCTGACCGTTGATCCGGCGATGCAGGCCGAAGAGGGCGCGATGGCGGTCGTTGTCCAGGTGGTTGAGCTTCTCGACCATGTCACCGGTCAGTTCCACCAGCCGGGTGACCGGCTGCCGTTGTTCACCGGACGGGGCACTGCCCCGGAGCCGCCAGTCCAATTCGGTGAGCAGTTCCACCGCCTGATTGTTGCTGTCGAGCAGGGAACGGAAAATATGGTAGCGGGCGGCCAGATCGGTAAGGGTCAGGGCGATCTTGCGCCGCCGGTGCTCCCGGTACTTTTCCAGCAGATTGCTGAACCAGTTTTTCATGAAGAGCGGGGCCCGCGGCCGAGCTGTTCCAGATAGCGCTGGTAGAAATGCTCCACCGCCGCATCGTCGGCCATCCGCACGTCGAGCTGCCGGCTGAAGGCCACCAGCTCGCCCAGCCGGCCCAGGGACTCGCGCATTTCTTCCGGAGTGAGGATTTTGGCTTTTCCGACCAGGAGATCGCCCTGGCGCTCCACCTTGAAGTGGAGACTGGCCAGGATCATGCCGATCAATTCCAGCCGCCGGGCCCGTTTGAGTTGGTCGGCAAAGCCGCCGACAAAGCGGAAGTAGATATAGTTGTCCTCCGGCTCGTCGGAGAAGAAGGCATCGATAACGTTGAAATGGTAGCCCAACCGCAGGCTGAGGTTGACATAATCGGCGGCGATAATCGCCAGATTGCCGCCCTCGTAGGTCGGCGGATTGACCAGTTGGTTCAAGGGCCGTCCCAGACTGCCCATCAAGTCCTTGAAACCGAAGGGGGCCGGTTCCCGGTCCCAGGCCTCCTCGCGCAGCATGCCGGCCAACAGCGCCGCAAAGGGCCGGCTGACCACCTGGTCGGGTCGTACCTCGGAGAGATCGTCGCCCACTGCCAGGCCGCCGTCCAGGTCGATGATCCGGATGGAGATCGGCAGGGACACCTCCAGCGGCAGGCTGGGCACCCGGGCCAGCATTTTGCCCTCCTCGTGCAGCCGGATCAGGTTTTCCATAGCCTTCTCATGGCAGAAACGGATCAGATCGTGCAGGGTGCGGCAGTTCTCCGAGGTAAAATCAGGGGAGGCCGGATCGATCAGATTCAAGGGGGCAATCCAGCGCAACAATCGTCGCAAGGTGCGGACCTCGGCCGACTGCAAGTGGATCTCGGCCCCGGCTGTCTCGCTCATCACCAGTCCTTCGATGCAGCCGTCGTAAATCGTCCGACTCTCGACATCGACGGTAATCTCCCGTCCCGGAGTGAGAATCTGCGTCGCCACCCCGGTGCCGAACAGGGCCGGGGTCCGATATTCCCTGGCAATAGTGGCCAGATGGCCGGTGGGGCTGCCGATATCGGTGATGATGGCTCCGGCTTTTCTGACGATGGGCGACAAGCGGGGACTGGCTTGGTGGGCCACGGCAATGCCGCCCACCGGAAAATCGTTGGGGTCGGAATCCGGGGCTAACCAGAACTACCGGGCCGGTGGCGATGCCGAGCTGTGCCACCTGGCCGTGGCCTCGCAGCAGCACGGTGGCCAGTTTAAGCTCGGCCGCCACCGTTTCCGGCGGCGGCGGCTGCCGCACCGGCAGGGCCAGGGGGCGGCACTGCAGGAGCAAAGGGCCTTGTTCGTTCCAGGCCCACTCGATGTCCTGAGGTCCGTCAAAGGTCTTCTCCAGCAACAGGCCGATCTCAGCCAGGGTCCGCAATTCGGCCGGAGTCAACAAGGCCGAGCCTCGCCGCCGGCCATTTTCGGTCAGAGACAGGGGATCGATGCCGGCGGCCGCCAGTTGATCGGCGGAGCGGGCTTGAATTTCACTGCGCTGCAGGGTAAAGGGATGGCGGCGAAAGAGCTGATAGCGGTCGGCAACGCTGCTGCCGTCCACCAGCTTGGAGCCGCTGCCGGGTACAGCGCCGACCACCAGATGATCGCCGGTTGATTGTACCGGGTCCCTGGTGTAGAGAACCCCGGCGATCAAGGCCGGAACCAGGGGCTGGACCGCCACCGCCATGGGAATCTCCCGGGGGCTGATCGTGGCGCCGAGGTAATCGAGGACCGGCGCCGCAAAACGTGAGGCCAGGAGCTTACGGTAGGCCGCCTCCACCGCCCCCTGATCCGGAGTTACCCCGAGAATGGTCCGGAACTGGCCGGCGAAACTGCGCTCGCCGTCCTCACCCACGGCGCTGCTGCGGACCGCCAACCCGGTGAGCCACGGTTGCCGACGTTTCAACGCCGCCAGCTCTTCGGCCAGGGCCTCGCGTAATTCATCCGGCAGCTCGAAATCTTCGAACCATCCGGCAATGATAGCCGACCTGGTCGGATTATCACCCTCTCCGGCCAACACCGCGGAGATCCTTTCCGCTAAACCGTCCTGATCCAGGCAGCGCTGATAAGCGGTGGCGGTTAGGGCGAAGCCGTCCGGGGTCGGCATTTTCAGCTGGTTGGCGATTTCGGCCAGGATGGCGTTCTTGTTGCCGACCAGATAATCGAGATCGCGGTGCAGCACCCGGTAGGGCAGGGCCAGATAGGAATCATATGGCCCGGGCCCGCCGGTGGCCAGGTCGGCCAGGTGATTGGTGATGGCGGTAAAGCGCTCGTACAACCCGGGGTAGCGCTGACCGGCCAGGGCGTTCAAGCTGTAGACCACTTCACGGACCAGCTCGGCCAACTGCTCCAGGCTGGTGTGCAAAAAGGCCTGGTCGAAAATGTACTCGCCGCCCAGGGCCTGCTCCAGGCGGCCGATACGTTCGATGATCCGGTTGTTGTTCTCCAGGATACGCCGAAAGCGCGAGAGTGCCGTGGCGGCGACCGTGGCGGCCTCGTTCCGGAGCCGACTGTTATCGGAACTTTTCATCTCCCGACCTCACCATCAAAACCCCTCAGGTCGATGAGGCTGCCGCTGAGCAACGGCCTCATCGGTGTCCTACCTCGGCCGCACCTTCCCCGGTCAGAAGCGGCAGGACAATCCGGAAGGTCGAACCCCGGCCAAGCTCGCTTTCCAGAGCAATGATCCCTTCGTGTTTTTCGATAATCGAATAACTCACCGACAGTCCCAGGCCGGTACCGTCGTTTTTGGTGGTGAAAAAGGGATCGAAGATGCGTTTTTTGTCCTCGGCGCTGATGCCTGGGCCGTTGTCGCTGATCTCCATCACCCCCAGTTGCTCTTCTGGCCGGGCCAGGACCCGGACGGTCAGGAGGCCGCCGGGATCCATGGCCTGGATCGCGTTCAGCATAATATTGACCAGGACCTGTTGGATTTGGCTGGGAAAGCCCCTGGTCCGCACCGGTTCCTTCGTAAACTCGGTCTCCACCCGGATCTGGCTCAGGCGGATCTGGTTCTTCAGGAGGCCGATGGAATCTTCGGCGATCTGCACCAGGTCGAGTACCACCGGTTCGGTGGTCTTGGCCATGCGAATGAAGACCAGGAGGTTCTGCACTACCTCCCGGGCCCGTTCGGTCTGGGCCAGGATCTCGCCAACCATCTCGCGGGTTGTCTCCTGCCCTTCCAGGGGCAGGTCTTCCAGCAAAACTTCGGCGGTCAGAGATATATTGTTCAGGGGGTTGTTGACCTCGTGGGCCAGGCCGGCGGTAACCTGGCCGATGGTGGCCAGCTTGGCCGACTGGATCAGCGCCTCCTGCTTTTCCACCAGGCTGCTGAGCATCAGGTTCAAGGAGTTGACCAGCTCCATCCCCTCCAGCGAACCGCGCACCGCCGGGGCCATGGGAATGGCACTAAGTTCGCCGTTCCTGATCCGGGTGGCCGCCTTCCGCAGGTAATCCAGAGGCTGGGTTACCCAACGCAGCAGGAGCACCGCCATCCCCCCGCCTATCATCAGGGTGACAACCATAGTCACCAGGGAAAGGCGCCGGTAGCGCCGAGCATCGTCCTCGGCCTCCATCCTGGCGGCGGCATCGCGCTCCAGCACGTACTCGGTGAACCACTGGCCCCGTTCGCGCACCTTCTTTTTCAGGCTGAGCGGCGGCGGAGTCCGATCCTGGGTGTTAAGTTGCAGGAGGACATCGGCATAATTCTCCAGCCGGGCCCGGTATTCTCCGATCTCGGCGCTGGGCAGCACCTCGGTTTCCATCAACTGGCTGACCCTGGCCCGCACCTGGTCGATATAGTCCAGGGCGCTGATCAAATCGGGCTGGTTATGGTAGAGCAGGAAATTCTTCTCGTAGCGCCTGGTCTCCAGGACCTTCTGGTTCAGCTCATAGGAGAGCTCGATCAGCTTAAGCTTGTCGCTCACCCGCGACAACGAATATAGGGCGCTGATGGTGGAGAAACAGCCCAGACCAAAGACGATGGCCAGGCTGATCACCATCTTGCGCCGCAGCGAGCGGGCCCGGTACGGTGCCGGCTGGTGCCATTCGCAGGCCGGGCCGGCCGGGGTCGGAGTGTCGGAGGAGACTGCGTTCATCAACCCTTCTCGGCCTGATCCGTCATTGCCCGCATGATGGCATCCTTGATCTCGTCCAGCCGGAAGGGCTTGGGGATAAAATCGAAGACCCCTTCGCTGAAGGCAGTATCGGCGGTATCCATCTCGGCGTAGCCGGTGATAATGATCACCCTGGTGGCCGGATTGATCTTCTTGATCCGCCGCAGCACCTCCAGGCCGTCGATCCCCTGCATCTTCAGGTCGGTGACCACGATGTCGAAGGGCTCACGCTCTGCTTCGGCCAGGGCCTGGGCCGGATCGACATGGGCCGCCACTGTATAGCCCATCTTGGTAAAAATCTGGCTCATCCGCTTGCCGACGATGGCCTCGTCGTCAATAACCAGCAGCCGTGGAGCCCTGTTTCCGTTTTCAGCCATTATGCAACCTCCTCCTTAAGGAGTATCTGAACACTCGAATCGGCCATTGCCGGCCCAATCCGATAGATTTCTTCATCGCCAGACTTCTCGCCATAATGTACTTAAAATCTATGCCGACCAGGATAATCCAAGCAGTTATGGGAGAATAAAATTACCCAAACTTTAAATTGATAAATCTCTCTTACCTTGAAGGACTCGCAAAAAGTCTGCCTAACCGTTGAAGACGGTTAAGCCAAATGTTCGATATACAGCTAAGCGAACGGTGTGAGACTCCAGGGAGAAGCAGTGTTGTGAAAGTAGAAACATACTAATGGCATCTTGAACATTTCACGATCCTGCCACGACACCGTGACCGAATTTGCGACGAAAAAATCCGTCTCACCGTTGATGATGGCGACGCCATCATCTTACTCGCCGGAAACCACGCTGTAGTTACCCATCAGAAAAGATTCCACATAGTAATCAACCACCGCCTCGCTGTCCAGCCGGACATCGAGTTGCCGGGTGAATCCGACCAACCGTCCGAGGATGTCCAATACCCGTTCCATTTCGCTCTGCGGCATGTTGCCGGCCCGGGCGATGACCAGGTCGCCCCGAGTCCGGACGTTGAAATCAAAGGCGGTGAGGATCTCGGCGATCAACCGGGACCGGCGGCTGCGCTTGGTCAGATCGGTGGCCCCGCCCAGAAATCGGAAGTAGATGTGGTTATCGCGCTCCCGCTCGTCGCAGTGGGCGTCGATGATGTTGAAGTGGTAACCGAAACGGAAGCAGAGGTTGACATAGTTGCGGCTGACCACGGCGATATTGTGCCCGCTGTACTGACCCTCCAGGGCGTCGGTGGGGACGGAGAGCATGCTGCTCATCAGGTCGTGGAAGCCCACCGGCATGGTGGCCCGATGCCAGACCTCCGGATAGAGCATGCCGTGCAGAATGGCCCGGAAAGGGATTGAAGTCAGGGCGCTGAAAGGCACTCGGTCGCGCGGCGCCTCGGGACTCAAGCCGCCGCCGATATCGATGACCATGATCCCTGCCGGCACCGGCAATTCCAGGCGGCGGGCCAGGTTGTGGCGCAGGAGGCTGTGTTCGTCCTTGCCCATGTTGACCAGGGTAATCACCGCCGTTTCATGGATGTAGCGCAGAAGGTCGTGGTAGGTCCGGCAGTTCTCAGGCGTGAACTGGTCCATCAGCGGATCGACCAGGTGCAAACGAGAGACGCTGTTGAGCAACCGTCGCAACAGGCGGAACTCCCAGGTAGCCCCCAGATTGATACTGGTGGAGAGCTGGTAGGCCAGAAGTTCCTTGACCCTGCCCCGGAAAATGCACCGGTCCTCGGCATCGACGGTGATCTCCTGGCCATTGGTGACCAGGGCCAGGATACCGGGCACGCTGACCAGGCAGGGAACCTGCATCTCCCGACAGAGGGTGGACATATGGCTGACCGGGCTACCGATCTCGGTCACTATTGCCGCAGCTCGGTGCATGACCCGGACGAAGTGCGACGAGTCGCGGCGCCCCACCAGGATGGCGCCGTCCGGGAAATCCGCCAGATCCGCGTCCTGTCGGACCACATGGACCGGTCCGGCCCCGATGCCTTGCTGGGCCACCGACCCCACATCGGCCACCAGCACCTCGTAGCTCTTTAGGGCCTTGACCAGATCCCGGCCCAGGTTCTGACTCACCGGCACCATGAGCGGCCGGGACTGGAGGATGAAGAGACGTCCCTGCTGGTCAAAGGTCCACTCGATGTCCTGAGGCCGCTTGAAGTAATTTTCCAGCTGCATTACCCGCCGCCCGAGCTCCAGCAACTCCGCCTCTTCCAGACAGGGTGCTTCCTGCAGCTTCGGGGACAAGGCCCGTTCCTCCAGACCGCCTCCGGCGGCCAGGTAGAGCCCCCTCTCTTTACGGGAAAGCAGCTGCTTTCTGATCTCCGGCGGGTTCCCCTGGTGGAGCAGAAAGTTATCCCCGGGGGATTCCCCTTCGACGATACCGGCCCCCTGCCCCCAGGTCCCGACGATATACATGGTCTCATCGCCGGGGTGGCCGGGATCGGTGGAATAGGCCACGCCGCTGACTCGGGAATCGATCATCAGCTGACAACCGGCGGCAATCGACATGCGACCGTCTTCCGGGAACAATATGCGCCGGTATTCCATCGCCGTGCTACTGAAGAGACTGGCGGCGACGTTCCGGTAGGCGGCAAAAACCGCCGCCGGCTCCGGCGCCACGTTCAGCACCGAGAGAAACTGTCCGGCAAAGGAGAAATCTAGATCCTCCTCCTGGGCGCTACTCCGTACCGCCAAGGTGAAAGGCATTGCTACCCGGGCAGCCAATATGGCCAACCGCTCGCCCAGTCCCTCCAGCAAACCGGGCGGCGGTTCGGCCTCGGCCACCGCCGCCGCCAAGCGGCCCCGCACCTCTTCCAGTTCTGCCGCCCCGTCTGCTTCGGTCCACAGGGACTCGCCACGCTCCACCAGGGGACGCAACCCGTTGTGATCGATCAATTCATGGTAGGTGCGGGTGGTGATGACAAAACCGGGAGGGATATCGAGCTTAAGGTAATGCAGAAGTTCAGCGAGATGGGCAATCTTGCCACCCACGATCCCCCACTGCAGAGGATCAATGGCCTCAAGGTCCAGTAGCCTCGGACCCTGGCGATCATCCTCGCGCAGCATGACGGCGCGCAGATGCTCGGTCAGGCGGGCATGAACCGCGTAAAGTTCCTGGTGGTCGGGGTCGAGATCATTGAGGGCGACAACAGAGGAGTGCAGGGTGACGATCAACTCTTCGACGCTTTCTTCGATGTACTGGCGATCGAAGATATAGTCGCCGCTGAGCTTTTCCCCCAAGTCGGCGATAATTTCCAGAGCCCGGTTATTGCTGCGGAGTACTTTCCGAAAAAGTTCAAAAATCTGGCGCGGGTCGATTTTCGCCCTCCCCTCCCTGCCAAAGAACTGGGCTATTTTCACCAGGAAAGGATGCACGTTGAAGACCGAGCCTCAAAAAGCGCCCGGCTGCCTGCCGGCAGCCGGGCGATCGTATGTCTGTTAATCCGGCTGCTTAGTGGGCGCCGCCTCCCTTCTTGAAGATCAAACCCACGGCGAAACCGGCGATGATGGCGATAACCACGGCCATGATACCATAGAGTGCCGCCTTATTGAAGGCCAGATCGGTGAGTTGGGCAACGACCCCGGTTCGGGCCACGACAAAGCTGGTCTCGGCCCGTTCGGCCACCTGGCCGTCCCTGACCGCCAGGGCCTCGACGGTATAGGTGCCGGGTGGGGCCTGGAAGGGCCAGGCTACCTCAACCTGGTAGGTGTCATTGGCCTCCCCGTGCTGACGGGTAACGGTACCGGTATGGATGAAATAAAGGTTCTGCTTCTCCTTGAAACGGATGAACTCGTTCTTCCAACGCGCCTCTTCGCTTTGCAATTCGGGGCTGGTTGCCTCCATTTCGGCGGCTTCCTGCAGGGCCGGGTAGCCGATCATGTTGGCCATCTGAGCCTCTTCGCCGAGCAGATTCTCCATTTCGCGGGTACTGTAAAGCAGGTAAACCCCGGGCACGTTCTTGAAGCTGATGTCGCCCTTCTTCATCCAGAACAGACCGGAGGCCTTGCCCATGTACTTGTAATGGGCCTCACCAGCCTCGTTGGAGATCCGGATGATCAGATCGTCACCGGCCACGTTCTCACCGGTAACTGTCAGGGTGGCGCCATGATAGTTGAGGTTGATGTCAACCTGGGCCGGGCTCACCTGGCAGGTGACGGCCCGGGCCGGGTTCGGGGTCATGGTAAGACCCAACAACAGCAGGATGGCGGCAAGCCGCAATGCGATAATCTTATTCATGACTTAATGCCCTCCCTTCATGGCCAGCAGCATGGAGGGTTCCGTCACCAACTCCAGGATGATCTTGGCGGTTACAGCCAGCACGATGATGGCCAGCAGGATTTTTAGCTGGTCGCCGTGCAGCTTCTTCCCCAGGATGGTACCGATCTGGGCTCCGAAGACCGAGCCGATCAGTAACAGGATAGCCAACAGGAAATCGACCGTTTTGTTGGAATAGGCCTGCAGGAAGGTAACCTCGATGCAGGTGAACATGATCTGGAACAGGCTGGTCCCTACCACCACGTGCATGGGCATGCGCAGCATGTAGATCATTACCGGCACCATCAGGAAGCCGCCGCCGACGCCCATGATGGCCGCCAGGATGCCGACAAAGACACCCAGAACAATGGGCACCAGGGCCGAATGGGTAACACCTGATTTCTCAAAGTAGGTCTGCATGGGCAGGGAGGCGAAAAAACCCTTCTTCCTTTCGACCGGAGCGGTCTCTTTAACCTCGGCAACCGGGTTGCCTTTTTTCTTGCGCAGGGCGTTAAGGGACTCGAAGAACATGAAGGTGCCGACAACGCCGAGCATCACCACATAGGTCATCTTGATCAGGAAATCGGCGCCGCCGGTGGCCCGCAGCACCTTGATGATCTGGACACCGACCGCGCCGCCGACGAAACCGCCGATCAGCAGATAGATGCCCATCTTGTAGTCGACGTTACCCAGACGCCAGTGGGCGTATGTCCCGGAGGCCGAAGCGGCGACGATCTGATTGGCGTCGGTAGCCGCGGCGATGGTCGGCGGGATGCCGATCATCATCAGTAATGGCGTCATGAGAAAACCGCCCCCCACCCCGAAGAGGCCTGATAAAAGGCCGACTCCGAGTCCCAGGCCCACGACCAGCAGATAATTGACGCTGGTCAGGGCGATTGGCAAGTACATGTACATGATTCCTCTCCTCTGTCTTAGTTTAACTGACTATATTCAAAAATCTTCATCACACTCAAAAACTCTCCCCAGCAACTCTTCATGTTTTGCCCGGACTATCCGGCGCCGCAGCTTTCTCCTCCTCGACTAATTTTTTTTACTCGCCGCCAGCTGTTTCAGACGACGAGATTGACTGACAACCCTTTCCAAATCAGCTTCCGCCAGAGTAGGCGCCATGATCACCAGCAGATCCGGATAAAAGCGGTGCGGTTCTTCACGCAACTGCCGGCGCAATTCACCAAGCCATTCTTCCTGGTCCAGCCGCGACTCCTCCGGCCAGCCGCCTACTACCAGACAGGTGATGGAATTGGCCAGGAGGAAACCGGCCACCTGTTCCACCGAACCGTCGCCCAGCAGATGGCAGGTAACCTGAACCCCGACCAGACCGGCGAACTCGGCCGCGAAGCGAAATCCGTCCAGTTTCTGGCTTTCCGAGGTCGTACCGCCCATGGACGGCGCAGGGGAACCGCCCACCCCCTGCGGCTGCAAGGCATAGAGGCGCCTCTCCGTCCGATCCGCCAATTGCACCGCACAGACAATCGCAGACAAATCGGAGCTGAAACCGCTTAGAAGTAAAGCAATCCTGGTTCCCATAATCTTCCTAAAGAGATGGCATGAGGGGCCGCCGACCCGGCGGATGAATTTACCCCATATAAAGCAACTCTTATGCCAGCCTGGTATCATGCTGATTTTAAAGGAAATATTTTTATCTACCCGCTTTCATTCCGGTTGGCGCCCCAAATACCCAACAAAACTGTTTCAATAGCTGACACTAACTTTATAACTATTCGATATCAAAACGGTTTTTTATTTGAAACAATGTGTTCACACTGAAACACGCCGGATAAAACATGGGAAAACAGGCAGTTATCGGTGTTGCGGAAAAAGACGGATTAGGGCGGATGTGTCGGGACAGGCGGGGTCGTTTAAAGGAAGTTGATTATCGGGATCGCTTTGTTCAACGAACTTTGGGAACCTTGGGAGTCAAATTGCGCAGCCGGCGCCAGAGGGTGGTGCGGGAAATGCCCAGACGGCGGGCGGTCTCGGTTTGATTGTAGCCGGTTTCCTGGTAGACCTTGGCGATATGACCCATTTCCAGATCCTTGATTTCCACCGGTGCGGCACTGGGCGGAGCCAGATTTACGGTGCTGGAGAGGTAGAGGATATCGGGGGGAGATCGGCCAGCCGCAGGGAGCGGCCCTGACATAAGGCTACGGCCCGCTCCATGATATTCTCCAGTTCCCGGACATTGCCGGGGAAACTGTAACGGGCCAGTTCGGTCAGCACCTCCTTGCTCAGGGCCGGCACAATCTTACCGAACCGGGCCGCGGCCTTGCGGACAAAATGCACGGCCAGCAGGGGGATATCCTCCACCCTCTGGCGCAGGGGTGGCAGCTCGATCATCACCACCTTGAGACGGTAGTAGAGATCCTGGCGGAATTCCCGGGCCGCCGCCATCTTTTCCAGGTCGCGGTTGGTGGCGGCGATGAAACGTACGTCGATGGAAACCGGATCGGTGCCGCCCACCCGCATGAAGTTGCGTTCCTGAAGTACCCGCAGCAGTTTAACCTGCAGAGGAAGAGGCATTTCGCCGATCTCATCCAGAAAGACGGTGCCGCCGTCAGCCGTTTCCAGCAGGCCCAGCTTGGTGCTGACCGCGCCGGTGAAGGCGCCCATTTCATGACCGAAGAGTTCGTTGGCGATCAATTCGTCGGCGAAGGCGCCGCAATTGAAGGAGACAAAGGGCTTGTCACGGCGGGAACTGTTACCGTGCAGGGCGCGGGCGATCAATTCCTTGCCGGTGCCGGACTCACCCTGCAGCAGGACACTGCAATCCAGGGGCGCCACCTGGGTAATGGTCTTGAAGATGGTCTTCATGGCCGGCGAGGCACCGATGATCTCGCCGAAGTGGTCGGTTCCGCGAATCTCCTGGTAGATCAGGTTCTTTTGCCGCTTCTGCCGGGCCAGGGCCAGGACTTCGTTGATGGCTTCGCGGATGGTCTGCAGCTTGACCGGCTTTTCCAGATAATTGAAGGCCCCCTTCTTGGTGGCCTCGACCGCCTGATCGATGGCGGCGTAGCCGGTCATCAGAATCACTTCCATCTCCGGCGCGGCGGCCCGCATGCGCTGCATCAGGTCGATACCGTCGGCGTCGGCCAGGCGGATATCCATCAGGATCAGATCGGGCGGGTTCTCCCGAACCTTGAGCAGGGCCTCCTGGCCGGCGATGAAACCCTCGACCGTATAGCCGTCCTTGCCCAGGGCATGGACCAGTCGCTGAACCGTAACCACCTCGTCGTCCAGGATGTAGATCCGAGCCGGAAGCGAGGTGTCATGTCTGGAGGTATTGCTCATCTGCCTATAACGCTCTTGAGTCAGTTGGTTTCCGCATGGGAACCGTTATTCCCCTGATTAAATCCGTAGTTCCAAAGCAAGGTAAGCTTCTCTGCCGTAATTGCCTGGAGTGCAACGACAAAGCAATATGCAAGTGCGGGCCTAAAAACCGTGCCCCGAAACCTGAGATCGAAGTCTTCGCTTTTCCGCCGCGTCGGGGCTAAGCCCCTCCTCGTAATGATGAATTCTCCGTAGTGGCACAGATTTGGACTTTACTGATGGAAACTGGTTATACGTTGCGCAAAGTATCATTTTATGCCAGCGGGAACAAGGGAGAAATACTCCCGGCACCGGCCACGGCCAGGTCGACAATATTTCCCGTTATTCCGCCAGGCCGGATTCTGCTATAATTCCTGAACACCGGAATAACCGGCAACCCCGTAAACACCAACTATCTATCTCTTAAGCCATGGGCATCGCCGCAGATATCGTCATCATCGTCCTTGCCGCCCTGATCGGCGGGCTGCTCGCCCAGAAACTAAAACAGCCCTTGATCCTTGGCTATATCCTGGCGGGGATAGTGGTCGGACCCTATACCGGTGGAATCACCATCACCGACACCCACGAGATCGAACTCCTGGCCGAGATCGGGGTGGCATTACTGCTCTTCGCCCTGGGACTGGAATTTTCCCTGAGCGAATTGCGACCGGTGCGCAAGATAGCCCTGATCGGCACGCCGATCCAGATCACCTTGACCATCGGATTCGGCTATCTGATCGGCCGCTATTTCGGCTGGGATCCGGTCAAGGCGGTCTGGCTCGGCGGCCTGATCTGCCTCTCAAGCACCATGGTCACCTTGAAAACCCTGATGAACCGGGGATGGATGGGAACCCTATCCAGCCGGGTGATGATCGGCATGTTGATCGTCCAGGATCTGGCGGTGGTGCCGTTGATGATCATTCTGCCCCAGCTCGGCAACCCCAAGGCCGGACTGCCCGTTCTGGGGCTGGCACTGCTCAAGTCGGCGCTGTTCCTCTTCCTTATGCTTTACGGCGGCACCAAACTGCTGCCCCGCCTGCTGGCCCGGGTGGCCGGCGGCAACTCCCGCGAACTTTTCATCCTCACCGTTACCGCCATCGGCCTGGGGATCGGCTATGCCACTTATCTGTTCGGCCTCTCTTTCGCCTTCGGCGCCTTCATGGCCGGCCTGGTTCTGAGCGAATCGGAATACGGCCACCAGGCCCTGAGCGACATCATCCCCCTGCGCGACATCTTCGGGCTGCTCTTTTTCACCTCGGTTGGCATGTTGCTTGATCTTAACTTCATGTTGGCTAACTGGGACAAGATCCTGCTCATGGTGGGTCTGGTGGCGCTGGGCAAGGGGTTGATCTTCGCCGGGGTGACCAGGAGCTTCGGCTATACCAACGTGATCCCTCTGGCCGTCGGTCTTGGCTTATTTCAAATCGGCGAGTTTTCCTTCGTCCTGGCCCGGGCCGGTCTGGAGGTTCAGGCCATCGGACCCCGCATGTACTCCTTCATCCTGGCCACCTCGGTCTTGAGCATGCTCCTGACCCCGCCGGTCTCGGCCTTGACCACGCCACTATACCGGCTTCGGCGCCGCTGGTTCCGCCACGAACCGGTACAGAGCGAAAATCTGCCGGCGGCAGGCTTGAACAACCATGTGGTGATCGGCGGCGGCGGCCGGGTAGGCCAGCATATCGCCCGGGTGCTGACCCGGCTCGGGGTCGCATTCGTCATCGTCGAAAATAACCACCAGCGCTTGCTGGAATGTAAGGGGACCGGCTTTCCCACTATCTTCGGTGATCTCAGCCAGCCGGTGGTACTGCAGGCCGCTCGCCTGGAGGGTGCCAGTCTGCTGCTGGTTACCATCCCGGCCGTAATGGTGGCCCAGGCCATCGTCCAGCAGGCTCGCCAGCTCAAGCCCCAACTGCATATCGTCGCCCGGGCCGAAGGATTCGAACAGACCAAAACCTTGTACCGGCAAGGAGTTTACATGGTGGTCCTGCCGGAGATGGAGGCCGGACTGGAAATTGCCCGACAGGCTCTGCTGCACCTGAAGTTTCCGGTCAACCTGATCCAAGAGTACACCGATGATGTCCGCCGCCAACTCTACGGCCCGATCTACCGGGATCACCAGGACTACCAACTGATCACCAGGCTCGACAACGTCCGGGACCTGCTGGAGATCTCCTGGGTCAAGATCGAGGTCGGCAGCGAATTATCCGGGCACTCGATCAAGGAGCTGGCCATCCGCACCAGGACCGGGGCCACGGTAGTCGGAGTGATCCACGCCGGCAGCTTTCAGGCCAACCCGGAAGCCGACTACCGATTCAGCGTCGACGATCTGGTGGCGGTGATCGGTAACTCCCGGCAGCGCCTGCTTTTCAACGAGCTGGCCGTCTGCCGATCTGCCTAGCCCTTTTTACCTGGCCTTCAGCCGATAATTCCGCAAAAGGCTAGCTAAACAGATGCCAACCTATTAACCTTGCTTGATGCCCGCTGCCGTTCGGCTGAATTTAACCATGCCCCCGTTATGCCCAAAAAGAATAAAAAACCACAAACCCTGTTCATCTCCTGGTCCCGCCTGCTGGCCGACCTGTTGCTGATCAATACGGGCAGCGTACTCTGCGCCATCGGCATCAACTCCATCCTGTTGCCGCAACATTTCGCCACCGGCGGCATCACCGGCGTGGCCCTGCTTATCCACGATCAGATCCCAGCCCTCAATCTGGGCCTGATTTACCTGCTGATCAACCTGCCGCTCTTCGCCATGGCCTGGATGGCGGTGGGTCGCCGCTTCTTCGTTTACAGTATCCTGGGCGCCCTCTCCCTGGCTCTGGCGGTGGTCGTGATCCATGTCGATATCGCCGTTCCCGACCGCCTGCTCAGTGCCTTGATGGCCGGGCTGATCATGGGCACCGGCACCGGTCTGGTCCTGCGCTCTTCCGGCTCCCAGGGCGGCATCGACATCCTCTCGGTCATGCTGCTCAAACGCTTTTCGATCGGCATCGGCAGCACCGTCCTGGCCACCAGCATCGTCATCCTCCTGCTGGTTGGGCTCTCCTATTCGCTGGAAGCCCTGCTCTACACCCTGGTGGTGATCTTCGTCAGCTCCAAGATGGTCGGCGTGGTCGTCACCGGTCTCAGCCAGCGCAAGGCGGTTCTGATCATTTCCCCGGAATCGCAGCAGATCGCCAAAGAGATCCTCAAAAACATCCGCCGCGGCGTCACTATTTTGGATGGCCAGGGCGGCTATTCCGGCCGGTCGGAAAAGATCCTCTATACGGTGGTGACCCTCACCGAACTGGGCGACTTGAAGCGTTTGATCACTAACCTCGACCCTGACGCCTTCGTGGTGATCAACGACACCATGGAAGTAATCAACTACCGGATCGGCAACCAGCCCCACTGGTAAACCGCCGCTTGTCTTCCCCTTACCTCCCGGCCCAATCCACCATAAACCGCAATTATGCGAAACCGTATCGACCAGCGATAGTCAGTTCTCCGAAAAAATGGTATTCTGGGGCTGAAGTTCGAGGCCGAATTCTTGCTACCGCCTTATCGTCGATTTGGAGGTTTCAAAGCACATGATCACGATCCGAAAAGAGGAAAGCCGCGATCGGCAAGCGGTCCGTCAGATCTACAAGGCGGCCTTCGGGCAACCCACCGAAGCAGACCTGGTCGATCAGTTGCGCAAGTCCTGCCCGGATCGCCTGGCCCTGGTAGCCGAGGTGGGTAACCGGGTAGTCGGGCAAATCCTTTTCACCCCGGCCACTATCACCAGCGACGACGGCAAGAAACTCACCGGCATGGGACTGGCACCGGTGGCCGTCACCCCTGACCTGCAGGGCCAGGGTATCGGCTCAAAGCTGGTCACCGAGGGATTGGCTCTCCTGAATCGCCAGCATTGCCCCTTTGTCATCGTCCTGGGCCATCCCAGTTACTATCCACGCTTCGGTTTCGTCCCGGCCGATACCTTTGGGATCCGCTGCCTGTGGCCCGACGTCCCGCCCGAGGCCTTCATGATTCTGGTTCTGGACCAAGAGGCCATGCGCCCAATCAGCGGTGGTGTCGCAGGCTACCGTGATGAATTCAACCAGGCGGTCTGAAACCGGCCCGTCAATCCCGCTAATAAATTACCGGAGAACAAACATGGCCAAAATCACCTTGCAAGGCAAGCCAATCCAAACTATCGGCGAACTGCCGAAGGTCGGCGCCAAGGCACCGGCCTTCACCCTGACCAAGACCGACCTTTCCGACTGCTCTCTCAAAGAATTTGCCGGCAAGCAGGTGGTGCTGAACATTTTCCCCAGCATCGACACCTCGGTTTGCGCCGCCTCGGTTCGCCGTTTCAACGTGGAGGCGGCGGCCCACCCGGGAACCGTGGTCCTCTGCATTTCGGCCGATCTGCCCTTCGCTCACCACCGCTTCTGCGAGGTGGAAGGGATCAAGAACGTTGTCCCGCTCTCGGTGTTTCGCTCCCCGGATTTCGGCAAGGATTACGGGGTAGAGATCATCAGCGGGCCCATCGCCGGTCTGATGTCGCGGGCGGTGGTGATCATCGATGCGGCCGGCAAGGTGGCCTATACCGAACAGGTTCCGGAGATCGCCCAGGAGCCGGATTACGACAAGGCCCTGGCGGCGCTGACGAACTGATCGGCGCCGGGACCATGACCGACGGTACCGTGGCTGGCTTCGACCCCTTCAACAATCGGTTGAGCCGCGATCTCAGGAACGGCCTGTCCGAAGCCCTGCTGGCCGCCCTGGAGGATCTGAACCCCGAGCCCTTCGAGGCCGCGGCCGCCGTCTTCCGTCAAAACCCAGACCTCTCTCCGGACCAGTCCGATTATCTGGAGGCGCGTCTGGCCTGTTACCGGGCGCTGCTGGAACAGCTTGGGCAAAAACCCGACCCGGACCGGATGGCGCTGCTCTGCTGGAACCATGAACTATTCTTCGAGTTCCATGAACTCCTGGAAAAACGCTGGCTCAAGGCGGAGGGGGCCGAAAAGGAGATCCTGCAGGGGTTGATCCGGGCGGCCGGCACTTATGTCCACCGACATTTCGGCCGAGCCGCCGGGGCCGCGAAAATGGCGGCCCGAGCCCGGGAAACCATCGAAAAGTATCGAGAGGCCCTGCCGGCCGGCTTCAAGGCCGAACCACTGCTGGCTGGACTGGCTGACCCAGCTGCACCGCCGCCCCGCTTCGGCGCGAAGGCCCGGAGCCGGACCGGCGTCGGTTGCCGACATGAGACCTAGAATGTTTCAGTGGCAATCCTTGCGAGGAGCTGAGCAGGAGAGGTTGTAGGGGCGTATTGCATTACGTCCGCTGCGGGCGCCAAGAAAACAGGCATGCTTGCAACCTGCCCAACGACCTGCCCGATCCCCTTCTTCATTTTTCTGGTTCGTACTCCAGCGACCCTTCCCGCCAGCTTTGCTTGCCTTTGCAAGAAAGGTCGTTTACTTTGGCGACACCAACCCGGTCGCTAATCCCCAAACGCTGGGCGCTCTGCACGCGCCCCCCTATACGAGTTCAAAACATGCCAAGACTACTGATATTTAGCGCCCTGCTGCTGGCCGGCGTGGCTTTAATCTCCCCCCAGACCATCAGGGCCGAGATCATTCCGGAGGAGATCACCTTCAAACCTGTGGAGACAGTGCCGGAAGCAACCAGTGCCAATCAAGTCGAGGCTGCGCCGGAGGAGACCGGCGCCAAACCGTTAAAGGAAGTGTACGATGGCGGTCCCATCCACCTCCTGAGCGGCAACGAACCCTCCTACTTCGTCCTGGCCCACGACTCCGGCGAAGGCAGGGAGCACGTCGAGTTTTACCTCTCGATCAAGTATCCGTTGCTCATCACCCTGGTCGAAAAGCACCTGGGGCAACGCTCCAGCCTCTACTTCAATTACAACGGCAAGTACGACTTCTACCTCTTTTCGCGGGACTCTTCGCCGATCATCTCCCGCCGCCAGAACCCCGGGGTGATGTACGAATATTCCCTGCCGGCGGCGAACCACTTGCACCTGCAGTCACTGAAAACCGGCTACTTCCACGAGTCCAACGGCCAGACCGTCGATACCCGCGAGGAATATCTGGCCACCGAGAACGCCCGTGACTATGTGAGCCGGGGCTGGGACTACATCCCGCTGGAAATGAAATTCGCCGTCTCCGAAAAGCGCCACGGCATCTTCGGCAACTTCTATCTCTACCTTCAGGGCCGCTACTTCCTGGACAAGCAGATTTTCACCCAGGACCGGGAGGACCAGATCTTCTGGGAACCGGTGGCCGAGCAACCGCATATCGAGGACTACGACGGAGTCAGGACCACCTTTTCCACCATCTTTATCCTGCCCTACCTGGAAGCCCAGGAAATCAAGTTCAGCGCCATCTTCCGCAGCGGCTACCGGGACTTCAACCTCTCCCAGCGCTACGAAGCGACCTTCCGCTTCTTCGATGTGCCGCTCTATGTCTATTATTTCCGGGGATACGGGGTGGAACTCTCGACCTACCAAGAGAAGGGAACCACATATGGAATTGGTTTTGAGTTTTGGTAGGAGTAAAACGGGGATGAACCTGTCGGTGCGCCAGGCAACGGGGCACCGATAAGTTCCGCTTTCTTGATTGGCTATTTTTATTTCTTCCTGAAAAGTCCTACGGCAAAGAGCAGTACCACGGCACCGGCCGTTGCCGTTACCAGCGGTCCCACCCATTTACCTCCCCCAACGGAAATACCCAAAACATCGAAGATCCAGCCGCCCAGGGCCGCCCCGATAACACCGGCCACGATGTTCCCCAAGATGCCGAAACCGCCACCTTTCGTTATCATGCCGGCGATCCAACCAGCTACGCCACCAATCAGCAGAAATACTAATAGTTGCTCCAAATTCATCTTCTTCTCCTTTTGAAACTGCTTTCAAAGAACATCGGCTTCACCGACTCTAGTCCAGTGGATGTGTTTGTTAACGACATTAATGCCGGTCGAGGATGATGACCTTACTTCGTCGGCACCGAACTTATTAAAGGGCTTTATTGGCAAGACTTCCTAGCGAAATTTTCCTAGGCGATAAGTTTTTTGGGGCGAGGGTAAATTCGCTAAAACAATCTAAACCGAACAAAAAAAAGCGGCCGCTGCTGCGGCCGCCTTGGCAAAATCGATTTTCAGTCTCTACAGATCAGGCGAACTTCACCCGGCAGAAACGACGCTTGCCGACCTTTAGCAATACCTCGCCCCGGGCCGGAACCTGGTAGTCCACATCGGCTACCTTCTCCCCTTCCAGGGAAACGGCACCCTGCTGGATCATCCGTCGCCCCTCGCCGGTGCCCTTGACCAGACCGGCCTCGACCAGGAGCTTGGGGAGCCAGATCGCTTCATCCTCCAACTGGATCGTTACCTCTTCGATCTCGTCCGGCAATTCGTGCTTGCTGAAGACGTTTTCGAAATTCTGCTCGGCCCGGGTTGCTTCTTCCTGCCCGTAGAAACGAGCGGTCAGCTCGCGGGCCAGCTGCTGTTTGACTGCCTTGGGATGGAGCTTGCCCTCTTTCAGCCCGATTTGCAGTTTATCGATCTCAGCGGCCGACAGGTCGCTCAGGAGTTCGTAGTAGCGGAACATCAGGTCGTCGGAAACCGACAGGGTCTTGCCGTAAATATTATCGGCGCTCTCGGTGATGCCGATATAGTTGCCCAGCGACTTGCTCATCTTGTTAACCCCGTCGAGGCCTTCCAGGAGCGGCATGGTCAGCACCACCTGGGGCTCCTGGCCCCAGACCTTCTGCAGGGTGCGGCCCATCAGCAGGTTGAAGAGCTGGTCGGTTCCCCCCAGTTCGACGTCGGCCTCCAAGGCCACCGAATCATAGCCCTGGACCAGGGGATAGAGGAACTCATGGATCGAGATGGGTTTTTCGTTTTCGAAACGCTGCTTGAAATCCTCCCTCTCCAACATCCGGGCCACGGTGAGCTGGGAGGCCAGGCGGATGAAGTCGTGGGCGGTCAGTTTTTCCAGCCAGGTCGAGTTGAAGACCACCTCGGTCCGTTTGGGATCGAGGATCTTGAAGATCTGTTCCTTGTAGGTTTCGGCGTTGCGCTTTACGTCCTCGACGGTCAGGGCCTTCCGGGTTTCCGATTTGCCGGTGGGGTCACCGATCATGCCGGTGAAGTCGCCGATCAGAAACTTGACGTCATGGCCCAGATCCTGAAAATGCTTGAGCTTCTGAATCAGGACGGTGTGGCCCAGATGCAGGTCCGGAGCGGTCGGGTCGAAGCCGGCCTTGACCTTGAGCGGCACCCCGGTGGCCTGCGATTTCTTGAGCTTTTCGGCCAACTCCTCCCGGGAGATGACGTCCACCGCCCCCCGGGTCAACAGCTCCAGTTGTTCGCTTACACTCTTGCTCATCGGGCGTACTCAACCGCCCTGGTTTCGCGGATTACCGTGACCCTGATCTGACCGGGATAGGTCAGGTCCTGCTCGATCTTCTTGGCGATATCGCGGCTCAGCATCAGGCTCTCGGCATCGGAAACGTTGCCGCTGTTGACCACGATGCGGATCTCCCGGCCGGCCTGGATAGCAAAAGCCTTCTCGACTCCATTGAATGCGGTGGCGATTTTCTCCAGATCGTCCAGACGTTTTACGTAGCTTTCCAGCATCTCCTTACGAGCGCCGGGACGAGCGCCGGAGAGGGCGTCGGCAGACATGACGATGATGTCCAGGAGGCTTTCGGCCTGCACGTCTTCGTGGTGGGCGGCGATGGAATGGACGATCTCCGGGGCCTCGCCGTACTTCTTGGCCAGGTCGCGGCCGATGCCGGCATGGGTGCCCTCGACTTCGTGGTCCACGGCCTTGCCGATATCATGCAGCAAGCCGGCCCGTTTGGCCAGCTTGACATTGACACCCAGTTCCGAGGCGATAATTCCGGCCAGATAAGCCACCTCCAGGGAGTGCTGCAGGACATTCTGGCCATAGCTGGTCCGATATTTGAGCCGCCCCAGGAGTTTGACCAGTTCCATGTTGATGCCGTGGGCGCCAACATCGAAAGTAGCCTGTTCACCGGCCTCGCGCATGCCCACTTCCAGTTCCTCGGTTACCTTGTTGACGATCTCCTCGATCCGGGCCGGATGGATCCGACCGTCGGCGATCAACCGCTCCAGGGACTGTCGGGCCACCTCGCGGCGGACCGGGTTGAAACCGGAAAGAATCACCGCCTCCGGGGTGTCGTCAATGATGATGTCGATGCCGGTGGCAGCCTCGATGGCTCGAATGTTACGGCCCTCGCGACCGATGATCCGCCCCTTCATCTCATCGTTGGGCAGAGGCACCACCGAAACGGTCTTTTCCGCCACGTAGTCGCCGGCATAGCGGGCGATGGCCAGGGCGAGAATATTCTTGGCCTTGCGGTCGGCCTCCATCTTGGTCTCGTTTTCGATTCTCACCAAGGCCTTGGAGGCCTCCATCTTGGCCTCGCTTTCGATGCTGGCTGCCAACTGACGAATGGCCTCTTCCCGGGAAATCCCGGAAATCCGCTCCAACTGCCGCCGCTGCTCATCGATTATTTGATCGAGTTCTTTATTGCGCTGGGCCAGCTTGTTCTCCACCTTGATGAAGTGCTGTTCCTTCTTGAGCAGTTCCATCTCCCGGCTGTCGAGCAGGTCGATCTTGCGTTCAATCTGGTCGAGTTTCTGACTGTAGCGTTTTTCTTCATCGATCAGCTCCGCCTTGCGGGCCCGGATATCTTTTTCCGCTTCCTGCTTGAGCTGCAGGGCATCATCCTTGATCTGGATCGAGGCATCCTTCTTCAGACGCTCAACTTCGGCCAGGGCCTCGTTGATCATCTTCCGTCCCTGCTCGGCGTAGCCGGACATCCTCTTTTCAATCAACAATTTCCGGATGACAAATCCCGCTACAATGCCTAAGACACCTGCCCCCGCTGCAAAAATAACAATCATTAACGTGCTCATGGCGACGTTCTCCCAAATAGGAATTTATTAAAACAGCCAGACCGGCGGAACCGGTATAACTGGTAGAGATTGCCGATGGCCGGCCGGGGCGGTAAACGGCCCTGGCCTTGGAACCGGGCGGCTAATCGGTAAAACGGTTACTCGATAAATAACGGGAGATGGGCCGAAAAGGCCGGGATGACAGGAAAGAGGGGAGGTCAAGTACATGCCTGGCGCAGTCAAGAAACCGATCGGGGAATTGCCCGACCGGGACCGTCAGCACTCAAGGAAATTCAATGATCCAACCAAGCTTGGTAGCATTTTACGCATGGCCCGCGCCAAACTGTCGGGCAAAAACTCGACCTTATCGCAAACAAAATCGCGGCGCAATATAGCCGCGATCACATTACACTGCGGATTCTTTCCAGATATCCTTGTCCTTACCGCCAGACACCCCTGGAACTGAAAACGATCCTCCCAAATATAAAATTATATATTAAAACCGTGGTTCTTTCGAGCCCGGTTGACTGTCATAATCAATCCCCCGCCTTTGCCGTGTCGGTAGAGTGTAAGCGAACCTGACAAGTCAGGTGGGCGATACTCATGCCAGGTTCAAGGAATTGCCAAAAGCATTTCCCATCCCGAGACAGCGAAGTCACCCTTTAATACAATGTTGGCTCGACACAATCTACAAATCACCAACAAGGCAGGGGAATTCATACTTTAGCGCAGTTATACGAAATCCTCAATTTTTTTCCTGAGTCTTTCTGACTCCTGCAGCATTTTCTCTCTATAGGCTTCGAAATCCCGCTTCAATTTGACATACTTACCGGCCATATTCAGGCTGGCCAGTATCACCGATTTCCCGGAGGGCAGGACATTGGTGGCCTTGCAGGTCTCCTGCAGGTGGGTGCGGACCATGTCCAGGATCTCCTGGATATCCTCTTCCGGGGCCTCGGTATTGAGAGAATATTCCTGGCCGAAAACTTCGAATTTAACCGATCTAGCCAATCATAACCTCCCGCGGCCGACCCGCGGCCGGTCCATCTCAGAAAAGGGTTTTACCTTCACCGGGCATGGCTCCGGATTCTTCGGCCACCCCCTGGGTCCCGGTCATCTTCTCCCATTTTTCAATGGACTCGATCAAGCCGGCGACGCGCTGGTGGATCTTCCCCCTTTCACCCTGAGCATCCTCCAGCTGCCGGCGCAATTCGGCCGTTTCCTGTTCCTGCCTGGCAAGTTTGGCCAGCAGTAGCGCCTTTTCCTGTTGCATCCCCTGCTGGGAGCGCAGCAATTTGTCAATCGCCTCTTCCAGCCTGGCAAGGTTTTCCAGCTGTTCCATGTTTTATTACCTTAATTATTTAGGCTAACTATTTGTAATCAGAATAAATTTAGCAAAATATAACCCCCGGTGAAAAACAAAGTCAAGCAGATTATCCGAACCGCGTTGCCACTTCAACCCTGGCGGATGGTGCCTGCAGGCACCTCCTCTCCCGCCGGGATCGTGCAATTCGTCAACAGGGAAAAGGGTTCCACCGTCACCCCGTCACCCAGCCGACTGGCGCGGATGACCACCTGCGGCCCGATTCGGCAACCGGCCCCGATGCTGCTCCGGCCCGAAACGGTCACCGGTCCGGTGATTACGGTATCCCTTGCCATTTCCGTTTTCGGATCGATGGCCACGGTCTCGGGGCTGACAATCGTTACCCCGTCGATCATCAGCTGGCGATTGCGGCGCAGCTGCAGGTGGCGATGGGCCGCGGCCAGTTCCACCCGGGAGTTAACTCCCAGCACCTCCAAGGGATCGGGACAGAAAAATCTGGCAACCACATCTCCCTGGTCCCGGGCTATGGCAACCAGGTCGGTCAAATAGAATTCACGCTGTCGATTTTTATCGTCGATCCGCCCCAGACCCTGGAGCAGGAAAGAGACTTCGGCACAGTAAACCCCGGCGTTGATCTCGCAAATCGCCTTCTCCTCGACCGAGGCGTCTTTCTCCTCGACGATTCGCAGGATCTCGCCGTCGGGCCCGCTGACGATCCGGCCGTAGTTGCTGGGATCGGCCAGACTGGTGGTCATCACCGTCAACCGGGCTCCGGATCGGTGGTGGGCGTTCAGAAAATCCCGGATGGTTTCAGCTCGCAGCAGCGGGGTATCACCACAGAGAATCAGCACCGTGCCGCTCAGGCCCTCCAGAAAACGGCGGGCCGCCAGGACCGCGTGGGCGGTACCCAGTTGCTTCTCCTGTCGGACAAAGGAGACCGGGAAAGCGGCCAGCGAGGCCTCCACCGATTCGGCCTGGTGGCCGGTTACCACCACCGTCTCCGGCAACAGCTCCAGGGGCGCCAGGGCAGTCAGGACGTGGTGCAGCATCGGGGCGAAGAAGAGTTCGTGCATCACCTTGGCCCGTTCGGATTTCATTCTGGTACCCTTGCCGGCGGCCAAAATCACCACCCGGGTCTGATCAATGGTCATAAGAATATGCTCCGCGAAATTGTCATCGTTGCTTAGGTCAGGTTTGGATAAAAGCAGGAACCGGGCGGATTTTCAAGCTTTCAAATAGTGGCTGGCAAATTCGCTGGCTACCCAGCCGAATTGATCAGCATCACCCCCCTCCGAACAGCCAGTAATAACCGAAATTATAACCGACATGGAGAATGATCGGCGAGATCAGTGAGTCGTGGCGATCGCGGAAATAGCCGAAAAGCAGCGAGGGGAAAAAGACCGCCAGGGCCCAGAGCGGCGGATGGGAGAAGAGATGGGCTCCGGCGAAGATCAGGCTGGTGGCTCCATTGGCGGCGCTGAACCCAACCCGGCTCCGGCGCCCCCAACTGCTTGCGCCCAGGGCCGGTTGCAGGCCGCCGCGAAAGACAATCTCCTCAAGTACCGGCCAGAGCAGGACCAAGCCGAGAAAGCGCCCGGGCTGTCCCAGGGGCCAATCCAGCGGGGCCAGGGGTAGCCCCGCCAAGCGAAACAACAACAAGATCGGCGGCGCGGCCCCCAGAGCGAGCCAGAACCAGGGATCGCGCCAGATTTTTATTCCCGCCCGCGACGACGACAAATCATTACCAGAGAGACCAGGAAGGCCAGGAGCAGCAGCGGCTCAAAGCTGCCGTCGCGCGAAAGGCTGCAGCCCCCGCCGCCGCCACCGTCCGCTGGGGGCGGCGGTGCGACCAGAACCGGTGCCGATACCGTCACTGTGACGGTATCGTTGGCCGTGGCCCCGTCATTGTCGGTAACGGTTAGACGGAAGGTCAGGGTGGCTGATGTATTCGGAGCGGTAAAACTCGGGGTAACGGTATCGGCTCCACTCAAGGTTACCGCCGTCCCGATGGTCTGTGCCCAGGAATAGGCGACAATAGTACCGTCACTGTCCGAACTTGCCCCGCCGTTAAGGACGACCGCCGCGCCGGGAGCAACGGTCCGGGCCGTTCCCGCCTCGGCCACGGGTGCGGTATTGATCACATTAACTGTGGTGGTATCTACGGCCGTCGCCCCTTCGTTGTCCGTCACCGTCAATTTGAAGGTCAAGGTTTCTAAATTATTCGGCGCGGTGAAAGTGGGATTGGCGGAGGCGGCATTGCTCAGGGTAACCGCTGTACCGCCGGTCTGGATCCAGGCATAGGAGGCGATGGTACCGTCACTATCGGAGCTGGCGGAGCCGTGCAAGGTTACCGAGGCCCCCCGGGTCACATTTTGCGATAGACCGGCCTCGGCCGTCGGGAAGGAATTCCCGCAGGTATAGACCCGGACATCGTCCAGGTCCCAGCCGAAGTCGCCGGTACCGACTATCGGTGCCGATCCGCCAGCGGAATTTGACGTTCTGGCCGGCCAGGGAGCTCAGGTCCAGCCTGGTCGAGACGTATCCATGGCTGACTACCGACAAAGGCATCTCTGCCTTTCAAGGGATTGATCGGCATTCGCACCGTTATAGATTGTGCCTCCATACCCCTTGCCGGAGTCGATCAGGCTCGCAGCATCGCTCCAGGTGGCACCGTTGTCGGTCGAGTATTCCAGTACCCCGCCATCCCAGTATGAATTGTCCGAGGTTTCGAAACCGAAGGCATGGCGAAAGTGCAGGTAGCTCTGTCCTGACGGTAGAGCTACAGGGATCGCCATAGCCACGTTATGGTCGCTGATGGAATCGTTATCCGCGCCATCAAGCATGTGGGTGCCGGATACGGCGTAGCCGGTCATGATGGACCATCGATTTGAACTGGCAGTCCATTTACTCAGACCGTTCTCGAAATCGTCGAAGAAGATGTCATGAGCCTCCTGACCCACACCGCAGACCTCCGCCTCGGGATTGAAATCCGCCTCCGGCTGCCGGTCCATTTCAACCGCCGCGATGGCGTTTCGCACCTGATCGCAGTCACCGGCGGTGATCCCGGCCGTGCCCAGCCAGGTTTTCGCAGGCCTGGACCAGATCGTTGGAAAGGTCCAGGTAGTCGGAGCCGGAGGTCAGAAGATTGGTCTGGGCCTCGTAATAGATTTTGGCCACCTTGGTGATGCCCAGGCCGGTTACCGTTTGGCCGTTAAAGGTGCTGCCGTCGGTCATCAGATAGACCGCCTTGTTGTTGATCCCACTGTTGTAGTGAACTCCACCGTTATCTTCTGTCCCAGTGTAATAGTAGTGGCTGCTCATCATGTCCGGCTGCGGGAAGGCTAAATCGGAGAGATTGGGATTAGTTTTATCAGTGGCGAGTGTAGGATCCCTCATATCGCGAAGAGCCCCGACAATGGGTGGGTTGGTGGTCGGAGAATTGATCTCCTCCCCCATCAACCAGCGCACCGACGGAATCGTCATTGCCTCTGCCATCGGTCAGATCGACGAACTCTCCCCAGACGTCGGAAAGAGACTCGTTGATGGCGCCTGACTGGTAATAGTAAAATAGTTTTGAAGTTCGCTCGGTTACGGCATGGGTCAGTTCATGGGCCACCACATCGTCGGCCTCTGGGAAGGCCTTGGCAATAAACCATCTGACTGCCGTCCCAATAGGCATTGGGACAGGTCTTACCGTCATCGAATTGGACCGTGGAAATCAGGGTGGCGCCATTGTCGTCAAAACTATCCCGGCCATGATATGGTCACGTAAAAATCATAAGTGGCCCCGGCATAGAGATGGGCAAAATCAGCCTCGGTGTTATCGCCACTGGTGCAGACATCGCTATGGTCGGGACTCTCGGTGCAGAGTTTTTCATTATCCAAATCGCCGGTGGAATTGGCCGTGTAGGTGATGCGATTCTTGGCATTATCCACTTGATTGAAGTGCAGGGCGATCCCCCCCGACTTGGCGTCGATCAACACCAGTTCCCGGATCGGGGCCAGTTGGCGCGGACGGACCTCCAGGCGCCAGACCAGGCGGACCGGTCCGCCCAACCCGGGACCGAGCAACCGGGGATCGTAGATGTTAAGTACCGGGTCTCCGGCCTCCAGGTCATCAACCTTCATCCCGTACCATTTGGCCACCGCCGCCAGTGCCGTGGCGACGGCCTGGGTTCCCTTCACTTCGGGATCCAGCGAGAAACCTTTGGGCACCGCGCCGATCTCGCCGTTCATGGAAAGCATGGCCCCGCCCCGGTCCATATTAACGACCAGTTCGCCGCCGAACACCGGCAACCCGCTCCATACCTGCTGATAGTGGACCATGCCGCCGCCGGCCCCGTTAACTCCAACTCGTTTGTTCAGCAGTTCCTCCCGGGGCCGTTCCAGGCCAAAGAGCGCACCATATTTATCGGCCAGAACCATGGCGTTGAAAGGCGCCGGCGCCCCGGGGCTGAGACCAGGGGCAACCAGCGGGGCTCTGCGACCGACCCCGATAAAACCTACCTTGCCGAGTTGTCGGTTGTGACCGACGGTCACCCCGGCAGCCTGGAGCTGGGCCATAGCCTCCGTGTTCTTTCCGACTATCTCCTCATTGCCCCAAGCCGACATGACGGGGATGAGCAGCACGGCCAGACCGGTCAACAACTTGAGCAGCATCCCTTCGCCAAATCCGCCGCTGTTCCTGGGCATAATCTTCTCCTATTTCCGACAACCCGAAAAGGGTTGAAGATCTATCTATCGTTATTGCTTGGCACTTCCTTCATCAATGCCAACAGGGTAGAAATCAACTCCCGATAAGGTGAATCGGGCAAACGGTCCGATACGATCAGGATCTGGCGCGGTTTGCCGGTGGCGGGCAAGATCAACTTATATACCAGGCAGTCCCGGCACCGTGAAGGAGGTAAGTGGCCGACATCGTCGGCGGCGGACTTATCCAGGGCGGCAACCATTTCGGCGATTTCCTTTTGCCGCGCCGGGCTGAGTTTTATCTCCCGCGCCCGGTTCAAGCGGTGGTCCAAAACCAGCGCCCGACCATCGTCGGTCAAACGGAGTCGCTCATTTCGCCCGGCGATACCGCCCGAGAGTTGAAGCTCCAAGGTTAGGGCGGGAGAATTGGCCACCCCCGCGGATTCCTGCCGACCCGCTTCAGGCCTGGCAGTTCCCTGCACCATCGCCCCGGAACCGGAACAGGATGCCAGGAGCAGCCACAGCACCAAAAAGATTCGTCCTCGCCGGACACCGCTCATCATCACCTCATCCCAATTCCAGCTTAATTATCGCACTTGACAATAATAACAGTAATCAGGACACCTGGTTAATTTAAAATGCTTATCGGGGACTCAAATCAGTTCCGACCCGGGAAAAATCACATATCCGCCCTTCTTAACCTGCCAATCAAAAGCTTCAACATTATTCAAAACTGCGGCAGCAATTATTCTTCCCTCGCATAAGTGATTGCCTTAAGCACAAAAATTTTCATGGGGGTTTCCCCTTAAATTCATCTCTACCCTCTTTCTATCATTAGAAAATCAGGTTAGATATCAATAACAATTGACTATTAGTCATCATTGCAAATTAGCTCAGGAGAGATCCGAGCCCAGACTCCTTAATCCGAATCAGGGCTCGGGCAATTGCAATGCACAGATACCGATCCCACATATTAATAGGCAATCGAGCATCCCTCGCCAATGACCAATGAGCCGCAGGTCGTTTATCCGACCAGGTTTTTTTTGACGGATCCATTGTTACGGGAGACGGAAATACACCTGCGAAAATTTTTAGGGGAACGATGATGCCCTTATTGATTTTGATTGTCCGTTGGTGCAAGCTCCGGGATAGGTGGCCGTACTTTGCGGCGGGGAATCCATGCAATCTTAATTTCTTGGTCTTTTTTTCCCAATCGGTTTTTGAGCTTCTGAACAAAAAAATGAGAGAGGGGGGTGAAATGACAGGTTTATTAGTTAAAGCCGCCTCGTCTTTTAGCGTTTCTTTAATAGCAACCTTTCTGTTGTTACCTAGATTAGCGGTTATCGCGACCCGGCTAGGCCTGATTGACCATCCCAACAAGAGGAAAGTACACAAAGTCCCCAAGCCCCTTGTCGGGGGCATGGCCATGGCGTCTGGCGTAGTGCTCAGTAGCCTGATTTTTATCAATATTACAAACCTCAGGGGTTTTTTCCTCGGCTTCACCATCTTGTTGCTGGTCGGCTTTCTTGACGACTTCAAGGAACTCAACCACAGATTGAAGTTCGTGGCCCAGTTTCTGGCCGTAAGCTTGATTATATTTATCGATGGTGCTCGGCTTGAAAATCTAGGCGAATTATTACCGGGTATTATGGTTCCGGTGGGGCATATGGTGGTGCCCTTGACCATGATCAGCGCCGTTGGGGTTATAAACGCCGTAAACATGTCCGATGGTCTGGACGGTCTGGCAGGTGGCCTTTCCCTGATTGCCTTTGCCGCATTTTCTGCACTGGCTTATCTAAACGGCCAACCTCAACTCATGTTCCTGAGTCTGGCCTTTTGTGGTGCCTTAGTTGTTTTCCTGAAATACAACTGGCAGCCGGCCTCACTTTTCATGGGCGATGCCGGAAGCCTTGTCCTTGGCTTTTCACTGGCCTTTTTCGCCATCATGCTCTCACAGTCAGGCCGGGGCCTGGTGCCGCCGATCAGTACCCTGCTGATTATGGCCGTGCCGGTAACGGATACTCTGACGGTAATGACCAAGAGGCTGATGAGAAAGAAAAGCCCCTTCCGAGCCGACAAGACCCATTTCCATCATCTGCTCCTGAGGTGCGGCTTCTCCAAAAAACTTTCCGTCGTGACGATCACAACCATCTCACTCCTACTCTCAGTAATAGGGGTGGCCGGGGCAGTCCTCAACATACAACAATATGACCTCATAATATTGTTTCTTGGTTATTTTGGCTGCTATCTCTTCTTCGTCTTTTATGCCACTAAAATTCTCCGGGCTAAACTGAGAATCACCAAGGGCAGGGCTCATGGTTCAGGTAGATTGGTTTCCAGCATCGCCGGTCTCTTGGAATTAATTGAGAGGATTTCGAAAATAAGATGGGAAGGCTTCCAGTTCAATACCGCCATTCCGACTCCCTGTCTTATGAAACGATCGGGGGAACAAATCGCCGGCGCGCTCAAAAATCTTAGTGCTAAAGGTTTCTCCATTACTTCGTGCGAATCATTGACACTCGGAGAAGAGCTTGATGCGGGAATCTTTGTCAGGGATGGAAATCAGCCTGGCAATTCGAGGGATTTGGATCTCTCAATAACCGCTGAGGTAATCGGGGCCAGGAAAGGGAACGAAGAATTCGAATACAGACTTCGTTTTTCCAATATAGACAAGAATGCTTCCCAGAAAATCACAAGATTCCTGGAGCGGGTCAATATCCAGCATCCAACGGAATCGGCGGATAGGTGATTGTTCGGCAAGCTTGAACGCTGCCAAACTGGAAAGCCTTGGCTACCAAACCTTTAAGCTTGGCAGCTAGTCTTTAAGCTTCCCACCCACAAACACACAATCGTGCCTGGTTTTATTTAGTATCTCCGTTCACGATCCCCGCGAGAGTAGTTCATCTCTATTCAGCTTCTTCCAGCCCGCCTTGTTTGATGAATAATCCGACGGCCTCCTGCCATGAGGGGATCTCGATATCCAGCAGACCGGCAAGAGCGCCGTTGTTCATGGCCGAAAACTTCGGCCGATCCGCCGGCAGTTTAAAGTCAACCATGGAAACGGGGCGAATGAACTTGGTGTTGCCGAGGCGGCCCAGGATCTCTTTGGCCCACTCGTAACGGGAACAGAAACCGCTGTTGGTGAGATGGTATTTCCCGACCACCCCTTCGTCGATGGCCTTCAGGGTGAGATCTACCACGGTCCCGGTCCAGGTCGGCACGGAAAACTCGTCGCAGGCGATCTTCAAGTATTCATTATTCGCCGCCCATTGCGATAGTTTGTAAATGAAGTTCTGCCGGCCCCGACCGAATACCCAGCTGAGCCGCAAGACCAGGCAACGTTCCAGTTGATCAAGAACATACTGTTCACCGGCCAGCTTGCTCCTGCCGTATTCGTTCAGGGGATTGGCGGGATCGGTCTCGACGTATAGTCCACTTTCCTTGAGCCCGTCGAAGACATAATCGGATCCGAAATGGACCAGCAGCGCCTTGCCTGCAACGGCGGCCCGGGCCAGGTTTTTCGGCCCCACGGCGTTAACCTTGAAGGCCGCTTCAGGCGACTCTTCGGCCTTATCCACCAGGTTGTAGGCGGCGCAATTAATGATCACCTCCGGTCGGTATTCCGCAACCACGGCGGCGATCTTCTTCTCGTCGGTGATGTCCATTTCCGACTTGTCCGGAGCAATAAAATCGAGGGAATTCCTTTCGAAACGCCGAATGAATTCCCGCGCCAGTTGTCCGTTTCTGCCGGTAATAAGAAATCGCATGCTCAATCCCTGAAGACGAAATTGTTGTCGGCATCCTGCAGAGACGGATGCTTTTCGTCCTTGCCGGAAAGCAGCGGATCGGCCAGGGGCCAGGCCACGTTGATCACGGGGTCGTTCCAGATGATGCCGCGATCATGGGCGGGTGAGTATTCGTCCGTGCACTTATACAAAATTTCCGCCGTTTCACTCAACACCTGAAAGCCGTGAGCGAAACCGGGCGGGACATAGAGCATTCGACGGTTTTCCTCGGTTATCTCGATGCCGATCCATTTGCCATAATGGGGTGAACCCCGGCGAATATCGACAGCTACATCGAATATACCGCCCCTGGTACACATGACCAGTTTGCCCTGGGCTTTAGGATGCTGCTGATAATGGAGGCCTCGAAGTACCCCCTTGACCGACTTGGAATAATTGTCCTGCACCAGATGATCGCTGATGCCGGCGGCGGCGAAATCGGAATATTTATACAGTTCGAGAAAATAACCTCGGCCATCGTTGAACACCTGGGGTTGGATCAATAAGGGCCCGGGGATCGAGAGTTTGGTGAATTCGAAAGGCATGGTGTTTCTCCTATATTTGTTTCTGCCTGGAGACGTGGATATTCGAAGTCCCACTCCGTTCGCTTACCGGTTAGATGCTTAGGCGGGGGCGGAGAAAAAGCGCTGTGCACCTTGGAATTTGAGCATTTTCCGGCAACCGAGCAACGACGCATTCAAGCATAAAGACCGTTTCCTGATCTCGATTATTTGGCCACCCTCCTCAGATAGGCGCCGTATGTGTTCTTCTGATGGCCGTCCGCCGCGGCGAGAAGCTGAACCCTGTCGATATAGCCCAGATTGTAAGCGATTTCCTCGATACAGGCCACCTTAAGGCCCTGGCGTTTTTCGATGGTGGCGATGAACTGCCCGGCATCGAGGAGGCTGTCATGGGTTCCGGTGTCGAGCCAGGCGTAGCCGCGCCCCAGCAGCTCGACCTGGAGCCGATTGCTCGTCAGATATTCACGGTTGACGTCGGTTATTTCGAGTTCGCCCCGAACCGATGGTTTGATATTTTTAGCAATCTCCACCACCTGGTTATCGTAGAAGTAAAGCCCGGTCACGGCATAGTTCGATTTCGGGAGGAGGGTTTTTCCTCGATGGAGAGAACCTTGCCCCCGGAATCGAATTCGATGATCCCGTAGCGCTCGGGATCATTGACGTAGTAACCGAAAACCGTCGCCCCCCCTTTTCTGTTACCGTCTTGACCGCCTTGTGCAGGAGAGCGGTCAGACCATGGCCATAAAAGATATTGTCACCCAGTACCAGACAGACCGGATCGGAGCCGATGAAGTCGGCACCGAGGATAAAGGCCTCGGCCAGTCCGTTGGGTTGCTCCTGTACCCGGTAGTTAATGGGCAATCCAAGTTCGGAACCGTTGCCGAAGATATCCTTGATGCGGGGCAGATCGAGCGGCGTCGAGATAATGAGAATTTCCCGTATCCCTGCGAGCATCAGAGCCGACAGCGGGTAATAGATCATCGGCTTGTCGTAAATCGGCAACAACTGCTTACAGACCCCGCGGGTAATCGGATAAAGCCGGGTGCCGCTTCCTCCGGCCAGAATAATTCCTTTCATGAGTACTCCTTTTAACTAATCCTTAAAGTAATACAAAGGATTTGATTATTCTTTAGTGATAAGTGCCAACATCCAAGGATTCAGACCCGTACCTAAAAGTTTTAAAGTCAAAAAATAACCATAAGAGAAAGGCAGCCGCTGTCGATCAGGCTGAATCACATGGAATCGGTCAAGGAGGAGAGCAATTTCATCC
Organism: uncultured delta proteobacterium; assembly: GCA_963807225.1. Taxonomy (GTDB): domain Bacteria; phylum Desulfobacterota; class Desulfobulbia; order Desulfobulbales; family JAGXFP01; genus JAGVGT01. The sequence continues at coordinate 624 of CAWEAD010000012.1, read as the reverse complement.
CAAATCTGCGGTAGTATAAAGAATCTTTCGCTTTTTTCTCGGCAGTGCCCTTTCCGATAAAAACCCCTGCATAATCGGCAACAAAATATTATTCACTCGTGGGACGTGAACTTGATGTTGTTTTTTGAGATACTCGTCGGAAACGGGTTTCATAATTACTGAAAGAGCTAAATCGTCACCAGAACATATCCTGTTTCCCTTCACATCCATAACGATAAATCCATCCCAGTCATATCTGCAATACGGCCTTTTGAAGAAGCGAACTCTTCATCAAGCTCGATAATCGTCTTCAGGACATCCTCACTTTTACCTTCCCTTTTACCAGCGGTGTTTATCGCAAAATACGTTTTTTTGAGAAAATCTCTCAAAGATTTTATGGGAACAATATTAAATCTTGATGTCTTGTATTTCTGTCCAAAAATACCTCTCAGCATCCTATGTATTATCTGGCTCTTTATCCTGACCGTCCTCACCCGGACCTCAAAGTCATAGGTCTCATAAAAACGAGAAGTAATGTTCAGTTTTTTCGCAATACCAGACATAAATGCAAGCGGGTCCCTTTTCATTTCCTCAAAAAACAGAATGAATACCCGCTCTTTTCCCACTGCTTCGATCCATTTTTCA
>CAWEAD010000011.1:0-142652 GCA_963807225.1 uncultured delta proteobacterium | reverse complement strand
ATTCGGCCAGGTCGGTGGCGGTGGCCACCAGTTCCATGGCCACCCACATCGACCAGACCATGGGGGCGGGGGAAGTGGTCGCGGCAGAGTTCGGCCAGGTTCCTGCCGGTGGCGATGCCCAGCTTGGCGGCCAGGATCTGAATCAGCATGGCCATCAGGTTGCTGGCCACCACCACCCAGAGCAGGGTGTAGCCGAACTTGGCGCCGCCCTCGATATTGGTGGCGAAGTTGCCGGGATCGACGTAGGCGATGGAGACAATGAAGGCCGGGCCCAGGAAGGGCAGGACTCGCCGCCGACCCACACCGGGAGTCCCCGCCGTCCGGGACCTCAGCAGCAGCAGCCAGCATCCTGACGACTCGCCGCGTCCTGTGTTTGTCGGAATATCCCATGAACCCTGTTTTCCAGGTTCGGGGCGGCGAACGGATTGCCGGGACGGTTCAGTTGAGGTTAAGGGAAAGCTGTCGCGGATGCCACTCCAACCTCGGTTTCGGTGCTTTTTCCCGGGTGGTGATCCGTTCCTCTTCCTTTTGCCACTGTTCGGCGATGGTCCAGAAGGCACGGATTATCGGGTTGGCCAGGTTTTTTGCCGGAGTGCAGACCCCGACCGAGAAGGGCTTCAGTTCCGGGGTTACCCGCAGGATGCGAATCTGTTCGAGCAGGGGGCTCTTCTCCAGGACCAGACGGGGCACCACTCCCACCCCGCAGCCCAGGCTGACCATGGCGATGATCGCCTCGTTGCCGGCCACCTGGGCGTAGATGTTGGGCTCGATCTGGCGGGCGGCCAGCCAGCGATCCAACCTTTCCCGGCTCAAGCCCCGCTCGGCCATGATCAGCGGGGTGCGCTGCCAGTCGATCTCCCTGCCCTGATAAATTACCGCTGCCGGGAAGCGGGCCGAGCCGATGAAGACCAGCGGGGTCTCGATCAGCGGCAGAAATTCCAGTCCGGCCGGGCGGGTTTCCGGCAGGGCGGCGATGGCCACCTCGGCCTCGTCTTGCGCAGCTTGACCAGGGCCCGGGCGGCATCGCCGGTCTGCAGATTGAGGTGGACCCGGGGGTATTTCTCCCGGAAGCGGCCCAGTAAATTGGGCAGGATCCCGTAAACGGCGGTGACCGAGCAGTAGAGACTGAGTTGACCGCCCGGGACTTCCCCGGCCGCCAGGCGGTTGGTCAATTCCTGCCAGCGCTGCAGGGCGTCTTCGGCGTATTCCCGGAAAATCTCACCGGCCGGGGTCAGGGCCACCGAACGGTTGTCGCGGATAAAGAGGGGCTGGCCCAGTTCCTCCTCCAGTCTCTGGATGGTCCGGGTCAGGGCCGAGGGGGTCAGATTGCAGGCCCGGCTGGTCCTGCCGAAGTGCAGGGAAGCGGCCAGGTGGCGGAAGAGTTTGAGTTCCTGGAGGTTCATGGGTGGAGAAATTATAAATGTAGAATTATCAGTTGTGGAATTTTTGGCGATCAGATTCCCCCGGGCCCGTTATTGCGGGAGAGCTTTAGCGACCAGGCAAGCGCAATGATCTGTCGCGAGTGTTGCGTCACACGCAATACAATATCGCCAATAATGCACTTGACGCAACCATAAAAAAGGTGGCAGAATCGCCTATTATTAAAAATTCGCCAGAACAATAACTAAAGAAGGAGAACCAGATGTCCGGCAACTATTTCAATACCCTGCCGCTGCGGCTGCAGTTGGAAGAGCTCGGCCAGTGCCGTTTCATGGATGCCTCGGAGTTTGATGGGGTCAAGGCCCTGAAGGGCAAGAAGATCGTCATCGTCGGCTGCGGCGCCCAGGGCTTGCACCAGGGCCTGAACCTGCGGGACAGCGGTCTCGACGTCTCCTACACCTTGCGGCCGGAGGCGATCAAGGAGAAGCGCCAGTCCTGGAAGAACGCCACTTCCAACAAATTCACGGTCGGCACCTACAAGGAGCTGATCCCCAAGGCCGACCTGGTCATCAACCTGACCCCGGACAAGCAGCACACCTCGGTGGTCAAGGCCATCATGCCGCTGATGAAGAAGGGCGCCTGCCTCTCTTACTCGCACGGCTTCAACATCGTCGAAGAGGGTATGGAGATCCGGAAGGACTTGACCGTGATCATGGTCGCCCCCAAGTCCCCCGGCACCGAGGTGCGCGAGGAGTTCAAACGCGGCTTCGGCGTCCCCACCCTGATCGCGGTCCATCGCCTGAACGATCCCAAGGGCGAGGGCTGGGAGCTGGCCAAGGCCTACGCCTGCGGCACCGGCGGCGACCGGGCCGGAGTACTGCAGTCTTCCTTCGTGGCCGAGGTCAAATCCGACCTGATGGGCGAGCAGACCATCCTCTGCGGGGTCCTCCAGGCCGGCTCGCTGCTCTGCTACGACAAGATGATCGAGCTGGGCGTCGACAGCGGTTATGCCTCCAAGCTGGTCCAGTACGGCTGGGAGACCATCACCGAGGCGCTGAAGCACGGCGGCATCACCAACATGATGGATCGCCTCAGTAATCCGGCCAAACTCAAGGCCTTCTATCTGGCCGAGGAGTTGAAAGAGATCATGACGCCGCTCTTCGAGCAGCACATGGATAACATCATGTCCGGCGATTTTTCCAAGACCATGATGGCGGACTGGGCCAAGGACGACAAGGACCTGCTGAAATGGCGGACCGCCACCGGCAAGACCGCCTTCGAGAAGTCCACCTCGACCAAGAAGAAGATCTCCGAGCAGGAATACTTCGACCACGGCATCCTGATGGTCGCCCTGGTCAAGGCCGGCGTCGAACTGGCCTTCGACACCATGGTCTCGGCCGGAATCAAAGAGGAGTCGGCCTACTATGAGTCGCTGCACGAGCTGCCGCTGATCGCCAATCTGGTCGCCCGTAAGAAACTCTACGAGATGAACGTGGTAATCTCCGACACCGCCGAGTACGGCTGCTACCTCTTCGCCCATGCCGCCGTGCCGCTCCTGTCCAAGTTCATGAAGAAGATCGACACCGACGTGATCGGCAAGGGACTCGGTACCAAGGACAACGGGGTCAAGAACGTTGAGCTGGTCCAGGTCAACGAGGCGATCCGCTACACCGCCATCGAGATGATCGGCGCCGACCTGCGGGCGCATATGGGGGCGATGAAGGCGATTATCTGATACTTGACTCCGCCCTCTGGTACTTCTCCGAGGGGGAGGTTCAGGCTCGGAATATTTACGATCGGAAGGCGGCCCCTGACCCGGGCCGCCTTTTTTTATGCCATTCTCCTGTAAACTCATGCTTGACACGGTTGCTATTCCGGTCTCCCAGGCATTATAAAAAGAGGAGGCGTGAGGTTGGCGCCGTTAATTCGAGCCGGAGGCAGGGCAGGGCATGGACAGTGTGATAAAGAGTGAACCGGAAACCCGACGGCGGACCAAGATCGTCGCCACTCTGGGGCCGGCCACCGAGACCGCCGAGCGGATCGAGCAGCTGATCCGTCTGGGGGTCAACGTCTTCCGCCTGAACTTCTCCCATGCCGATCACGAATACCACGGCCGCCTGATTGGCAGGGTGCGTCATTGCGCCGAAAAGCTTGGCGCGGTGATCGCCATCCTGCAGGATATTTCCGGCCCGAAGATCCGGGTCGAGACCATGGAACCCAGGTTGCTGCATCAGGGCGAGAAGCTGCTGATCCACCGGGGCCCGGTGCCGGAAGGCGCGGACGGGATCGCCCTCAACTATCCCGAGGCCCTGGACTCTTTGTCGGAGGGCGATCAGATCTTCTTCGCCGACGGCAGTATCCGGGCTTCAGTGGCGCAAATCAGTTCCGAGGGTGTATTGGTTCGGGTGCTGCAGGGCGGCAATCTCAGCACCCGCAAGGGCGTCAACCTGCCGGTCAAGGGGCTCAATCTTTCAGCCCTGACCGCCAAGGATCGGGACGATCTGGTCTTCGGGGTCGAGAACGGGGTCGACCTGGTGGCGGTATCCTTCGTCCGTACCGCCGAAGATCTCAAACAGGCGCGGCAGGTGATCCGGGAGGCCGGGGGCGACTGCCCCCTTTTCGCCAAGATCGAGAAGGCGGAGGCCCTGGACAACCTGGCGGAAATCATCGAGGAGGCGGACGGCATTCTCATCGCCCGGGGCGACCTGGGAGTAGAGATCGGCGTCCACCGGGTGCCGGTGGTCCAGAAGCAGATCCTCCGCCTGGCCAGCGGTAAGGGCATGCCGGTGATTGTCGCCACCCAGATGCTTACCTCCATGGTCACCTCCCCCTATCCGACCCGGGCCGAGGTCTCCGACGTGGCCAACGCCGTGCTGGATGGGGCCGATGCGGTAATGCTCTCCGAAGAGACCACCGTGGGCAGCTATCCCGCCGAGGCGGTGTCCATGCTCGACCTGACCATCCGGGAAACGGAAACCTGCTATCCCTGGTTCCGCGAGTTCCAGGAACAGCGCGGCCAGCGGCGGGCCTTCGCGGCGGCGGCGGTCACCCTGCAGCGCACCACCGGGGCGACAGGTATCGTTTCCTTCTCCGAAAGCGGCCTCACCGCCCTGATGGTGGCCCAGCAGCGGCCCAGGGCCCGGCTCCTGGCCGCCACCAGCAATCCCCGCACCCTGCGGCGGCTGGCTGTGGTCTGGGGCATCGAGCCGGTCTGGATGCCGGTTTCCTATGTCAACAGCGACGAGGCCATCTACCATTTCTTCCTGCAGGCCGGGGAACAGGTCAAAATCGACCCCGCCCATTTCTACATCGCCACCATCGGCCGCCATTCCGACCGCAGCGGCTCCACCAACCTTCTGGTGATGGTCGACCGGGACTGCTTCGAGCAACTGGCCGAAACCTTCGGTTCTTAGTCCCGTCCCACCTTCTCACTGGCGATATCTGCCGGCTCCGCTCCCATCCTGAACAAAGAGATTGACAGAGCAGGTCCCCCAGGGTTTCTGTTGATAACTTGTTGAAAACTCTGTTGATAATACTGGGTATAACCCTGTTGATAACTTGTTGATAACCTGAACCAAGGAGTACCGAATGAGCAAGTTCCGTGTGGCGCTAAGCCTGCTGGTTGTTCTGGGGGCGGCCGTTCCGGCCCGAAGCGGTGCCCTTGGCGAGGGGCTCATGGCCTATCTGCCGGCAAGCGTGGACGGGGTGGCGGTGCAGACCTGTGTGGTGGAGGTCGGCGGCAAAGGCGACTGCGGCCCTGATACCCTGGGGGCCGCGGCTCTCGATTCGGCCCGGCTCGGTTTTACCATGCTGACAATCTCGGGCTTGACCGGTTCGGAGGATAAGCGCTGGGACCAGGTGGTTTACGGGGTTACCGATAAGTTGTGTTCCGAGGGCGGCGCCAGCATGGGGGTGATGCATCTCACCGAGCCGGGGCTCTTCAAAGACAACCTGAAAGAACTGGACGGGATGATTGGAGCCGGGAAAGTGCCGCTGGTTGTGACTGCCATCGGCGGGGTCGATTTCTATGTCGGCTACCTGCAAAGCCGGGATTGCATCATGGCCTTCGGTTATCCCGACGACAAGCTGATCATGCTGGCCTTTGCCGGGAAGGACGAAAGGGATAAGGTCACGCAGATGGTTAAAGAGATGCTCGGTGCCGCGAAAGACAAAAATTAAGTATGCGTTTCTGGAATCCAGGCGCTCGAAATCAGAAATTTTTCAGATCTGAGCTTGCCCCGCCATTCCTGAAAAAATAGAATTAGAAAACCGGCCAGGGTGCCAAAGGTGGAATAGTCGATCCGAGGTTGGATTATGAATGGGCTGGAAGCGGATAGTCTCAGCGGTGCTGAGGTAAAGACGACAACTCGTCGCGCCTGGCCGGATTGGTACCCGGCCCTGAAAGCCTTTCGGGTTTCCAGCAGCCTCAGGGGCGGCGGGGATCTGGCTCTTCTACGTGCAGCATCAGTTCCCCGGCGGCTACTGGGCCCGGCAAAGAGATTGGGAGCCCTTGCGGGCCGCCATGGACGGCAGTTCCTTTTACCGTTTGCCCACGGTGCTGCGCTGGTTTTCCGGCAACATCGGTATTCACCACATCCATCATCTGGACCCCAGGATCCCCAATTACCAGCTGAAGAAGTGCTTTGACGCGGTGCCTGCTCTGCACGCCAAGGCCCCCCTGACTATCAGCCGGAGTCTGGCCTGTTATCGTCTGAAATTATGGGATGAAGATCTGCAGAAGATGGTCGCTTTTCCTTAATTTGCCGATAAATTATTTTCCCAAACTTTTCCGGTCGGTTAAATTGAAGCGTGTTCGGTCGGGAAAGGCAAAAGGGAAAAAGCAGGCAAAAACGGGAAACCCTCAACAGGTTTACCGAGATCCTCCCCCACGCCAAGATGCTCCGCCAGGCCCCGCCGGCTTGGGATTCACCCCAGGGTGGAACTCCTGGCCTGGACCAGGCAATTTTTCGCCCTGCCAGACCACCTCATCCCCAGGTGCGGTATCACCATCGGTTGGACCGCCGAGCAACTGGAAGCCCGGACGCGTTAACGGCAGCAGCGGGTAGATTTGAAGGAGCATTAAATGGTAGCCAAAAAACAACAAGCCGTGAATAAGGCCCTTGAATCCGGCCTGCTTTACCGGACCATATTTAACCAGTCACCCGATGGCATTTTAATCATAGATCCGGATGGCGCTTTTATTGAATTTAATGAAGCGGCCCATCGCCAACTTGGCTACTCCCGTGAGGAATTTGAAAAATTGCGTATCTCCGATATCGATCCAATTCAGGATCCTGACGAGATACAAGCCAGTATTAAGAAATTGATAGAGGAAGGGAGCGCAGCTTTTGAAGTCAAGCATAGAGCAAAAGACGGCGACATCAGGGATGTTCAGGTTATCTCGCAATTAATAACCATTTCCGGCGAGATATATTTTCATACAATCTGGCGCGATATTACGGAACATAAACGGACGGACATTGCGCTACAGGAAAGCGAACACAAATTCCGCACCCTTTTTGAAACCGCCAATGATGCCATCTTCATCCTCGATCTGGAAGGGCATTTCATCGATATCAACAGGATCGGATACGAGCGCCTGGGTTATACCAAGGACGAGATGATGTCCATGCACATATCCCAACTGGATACTCCTGAATTCGCCGCTCAGGTCGAGTCTCGGATCGAACAGCTGAGAAAATACGGCCAAGCGGTGATTGAGGTGGCACATCGAAGAAAAGACGGCACGATCATGCCCGTGGAGAGCAATGTCAGAATTATGGATTTTGGCGGGAGAAAAGTGCTGTTCAGCATTGGCCGGGACATCACCGGGCGCAAGAAGGCGGAGGCGGCGCTCAAAGAGGCAAACGCAAAACTTCAAACTCTGATCCGGGCTTTGCCTGATGCGGTTTATTTCAAGGACACCAACTGCCGTTATCTCATGGTAAACAGGGTATTCGAGGAAATGCTAGGCGCAGGTCAGGAAGCATTTATGGGCAAGACGGACGAAGATTTTATGCCTCCCGATCTTGCTGGAAGCTGCAGGATGAGCGATGAAGCCCTGATGAAAAGCGGCGCGCCCGTCAATGTCGTAGACACGATGATCGGTGCAGACGGCAAGAAAATTTATCTTGATAGCGTCAAGGCGCCCATACACGATTCCCAAGGCGTCCTCCTGGGGATCGTCGGGGTGAGCCGCGACGTGACCGAACGGAAGCTGGCGGAAGATTCTTTAAAACAGAGCGAGGAGAAATACCGCGAGCTGGTGGAAACCGCAAATTCGGTGGTCCTGACCTGGGATACCACGGGAAGAATCACGTTCCTGAACACCTTCGCCGAACAGTTTTTTGGATTTTCCAAAGCGGAGCTGCTCGGGGAAAACGTCGTAGGCACAATTGTTCCCCGGGCCGAATCGTCGGGCCGTGACCTTGCCCGCCTGATGGAAGAGATCCAGCATGATCCGAACCGGTTCAAGGACAATGAGAACGAGAATATTACCAAGGATGGCGCCCGGGTCTGGGTGCGGTGGGCGAATAAAGCCATCATGGACGAAGAGGGAAAGATCATCGGTATTCTTTCCATCGGCAACGACATTACGGCACGGAGGGATGCGGAGTCCCGATTGTGGGAAAGAGAAAAGTTCATCAGTACCATTCTTGACACCGTGGACGAGGGGTTCATCGTCCTTGACCGGGATTATCGCATCCTGACGGCCAACAAAGCCTACGGCGATCAGGTGGGGGGAGTTTGCGACGCGATCATCGGTAAACACTGCTACGAGGTCTCGCACAAATCTTCCCGGCCGTGCTATGAGGAGGGCGAGGACTGTGCCTCCCGCCATGTTTTCGAAACCGGCAAGCCTTATTCCGCTATCCATAAACACACGGATGCAAAAGGCCGGATCATGTACGTTGAAACCAAGGCCTTTCCGATCAAGAGCAACTCCGGCGCCGTTACCTCGGTGATCGAGACGATCAACAATATTTCGGAGAGATATCTTCTCGAAGAGGAGCGGCTCAAGACGCAGAAGCTCGAGTCCATCGGCGTCCTTGCCGGGGGGATTGCCCATGATTTCAACAACCTCATGCAGGGCATCTTCGGTTACATCTCTTTGGCGAAGATAACCCATGATCAAAAGGAAAAGTCGCTCGCCATGCTCGAGCATGCCGAAAAGGCTCTCCATCAGTCGGTAAACCTCACGACCCAGCTCCTGACCTTTTCCAAGGGCGGTAAGCCGGCCAAGAAGCGGCTCGACCTTCACCCGGTGATTGAAGATTCGATAAAATTCATCCTGAGCGGCTCACGCTCAGAATTCCGCACGATCGTCCCGGAGGACCTGTGGCAGACAGAGGCCGATGCCGGCCAGGTGGGACAGGTGATCCAGAATATCGTGCTGAACGCCGACCAGTCCATGCCGATGGGCGGTTCGGTCAGCGTCACGGCGAAAAACGTGGCAGCCGGCGATGCCTCCCTGCCATACGGACTAGCCATGGGAAACTATGTCATGATCTCAATCCGGGATACCGGCATCGGCATCCCCGAGCAGAACCTGGGCAAGATCTTCGACCCCTATTTCACGACCAAGGAACACGGAAGCGGTCTGGGGCTTGCGACCTCCTATTCGATCATCAGGAACCACGGCGGTATGATCGACATCAGGACAAAACCGGGTGAAGGCAGCACGTTCATGGTCTATCTTCCCGCCATCGCCCGGGAAGGCCGGGCGGAATCACAGGCCAAACCGGTCGAGAAGCCGGCACCACTCAAAGCCCGGGTTCTGGTGATGGATGATGATGAAACCATCCAGAATCTGAGCCGAGAACTGCTACTCGCGCTTGGCCAGGAGGTGGAAATAGCAAAAGATGGGCAGGAGGCGCTGGAAAAGTATAAGGGGGCGATGGCCAGCGGGAAGCGCTTTGACATTGTCATCCTGGATCTCACGATCCGGGGTGGGATGGGCGGCGCTGAAACTCTGCAGAGGCTAATGGAAATCGATCCTGCGGTGAAGGCCGTGGTTTCAAGCGGATATTCTGATGATGCATTAATCGCAGGCTACCAACAGGAGGGATTCAAGGCGTTTCTGAAGAAGCCCTACGGTATCAGTGCATTGCGCGACACACTTTTCTCGCTGATGGCCGGAGGTCAACGAACCCCGTAATTCCGGGGATCGCCATGATAAGTAAAGTCAATTGGAAAACGGAGGTTTCCCCGTCCCAGACAGAGGCTTTTTCGTGACGTTTGCTGTAATTACTTGCAGTAGAGTGGAGTTTTGGCGACGCAATCAAACCTGGTACCCCCGGAATTACCTGAAGAGGCGATATGAAAAAAATCATTTATCTGCTGGTTGTCCTGGTTGTCCTGGCTGGCCTGGGCGGTTGCGCATCGATGCAGGTGCCGCCCACGCTGACGATGGATAAGGCCACTCTGGAAGCGCGGCGCTGGAACATCGCCGTTCTGGACCTGAACTACGAATTCGAAGAGCCTGGCGTGATTGGGGCCACCAAATACCAAAGCGCCGGGAAAGACGGCGGCAAGGTGGTGGCGGGGGTTCTGGCCGCCAACCTGGCGAAACTGCCGAAGGTCACCGTAGTCGATCGGGAAAATCTCAATCAGGTCCTGGCCGAGGCCGCCCTGCAGCAAACCGGGGTAATCGATACCACCTCGGCCCTGGAGGTCGGTAAACTGGCCGGCGCCGACGCGGTGGTTACCGGCGAGCTGACCGATTACGTGATCTGGGAGTCCCTCGGCAGCAGCGGCTCCACCGTCTCCTTCAATGTCCGGATGATCGACACCAGAAGCGGCAAGGTGCTGGTCAACGCCTCCATCTCCCGGGCCCGGCCCCTGGTCGATGCCTTCGCCAACGTCCAATTGACCTGCAAGGAATTGTACAACGCCATCGTTACCTATTAGCGCTCCGGAGATCGCCCCGCTCAATCGACATTGCCGAACCATTTGCGCGAGATGGTGTCGTAGCGGCCGATTTCGATCAGCTTCAGCAGGCTGATGTTGATCGGTTCGCGTAAGGGGCTGCCCTGGGTCAGAGCGATTCCGTAGGTCTGCTGTTGATAGCGGCGGCCGACCGACTTCAGATGATCCTGACCGCTGGTCTTGATGTGGTAGAGGAGCGCCGGCGCGTCGAAGATCGCGGCGTCGGCGGCGCCGGTCGCCACCGCCTGGTAGGCCTGGGCGATGTCGGGGAAGAGTTTTATTTCCTTCTGCAGGATCTCCCGGGCGAACCTGGCGCTGGTGGTACCCTCCTTGGTGGCGATGATCTTGTCGGTCAAATCGCCGATATCGTGGATGCCTTCGCGGTCGTCCCGGATCAAGAGGCCCAGGCCGGAATCGAAATAGGGGTAGGAGAAGTCGAGCACCTTTTCCCGCTCGGCGGTGATGGTGATGGCGGCCAGGGCCACCTGGATCTCGCCCTTTTCCAAGGCCGGCAGCAATTTTTCGAAGGGCATGGGCTTCAAGGTGTAGTCGAGCTTGAGGTCGGCGGCGATGGCCTCCCAGAGGTCGATATCGAAGCCGGTGTATTTCCCATCCGCGCCCTTGAATTCGAAAGGTTCCAGATGGGCGTCGCAACCGACCACGATGGGCTGAGCCCAGGTCCTGGTGGGAACAGTTACCGCCAGGGCAACCAGCATGATCCTGATTAAGTTCAACAGCCTGGGCATATTTCCTCCTCTGCTTGGTCATTTGATCGGACGATGTCTGCCAAATTATAGTTTGAAGCATCTCGCGAACTGAACAACATTTTCGGAACGGTCCCATTTTCTCCGGGCGCCGGTGGCGGGAAGTCGCAAGGGTGAACTATGGATCGAGTCTAGGCTGAGCGGGCTTTCTTCATCCTGACAAATGCTTTGCAAGTTTCGCCGGTCGGGGTAAGTTTGGGCTTCGGCCATTTGAAACCAGACCAGGCGATAACTGAGCAGGAGGGCTGAGATGAATCCAAAACTTGAGCTGATCTTTTCCAGGCGCAGTATCCGTAAGTTCCAGGATAAACCGGTTCCCGAGGAGCTGATCACCGATCTGCTGGAAGCCGGGATGTCGGCCCCCTCGGCGGTGGCCAAGGACCCCTGGCATTTCATCGTGGTGCAAAGCCGGGAAACCTTGGAGAAGATCATCGAGATCCACCAGTACGCCAAGATGCTCCGCCAGGCCCCGCTGGCCTTCATCGTCTGCGGCGACATCAACCAGGCCCACCTGCAGGAACTCTCCTATATGCTGCAGGACTTGAGCGCCGGGGTGGAAAACATCATGATCGCCGCCAACACCTTGGGGCTAGGCACCTGCTGGCTCGGGATTCACCCCAGGGAGGAGCGCATTGCCGGAATCAGGGAGCTTTTCAATCTGCCCGACAATATCATCCCCATGTGCGGCATCGCCATCGGCTACCCGGCCGAGCAACCGGAAGCCCGGACAAGGTATCGGCAGGAACGGGTGCATCTGGAGAAGTGGTGATAAGAGAGGTAACTCCGGAGTGAAAATAAGGAGGGCACAATACTTTGTTCGGCAAACCAACCCGGGACATGAAGGCTCATTTGATGCTGCCGGTCTACCTTTTCCAAGGGGGAATCGAAGATGCCCATGATCACTGAAGACAAGGATGCGGCAAGGATCAAAAACCGGCGGGTACATTTCGCCAACGAAAGGACCTTTCTCGCCTGGATCAGGACGAGTATCGGCATCATGGCCTTTGGCTTCGTCGTCGAAAAGTTCGCCCTCTTTTTAAAGCAGGCCGCCTACTACCTGGGCACCGTCGGGATGCACGGGGCCGACCCCCCACAAGGAGCGCCCGGTCTGCCCCCGTCTCCCGGCTATTCATCGATCCTCGGGGTCGTCCTGGTGGCCCTCGGCGCGCTGATGGCACTCCTGGCCTTCATTCGTTACAAGAAGGTCGAGAGGCAAATCGACGAAGACACCTACAGACCCTCGTTGATATTGGACTCCCTGCTCACCCTTTCAGTTCTAGTGATCGGAATTTTCCTCTTGATCTATCTACTGCACAGCCTTTGATCGGCAGCAACTGCCGACTATTCTATAAATCTCTGGGCGCCCCTAAGGCGTCTCCTGAGAAATAATTTCCCCAAACTCTTTCGGCAGGTTAGATTTATCCCGGTTTGAGGCCAAGGGCAAACGCAAGAAGGGGAGGCTAAACAGGATGAACCCCAGGGAGGAGCGGATCGCCGGGGTCAAGTAGCTTTTCAAGCTGCCCGAGAATATCATTTACATGTGCGGCATCGCCATCGGTTGGTCGGCTGTGCAACCGGAGGCTCGGGCGCGGTATCGGGAGGAGCGGGTACATGTGGAGAAATGGTAGGAATTAAGCAGGGTGTCCCCGGAATTTCGCGGAGGGTGTAATGACTGATAAAGAGTTCAAGAAACCCACCGGTTGAGGGCCGGGTTCTGCCGGCAGTTGCCGGCTTGATCCCGGTACTGCTCCAGGTGGTTCGGATGCCGTTGACCACTGGGCGATCCGCGGAGCCATTCGTGCCAAGTACTCGCAGGTGGCGCAGTCCGCCGCCGGGTTCTTTGCCTATCCCACCGGGAGGGAAGGGGCGGAAAAGTTGGGCTACGATCCCGATCTGCTTTCGAGCCTTGCCCCTGAACTTATTGCGTCTTTTTGTGGGGTGGGCAATCCCTTCTCCATCGAACAAATCGAACCGGGCAGTGCCGTTCTCGATATCGGCTGCGGGGCGGGTTTCGATCTGATCGTTGCCCGAAAGCTGGCGGGTGGGTCCGGCCGGGTCTGCGGCATCGACCTGACGAGCGAGATGGTGGCCCGGGCCAAGTCCAACTGCTCAGCAGCCGGGTTCGACGACGTCGAGATTAAACAGGTGGAAGGGGAGGCCATTCTCTATCCGGACAATACCTTCGACGTGGTCATCTCCAACGGGGTCATCAACCTCTCCCCCGACAAGGAAAAGCTCTTCGGCGAGATTCACCGGGCCTTGAAACCCGGCGGGAGGCTCCAGTTCGCCGATATCGTGCTGGAACGGGAGTTGCCGACCAATTTGGTCGGCAGTCTTGAGGCCTGGAGTCAGTGAATAGGCGGGACGGTCCCGGTCCGGGATCAGGAAAAACTGATGCGGAAGGCCGGTTTTGCGGAAGTGCGATATCTCGGCCCCACCGGGTTCAAGACCTCTGAGTACACTGCCGGTGGTTTGTTCAGGGCGGAAAAGCGAAGAAGATGAATCGACCTTAGAGGCAAGAGCCAAGCAAAGACTTGACCCCTTTTCATGTGTCCGCTATCGGTATGATGAACGAACAGGCGACAACCTGACGACAGCGGAAATCATCGTGGATAGACGGCCCCGGTTGGCCGGGCGGCACCGGGATGCGGACATGGTTGCGGTCGCCGTTTCCTACAACGAAACTGAACTGAGGGAAAAGCTGAAAAGAGCCGGGGGGCGCTGGAATTCGGAGGAACGGATCTGGCGGGTCTGTTTTGGAGCGATTCGGGGTGACACGACACTGGTGGAACGGATCGTTAAAGAGTAGTCGGTGGACCGATGTTCCATGTGAAATGAACAAAAAGACGGTGCAAGTTTCCTGTAAATAAGTAACCTATATCGGTTACCGTTTTTCCCCGGGGAAAATAATTGAAGTCACCTATATAGGTGACCGGGAGGTCACTTATATACGTCACCGGTAACGTATATAGGTTACAAGTCACTTATATACGGATACCTATAATCAGGTTGTTCGGCTTCCCAGACATTACTTATAGAATAGAAAATAAATAATAGGGCTTAAGAAATTGGATAAAAAATATTCAGTCTGGCAAAAAATTGATTTACATATCCACACAGACTTGAGCAAAAAAACCAAAGATAACGACTATAAAGGTTCTTTTTCAGTAAAAACATTGCGTGAAAAGCTGAAAGATCAGGGGTGTGAAAATTTTCTCACTCACAGATCACAACATTATCAACATTGATTCATATAGAGAATATTATGAAATATATAATCCAGAGTCTGATCCTCTTCTACTACTAGGAATTGAACTAGATATTGAACGGGGAGGAAAACTTATCATGCTCTTGTAATTTTTAATTATAGCGACAAGGCATCTGTAGAAAATGTTAATAAGCGACTAGAAGATAAGTCTAATAAGGAGTCTTTAAGTTTTAAAGAACGAAAGCTATCTCTCGATGAAATCACACAAATATTCCCCGAAGATGATTTCTTTTTTATCCCACATGCAGGAAGGACAAAAAGCATAATAGACGGTTATGAGGGCGAAATAGAGGAAGCTCAAAAAATGCTAATTCTCTTTCAAAGCCCATTGGAAAAATCCAGAAAGCGTAGGCAAGTTTTTAACTCCAATTTTGATAGATTTTTAAAGGAACCATTTAGAAACAAAGATGATTATGTGTACCTCGAATTTACCGACAACCACAATATTGAAGAATACCCTTGTAAACATAAAGGGGATAAAGGTGATCATGAGTTTTATTATATTAAAGGTAGCAAAAACTACGAAACCCTCAGATTGGCGTTTATCGATCCAAAATCAAGAATAAAGTCACCTCTTGAGTATAAGGTTATACGCCAAACGAGAAACTCCATTGAAACCCTAGAATATTAAATCCACACATCATGAAATAGAAGTTTCATTAGATTTCAGCCCTCATCTTAATGTTATTATCGGAGGGCGTTCAAGTGGGAAAAGTCTACTCATGGATATATTAAAAAGGAGTATCGACCAACTAAATAAGGACACAAAATATGACTACATCGAAGAAGGACTAGAATTATATATTTAAGTTAAGCTTGATGCTACATTGGTAAATAAGACTTCAGTTGATACATCTATCATACAGATAAACCAAGGAGATATTGTTAATTCTTTGAAAAGAATAAACTTGAGGATTTGGCACGAAAAACTAACAAGTTAGGGCAATATACAGAGGCAAAAGAGAAGTTTAGATCCAAAAAAGTAAAACTGGAAGACCTTATCAATGAATTGCAAAAAGTTTATAGTGAGGCATTTGATTTAGATGTCCCCAAAAAACTTATTATACATCAACATAGTATCGAAAAATATCTAAGCAGCGAATATTTATTTAAGGTAGATATCCCTGGTATTGAAAAGATTCACGAGCAAAAAGACACGCTTACAAATAATGAAAGTTTGATTGTAGCGTTGTTGGATAATCTTGAGAAGTTCCAACAATCAGAATTTCTTTCACTTACCCCAGAAGAAGACCAAATATTCAAAGATTTTGCTGAAGTAATTGAGAAAAAGAAAATGGAGATAGATCAAGCTATCTCTATTAGAGGTTGTATTGATAGATTTTTGGATAAAGTAAGTAACAATATCCAAGTAGCAAATTCCACACTAAGCACAGAAGGCCAAGAAAAAGCAGAGGCTCAAAAATCAATCCAGAATAAAACAAGTGCTACGAGAAAGTTGTTTACTAAACTAGGTGATTTGCAAAAAATCACAAAGGAAGTTGAGTCTTATGATTGTTCACATAAGGAAGAAATAGAATTAAATTCTGAAAGTAAGCTTTGCCTGGAAGTCCATTCAGATGACCAGATTAGAGATCTTATTATTGATGGTATAAAAGATGCGAATACTCAAAGTCTTTATTTGTGTCTGCTGGAATTATTAAATGGTGATAAAAACATAAAAAATCATGCTGACAATAAACCTGAAAGCCTGAAAAAAAAGACCAACACACAACTCAAATACATGTTCGGTCGTTTTGACAACCCGGATGATTTCCTTGAATACAAGGATGGGACAAGTTCAAAGAATAATAGCCCCGGTTATAATTCAGAGAAGTACCTCCAAGTCATTCTAAACAATCCTTCGTCAAACTTAATACTCATCGATCAACCTGAAGATAATTTGGGCAATAAATTCATTTCTGAAAAGTTGGTAGAACTTATTAGGGACTTGAAATTTAAAAAACAAATTTTCTTAGTTACGCACAATCCAGCAATTGTTGTCTATGGAGATTCTGAATCGATTGTTCTTGCCCAAAATAACAATAACAAAATAACTTATTCTCAAATTAAGCTTGAAGATGAAGTTTCTCAGAGAGAAATTTGTGGTGTGTTAGATGGTGGTGAATATGTTTTCGATAACAGAGCAAGAAAGTATAACATTCAAAAATTATTAAATGCAGAGGTGTGAGATGGAAACTATATCAATAAGTACTTCTATCGAAGACGATATCATCATACTGTCTTTTAGCTCTGGTCAAGAAGTGCGAGTAATAACATCTGGAGATGTTGATCTTTCAGAGTACGTAAAAATACTAACTGGGTTTATAGATAAAAAACCAAAACTCTCTTTTGCCACTCACCAAACAGATGATGCTAAGCTTAATCTTATTCAAGACACAATAGATAACATAACAAAATCATTTAATGAAAGCGTTATTAATATAGAGGAAACTAAAGAAGCCAATGAGGATATTAGTTGTCTTGATTAATCGAAGAAATTTGTAAGTATCTATGTTGTTTATATTCAGTCATTAAATTATCAAACGTAAAAATGTATACGCCTTGTAACCTTAAATATTTGAACAAAATTGAGATTTTGATCAATACAAAATACCGCCTCTGAAATATTTGGGATCAATTTCAGAAAATGGTATGTGAATTATTTAGAGAAATATGGCAAGACCCACATGCACAAGAATTTGGTCGTCAAGGACAAAAGCAAGAATGGCATTGACATTATTGGATGCAGGAGTAGCAACAAGAAATATGAGGCTGTCCAAGCAACAATTGAATCACCGCTAACGAAAACAAAAATCAGAAATGATTATGAGTCTTCCAAGGACTTAGAGGTCGAACTTGATTGTTTTATTATCGCTTCAACAAGTTTAAGGGATGTAGGACTTCAAAAATATGCTGTAAAATTATCTAGCTCAGGGCCATACAAGTGCGTGATTTGGTTTTGGGAGGATATTATAGAAAAGTTATCTGACTATGACAAAGTTCGCAAAAAATATTATCCCAAATATTATTTCATTAAATCTCTTGGCAGTACTTCTGGGAAAATAATTGAAATAAATGATGAAACAAGCCGTTTTGTATTGCTTATAACTTTACTTCTGAAGATTATCCCCATTACGGGGGATATTGCTAATATCAGACCTCCTAAATTATTCGTGTCAAACCTATAAACTAGGTGATCATTGGAGTCGTCTTGTTATTGATGATTATCCCAAAAAAGAATATCAGAAATGCATTGGTGGTAATAAATACGGTGCATTTTCTTTTATCAAATTGGCTGAACAGTTTTAAATCTGTCGAAGAAATTTTTGAAATTGATAACAAATTTCCTTCGATTTATAGGCTGAGCCCTAAACAGAAAAAAGAATTTAACCAAATATTAAAAGAACTTGAAGAAGAATAAGACCGAACAAAATGGATTCGGCTGGATAGAACTATCTGTTTTTATGGTAAGAAACAATGAGGAAGTTGCAAATACCACTCAAAGATTACAGAAGAATATTCAGTACAATATACTCTATCCTGCAGAGTGAAAATGCTGAAATTAACCATAGCTGTATATATTTTAGCGTTATTGGCTCATTCATATTGCATGAGCACTACAAACTAGAACCAAAAGTATATATGGGCATTGCCGCTTATATGCTTGATGAGAGACAGCAAAATGTTCTAGCGTTTGCAGAGAAAAACGAAACTCAATTATTCTGTTCAGAAAATGGCTTCCATTCTTGGATAGTGGTTGATGGTTGGATAATAGATTTCACTGCACCTTTATTCCCTAATATGCTTAAGGCCATGGATAAAAATGCTACATGTGAGCCAAAAATGTTTCAAAAACCATTAAGTAACATGTGCTCTTCAGCGGCTGATTTAAAATTTGATGGTGATTTTTTTATTCATGAAAATATCCTTTTCGCTAATGAGATGATGGATAATTTTGCAAAACGACCGTTCAATACTGACATAGCCGAAATATGCTGCAAATGGTATCGAAGGCCTCCAATCAAAATGGCAAAAGTAATCAAAATAGGAAATGGAGCTGGGGACTTAAAACAAGTACAACTAAAATCATACAGGATAGCTGGTAATTGGTAACTGCGGTACAAGTGGAATCGGACGAACGCCGCATCCAAAAGAGAAGATACACTAATGGGAAACCCAAAGGTATTAGCGGAACCAAAAGAAGTTTTGTACAGGATCAAGCGAGGTCTTGCGGGATATGTCAGTTACTTGGCAGCCTGTGAGATGAACGAGTCATTTAGTGAGTATGTGCTTTACGAATCTATTTTGAGAATCCTTAGTGCTCAAAACTACAGCGTGAAATGTGAGGTTGTATGCCCAGGGGTACAACATCAACCAATTGGTGATAGAAAGAGGCTGGATTTTGTTGCTAAAAAGGGAGAGATAGTATTTGCGATGGAAGTAAAATGGGCAAAGAAAAATAAACTTAATGTGACCAATGATATCAATAAGTTAAGAGCATATTGCAACCAACATCCAAATGCTCAAGGGTTTCTTTGTGTGTTTGGGACAAAGAGTAAAATTGAAGGCATTTCGCTAACTCACAATGATCATATTAAAAACAGAGGAAATCCTGTAATCGCTGAATTTGGTAGAACTAAATATGGTTGTACAATATACGAACTTGCCGAACCAGGCGTTTGAGTGGATGCGAATAACTTTGGCGGCCTTCCGGGCTAACTACATTGGCGCACCACTCAACTTAACGTTGGGCCTTAGATGAGGAGACTGAAAACCGGTGTTGTCCGGGTCGGACCAACGCAACTCTCTGAAACTTTGTGGTTTGTCTTTGGGAATCGCCCGTTTTTAGACCTTAGAGGCATCTTTTTGGTATCAAAAAGCGGGTTGTAAGATCTCCCCGCCCTTTCTCCTTGCTTTGTACCGAAAACCATCTCTTTTCGACCGTCGAGTGTTTCGGGCCCTGGTTTCTTGTCAGAGGGCAGGACGCCAAAGCCGGAATTCATTCCATCGCCATGAACAGGCTCTCTTTTCCAATGATAAGGCGTAAGCCATGCAAGCCGCCACCTCGCACCTGGGGAAATGACGCCACAACCACAGCCGGCCCCCCTTGTTTCACCGAAAAACCTTCAGGCCGACTCTTGCAAAACCTCTTTAAGATGCTGGGTGTGAAAGCCGAGATGAAAGTCTGCTATCACGCCGAGGTAATCGCGCAAAGTGGGGTATTCGCCCAAGGGGGTTTCCTTGAAAACCGGGATGCGTGCCTTCCGCTCCAGCTGTTCGGGGCTTAATCCCTTTACGACCTCGATCAAGCGGTCGTATTCACTTTCGAATTCGGCGAGAAGGGCGGTCAGACTCATATCGGGCCTTTTCCCTGTATAAAAGGGATCCTCGATCACCAGATCAAGCAGGGGAGTATCCTGTTCGAGGTACGCTTTAACCGGAGGGATGATACCTACCCCTTCCGGGCCGCAGAGGTGCGAGGCGATCTCTTTCGGTGTCCACCTTCCCGCCGGAGCGCGGCCTGCCCTGCCTTCGTCGATATCCCGGCTGGCCAGCAAAAATTCATCGACTTTCCGGCGGAAGTCTTTCGCCAGTCGAGCCCCATCCAATCTTGTCTTTTCAGTTATCGTTGTCATTCGGCTACCTCTTTGAACACCCGGTTCAATGTCCACGATTTTTGATGGCGTAACTACCCTCATGCCACTGAAAATAAGTTAAGGACCGGCTTCATCGCTGTCCATACCTGATCGGGCCGGTAGTTTCGAAGACAGCATACTTAATCATTCCGATGATGCGGATGGGGTATGACCAAGGCAACTGTTTGATATCGTATGTATAGTCTTTGAAAATCGACCGTTTTGAAAAGGGGTAAAGTCCGCTTTTGTCGATTTGTAAATATCAGCATATCTATGTCTCCTATGGGAAACCAGAGTGGTGGTATGCTATAACCATCCTGTTGAAAGGGGCTGGAAGAACCTTCGGATTTTTGCCGCACTGATGGTAGGTCGGCTGAAAATTGCCTAAGAGCTTAGGTTTTCAATCGAGGAGCAGCACTTTGAATATTATGGAAACCGGTGAATCCGGAAGCCCAGATGAACGTTTGCCGAAATCTTGGGCCGGTATCAGGCGCCTGGGACTAGCGGTAGCGGTTGGCGTGGGGTTGGGTTGGTTTTGCTCGCAGGGCTGTGCGCCTTCCCACCAGTCGCTGAACTATTCTCTGGTGAATCAGGCCTGGAATACCATTGAAAAGAACTACGTGGATCGTTCCGCGGTGAAGCCTCTCCCGGCCACTTATGGGGCCATCGGAGGAATGGTGGATTCATTGGGCGACACCGGCCACAGTACATTCCTGAGCCCCGAGATGGTAAAGGAATTTAAGGCCACCTTGCACGGCGAGTTCAAAGGAATCGGGATCGAGATTCAATCCAGAGAGGGGCATGTAGTCATCGTCGCACCCATCGACGGCTCCCCCGCGCAACGCGCCGGGCTGCGTTCTCGCGACATTATTCTCAAAGTGTCCGGCCAAGACATCACCGGTTGGCCGATAAACAAGGTAGTGCAAAAGATCTCCGGGGAGCCGGGCACGAAAGTCACCCTTTCGGTCCTGAACCCGCGCACGGGCCACATCAGCGAAGTCACCGTCACCCGGGCCACGATCAAACTGCACAACGTGACCTGGCGCCGGCTGCCGGGAACCGACATGGTCCATTTGCGCATTTCCAGCTTTGACGGCGGGGTTGCCGAAGATTTCGCCAAAGCGCTGGCAGAGATTCGGAAACAAAAGACCGGCGGCATTATTCTGGATCTCCGTAACAACCCCGGCGGGGTGCTCGACGATGCGGTCCGGGTGGCGAGCCAATTCCTGAACAGCGGGAACGTATTGCTGGTGAAGAATGCCAAAGGCCACATTCGTCCGGTGGCGGTAAAGGCCGGCGGCTTGATGACGAATGTGCCGATGGTTGTGCTGGTCAACCAGGGTTCAGCCAGCGCCTCGGAAATTGTGGCAGGGGCTTTGCGAGACCGGCACCGGGCGCCCCTGGTCGGCGAAACCACATTCGGCACCGGCACGGTGCTTGGGGAATTTAGTCTGGCTGACGGGTCGGCCCTGCTGTTGGCAGTCGAGGAGTGGCTCACTCCGAACGGGGATTCGTTCTGGCACAAAGGCATCACCCCGAAATACCAGGTCGCCTTACCTGGCAATGTCGATCCTTTGGTCCCGGCCTCTGAAGACGGCATGACCGCCGCGCAGATTCAAGCCAGTGGCGATAAGCAACTGCTGGAAGCCATGAAGATCTTGGCAGACGAGATGCAGAACAAACCGTTGCCAGCCCCCTGAGTGCGCCCGGAATCACGAAGAGGGCGATCAAAAGTCAAAAGCGGACCTTACTTTTAAGCATGGGAGCTCTTCCCGGCATCGCGACAAAGAGGTAAATAAGACCATACGCCACCGGGGGCCAGTCCTCCTTGGCAGCGGCTGGTTAGCAATAAACAGGAGGGGTGCGATGCTGCGGCTTTTTTTCATACTCTTATTTATCTTGACGGCGGCCCCGCCCGTCTTTGCCCAGAAATCCCTCGCCGTCATGGATCTCAAGGCCATCGGCACAGATCAATCCCTGGCCGAGGCGGTTTCCGAGAATCTGCGCACCATGCTCATCATCTCCGGGGCCTACCAGGTGGTGGAGCGCAAACATCTCGAAGAAATTCTCGCTGAATACAAACTCTCGCAAAGCGGCGTTACCGAAAACCAGGCGGCCATCGAGATCGGCGGCCTGGCCGAAGCCGGTTTGATCATGACCGGCAGCATCACCAAGATGTTCTCAAGCTACACGATAAATGCCCGACTGCTCGATGTGAAGAACGGAGTATGTCTTCTGGCGCAAAAGGTGGAGATCGGTTCCGAAGCGGAATTTCCCAGGAAGATAGACGAGCTGGCGGCATTTTTCAGCCGCAATGAGAAGGCGGTGGAAGCCCCCTCGGCGCCACCCGACATCAACGGTGCCTACCGGGTGAAGGGCGGCGACTATGTGGGTATACTGCGGATCGAAAAACACCGGCAGGTCTATCTGACCTCCTGGAACATCGACAACTCCGAGACCAGGGAGGCCGCCCAGACCTTCTGCGGCGTCGGTATCCTCCACAACAACATGCTTTCGGTAAGCTATGCCGAGCTGGAAGATAAGACCAACACCGGGGTCGCCATTTACGAAGTACTGCTCAACGGCGAGCGGCTGCGCGGCCTTTACACCAGCTTCACCAATGCCCGCAACACCGGGGAGACGCACTTTGAAAACGGCGAGAAGATAACGGAGTAGGGGCGCCTTGCGGCCCGGTTCCCGGCCTGAGTAAAAGGGGGTCACAGGGTAAAATGTCATGGGTGGCCTAAGTTTTAGCTTGGTCCGATCCTCAACACGCTTGGCTCACTGAATGTCTGAATTTGAGGAGGGGGTTGATATATACAGGTGATTGGGTACCGTTAGTGAAACAAAGGAGAAATTATTATGGTACCCAAGGTAAAAAAAGCAGCGCTCCTCCTGGCCATGCTGCCGCTCCTCCTTTCCGTGGTCTTTGTGCCTGATGCCGCTTTCGGCGCTGAACCGAAAACCTTCACCGTTGCCCTGACCGGTAAATATCCCCCCTTTAGTTTTTATGATCGGGAGGGGAACCTGGCCGGCTTTGATGTCGATGTTTCAAGGGCGGTTGCCGAAAAGATGGGCATGGAACTCCGCATCGTCACCACCGAATGGGACGGTATCCTGGCCGGGTTGCTGGCCGGTAAATTTGACGCCATCATCGGATCGATGGCGATTACAGAGGAGCGCCGCAAGCAGGTCTCCTTTTCCCGACCCTATTACGTTTCCGGCGCCCAGCTTTTCGTAAACCGCGATAAGTCCGAAGAGATCCGTTCCATCAGGGACCTTAAGGGCCGACGGGTTGGCGTGGTCCTCGGCGAGACCTTTGAGCATTACCTGACCAAGAACTATCCCGAGATTGAAACGGTTACCTACAAAAGCACAGTCGATATCTACCAGGACATGGCCAACGGCCGACTCGACGGATTTGTCACCGACCGGTTGGTGGGGGGCTACCAGATCAAGGCGGCCAACAAGCCTTTTCGGCCGGCCGGAAAACTTCTTTACCGGGAGCGGATGGGTATTCCCGTCACCCATGAGCACCAGGCGCTGCTCAAGAAGATTAACCAGGCGCTGGCCGACCTGGAACAATCCGGTTTCATGGCCGGCCTTCAGGATAAATGGTTCGGGCCGGCGGCGCTTGCTTCCGCCGGGCAAAGTGCGGGGGGAGGCATGTCCGGGAGTACCATTGCCGCCAAGCTGGCCCAAGGTTTCGGAGTGACGATCTTCGCCGCCTTTTTCTCCCTGATTCTGGGCTTTGCCTTGGCTGTACCCGCCGGAGTGACTCTGAACGGCCGCGCTTCACCTCTGCGTCTTATTGTGCGGACGGTGGTTGACTTTGTCCGTGGCACCCCGGTTCTCATCCAGCTCTTTTTCGTTTATTTCGGAGCACCCCAGATCGGCCTCAACCTGTCCCCGATAACCTCGGCGATAATAACCCTGTCGATCAATGCGGCCGCCTACATGGCCGAGGTTGTCCGCGCCGGGCTGATGGCAGTGCCGGCGGGACAGCGCCAGGCCGCCAGAGCCCTGGGATTGGACCGGCTCCAGGTTTTCCGGTTCGTGATTTGGCCGCAGGCCTTCCGCATTGCTATTCCGGCTTTGGTCAACTCGGCGGTGGCCCTGCTCAAGGATACGGCACTGGTCTCGGTTATTTCGGTGGCCGAGGTGGTTCGCCAGGCCCAGTCGATCATCAGCGTGACCTATAATCCCATGAAGTACTATTTCATCGTCGCCTTGATGTTCTTCGCGTTCACTTATCCACTGATGAAGTTTGCCGGCAGATGGGAACAGACCCTCAAGGAAAGGGGGTATTCATATGATTAAGCTTTCAGGTATCGGTTACACCTATTCCGATGGCACCGTGGCCCTGGATGATGTCTCGGTTACTCTTTCGTTTGCCAATAACGAACACATTACCGCCATTGTCGGGCAGAGTGGTTCCGGCAAGACCACCCTGCTGCAATGCATCGCCGGTTTCCTTGCCCCGCAGCGGGGCCGGGTCGAGATCGACGGGATATTTACCGGAAATCTGAGTGAGCGGAAGTTCAGGAAGAAGCTGGGGGTTGTCTTCCAGGGGTTGTTTCTCTTTCCGCACCTGACGGTGTTGGGCAACCTGACCCTGGCCATGATCAGGGTGCTGGGGATGGAAGAGAAAACCGCGACCCGGGAAGCGCGGGAAATGCTGGAAAGGGTCTCGGTGGCCGAACTGGCCGACAACTACCCGGCCCACTTAAGCGGGGGGCAGGCTCAGCGAGTGGCGATTGCCAGAGCCCTGGTCCTGCGACCGGAGTATGTTCTGCTTGATGAACCGACTTCCGCCCTGGATTTCAATACCACCAATGCTTTTGGCGAGCTGCTTCGGAGTTTGCAGGGATCAAGCAACTTCATAATCGTCACTCATGATATCCCCTTTGTCCGCAGTGTAGCCAATCGGGCGGTGCTGCTCGATTCCGGACGGGTTATGGCCCACGACAAGGTGGAAAATGTCATGGAACAGTTTATTGAAGAAGAGGCTGAGGCATGAAAAATCAGCCGGCGAAGCCGCCCGCCGAAAAGTAGAGGAGCTTTTCAAATAGGAATTTATCCGGATCGGAAAGGTGGCTTATCAAGATGGTATCTGACCCCCAAGGATGCAAGGGTGACTCATGACCAACTACGATCTGATCGAAAGATGTCTGCACTCCCTGGTTCAACACGGTCCGAGCAATCGGCGGGTCTATTTGATGAAGCTTGATCCCCGGGATGTTCCCACCATCATTCCCTACCTCAAGCGTTTGGCAACTGAGAAACGTTACACCAAGATCTTTGCCAAGATCCCCAAAGCCCACGGTGGGCCATTCCTCAATGAAGGGTACCGGCAGGAAGCCGTGGTTCCCGGTCTATACAACGGCGAGGATGACGGGCTGTTTCTGGGATTCTACCTGGATCCCCAGCGATCCTCGGCAGCAGAACCTGAACGGATAAAAAAGAATCTTGCTCTGGCCGCCAAGCAGGCCGGGCCAGCCCCTGATACCTGCCCCCGTAGCAACTACCAAATCTCTGCGGCAACCACTGACGAAGTTGTTGAGATGGCAAATCTCTATCGGACGGTCTTTCCCTCATATCCCTTCCCCATTACCGAGCCGGATTACCTCAGAAAAACCATGGCCTCTCAAGTTCGCTACTTCGCAGCCCGTCATAACGGAGTCATCGCCGCACTGGCAGCGGCGGAAATGGACCAAGTAGCGCGAAATGTGGAAGTGACCGATTTTGCCACTCTGCCGGAGCACCGCGGCAAGAGATTGGCAACCCAATTGCTCTGGCAGATGGAGCGCTCGATGAGAGAACTTGGTTTCATCACCGCCTATTCGATAGCCCGAGCCCTGTCAGCCGGTATGAGCATAACCTTTGCCCGAATGGGATATTCCTGGGGCGGCACCCTGATCAACAACACGGATATCAATGGTCATATCGAAAGCATGAATGTGTGGTATAAAAAATTTGCGTCTTGAAACATCGCTTTGAAATAAAATATCAACCAGCAGGCGGATCTGGAGGCAGTTATGAGAATCTCGGTAACCTACAATCTTCGCACGGAATATAATGAGCAAGACGCGGAACTCCTTGGCCAGGAAGATGTGGACCGCATCTGTACCGCCCTGTCCGAACTGAAGCATCGGATTACCCCGGTCGAGGTATCCGGCAAGCCCAACGAAATTGTCGAGCGCTTGCTGGAGAGCAAACCGGATCTCGTCTTCAACGTGGCCGAGGGCACCATCGGCAGCTCCCGGGAGGCCTTCTATCCGAGTCTATTCGAGCAGCTGGGCATCCCCTTCACCGGCGGCAACGCCTCACTCCTGCATCTCAATCTGGACAAGCATCTGGCCAAAACCGTGGTTGAGCAAAGAGGAATTGCGGTCCCCAAGGGTGATCTGATCACGGCAAAGCAGCGACAACTGCCGGTGAATATTCGCTATCCCCTGATCATCAAACCCAATTCCGAAGGGTCCAGCAAGGGAATTACCCAGGACTCGGTGGTCGAGACCCCTGAGGCCTGCGCCAAGAAGATAAATGAACTGCTTCCCGCCTATCCGGCCGGTTTGGTCGTTGAGGAGTTCATCGCCGGCAGGGAACTGAGCATCCCCTTGCTGGAGGCCTATCCCGGCGGACTTCTCGAGATTGTCGAACACACCTTCGATCTTGATAAGCTCTCCTCAAAATTCAATATTTACGATTACGACATGAAACAGGGGGGAACCCGGATGGAGGCAGTCAATATTATCTGCCCGGCTCCTCTTGAGGCCCAAGAAAAGCGCCGGATTCGTTCCCTGTCACGACAGATCTTCTCCTTTATGAGTTGTCCCGACTTCGGTCGGATAGACGTACGGCTGTCCGAAGAAGGCGTCCCGTACTTTATCGAGCTCAATCCCTTGCCCAGCCTCCACCCCATGGGATCGCTGATGACGGCGGCGCGCGCCGCCAATCTCACCTACAAAGACGTGATGCGTCTCATAGTCCGTTCGGCAGCTCGCCGTTTCGGCATTCCGCTGCGGAGCCCGCGCAAGACCAAACATGAAGAGGTCTCCCTCGCCAGCCAGCGCCCCACTGCCCGGGAGCTCGGAATTACGGTGGGCCGGATGAAGCAGGGGGTCTACAACGCCATTACCGATGTGCCGGGCGTGATGGTCGGCCATTTCAGCCGGATTGAAGACAACCTCAAGCTCCCGGGTATACCGGGCCTGACCTCTGTCAGAACAGGGGTAACCGCGGTATTGCCGGTCCCGAAGGATCTACCTAAAAGGCGTCTGGTTGCAGGGGGGTTCGTGCTCAACGGCGTTGGAGAGATGGCGGGCCTCACCCAGGTGCTTGAATGGGGCTGGCTTGAAACACCTATTCTGCTCACCAACTCCGTCTCGGTGGGCAGGGTGCATCATGGCGTGATCAGTCACATGCAGCAACTCTATCCCCACATCGGCGTAGAAAGCGATGTGGTGCTGCCGGTGGTCGGCGAGACGGATGATTCTTTTCTCAACGATGTTCGTCTGGGCATCAACACCGGCGAAGACGCCCATAAGGCTCTTGCCGCCGCCACCGGCGGTCCTGTGGCGCAGGGCTCGATCGGTGCCGGCACCGGCATGATGAGTTTCGATTTTGCCGGCGGCATCGGCTCCGCTTCCCGGACCCTTACACATGAAGAGGGGGGATTTACCATCGGCGTCCTGGTACTCTCCAATTTTGGCCGCATGGTCAACCTGACAATCGACGGAAGTGTTGTCGGCCGCCGCTTGGACACCATGTTCCCCTATGATGGTAGAAGGGCGAACAGCTACGGGTCGGCTATTGTGGTGGTTGCCACTGATGCACCGCTGCTTTCCAGCCAGCTCTCCCGCTTGGCAAAACGCGCCGCGCTGGGGCTGGGTCGAGTAGGATCCCATGCCGCCTCGACCAGCGGAGAGATTATTGTCGCCTTCAGTACGGCTAACCGAACTCCCCGTAATGTCGCAGTGCCGGACAAATTCCTCACCCTCAAATTTATCGCCGACCCGTTCATCAACCCCTTGTATGAAGCGGTAGTCGAGGCCACTGAAGAAGCGGTTCTCAACGCAATGTTCTGTTCCGGCGGCATGAACGGGCGGGAGCAAAGATTCGCGCCACCGATTCCGCAGGATAAAGTCGACGAAATCATCAACCAAAAAGGAGCCTGAGATGCTGGTTGTCGAAAGTGATGCCTACAGCGGCCATTACCCCCATTGGGCATTCAGGTTGGGTGGGGAAGTTTACAAAACCAAGGATGTGCCGTCTCGAGTTGAGGCAATCAAAAAAGAGTTATTAAAAGAGCCCAGGTTTGAGTTCATCAAGGCGCAATCGTTTGCCGAAAAATATATCTCTCATTTGCATCCCTACCATCGCTTTATCAAGAATATCTCTGCATCCATCGAGGACGACAAAACCGAGATCTATCCGGATCTTTTTCCCGGTGCCGGGGCAGACCTGCCCCGGCGCATGACCTCGCCGCTTTGGGCCGGGTTATATTGCACCGACGCGGTGACGCCGATCATGAAAAAGACCTATCTGGCGGCGCGCGGTTCGGCTGAGTGCACTCTGACCGGGGCCCGCCTGCTGCAACGAAAAGAGCTACGGGCTATCTACGCCATGTGCCGCCCCTCGGGACATCATGCGGGGCCGCGGGTGTTCGGCGGCTACTGCTACTTCAACAACGTCGCGGTAGCCGCTGAGTATCTATCCAGTACCGGCCGGGTCGCCGTGTTCGATATCGATTACCACCACGGCAACGGAACCCAGGAATTTTTCGAGAGACGGGCCGATGTATTCACCTGTTCAATCCATGGGGATCCCACCGTGGAGTATCCCTACTACTGGGGTTATCCCAACGAAAAGGGCAAAGGCGAAGCTGTGGGTAGCAATCTCAACCTCCCTCTGCCACTCGGCAGCGGCAATGACGACTATCTGAAAGCCGTGGACCGGGCCTGCCGGGCCATCCGCCGTTTTGCTCCTAAATATCTCATCATCGCAGCCGGTTTTGATACTTACACCGGCGATCCCATCGGGGGCTTCAAACTTTCTCTCAACGCGTATCCAAAAATCGGCGAGCGTATCGCCGCTCTGGATTTGCCGACTCTGATTTGTCAGGAAGGCGGTTACAATCTGAACAAACTGGGGCGCTCGGTGCGGGGTTTTCTCTCCAGTTTCAGGGAACCGGTGTAATCCGCCGGTTTAGCCAGGGGCCGACAGGTCCGGCAATTACTGAACACAACTTCCCAAACGGAACCCAGCTGATTTAATTGCAGGGGTCCGCTCTTGGTTCTTGCTGGAAACCCTCCCGCTCATCCTTCCATTTTACCCCAGCAATTAAACCGGGAACCATTTCCTGTTTGCGACTGTTACTTGGCTGGGCTGGTGTTCTTTTCCTGGTCGGGGCATTCGACTTCGATTGCACATTCGCCTTCGGTGCTTTGCTCAGAGGTGAAACCGGAGGATTGTTCCGGTTGGTAGGTTTGCCCCTGAGATGAATCCGGCTGGGATTTATTGAAACAGACCTTGTTGATGTAGTTGAGGATTGGTTCTTCCCCCTTGATCAGCGAGAAACCGTCGGGCTTTTCGATGATCATCACCGGGATGGATTTGATCCCCAGCAGTGACAGGACCAGCCGGTTCAGGGATGGATCGTAGTCGGGGAAATGCTCAAGCTCCGGATGATTAAGAGACTTGATCGGCTCGACTGGATTGAAATGCATTTCGCAGCTGTTGCAGTTTTCCAGGGCTTTGATCACCGTCTGACAATGGGGGCAATTGGCGGAAAAGAAGAGATAGAGCTGGTTTTCCGGGGCAATACAGCTGGTTTTGGCGAAGGTGCCCGACTGCAGGGTCCGATTTTCCAAGGACATCTGCGACTGGCCGAAGTTCAGGGCACTGAAGGCGATAATTGCAGCGCTGAAAACCGCCAGGCCGAGAAATATCTGCCTCCGGCCGGTGATCGTATTCAGAAAGAGAATTATCCCGAAGATGATCAGGCAGTATGAGCAAATGGTGTGGATCACAAAAAACTGGTAGCCGACCAGTACGCCCTCCACGGCAAGCCCGGCGAGGAGCAGCAGGGAGGTCCAGCTCAGTTGCGGATGAGGACCGTTCCGCAGCCGGAGGGCACTCAGGTAGAGGAGCAGGAAGTAGAGGAGCCCCGCCAGGTTCACCCAGAGGGGGGACACCTTGGTGAGTTCCTCCACCACCTTGCAGCCCTGATTCAGACAGAACGCTTCACCGCTGAAAAAGATGGTCGCCATCTGCACCCCGATGAAGCCCGCCGCCAACAGAGCGGTTCCCTGAATTATCTTCTCAATGTATTTCATTTTCACGAACGGTATGCTCAGTTTTATTTTTCTACCGCAAACAAGAATCAGCGCTAATTATAATACCATTCTAATATCCTGATTGGGGTCGGACCAAACTTTCTTTGGCACCCAACCGACAGTATTATTTAGGGACGTCCCTGAGGCGGCCCTTTGCAGCCCCCGGTGAGGGCATGCAAATCAACTATTGCCCTTAACTCTTCTTGGGCTTATTCTATTTAAGCTAAAGTTTAAGAAGAGATACGCTAATACAGGCACCACATTGCGGCAGATATGAGATGAATTCTCAATTGGCCGGGAAAAGACTTTGAACAGCAGGGGGAGAAAGATGGTCATGCGCACCTGGAAGAAATCTTTGCTGGCGCTGATCGCCGCCGGAGGGCTGGGCTTAGGTCCCGGACTTTCTCCGGCAACGGCGATCACCAAACCGTATAACGCCACATTTTACATTGCCGGCATGGGCGGCCATTTCGCGGTCGCCGACATCACAGTTGTTCCCGGCGACCAGAATCCCCTGCACCTCAATCAGCTGGACCGGATCGTGATTGGCGACAATGAAACCCATCCCACCCACGACCCGCGCATCGACGTCAACAACCGCAAAGTGATGTTCTGGTCCACCTATCATCTCGACCCCGATACCCAACAGACCCATGTCGGCAAGACCGATCTCGCCACTGGCCGGAAGATCCTCGACATCAACGTCCCCACCCCCGAGGGGGTGACCCATAATCATGACCTGTACTGCGCTTCGGCCCAGACCAGGGAGTACTACCTGCCCATCTCCATGACCAACCGGGCCTATATCGACGTCTTCCGCAAAGCGGATCTCTCCCGCGTCCGGACCGTTTTCCTCGAAGGCACCGACGCCGACATCCACAAACCCTATCTTTTCTATCACGGGATCAACACCCCGGATATGAAGAAACTGCTGATCACCATCAATGAGGCGGAGAAGGATCAGGGGAGACAGGTGGGCAAACTCCATCTCTTCCTCCTGGACATGGGAGAGATCATCCAGGGGAGGGTCAAGGTGCTGGCCCATAACGTGGTGCCCGGCCTGCCGGGGCGGACCACCAGCTTCCGCCAGTCCTTTTCGCCGGACGGCAAACTGCTGGCCAATTCGGGCGGCGACCGCTTGTTTCTCCTGAACGGCGAAACCCTGGAACTGCTCGACGCCGAGATGGTCGGCTCGAATGAGGATGACCATGATGCCATCTTCACCCCGGACGGCAAGTACGTCATCGCCACCTCCCGAACCAAGGAGAACAGGGACGCCGCCGCTAAGCTGTCGCTCAAGAATCCCTTTCCTCAGGCTGAAATATCCGGCGACGTCGTCGGTGACGACTACATCCTGGACGGCCAGGTGAAACTCTACGACGTGGCGGCCCGCAAGTTCATCGGCAGCCCCACCTCGGTCTGCATGCCCTGCCATAATCAGGAAAAGGTGGAGGAACACGCCGTGCTCTGCGGCATCGACGCCAACTGGAAGTAGGTCCGGGTCCGGCCGCAGCGCATCCGGAGTCTCGCCTGCTTCGCAATCTCACTACGTTCGCTAAGCTGTCATCGACCTTAACCACAATATCGGCGGTCGGAGATCAAGGGATCTGCCGGACCTGGCTCCCCAGCTGCGGTTGATGCGGAAGACGACTTGGCCGGGGCACCGGACAGTCATTGGTTCACTGTGACCGCCGCGCCAGCATTCGCCGCCGCCGGCCGAATCCCGGCCTCAGGGGGCAGTCGGCAGGGCGACTCCGGAAGTAGCTGACCCTCGGGCCGGGCCGGCCGCATTTACCTGTTAATGTGATTTAGATTGACAAAAATCCGATTCGGATTAGTCGTTAATCATAACTAAGAGATTCAACAGCGTGGTTTAAAAGTTTCCGGCGGTGGGGCTTATGGGCAGCCGAGTAAAGGCAAAGGATCCCCGCCCCCAACCCTCTGTGTTCATCCCCGCAAATCGTCTCAGGCCGAAACCGGCAAAAGTTCTGACCTCCCCGGTGGCCTGGAAAAGCAGGAATATTTCCCGCTCAAATCCATTCCACCCTCCGTTTTATTCCCTGGTCGCCATTTCCGGGGAATATCCCCGAAATTTTTCAGCCACACCGATTCGTGCCTGTCCCCGGCGCTTCCTGACGCCGGTGAAACTCCAGCAACTAAAATGAAGAAAGAAGATAAAGCCGAGTCAAAGCAACCAATCAATACCGAATGAGGCTGTCTATGAAAAAACGGATCAATAGGTCTCTCCTGGCAGTGCTCGCATTCTCACCATATTTATTACCGTTTCTTGTGGCGGAGGCAGCGATAGTCCGCCGCCGGTCAACAGCGACTCGCAGGTTTCGGATACGGAGATCAGCAGCCTGGCCGTTGAGATGCGCAGCTCATTTGACGCCGACAATGTCAGCGCGGTTATCCTATCATTGCAGCACGCCGGGATTGCCGTCTATTCCGACGATATGTCACAGCCGGTGATGGCTGCCGCGGCCCTTGGCTCTCCCGGGACGCAGATGCTGGCCGCGCAGGGGCGAGGTATGGCAATCGAACTCAGTAACGGCGGAGGTTTTACCGGTGAATTACTCAACAGTCTGACTCCCCCGCTGCCGCTCGAAGACGGCACCCTCATACCGGTCTCGCAGTTGCTGAGCCGCCTATATCCTCCAGGGCGACACCTATGGGGCGAGACAATCCCGGGCGCTGTTGCCCGATCTCGATCCCGCCAAACATCTCGAGACCCGGTTCCCGACTCTCACCATCGTCTTCTTTATGAAGGAATTTGCGGTGCCGCTGCTGGCCGCAACCCAGAATCCCGAGGTCATTAACCTGGCTCTGGCCGGAAATGCAAGGTTAAGCGCCTCTTTCCGGAGCATCTCCGTCACCGATGATCCCTGCGGGGCGGTCGGCGAGTTTCTTGACGATCTGGCACCCAGCCTTGCAGAAGCGGTCCAGGATCTGTAAATCCTGACCGTTCCAGTAGTTTTTTGAGTTTTGTCTCTTCCATCTTCGGCAGCATTGTGCAGATGACCACGGATGGGATCAAGAGTCTGCTCCGACACAATCCTTTCTCCAGCGGCTTGCGGGATGTGGTAAATGCTTTGGGGACCTTGACCGATATGCAGAGCCTTTTTTCCCAGTGGCAAGTTACTATTGCGGCACCCGGCATGATGCACAAGGTTCCCGGCTCTCCCAACACCGGCGATTTCACCCTGACCATGGACAATGGCGGCGACGGTTTTGAATGGCCCCAGGCCGTGGAATCCTGTGCCGAACTGTTCGACATCAACCTGCCGCAACTCGACAGCGCCGACGGTTCGAGCGTCGACTGGATCAAAGTCAGCGGCTTTGACAATCTTGGGACCATGACCAGTCCCGAGAACGGCGTAATCAGCGGGAATATGGCCACCTGCAGTGTGGCCTCCGTCAGCGAGGACAGTGATCTCCATAATGGCGGCGGTCCGGTGGAGCAGGGTGATCTGGCGGTGAGGGCGGACGTGCAGATGCCGGGCTTGGAGCAGATGGCCAACCGGATCGGTTCGCTGATCGGTTCCGTCGCCGAAGGCTCCGTCGACATCGCCGCAAGCGTGGCGCCGCACATCGGGCCCAGCGCCAAGCCGGTGGCGACGCAGGTGGAGTATCACATATCAAGCCCGGCAACCGCCGACACCGATGGAGCGATAAGCCTGCACGCAGTCAGCTGCGGGGGGATATATGCGACCTGGACCGGGACTTTCACCGAGGAGCATGCCTACCTGGGGCAAATCACGGTAACAGTAAACTGGCATTTCGGGCAAGACAATACCGCCGAGGTGAGTTATTCGCGGACTTACGGGGTCGACTGCACGACCGTAGATGAAACCAGAACCTGGAGTCTGGTTCTATCCGGGTTGCCCGATTCTCCGGTGATAGACGGAGAGATCAACGCTGCGCAATCGACCTTCTCCTATACCATTGACGGAAGCGCCTGTGATCCTCCCGGCGGGGGTTCCCTGACTTCAGCCGATCAGCACCTCGGCATAGCACCAATCATTCAGGGAGCAACCCCGGAATGCCCTGGAAATTAGAGCTATCGGATCGAGAATAAGAACGTTCAAACGAAATACGGAGTGAAAATTTGCCATGAGAAAAATGATAATATTTGCGGCACTACTCTTTCTTTCCGTGAGTTACCCGGGATTCGCGAGGGCCGACAATGAAGGGCATCCGCTGATCACCGCTTTCAAAGGATCGGATATCGAAAGTCAGGAGGTCAAAGAGTTTGACGAACAGCAGTTGGTGATCGGCA
Source organism: uncultured delta proteobacterium (assembly GCA_963807225.1). Taxonomy (GTDB): domain Bacteria; phylum Desulfobacterota; class Desulfobulbia; order Desulfobulbales; family JAGXFP01; genus JAGVGT01. The sequence continues at coordinate 108,057 of CAWEAD010000011.1, read as the reverse complement.
AGGTGCAGGCGGATGGTACGGTCAAGACGGTGAAGCTCGAAGGCAAGATCACCAGCATCGCTTATCGTGATCCGGACAACCGCTCTTCCCTGGAACGGATTCGTAATTACGAACAGGCCTTAAAGAAAGCCGGATTCGAGATCGTCTTCAACTGCGCCAAGGAGGAATGCGGGCCGGAAATCCAGATTGATACGCTGGGTTACTATCCTCCCGAGCGTTACCTGACCGCTTCTCTTAACAGGGATGACGGCAAGGTCTGGGTTGGCGTCTTGGTGGCCGCCGGACCCTGGACCAAGATCAGAATTGTCGAAGAGAAACCGATGGAAACCGACCTGGTTAAATTTTCGGCGGAACAGCTGCAGGAAAACATATTTAAAAATGGCCACATGGCGGTCTACGGAATTTATTTCGATACCGGCCGATCCGAGCTCCAACCCAAGTCCGCGGAGACGATTAAAGAAATCGCCAGTTTTCTAGGGCAAAATCCGGACCTGGGGATTTATCTGGTGGGCCATACCGATAATGTCGGCAATCTTGACGATAACTTGAAGCTATCCGAAAAACGAGCCGCCGCAGTGGCCAAGGCATTGACCATCGACCACAAAATCACGGCCTCGCGTCTGGTGTCCAGAGGTGTCGGTCCGCTGGCGCCGGTGGCCACCAATGAGACTGCAGAGGGCAGGGAACTGAACAGAAGAGTAGAGATCGTGAGAAAGTAATCCCAAACGGGAAACTAGTGTTCCGGCGGTTAATGGGCTGAATTTTGACCTGCAATCGACAACTTTGTTGAAGATCTCCGGGCTGTCATGGAGAAATCCTTTGTCCAGGCAGTTGAGGACGGCCAGATCGGGGTCTTCGCTTATCTGCTTCACTTCGCTCGCCAAGAGGTGCCGGGACTTTTTTGCGACGCCAGCGAAGCTGGGCCGGAGCTGAAACATTATTCGTAAACCAGCACCTGCACCACTGCCTCCTGGGTTGCCGCGGCAACTTCTTCGAAGGGTCGGGGTGGCGCGGCCGGGGGCAGTATTTTCGCCACTTCCGGCTGCTTTTCGACCAGCGCCAGGGCAAAGGATGACTTGACCGCGTAATTGATGTTCTGGGGCAGGCTGCCGGAGAATTTCAGGGCCATGTTTTCCTTGAGCTTGGAGGTTACCACCCCCACCACATTGCCGTTGTTGTCGAGGAGGGCGCCGCCGGAATTTCCGGGCTGGATCGGCACGCTGATCTGATAGAAACGCGGGTCGTCCTGCACTCCGGACAGACTGCTTACCGATCCCTTGGTCAGCTTGACCTGCATCCCCTGCAGGACCGGGTCGGGAAAGCCGAAAGTGAAGACATCCTGGCCCAGGGTGGCGCCGTGCCCCGAGGCAAAAGCCAGAGAGGGCAGGGGTTGGTCAGTTTTGGCCTTGAGCAGTGCCAGGTCGGAATCCTGGGCGATCCGGATAACTTCGGCCTCCATAATAAGCTTGCCCCGCTTGACTTTGATGGCTCGGGCTTTCGTCACCACATGGGCGCAGGTGATGATGTGCCCCTCCGGGGTAATGATAAAGCCACTGCCGCTGATGCTTGGCCCCTGGGTTGGCTTGGGCGCCGGCGGGGTAGCGGCGGCAGCCGGCTGGGCTTCCGGCGGCGTGATCTTTGCCTGGAGCAGGGCGGCCTGGGCCTGGGCCTGAGCTAAGACCGGCGGGGGCAGCTCGGCAGCGGCGAGATCGCGATTATTTACCGCCTTGATGTCGCCGGAAACCGCTGCCAGGCTGGACCAGATGTAGGACATGGCATAATTCTGGGGAGTTCCACGGCCATGATAATACATCACTGCCAGGTTGACCTGGGCTCTGGTGTGACCTTGTTCGGCGGCCTTGGTGTACCAGGCTATGGCCTGCCGGTAATCCTGTTTGACGCCTCGACCCTGTTCGTACATTTCGCCGAGGAGGGCCTGGGCGTCGGCATTGCCCTGCTCGGCCGCAGCCTGCACCGTGGCAAAATCAGGAGTTTCCGCGCCGGCTTCCGAGACCAAACCCGGGACGACGGTCACCAGGCAAAGCAGCAGCAGGAGGTAACTTAAGGGCTTCAGGCGGCAGAGCATGTTTTTTCCTTTATCCTAAGGATATATTTATAAGCGGGACAGTTTTGTCCTCCGATAATGGATAATGCACAAAACAAGCCAAGATATCTGCCGGTACAGATTACCACGGATCAGAAATTGCCAATCCCAAAAACATCTGCTGAATGCGTGCCGCATCCGGGCACAGGGATAACCTTATCTCCCGGCCTGGAACCGCACTATGTTGAGGTTCGGCCAAATATTGCGGCTGTCCGGCACCGCCCGGGCCGCCCGGGGATTCTTTTCACCAGGAAGTACCCCCATGATTAACTCGCAATAAGTATCGGTACGGCATGGCGAAAATTGGGTTATGGCGTGGTGGATCGGATTTTTTGCGACGTCATCACCCAATTGATGGCCGGAAAGTTGCAATGGATAAGGAAAGGAAAGGCTGGAAAACTTCTTCAGGATGATTATTCAGGAAGAAAGAACGGGCCGGACGTAATTTGATCGTAATAGTTGAGCCGCTGCTCAGGTGGTCAGCGCCAACCAGGCGCCATTGGAAGCAAGAATCGGCGCCGAGGCAATTTAACTCGAAGTTTAATGCGAGGAATCAAGCAGATGAAAATCTCAGATTGGTTGGATGAAAAGGAAGCGGAGAAAGTGGATGTCTCACAAATCGCTTTACCGTCAGACCTGGCTTTTGATGATGCTCCTGATGAGGCTATTTTTTTCGAAGAGGACAATCCTTGCGGCATGCTCTGTACCGAGAATCATCCATTTTCGACGGTCGAGCGTTTCGGCCACTGGTATCATGCCAGGGGGCAGGACAAGAAGGCCGGGATACATTCAACGAAAATGAAGTGGCATTTGTTTACCAAGGATAAAAATCTCGCTCTTCGGACCGCTAAATCTCATCTGGGAAAATAACGCCAATAAAGATTATCCAGGCCGGTTTCTTTGTCCTTTGCCGGGAATGGGCGCAAGTCGAAGGCGCCGGTAAATCGGCACAGAGGTAGGACTCTCAGCGGACCCATCAGCCTCCCGGTTCAGGCCGACCGGGATTTATTCGCTCAATCGGCCGGGACTTGCGCTGATTGAGGCGATGACAGACCACGAATGGGAGGAGAGCGATCACGGCTCAGTGCCTCGGCACCACTCCGTGATCGCTTGGGGGGTTAGGGGTCGGACTGCGACCGTCTACCGGTTGGTTATGGTCAGATACAGGGAGGCGCCGTCTCGATAGATGAGCAGCAGCGTGGTCCCCTTTTCCCGGTAGCTGCCGGAGGCATCGCGATACTCCTCGAGGTTGCTGACCGGCTTGCGGTTGATTTCACTGATCACGTCATTTGCCTGCAGAATCCCGGCAACGGGGGAATTGGGCGCGACCTCCTCAACCAGCACCCCCTGCACATCTTCCGGGATGCCCAGACGGCTGTGCATCTGCGGGGTCAATTCCCCCACTTTCACCCCGGGCAACCCTTGCTCGCTGCTGGCAGGCATGATCTCCCCCATCTTTTCGGGATACTCGCCCATGGTCAGTGAAAGATCCATGGTCTTGCCGTTCCGGATGATCTTAATTGCAACGGTGGTGCCGGGGCTGGCCCCGGCGGCCTGATTCTTCAGTTCGGTCGCCGAGGTGATGGCCTTGCCGTTGAATTCGCTGATAATATCGCCACGTTTGAGGCCGGCCTTGGCGGCGGGTCCATCCTTCAACACCTCGCTGACCAGGGCCCCCTTGGCTTCGCTCAGGCCGAAGGACTTGGCCAGTTGCGGATTGAGGTCCTGAATGCTGATCCCCAACCAACCGCGAATGACCTTACCGTTTTTGATGATGCTTTCCATCACCGTTTTGGCCATGTTTGAGGGGATGGCGAAACCGATGCCCATGTATCCGCCGCTGGTGGAAAAAATCGCGGTGTTGATGCCGATCACCTCGCCCTTGATATTCACCAACGCGCCCCCGGAATTTCCGGGATTAATGGCCGCATCGGTCTGGATGAAATCCTCATAGTCGGCGATGCCTACGTTGGAGCGCCCTACGGCGCTGATCACCCCGACGGTGGCGGTATGGCTGAGGCCGAAGGGGATACCTACCGCCATCACCAGCTGCCCGGTCTTCAGGTTGTCGGAGTTGCCCAGGATGGCGGCGGGCAGGTTGTCCGCCTCGATTTTGACCACCGCCACATCGGTTTTGGGATCGGTCCCTACAACTTTACCGGTGAATTCCCGGTTGTCAAAGAGGGTTACCTTGATGGAATCGGCTTCCTGGACCACATGGTTGTTGGTCAGGAGATAACCGTCTTTGGAGATGATTACTCCCGAGCCCAGGGCCGAGGAACGGAATTTTCTCTGCCGGCCGAAGGAGTGGCCGAACTGCTGGTCGAAAAAATGACGGAAAAAGGGATCATCGCCCAACCCCCCGAAATGACTCTGGTCCATGGATACTGTTTTCGAGGTGGAGATACTGACCACCGAAGGCTCTGAGGCCTTTGCCACTTCGGCCAGGGCTGAGCTGAATTTGCCGAGTAAATCGGAGGCCTCCGGAGAAACGGTGCTTTTGCCGTCGGCCAGGGTGATCTCCTGTCTCCCAAGTCGTGCGGTCAACACGAACCCGGCAACCAGTCCGGCAAAAATCAGGGACATTGCAATGAGTAAATTCGTCTTTTTCATCGACTTTTCTCCTTTAATGGTTTTCTCGTTCATCGAATTGAGTCGCTTTCATGCGGAAGCCAGGTTTCCAAGCTGAGCACCGTCCGTTTGCCAAATCATCCGGCGGTCTGGGATATTCTTGCAAATATCGACTCGCCGAGGCAAGCAACAAAATTTTTTTCCAGGTTGGAAGTGAGAACAATTGGTGATTCCGGCCTAAAACCGAAGGGCGGGCGAGAGGTATATGGGCATTGCACGAAGCGAATTGTCCCGGATTGTCGTCCAATTGAACAACCACGAAAGTTATGGGTTTTTCAGCCCTTAAAGGTCAAAACCTCAGGCCTTGCGCCAAGCCCGGTAATGTTCTATTTGAGGTTTAATATTTATGATTTCCTGTATCATGCACTAGGTCATCCCCACGAACGCGGTAATCCCGGGAAGTGGCAGCTTGCCTGGATTCCCGGCCTGCTTTAAGTTACGGCGCGGGGCGGGGATGAGGATTAAGCACTGGCTGAAATTAAGTGGTAATCGGATCCGCTATTGAGATGGGTTATTCGGGAAAGCTTTCATGAAACGCAAACTCTTCATCGCCGCCATCATGGCGGCAATCCTCTTCGGAGCCTGGTATCTCTACCAGCGCAACCTGATCGTGACCAACGGGATTCTTCGCACCACCGGCACGGTGGAAGGGCGGGAGGTCAATATCACCTCCAAGGTTGCCGGCCGCATCGTCACTCTTAAGCCTCGGGAAGGTGAGGTTGTGAAGGCCGGGGACACCGTTTTGACTCTGGATCACAGCGATCAGCTGGCCCAGGTCCACTCGGCCGAGGCCGGGGTGGAAAAAGCCCTGGCCGAAGCCCGGGTCGCCGAGGCCAGAATCGCCAGTTTCAAAGCCGGAGTGGAAGCCGCCGCGGCCGAAATTCTTACCGCCCGGGCCAATCTCAACCAGAGCCAGGTCCAGGTGGTGGATGCCAACCGGCATCTGGAACGTTTGCAAAATCTCTACCAACAGAACGGGGTGGCCAAGGATACCCTGGATGTCTCCACCACCACCCGGGATTCGGCGTTGGCGGCGGTCCAGGCGGCCGAGGCTCGGGTGGAGTCGGCCCGGGCTGCTCGTCAGGGCGCCGAAGCGCAACTGAAAATGGCCGAAAGCCAGCTGGCACTGGCCCGGGCCGGGATCACCCAGGCCAAAGCCGACCTCGCCTACCAGCAGGCGAGGCTCGCCGAGACCACGGTGGTCAGCCCGATCAACGGCACCGTGGTCTACCGCGCCTTGGAAGTGGGCGAGACCGTGGCGCCGGAGATGACCGTCTTGACCCTGGTTGACTTCGAGCATCTTACGGTCCGGGTCGATATCGACGAAACCCGGTTGGGTAAAATAAAACCGGGCGCCCCGGCGCTTATCCGGCTCGATGATCGCCCCGAACTGACCTTCCCCGGCCGGATTGCCTCGATCAACCGCTACGGGGACTTCGCCACCCAGCGCGATGTGTCGGCCGGCCGCCAGGATATCCGGACCTTCCGGGTGACTATCGCCCTGGACCCGGGCCAGGCCGGGCTTAATCCCGGCATGACCGTCCTGGTCGAGATCCCCGAGCCGCAGGGAGCGCGCTAGGCCATGGCCGGCAACATCGCCGTGGAAGTCCGCGGCCTGACCAAGAAGTACGGCGATTTTACGGCGGTGGACGACATCAGTTTCAGCGTCGCCGAAGGTGAGATTTTCGGTTCCCTGGGTCCCAACGGGGCCGGCAAGACCACCCTGATCCGCATGCTCACCACCCTGATGCGGCCGAGCAGCGGCACTGCCCGGGTGGCCGGCTGCGAGGTGGTCAAGGAGCCTGAGGCGGTACGCCGGGCCATCGGCGTGGTTCCCCAGGCCATGACCAGCGACCTCGACCTGACCGGCTACGAAAACATGGATATCTACGGCCGCTTTTACGACATCCCCGGCCGGGAGAGACGGCAACGGATCAATTACCTGCTTGAGACGGTGGGCCTGGCCGAACGGGCCGGTGAGCTGGTGGCCGCCTATTCGGGAGGCATGCGGCGAAGGCTGGAAATCGCCCGGGTGCTGATCCACAAACCCAAGGTCCTCTTCCTCGACGAACCGACCACCGGGCTCGATCCCCAGTCGCGGCGGGTGATCTGGAATTTCCTCAACCAGTTTAAGGAAGGGGATGCCATGACCATCTTCCTCACCACTCACTACATGGACGAGGCCGAGGAGTTCTGCGACCGGGTGGCGATCATCGACCACGGCCGCATCGTAGTGCTGGGCAGCCCGGCCGAGCTGAAGGCGCAGGTGCCCAACAGCGACTATATTTCGCTACGGCTGGACGCAGTCAACGACACACTGCTCGAAAACCTCCGGGCTCTACCCTTTGTCGCCTCGGTCAGCGCCACCGGCCTGGAAGTGCGGGCGGCGGTGGACAACGGGGCCAAGAATCTCCTGGCCCTGCTGGAGGTGGTCCGGGCCTCGGGTGGGTTGGTGCTGGCCACTGCCATCCACGAGCAGTCGCTGGAGGATGTCTTTATTCACCACACCGGCAAGGCGCTGCGGGACGAAACCCGCAAGGTGGACTTTCTAGTCGGCGCCGGCGCTCCCCGTCTCAGGTGAGCGGAGGGGGCGCATCTTCACGCCCTTGCGGTAGTTCGCATAGGCGACTATAGCGAACTACCGCAAGGACGCAAATCTGCACCCCCTCCACTCACCTGAGTGTTGTTGGTTTGACTTTATGAATAATGGCGATGAGATGACTCCTGGAGTGAATAATCATTTGAAGCGGGGCCGGTAAGTAACTGTCTGGCACCCGTTGACTGTGCTTTAAGCCGTCATTGCGAGGAGCTTTTTTTGCGACGAAGCAATCTTGAAACCTGTCGATCATTTGAGGAGTATGATTGCTTCGCAGTGCTCGCAATGACGAAGCAAGGAGTTGTGCAACGGATAGTTAGGGAAGGAGTATCGAGATGAGAATGCTGGCGGTCATCGACCGCGACCTCAAGAAATTCCGCCGTAATCCCCTGGTGCTGGCCATGAGCATCATGATGCCGATCCTCTATCTGATGATCCTCGGCCATTCCTTCCAGGGCAAACTCAAGGGGTTGCCGTTGGCGGTGGTCAAGCAGGAGGACGGCACCGCCGCCCGGCGACTATTGGAAAACCTGCGGGCCGTCGCGATCGGACCCGGAACCCTGCGGTTGAGCATGATGACCGATCAGGAGTCAGCCCTGGCCGGGGTTCGGGACGGCGACTTCAAGGCCGCCCTGATCATTCCCGCCGACTTCAGCCGGCGGGTCGCCCAGCGTAACAAGCCGGAGATCGGACTCTTCCTCGACAATACCGACGCCATCTCCTCGGAAACCATCCGAGGCGCGGTGAGCGGCGCCCTGCAGAACGTGGGGAGGGATTACGTCACCATCCGCGAGTCGCAGGAGCAGTCCTATCTGCGCGACGTCAACCTCTATCGCCAGGTCGATTATTTCCAATCCCTGGTGCCGGGGGTGGTGATCATGGCGGTCTTCCTGGGCAGCCTGACCACCGGTGCCTTCAATCTGGTGATGGACCGCTTCCTGGGGGTGGACGAGAGCTATATGCTGACCCCGCTGACCAAGACCGATATCGTCGGCGGCTTGATTTTAAGCGGTCTGTTCATCACCACCTGCATCGCCTTTCTGATCTTTTCGATCAGTATCGTGATCACCGGGATTCCCTTCCACCATTTCCTGCGCCAGTTCCTGGAGATCCTGGCGGTGATCGTCCTGACTACCCTGGGATTGCTCAGCCTGATGTTCTTGATCCTGGGCCGCTTCAATCATCCCCGGATCGTCGGTATTCTGAGCGGCTTCCTGAACGTGATCCTCTTCTTTCCCAGCGGGGCGATCTATCCCATCGCCAGTTTTCCCGGCTGGCTGCAGGCCTTCGCCCGGATCAATCCGGAAGCCTATGCGGTCCATGCCCTCAAGTCCATCCTCTTCAAGGACGAGACCCTGGCGGCAATCGCCCCGGACCTGCTTTTCCTGGCCGGTTTCGCCGCGACCCTGATGGTGCTGGCAGTCCTGACCTTCCGCCGCAAGGTTTAGCAGTCCGCTGAAAAACTCCATATTCCGGCATTGTACACGGGAGTTTTCAGAGGATCGTTTTGGCGACGAGGTTATCCGGTACTTCTTCCAGCCGACCGGGGAAAAAGTCAAAATCGCCTCCGTCCATTTCAACATTACCACCATCGGGCGCCACTCCGACCGCAGCGGCTCCACCAACCTGTTGACTCTGGTCCCGGCCCCAGGGGCTGATCTCGCCCAGATCTGCCGTTTGGCCGGGTTGCCCATGCTTCTCGAAGACGTCGTGCCCTTCTTTCCTTTTACCGAAGAGGCGAGCGGTTCTGTTCCGTCCCATCCGCCTGTCTATATTGGAATGCTCAAAAAAAGTCCTTAACATTCGATGATGCGCTGGGTGTAAAATAGTCTCGGGTTGTCGCGCTGGTCGGAAGGGTGCTCTGCCGGCTTGGTCCGGTTCGACGGTGAACCTTCTTCTGTCTGACGCGTATTCGAGCGGGGGCAAAACCATGAAGAAATCGGCGCTGTTCATCATCTCTCTGGTCATCGGCCTGGCGTCATGCCGTGCTTCGGCGGCTGAAATGGATCAGCGGAAGGTGCTCTATGTCGACTCCTACCATGCGGAGTACCAGCCCAGTAAGATAATGCACGAGGCGGTCAACAGCATCCTGGCACCGGCCGGCGTCCAGGTGAAATTCGTGTACCTGGATGCCAAGCGGGAAAAATCGGAAGAAGCGCTGCGGCAGGCCGCCCTCCGGGTGAAGGGTGTTATCGAGGAGTGGCGGCCAGACGCGGTGATCGCCGCCGATGATGCCGCCAGCAAGTATCTGGTCCAGCCTTACTATAAAGACGGTGACCTGCCCATTGTCTTCATCGGGGTCAACTGGGATGCCAAGCAGTATGGGTTCCCCTCCAGGAATGTGACGGGCCAGATCGAGGTCGAACAGGTCAGGGAACTCCTGGCGGAACTCCGGAAATACGCCCGGGGTGGGAGAATCGGCATGCTGTCGGGCCGAACCATTACCGACCGGAAGGCCCTGAAGTATTACCGGGAGGTCCTGGGGATCAACTTTGCCAAGGTGAAACTGGTTGATGACTTCCAAGGCTGGGAAACAGCCTACCAGTCCCTTCAGGGCGAAGTCGATCTGCTCCTGTTTCGAAACCAGGCCGGCATCAGCGGCTGGGACCAGGAAAAGGCCAGGGAATTTATCCTGAAGCGGACCTCGATTCCCACCGGGACCGTGTCGACGCACATGTCCTCCCTGACATTGGTCAGTTATGCCAAGGTGAATTACGAGTTCGGTGCTTACGCGGCGCAAACGGTGCTCGAGATCCTGGGGGGAAAATCACCGGCCGAGATCCCGGTTGCCACCAATAAACAGGTGAAGATTTACCTGAACATGAAGCTGGCCAAGAAGCTGGGGATCAAGTTCCCCATGGAACTTCTCGAAAACGCCCACCTGGTCAGTGCCGGGCAGAAAAAACTCCTCTTCGTCAATTCCTACCACCAGGGCTATGCCTGGAGCGACGATATTGAAAAGGGACTGCTGAAGGCGCTGAATATCAAAGCCCTGCCGGACGGCACCTACGATACCTCCGCGAGCGAGGTGCTGATCAGGTTCTTCCGGATGGATACCAAGCGCAAGAAGTCCGACGCCGAGAAGAAGGAGTCCGCCTTGGCCGCCGAGGCGCTGATTGAGGAATGGCGGCCGGATATCTTGGTGGCCAGCGACGACAATGCGGCCAAGTATCTGGTCGAGCCGTACTATAAGAATTCGATGTTGCCCGTGGTGTTCTGCGGGGTCAACTGGGATGCCTCCGGCTACGGTTTTCCGACCCGGAATGTCACCGGCATGGTCGAGGTGGCGCCGGTCGCGGAAACCATGGCGATGTTGAAAATGTATGCCCACGGCGACCGCATCGGCTATATCGGCGCCAACACCCTGTCCGAACAGAAGAACGTCGAGAGTTATACCAAACTCCTGGGGGTGAACTTTGCCGACGGCCGGCTGGTGGACGATTTTGCGCAATGGCGGGAGGAGTACCTGCGGCTGCAGGATTCGGTCGACATGCTCATCTTTTTTACCTGCGTCGGCATCAAGGGCTGGGACGATGACCAGGCCGAGGCGTTCATCCTGGCGAACACCAAGATTCCCTCGGCCGGGACCGGCGACCATCACATCCGTTTTGCCCTGCTCGGCCAGGTCAGGATCGCCGAGGAGCAGGGGTGGTGGGCCGGCAAGACCGCGCTGAAAATTCTGAACGGCACCCCGCCGGCGGAAATTCCGGTCACGACCAACAAGGAATCCCGCCTCTACCTGAACATGGAACTGGCAAAACGGCTGGGTATCAAGTTCCCGATGAAACTGATCAAAAAGGCCACCTTTGTCAGGTCGCTTAGCCATTAAGGGAAACAAGGACATGTGGCGGCACTCGATAACTTTCAAGCTGCTTTTCTTCATTATCTGCGCCTTCGTGGTCACGGCAGTCAGTGTACTGTTACTGGCGGATTTTCAACTGACCCAAATTATCGATGAGAGCCAGCAGGCCGTCTATACTGAAAAGGTCGAGGCGATCAGGGCATCTTTGCTTATCAGAAACGACCGGCTGGAACAGACGGGGCTGGTGGAAGCCTATAAGAAGGATTTTCAGGACGAGAGCCTGAAAAATCTCCGTAAAACTTATTACAAGAGAGCGGACCAGGATATTTACCCTTTCATTATCAACACAAGGGGCGAGGTAGTTCTGCACCCGGTGTTGCCCCGGGGCGATGATTCCCTTGAGAAAACGGAAGTTGTCAGGAATATGCTGGCCGCCAGCGCCGGGAACTTCAACTACGTCTACCACGGGCAGGAAAAGTGGTGTCTCTTCAAGAGCTTCCCGCAGTGGGGCTGGGTGATCGGCTACACCATTCCTTTGGCCATCAAGTATGCTGATGCCCGGCAATTTCGCGATGTTCTGATCATGATCATGGGCGGCATCTCCATCCTGGTGCTGCTGGCCCTATCGGTGGTGCTTACGCGGTTTACCCGGCCGATAATCAATCTGACCAAGACCGCCAAGGCGATGGCCGGCGGTGACCTGGACCAGCAGATCGACTTGGGCGGCACTGATGAGGTGGGCACGCTGGCCCGGATCTTCAGCGATATGCGGGATTCCATCCGGCAGACCATTTCGGAATTGCAAAAGGAGAATGTCGAACGCAAGAAGACCGAGCTGGCGCTACGGGAAAGCCAGGAGCAGTACCAGTCCCTGGTCAACAACGTGGAGCTGGGCATCACCTATATCGACGGGGAGCATAATATTATTCTCACCAACGATGCTCAGGCGAGGATGTTCGGTAAGTCGAAACTTTACTTCCAGGGGAAAAAATGTTTCCGGGAGTATGAAAAACGGCAGGAGGTCTGCCCCCATTGCCCCGGGATCACGGCCATGGCCACAGGCGAGCCGGCCGAGGTGGTGGCGGAAGGCGTCAGAGACGACGGCAGCCGCTTCGCCGCCAGGATCAAGACCTTTCCGGTCCAGCCGCAGAACGGCGGTAAGGGCGGTTTTATCGAGGTGGTCGAAGACATCAGCCGCGAGGTCCAGTCGGAAAAGGTTTTCCATGCCCTGGTCGAGGGGACCGTCGGCAGTATCGGCCAGGAGCTTTATGATCGGATCGTCAGTCAGCTGGCCGCATGGCTGGACTGCGAGGTCGCCCTGCTCGGTCGATTCGACTACGAATCCGGGGGCGTGATGCCGCTGGCCATGCAGATCGACGGCAAGATGGTCCGGGATTACATGCCGCAATTGGCCGGGAGCCTGTTCGGCGTTTCCGCTGAAAATGACTTTACCCTTTACCGCTCCGGGGTGGCCGGCCGTTTTCCCGAAGATGCCATGCTGGCCGACCTCGGCGCCGACGGCTATGCCGGCGTTCCCCTGAAGGGCGAGTCGGGGAACGTGATCGGCATCCTCTGCGCCATCTCCCGCCATAAGCTGTCGCCGCCGCCCAGGATTGAAGAGGTCATGGATATTTTCGCCGCCCGGGCGACGGCCGAGGTCGAACGGCACCGCCTGGAAGAGGAAAAAATGGAGATCGAAAAGCAGCTTCAGCACGTTCAGAAGCTTGAAAGCCTGGGGGTGTTGGCCGGCGGCATCGCCCACGATTTCAACAATCTGCTCATGGGGATTATGGGCAATGCCGACCTGGCCCAGCTGAAACTCTCGGAGATTTCACCGGCCTACCGCAATATCAATTCGATCAAGGTGGCGACGAAGCGGGCCGCCGAACTCTGTCAGCAGATGCTGGCCTATTCCGGCCGGGGGAAATTCGTCATCCAGGCCCTTAATCTGAATGATGTAGTGCTGGAAATGAACCATATGTTTGAGGTGTCGATTTCCAAAAAGGCCTTACTCAAATACCATCTGGCCGAAGATCTCCCTTCCGTGAACGCCGACGGCACCCAGCTCCGGCAGATTCTCATGAACCTGGTGGTCAACGCCTCGGAGTCGCTCGGCGAGATGAGCGGCACGATCACCATCTCCACCGGGGCCATGCAATGCGATCAGGCTTATCTGAAGGATATCTACTACATCGATGAAAATCTGCCGGCCGGGCTTTATGTCTGGCTGGAGATTTCCGACACCGGCTGCGGCATGGACGAGGAGACCAAGGCCAAGTTGTTCGATCCCTTTTTTACCACCAAGTTTACCGGGCGCGGGCTGGGGCTCTCCGCCGTGCTGGGGATAATCCGCGGGCATAAGGGCGGGATCAAGGTCAACAGCAAATTGGGCCGGGGCAGCAGCTTTAAGCTCCTGTTTCCGGCGATCGAGGAGGTTGTCGCCGAAAAGAGCCTGGAGGGTAACTTTGATGACCAAGAATGGCGGGGAGCGGGGACAATTCTCCTGGTGGATGATGAAGACGTGGTCCTGGAGACCGGCAAGGAGATGCTGGAATATCTGGGCTTCAAGGTCCTGACCGCGACCGACGGCAGGGAGGGGCTGGAAGTCTTTAAACGGCAACGGGCGGAAATCGATGCCGTGATTCTGGACCTGACCATGCCGCATATGGACGGGCATGAGACCTTCCGGGAAATGCGCCGCCTCCAGCCCGACGCCAGGGTCTTCTTGTCGAGCGGTTATAACGAGCATGAGATCAACGAACGTTTCAGCGGTCAGGGGCTGGTCGGTTTCATTCAGAAACCCTACCAGCTGAAGACAGTGGCGGCCATGCTCCGGGGGGCATTAGGCTAGCTGCCTCCGGGGGATATATTACCGACTTGATCCACCCCTGGTGGAAAACCCCCTGGGGCGCGGGCAAGAATATCTTCAGGATAACCGGCCGGCCCCGAAATTGAAGATTATACCTGCAGGGAAGATGTAGTCGCCGGGGTAGCCTAGGCCAGGGCCAGGCTTGACAAATGGGCACTATTGCCAGTTCTGCCGCTGTTCTATGACCAGCAGTAGCATTCGTCCCTTTAATCGGCATTCCACTGACTCGGGATATCACCCCCCGGATCAGCTTGCCTTTGTGGCCGAGGAGAGCTGCCGGAAATGTCGGGCTCTCTCGGCCCTGGGGGCCTGGGGTCAGTTTCCGGCCCTATTCGGAAGGCATTCAGCGCCGGTCGTCGTGGTCTCTACCCCTTTCCTCCCGTCTCTCTCTGCCCTGGTGCCTGACCTCTTTGGGGTAGTGGTCGCGTGGCAGGTCGCTCCAGGGCCCACTCCTTGACCGGGAGTAGTACCAGTTGTTGTTCGAGTAATGATAGTAAAAGCCGCTGTGGGAGTAGTACGGTTCCTCGCCCAGGACCACTACCGGCGGGAGGAATGGGACCACCACCGCGCCGCGTCCGCCTCGCCCGCCCGGCACCACGACACAGGCCGACAATAGCGCGGCCATGATCAGCGATAAAATCATTGTCCTTTTCATCTTGCCTCCTTGATTGCGAAGAGGGCTGCCGACAACTTCCGCCGCCATCGATTGCAGCCGGTTATTTCCTGGAATTTGCCGGAGAAATCTCCCGGTTTTCCGGAGCCGGATCAGATTGGCGTCGTGAATTGATCCGCTCTATGTACAAATAATAGCAAGTTTCAGGGTCCGGAGTGGTCGTTTTTATCGATAAAATTGGTTTTAAACGGTGCTACGGCTCAGGAGTGTGTTTCACGCCCCTGCAAAGCTGGAATTTGTCGGAGCGAGGGGAGTAAGATGAATTAAGAGTTCCGTTCATTTTTATTCTACTGCGGAGGCTAGAACCATGAACACCCTCGATGTTTTTTCCGATTATCTTTGACCTTTCTGTTGGCTGGCGGAGCCGGCCCTGGCGGAACTGGCGGTAAAAGACCATAATCTGACCATCAGGAGGCGGGCTTTCGAGCTGCGTCCGGAACCGGTGGAAATGCTCGACCCGCGCGGCGAATACCTCACCCGTGCCTGGCGGGAGCATGTCTTGCCGCTGGCCGCCAAATTGAATGTGCCCATGAAAATGCCGACGGTCCAACCCCGTTCCCGGCTGGCTCACGAGGCGGCCAAGTGGGCCGGTAGCCATGGTCGGTTGGTCGAATACCACCTGGTGCTGTTTCGGGCCTTTTTCGAGTTGGGCCGAGACATTGGCGATCAACTGGTCCTGATGGATCTCGCCGGGGAAATAGGGCTCGATCCGCCGGCCCTGGCCCAAGCCCTTGACAGCCACCGGTTCAGCGACGAAGTGCTGAAGGACGAAGAGGAAGCTCGGAGACTGGGGATCAGGGGCGTGCCTTCATTTGCGGCCAATGGCCACGTTCTGGCCTCCGGGGTCCAGACGGCCGGCCAGCTCATGGTGCTGATGGCCACCGGTCCGGGTCTGCCGCTGTTCTGAACCGAACCGAGGGTTGCTCGAGTTCCGGAATTGACTGGAAATGACGCTACAAATTAATCTAATAATTTGAGCGCCTCAAAAAAGGCAGGGCAGGTATTGCCTGCCTTTTCTTGTTTTCAGATTTGAGGGTGGGGGGAAAGAATCTTTATTCTTGGTCGGTCAAAAAGCGGGGGCGGACCAAGCTGATTGCCTTGAATTTTAGTGACACTCTAGTTTCCAAACGAAAGAGCGAAATAGCGGAGTGGCACTAAATATTTTAGGCAGCGACTTCCTGCGCAGACCCAAGCTCTCAAGGGGTAAACGCCGGAAGCGAAAACAAACGCAGGGCTTGTAAGAGATCGCAGGGATACGGAGATTAGAGGCATCGGCCTATGAGCTTACCTGGTTACGCGAATAGACCGATAAAGAAGCAGATTCGGTGGACAGTGAGCACTCCGCGCCGACTCCTCAGAATGACCGCTCATAGCGAATGCCCAGCCATTTCGGCCCAATGATCGGCGCCAGGTGGAGCGCCTTCAGGGGGGTTACCGTCAGCATGGCGATACCGTAACCGATTGCCCCGCCGGCGATGACATCGCGCCAGTAATGTTTGTCTTCGTCGACCCGGATATAGCTTACGGTCGAGGCCAGCAGCAGGGCCGGTACCCCATACTTCCAACCGTAACGCTCCTGCAGGAAACCGGCCTGGGCAAAGACAAAGCCGGCGTGTCCGGAGGGAAATGAGTAGCGATCCCCGTTCGGCCGTTCGCCCCAGCTGGTTTCGTTAAAGCCGAGGGTAAGGGCGGAATTGACCACCTCGTTGATCACCGTGGCGCGCAGCCACTGCTTTCCCCCTTCCTTATCGCCCTTGACGAGGACAACCCCTAAAGCCACTACCGGCATAAGCTCGGTGATATAGTCGCCCACCTGCAGTTCCCGGCTGCTCGCAGCGGCCGTTCCGGCGTGGAGGACGAAGATCGCCAGAATGACGGCTGAATAAAATCTTTTCATGAAATATTACCTCCAAGGTAATGGAAATCGAAGTCAGGCTTTAAGCAAGCCGGATCATAGGTAGTCGGCTCCGCGCCACTCGACTGCGCCGAACCGGGCCTTGCCCAGCCAGGTGTAAACCAGGCTGACGGTACCAGCCGACTGGTGAGTGTCGGCTCGGTCGGGGTACTGCGCATCCCGGGAGGAAGCGATATATTTGAGCCCTAGGGCATGCCGGCCATAAACGCGAACGGTGAATCCCGTGTCCAGTCGTTCGATGGTCTCCCTGCCCCCAGGGTCTCCGCCACCCGAACCGGTCAGATAATAGGCGCGTCCGGTCAGGTCAAGCATGGCCCGGTCGCCCATAATGAGCCGGAGCCCGACGAGCCCCTGCGGGGCCACGCCATAATGATAGTCGCGTTCACCAATTTGGATGACATTGCCGGCCGCGGCGTAACCGACTCCCCCGAGAACCGAGCTCTGGAGCGCTATCGCCCGGGAGAGCCACCATTGAGAGGTCGTGCCGAGAGACAGGGAGGTGCTCGAGACGCGGAAGATGTACGGCGAGATATAGTCATAGCCGCCATAAAGGCCCCAGATCCCGCGATAGGAATTGCCGGCCTTGTAGTCATCGCCTAAGAGGAAACCGCGGATCATAATGTTGTCAAAAGGGTTGTCTGCGTTGCCGAGGGTAGTGAATTCAAAATGGAAATAGTCGAAAGGACGATTGTAGGTATAGCCGGGTTTCCCGGGGAGCCCGTAAGCCAGGGTGAAGCTGGCGCTCGCCTCGGTCCGGGTGTAGCTGCTGAAGAGACTATCCTTCTCGCTGGCGGGCGAGTTTAGATTTACGCCGACCTGCACGCGCGAGAAAATTGCCGGATTATGGCTCGGGAAGATGGGCATGAACCGGTTGCCAAAGGCCAGACGATTGATCCCGACCGGCGGCGAAATTATCGTCGCGCCCAGCTCTTGCCAGATCCCGGGTTTGCCGCCATCGCCCTCAAGCACCAGACTGGCCATCCGGAAAAGTGCCTCTCCGAAAAAGCTCCCGCCCGTGCCGCTGGCTATCTGGTCATTATAGGAGGGGTCCGTGGTTTCCCCAGCCGTTTCCCAAAGATAGCTGCCCAGGTTGGTGTAGACCAGCGATTCCCAATAGTTGAGGCCCGCCGAGCGTGCGAAGCCATGGTACATGGACCCCTGATAAGGATGGGCGAACTGGTTGATGTTGAAGGCGTCCGTATCGACCCCCCAGGGCCCGTGTTCGACATGGTCCCAGAAGGTCGAAAAGTCCGTGTCGTAAACTTTTTTCCCATTCTCTTCCAGGTCGGAGTAGGCGTATCGGTCATAGACGTTAAGGACCACCAGGAAGGCGGGAATTTCCAGGGCGGGAATAAGGTAGCTCTTGCCGGCCCCGGTTTCCCAGGACATGGCCGATTCAGGATCATCGGGGTTATAAGCTGACCACTCTTGCCCACCCAGGGTGAAATTGACGGTTTGTTCCCTAACCGTATCGGAAATCTCAATCATATCCGGCGCCGTCACCTGGCGATAACCATATCCAGGTTTTGCCGCTGCGACGCTATAATTACCAAGGGCGGGAATAATAACTTTATAGTCACCATTCGCATCAGTAGAGCCGTATGCCACCACAACCCCGGTAGTTACGTCTCTTGCCGTGACGGTTGCCCATTGAATCCCCTGGTCGCTGATGCTATCCTTCACCGATCCGGAGATTTCTCCTGCCTGGGCAAAGGCCAGGCTGCTTATGGCGATCAAAATCCCCGTGTGAAGCAACACAAAAAGGGCCTTGGCTATCTTCGTTGGGCATTGCATGACTTTTCCCTTCTCCTGAAGTCGTGACGGCTTTGAGCCAATTTCACTGATAACTGCTTGATGTTTAGTAAAAAAGTTGATTTCAACCCTGAACCTGCAATATGAAACGCATTCCCCGCAGTTCGAAGTCTTCGCCATCTACTGCGGGGAGCTGCAATGACATGGTTCACCCCGCCGCCTGCGGGCATCTGATTTAAAATGCCACATTCTTCATAGCCCTTTGATCAACTTGATCCGGCATTTCAAGGCCCGCGCCAACCTAAGACCTGACCCCTTTTCTGCTTTCAGCGTCGGTTATCATGGCCTCGGCCATCGTCCCGCCGATCACGGCCTCGGTCATCGCGGTCCCGGTCATTGCGACCTCGGTCATTCCGGTCCCGGTCCCGAGTTTGTTCCTTATTTCTCTGCTTGAACTTCACCTCTTTGGGGTAGTGGCTTCTCGGCAAGTCGGTCCAGGGACCTTGCTTCGACCTTGAGTAGAACCACCGATTGTCGTTGTAATGATAGTAATAGCCATCCTGAACATAGTAGGGTTCATCCTCCAGCACCACGACGGGAGGCAGCAAGGGAATTGACACTCTCACACCCACACTCGGGGGTCGCCGGGACATTGAGGTCGCCGTGCCTGCGGTCAGCATGGAGACCAGGACAATCGTGGCAATCAATATTCTTTTCATATTATCTCCTTCATAAATTTGAGATTTCCAGCCGCTTTCGGCCTTGATGGCGAAGAATCATCACTTGGATCCTTCGCCGGGTAATTGGGCACTGCCCCTCTTTGAACCCCGGACGGATCAGCGTCGATCGTGCCGGTCTCCGGAATCATGGTGCCGATCACCGCCGCCACCGCCACCTCTACCGCGGCCAGGCCACCCAAATGGCGGGGGAATTACACAGGCCGACAGCAGGGACACCGCCATTAGCGCTAAAATGATCTTTATTTTCATATTGCCTCCTGAGATTGAAAATAGTTCCACCGGCCTATTCCTGTTTTGCGGGCGGCCGGTTATCTACTGGTTTTGCATCACGTACTTCCGGCGCGCCAGCCTCGGATCTGGTGGTGTATTCTTCAAGTAAGCATTAGTCATGCCGGGGGGCGATTATATCCAAAACCCCCTCTGAGGCCTTTATCCAATAAAGATCATCTTGCGGGCAGGAAACAGACGGCGAAGCTACCCGTGCCTTTCCGGCCTCAACATATGACGAACCCTCAATATATTGAGGCCAAACAGATCCTGCCTGACTCATCTGCTGTTCTTTCCCTCGGCCTAAAGTCGCGTGAACAATGCTTCCATATATACTTCGTAGAGTTATTCGCATACTGGTATGTTTGTTGCTGTTATAAAGAGGATATCTCGGTCTAACTGTTGAGGCTCGTAAATGTCTCCCATTACTGATCCTGCTGCCGGCAGGAGCATGCCGGAGCATTTTGATCCGGGGGGCCTTGCGAACTTCAAGGAAATCGCCCCGGTATTCGATAAGATATTCGACAAGCACCGATAGGGCGGCAGACTGACTGTCCTGGGTGATGCGTGACCGATCTGTTGGTGAACTCGTCTCCCTGGTGTATTATCCGGTGGAGGCTTGCCGAATCGGTTCGCGGCGACTTGAAGGAATGAAGGAGGAAATTAGATTGGAAAATAAAATCATTATCGAACTTAACAAGGGCAAACAATTCGAGGCTTTCCTGGCCCGGCCCTTTGTGCCGGCCGAGAAGGAAGTGTCGATTGTTCTGGCCGAAAGCAAGAATAAAAGGCTTTTTTCACTTTCCCTGGTGAGTTGCATTATGATGTCCGGGCCACTGCCGCCGGCAATGAATCCGCAGCTGGATGATCACCTGGAAGTCGTCGTTTGCGTCACCGGCAGAACATTTGGGGTCCGCACTCTTAAAGCGCAACAGTTTCCAGAAGGATTTTTTGCCATTCCGATCGAACAGAGCAGCTTATGCGAGTTGATATTCTTTCCCGTGGGTGGGGTGCGCTCTCGGACCAAGCTTGCCCCGTTGGGGCAGATTCTCGAAGAACATGGAGCGATTTCCAGGGAGGATCTCAATGTCGCCCTGGTAGATCAGCATCGTCTAAGGGAGCAGCGCTTGGAGGAGATCCTGAGCCAGGAACACCAGCTGGAACCGGATGTCATAGAGCAGGTTATTCGCAAGGCCCAACAGGAAGATAAAGCCGGCAGGTGGCCAAGAGTCGGGGATATTCTGGTCGACGCCGGACTGGTTACCCGGGAGCAGGTGGAAACGGCCTTGGCGTCAAAGGAGGCCGGGAAACGAAAGAAAATCGGCCGGCTGCTGATCGAACGCGGTCTGGTTACCGAAGAGCAGGTCCTAGCCGCTCTGGCCTCAAAATTCAATCTGCCCTTTGTCGACCTGGATAAATGGAAAATCGATCCCAAGGTGAGGACCGCCATTTCGGTGGAGTTGATCATGCAATACAAGGTCTTCCCGGTGGAGGATATGGTCGATTATATACTTGTAGCCACGTGCAGACCCAACGATCACACTATAAGCGACAGCCTGCGTTTCCACACCAATCGCCGGATTCAGATGGCCATCGCCAGCCAGGGCCAGATTGAAGATTACATCTCCAAGTTCTACCCTGAAGCGGTCAAGAAACATAGGGAGTTGTTGGAAGACATCAGGGCCGATGAAGTTGTCGCTGAGAAGGAAGACCTTAACGCAGCTGAATCAGATTCGGAAACCATCCGCCTGGCCAATCGGATTCTGGTTGATGCGTATCATCAAAAGGCATCCGACATCCATCTGGAGCCTGGCGATACCAATCAGCCCCTGGGAGTTCGTTATCGCATCGACGGGATATGCCGAATAATCCAGATGCTTCCCGCACGTTTTTCCCGGCCGCTGGTCGCTCGGATGAAGATTATGGCCAATCTGGATATAGCCGAACATCGTAAGGCCCAGAGCGGCAAGATCATGATTCGGATAGAGGGCAGGAAAATCGAATACCGGGTGGAAATAACCCCTACGGTCGGCGGTCATGAAGATGCCGTTATGCGGATCCTTACCGGATCCAAGCCCGTCCCGCTGGAGGAGATGAATCTATCGGCAGCAAATCTGGCCGGGATGAAAGATCTGGTCGTCAAGCCTTACGGGATTATTCTCTGTGTGGGGCCGACCGGTTCGGGCAAAACGACCACTGTGCATGCCGCCCTGGGGTTTATCAACAAACCCGAACGAAAAATCTGGACGGTGGAGGACCCGGTGGAAATCACCCAACCGGGGTTGCGACAGGTTCAGGTCAACCCGCATACCGGACTGACTTTTCAGATTGCTTTAAGATCCCTGTTAAGGGCCGATCCCGACGTGCTGATGATCGGCGAGATGCGCGATAGAGATGCGGCCCACACGGCCATCGAGGCGTCACTCACCGGCCATCTGGTTTTCAGTACCATGCATACCAACAATGCCCCCGAGACCGTGATCAGGCTGATCGAAATGGGTGAAGATCCTTTCAACCTGGCCGATTCCCTGCTGGGGATTCTGGCCCAGAGGTTGGCCCGTAAATTATGCGGATTCTGCCAGGTGGCTTATCATCCGACCAGGGAGGAATATGCCCGGTTAAGCAGTTTCTATGGCGAGGAATTGTTTCGGGAACATGGCTGTCCTGAATATACCGACGAGATTACCCTGATGCGCAAAAATGGCTGTGAGAAATGCGATAACCTTGGATATAGGGGTAGACTTGCCATCCATGAATTACTGATCTGCTCGGAGCGGGTCAAAGAGACGATCAAGAGTAAGGCTTCGGTTGCCGAAATCAACCAAGTCGCCGTGGAAGAGGGCATGCGAACCCTGCGCATGGATGGGGTCGCCAAGGTCATCGCGGGCTTGACCGATCTGGAACAGGTCCAGAGGGTCTGTCTGTAAGTTCTGATCGCTTACCACCTGCTCTTTCTTTCTGGCACGCCGGTCCGCTCTTCGGGAACTGGGCCGGTGTGCCCAGATACGCAAGGTTTTAAAGCCTATCCGGAGTACCGGTTTATCTCGACCGACTTCCCGGCAGCTTCCCGCCCATCGGTCTATTCGTCCGCCATTCTTCCGTTTGTCTTTTGCCTTGGAGAAATGATATCGTAAATTGCGAACCGCCGGGCGGCCTTGCGGCGGCTGAGGTTATCCCTTTTGGGCATGGGCGGGATTCTTCGCCTCATGCCGGTCGAGCCGGTGGATTTCCCGCCGAGTTAGGCGGTCAGATTAACGGCCGGTCCTCCGGCTCAGTTTGATTTTTCCCCGAGATGATGGCCAAGAAAAAACCTGTCATTTTAGCCATAGTCGGCCTGCTGCTGGTGATCGGTTTGATCGCCGGCATCAAGGTCCTACAGATCCGGAAGATGATTGCTTCGGGCGGCCACTATGCGCCCCCGCCGGAATCGGTGACCACTGCCTCGGTCCAAAGCGAGACCTGGGAGGAATATCTCACCGCGGTGGGCTCCATGGCGGCGGTGCAGGGGGTGGAGATCTCGGCCGAGGTGGCCGGAAAGGTGGTCGAGATCGATTTTAAGCCCGGCGCCAAGGTCGAGGCCGGAGACCGTCTGATCCGGTTGGACAGCGGACCGGAAGAAGCTCAGCTCCGCTCCGCCGAGGTGGCGGTGGAACTGGCCCAACTCAACTTCGACCGGGTCCGGCAACTGGTGGATAGTGGCGCCGTCTCCCATGCCGATTATGACGATCTGCAGGCGAAGCTCAAGCAGGCCGTGGCCCAAGTCGAAAACCTCCGGGCGGTCATCGCCCGCAAGATCATCCACGCCCCCTTCGCCGGTCGGCTGGGCATTCGCTTGATCAATCTCGGGCAGACCCTGCGTGAAGGCGACCCCGTGGTCTCACTGCAGACCCTCGATCCGATCTTCGTCAACTTTCAGCTGCCGCAGCAGGACAGCGCCAGGGTCAAAAACGGCCTGACCGTGCGGTTAACCGTCGACGCTCTGCCCGGACGGGAAGTGACCGGCAAGATTACCACCATCAATCCGGAGGTCGACAGTACCACACGCAACCTCAGCTTGCAGGCAACCGTGGTCAACCCGGACGAAAAGCTGCTCCCGGGCATGTTCGCCAACGTCACCCTGGTTCTGCCGCAGACGCTGCAGGTGCTGGCAATTCCGGCCACGTCCGTGCTCCATGCCCCCTTCGGCGACTCGGTCTTCGTGGTCGAGGAAGAGCCGAAGAAGGAGGGGCAGACCACCGCCGGTCTGCAGGTGCGTCAGCAGTTCGTCAAGCTGGGCGCGAAACGGGGCGATTTCATCAACGTTCTTACGGGGCTCAAGGCCGACGAAACCGTGGTCAGTACCGGGGTCTTCAAGCTGCGCAACGGTCAAGCGGTGAAGGTCGACAATGCCCTGAACCCGGAATTCAAACTGGCGCCCAAACCCGAGGAAAGCTGAACCGCGGCCGCCTATGAACTTCACCGATATCTTCATCCGCCGGCCGGTCCTGGCCATGGTGATCAGTCTGGTGATCGTCATCGCCGGTCTGCAGGCGATCCGAACCCTGATCGTCCGTCAGTATCCCAAGAACGAAAACTCCTCGATCACCGTCACCACCGTCTATGTCGGGGCCAGCGCCGAGCTGGTCCGCGGCTTCATCACCACCCCCCTGGAGCGGGTGATCGCCTCCGCCGACGGCATCGACTACCTCGAATCCCAGTCCAGCCTGGGCGTTTCGACCATCACCGCCCGCCTGAAACTGAACTACGACGCCACCCGGGCCCTGGCCGAGATCAGCTCCAAAGTCGACCAGGTCAGAAACGACCTGCCGCCGGAGGCGGAGGTGCCGATAATGAACATCGTGACCGCCGACAGCCAGTTCGCCTCGGCCTATCTCAGTTTCAATTCCGACGAACTCAAGCAGAACGATATTACCGACTATCTGGTCCGTCTGGTTCAGCCCCGGCTCTCCGCCATCGAGGGGGTACAGCGGGCCGATATTCTCGGCGGCCGCACCTTCGCCATGCGGATCTGGCTGAAACCGGATCGGATGGCGGCTTACAACATCAGCCCGGCCCAGGTGCGCCAGGCGCTGGCTGCCAACAACTTCCTGGCCGCCCTGGGCCGGACCAAGGGGGCGATGATCCAGGTCAACCTCACCGCCGATACCGACCTCAATTCGGTTCCGGAGTTCAAGAAACTGGTGGTCAAGGAGGAAAACGGCGCCATCGTCCGGCTGGAGGATATCGGTGAGGTGGTGCTGGGGGCCGAGAGTTACGACGCCGAGGTCCATTTTTCCGGGCAGACCGCGGTGTTCATGGGCATCTGGCCCCTGCCCAACGCCAACTCCCTGGAGGTTATCGACCGGGTGCGCACCGAGATGGACGCGATCGTTAAGGATCTGCCCCCGGGTCTGCATGGCAGGCTGGCTTACGACGCCACGGCCTATATCCATGACGCCATCCGCGAGGTCATGAAGACCCTGGGCGATACCCTGCTGATCGTGGTGGTGGTGATCTTCCTCTTTCTGGGTTCCTTCCGCTCGGTCTTGATCCCGGTGGTGGCCATTCCCCTCTCCTTGATCGGCGGGGTCTTTCTGATGCAGGTTTTCGGTTTCTCCATCAACCTGCTGACTCTGCTCGCCATCGTGCTTTCGGTCGGGTTGGTGGTCGACGACGCCATCGTGGTGGTGGAAAACGTCGAGCGCCACCTGAGCGAGGGTCAGACGCCGTTCAAAGCGGCCATCTACGGGGCCCGCGAACTGGTGGGGCCGATCATCGCCATGACCGTCACTCTGGCCGCGGTCTATGCCCCCATCGGGCTGCAGGGCGGGCTGACCGGCTCGCTGTTCAGGGAGTTCGCCTTTACCCTGGCCGGGGCGGTGACCATCTCCGGGGTGGTGGCCCTGACCCTGTCGCCGATGATGTCCTCGAAACTGCTCAAGCCGGGCCAGGAAGAGCACGGCCTGGCCGGCCACATCGCCAGGAATTTCAAACGGTTACGAAAGAACTACGGCCGCTGGCTGTCCGCCACCCTCGATCACCGTCCGACGGTCTATACGGTCTGGATCGTCATCAGCCTGCTGACCATCCCCATGTTCCGGATGTCGCCCAAGGAGCTGGCCCCCACCGAGGACCAGGGGGTGATTTTCGGGATCATGGACGCCGCCGCCAACGCCACCCTGGACCAGACCAGTAAGTTCGCCGCCGCCTTCAACCAGGCCTATATGAGCGTGCCCGAGACCAGGTTCACCTTCCAGCTGACCATGCCCAGTTCCGGTTTTGCCGGCATGGTGGTCAAGCCCTGGACCGAGCGGCAGCGGACCATCTTCCAGATCCTGCCGGAGGTGCAGAGTAAACTCCAGGCCCTTCCCGGTATCCGCGTCTTTGCGGTGCTGCCGCCCTCGCTGCCCGGCGGCGGCCAGTTTCCGGTGGAATTCGTCCTTGCCTCCACCGAAGATGCCGACAAGATCCTGCAGTTCGCCAAACAGCTCCAACAGAAGGCGGCGACCAGCGGGATATTCGCCTTCCCGCCGATCATCGACGTCAAGATCGATCAGCCCCAGACCGAGTTCGTCATCGACCGGGACCGGGTGGCCGACCTCGGCCTCAATCTGGGCGAGGTGGTGGGGGATCTGGGTTCCATGGTGGGCGGCAATTACGTCAACCGCTTCGATATCTCCGGCCGCAGCTACAAGGTGATTCCCCAGGTTCAGCGGATCGACCGGTTGAACCCCGATCAGCTCCGCTCTATCTACGTCACCGGCCCGAACGGTCAACTGGTGCCGCTCAGCTCGGTGGCGACCCTGCGCAACACCACGGTGCCCCGTTCGCTGAACCGTTTCCAGCAACTTAACGCAGTCAAGATCAGCGGGGTTTCTATCAAGCCCCTGGACGAGGCTTTGCGCTATCTGGAGGGCGAGGCCGCCAAGATCCTGCCCCAAGGGTACAAGATCGACTATACCGGGGAATCGCGGCAGCTGCGCACCGAGGGCAACAAGTTCATTCCAGCCTTCGGGCTGGCGGTGGTCCTGATCTTCCTGGTCCTGGCCGCCCAGTTTAACAGCTTCCGCGACCCCTTCGTCATCCTGGCCGGTTCAGTGCCGCTGGCCATGTTCGGCGCCCTGATATTCACCTTCCTGAAGATGCCAAATTCCAATATCCCTTTCTGGACCCAGGGCTGGACCACCACCCTCAACATCTACTCACAGGTGGGCTTGGTGACCCTGGTAGGGCTGGTCTCCAAGAACGGTATCCTGATCGTCGAGTTCGCCAACAAGCTGCAGTTGAAGGGGCTGGGCAAGCGGCAGGCAGTCCAGGAGGCGGCCATGACCAGGCTGCGCCCGATCCTGATGACCAGCACCGCCACGGTCGCCGGCCACTTTCCCCTGACCCTGGTAACCGGGGCCGGCGCCGCCGCCCGGAACTCCATCGGTCTGGTGCTGGTCGGCGGGATGGCCATCGGCACCCTTTTCACCCTCTTCGTGGTGCCTTCCATCTATATGCTGGTGGCCCGGGAGCATCATCAGGCGCCGAACGAGGACCAGCCGGGGCAAACAAGCCAGTCTGAACTTCCGTCCTAGACGGTCCGAAGCGCGGCTCGCCGAAGCTTCTATTTTGGCCGGGCTCAAAAAAGATTCTTGAGCAGCTTGTTTACCTCCTTCTGCAGTGCCTTGTTCGCCTCGTTCTTGAGCAGGGCCGAAGTGTCGAGCTTGACCTCGGGCTTATCGACCGTGCCTTTGATGGTCACGGGGATGAGATTATTGTTGGCAACTACATCGAGCTTGGCGTTGACCTGCTTGGTTTTGGAATTGAGGGTCGTATTCTTGCCGCTGATCGACGAAGTGTTCGAACGCAGGTCGAGGTCGGAGGTGATCAGCTCCCGATTGATATTGCTGTGCAGGGTCCCGGTAAACCGCTCCTTGTAAAGGTCGGTCTGGGCCAGGGTCAGGAGCAGATCGAGCATGATATTGCGGGTGAATTTTCCATCGCTGAGGTTCGCGGCGAAGATTCCCTTCTTCTGCTTGAGATTGTAATCGAGGGTGCCGTCGAGGGAAGAAGCGAAGATCTCGGGGTAGATCAGCAGCTTCAGTGCTTCGAGAGTCTGGACCTTTTTGATCACGGCATGGACGTCATCGTCATGGATGGTTGCGTCGAGACGGCCGCCGAGGGTGTCGGATTGGGCCGTAAAGTCGAGGTGTTCGCCTTTTTTTAGTTCGCCCTTGACGGTCATCGCCCCCTTGAGGTGACGCCCGGCAATAAAAAATAATTTGTCGAGATCGGGGATATCGGTCAGGTAATCGCTGGTCAGGAGCGCCTGGCTCGAATCGTAGCGCAAGCGGTTGACCTTCAGAGTAAGCAGCGACGAATCGAGGTTGGCGGCGGTGTCGACGAATTTGCCTTCCAGTGTGGTTTGCGCCTTGACGGTAAAGGTCGTTTGGGGCAACTCGCCTAGTTCGAACTCAGTGGCAATCACCTTTGAGTCAAGCATCCCGCGGCTGATTTCGGAGGTAACTTTTCCCTTAAGCTCACCGGACTTGGCATTGGCGATATCGACATCGACGTTCAGTACCCCGTCGGCATAATGCGGCTTTGCCGCCATGGAAAGGGCTTTAGCCAGCTGCAGATTCTTGATTTTCGCCTTGATGCTCGCGGGCTTGAAATCGGTTAGGACGGCCCGGAAGGTAGTTTCGCCGCCGGCCAGGTCGCTGGACCCTTCAACATTCAGCAGTTCCCGGTCGCCTTTCGCCGTACCGCTGAATTTCATGGCCCCGCGTAACGGTGTTCCGGTAATCGGTTGCAGCAATTCGAGTTTGGCGATATCGACCCGGTAGTTCAAGTCCAGGCCGAAGGTCTTGGGGACAAGGCTGCCCTCGGAGCCGAATTTGGCCGGATTCGAATCGAACTGCATTCGATAGTCGACCTCTTTCCCTTTGAGCGTGGCCGCAAGACCGCAGGTGAAAGCGGTCAGCGGCAGATCGATATCGTACTCCTTCTTAAAGACGGCGCTGACCAGCTCGCCGTTGCCGATCTTGACCTCGGCCTTGCCTTTGAGATTGTCGGGATCGAGATCGGTGAGGTTCAGATCGACATCGAGACTGCCTTTGGCAAAAGAGGGTTGCTCCCCCATGTAAAGGAGTTTGTCCAGCTGGGCATGATTGATTTTGAACAACACCTGCCTGGGCTTGAGTTCTTCGAGCGTGAGGTCGTAATTCGTCTGGCTGGCGGCGATGTCGGAGGTGCCGGCGATGGTCATTTTCAGTCGGTCGCCCTTGACGGTTCCCGAGGTTTTAAAGGGACCGCGCAACGGGGCCTTGGTAAGCGGCTTGAGCAGTTCCAGTTTGGCGATATCGATCCGGTAATTAAGGTCCAGGCCCAGGGTCTTGGGAATAAAGCCGCCCTGGGAATCGATTCCGGCCAGATTCGAGTCGAACCGGGCCTGATAGGCGACCTCTTTCCCTTTGAGCGTGGCTTCAAGACCGCAGGTGAAGGCGGTCTGAGGCAGATCGATATCGTACTCCCGCTTAAATACCTTGCCGACCAGTTCGCCGTTGCCGATCTTGACCGTGGCCTGGCCCTTGAGATTGTCGGGGTCGAGATCGGTAAGGTTCAGATCGACATCGAGACGCCCCTTGGCGAATGAAGGTTGCTCCCCCATGTAAAGGAGTTTGTCCAGCTGGGCATGGTTGATCTTGACCAGCACCTGTCTGGGCTTGAGCTCTTCCAGGGTGAGATCGTAATTCGATTCACTGGCGGCGATGTCGGAGGTGCCGGTGATGGTCATTTTCAGCCGGTCACCCTTGACGGTGCCCGAGGTCATGAACGGACCTCGCAACGGGGCGTTGGTCAACGGCTTGAAAAGGGCGAGTTCCCTGGCGTCAAGCCGGTAACTCAGGTCCGTTTGCAGCGATTCCGGTGCTACCGTGCCTTCCGAGGAGAAATGGGCAAGGTTTGATTCTAGAGTGACGGCATAGGTTATCGTCCGGCCGGCCAGATGGCTGGTGGCTTTCAGGGAATACGAGGTTTGCGGCAAGGTCAGGTCGAATTCCTTTTTCATCAGATCCGTATCGATGGTTCCCCGGGTTACCGTGAGAACCAGATCGCCGTCCAGGGCCTTAGGGTCGACGTTTTTGAGGTCCATATCCAAGGAGAGATCGGCCGTGCTGAAGGGTTTTTTACCGACCAGCAGAAGCAGTTGCGCCGCCTTGGCATCGGTGATTACGGCCTTGATGGAAGCGGGGTTGAGGTCCACCAGAGTCACCGAATATGACGTAGCGCTTTCGGCGATATCGCTGGAACCGGTGATGAGTAGGTTGTTCAGGCTCCCATTGACCGTTCCTGCCGTGTGGAAACGGCCGTAAAGAGGGGTCTTGGTCAAAGGCTGCAGGGCCGACAGATCGTTGCAGCGCACGCGGTAGTTTGCCTTGAGACCGCGGCTGAAAACCGTGAAATCTCCTTCGGCTTCGATCCGGTTGTCCGGACTGAGAAGCAGGGTTACGACAAACCTGCCGGGCCGCAATTCAAACCTCTCCAAGCTGGTCTGCAAGGCGGTGGCCCGATCGATCCGGTTTACAATAAGAGGAGCGATGAGCCTATTGCCGGGGGAAGTAAAGAGTAATCCGTAAACCGCGGCAAGCAGCAGGAGAATGAGGCCGGTGACGATGCCTAACCATTTCATAAAAGATCCTTTTGGCGGTGAAGCCTTCTTGGGAAAGAACTAACAATTCATCATCGGCTGATAACCGGTGAACTCGCAAAAAAATCGTCACCCCGGCGACTGCCGGGGCACTGTGTCAAGGCTACTCATGGGAATTCACGAAAAATACAGGCTTAAATTAAGTAATTAGCGGAGTGATATTGACCTCAATCGACTCTAATTTTTCTCTTTTTTCCTGGTGCTGATCCCGAGCACCTTCCAAACAGGTCAGAGTCCGGTAAAGGCGGTGGTCAGCGCTATAACCGCTACGGCCAGCACACCAATCCGCCAGTAGAGGTCCAGCGGCGCCAGCACTCCGCCGACCAGCAGGGCCGCGCCCAGGATCAAACGAATTTTTTGATCGATACCGCCGACATTCTTTTCCATACCAGCCTCCGTGCCTTAGTGGGTTAAAAATCATCGTATTAAAACTCAACTTTATGGAGTGCCTTTGCCGATTGTTGCCAAACAACGAAGAAAATGCTCACCGGAACCGAAGAAAACATGCAGAATTCAATTACAGCTTGGAGCGATATAATATCAAAGTCAAGAGCGCTTTAGCCGTTTGAGGACGGCTCGGTAGTCGGAACCGGATCATCGTTAGAATAACCTCGGGAATTGAATTGCTAAGTTGAAGGTTGGTGATTTTTCCGCTTTATCCGCTGTGCCGTCCGTGCTTCAATATGGGAATATGATTCAACTAAGAAATTTCCAGCTCCCGACTGAAAGGTGCGAACATGACTAAGCTGAGCAGAACTCTGGCGGAAATACTCCTGGGCGCGACCCTGTTGCTGACTTTTCTCTCCGGAGGGGCGGCGGCCGAGGCCGGGGTGGTGCGGGCCACCCTGGATAACGGTTTGCGGGTTATAATTGTCGTCGATCGACTTGCCCCGGTGGCGGAGGTCCAGGTCAATTACCTGGTCGGTGGCAACCAGAGTCCGAAGGGCTTTCCCGGCACCGCCCATGCCCTGGAGCACATGATGTTTCGCGGCAGCCCCGGCCTTTCGGCCGACCAGCTCGCCACCATCATGGCGGCCCTGGGCGGTGAATCCAACGCTGACACGCAGCAGACGGTGACCCAGTACTTCGTAGCCGCCCCGGCAGATGAGCTGGAAGCGGCCCTGCGGGTCGAGGCGTTGCGTATGGCCGGGGTGCTGGCCAGCGAGAAGCTCTGGATCAAGGAACGGGGCGCTATCGAGCAGGAGGTGGCCCGGGATTTATCCGAACCGATGTATGTCTTTCATACCCGCTTGCTGGCCCGGATGTTCGCCGGGACCCCATACGCTATCGATGCCCTGGGCGACAAACCCTCTTTCGATAAGACCACCGGAGCGATGCTCCGTAAATTCCACGAACAATGGTATGGCCCCAACAACGCCATTTTGTTCATCGTCGGCGATGTAGATCCGGCCTCGACCCTGAAACTGGTTCGGCGTCTCTATGGCGATATTCCCAGACGACCGGTGCCGGCGCGGCCTGAGGTCAAGCTCGGCCCAGCCGCTCCGGCAGTACTCGATATGGAAACCGATCTGCCATATGGCCTGGCGGTGGCGGCCTATCGCTTGCCCGGTTACGACAGTCCTGACTATGCCGCCGGCCGGATTCTCGGCGAAGTGTTGGACAGCCACCGAGCCCGGCTCTATGGTCTGGTGATTGAAGGGAAGGCCCTCTCCACCGGCTTCTCGGCTGAAGAACAGGCCCCGGCCACCATGGGCTATGTGGTAGCCGCCTATGCCAAGGGCGGGGACGGCGCGGCCCTGGTTAAACGTTTACAGGAGATCATCGAGGGTTATCGCCGTGACGGGGTGCCGCCTGAACTGGTGGCGGCGGCCAAGGAACGCGAGATCGCCGATGCCCAGTTCGCCAAGAATTCCATCGAGGGTCTGGCCTTCGCCTGGTCGCAGGCCGTGGCCGTGGAGGGACGGCAATCGCCGGACGACGATATTGAGGCGATCCGGAGGGTGACCGTGGCCGACGTCAACCGGGTGGCTCGGGAATGTTTGCACCGGGAAACGGCGATCACCGCCGTCCTCACCCCTCGGGCGGGCGGCAAGCCGGTGTCCGGCGGGAAGGTTGGGGGTAAGGAGGCTTTCACCCCCAAAGAGGTCAAGCCGGTGGCGCTGCCCGCCTGGGCCAAGGATCTCGGCCGGCTGAAGGCCCCGGCTCCGGCGCCGGCGCCCCATGAATTCCGGCTGGACAACGGTCTGCGCCTCATTGTCCGGCCTTTGGCGATCAGTCCCACTATCTCCCTTTACGGCGAGATCAGAAATCGTTCGGAGATCCAGGAACCCGAGGGCAAAGAAGGGGTGGCCGATCTGCTCTCCGAACTGTTTTCCTACGGTACTACTTCTCTCGGCCGGCTTGCCTTCAGGAAGGCCGTGGATGATATCGCCGCCAACCTCAAGGTCGGCACCAGCTTCTCCCTGCAGACCCTGGACGACCGATTCGAACGAGGCGTGGCCCTGCTGGCCGACAATCTCCTGCATCCGGCTCTGCCCCAAGAGGCTTTTACCATCGTGCGGCGGGAAGAGGCCGCGGCCCTGGCCGGCGAACGGCAGAGCCCGGATTATCATGCCCGGCGGGCCTTGCTCGAAGCGCTGTTCCCGGCCGGAGATCCGTCACTTCGCGAAGCGACGCCGGAGACCGTCAAGGGGGTGCGCTTAAAGGACGTCAAGGCATACCATGAAAAGGTTTTCCGGCCCGATCTGACCACCATTGTGGTGATCGGGAAGATTGAAGCCGATGAGGCGCGACGGGTGATCGCCAAATATTTCGGGGCCTGGCGAGCCGAGGGGCCGGTTCCGGATCTCGACCTGCCGCCGGTGCCGCCCAGCAAACCCTCGACCCATCTGGTCCCCGACCCAGGTAGGGTGCAGGATCAGGTGACCCTGGCCCAGGTTGGTGACGTCACCAGGACCAGTCCGGATTACTACCCGCTGCAGGTCGGGATGCATGTGCTGTCCGGCGGCTTCTACGCCAGCCGTTTTTTCCGTGATCTGCGGGAGGAAAGCGGCCTGGTCTACACGGTGGGCGGACGGCTCGATGCCGGTCCCACGCGGTCACTGCTGATCATTTCCTACGGTTGCGAACCGGAGAAAGTCGGGAAGGCCCGAGCCATGATCGAGAAGGATCTGCGGACCATGCAGGAGCAAGATGTCAGCCAGGTCGAATTAGGTCAGGCCAAGTTGCTGCTGCTACGCCGGAGTCTCTTCTCCCGGTCCAGCGTGGCGGGGATCGGCGGCCGGGATCTGGAACTGGTCCACGACCGGCTGCCGCTGGATGAGCCTGAACGGGCGGCGAAAAGGATTATCGGGATCGGCGCCGGTGAAGTGAAGTCGGCCTTCGCCAAAAGGTTCCGCCCGGCGGATCTGGTGCAGGTGACCCAGGGCCCTCCGCCGAAATAGCGGACGGAGTGGACGGTGTGGAGAGGGGTCGGCGGCAGGTTTTGCCTGCAGTGCCGGCCGAGGTGATTGCGGAGGTAGATGCCCGGAAGTGTTCAGCGAAGTCCGGTCTTTCCATATAATCCCCTCTCCACCAGGACCATCGATTCGAACAATTGAAATTCCCCTTGGCAAAAGCCCCATCGGGCTCTACATTGTCTCACCTCTCCCAGCCGGCGGGTCGAGGCGTTTCCATGCGTCCGGTCCGTCGAGGCTCATCGCCCCTTGCCCAGATTCAAGAAGATCTTTCTCGAGATCACCAACCGCTGCAACCTGAGCTGTGAATTCTGCGCCCCCGGCCACAGGATTTCGGCGGACCTCTCCGTCGCCGCCTGTGCCGTTCTCTTGCCGAAGCTCAAGGAATTCACCGACCATCTGTCCCTGCATGTTTTGGGCGAACCGCTGCTGCATCCGGATTTGGCGGAGATCCTCGCCATGTGCCGGGAACACGGGCTCAAGGTGAACCTCACCACCAACGGTACCCTGCTGCCGCGACTCGGGGAGATGCTTGCCGCCAACCCGGCCCTGCGGCAGGTCAATATCTCGCTGCACAGTGTGATGGGGCGGGCCAACGCTTATGAACCGAAAAGCTATCTGGCCGGGGTGCTGGCTTTCGCCAGGCAAGCGGCCACAACGGGGATCTTCGTCAGTCTGCGGCTCTGGGACCGGCCCAGGCTGACGGCCGGTCCCGGCCGTTGGCAGGAAGAGGCGTTGGCCGGCTTGGAGGAGTTCTTCGGCCTGACCTTGCCGCTCACCGATCTGGCGGACGGTGGGCATGGCTTTCGCCTGGCTGAGCGGATCTTTATCAGCCGGAAAGAGTTGTTCGAATGGCCGTCATTGAGCGGTGAGGAGCGCGGCAACCAAGGCTTCTGCCCGGCATTGCGGGATCAGATCGCCATCCTGGCCGACGGCACGGTGGTGCCCTGCTGCCTGGACGGGGGCGGTGAAATCGCCCTGGGCAATATCAACGAACAGCCTTTCGCTGAGATCGTCGAGGGGAAAAGGGCACGCCGGATTCGGGAAGGATTTGCCCAAAGGAAGGTGGTGGAGGAACTCTGCCGCCGTTGTTCCTACCGGCAGAGGTTTTGATTAGTCTTTGGGGAGCTGCTCTCAAGCGGCTGGAACCCTTCTTATGGCCCGGTTTGCGCTCTGACACCGGAGATGACCAGATGGCTGTCGCCGATCTCGCATACCTGCAACTCCGTCAGACCCGCCTCGTTCAGCTGACTTTGGACTTCGTCGACAGTAAATGCGGCGCACAGCGAGTTATAGAAATCCGCTCGAAGAACTTCCGGAGCATCCCCGGCATAAAGCCGTACCAATTCTGCCGCATCTTCTCTTGAACCGGGCCTGCGCAGGTCCGCCACGAATATGGCCGTCCCTTTCTTCGAATGCTCTCGGACAGCAGACCAGAACAATTCCGGTCTATGCATGTGGTGCAAGAGGCTGTTGCTCAAAATTGCCGCATAAGGCCAGCTGGGGATATCTTCACTCGGTATGTAGCCGACGACGAACTGTAGCCGATGAGCCAATGCGCTGTGACGGGAAGCGAGATCGGATTTCGCCCGGTCAATCATCGCCGTGGATCCGTCAACGCCGATGACGCGACTCTCCGGATATCGATATAAAAACCGGAAAGTATCGTCACCGCTGCCGCAACCAAGATTCAGGACCTCTCCGTCAAACCGCAAGCCCGGAAACGCCTCCGCCACCTGCTCGATGATCCGATCATGCGATTCGCTAAAATCGGCATCGGCATAAGCAGCGACTTGATCCACCGCTTCCATCAATTCGGGTTCAGGAATTCTTTGAAACATCGGTTAATTTTTTGAACGAGAACATCTGCGACTTGGCCGCAGAGTGATTTTTGTCGGGCCATTTTTTCTATGAAATCATCTTTCATTTCAGCTAATTATCTTGGCACGAACCCTTGGCTCGTGCCCGCGGTCGGCTGACTGGTTAACTTTTGTGTTATTCAAAATATTCCGCCTCATTTATTACAGGCAAATTTAACAACTCGGAATAATTTTCAGCTTTTTTCTTTGCGATGCTCTTCATGGTTGTTTCGTATAGAGGAAATTTAACGTCAAACAATTCTGGATGACAAAGCAAAACGGTATAGATCGGCTCAAACAATTCCGTTGAACCACCATCGAATAGATCTACCTTAGGTCTTTGTTCTTCAACGACATAAATTCCTTTAAACTTTGAAAGTTTATCTTTGAATGTTTTTCGTTTGAAAATCGAAACGATACTGTAAATCACATAACTCTTTCTAATTTCTAGCTCGTTGTACTTAAATACTGAATTAATACCATACGCCAACATGCACAATATCGTCGGAACTGAAATAATATACCAATAATATACAAAAGAATTTAATCCTCAACTTTCGACGTATATTCTTGCAAAGAATAACAACAATATTGCGCAGATTAAACATAATATTTTTCGCTGAGACATGTAAACATTTGGATATTTCCATTTATGTTTAGCTGGCAAAGTTGTCTGATTGATATATTTGGCTTTATATTTGTCACCAACAATCATATGGATTACCCAGATGTATTATTTGTAATTTTCAATACTTCAATATCGAGAAACTAATTACAAACAAGCAAATAAATATAAATGCTCCAAGAACAAGGTAGTTGATAATGGCTTGTCCTTGGCTCAAATTTGCATGCGGGTTTTGTAATAGATCGTCAATTATACTTTTACCAATCGGACTAGACGCGAGTTTTGTGGGATCAATTCCCTTTTTCTCTTGATTCCGTAAGTAAACGGTACACCCAACAAGAGTAATGACACAGACCAAGCCGAAACCAGAAGTGCAAATCAATATTAACTCTTTGTTATTGCTAATATAATCTAGCATCGTATGCGGTTCCATAATATATCGCTATGCGATAGTTGAATACAGTCTTGGTAGCGACCAACGACAAGGTCTCTTGCGCCGCTAGGGACTTGCCGCGTCAGCGCCACAGACGTTCTCGGGTCAAGTGACCATCTTGATAATTGAGAAGGCTTTCTTTCAATGCCTGGACCACCCAGGCACGTTAATCGTTTCCTGAAATTTTCAGCTATCCTCGCATCAAAACGAAAAGCATGAAATCATGACCGTCCCCAAAATCCCCGCGATTGCGGGAAGAACTCGCGCACGGTGAGCAGAAGGCTGCCTATCCACAGTACAATAAAGACGACCTGGTGGATGTGTTCGTTTGCCGGCGGGAGTGCTCCGAACAAATGAGCGATCCAGAAAATTGGATAGTACCAGAGCGTAAGCCAAGCCCACGCTTCGCGGCGTCTGAAAGCAAAGGCGGTTATCATGATGCCAAACAGACCCATTCCAATCGAAGCCACGCAATTGCCCGACCCCCTTACGGTTCGCCTCCTTGGCCCAGGCGGTAGAGATGAGTCCGAACATAAAGATGGCAACGCCGATAATCTCCAAGGAAACCCAGGCGATCTTGAACAATATGCCTTCTCGTACTCATCGTGCGCAAGAGTTTTCTTGGTTACTCAATAGACCTCGTCATGGGTGCCGATATTGACCAGGATAATTTCCTGGTCGGAAATGACGAGTTCCAGGCTGATCCGATAGCTGATGTTGATCGAGACCGAGTGCAGGCCGGCCAGCCGACCTTTCAGGGGATGCAGACGAAGGGAAGGATGTTGAGGGTTGATTTCCAGGAGCTCCAGGGTTTTCCGGTACTGGCCGAGGAGTTCTGGGTGGCGCTTGATAAACTTTCGGGCTCGTCGTATATAGCTTTCCGGGTAGATCAGCCTATACGGCATCGGTCAGCCTTTTAATATGCTCCGCCACGCTTTCGGTGACTACCCGACCCGCCTTCAGGTCCTCCCGGGCTTCCAGCAGGGCGGCCTCCAGTTCGCACTCCCGGAGGTAGCGGTAGTGCTCGATATCCATCACCACGTAGCGTTCTTTCCCCCGCACGGTGATGGTCGCTTCCGGTGCCTCGCTCAACTTCTCGCTGATCGCCGCGACCCCCCTGGTTTTCAACTCATTGGCAGCAATCGAACCCATAATAAACCTCCTAATAGTACTATTGATGATACGATTATAAATACCATCAACAGCATTGTCAAAGGAAGGTTAAAACGGACACAGCTTAAAGTCACTTTTTTGCCCCCGGAAAGTGGCTTCTAAGGCGAAAAACAGGCCGTAAATTAGGAATTATTTGTGAATTAACAGGAGGTTAGCTTGGTCCGACCCCATCCAAACACCATCCAAACATTGTTTATAACCTTGAAATTTCATCTAGAAGGGCTTCTGACGCTCTTGATTCGTACTTAGCATATGTCGTTCCATCTGAAAGCCTCCAAGCCTCACGACCATTGATAGAGTAACCCACAATTGTTTCTGCGGCCTGTGAAGGGCTATTAAATAAATGATCTCTCACAAACTCAACTTTTGTGCCGGATTGTGCGAGAATGCCTTCCTTAATGAGTTTCTCTCTCAAGGTTCGGCAACCGTTAGAAATACTGTTTTTTATTGATGGTGCGGCTTGAGATCCAGCAAGAACTACAATTCCTTCGTTGGTGCTCGTGGCTGAAGCAGAAATATTTTTAACGTGTAGTTTGAAAACAAGGTTTGTTGGTAATTCAATGTGATTGGTTGGCTGCAAAACCGTTTCATCAGGAGATGTTTTCGTGGGTTCTGA
Organism: uncultured delta proteobacterium; assembly: GCA_963807225.1. Lineage (GTDB taxonomy): Bacteria > Desulfobacterota > Desulfobulbia > Desulfobulbales > JAGXFP01 > JAGVGT01. The sequence goes on along the minus strand of CAWEAD010000011.1, from coordinate 69,914 downwards.
ATTCTCTTCACACCGGGTGGACGTAGCCTTTGAGACTAAAGGTTCTATTACTTTATGCCCAAGCACACCTAGCAACATGCGTACTGGTTCCAAATATTCTTCCATCGCATCCTTGTCAGCCCGTGGTAAAGCAGGCAACTGTGGGGATGAAGAATTCTTTATTTGATATCTACCAGCTTCTATTGCGAGTTGGACTAGTCGTGATTCAAGATAACGAACATGAGCTTTGGTTAATTTGTCGTCTTTGCTAGTAAATGCGACAAGCTCAGTCCAGAAATCTTTACCGTTAATATGGGTAAGAAGGCGATCTAATACTATTTCTGCTTCGCCAATGTACGCTGCTTCATTTCCGGTTTCCTCATCTATTCCGAACAAAAAATAGACGCCAGGCCTTTTAATTTCCAACCATTCTCTAAGAGATGAGAAACGAGCTCGTGGGCATGCTAATGCTTGTCCTGTCCAGTTTGTTATTTCGCCATGCCGAATACCTGAAGCACTATTATCTGCAAGATAAATACTGATCTGTTTTCCCATATAGTGTTCCTGTATATTGGACGGTTAACGTTGCGATCGCTGGGAAATTGGCCGCAGGCCAAATTTTCCAGTTAATTGCTTTGTTTGGATTTTTTGTCAATAATATCAACAAAATATACATCACCAGATTCGGCTCTAATGCACCAAACTCGATTAATGGGCAACCTATGAATTGTATTGGATTATCAGGGGTAAGATATGGATGGGCTTTTAAAAAATCTTTCTCACTACCAAAATGCAACATTGATGTTGTACCTGTGTCGCCGTTTTTAAATTTCCCACGTTTATTGTCGATATCTAATTGTTTCATGATGCCACGATAAACGACTGGTACTCCAAGGCTCCTTCGCGATACAGCATCATGAAAATTTTGACTTGATACTCTATTAAACGAGTACGTTTTGGTGGACTCACCAGTCAGTAGTAGTTCAAATGTGCTATCACCAGCATATTCAGACCTGATGGTGGAAAGAACTTGATCAATTTCTTTGGCAATCGACCTATCACCATATCTACGGACAACTTCCTTGCTTGGATTTTTAAAAAACGCCTTAAAACTAATGGGTTTTATAAGTTGTTTTGCGATTTGTTGTTCTGCGGTTTTCAACCTGATCCTTCCAGGATTATTACTCTCTCAGTACCATGAGCTACTGCTTGATTAATTGCATCAGACACCCTGTCTACGTATTTTTTTGATTCTGCTACCTTAGAAAAAAAATCAAGTATGTACCCACCTTCTTCGGGAGCCTGTACGATAAACTCAGTTTTTGGATAATCATCATGTGCAAGACGTGCAGTACTTCCAAACACCATCTTTATATTTTCAATCAGAGATTATGCCCTGTCAATAGCTGTCTGGATATGAGTTACGCTTTTGCCAAGGGCTCTCATAGGGAGTTGGTGATTTTCTGCTATATCTCCGTCGAAATGAATTCGAACCATGGATTGGTATTTTCTCATTTGCTTCTATCACCCCCTCAAAACAGGTTTTTTAAACCAAAGGCAACAAGAGATACAATTCCAACAACATAACAAAACAATGCCAGTATTAACAATCCTACCGTCCATGTCTGCACTGATGCTCTTAAACTAAAGTTTTTATTTTCTGATGCTTTATCGATTATTGTTACTTGGGAAAAAGCACAAAGTGTTATCGATGCCACAAAAAAGCAAAGAGCAACGGCGACCAATGCTTTCCATTCAGGTTGCTTAAATAATTTTTCGAGAAATGCGACAATAAGAAGAATTGATCCTGTGCATATTGTCGTTAGATGCTTAAGGAATTCGAACTCGATTTTATAAATTTCGAGCTCACTCCATTCTCTTTCTGGATTTTTTACTGACATAGTATTCTTGATTTTTTTTGTATGCCCATCGTGCCGAGAGACCAGACCGCGCCAAGTGAATTTACTGCTTTAGCGACGTCAACGTCTCTCGCAGTCAGGTTGACCCGTTGGTTGACTGGAAAGATACTCATACTTGTTTTGTATCTATAGTTCTTTAATGGCTTGCTCGGGCTTAATGTCCTTCCCACTAGCATCTGTAAGATGAAAAACTTTTCCACATGGTTTGCAATAGTACCCCCATCCAGGATCATATTCTCTATATCCAGCTATAGGGATTTTGCAGTTCGGGCAGTGTGGGTTTTTGTCGCTGTCCCAATAAATGCCGTATTTAAGTTTAAACTTTGGTGCGGAACGATTGTTAAGTATCCAAAACAAAATCACAAGTAAGATATTTAGCGTTAGTGATGCCAGTAAGAGTGAAACCAAAGATTCTTTCGAAAGCTTTTGTTCCAACACAGGAACAACAATTGGAGCAAGTACTTTGCCAACCCATATCAGGAGAACCCCCAAAGAGATAGCAAAGCCCTCAGTTGCTTTAGATACGAAAGCATTTTCAAATTTTTCCTTAAAAGCCATCACCCCCTCCTGATTGAGAAAGAAGCCCAACGTATTGATTATAGGTATCCGTATATAAGTGACATCCCGGTCACCTATATACGTGACTTCAGTAAATTTGCCAGGGCAAGAACCGGTGACCGGTATAGGTGACTTATTCACCGGAAACTTGCACCGCTTTTTTGTTCTTAAAGGCAAAAGGACCGTGCCTTTGCTTATTTCTTATTCATTGCAGGTCTGTCCACAATCCTATCTTTTGATTACCTCTCCACACCGACCTTTGCAACGGAAATTCGGATTGGCTCCACCGGCAAGAGATATTGAACCACGAGGCCGATTGGCTGGCCGCAAATCCGAGTTGTGTAGGGCTGGGGCTATCCGCATCTGACGGGAGCTGCGCGATGAGATTGCTTCGGGCATTCCATTCCCTGGCAATGACGAAGGAAAGAGTTTTGCAACGAAAGTTAAGCCAGACAGGACTTGTACCTGCACCGGGCTTTGGCGCGGTACAGAGCTCTATCGGCCCTTTTAAGCAAACCTTCGAAGGAGTTGGCGTCAACGTTCAAGGCGGCCACCCCGAAACTGATGGTCACCCGGATCGGCGATTGTTGAACTCCATCGGCGATATCTTCCTAACCCTCAGGTTTCAGCGAGGTAGCCTTTTTCGATCAGGTGGGCTCGGATCTCGTCGGGCGAGAAGCCGATCTTGGTGGCGACCCGGAGGGCGTGGCTGTCCTTGGATATTCCCGGGGTCAAACGATAGGTGGGGAGCTCGTCTTGGAACTCCACCTGCAGGTATTGGCCCTTGTTGTGGCGTCGAAACTGCTCGACCAGTTCGTAACTGTGGGTGACCAGCAGGGTATTGTTGCCGATCTGGTGGAAGCCGTTCATGATCTCCACCGACAAGCTCATTTTCTCGTGGGTGGTGGTGCCCTCGGCGATTTCGTCCAGGATCACCAGACTCCGCGGGGTAGTTGCGTAGAAGATGTCGCGGGTGACCTTCAGTTCGGTGCCGAAGCGGCCTTCATCATCGGACAGGGTGTCGAAGGCCGGGGCCTGATAGGTAATCCGGTCGGCCAGGCTCATGCGGGCGTAACTTGCCACCACCGGTCCGCCGATCTGACCGAGGATCTGGCTCTGGACCACGGTCTTGCAGATGGTGGTCTTGCCGCCGCTGTTGGGGCCGGTGATGAAGGTGGAGCCGATCCCCTCAAGGTTCAGGTCGTTGCCGACGAAGTCCGGATCGTTCACTGCCTTGGTCGGGTTGCGCAGGTCGCGAGCCACGAAGTAATGATTTTTGGCGTGGTTGCCGAACTCCGGCATCACCGTAGGGTGCGGTACCGTCTTGCTGTAAGTCACGAAGGAGAGCAGCTCGTCGATGGCTGCCACCGCCTCGATGGCCGAAGCGAATCGGTTCGATTCGATCAAGCGGTTCCTGATCGGCAGGATGGCGGTCTCGAAGTCGAACATCGGTTTGATCACCGCTGCGTAAAGGATGCCGAAGATGCTGAGCCAGCAGGTCAGCATGAAGCCGGTGAAGGCCACCGCCTGGTTGCCGAAGCCGAAGATCCAGGAGGCGCCGAAGAGCAGGGCCGGCATGGCCGGGATCAGGGCGCCGATGGTTAAGCGGCTGGGTTTGAATTTGAGTCGGAAGAACGATCTCTTCTCCTCTTTGGCCTTGATTCCCGAGGGGGTCCGGTAACGCGGACCGGAAACCAGACTGGCGGCCGGCGAGACCCGGAAACTCAAGATCGATTTGAAGAGCGAATCGAGATAGGCCGTTTCCGGTTTGGGCACCTCGGCCGCCTCCAGCATGAACTCAATGGAGGTCATTGCCTCATTGAAATCGTTATAGGGCAACAACGCCTGCATGTGGGCGTTAAGGAACTTGAAGAGATGATCTTCCCCGGTGCTGAAGGTCTCCAGGAACTCGGCGATGATGCCCTGCAGCCTGGTATTGCTCTCCAGTTCGCAGTAGGAGTCCTGTTTGGCGTGGATCAGTTCGATCGATTCCGAAGGATTGGTCAGAGAATGGAAGAGCCGGGCCGAACCGACATGGGTACGGGTGTGATCCAGGGCGCGGAAGAGATCGTGGATCTCCACCAGTTGCAGGGTGCGCTTGTCTACCACCGTTTCCGGCAGCAGGTCGAACATCTTGCGGCTGTTGAAGGGTTCCGCTTCATTTCTCTCGTCGATGATCTCGTTGCGGTAATTGAGCTCGATGACGAGTTTTTCGCTTTCCATGGTCATGTTGCGTAAACCCTCATTCAGTAAGCGATCACAGGTACCGAATCTGCTTTGTCAGCGACCTGTTCGCGTACCCGAGTACAGCCTCGCAGGCCGCTTTCGCGCATCTCCGGCATCTGTGATCGCTTATGCGACAGGAGAGGCGAGATATTACTGTCCATTGGCCCTGTGATTGGTTGCCTCATTTATAGCGGTACCGGGTAGGCGCGGCGCACCCGGTCGATCCGTTGCCGGGCCTGGCCAACCCGGGCATTTTCGATCCGGCCGGTGGAACGGGCTGTTTCCAGGGCGTCGATGGTTTCGCGCACCTTGTCCTGGTTCTGGCCGATCAGGAGCAGGTCGGCTCCGGCATTAAAAGCCAGAATGGCCGCTTCGGCCACGGTTTTTTCGTTTTCAATGGCGCCCATCTCCAGGTCGTCGGTAATCACCAGGCCGTCGTAGCCCAACTCATCCCGTAAGAGTCCGGTGAGAATGGCTGGCGAGAGAGTGGCCGGCAGATCCGGGTCCAGGGCCGGGTAAGAGGCATGCGAAGTCATCAGCGCCGCTACTCCGGCCGCGATGGCGGCCCGAAAGGGAGAGAGATCTTCCTTCTCGATGGCGGGGCGCTTTTTGTCGATGGTCAACCCGACCCGGTGCGGGTCGAGGCGGGCCGAACCCAGGCCTGGAAAGTGTTTGCCGCAGGCGGCCAGGCCGCCGCGCTGCATCTCCTCAATCACCAGGCCGCCCAGCCGGCTTACCGTTTCGGGATCGTTGCCCAGGGCGCGGCGTTCCATGAAATACTCACCGCCGGCCGGGGCCAGGTCCAGGACCGGGGCCAGGTTGAGATTGATCCCGGCGGCCAGCAGTTCGCGGGCGCAGGTTGCCGCATAATCCCGCAGGGCATCTTCCGGCTGGTCGCCTTCGGCCAGTTTGCGTTGATCCGGGAAGACGGTCCAGGGATCGGGTAGCCGGGTAACGCTGCCGCCTTCCTGGTCGATAGCGATCAGCGGCCAGAAGCCGGTGACCGCCAGGCTGGCCACGGCCAGATCGGCGCAGAGTCTTTGCAGTTGGGCAGGGTCGGACACATTGCGGCGGAAAAGAATGAAATTGTTGACCCCGTGGCGGCTGATCAACTCCCGGGTGGAATCGTCCAATTCCCGGCCTGGCAGGCCGATCATCAACAGGGTGCCGGTAGGGGTGGGATAGTCGGTCATGATATTACTCCTGGTAGTCTAGCGGATCGGATGCGCCGGCTTCCCGAAAGCCCTTTAGGCGCAGAAGACAGGCGTCGCAGGCCCCGCAGGCTCTGCCCCCGGAACCCGGGTCGTAGCAGCTGTGAGTCAGGCGGTAATCCACTCCCAGCGCCAACCCTTTTTTGATGATTTCGCTCTTGTTGAGATGCAGCAACGGGGCATGGATGGTAAAGGGTGAATCGCCCTCCACGCCGGCTTTGGTGCCCAGGTTGAGCAGCTTTTCGAAGGCGGTGATGAATTCCGGCCGGCAGTCCGGGTAGCCGCTGTAGTCCAGGGCGTTGACCCCGATGAAGATCTCGCCGGTGCCCAGCACCTCGGCCCAGGCGGCGGCGTGGGCCAGGAAGATCAGGTTGCGGCTGGGTACGTAGGTGGCCGGGATCGGGCCGGCCATCTCTTCGCCGGAACGGTGCTTGGGCACCTCCTGGTCCGAGGTCAGAGCCGAGCCGCCGATCTTGTCCAGGTCGAGGCGCAGGACCAGATGGACGGCGGAGGCCCGAGCGGCAATCTCTTTGGCCCGCTCCAGCTCGATTCCCTGGCGCTGACCGTAAGCGAAGCTCAGGCAATGGCAGTCGTAGCCCTGATCCTGAGCAATGGCCAGCACCGTGGTGGAGTCGAGACCGCCACTCAAGAGGATCACGGCTTTTCGGGATTTGCTGGAAGTCATCTTAGCAATGTAACTGTAGAGGGGAGGCGATGCCAGTATTCATTTCCGGTCAGGCCCGGAAAGGGGGGCGGGGATAGTCGGACCTGTCTGGCCAGTCGGACAGGTCCGACTGGCGGGGAGGGTGCTTATTCAGCCGATTTGGTGTTTGATTCTCCCGGACCGGGAGAAAGGGATCAGTTTCAGCAGCCGTTGCCGGGGTCGGAGGTGCCCCTGGCCCAGCGATAGAGGTAATCGTTTACCTCCAATATTTGCTCTTGATCAAGGACATCCCAGGAGCCGTTTTTGGCGCACTTCGGATATCGTTCGGCAAAGACCCGGTCCCAGGCTTTGGATGACTTCGACTCGGTCCAGAGAAAAGGGGCGCCTTTGTCGTTTCCCTTATAATGGCAGCCCTGGCATACCTTCCGGAACTCCTTGCCGCCCTCGCCGTATGGCCGGCTGGCCCATTCCAAAGGACCGTGGTCGAGAACCCGGCAGCTGTCGGTGGTGGCGTCATACCTGGTCGTGGGGTTGGCCTCGGCCCGCAGGGCCCAGGAACAGACGGCTAAAACAGCGACGAGTAAAATTAATGGCTGGCGCATCGCGGACTCCTTGAAAAGTGAAAAACGGTGGCAATACTGTACTGATCAGTATAATATCGATATGGTAAATTGTCACGACTGAGGTGTCAATCCATTTCTGGGCCAAGAGCGAGGCGAGAGGGGCAACTTATGGCGAGGGGCAAGGGGTTTGACGAGGCGAAGGCTTTGAGTACCGCCATGCAACTTTTCTGGGAAAAGGGTTATTCGGCCACTTCCCTGCAGGACCTGGAGGAGGCCACTGGGCTGCTGCGGACCAGCATCTACAACGCCTTCGGCAACAAGCGTTCCCTGTTTAAGGCCTGTTTTTCTCTTTACATCAAGCGGATCGAAATGGCCCTGGCCGAAACTTTCGAAGCTGCGGTGACGAGCCGCGGGGCCATCGCCGGCTGGCATGCCCGGGTGATCGGAATTCTCACAGATCCGCAAACCCCGGCCGGTTGCCTGGTGGTCTTTTCCGTCTTCGAGGGTGAGCAGCACGACCAGGAAACCAAGGAGATGGCGGCGTCGCTCTTTGCCAGGGAGCGACAGGTACTCACCACCGCTTTGGAAGAAGGGGTGGTCCGGGGGGAATTCGCCCGCAACCTGGACTGTGCCGCGATGGCCGGGGCAATCAGTGCCACGACCTGGGGGTTGGTGGTCCTGGCGGCGGGCGGTTCTTCCGCCGAGCACTTGCTGGGAATTTCCCGAACGACGCTCGGGTTGCTGGGCTGAAATGAACCGTGGCAGGTGGAATTTCTCCGGATTTTTTGTTGCTCTCCTGAACGTTTTTCCATAATACATCGCTGGCTCGGCCAGGCCAGGATCGAGTTTACGAAGATGCTAAGGCGGGGCAATGATCGGCCAGTCCGTGTGGATACGGCGGGCCTTGGCGATAGCCTTGCTGGTGTTTTTGGGTGCGGGAGTGGCGTGGGCCGAGGTCAAGCTCGATTATCGGCAGCGCCAGGCCGTCCAGCGCCAGGAGCGCAATATGGCGGAGGTCGAAAAGAAGATCGCCGTCATCGTCCAGACCGAGGACCGGATCGCCGCCATCTGCCCGGCCTTCATCAACCGCGACAACATGAAGAACACCGAGTCGCCGGTGGCCTCCCACAAGTCGACTTACACCATCCGCCAGATGCTGGTCCAAATCGTGGACTGAAGCGAAAAAGGCAGGATGTCGGGAAAGGCCCGGGGCGGTAGCGCCTCCGGGCCTTTTTTTGTGGCCGGCCGGGCCGGTTCGACTATGGCGGGGCGGATTATTTCCGGTCGCCGCAAACCGGGCAGCCCTGCATGCGCAGGGGTTTTTCCAGGCAACTGGCGGCCAGCAGTTCCTCGTTTGCGAAGATCTCCATGGTCGGCCCGTCGGCGCTGATTTGACCTTCGTGCATGACGATGGTCCGTTCGCAGAGGTCGACCACCAGGTCGAGGTCGTGGCTGGCGATGATCTTGGTATGGTGGAAGGTCCGCAAAAGGTTGATGAGCTGGGTGCGGGCCCAGGGATCGAGGCCGGAGGAGGGTTCGTCCATGACCAGGATGTCCGGGCTCATGGAAAGGACCGAGGCGATGGCGACTCGCCGTTTCTGCCCGGTGGAAAGCCGGTAGGGCGGCCGATCCCGAAGGTGGCTCATTCCCACGGTCTCCAGGGCCTTGGTCACCCGGACGCTGACCTCGTCCGGGGTTAGGCCCAGATTCAGGGGGCCGAAGGCGACGTCGTCGAAGACCGTCGACATGAAGAGCTGATCGTCCGGATCCTGAAAGACCATGCCCACCGTACGCCGTACTTCCCGCACCGTATCCCGAGTGAGCCGAAAGTCGCCGATCAGCACCTCCCCTTGGCTGGGTGTGAGATAGCCGTTCAGGTGCTGGAGCAGGGTGGACTTGCCCGCGCCATTGGCGCCGACGATAGCCACCGACTCTCCGTGCCGGATCCGGAAGGAGACCCCGGCCAGGGCCGGGGTCCGGTCCGGGTAATGAAATTTAAGGTCTCTGACTTCGACGATATGGTGGCTCATCGGGGCTATCCTCTAAGGTGATCAAGTACTGGTGGGGAAGACAAAATTCAGTTTCGACCTCCGGCCGAGCTCCGGCCCGTTCTTTAACAATAGCCGGGATTTCGAGTTGGCATGACCGGGATAAAGGTACCGTGGCGGCATGGTCATTTCATAACGGTCCCTAAAACCAGGCGGCCCAGCAGGTCAATGGCATCGGTCAAGCGCAGGGCGATGAAGAAGGTGCTGAAACCGGCCAGGAAAAAAAATTCTCTATAACCGAATCGGAACTGCCTGACGATTCGTATTTCTCCAGTGAAAGCCCTGGAGAGCATGGCCATGTGGATCCGTTGAGCCCGGTCGATGGTGCGGAGCAGCAAGTTGCCCAGCATCTGCAGGAAGACCCGGAAGGTGATCTTGCCCTTGCGGTTGAAAGAGCGCAGGGCGTGAGCCCGGATCATCCGGGTTGCCTCGCCGATCAGAATAAAGAGATAACGATAGAGCAGCAGCAGCTGGACGGTGAAAATCTTGGGTGCGCCCAACTTTTCCATGGCCATGCAGATGGTGGCGAAGCCGGTGGAGGCGATGAGCAGCAGAGCGGCGCCGACGGTCAGAGTGAAGCGCAGGAGCAGAGAGAAAAAGGAGATCCAGCCGCCGCTGATGCCGACGGGGCCCAGCTGCAGCAGGATGGTCCGATCCAGCCAGGGATTGAAGATGCCGATGAAGATCACGAAGGGCGACACCAGCAGCAATTTCTTCAGCAGATAGCCCAGGGGCAGGTTGCCGATGCCGACCAGCACCGCCGGATAGAGGAAGAAGGGTAGGAGCCCGGCGATTTCGTATTTGCCGAAGGAGACTACACTGAAGATGAAGACAGCCGTGGTCAGCAGTTTGGCCCTGGGGTCGAGCCGGTGCAGTGGGGTTTCCGCCCGGGCCAGATCATCCAGGCCGCCGATCTCGTAGAAGGCACGATCGATTTTGTTAGACATCTTCCCAGGGTATCACACGGGATCAGGCAAATAAAAAAGGCCCGGCGGGTGATCCCTCATCCCGCCGGGCCTTCTCGACTCAGACGTGAGGATGCGGGTGTTGATGAAGGCTTTGGCCAGCGCCGCGTTTCTTCAAGGCCAGGCCGATCAATACGCCCAGCAGCATGACCAGCAGGCCGCCGACCAGGCCGGCCACCGAGGTGCCGAGCCGGCCGGGCTCGACCTTTGCCTCTCCGCCTTTTTCGCCGTTATTCCTGAAACCGTAATCCGGCAGGATTGCGGTCTTCTCCTGGAGCCCTTCAAGGGCTTGGTGCACGCTATTGTTCGGGCTGGCCAGTTCCTCTTCGCCGGCGACCTTGAACATCGACCATTCCAGCCCGTCCGGGTGCCCGGAGGCATACCAGGAGAGGAAGCCGCCGGTGAAAACCGTGGCCAGGGCCAGCCCGATCAGTACCGGTTTGAGGGGTAGGGAACCCAGCGGCTGATCGGTGGCGGCCTTATCGAGGATTTCCGGCCGGGCTTTCCAGACAAAAGAGATAACCCCGGCGGTGACCAATCCTTCGACGATGCCGATGGCCAGGTGGATGGGTTGCATCAGCAAAACAAAGGTGGAGAAGGGCAGTTCCGAGATGCCGGAGAGCGTGGTTTCCAAGACCACGCCCAGGGCGCCGAGCTGCAGGCCGATTACCCCGGCGATTACGCTGCCGGCCATTATGCGTCCCGACGTAGGGTGGCGGCCGACGATTTTCTTGTAGATCAGGGGATAGGCGATAAAGCAGGGGAAAAACCCCAGGTTGAAGATATTGCAGCCCAGGGCCAGCAGCCCGCCATCGGCGAAGAACAGGGCCTGGACGGTCAGCACCGAGGCGATGGCCAGGAAGGCGGCGTAAGGCCCCAGGAGGATGGCCAGCAGCAAGCCGCCGCCCAGGTGGCCACTGGAACCGGTACCGGGGATGGTGAAGTTGATCATCTGGGCCGCGAAGACAAAGGCGGCCAGTACCCCCATCAGGGGAATCTTGCGGTCGTCCAGGCTCTGCCGGACCTTGGTCGAGCAGTAAACGGTGGCGGCGGCGGTGGCGGCCCACATCACGCCACCGACGGTGGGAGAGAGTAAAGCGTCGGCCATATGCATGGTGGTTCCTCAATTGGTGTTACGCTATTTAGAAATGTAGCACAGGTTTGGTGATAAATAAACTTTTTCCGTAATTATCCGGGCAGAGGGAGCGTGTCGAATAGTTAGTGCTACCTGTATGAAAATTGTAGCACTTGGGGCCTTTTCAATTGACCAGGGTATATCCCGGTAGGCCTGCGACAATTTGCCGCATTGTTGCCACCGCCACGGCGTGGTAGTTTCCCTGGCACTTTTGGAGCCTGCAAAAGCGCTCGGAACTGCATAGATTGACTACGAGGGACAATTTGAGTTGGGAAGAGATTATCAGTAAAGGCGGTCCGGTGGTGCTGATCCTCATCGGTTACTCGCTGTTGGCGGGGACCATTGTGGTAGAGCGCCTGATCTTTTTTTTCTTTCTGGCCAGGCCGGCCGATGATCTGGAAACCAAGTTGGGCGAGGTCCTTGGTCGCCGAAGATACTCCTTAGATGAGATTGAAGGGCGGGGTCCAGAGGTCAATATTGTCCGGGAGATGCTGGCTGCGGCCGAGGCTGGGGTGCGGGATCTTAATCAGGTCGCTTCCCGACTCGGTTCGGCTGAACTGCAACGCATGGAGCGCGGGTTTCGCACCCTCTCGGTCCTGGGCAATACCGCTCCGCTGTTGGGACTTTTCGGGACCATCACCGGCATGATCAAGGCTTTCAGGGTAATTGAACTGGCTGGCGGGAGGGTCGATGCCCAGGCCCTGGCCGGTGGAATCTGGGAGGCGATGATTACCACCGGGGTCGGTCTGGCGGTTGCCATCCCTGTCCTTTTGTTGCTGCACATGCTGGAGGGGCTCGCCGATCGGCGGGCCCGAACTTTGCGTCATTATGCCTCGCTGGTCCTGGAACGCCGGCCGGGCGAGGTCGCCGAAGAGAAAGATGAACCGGTCGGCCAGCGGCCGGAGGTGTTGAGCAATGCATTTTGAGGGCCGGCGTCGGCCCGTCCAGGGGCCGAATCTCACTCCTCTGATCGATGTGGTTTTTCTGTTGTTGGTCTTCTTTATGTTGACCTCGCATTTTGTCCGCGAGGAAGCGATCCCCCTGGATCTGCCCAGCGCCGAAAGCGGTGCCGCCTTGGCAGAGGATATCCTCCAGGTGGTGTTGGATGATCAGGGGCGGATTCGGCTTGGTGAGGAAACCATTGTCGAGGTAGAGCTGGAGGGTCGCTTGCGGCAGGAATTGCAGGGCCGCGACGACAAGCGTTTGCTTCTGCGCGGTGACCGGGTCGCGCCGCTGGGTTTGACGGTAACCGTTCTGGATGCGGCGCGGCTGGCCGGCGCCACCGGGGTGGATATCATTACCTTGGCGCAATAAACGATGCCGAGCATCGGTCGAATCGTGCGTTACGGCTGGTCATGGTTTGACCTTCGGAGTGCGCCGGCCGGTTTTAAACCCGGCGGGAAGTTCAGCCGGGAGGCCTGGGTCTGGCTGGTCGCCGCCTTGCTGTCGTTGGTGCTGCACCTGATGCTTTTCGGCTGGCAGCCCACGCCGATCGTTTCCTTGCCCCATCAGAAAGAAGCGCCGGTTACGCATCTTACTTTCCGCAAGTTGGCGTCGCCCCGGCCAAGGGTTGTTCAGAAGCTTCCGGCGGTGTCGGTGCCTAAACCGACGCCACCTAGGTATCAGCTGCCGGCGCCACAGAAAATCAAGCCTCCGCAAAAACCATCCCGGCCCGAAGTGTCGGCCGAGGTCCTGCCGCCGGTCGAACAAAGCGGGATAACGCCTCCAGTTCAACCGGCCCCGGTTCAGCCGGCCCCGGTTCAGACTCTGCCGGAAATCGCCAAGCCGGAACCGATTTCTCCGGCGGCTGCAGAGGCGGCGACCGAGACTGCGACCGCCCCGGTAAACAGCATGGTTCGGCGCCGCTATCTGGAGGAGCTCTTTGCCAGGATCGAGTCCCACAAAGAGTATCCTGCCCTGGCCCGCCGCCGGCGATTGGAGGGCGAGGTCCTGGTCAGCCTGAGGATAGAGAGCGATGGGAGCCTCGCCGAGTTATCGATTGCCGGAGGGGTGCCTCGGCTGCGGGAGGCGGCCCGGAAAGCCGTTGAACGTTCATTGCCGCTACCACCGCCGCCGGACCCGGGAGAGTTGCCCTTATCCTTCAGTTTCACGATGGATTTTCGCTTGCGCTGAAACGGGTTGGTGAGTGGGGGAAGGGAAGGTTCCCGCCAGGGGAAGCCATCATGGAAGGGAGATGCGACCGGGAAGGCCGCCTGCAATATCAAGTCAATCAGTCAGAGGGAGAACAAGAGAATGAGGAATGGAAACAAAAGAAGACTTGCGCTGGCGCTGACCCTGGGGTTATCGGCGCTAATTGTGGCGACACCGGCCGTCGGAGTCGATTTGACCGGCCCGGAATATCTCGGCACCATGGTGGTGACCGCCCCGGCGATGAGCGACCCGCTCACCGTCGAAACCGATCCCAAGGCGCCGCGCCAGCCGGTGCCGGCCTCGGACGGCGCCTCTTTTCTGAAGAATATTCCCGGTTTCAGCGTGGCCCGCAAGGGCGGCACCGACGGTGATCCTACTTTTCGGGGGTTGGCCGGTTCGCGGCTCAACATTCTGCAGAACGGCGATTACATCTTCGGTGGTTGCGGCAATCGCATGGACCCGCCCACCGCCTATATCTACCCGGAGATTTTCGACACGGTCAAGGTGATCAAGGGGCCGCAAACCGTGCTCTACGGCGGCGGCAACCTGGCCGGGACCGTCCTCTTCGATCGCTATACCCAGCGTTTCGAAGAGCCGGGTACCCGCTTCTTCGCCAGCGGGCTGGCCGGCAGCTTCGGGCGCCGGGATGGGGTGGTGGATGGCTCCGCCGGAGTGGAGCAGGTTTTTACCCGCCTGACGGCCACCACTTCGCAGATGAAGGATTTCGAAGACGGCGACGGCCGTGAAGTCCACTCCCGATATCGGCGCTGGAGCGTCTCGGAACAGCTGGGCTGGACTCCCTCGGCCGACAACCGGGTGGAATTGAATCTCGACCTGAGTGACGGCGAGGCCGCCTATGCAGACCGCAGCATGGATGGAGTCAAGTTTGCCCGCACCGGTTACGGGGTAAGGCTGGAATCAAAAAGACTGTCGGAATTGGTGGAACGGCTGGAGGTGAAGGCTTACCACAACTACGTCGATCACATCATGGACAACTTCTCCCTGCGGACCCCCACCGGCATGCGCATGGTCAGCAATCCCGATCGAACCACCCTGGGCGGTCGCATCGAGACCCAGCTTGATTTCACCGACACGATCTTCATGGTCGGCGGGGTTGACTACCAGAAAAACCAACACACGCTAAGATCCGCCAGTTCGATGATGACCATTCCCTCGGTGACTGGGAAGGTGCGTGAGGATGATGCGGAATTTCAATCCATGGGCGTTTTCGCGGAAGTAACCGGAGGGCTGAGTGAGCGGAACCGGGTGATCGGCGGGGTGCGGGTCGACAGAACCAAGGCCGAGGCCTTGAAGACTTCGGCCAATTACGGCGGTGTTCCTGCCGGTACCAGGGCTGAATCCACCAATCCGGCCGGTTTTCTCCGTTATGAGCAGGACCTGATGGCAAAAGCGTTGACCGTTTTAGCCGGGTTCGGCCGGGCGGTACGTTCTCCGGATTACTGGGAGCGGGCCAAGAATTTCAACGTCAAGGAGGAAAAAAGCAATCAGATCGATCTGGGCCTGGCCTATCGTTCCTCGGTCGTCGTGGCTAATGTCTCGGTATATTACACCAAGATTGACGACTTCATCCTGATCAGGCAGACTCCGGCGACGGCGCTGAACGTAGATGCAACCCTGTACGGCGGGGAGGCGGATCTCACCTATTTTCTGACCAGGGCCTGGCGACTCAACACCACTATGGCATATACCCGGGGAGAAGATAACACCTTCGACACCCCGTTGGCTCAAGTCGCCCCGCCGGAGGCTACTCTGGGAATTACTTACGACGATTCGGTCTGGTCGGCGGGAATCATGGCGCGGGCAGTGGCACGGCAGGACCGGGTTCATGTCGGTTATGGCACCATCGTCGGCCAGGATCTCGGCGAGACGCCCGGCTTTACCACGGTGGCGATCAACGGCGGCTATCGCACCGGTGCCGGCTGGTTGTTGACCACCGGGGTGGACAACCTGTTCGACATCAACTATGCGGAGCATATCAGCAAGGCGGGGGCGGCGGTGAGCGGTTATCTCCAGACCGACCGGGTCAATGAGCCAGGCCGGTTGCTGTGGGTGAAGGCAAGCGTTGATTTTTGAGTTCTGAACTTTGCCGGCCGATTCAGCCGGAGGATTCTCGAGGGTGCGACAAAAAGAGTTTGACTCCGGCCAGACTGTTTTCGCATCGTGGAATGGTGGGAAACAGATTTGGTGATGCCACCGGAGCTGGATGGCGTTGAAGGTTAAGCAATCAACAGAGGAGTTAAGAATATGAGAAAAGTTAAGATTTTCCCGCTGGCGATCCTGGCTGTGGTGCTGCTTTTGGCGGTAGCCGCCTATGCCATGGAGGGGGTCGATAAATGTCCGCTGTGCGGGATGAATATCGCCGGCAACGAGAACACCGTCTATGAGCTCACCCTTGCGAACGGCACGGTTGTCACCTACTGCTGTGCTCATTGTGGTTTATACGCGCAGGCCATGGCAAAAGATCACGTCAAGTCGGCCCGCGCCCGGGATTTCATCAGCGGCGAATGGCTGGACCCGGCCGGGATGACCTTCCTGTTCAAGAGCAGCGCCGTCCCGGCCTGCGCCCCGAGTTGGATCGCCTTCGGCAACAAGGCGGAGGCGGAAAAATTCCAGAAAGGTTTTGGCGGGACAATCTACAACTTCGCTGAAGCCCTGACGGAAAGGGGCAAGATGGCCAAGGGCATGGAAATGTCCGGCGGCATGATGAAGAAGGGAATGTAAGATGACCAGCGCCGGGTGGCGCCCTCCCGGCGCCATCCGACCCGAATCGGCTGCCGGGAGGCGTCATCCGAATGATGGAAAGAAACAAGCTACAAATCAGCCGCTTGCTCAGCCTGTTCTGCCTGGTCCTCATTCTGGCGGCGCTTCCAAACTATACCGCGGCCGCCCCGCGGCCGGATTGCCGAATCTGCGGCATGTGGATCGACCAGAACCTGCACACCAGGCATATCTTTACCCTGGAAGACGGTTCCCAGGTCATGTTCTGCAGCCTGACCTGCGCGGCCAAATATCTGAAAACTCATAAAAACGGGATCAAGCGGATGCAGGTCGCCGATTACCTGAGTACCGAGCCGATCGATACCGGTCTGGCGGTTTACCTGGTGGACAGCGATGCCCCGCCGGTGATGAGCAACACCAGTGTCGTCGCCTTCGCCGGCCGGGAGGAGGCGGAAAAATTCCGAGCCCGGCACGGCGGTCGGCTGCTGTCCTTCGCCGAGGTCTTGTCCTTGGAATAGGAGTTCCTGCGGCTTCCCGCTTCCCGCCGGCGCCGATAAATCCTTGAAGTTAAAAGTTCCGGAAGTTATTAGTTTCTGAAACTTGAGGATTTACGGGAGGCATTATGTCGGAAGTTGTTCGTTTCGGAATTTCCATGGATGACCGGCTCTTGGAGAAGTTCGATCAGTTGATCGAGGGCAAGGGGTACAGCAACCGTTCCGAGGCGGTGCGGGACCTGATCCGCAACGCCCTGGTCGACGAGCAGTGGGCCAAGGACGACCAGGAAGAGATGGTGGGTACCGTTTCCCTGGTGTACAACCACCATACCCGTGATCTGGCCGACAAGCTCACCGAGCACCAGCACTCGCACCATCGCAACATCATTTCGGCCCTGCATGTCCATCTGGACGCCCATCACTGCCTGGAGGTAGTGGTGATCAAGGGCCCGGCCGGCGAGATTCGGCGGCTGGCCGAAGAATTGATCGGCACGAAAGGAGTGAAGCACGGCCGGTCTGATGACCACTACCACCGGCAAGGATATCGTCTGAAACGGGGCGCTCATGTTCCCGCCGTTTTCGGCAGCTGAGCCAGATTCCCGGCGATTGCCATTTTCAGTTAGATTTGGTATGCCACTTTGTGGTAAGTTGACCGGGTTGTTCCGACCGCAACTATTCAACATATCTACTTGGAGCGGAAGTTAAACCGTGGAGAGCACAGAATTCATCGAGTTTCGGAAGAAGCTGAACAAGACTCAGAAGCAGATTGCCGAGCTGCTGGGCACTTCGGTTAAGGCAGTTCACAGCTACGAGCAGGGCTGGCGCAATATTCCGACCCACGTCGAGCGCCAGCTCTATTTTCTGCTGGCCCATGTCCGGCCGAGTTACGAAGGGCGGCGACAGTGCTGGATGATCAAAAAATGCCCGGCGGAGAGGAAGAAAAGTTGCCCGGCCTGGGAGTTTCAGGCCGGCAAGTTCTGCTGGTTCATCAACGGCACCATCTGTGAGTGCAAGGCCCAGATAAGCTGGAAGGCCAAGATGGATATCTGCAAGGAGTGCGAGGTGTTCAAATCCTTCCTGGCCGATTTGGGCTGAGTTGTCGGCAGTTGCTGCATGAAAAAACGAGCAGGCGATAAGCCTGCTCGTTTTTTTATTGTTCCGGGGGTGGATCGATAAGAGGTAATCCTTCTTTCTTCCAGGCTTCCACTCCGCCCTTGAGGGCCTTCATGTATGGGTAGCCCTGGGACATGAAATTTGCTGCCTGACCGGCAGACGAATGTTCGTCCGTTCAGTTGCAGTAGAAAATAACCTCCTGATCCATCTTCAGTTTGGGAAAGAGCTTCTTGAATTCGCTGAAAGGTATGGCTCCCTCCAGATGAAACTTGGCAAATCTGGCGTCGCTTTCGTAGGCGCAGACCAGAAGGGCCTGGCCTGCTTGAACCTTCTTGTGGGCCTCACTGGCGGAAACTTTCGGTATTCCTTCCATCTTGTCCTCCCCTGCTAGCGGTTTTCTGAGCCGAATTATTTTATTTTATCATAAAACACCGAGAGAAATCACCTGCAAATCGGCATCACAGCCTGACCGGCAGACGTAGGTCTATTTGAATGGCTTGCGGGTTGACCATGGCGCGACAGGCCAGAGCCATGACCCCCTGGCCGATCACTTCGCCGAGGGTTCTGGCATAAAGTGGATCGATGGCGGAAGCCGGACTGAAAATCTCCGCATCCCGGCGCTGTACACAGAAAATAATCCCGGCCCGGTATCCGGCCCGGTACAGGGTCAGCAGTTCCTGCAGGTGACGGGTGCCCCGCTCGGTCACGGCATCGGGAAACAGGGCGACGCCGTTTTCGGCCAGGGAGCAGTTTTTGATCTCCAGATAGCAATCGGTTGCGGGCCCGGAGAGCCTGAAATCCAGGCGACTTCGACCTACCTTGACTTCCGGTTTGATGGTCGTGAACTTTCCCGCTTCCGGGAAGATTCCGGCTTCCAGTCCCTCCCGAACCAGGGAGTTGGTCAGGGAGGTATTGACCCCGATCCAGTTTCCGTCCACCCGCACCATTTCCAGGGTGTGGGCATATTTGCGCTTTGGATTGGTTGCCCGGGAGAGCATTACCGGCGAACCGGGTTCGCTGCAGCCCAGCATACTACCCGAATTGGGACAGTGGACGGTGATTTCGCTGCCGTCCTCTAAGATGACATCGGCCAGGAATCTTTTGTAACGCCTTATGAGCGTGGCCGGCAATAAGGGGGTGGGGAATCTCATGGAGTAAAAAGCGATCTGTGTTAAATTGAATCTGCATCGGGCCGGGTGGCGGTCCGGCCCAGCTCACGATTATTCACCATAAGACAACGGATGCCAATGAGCAAATCAGAACCGATCTACCTGGTCGACGGCAGCGCCTATATCTATCGCGCTTATCATGCCATCACCCCGCTTACCAACAGCACAGGATTACCAACCCACGCGGTCTATGGTTTTACCAATATCCTCCTGCGCTTGATTCGGGAGAAGGAGGCCCGCCAACTGGCCGTGGCTTTCGATCTCAAGGGGCCGACCTTTCGTCATGAACTCTATAAGGATTACAAGGCGACACGACCGCCGATGCCGGAGGACCTGGCCTGTCAATTACCTTATGTCCGGCAAATAGTCGAGGCCTACAATATAACCTGTCTGGAACGGCAGGGCTTTGAGGCCGATGACCTGATCGCTTCGGCGGCGCGTCGCCTGCAGAAGAAGGGCAATGAGGTAGTGCTGGTCTCCGGTGACAAGGATCTCCTGCAGCTGGTCGGTGAGGGGGTCACATTCTGGGATCCGATGAACAATAAGGAGTTTGACCGGGACGGAGTTAAGGCCAAATATGGAGTCCCGGTGGAACATCTGCTCGATTACTTCGCCCTGGTCGGCGACAGTTCCGACAATATCCCCGGGGTGCCGGGAATCGGCCCCAAGACCGCGGCCAAACTAATCGGCGTCTTCGGTTCCCTGGACCAGTTGTATGCCAGCCTGGATCAGGTCGAGCAGAAGAAACTGGCCGAAAAACTGGCGACCAATAAGGAAATGGCCTTGTTGTCTCGCGATCTGATCCGCCTGCGGGAGGATCTGGAGGTGCCGGACCAAGCCGGGGACTACCGGTTGCCGGACCCCGATAACGCCAAACTCCAGGAATTGTTCACCTTCCTGGGCTTTTCCCGTCTGCTCAAAAACCAGGTGGAGACCGCGCCTCTGGACAAGAAAGGCTATCGTCTGCTCACCGCTCTCGCGGAACTTCGGCAGGTGGTGAAAGAACTGGCTCGGTCCGAACATCTGGTGGTCGATACCGAAACCACTTCCCTGGATCCCCTGGTCGCCGAACTGGTCGGCATTTCCCTGTGTGTCGAAGCCGGGCCGGCCTGGTATTTGCCGCTCGCTCACCGCCGGCCGGACGGTAGTCCGGCTCCCGATCAGCCCGAACGGGATCAGGCACTGCAAATCCTGCGACCGCTGCTGGAGAATCCCAAGCTGACCAAGATCGGTCACAATCTGAAGTTCGACTACTCGGTTCTGAAAACCCAGGGGATTGACCTGGCCGGGCCATTGTGCGATACCATGCTGGCCTCCTACCTGGTCGATCCCAACCGTCGTTCTCACAAACTCGACGACCTGGCTTTGGAGTTGCTGCAGTTCAAATTGACTACTTTTGCCGAGGTGACGGCCGAGCAGGGCAAGGGGCGCGACGAGGTGAACTTTGCCCTGGTCGAACCGCTTGCGGCCCGGGATTACTCCTGCGAGGATGTCCACGCCGCCTGGTTGCTCTGGGAGTATTTCGAACCGAAGCTGGCGGAGCTTAAACTGCGGGAGCTCTTCAATCGGCTGGAAGCGCCGCTGATTCCGGTATTGGCCTCCATGGAACTGGCCGGTATTCTGGTCGACCGGGGAGAACTGGAAAAGCTGGCCGAAGATTTCGGCCGGCAACTCCTCGAGCTGGAACATGAGATCTTCAAACTGGCCGGCCAGGAGTTCAACATCAACTCCCCCCGGCAGTTGGGCGAGATCCTCTTCGATAAGCTCAAGCTGCCCCAGGGCCGGAAAACCAAGACCGGCTTTTCCACCGACGCCAAAGTGTTGGAAGAACTGGGACGTTATCACGACCTGCCGGTGGCGGTGATCAATTACCGTGAACTGGGCAAGCTGAAATCGACCTACGTCGATAAGCTCCTGGAGCAGATCCATCCGCTGACCGGCCGGGTCCATACTTCCTTCAATCAGATGGTCGCCGCCACCGGCCGCCTCTCCAGCAGCAAC
This sequence comes from uncultured delta proteobacterium, assembly GCA_963807225.1. Lineage (GTDB taxonomy): Bacteria > Desulfobacterota > Desulfobulbia > Desulfobulbales > JAGXFP01 > JAGVGT01. Next base: position 48,979 of record CAWEAD010000011.1, on the reverse strand, counting down.
CCCAATCTGCAGAACATCCCGATCCGCACTCCGGAAGGGCAAAAGATCAGACGGGCCTTCGTGGCCGCTCCCGGCCATCTCTTTCTGGCGGCGGACTATTCCCAGATTGACCTCCGGGTCCTGGCCCATTATGCCGACGATCAGGCCTTGATCGAAGATTTTCAAGCCGGCCGCGATATCCATCGGCAGACCGCGGCCGAGGTCTTTCGGGTCAGCCCCGACTTCGTCACCGATCAGATGCGTCGGGTGGCCAAGACCATCAACTTCAGCATCGTTTACGGAATCAGCGCCTTCGGGCTTTCTTCCCGGCTCAACCTGAGCCGCAAGGAGGCGCAGACCTTTATCGACCGCTACTTCGAGCATTATCCAGGGGTAAAAAGATTCATGGAGGAAATTGTCGTCCAGGCCCGGCGCGATGGATATGTGACCACCATGCTCAACCGGCGCCGCTACCTGCCCGAACTGGGCAGCGCCAATCGGGTCCAGCGCGAGGGGGCGGAACGGATCGCCGTCAACACCCCGATCCAGGGCACCGCCGCCGATATCATCAAACTGGCCACCCTGGAGGTCGATCGCCGGCTGCGGGAGTCGGGCAGTGAGGCCCGACTGCTGCTGCAGATCCATGACGAGCTGGTCTTTGAGGTACCGAAGGCAGAGGTCGAGGCGGTTACTGAACTGGTCCGCCCGGCCATGGAACAGGTTCTGATCTTAAAAGTGCCGCTGGTGGTCAACCTTGCAACCGGCAAGAATCTGGCCGAGACTTGAGCGATTAATCGTTCCCATTGAAACTACGCATGGACCGGGCCAGGGTTATTTAATTCTTCCTTGAGCCGATTGCGCCGCGAAAGAAAGTAGTTGTGATAAATTTTACGTTGACATCCGTTAGGCGTAATTCGATTATATATAATATCGGGTATTAATAAGTCAGGTGAATGGGGATTGGCGGAACTGCCAAGTACAATAGGTCGAGCCTCAAAAACGAGATCTCATAGCCTCATCTGGATTAATTGTCGCAAGACTAACAATCAGATTCTTGTCTAAGTAAAAGCAGGTTGCAGCTGTTTTTCAACTCTTTAAAGATAAGTATCTGAATTTCTGTAATGTTGTTTTTCTTGATGAGAACCACAGGTTAGCGGAATTGTCCAATTTGCGAAGCTGTTAATGGGGATCGACATGCTTAAATGGTCTTTTACTTGGTCATCCATAATCCGTTTTTCGATATTCTGCGGTTCTTGTTTAATTATTCTCCTGCCCCTCTCGGCCAATGCGTATGATTTTCATAACTGCTACACCTGCCATATAGCGGACCTGACCGAAGATGCCTCCCGCATGTATCTCCATACTCCTTTTGCATTGGAACAATGCGGTACCTGCCATGCCGCCGAAAAACCCTCGGCTTCGGCAATAAAGGCCGTAGATATCCCGGATCGAAGCAAAGTCAACTGGCTGGCGGATACCGGTGTGGTCGAACACAGCCATAGTTTTCTGTTGCCGGGCGACAAAGTTAGTGACAATCTGGTTGTCGAACTTTGGGCGCCGGATGGGAAGATTTCTCGTCATGAAATCGCCGTCCCGTTACTGAACAGCCTCTCTGAAGTGGCAGACCCCGGTAAGGTGCCAGCCATTTTCGATGTCCAGGTGCTCAAAGTCGAACGTGGAGTGTTTCTCTCGGCGACAATCGGCTGGCGGACTGATACTCTTACCTCCGGCCTGGTCCGCTATGGAGATGAAGTCCTTTCTAAGATTTCGGAACCCAACAAGCGCCTCGGTCTGCGGCATGAGGTTACCGTTCATGATCTGAAGCCAGATAGAACTTATCTTTTTTCCGTCGTTTCGACCGATCTGTTTGGCAGATCCGAGACTTCGGAACCTCTGAAATTTTCTACTTCCAACCCTTATATCGCGCCAGCGGAGGAATCCGACAATCCTCTTCAAAAGGGGACGGAGGAGGGAGTGAGCAGCAGCTTCCAACGTCTTGGCACCGACTATCTGCTCGAACTGACCTTGGCGCAGCCGGCCGCAGTTTACGTTGGGAGCAATGGAGTAGCCCGGCCGCAGATATCGACCGCTGAAAATACCGGCACGTCGGCTGATGAAGATACATCGCACAAAACTCTCAATAGTCAGGCGATGATTTCCATGAAGGCGTGCAAAACCTGTCATTACAACCAGAGCACCATAACCCATCCGGTGAATGTCTATCCCAAACCCGGAATGACTATTCCCGCGGAGTATCCGACCTTGCCGGATGGACGGATAACCTGTGGCTCCTGCCATATTTCGCATAGTTCCGATTATGAATATCTGGCCAGAAAAAGGGGCAAACGCGAACTCTGCGTTGGTTGTCATAAGGACATGTTGTAAGGTGTTCCCTATATAGGGCGACACAATTGTTTCGAAGTTTCGCAGACTGCCTTCCAGTTATTCGGCCGGGGCAATCGGCACCGGGAAAATTCCGGCCCATAATACGAAATTGCCGCACCTTGCAGCCGTTAAAGATGTGGTCAAGCAGGCTGTTTCCGGATGGCAACTAGTTAACGATAGATTACGTTATAAGTTCATTGTAGGGGGGGAGCGTGACATGATAGAAAAAAAGCGCGGACAAAACAGGAGAAAAAAACTCAACCTGGCGGTGAAAAGGGAATTTCAAATGTGGCTGCTGGCCAGAATTGTCGGTGTGGTGATCGTCAGTTCGCTGGTGTCCGTCTTCATCCTTTATTTTTATTCCCGGCAAGAAATCTCTTCGTCATTTTACACGGCCCATATTCAGATTCGTCGGGTGAGCGATCTGTTGATCCCAGTCATGGCGGCCGGTGCCTTCGTGAGCCTGCTCAGCGGTATTGTCCTGGCCTTGTTTCTGCCCCAGAAACTCGCAGGTCCGATCTATCGAGTTCAAAAAAGTCTGGAACTGATTGCGGACGGTAACCTCACTGAGCATGTGGTGTTGCGTAAAAATGACACCTTAATGGATCTGGCCGCCTCGGTGAATGAAACCACCGCCGGTCTCCGCGACAAGATTAATGATATCAAGGCAATTCAGCGGGAACTTGATCGGGTTATCATATCTCTTGAAAACAAGGAAGCCGTAGTCGTTTCAGCCCGCCAGAATGTCGCCCTGGACTGTTTTCGGACTGAGAAATAAGGTGCCCGAAAGTTGTTTCTCCTTGGCCTGGTTTGATCAGACGGTGGGAGTTCGAGTATTTCAGGCCACCCCCAGCAGTTGAAGTTAGTGAAGCTTCGTCTCACCCTAGCGTCCCAACAGTTCCCTGAACTATCCACCCAAAGAAAAAGGAAGGGAGGGAGCCCGTCCTATTCTCTGCCACAAGATCCTGGTGGTTTTTACTTCCTCCTGCTTTCGATTTTATCCTGAGAGAGGTTGAATTCGTTCAGGTGTTTGTTGGTGGTGCCAACTGCATTGATGAAGATAATCATCGACCCGCGCAGCCGCTGTGGCATCTCATTGAACTGAACCCCGAGGGCGTAAGTCTCTTCGCCGTCGAAGTCGGTCTCCTTGCACCAGGCCACATGTCCCATGATTTCCACACTGACCGATTCATCCGGCAGACTGATCCTGAGCTTGGTCTTCCGATGCATGATATCCTGGGCCGGAATATCCCGGTATCTCGGGTCAACTATCACACAGGCCCCGCCCAGGGAAATATCCAGAGAGAAGCCTTTGACGGTCAGAGGATGGCGGCCCGGTTGATTGTCGAGGATCTCCAGGGTCAGGAATATGGAATAATGACGGCGTGAGGTTTTGCGGAAGAACTTTTCCGGTTTTTTGTCTTCCGGGATAATCTGGTACCTGATGAGTTTGGTAATACCGCTTTTCAGATCAGGGAATTCCGTGGTCAGTGCCAGAAAATCTTTTTTGGTGATCCTGAGCAGTTCAGCATCGCTGACAGCCCTGACTTGGTATGTCGCCGGTCTTTTTACCTCGCAGGGGAAATCGTCGCCGAAGTGATCGTTGGCTTTCAGGTACTCGACTACGGCATATCTGCCGCTTTCGGTCTCGGCCGGGGATTTGACCAGTTCTCCGCAAACCACGAAGTAGATCGCCTCCTCCGGATCGCCAGGCTCCTGGACGATCTCATCGGCTTTGACCTTGATTTTTTTCAGGCAGGGCAGTGTGGCCCGTAACTCCTTGTACGACATCCTGGCGATGCTTTCGGCAATCATTGAGCTGTAAGATTTCCTCCGGCGGAGATGCGAATGCAGAACCCGGAAATCATGGGCTGTGGGATTGACGACCTCCCAGAGTTCCAACAGGGTGGTGATGGCATAGAGTACTTCACCTTCGGCCATGAACAGGTTGTAAGCTTTTCGATATTTATTCATGGCGTCGACGTAATAATGTTTGTTCTTCAGGAAATCGCCGAAGAGCCAGTTCAGGTGCGGACTGTCGGGGTAGTCCTCCAGGAGTTTCTTGTACTCTTCCTTGCGGTTAACGGTGATGGAGCCTTTGATTAGGCTTTCGATGATGCTGCATCCCGCATTTCCACCGGTCATGATCCTTCACCCTGCTGTTATGGTATCGATTACTGAAACATTTATCATATAGTATGACAATCGCTTCCTGAAAGACAATAGGAACCTTTTGATGACAGCTGATCCGGACGGGAAAATGGTTAGGTCAGCGTAGCGGGACATTCAGGGGGCATCCGGCAGAAATAAGTCAGGGAGCCGAAGGGTATTGCCACAATACAAGAAATTGATAGACATTGCCTGAACAGCTAATTCTTATAGCTCCAGGCTTCAGGTCATGCCCAGCAGTTCGTAAAGCTTCATCTCACCCAAACGCCCCGACAGTTCCCTTAGCTTGAGCCGGTTCATGGCGGCACGGCAGGTGGAGTCGGCGATGATTATGGAGTTGGGCACCGGCCGGGTGAATTCCTGCAGTTCGAAGACCTTGTTGACCGGGTCACCGATGACCGTGTAGTCCATTTTCATCTCAAAGCCGATATTCCCCAGGACGACTTCCCCGGTGTAAATACTGAGGCCTATTTTCAACTCGCTGCCAAGCAGGTTCTTGACGAAGTCCCGGTTGAGGCCGGCGATGGCGGCTTGCATCTCCAGGGCTGCGGCCACGGCGTTGTCGGCGTCGTGGGCCGAAGAGACCGGAGCTCCGAAAAGGGCCAGAAAGCCATCCCCCAGGTACTTGTCAACCATGCCATTGTGCTTGAAGACTATGGAGCCCATGATCGAAAAAAAATGGTTGAGCAGGGCGACGCTCTTGTGGGGGCCGATTTCCATGGTCATGTCCGAAAAGCCCCGGATGTCGAGATTGAGCAGGGTGATGGTCTTGATCTCTTCGACAATATTCTTGTCGGGCCCGGAGCCGACGATCTTGTTGACGATCTCCTTGGGGACGAACTTCTGGAACATATTACGGATTGCCCTTTCGTTTTCGGCCATGGACACCGTCTCCTTGTAGAGCCGGGAATTTTCCAAGGCGATGCTGACCGAGATGGCGATGGACTGGAGAAGGTCCTTGTCCTTGTTACTGAAATCTCCTTCCAGCTTGTTCAACACCTCGATAACCCCGATGACTCGGCCTTGGGAGATCATCGGTACGCAAAGCGCCGACCTGGTGTTGAAGCCGGTGGTTTCGTCGACTTTAGCGTAATAGTGGGTGGAATTGCCGATATCGTTCTCGACGATCGCTTCCCCGCGTGAAGCGACGGCGCCGGAGATTCCCTGGCCCAGTTTGAGTTTGTGCGGTTGCATCAGGCTGAAATCGATGCCGAAGGCGGCGGCGAAATCGAGTTCGCCGTCTTTGACCAGGGCCAGGGAGCCGGCTTCGACGTTCATCAGGGAACGGATCATGTCCATGGTATAGTTCAGGACCTTGCCGGTGTCGAAGGTGGAGGAGGCCAGAACGCTGCCGATCTGCTTGATTGCTTCCAGCTCATTGTTCCGTTTAGCCACCGCGGTGGTGAGCTTGCCCTCTTCGATGGCGAAGGCGATTATATTGGCGATGCATTCGGTGATTTCCTGGGCTTCCCGAAAGACCCGGCACTCCTTGGCGTAGAAAGCCATGATACCGTTGACCTTACCCCGCAGGGTCAGGGGAGCCAACAGGCAGGCCTGGTGCCCGGCCTTGGGCAAAAGCATCTCGCCGACTTCCTGGTTCAGGGTGGAATGGTCATCCACGATACGGATCGATTCCTGCTGCATGACCCGGTCGATGATGTTGCCCCTGCAGTTGAAACTGGTGCCGACGGAGATGTCCACGGTTTCATTGGCCACCAGATCGACGACCTTGAGCAGGTCCGGCCTTTTTTCGTCCCGGACCAGGATCAGGGCAATTTCGAAGGGAATTACCTCCTGGACCTGATTCAAGATGGCGCGTAGCAGTTCACTGTTCTTGAGGCTGGAGTTGAGGGCCTTGAAGATCTTGCGGATGGCGATGAGATTGTCGCGCTCCAGATCGAGGGCGCTGAGCAGACGGATGTTTTCATAGGTAAAGGCGGCGTTGCTTAAAAGCGGGGTCAGGGCCTCGACCTCCTCTTGGAGAAAAACCGAATTTTCCTCCCGGCGGGATATAGTCAGGACACCGATAACGTCTTTGATGGTCTTGATCGGCATAATGACAAAGGACTTGGTGCCGTAATGTAAACGGTTGCAGCGGCCGAACCGTTTTTCTGTTTCGATGTCTTCGACGATCAGCGGAGTTTTATTGATGACGGCATATTTGGCGATGGAGCTTTCGAAATCGATGCGGTCGTCGATCTTGACATTGTCGCCCAGGCCGATACTTGCTTTGACCACAAAGGATCTGTCCCTGCCCTTGTCCATGATCAAGACCGAGCCGATATCCGCCCCGACCAGAACCAGGGCTCGTTCCAGGGTTACCTGCAGAATTTCCCAAGGGTCCAGAGTGACGTAGCAGAGATCGGACAGTTCCTTGAGAATGGTGACCTCGTGGGCCTTCTGAGCCAGTTTGTCGGAACTCTGCCGAAAGCGCTGTTCGATGGCGTTGAAGGAGGCGACGATCTGCTGCAACTCGCTCTGGCTAACGTCCACCGCTCCGGCGGCGATGTCCTTATTGATTTTCTCGCTGATGGCGCGGGAGATGTTGATGATGTTGTCGAAGAGACGACGGAGCAGAGTATAACCGACAAAGATATAGACCAGGCCAACCACGATCAGAAGCTTGATCGAGGTGTCTTTAAGGAAATCGTACTTGTATCCGTAGTAAAGAAACCCGGCGCAAGGGAAGAGCAGAAGCAGTATAAAGATGACGTTCAGCTTGTAGTATAGTTTCTGGTTGTCCATGTCCCCCCACCCTTTTGTACCGAATCTATCCAGTTCATGGACTCGTCTTTCGGTAACATAGATTTTATTTTACTTGACCGGATAAGCTCCGGCAAGTACTTCAGGCGTGACTGTCACACATGAGGTAAGGTGTAAAATCCAGGTAACCTCATGCCGTTTTCGATTATGGTCACCCTCGGCATCGTCGTTGTCGGGGACGCCCCGAAAAAAGATTTGACGCTTTTTCTTAAAAAACTTAGGATTACACGCCTTAAATAAATAATTGCCAAGAAGCTGCTCTTGATGAGGGAGAATAGCAAAAATGCTTGATTTTCTAAGAAGAAAAGCCCAGTCCACCGTGATCCAGGTGGTAATTGTCGCCATCATCCTGGTCTTTATGTTCTGGGGGGTGGGTGGGAACCAGGGCAACGGGCCCAATTCACTGGCTACCGTCAATGGCCAGATGATTTCTTACCAGGAGTACCAGAGACTATACGACCAGAAGCTCAATCAATTGCGGGACCAGTTGGGCGGAGAAATTCCTCCCGGGCTCCTGGAGAACCTGGGGTTAAAGCAAAAGATCCTCGACGAATTGATTCAGAGAATGCTCTTGAGTCAAGGAGCTGTAGCTGCCGGAGTAAAGGTCAGCGACGAGGAGGTGCGCCAGGCCATTCAGGAGATGCCGGCTTTCCAGAAAGACGGGGTTTTCAACGTGGACTGGTATAATCAGGTGCTGGCCGGCAATCGGATGAACGTCTCCGATTTCGAGGCCTCGGTCAAGGATGATCTTTTGACCGCCAAGATCCTGGGGCATCTCTCCCGTTTCGGCGGAGTCTCCGAGGCGGAGTTGAAGGACCGCTTCAACCTGGATTACACCCAGAAAAAATTCTCCTATGTCACTTTCGAGGCTGCCGATTTCGAAAATAAAGTGCAGATCAATGATGCCGATCTGGCCGCTTTTTTTGAATCCCATCGCGACAACTACCTGTCCCAACCCGAGGTTGACCTGAACTATGTTCTGTTCCCATACGGCAGTGAGGCCGTTCCTCGCGTTGCCGAGGAGGATGTGGCCGCCTACTACGAACAGCACAAAGAGGACTATGTGGTGCCGGAAACCCGTCGGGCTCGTCACATCCTGATCAAGGTAGCCGAGGATGCCCCGGAGGCCGAAGTGGATCAAGCCCGGAAGCGGGCCGAAAGCCTGCTGAAAGAGGCGCGGAATGGCAAGAGTTTTGCCGAACTCGCCCGCCGGAATTCGGACGACAAGGGATCCGCGGCCAATGGTGGGGATTTGGGCTTTTTCGGGCGAGGGCAGATGGTCCCTCCCTTCGAGGAAGCGGTCTTTGGCCTGGAGAAGGGGGGCACGACCCTGGTTCGTTCTCGCTTCGGCTTTCATGTGATCAAGTTGGAGGATATCAAGCCCGCTCGGGTAAAACCCCTGGACGAGGTGCGGGAGGCGATTGCCACCAAACTTGGAAAAGAGAGGGCCAAAGATCAGGCCTTCAAACAGGCCAGAGAGGCCTACGAAAAGATTATTCTTTCCGGAAGCCTGGCCAAGTATGCTGAAAGCGGCGGGGTCAGCCTGAAAGAAACCGGGTTATTCAAACGCGATCAACCGCCTGCCATCTTAAAGGGTGAGCCGGCTTTCCTGCAGGCTGCTCTGGACCTCAAGGAGGGTGAATTGAGTTCCATCATCGAGGGAACATCCGCCTATGCTGTGTTTTTTGCCAAGGAAATCAAAAAACCACAGCCTCCGGAGTTGGCTAAGGTCCGGAAGCAGGTGGAGAAAGATTTTATCAAGGTCCGCTCGGTGGAGCTGGCTCGGGAAGCGGCGGCAAAACTCTTGGCCGATCTGAAGAGCGGCGCAAATCTGGCTGACGATGTCAAGGGTAGCGGCGGTATAATCCAGGTATCGCCTTTTATCTCCAGAGTGGATCGGGCCGGTAGCCGTTTGGATCCGATCCTGCTCAATGCCGGCCTGGCGCTGACTGCTGCCAGACCGGTGGCCGACCAGGTGGAAAAGGTGGGACAGTCCTTCTATGTCCTGGTTTACCAGGCCGAGAAAGCACCGCCGGCGGGATTGTTCAAGGAGAAGCATGATGAGCTGGCCGCTAAGCTGGCCGACGAAAATCGGGCTGAATTGGTTTCCGCCTGGGTGGCCAATCTGCGTGCCAAGGCCGAAATTGTGGTCAATCCTTCGTTTAACTGAGAATATCTTTTAGTCCTAATTGACGATGACCGGCGGCCAAAGGCCGCCGGTCATCGTTTTTTGGCACCTCTGATGGAACGAGTGGTTTCAGCAGTAAGGTTATCGGCAGGTCAGTCCCTGGTTTTGCCCCAAAGCGGATCCTGGCCGAAACGCTTCATCCACCAGTCTCCGTCGTCATCATCATTGTCGGGATCCCCTGGTTCCAAGGGAATACGGTAAGTTTGGCAATGCTCGACAATGGTTTGGTATGCCTCGGTCAAGAGATGCATGGCGACCGGTGGCTCTTGGCCGGGGGCAAGCTCCTTGGTGTCCGGGTGATGTTGTTTGGCTTTGCGGCGGTATGCCTCGCGGATTTCCTCCAGATTGGCGGTGCCGCCCAACTCCAGCAGCTGGCGCGCCGCTAAAATCTTCTCCCACTTATCGGATTTTTTGGGCATCATTATTTTTCCAGCCTTTTTCAGTGCCTCTGAGTAACCGGGCGATATTCTCATGGTGTTTGAGCCAGATGATGGCTGCGATCAAGGTCGAGGCCAGGCACAAGTCACCCGGGCCACCGGCCAGCCAGATCAGTAAGGGCAGGGCGGCGGCGGCGGTGATTGACCCCAAAGAGACAAAGCCGCTCAGCCGCACCGTGATCAGGAAAATGGCTATTCCGGCCAGGGTTGGCAAGGGCGCCAGGTAGAGGTGTAAGCCCAGGGCAGTGGCCACCCCCTTGCCGCCCCGGAAATTCAGGTAAATCGGGAAGCAGTGACCCAGAAAGGCAGCGGTGCCGGTGAGCAATGTCCACATCCGTCGGTCAGGCTGACCCTGCAGAGCCCAGGCCACCAATAACATGGGCAACAGGGCCTTGAGCATATCGCTGGCCAGGGTCAGCCCGCCAAGTTTCTTGCCCAGCAAGCGGGCGGCATTGGTGGCCCCGATGTTGCCGCTGCCCTGACTGCGGATGTCAATCCCGGCCAGCTTGCCGTACAGGAGCCCGAAAGGGATGGCGCCGAGGAGATAGCCGAAGAGGGGGAACAAGTAAGGCATCGTTGTCTTATCTAATGATTTTAAGGTGTTATGCGAATTGAGATGCTTGATAATAACTTGTTGGCGAACGGATAGAAAGATAATTTTGCCATTACGGTCGGGGCTGAAATGGAAAAGCCCTTTCAAGAGCCGGGATGATTGTTTAGATTGATCACGGGGGGCGCGATGGAAGGAGAGTTTATGGCGGAGGCTATCCGGCTGTCCGTGGAAAAGATGCAGGCCGGAGAGGGTGGACCGTTCGGAGCGGTCATCGTCAGAAATGGCGAAGCGGTGGCTCGAGGCTGGAACCGGGTGACTTCCCTCAACGACCCGACCGCCCATGCAGAAATCTTGGCCATTCGCGAGGCCTGCCGGGTATTGGGCACATTCTGGCTGGGTGATTGCGAAATTTATGTCAATTGCGAGCCCTGCCCCATGTGTTTGGCCGCAATCTACTGGGCCGGCATTCCCAGGGTTTATTACGCTGCCACTCGCCAGGACGCGGCAGGCGTCGGTTTTGCCGATGAATATATCTACCGGGAGCTGCTCAGCCCGTTGAATGAGCGCAATCTGACCATGGAACAGACCATGCGGCCGGAGGCTCTGAAAGCTTTCCGGCTCTGGGAGGAACTGGAAGACAAAATCGAGTATTAATCCCCCTTGGTTGGCCATGCTTGCGAGGGGCGGAGGTGGAACGATGAAGAAAGTCTGGTTGGCCGGTTTGCTTCTGATGGCAATGGCAGCGGTGTTTTACACCGCTGCCGCGGCCAAAGAAGTCAGATATTATGCCAAAGAGGAAGTGACCAAGGGGATGGAATTCTTTAATGCGGGTAAGTTGGCAGAAGCCAAAGGACGTTTTGATCAGGCCATCGTGATCGATCCCAGCTATGCCCAGGCCTATTACGGCTTGGCCCAGGTCTACGCGGCCCAGGGGAAATTCAAGACGGCTGCGAGCTACTTCCGCAAGACCATCGATTTGTCCGAATCGCCGAAACCCGAGGTTTACGTCAATCTGGGTTTCGTATTAATCCTGCAGGGTAATGATCAGGAGGGATTGCAGATGTACGATAAGGCCCTGGCTATCGACCCGATGAACAAGGAGGCCCATTTCAATCTGGCTCAGTATTATTGCAACCAACTCGACGGTAAGCGGGCCTGGGAGCACATCCGCTTCGCCCAGAAAGTTGGGGCCGTGATCTCCCAAGAACAATTGGACGATATGCAGTCGATTTGCCCGGAAAAATAAACCAACTCCACCTTTATGGTCCCAGTCAAAGGTCGTCCGGAATCCCGGGCGACCTTTTTTTTGTGAGTGATCCCCAAAAAAGAGCCCGATTGACCTAAGTCAAAGCCGCCGGGCCGCCCTTCCGTTATCCTTCTGAAAAACGAATCGTGCTCTGTCGAGTTTCTTTAATAGTACTTGGTTGGCGCGACTCAACCGCAAAAGTCTATGAACAAATTGGCAAATTAATAATTTCACTGAGGAGGTTTACCATGTTTTGTTTTCAATGCGAACAGGCGGCCAAGGGCGGATGTACCACCATCGGGGTGTGCGGTAAGAACCCGGAGGTTTCGGATTTGCAGGATCTGTTGATTCATGCCCTGCAAGGGCTTTCCATCTATGCAGTCGAGGGAAAGAAGGTCGGGGTGAACGAGCCTGCAGTGGGACTTTTTACCTGCGAGGCGGTGTTCTCGACCTTGACCAACGTCAACTTCGACGCTGAGCGGTTGGCCGGCTTGATCCGTGAGACTGTGGCCAAGCGGGACCAGCTCAAGGCCAAAGTGGCCGCAGCCGGCGGCAAGGTCGATTTCCCCGAGGCTGCCGCCAACTTCCAGCCGGCCGCGGATGCTGCCGGGATGGCGGCTCAGGGTCAGAAGGTCTCTTTAACCGGCGACCCGGCCGAAAACGAGGACATCCGCTCGCTCAAGTACACCCTGCTCTTCGGCCTCAAGGGTCTGGCCGCCTATACCGACCACGCTCGAGTCATGGGCCAGGAAGACCAGGCGATCTATGACTTCATCCACGAGGCCCTGGCGGTGATGCTGAAAGACGGGCTGGCCGTCGGTGACTGCGTGGCCGCGGCCCTGAAGTGCGGTGAGGTCAATCTGCGGGCCATGGAGTTGCTGGACGCCGGCAACACCGGCACCTACGGCCATCCCACCCCCACCTCGGTACCCTTGGGCGCCAAGCAGGGCAAGGCCATCCTGGTCTCGGGGCATGACCTGAAGGACCTGGACCTGATCCTGCAGCAGAGCGCCGGCCAGGGCATCAACGTCTATACCCACGGCGAGATGCTGCCCTGCCACGGCTATCCGGAGTTGAAGAAGCATCCCCATTTCCATGGCCATTACGGCACGGCCTGGCAGAATCAGGCCAAGGAATTCGCCCAGTTCCCAGGCGCCATTCTCATGACCACCAACTGCATCCAGAAGCCCACCGAATCCTATAAGGGCAATATCTTCACCTCCGGGATGGTGGCCTGGCCGGGTGTGACCCATATCGGCGACGACAAGAACTTCGCCCCGGTCATCGAGCGGGCCTTGGGCCTGCCCGGTTTTACCGAGGATACCGACAAGGGCTCGGTGATGGTAGGCTTCGCCCGCAACGCCGTACTGTCGGTGGCCGACAAGGTCATCGCCGCGGTCAAGAATAAGGATATCCGCCACTTCTTCCTGGTCGGCGGCTGCGACGGCGCCAAACCCGGCCGTGATTACTACACCAAACTGGTCGAGCAGATCCCGGCCGACTGCATGGTTCTGACCCTGGCCTGTGGCAAGTTCCGCTTCTTCGACAAGAACCTGGGCGATATCGGCGGCATCCCGCGGCTCCTCGACGTTGGACAGTGCAACGACGCCTACTCGGCCATTCAGATCGCCGTAGCCCTGGCCGGGGCCTTCGACTGCGGAGTCAACGACCTGCCGCTGTCGATGATCCTCTCCTGGTATGAGCAGAAGGCGGTGGTTATCCTCCTGACCCTCTTCAGTCTGGGCATCAAGAATATTCGGCTCGGGCCCACCCTGCCGGCCTTCATTAGCCCGAATGTCCTGCAGGTGCTGGTCGACAACTTTGCCGTCAAGCCGATTACCACCCCGGAGGATGACTTGAAGGCGATCCTTGGTTAAAGTATTCATTGATTGTTTCACTCAACAATAAACAATGGTTGTTCGATTCCGGCCGGGGGAAGTTGCTTCTCCCGGCCGGTTATGGACCCTGCAAAGGAGATCGTTATGCAATGCCCCGGACAAGATAGTCGCTACTGGGATGGGGCCGCGGTTTTCGAGGCCCCCTGTCCCAAGTGCGGCACGGTGGTGGAGTTTTTTAAAGATGACAACACCAGGAAGTGCGGGGGCTGCGGCGAAAAGGTTTTGAATCCCCGGATGGATTTCGGCTGCGCCTCATATTGTCCTTATGCTACCCAGTGCCTGGGCGAGTTGCCGCCGGAACTCTTGGCCGGTAAACAGGATCTTTTGAAAGAACGGGTAGCCATCGAGATGAAGAAGTATTTCGGGCAGGATTTTCGCCGGATCGGCCATGCCACCCGGGTGGCCCGTTATGTCGAGGAGATCGGTAAGCTGCTGGCCGCGCAGACCGAGGCTCCTGCCGATTACAACCCGGCGGTGGCCGGAATCACCGCTTATCTTCATGATATCGGCATCAAAGAGGCCGAGCGCAAGTACCAGAGTTCCTCGCCTCGCTACCAACATCAGGAGGGACCGCCGGTGGCCCGGGAAATCCTGACCGGACTGGGCGCCGCCCAGGGACTGATTGAGGAGGTCTGCGACATCATCGGCCATCATCATCAGCCTCGTTTGGAAGAGTCCAGTAATTTCAAGGTCCTTTATGATGCTGATCTGATTGTCAACCTGGAGGAAAAACAACAGGAAAATCCATCTACTCCCGAGCACCTGGCCAAAGTAGTGGCTGCTTCCTTTCTGACCGAGGCCGGAGCGCGGGTGGCGGCCAGGGTGTTGCTCGGCAGCTGATTTTCTTAGCGCATTGATCACCAATAACGCAGAGCTTTTTCGCCTGGATTTTCCTCTCTGCCCCCGCGACATCCGTGGTTGGTATTGAGCCTTTGTTGAATTCATCAAGAACACGCGGAGAACAATATGAAAGTTACCCGGAAGATTATCGAGATCGATGAAGAGTTGTGCGACGGTTGCGGCCAATGCGTGCCCTCCTGTGCCGAAGGGGCCTTGGAAATTATCGATGGCAAGGCCCGAATGCTGGCCGAAAAATACTGCGACGGTCTGGGGGCCTGCCTGGGCGAGTGTCCCCAGGGGGCATTGCGGATCACCGAGCGGCTGGCCGACGACTTCGACGAGGCGGCGGTGGAGGAGTTGTTGAAGGTTCGTCCGGTCGCACAAAAAGAGCAGCCGCAAAGCCCTCCCCCTGCCGGTTGTCCTTCGGCCAAGCTGCGGATGTTTGCTTCCCAGTCCCCTTGTCAAGCGGCCAATCGGCCGGCGGTATCGGCCCCGGTGGGTTCTTCCGCCTTGAGCCACTGGCCGGTGCAAATTCGACTGGTTCCGGCCAGCGCGCCGTTCCTGAAGGATTGCGACTTGCTGGTGGCGGCCGATTGTACCGCCCTGGCCTACCCGGATTTTCACCGTGATTTCCTGGCCGGTCGGGCGGTGCTGATGGGCTGCCCCAAGTTTGACGATGCCCCCGCCTACGTGCAAAAGTTCAAGGAGATATTCGAAACCGCCCACCCCAGGACAGTTACCATGGTGATTATGGAGGTGCCCTGTTGCGGCAATATGCGTCACATCGTCGCCGAGGCCCTGAAGCTTTCCGGCCGGGAGATCAAAGTCTCGGAAGCGGTCATCGGGGTCAGGGGGGAAATTGTCGCCCGGCGCGACCTTTGAAACATAACCTGGTTGCGGATAAAACCCTTTCGCCAGAGCCGGAAAGGTATTATTGTTTTTAATGTTGGCCTGAACGGTTCGGGGTCGGTCAACCTGCCCCGTTATCAATCATAGACGAGGATGGGTATGCGGCAAGAAAAGAGTTTTTTGGGTGCAGGTTTGTGGGTGGGGCTGCTAGCCCTGTTGTTGACGATGACGGCGGTGGCGCCTGCCTTGGCGGCAACGGTCAAAAAACTGCCGGATTTCTCCGAAGAGACTGTAATGGGTCAGGGGAAAATCGATAGCGCCTCACTGCACGGTCAAGTCGTACTGGTAAACTTCTGGGCCACCTGGTGCCCACCTTGCCGCAAGGAAATCCCTTCCCTGATTGAGATGCAGGATAAGTATCGGGCGCGCGGCTTTACTATTCTCGGGATTTCCATGGATGAGGGTGGCCGGAAGGTGGTCGCTAAATTCCTGGAAAAGCTGGGCGTCAATTATCCGGTTATTATCGGAAGCACCTCCCTGGCTCGGGGCTTCGGCGGGGTCATGGGGGTTCCGGCCACTTTTCTGGTGGATCGGGAGGGAAACCTGGTCAAACGTTATGACGGCTACGTGTCCGAAAAGATTTTGAGCGGCGAGATTGAGAAGCTGCTCAACTAACGGGGCCTGATTCCCGGATAAGTCAGGATAGAGGGTATGATACGTATCTGTCTCTCAGGATTTCCCCTTGACAGAGATACTGATTTATTTATAATTTCCAATCTTGGGAAGAGGCAACGGCAGACAATTCTACTAAGAAGAGGAGTTAAGTTATGAGCAAGAAAATCATTACCCTGATTATGGCTGCTGCTTTAACTGTTGGTTTCGCCGGCATCGGTGTGGCTGCCACAAAAGTAAATTGTGAAGTGAAGGCCGTTGACGGCAATACCGTGACCCTTGAGTGCAAGGGCGCCGATAAACTGAAGTCCGGCATGGAAGTCAAAGTTACCGAGAAGAAAAAAGCGGTCGAAGGCTGCTAAGCAGTTTCGGACGCGAGCGACGAATTTACGGTTGTCTGGCTTCGGCCAGGCAACCGTTTTTTTTGCCCGGGTTCCGGCCGTCAGGTAGTCCGGAAAAATAACCGCAACACCCTGAGCGGATAATGTCAAACGGGCCAGTCCGGATGGTGCCCCAGCCTATTCCCCAAATCGCAAACATGTTCCGGCAGTCAGGGAAAACCAAGATTGTAGGAGCAGACGATCCTCTTCGATAAAGCCAAAGTGTAAGACCCTCCTTTTTGTTTACTTTTCCCACCCCCTTACTTATAGTGCCAACCCATGGATTTTATTTACGCGATAATGCTGGGAATACTGCAAGGGGCCACGGAATTCCTGCCGGTTTCCAGCTCCGGCCACTTGATCCTGGCCGAACATTTCCTGGGCTTCAGCGAGGGTGGTCTGGTTTTCGACGTCGCCCTGCATCTGGGCACTCTGGCGGCAATCCTGATCTATTTTTTCCATGATTTCCGGTTGATGGCGGCGGCTCTGTTGCCGGGACGGGCTGTCAATCCCGACGCCGCTTTTCATCGGCGCCTTTTTTTCTACCTCTGTCTGGCCACCATACCGGGGGCGCTGTTCGGGGTACTGCTGGAGAAACCGGCGGAGACCCTTTTTCGCAGTCCGGCCCTGGTGGCCACCACCCTGGGCGGGATCGGCCTGCTCCTGCTCCTGGCCGAAAGGGTCGGGCGCAGGAATCGTAACATTCACGCCATCTCCCTTGCCGATGCCCTGCTGATCGGTCTGTCCCAGGCCCTGGCCGTGGTTCCCGGGGTTTCGCGCAGCGGCATCACCATGAGCACCGGCCTCTTCCGCGGCTTGAATCGCGAGGCCGCCGCCCGCTTTTCCTTTCTGATGTCGGCTCCGATCATTTTCGGAGCCGGGATTTACAGTCTCCCCAAGATCATCGCCCAGGGCACGGTCGGCGGCGAGGGGGGCGTGTTTCTAACCGGCTTTCTGGCCGCGGCCCTTTCCGGTTATGCGGTCATTGCCTGGCTGTTGAAGTTCATCCGGACCAGGAGTTTCGACATCTTTGCGTATTATCGCCTGGCCCTGGCCGGGCTTGTATATCTGAGCCTTTTCCTGCATTGAGCGTACCATGACCAATCCCGTCCTGCCTCCGGCCTCCAAGGAAATTTTGCGGCGCCTTCGTCGCCGTTATCGCACCGAGTTCGATACCCTGCGCCTTCGCGGTCGGGAATTGCATATCCTGCAGGTGGCCGATATCGAGCCGCTCCTGAACGGGCGGGATCCTTTTGCGGATGTCTCCGGTTTTCCTTTTTGGGTTCGCCTCTGGGAGGCGGCTCTGCTCATGGCCGACCTGATGCTGGCTCAGCCCGTTCCCGGCGGTGACCGCCGGCTGTTGGAATTGGGGGCCGGTCTGGGCGCCCCCGGCCTGGCCGCGGCCTGTGCCGGAAACCGGGTGACCTTGAGCGACTATGAGCCACAGATCCTTGATTTCCAGCGCGTAAGCGCGGCCGCCAATGGCCTGACCGGGGTGGAATTCCGAATCATCGACTGGCTCAAGCCCCCGAAAATGCCACGTTTCGACACCATTATCGGCGCCGAGATTCTTTTCCGGCCCGATTTTTTTCAACCACTGCTGAAGATTTTCCTTAACTACCTGGCGCCCGGCGGCACCATCTACCTGGCTCACGACGCCGAGCGCAAAAGCCTGGCGCCTTTCCTGAAAATGGCGGAAGAATATTTCACTATCGGCACCATGGCCCGCAAGTTGGCGGGAGATGACAAGGAAGTCACCGTGCTCCTCAACCGACTGCAGTTCAAGGAGAACATTCGACGGAGTAATTGAGATGGGTGGCTTCGAGGAGATCGACTGGAACTGCCTCTGGCGCGAAACCAGACAGCACCGGAGCTGCAAAGCCAAGGGCAGCGCCGATTGGGACCGGAAGGCCGCTTCCTTCGCCCGCCGCAATCTGAACAGCAGCTATATCGAGCGGCTGCTCGCCTTGATCGATCCGGCCCCCGACGTCACCGTTCTGGACGTGGGCTCCGGTCCGGGCACCTTGGCTCTGCCCTTGTCCCGGAAGGTGAGTCGGGTCACCGCCCTGGATTTTTCCCCGCAAATGCTGGCTGAGCTCGAGAGCCGGGCGCAGGCGGCAGGCATCGACAACATCGCCACCGTAAATGGGTCCTGGGAGGACGATTGGCGGGAGCTGGGCGTTGAGCCCCACGACATTGCCGTGGCCTCCCGTTCGCTTTCGGTCGACGATCTGGAAAGCGCCTTGATCAAGCTCAACGATTTCGCCCTCCGGAGGGTTTACATTGCCGACCGGGTCGGGGCCGGACCTTTCGATCCGGATGTTTTCGCCGCCGTGGGCCGGGAATTTGAAACCGGCCCGGATTACATCTTTACCGTAAATATGCTTTACCGGCTGGGTATTTATGCCCGGGTCGATTTCATCCCGGCAGAATATTCGGCGGTTTACGCCAGCCGTGAGGAAGCAGCCGATTCCTGCCGCTGGATGCTTGACCAATTGCGGCCCGGCGAGGAAGAGAAGTTCGAAGCTTTTCTGGACGAGCGCTTGCAGCCCCGGCCGGACGGCAGCTGGTTGCTGCCTCGACGCCATCAACCGCTCTGGGCTATACTCTGGTGGGAGAAGGGTAAGTAAGCATTAACCATATCAAAGTATTCCGGCTATGCTTGAGCCAAAGCTTCTGGCGGATAAGGCATCAAAAAGTCCAGGTCGCCATAAGCGCCAATGGCGAGAGCATGGTGGCGGAGTTCTGTTCGAGGGTATGCTTCTGGTTGACCAGCAAGGAGTGAAAAGATGCGGATCATGATCGTGGGAGCTGGCCGCGTCGGGCATTTCCTCAGCGAAAAACTGTCCGCCGAAGGTAAGGAAGTGGTTCTGGTCGACCGGGATGTCGCCAAGCTGCGCCGAATCGAGCGGGATTTGAATATCATGACGGTCCACGGCAGCGGGGCCTCGGCCAAGATCCTGGAAGAGGCCGGCATCGATCGCACCGATCTCTTCATCGCCGTCACCGACAGCGATGAAGTAAATCTGATTTCCTGCATCATCTCCCAGCAGTATAAAGTGGAAACCCGGATCGCCCGGGTGCGCAATCCCGATTTTTACACCGCCGGCGCCGCTCATTCCCACCGGGCCCTGGGTATCGATCTCCTGATCAGCCCGGATCAGGCGATCACCGAGGAGATCATTAAGCTCTGCAGCCGGCATGACGCCTTCGAAACCGCCGAATTCGCCGGCGGCCAGGTGGTGTTGCTCGGTTATCTCCTGCAGAAAGGCAACCCGGCCCTGGGCCGGACCCTGATCGACCTGCGCTTGAAAGCGGTGGTGGTGGCCATGGTCCATGACGGTGTGACCATCATTCCCCGGGGCGAGGACGTGCTGAAGGCCGGCGACAAGGTCTACCTGGTGGTGCGTAAGGACGACATCGCGCAGGTGGAGGCAAGCTTCCAGTTTTCCAGCAGCCTGCCGGAGCTGGTCTTCATCGTCGGTGGCGGGGCTATCGGCGGCATGGCGGCGCGGCGCCTGGAGGATCTCGGGGTCGATGTCCGTCTGCTTGAAGAAGATCCGCTGGTCTGCAAAAGACTCACCGAGGAACTGGAGGAGACCGTAGTCCTGAACTGCGACGGGCTGGAGGCCGCCAATCTGGTGGAGGAGGGGATTGACCGGGCCGATGTGGTGGTGGCGGTTACCGGCAGCGATACCACCAATATCCTGGCCAGTCTGCTGGCCAAGCATCATGGCGCGTCCCGCTGCATCACCAAAATCTCCCGCCCCGATTTCCTGCCGATGTTGAGCAAGCTCGGAATTGATATGGCTTTAAGCCCGCAACTGGTGGCGGCCAACATGATTCTGCGCTTTGTCCGGGGAAGGGGGGCGTTGGTCTCGACCGCTTCGCTCTTGGGCAGCGATGCCGAGGTGGCTGAAATCCGGGTACCGCCCAGCCCCAGATTCAAGGGGAAACCCCTGAGCGCCTTGCGTTTTCCCCGGGGTACCATTGTCGGGGCCGTGGTTCGCAGCGAGGGTGTGTTGATTGCTCGCGGCGACACGGTGCTGGATATGGACGACCGGCTGATTATCTTCCTGACCGCCAACGCCCGGGAGGCGTTGGAAGATTTTTTTGAAGTATAGACCGTCCGGAGAAATGAAATGCGTACCGGCGGCGTTCTAAATATCCTGGGCAAGCTCCTGATCCTGCTCTCCCTCTTCCTGCTTCTGCCTATTCCCTTCAGCCTCTACTTCAAGGACGGCATGGTCGGCTATTTTCTGCTCAGTTCCCTGGTCGGGGCCGGACTGGGCGGGCTCCTGGTCTTCTGCTTCCTGCCTGAACACGACCTGGGTTACCGCGACGGCTTTGCCGTGGTGGTATTGAGCTGGCTCGGCCTGGCGCTCCTGGGAGCACTGCCTTATTTTTTCTCCGGGCAGATGGCCACTTTTGCTGACTGCTTTTTCGAATCGATGTCCGGCTTCACCACCACCGGCTCCACCATTTTGTCCCGGGTCGAGGTGCTGCCGCCCAGCGCCCTGTTCTGGCGGGCTACCACCCATTGGTTGGGCGGCATGGGTATCATCGTTTTATCGCTGGCCATCCTGCCGCTCCTGGGCGTGGGCGGCATGCAGCTCTTCCAGGCCGAGATGCCAGGTCCGACCAAGGACCGGCTGGCGCCCCGCATCCAGGACACGGCCCGAATCCTCTGGACGGTATATCTGCTTTTCACCCTGGTCCAGACCCTGCTCCTGATGCTGGGCGGACTGACTTTCTTCGATGCGGTCTGTCATGCCTTCGCCACCCTGGCCACCGGCGGTTTCTCCACCCACAGCGCCAGTATCGCCCAGTTTGATTCGGTCTACGTGGAAGGGGTGACCATCCTCTTCATGTTCCTGGCCGGGACCAACTTTACCCTGCATCACCGGTTGTTGACCGGCCGCTTCGGCGCCTACCGGGAAAACGAGGAGTTTCGTCTTTATCTGAAGATAATGGTTGTGGCCACGCTGGTGATCATGGCCGCCAATCTCTCCTATGGTATTTACAGCAGTGCCGGGCAGAGTCTGCGGACCGCGCTGTTCCAGGTCGTCTCGATCCAGACCACTACCGGCTTCGGTACGGCCGATTTCAATCTCTGGCCGCCGGTCTGCAAGTTCCTGCTGGTTTCGCTGATGCTGATCGGCGGTTGCGCCGGCTCCACCGGCGGCGGCATCAAGGTGGTGCGGGTGCTGCTCTTCTTCAAATATGCCCGGCTGCAACTCCGCAACCTGGTGCATCCCCGGGCGGTGGGGGCGATCAAGCTGGGCCGCCTCAAGGTGCCCCAGGAAGTGATGATCGCCATTCTCGGATTCTTCGGGCTCTATGTCGCGGTCCTGCTCCTGGCCACCCTGGTGGTGACCGCCCTGGGGGTCGATATCGTCACCGGCGCCACGGCGGTGGTCGCTACCCTCAACAACATCGGCCCGGGCCTCAATCTGGTCGGGCCGTCCACCCATTTCGGTCATCTACCCCAGTCCGCCAAGTGGGTGCTGTCCTTCTGTATGCTGGCCGGCCGGCTTGAGCTCTATACTTTGGCGGTTTTTCTTTCACCGGAATTCTGGGCTCTGGCCCGGCGGCCGGCATGGCGCTGGCGGCAAAGCCGGCAAGGAGTCCATTCATGAATACAATTTACGACGTCCTGGTGATCGGGGCCGGGCATGCCGGCTGCGAGGCGGCCCTGGCCGCAGCCCGACTCGGCTGCCACACGGCGGTGCTGGTGATCAACGTCGATACCATCGGCGCCATGTCCTGCAACCCGGCCATCGGTGGCCTGGCCAAGGGCCATCTGGTCAGGGAGATCGACGCTTTGGGCGGCGAGATGGCCAGAAATATCGACGCTACCGGGATCCAGTTCCGGCGGCTCAATACCAGCAAAGGTCCGGCTGTCTGGTCCTCCAGGGCCCAGGCCGATCGGCTGCGCTACCGGTTGCGGATGAAGGAGGTCATGGAGAACCAGGCCAACCTGGAAATCCGCCAGGCGGTGGCCGACCGCTTCCTGATCGAAGAGGGTCGGGTGGCTGGAGTACTCACCTCCCTGGACGAAGAAATTCGGGCGCGAACGGTGGTGGTGGCCACCGGCACCTTCCTGAACGGCTTGATCCATATCGGCCTCAAATCATTTCCGGCCGGACGCATGGGAGACAGCCCCTCGCTGAGTCTGGCCGGGGATCTCAAGCGTTTGGGATTCCAGATGGGCCGGATGAAGACCGGCACCACCCCCAGGCTGGACGGCAACACCATCGACTACTCCGAACTGTCGGCCCAGGAATCGGACCGGCCGCTGCCACTTTTTTCCAACTCCGGCGAGGGTGATAGACTTGAGCAGCGACCCTGTTACATCACCTACACCAATCCCCGCACCCATGAAATCATCCGGGGCGGCTGCGACCGCTCACCGCTTTACACCGGGATCATTGCCGGGGTGGGAGCCCGTTATTGCCCCTCCATCGAGGACAAGGTGGTGCGTTTTCCGGAGAAGGACCGGCATCAGATCTTCTTGGAACCGGAAGGACTGGACACGATCGAGGTCTATCCAAACGGGGTGCCGACCAGTTTGCCCGTCGATGTCCAGGCGGCCATGCTCAGGAGCATCAAGGGGTTGGAACGGGTGCGGATCATCCGGCCCGGCTATGCCATCGAATATGACTATGTCGATCCCCTGGAGCTGCTGCCGACCCTGGAAACCAAACGGTTGCCCGGCCTTTTTCTGGCCGGCCAGATCAACGGTACCTCGGGTTACGAGGAGGCCGCCGCCCAGGGCCTGATGGCCGGGATCAACGCGGTCCGGCAGGTGCGGGGCGAGGAGCCGCTGATCCTGGATCGCTCCCAGGCCTATATCGGGGTACTGATCGACGATCTGGTCACTCGCGGCACCAAGGAGCCCTACCGCCTCTTTACCTCGCGGGCCGAGTACCGGCTGCTGCTGCGGGAAGACAATGCCGACTTGCGACTCAGTGAAATCGGCCACCGGCTGGGGCTGGTGGGGGAGGAACTCTACCAGCGTTTCTCGGCCAAAAAAGAGGCCATCGCGGCTGGGGTGGACTGGCTGGAGAAAACCACGGTGCGGCCGACCGGCGAAGTGAATGACCGACTGGCCGCTCTGGGCAGCAGCCCTTTGAGCAAGCAGGTCACCCTGGCCGAGCTGTCGCGGCGGCCGGAATTGGATCTGGCCGGCGTCGGTGTGGCGGCCGGGGTGGCATTGCAGGTCCACCCGGAGTGGCTGGAGCAAGTGCAGCTCCAGGTCAAATATGCCGGCTACATCCAACGCCAGCAGGAACAGGTCGATCGCTTCCGTAAGTTCGAGTCCTACCGGTTGCCGGTCGAACTGGATTATCGGGTTCTGCCGGGTTTATCCAACGAAGTGGTGGAAAAGCTCTCCCGCATTCGGCCGCTCAACCTGGGCCAGGCCTCGCGGATCTCCGGCATTACCCCGGCGGCCATTGCCATCCTCCAGGTTCATCTCCGCAAACTCGGTCTCCTCTGAAACCTTGGCATTCCGACCGCATGGTCCCGGCCTGATTAATTGGCTTTGGGATTGGTGATTTTTTCACTATCATGGAGAAGAATCCGGGGGGAAAAACACAGTCGAGGTGAATGATGAGAGCATTGACGAGATTATACCTGCTTCCCTTGTTGCTGGTCGGTTTGGCGGCATCGGCCTGCGCCGTGGATCTGACCAGGCAGTTGGTGGCCGAGCCCGATATGCTGCCCGGCACCTATACCGCGATCCTAATTGGCGGGACTTTTGCCGCCGACGCGGATCGGGTGGCCATTCTCGATTTGGAGGGTGATGGCTACAGTTTCCAACCGGTGGCTTCGGATTACCGGGTCAAGAGGATCGAGGGCTTGTCGGCCGCGGCCGCCCTGGCTGAGGCGGTGAAGCTCTTTTCTTCACATTGCGCCTATAACGGCTACCGGATAAAGAGTCTTAAGTTGTCCGATGGCGTCTTCGTCGGTTACGAGGTAACGCCTGATTATCCTCCTTCCCTTTGCGAATGGGGCAACACCGTGACGGTCGGGTATAAGGTCGGGGCCCATGGCGTAATCAAGGTCTATACCAGCTTGCTGTTGCCGGTCGAAGGAGGCGGGGTTATTGACAAAGACAGGGGCCTGCTGGAGAAATCGGGTCGGTGACCGATAAGCAGCGGAAAAACCCGGTCAGGCGCTTATTGTGTTCCCTGGCCCTGCCGCAGCGATTTCTTCAGTGCTGTTACTTGTTGGCGGCCCTGATCTACGCCGTGGTGGTGGTCTACTTGGGCCGCCACGACATGGGGCGGATTCACCGGGAGTACCGGCTGGTAGCGACCCGCCTGGCCGGTGATTATGCCGCGGTAAGCGCCGAAGGCGAGGTGGCGGAAGGTTGCCGCCAGGCTGCGGGTGGGGTGGAGGCTCCCGGTTACGATGACTGTCTAAGGGCGGCCGAACCATTGGCGGCCCGGCGTGCGGCGGTCATTTCCCGTGAGTTGCAGCGGGAAAAAGACCAGGTGATCAAAAAACTGGTCATCTTCTACTCCCTCCTCGTTCTGGTGCTGATTATCTTGCCGGTCGCCGCTCTTTATGCAGTGCTGGCCAGCCTGATCTATATCTGCACCGGTATCAGGTTTGACAAAAACCATCCAGATTAATGAACGAAACCGAGGTGAAAGATGAAGCTTACCGAAGAAAATCTGCAGACCGCCTTTGCCGGGGAATCCCAGGCCAACCGCAAGTACCTGGCCTTTGCCAAGCAGGCCGACAAGGAGGGCTTTGCCCAGGTCGCCAGGCTTTTCCGAGCCGCGGCGGCGGCCGAAACCATCCACGCCCACGCCCATCTGCGGGCCATGCAGGGAGTGGGGACCACGGCCGACAACCTGAAAGCGGCGGTGGCCGGTGAGACCTATGAGTTTGAAAAGATGTACCCGGAGATGATCCGGCAGGCCGAGGCCGATGGACATAAGGCGGCCTTACGGTCCTTTTCCTATGCCAACGAGGTGGAAAAGATCCACGCCGCCCTCTATCGGCAGGCTCTGGATTCCCTCGGCGGTAAAGAGGAGTACGATTATTATGTCTGCTCGGTTTGCGGCCATACCCATGAAAAGGAAGCCCCGGAGAAATGTCCGGTCTGTGGCGCCAAACGGGGAGCCTTCACCAAAAGCGATTGACCGCGTTTGGCTGATAGACGTTAAATGCTGTCCGGGCGCCATTTTCTAATTGTTCTTGGGGGTTGACTCATGGCCAAGTTGTTTGGCTCACTGTTCTTGTTGTCTATGGTGTTGCCTCTCCTGCTCTCTTGTACCGAGGCCGAGTTGCAACAGATCAGCCGGCAGGTGACCGCGGGGCTGGCGACTGGACCAGCGGCGGAACTGACCATGGGTGAGATCGATACCGGCCTGCGGGAGGCCCTGCGGGTGGGTAGTGAAGAGGTGGTCCTCCAGGTCGGTCGCCCGGATGGTTTCTACAGAGATGTCAACATCCGCATTCCCTTGCCCCGCGACCTGCAGAAGGCCCGGGAGCTAAGCGCGAAGATCGGCCTGGACCGCTCTTTCGTGGAGCTGGAGGAACGGCTCAACCGGGCGGCCGAGAAGGCTGCCCCCTTGGCCAGGGATCTTTTTTGGCAGGCGATCAGCCAGATGACCATCGGGGACGTGCAACAGATCTTCAGGGGCTCGGAAGATGCGGCCACCCGATACTTTGAACAAAAGATGACTCCCCAGCTGGCTCAATCCCTGCGCCCGGTGGTTGATGCCACCCTCGACCAGGTAGGGGCGGTGCGCCAGTTCAAGCAAGTGCTCCGGGAATACCAGGCCATTCCTTTCGCGCCGAGGATCGAGGCCGACCTGACCGGCTATGTAGTCGAGAAGGGGATGGCCGGGATCTTCTACTACCTGGCCATGGAGGAGGCGGCGATCCGCCGTGACCCGCTAAAGCGGACTACCGAGATCCTGCGGAAGGTCTTCGGCTGAGGCGCCAGGGTCTCCTGCCGACTCAGAAGCGACGGACCAAGGTCAGGCCTATGCTGTTGGCGTTGTAAGCGCCGCTGCCCTGGCGCTGATTCTGCATGATGCTGGTGTAGGCTTTCAGCATCCAGTTCCGGTAGATCCCAAAATACCCTTCCAGCGTCGCGTCCCAGCCAAACTCGAAACCGGACATTTTGTCGTCCTTGAGCAGGCCGGCGGCGACGGTCAGGCCGACGCCATTATCGCGATTGATCTTCCAGTAGCCGAAAGCTGTAGCCATGTAACTTTGGTAATTCTGCGGGTCGTAATAGCCGTTGTCGAGGTCGCGGTCGAAACCATACAGCCAACCCCTGAGACCCAGATCGAGGTTGAAGTACTGGCTCCGGATGAAAGCCCGGCGCGGGGCCAGGATCGCCAGCCATTTGCTGTTGTCATCCGAGAAGTCAGTGTATCCGGCCTGGCCCACGACGGTGTATCTCAAGCCAGGTCGCCAGATACCCTCGGCCAGGTAACTGGCGCTCCTGATATCGGCCGAAATGGCGCGGGGAGAAACCAGATAATAGTCGTAATCTCTGGAAAGGCGGAGAGCGAAGGTGTCGGTCGGGTTAAGCAGGAGGTCGAGGCGGCTGGTAATCTCGTCCAGGTTGTCGGTTTGGGAGCCCCCCAGGGAAATATTGGCGGCCAGCCAAGGCGTGAAGCGGTGCCAGACCTCCAGAGCCCCCCGCTGGCGCTGCTCACTCTCGGAGCCGTCGATGTTTTCCAGGCCCGAGCCAGCTTTGGCGGTCAGGTAATCGTAATCGAGCCGGGCTCCGAGGCTGGTGACCGGGGAGATGAAATAGGCTCCGAACAGTTCCGAGTGGAGGCGCTCAATATCATCGGCATCGTTGTAATAGGTGAAGGTGGCGTCGAGATGATGGCGGACCGGGGTCCAGGCCATCAGATAGAGATCTTCGGTATCCCGGGAAGGCTCTTCCTGCCGTAGTCCGTCGGCCAGCTCCAGGGCCGCGCCCGGACGGTTGCCGTTCCGCAGGGCGATGGCCTTGGTGAAGCGGGCATGAAAGTCTTCCGGGTCGTCCCGGAGCATTGATTGACCAAGACCATGGCCTGATCGGGAAGTTCGGCCCAGGCCAGGAGCCGGGCTCGATCCCGCAGATAATCCCGGTCTTCGCCGAATCTTTCCCGGTAGCTGGCCAGCAGTTCCATGGCACTGGCATAATTGCCGCGCCAGGCTTCAACCCGCGCCTGTTCCAGCAGACTTTGCCGGTCTGGTTCTTGAGACCGGTGGTAATTCCGATAGGAGCGCGCCGATTCGTCCAGTTTATTGCGGAAGGAGAGAGCCCGGGCCCTATTCAGTTCGGTCATATCGTAGGTCGGGTCGAGCTTGGCCAACATCTCCATGCTGCTGGCCGCTTTGTCAGTGTCGCCCTGCCAGTAGGCCAAGATGACGCGGGCCTTCAGATATTCGAGATTGCGCGGATCCAGGTAGAGCGCTTTTTCGATCGCTTTCGTAGCCAGATCGGGACGTCCGGCCATCGACCAGGCCTGAGAAAGGTGGGACTGCAATGGCGCATCCTCTCCGCTAAGCTCGCTGGCTTTGGCTAAGGCCAGGGCGGCTTCAAGGTGATGATCAAGCCGTGCCTCGATATCGGCAACTCTGAGCCACAGGTCAGGGCGGACCTGGTCGGCCTCCAGCGCCTGGTTGTAGAGATCAAGCGCTTCCTGCCATTTCCCTTCTCCCTCGGCCTGCAGACCGGCCGGGGGAACTGTCAGGCCATAAGAGTTTGACCAATAAAAGAAGAGCAAGCCGGTGCAGATTATCAGCGAAAGGACAAGCCGTGATTTGTTCATTTGCGCCACCTCCTCGAACGGAGTACCCAGAGTTCGAAGGCGAAGCGGAGCATGGTCAGGAGGTCGAAGAGGATTGACAGATACCGGATCGGCGTGACCAGGAGGCCTTTGCCGAGATAGGACCAGCGTTGCCCCTTGGCAATGATGGTCAGGATGGTCAGCGACAGGAAGGTCTCCGCCGCCAAGGTGACGCCCAGCGGCTCCCACCATTTCAGGATCATCATCAGACAGATGGCCGTCGGAAAGGAGATCTTTTCGAAGGCGGAGATCAGTACCACCCAGCCCATGGGCCGGCCGTATTCCCGGGTGTATTTCACTCCGAAAGGCTGCCGGTAGGGTTCCCTGATCTTGCGCTGCTCCTGGATTTCCCGGTTTTTCTCGATCTTTCGACGGTGCCGGTAACGTTTCAGCCCCTTGAAGGGGCTGCGGAGCAGCGAGTCGAAGTAGTAACAGGACTGGAGAAAGGAGGAGGACCACATGTAGATCTGGCGCGGCAGGCGCCTGGCCTCAGGTTCCTCCGACCGGGCATAGACGTCGGTCAGCTGGATGTTGCGATAGCCTTCTTCCAGCAGGGCGAAACCGATGAAGATGTCCTCGGAGTTGGTCAGGTCGTCGCCGAGGATGGGTTCATACTTGTCAAAGAGGTCGCGGACATACTTGCGGCGATAAGCCACGGCGCAGCCGACCGGGTTGGTGATCGAGCCGAAGAAGACCATCTGACCGTGGTAGACGAATCTCTGCAGAAAGAGGTAGAGGGTATCACGGTAAAGGTTGCTGGTGGCCCGCTGGAATCGGCGAAAACGACCCTCCTCCACCTCCAATTCCAGGTCCGGTTTGTGCTCCAGCAGCCGCTGGATCGGGTTCAGTTTGATCTCCTCGCGCCGGTCCTTCTCGTGCAGGGGCAGAATGGTCCCGCAGGCGCAGGCGATGCCCCTCCCCTTATAGAGTTCTTCGACTGTCCGCTCGATGTAGTTGTCGGACTTGAGGACCGTGTCGCCGTCGAGGATGAACTCGACATCCGAGTCGTATTCCCGGGCCTGGCGTTTGATGGTGGGGGTCTTGCCGATCGGTTTCTGCCGGCGGTAGGCGATCAGGGCGAGATCGTTGGCGGCGCAAAAATCACGGGCCAATTCCATGGTCCGGTCGCTGCTGCCGTCGTCGATCAGGATAATCCGCTTGGGGCGTATGGTCTGCCGCACTATGGAGGAGAGGCAGAGGGTGATGTTTTTTTGTTCATTGAGGGCGGGTATGACCACGTCCACCGTGGCCTGTCGCCAATCCTCGGCCGGGTTCGGATCGGTTCGGTCCGGTCCGTGCAGAAGGCCGATGATGCTGAGAATCGCATTGGGGCTGATGACGAAGTAGGGAGTGGTCGCCATGTTCTAACCTTCTGAAGATTTTTCTCGGGAGATCAGATCCCGGATGGTATCCTCCAAAGTCCATTGGTGTCGATAGCCGGTCAGCTGGAATAACTTTTCCAGATAAGGTTTGCGGCGGTATGTCTCTTCGAATTTTTCCCGATAAGCCTCTTCGTAGGATACGTAATCGATCACCGAGCTGCTGTTGGCCTGGGCTCGGACCATTTGAGCCAGTTCGAGGATCGATATTTCCCGGTTGTTGCCGACGTTGACAATCTGCCCGCTGCTCTCAGGATTTTTGAGCAGGAGGTCCAGAGCGGTTACCGTGTCCCGCACATCACAAAAACTGCGCATCTGTCGGCCGTCACCGAATATGGTGAGCGGCTGACCGGCGACAGCCTGTCCGACAAAGCGGGGCACTACCATTCCATACCGTCCCCTCTGCCGGGGGCCTATGGTGTTGAAGAGTCTGGCGACCACAACGAAACTGCCGAATTTCCTGGCATAGGACAATCCCATGGCCTCGGAGACCAGTTTGCTGATCGGGTAATTCCAGCGCGATACCGCACTTGATCCGACCATCGGTTCCAAATCTTCCCGGAACTCCCCAACCTGGTACTGACGACGGTCTTCGATGCCGCTATCCTCGCAATCCTTCGGTGTACAGACCTGGCGGCCCGGTAGTCCGTGTCCGTAGACCTCGGAACTTGAGGCTATGAGGATCTGCGGGCTCCATCTGCCGGCATGGGCCATACGCAACATTCTTTCGGTGGAGGCACTGTTAATGGCCAACACCCGGACCGGGTCTTCCAGGACCCGGAACACTCCGACCACAGCCGCCATGTGGTAAATGCGATCGGCCCAGGTGACCGCCTTTTCCAGGCCGTCCCAGGTCAGGATGTCGTCGTTGTCGAAGCGGAAGTCTGGATTGCCCTGAAAAGAGGCGATATTTTCCAGGCAGCCGGTGCTGAGATCGTCAACCACATGGATTTTGTGCCCTTGGGCAAGATGGTATTCGGCCAGGTTGGAGCCGATGAACCCGGCTCCGCCGGTGATTAGTATGTGCATGCAGCATCCCCCCGCCTTTTTTTTGCTCAGTGTGCAATTCCCCAAAGAAATTGCTATCACAAGAATGGATACTACGTAAATAAAAATTTAGCGGCAAGCATTAATGGTTGTGGATATAAGGCTATTGACTGGCTGATGGTGGTGCAGTAGTTTTTGCAAAACTCTTCCTCACCCTGGCTGTGGAGGGCTTGGGTTGGTTAATGTTCCCTTTACCTGTGTTGTTAGGGGAACCGCCTCATAAGACCAATCCTGGCAAGGCTGGTTAGGTTTCTGGCGGTGATATTGCCCCCGCCTTCGCTTAAATGATGCCGAAAGAGTATGTCAACGTACTGCTCAGCTATCATGGTGGGCGTATAAAGCGACTCAAATGGCTGGAGCAGAAGATGACAGGACCTTTGCGACTGGGCGAATTCGAGATTTTCTGGCTTGAAGGGGGGGAGTTCGAGCTGGAGGGGGGCTGTATGTTCGGGGTGGTCCCCCGGGCTCTCTGGCAGAAGAAGTTTCCCAGTTCGGCCGACGGTTATATTCGGCTGGTCAACACCCCGATCCTGGTCAGGACCCCAGAGGCCAACATCATTATCGACACCGGCCTGGGCAATAAGCTGACCGACAAGCAACGGCAGATCTTCCGGGTCACCGCGCCCTGGCGGGCTCTGGAGAGCCTGGCTGAGTTGGGCCTGGATCGGGACGATATCGACCACGTCATCCTGACCCACTGTGATTTCGACCATGCCGGCGGGGTGGTAAGCAGCGACGCGAACGGGCGTTTGGAACTGACCTGGCCCCGCGCCCTGCATCATGTGCAGCGGGTCGAATGGGAGGACGTCTTGAATCCGCATAGGCGGGCGGCCAGCTCCTATTGGCCGGTGAACCTGGATCTGCTGAAGGAAAGCGAACGATTGCGGCTGGTCGATGGTGAGGCCGAACCGGTGGCCGGGATCCGCCTGCAACTCACCGGCGGCCATACCCGGGGCCATCAGGCGGTCTGGCTCGATTCAGCCGGGGCAAAGGCGGTACATCTGGGCGATCTTTTACCCAACCAGGCTTACTTCCACCCGCAGTGGATTACTCCCTACGACAACTTCCCCCTGGATTCCATTGCCGCCAAGGAAGAGCTGATCGCCAAGGCGGTGGCTGAAGAGCGCTGGTTTCTTTCCTACCACGATCCCTACCTGGCCGCCTGCCGTTTTGATCGGGACGGGAAGATTATCGAACGTTTCGAGGCTTGAGGTGCCCAGGCCGGGCGATTGACCTACGATTCCTTGCCGATTGCGCGGTTGCGTCCGGCTTCCTTGGCGCGGTAAAGGCAGCGGTCGGCCTCGTTGATCAGGCTTTCCTGGGAAGGATT
The DNA here is from genome assembly GCA_963807225.1 of uncultured delta proteobacterium. GTDB lineage: Bacteria > Desulfobacterota > Desulfobulbia > Desulfobulbales > JAGXFP01 > JAGVGT01. Next base: position 17,045 of record CAWEAD010000011.1, on the reverse strand, counting down.
CCCCTCTTCCTCCTTGCCGGCCACCCCCAGGCTGACGGTGATGCGGTAGCACCGGCCGCCAATGATGAATTCCTCGCTCTCCACCACCTGGCGCAAGCGGTCGCAGATTCGCAAGGCCTGTACCTGTGTGGTTTCCGGCAGGATCAGCAAGAATTCCTCCCCGCCATAGCGGCCCAGGGCGTCGTAATTCCGTAGCCGGCCCCTGATCAGCTGGGCCATTTCCCGCAGGATGACATCCCCCACCTGGTGACCGAAGTTGTCGTTGACCTCCTTGAAGTGGTCGACATCCAGCAGGGCCAGGGACATGGGCCGTTTTTTGCGTTTGTGCAGCGTCAGTTCCTCGGCCAGGCGCTCCAAGATGTTGCGGCGGTTTGGGGCCTGAGTCAGTTCGTCGGTCTGGCTCAAGCGCTGCAGTTCGGTCTGGGAACGCAGCAGCTCATTCTGGTAAGAAATCCAGTCGGAAATATCGAAGACCGAGACCAATAACTCGATGGTGGCGCCATTCTCGTCCAGTAGCGGGGAGAGGATCACCGTCTGCTCCATGGGGGTCAGTTTCTTCTCTATGTAGGAACGGCCTGAGAAGAAGGGGAAAATGTTTCGGTGCAGTTTTTTGTTGAAAAAGCTCGGCTGCCCCCGGCGGAATACCTCGCGGGCCTTCTTGACGAAACCCTTGTCTGCCAGGCCGGGTAGCACTTCCTGGATCGGCCGGCCCTGCACCTCTTGCTTGTCGAGCAGGCTATGCTCGGCCATCCAGCGATTCCAGAAGAGGATTTTTAATTCGGGGTCGATGACGGCGGCGCCGATGCTGAGGTGGTCCAGGAGTTGGGTGTGGTCGACCATGACCGTTTTAGTTTGGCGGGGGCAGATAAAAGTTGATGAAGATATCCCTGATCTCCGCCTGGAAAAAGAGATAGATGACTGCGGCCAGGGCCAGGAAAGGACCATAGGGCAGCACGGTCTTGCCGCCCTTCTTTTGCTTGAGCATTGCCCCGATTCCCACCAGCGAGCCCAGGATCGAACTGGCGAAGATTACAAAGAGCAGGGACTGCCAGCCCAGGAAGGCGCCGATCATGGCCAGTAGCTTGATGTCGCCGCCGCCCATGCCCTCGCGTTTAGTGAACAGGTAGTAGCCGGCGGCGATCAGATAAAGTGAGCCGCCGCCGATCAGGATGCCCAAGATCGAACTCTGCCAGCCGACCAGGGGGTTGATGAAGGCGAAGGCGAAGCCCAGGACGATGCCGGGCAGGCTGATCAGGTCGGGAATGATCTGATGATGGAGGTCAATGACGAAGATAGCCAGGAGAGCGGCACAGAAAACGAAATAGATGACGAAGAGCCAGGTCGGTCCGAAGTGGAGGAAGAGAGCGACCGAGAGGATGGTCATGGCCGCTTCCACCAAGGGATACTGCCAGGAGATCTTCATGCGGCAATTGCGGCAGCGGGCTCGAAGCAGGAGAAAGCTCAAAATCGGGATATTGTCGTACCAGGATAGGGGGGCCTGACAGCCGGGACAGTGGGAAGCCGGGTAGACGATGGAAGCCTCTTCCCGAGGCAGCCGGAGGATTACCACGTTCAGGAAACTACCGAAAATGGCGCCCAGAAGGGCACTGCAGATGGTCAGTAAGGACAGGGTGTTGGCAGTCATGGCTCGGCTTATTTTTTGTTTACAGGATTGAAAACTATATTTTATTTTGCCGGGCAGGGAAACATAAAGTTGCCGGTAATTAAGCGGGGGACGGGATTTCTCATGATATGCACCCTGGATGAAGCATTGCTGCGGCTGAAGGGAGAGCTCCTGGCCTCGGACTGGCGGCTGAATGAACGGCGGGCGGAAGGGCTGCTCCAGGCCTTGGCGTTGGTGGAGGCCGATTCCCGGCACCGCCGGTCGGTGCTGGTGATCTGCGCCATGGCCCGGGCGGCCGTGGATTATCTTCGTCCCCGAGGTCTGGCGACGCCACCGGCCGTGCTTGATTTTCTCAAGCAGGCTTTGGCCCACCTGGTCGCTCTGCTGGAGGAAGATGAGCCCGGGTCGTCCCGGGAGGCGGAGGTGCTGGACAAGCTCTACGGAAGATTTAATCAGCTCAAGGCCAGATTGGCCGCCGGTCCCGGGAATAACCGAGCCGGGTCAGGGTGCTGAAATCAGGTTGGCATTAATCGTCAATATATTATAGTGAAAAATGCTGAGCGGTTGCGGAATTCCCACCCCGAAAACGATGCCGGTGAAATATTAAGTTAGCAAAGCGATGACGGATGACGGAATCTGAAAGCGAAAGACGCCGTGACGCACGGGTCACCTTCCGGGCCACAGCCCGCTTGAAATTCGACGGCGGCCGGGTTTTCGATGACTGTCAGATCATGGATATCAGCATCAGCGGGGTCTTTGTCGAAGGGGTGACCGGAGTTGAGCCCTGGGACAAATGCGCGGTGGAATTCCGTCTGATCGGTCGCAGCAGTTCCCTGATGCTGGCCTTGAAGGGGCAGGTGGTCCGGGTGCAGGCCGATGGCGTGGCCCTGCAATTTGACGGAGTGGACGAGGACAGTTTCTGCCACCTGCAGAATATCGTCTATTATAACTATCGGCAGGAAGGGAAGCTGGGCGAGGCGGGCGCAGGGCAAGCAGTCGAGAGCGGGGATGAGTCGCTTTATCTGGGTCTGGCGGGCGGCCAAAGCAAGCCCTTGCCGGATATCTATCTCCGGCGGCGGCCGGGAGGATGACGATTATTCCGATTACAGCGAGGAAATGGATCGGGACATCATCGACCGGATCGGCTCGAAAGAGGGCGAAGACGATAATTGAGGAATGGAACCATGGCCTTGATGCAGATCAATGTGATTCCGGTGGGAACGGCATCCGCCAGTATCGGTGAGTTCGTCGCCTCCATCGTCAAACGCCTGAGAAAAGAAGGGATGAGCTGCCGGCTCACCGACATGGGTACCACCATCGAAGGCTCGGCCGAAGAGTTGCTGGCCGTGGCCGCCCGGATTCACGAATTGCCATTCAGCAAGGGTTGTCGCCGGGTGGTAACCCAGATCATCATCGATGATCGGCGCGACAAAAAAATCGCTCTGGGCGACAAGGTTGCTTCGGTCAACCAGCGTCTGGAGCTTGAGGGAGAGTAAGGAGGGTGGCCATGACGGACAGTGGCGAAAGAAAAATCCATCGGGTGCGGCGGGCACCTTTCCTGGTTATCGGATTTTTCCTGCTGCTCTGGTTCGTGGGCATCACCCTGGATGAGCCGGGCAGGGTGCTCGAGCAAGCGGTCCAGACCTGCCTCAGCTGCATCGGTATCGGTTAATTATGAACTTCGTTCGGAAGTGGGTCCAAATCATCTTCGGGTTTCTGATGAACGGCTATTGGGGGTTTCCCTTCAGCCGCTCCCTCTACCAGGGCCCGCTCAAGGTTATCTGCGCCCCCGGGCTTAACTGCTATTCCTGTCCGGCCTCAACCACCTATTGCATCATCGGCTCGATCCAGCAGTTGTTGGCCAACGTCCGCTTGTCGCTTGATGCGGGGCAATATTTTTTCGGCCTTTATGTCGTTGGCTCGGCCGGGATTTTGGGTGGTCTCTTCGGGCGGATGATCTGCGGCTGGGCCTGCCCCTTCGGTTTCATCCAGGAACTCCTGCACAAGATTCCCTCGCCCAAGTACCGGTTTCCCCGGGTGCTGCGCTATGGTAAGTTTTTCTTTCTGATCGTCTTCGTCATCCTCTTGCCGCTTTTTGCCTTGGACCAGTTCGGGGCCGGCGAGCCCTGGTTCTGCAAGTATGTCTGCCCGGCCGGCACCCTGGAGGCGGGGCTGCCGATGCTGGGGTTGCAGCCCAACTTACAGGCCGGCCTGGGCTTCATTTTTTTAAACAAACTTGTTATCATGTTGGGGTTTGTGGTCTGGAGCGTCTTGTCCAGCCGGCCTTTCTGCCGGGTGGCCTGCCCGCTCGGGGCCTTTTACGCCTTGTTCAGCCGGGTGCGGATGGTCCGACTCAGATGGGACAAGGATAATTGCGTCAGATGCGGGGCCTGTCACCCGGTCTGCCCGATGGGGGTAAAGTTCGACGAATCCCCTAACGACATGGATTGTATCACCTGCATGAAATGTATGACCAAGGCCTGCCGCTTCGACGCCATATATTTGGAAGTCGGAGGGATACCTCTACGGGCCGGCCGCACCCTGGCCCGGCCGAATCCGGCCCCGGTGCGGCCCAAATTATGAGAAATTGTAGCGTAAGATGGAGAGCGGTATGTTTAAGCGTGTTGCAGTATGGTTAGTCTTTCTTCTGGTTCTGGGTGGCGGTTCGGCCCAGGCCATCACCATGGTCAGCGTCAATGCCAACAATGTCAATATGCGTTCCGGCCCAGGTGATAAGTATGCGGTCCTCTGGGAACTGGGAACCGGATATCCCTTGAAGGTTCTGGAGCATCAGGGGAGCTGGTTTAAGGTGGAGGATTTCGAGGGCGACGAGGGCTGGATCTATAAATCCCTGGTGGACCACGAACCGCACCTGATCGTCAAGAAGCGGCGGGTGAACATGCGCTCCGGTCCGGGCGACAATTATCGGTTGGTGGGCAAGGCCAACTACGGTGTGGTTTTCAAGACCCTGAAGGTAAAGGATGGTTGGGCCAGGGTCAAGCACGAGAACGGCCTGGTCGGCTGGATCAGCCGAAGCCTGCTCTGGGGTTGGTGATTTCGGCTGCAATAACGATTTTTTGCCGGGGGCGGTGAGCCGCCGGTTTTTTTTTGGGTATGTCGACTGAAGGTTGCCTTCAGGTGAGGGGCGGAAATCCCGGAACCCCAGGATGCTTATTTTAGGCGGAAAATATTGAAATGACCGGACACCGGCAATCCAAATCGCCAAAAGCCGAAGAGATCACCGAGTATTACGCCCCGGGCTTCGAGGCCCGCCGTCTGCAGCGCGGGGTCGGCCGGCTTGACCGGGAACGTACCCGGGAATTGCTCCAACGCTTCCTGCCGCCACCTCCGGCCCGGATCTATGATCTCGGCGGTGGTCCCGGCGCCCATGCCTGCTGGCTGGCCCAGCGGGGATATGAAGTACACCTGCTCGACCTTTCCCCTCTGCATGTCCGTCTGGCCCAGGAGGCTTCCGAACTTCAACCTGAGGCCCCCCTGGCCAGCGCCCGGGTCGGGGATGCCCGCGAATTGCCCTGGGAAGAAAACACGGCCGATGCGGTTATGCTCTTCGGTCCCCTCTATCATCTCACCGACCTCGGAGACCGGCATCGCGCCTTGGTAGAGGCCCGGCGGGTACTGAAACCGGGCGGGGTGCTCTTGGCCATGGGTATCTCCCGCTTCGCCTCCCTGTTTGACGGCCTGCGCAGCGGCAACCTCAAAGATTCCCGCTTTGCCGAGATCGTCCGGCAGGATCTGGAAAACGGCCAGCACCGCAACCCGATCGGCAAACCGGAATACTTCATGGCCACCTTCTTTCACCACCCGGAGGAGTTGCGCGCCGAAGTGCTGGAGGCGGGCTTCACTTTGACCGGTCTCTTCGGAGTGGAAGGTCCTGCCTGGCTGCTGCCGGATTTCAACGACTGGTGGGAGTCCGCCGAAAACCGCGCTCTCCTGCTGGAAATGGCTCGGACCCTGGAAAGCGAACCGGCCCTGCAGGGTGTCAGCGCCCACCTGATCGCCGTGGCCGGCAAAGAGTGAATACCAGGTTGCCTGATCGATTAGCTTAACAGCCCATGAAACCTGTCAGCGATGGCAAACAACACCAGAGGAAGGTCCATGCGAGTTGAGAATAATTATTCTTCGCAGGTAATATTGAGAATTTCCCTTTCGACCGGTCTTTCCCTGCTGCTTGTCTCGGTTCTTCTGTTCGCCGGTTTGGGCTGCCAGCAGCTTGCCGGCCCCAAAGCCGCTCCCGCGCCCTTATCCGGGGCCGAACTATTCAAGGCCAAATGCAGCAAGTGTCATGACCTGGAACGAGCCCTGGGGAAATATCGTTCGGAGGAGGTCTGGCGCAGCACCATTACCCGGATGAGGGTAGAGCACCAGGCCGACATCAGCCAGGCGGAAATAGCGCAGCTGGTCCGCTACCACGTGGACAGACAGGCAAGCGAGGCCGCCCTCTTCAAGGAGAAGTGCGAGAAATGCCATCCCGGCAAGGTCTTCCTGGAGAAGAAGCTGAGCGACGAGCAGGCCCGGGCCATTATTAAACGCATGCAGGAGAAAGCCGGCAACAACATCTCCGATCAGGATGTCGAGATTATCATCAGGTACCATATCCGGGCCCAGAAGGAGGCGCTGGACAGTAGTCTCCACGCCGTCTCTTCCCAGATCGAGGACAGCGGCCTCTCTTTGGGGAAGGACCTGGAGTTGTTCAGGAAGAAATGCACCACCTGCCACCAGGCGAGCCGGGCGCTCTCGGTCATCAAGGACCCGAAGGCCTGGGAGCAGACCATCAGGAGGATGCAGTCATACAGCAACGGTGCGATTACCGACTCCGATGTCAAAAACCTGGTGGATTTCCACGTCACCGTTCAGCGGCGTGAGGTCGAGACCTTTCGGCAGACCTGCACGAAATGTCACAGCGATGCCCGGATCAACAGCCGGAGCATGTCCGAAGCGCAATGGCTGGCCACGATCAAACGCATGCAGCAGAAAGCGCCGGAGCTGATTACCGATGCAAAGGTCGAGATCCTGGCCGCCTACTTCCATCGCCGGGAACTTACCCTGGCCCGGATTTTCTACGGCAAGTGCCGGCTTTGCCATCCGCGCTACAATTCCGGGGAGACTTTAACCCTGAGCGATACCAACAAGCAGCTGGACGGCCTGATCGCCATGGCCAACGATCAGTTCGGCCGCAGCCTGCAGATAACCGACGTCAAGAGCCTCCTGTCCACCCACTTCGAAAGGCAAAAGCGCGAAATGCAGATCTACGAGTCCGGTTGCACCACCTGCCACCCGGACGGCCCGCCGAGCAAGAAGCCGCAGGAAGCCGACCGGGAAACCAAGGAAGAACGGAGCCGGGCCGAATGGATCTCCTTCATCGCCGCCCTGCAGGGAACCGAACTGAATAAGGAACTCCAGGAAGCCATCGACAGCCAGATTGACTATCACATGGCCAGGCAGTCGGGCTGAATTGCCGCGCCCGAACCCGGATCCGAATAGTTTGAAAAACAAAAAGCCCGGCCGCCATTTCAGGCGGTCCGGGCTTTTTTGTTAGAGAGAGTCCTGCTAAGCGATCTGTCAAAAAGGTTGCGTCGGTATTGGTTGACTGTAATCAGACGCAACTCCCCTGAGCATTGTGACATCTTCCTGAAACTGTAAGTTCCTGACAAAGGCATTTGATAATCTAGTGCGGTGGAGTAGATTGCAGCTTTGCTGGCCTGGACTGGGAAGCCCGATTGACGGCTCAAAGATCTTCCGCCAGGCGTTGTTTTGACAACTCAATTGCCTTCAAGGATAAAGCGAACCTTGATAACTCGATGACCTGCGAAATTCACGCCCGCGAAAAGATTGATAAACTCCTCACTGAAGCCGGTTGGCTGGTCCAGGATGTTAAGGACACCAACATCTTCGCCGGCAAGGGCGTGGCCATCCGTGAATTCCCCCTGAAACAGGGGCATGGTTTTGCCGACTATCTGCTTTACGTGGACGGCAAGGCCGCAGGAGTTATCGAAGCCAAAAAGACCGGCACCACCCTGACCGGGGTTGAAACCCAGTCAGAAAAGTATGCTCAAGGTCTGCCCGATGGCCTCCCGGCCTGGATCAGGCCGCTACCATTTTGCTATCAGTCCACCGGCGACGAAACCCGCTTCACCAACAATCTCGATCCCGCACCTCGATCCCGGCAGGTCTTCGCCTTTCATAAACCGGATTACCTTTTTGCTGAAGCGGAGAAAATCGCTCGATCAAACCGCCGAAGCCACTCTCGAATACCTCAGCCTCCACTCCACCCTCCGAGGCCGTCTCCAACATATGCCGGAACTTATCGAAGAGGGTTTCTGGCCCGCCCAGATCCAGGCGGTCAAAAATCTCGAAAAATCCCTGGCCAAGGACTGCCCCCGCTCCCTCATCCAGATGGCCACCGGCAGCGGCAAGACCTTCACCGCCATCAGCATCATCTACCGGCTCATCAAGTTCGCCGGGGCCAAGCGCGTCCTCTTCCTGGTCGATCGCGGCAACCTGGGCAAGCAGACCTTAAAAGAGTTCCAGCAATACGTCTCACCCTACAACAATTACAAGTTCAGCGAGGAGTTCATCGTCCAGCGCCTCACCTCAAACACCATCGATACCACTGCCCGGGTCTGCATCTCGACCATCCAGCGGCTCTACTCGATGCTCCGGGGCCAGGACCTGCCCGAAGAGGCCGAGGACCAATCACCCCAAGGGCTGGACAGCCTGTTCAAGGAAATCCCGCCCCTGGAATACAACCCCAATATCCCCATCTCCACCTTCGATTTCATCATCACCGATGAATGCCATCGCTCCATCTACAACCTCTGGCGCCAGGTGCTGGAGTATTTCGATGCCCACCTGATCGGCCTCACCGCCACCCCGTCCAAGCAGACCTTCGGCTTTTTCAACCGCAACCTGGTGATGGAATACGATCACGAACGGGCCGTGGCCGATGGCGTCAACGTCAATTACGATGTCTACCGGATCAAGACCAAGATCACCGAAGCAGGCTCCAAGGTCGAGTCCGGCTACTATATCGACAAGCGCGACCGCGAGACCCGCACCACCCGCTGGGAAAAGCTGGAAGAGGATTTCGAGTACGATCCCAACAAGCTCGACCGCGACGTGGTGGCCATCGACCAGATCCGCACCATTATCCGGACCTTTAAAGACAAGGTGCTGACCGAGATCTTCCCGGGCCGCGAATATGTGCCCAAGACCCTGATCTTCGCCAAGGATGACAGCCACGCCGAGGATATCGTCAAGATCATCCGCGAGGAGTTCGGCAAGGGCAACGATTTCGCCCAGAAGATCACCTACAAGACCACCGGCGCCACGCCCGAACAGCTGATCGCCTCCTTCCGCAACAGCTTCAATCCCCGCATCGCCGTCACCGTCGATATGATCGCCACCGGCACCGATATCAAGCCGCTGGAAATCGTCATGTTCATGCGGGCCGTCCGCTCACGCTCCTTCTTCGAGCAGATGAAGGGCCGCGGCGTGCGGATCATCAACGCCAACGATCTGCAGTCGGTCACCCCGGATGCCAAGGTCAAGGACCATTTCATCATTGTCGATTGCGTCGGCGTCTGCGAAATGGACAAGACCGATTCCCGGCCCATGGAGAGAAAACCCACGGTCAGTCTTGAAAAACTCCTGCAGGCGGTAAGCCTCGGCAATACCGACCCGGATGTGATCTCTTCCCTTGCCGCCCGCATGGCCCGGATCGGCCGGCAGATCACCCCGGAGGATGATCGCCAGGTGATCGAGCTTTCCGGTGGCAAGACCATCGAACAGTTGACCACCGATCTGGTCACCGCCATCAAGCCCGACAACCATATCGAAAGGGCCAAGCAGGATAACGGCGGAGCTGAGCCCAGCGAAGAGCAAATCAAGCAGGCCGCCACCAAACTGATTGTCGAGGCAACCAGGCCCCTCCATAATCCCGAGCTCCGCAACTTCCTGGTTGAGGTCAAGAAGAAGAACGAGCAGATCATCGACAACATCAGTGAAGATCAGGTGATCTCCGCCGAATTTTCCGTCGAGGCCCTGGAAAAGGTCAAGTCGATGGTCCAATCCTTCGAGCAGTTCCTGGCCGATAACCGCGACGAGATCACCGCCCTGCAGATCCTTTACAGCAAGCCCTACAAAAGCCGGCTTGCGCTTTGAAGATATCAAGGAACTGGCCGGGCTGATCGAAAAGCCGCCGCACCATTTCCGGGTCGATAGTCTCTGGGATGGTTACGCGGCTCTGGAAAAGGCCAAGGTCAAAGGGGCCAATGCAGCAATACGCAACCTAACGAGCTAACCCGGCAGCACTACGTATTGCTGAAGCTTGTCCATTAGGCTTAGCTCCGACAACAAGCACAACTGTAGCTTTAGTCATGGGAGATGCTTTAGCAGTAGCCTTGCTCCAAGCTAGAGGATTTAGTGCTGAAGATTTCGCTTTATCGCATCCAGGTGGTAGCTTAGGAAAACGTTTGTTGTTGAAAATAGATGATTCATTCATAAAAAGGAGAGGGATTGCCTATAGTTAAAGAGAGTGCGACAGTGAGTGAAGCACTTATAGAGGTAACTGAAAAAAATTAGGTATGACCTGTGTTGTGGATCAATTAGGTATTTTAACGGGGGTCTATACGGATGGTGATATAAGAAGAACGTTGACCCAAAAATTGGATATCAACACCACTCAGTTAAAGGATATTGTTTCAAACAACTGCTATACAGTGAAACCGGGTATTTTGGCTGCTGAAGCACTATCTATAATGCAGAAACATAATATTACTTCCCTTGTTGTCGTAAATGAAGATCATAGTCCTTACGCTGTCGTTCATTTACATGATCTTTTACTGAGCAGGTGTTTTTTAAATTAATTAGAGCTAAATATGAATGAATTGATAGAACGCGCAAAAAAAATTAAATGTCTCATATCCGATGTGGATGGTGTATTAACCGATGGTTCATTGTTTATAGATAATTTTGGTAATGAGTTGAAAACCTTTCAAGTCCAAGATGGTATGGGTTTGAAATTATTAATGGCGGCTGGAATAGAAGTTGCGGTAATTACGACCTCAAGAAATGCTGTTATTGATCATCGAATGAAGCAGTTAGGTATTCATCATTATTATACTGGCCAAGTTGATAAGAGAGACGCATATAATAAGATTAAGGAATCCCTAGCTTTTGAGGATCATCAAATTGCTTATGTAGGAGATGATTTACCGGATTTCCCATTATACGCCAAGTAGGTTTTGGTGTTGCTGTAGCGAATGCAGTACCTCAAATTAAAGAATATGCCCTTTGGCATACTGAGAAGCCAGGAGGAAGCGGGGCCGTTCGTGAAGTCTGTGATTTCATTTTAAATGTGCAGGGAAAGGCTGAACTTGCCTTAGAGGAGTATTTTAAACAGTGAATACTACAAAGCAAGCCAGTTGGCTTTTTGTATTATTAATCGTATTGGCAGTGTCTGGCTGGTATTTTGCTGCTCAGCCAATGAGTCATACTTTGGACGATCGCTCGCTTGCTACCATTCCTGATGTAATTATTACTAAGTTAAAAGTGACCCAATTTGATGGAAAAGGGCAGCTAGCTAATCGTTTAGACACAGATAAATTAAAGCATATGCCAAAAGGTGATGTGAAATCTTTTAGATGCACCCAGATTATCGTTGCTGAAGCCGATCACCCAGCATGGAACATACAATCTGAAAAAGCAAAAGCAGTTAAAGGTGGTGAAAGCACTATTTTTACTCAGAAAGTAGTTATTCATCAAAATAAGGGGACAAATACACAAGAAAGTACATTACGTACGGAAGAGATAACTTATTTTCCTAAAACTAAGAAGGCAATGACTCCTTTATCAGTTACCTTCGAGCAACCCGGTACAGTTGTTCATTCAATTGGAATGAATGCTTATTTAGATGAAAAAAAAGTAGAACTTTTAAAAGGAGTACAGGGACAATATGCACCAGCTAAAGCACGGGGTTAAAATTGTTAGTTGTATTTTTCTTATGATATTTAGCATGATGGTGACTGCTTTAGAATCAGATAAAGAAAAGGTCGCAAATGTGGCGGCTGATTTTGCTCGTTTAAGTCAAAAGGCACATCAAGGTGAATACAAAGGGAATGTAAGAGTAGAACAAGGCACAACAAATCTAAGAGCAGCTTTGGCAGTCACAAAAGGAAATAAGAAGAACGAATTAACACTTGCTATAGCTAAAGGAGATAAGAAGCATCAAGCGCATTACTGGACTATGACAGATTCAAAGAAGCCTTTGTTGCATGCTTATGCTGATGCTATTTATTATTATCCCTTAAAAAATCTAATCAAATTGATAGGAAATGCGCGGGTAATACAGGGAGAAAATGTATTTAAAGCGACAACAATTAGTTATAATACAAAAGAAGAACATGTTGTATCAGAAAGTGGCTGGTCATCTCAGTCAACAATAATATTTTATCCGGAAAAGAAGATCTCATGAGTATATTAGAGGCTAGACATCTAAAAAAATCGTTTAAAGATCGTAAAGTAGTGAACGGTATTTGTTTAAGTGTAAATCAGGGCGATTGTATTGGTTTATTAGGGCCAAATGGTGCTGGAAAAACTACTTGTTTTTATATGATTGTCGGCCTGCAGCCTTGTGATGAAGGTGAGATTTTCATTGATAATCAAAAGATAACACGTTTGCCAATGGATAAACGAGCCCGCTTAGGTATAGGTTATCTTCCACAAGAGGCGTCTGTATTTAGAAAATTAACGGTCCGTGAAAATATCTATGCAATTTTACAACTCAGGAAAAATTTGTCCAAAGAGCAACGTAAAGAAAAACTTGAGCGTTTATTAGAAGAATTTAACATTACACATATTGCTAACAGCTTAGGTATGGCATTGTCTGGTGGAGAGAGGCGTCGCGTTGAAATTGCTCGAGCTTTAGCGATGGAGCCTTCATTTGTTTTACTTGATGAACCTTTTGCTGGTGTTGATCCTATTTCTGTTATTGATATAAAGAAAATTATTACTCACCTTTGTGATAAAGGCATTGGAGTTTTAATTACAGATCATAATGTACGAGAAACTCTAGACATTTGCCAACGCGCATATATCGTTAGTCAAGGACAAATTCTCTGTGAAGGAACACCAAGCGATATCCTTGCAAATCAGCAAGTTCGAGATGTTTATCTTGGAGAGCATTTTAGCTTGTAGCAGGGAAAGGTTTGTTTCTTATTTTTTGCCTACTTGGCCGACTTGATCGGGCCATCTATAAAAAACTTAAAAAATAATGAAGCTAATTGCCTAGCTTGAACAAGATTTAGATGAATATTTTTTAATGAAGAAGATTGACAAGATGGCCCGATCAAGTTGGGCCAAGTAGAATGGGTCTGCCAAGAGGATAAGCTTTCCAAGAAAGTGTGTCTCCCAAAAGAGTGGGTCTTCCAAGAGTGCGGGGGTGCATCTTAGGTATGATACTAAGAACACTATTTTATTACTGAAATCTTAAAGAGTTGTTCATGAATTCCTATACCCTGAAAGATTGTTTAGAACTTAAAACAATTGCTGACTTTATAAGATTTGGCTATCTCTGGTCGAATCAAGCTGAATTATTTTATGGCCACGGGACAGATAATAGCTGGGATGATGTTAAATCTTTAATCTTAGGCTCCTTATCTTTGCCTTTTAATAGTGATGTGATGATACTCAATGCACGATTATTGGATAAGAAAAAAAATGGCTTTTTTCCCAATTAGAGAAAAGAATTGTACAACGATTACCAGTACCTTATCTAATCAAACAAGCCTTCTTTTGTGAGCTACCGTTTTATGTCGATGAACGGGTTTTAATTCCACTATTACCAATTGCTGAATTAATTAAAAATCAATTCTCGCCGTGGGTGGAAGAGGAGAATGTACATAGAATATTAGATTTGTGTACTGGAAGTGCTTGTATTGCTATCGCATGCTGTTATGCCTTCCCTGAAGCAGAAGTGGATGCAGCATATTTTTCACAAGATGCTTTAGATGTTGCAAAAATTAATATGCAAAATCATGGCCTGGACGATCAGCTAATCTTAATCCAGTCGGATTGTTTTCAAAATATACCTGAAACTAAATATGACATTATTGTGAGTAATCCACCTTATGTTGGGCGGGCAGAGATGGAGACATTGCCCAGAGAATATTTGCACGAACCGAATATGGCCTTAGAGGCAGATGAAAATGGTTTGGCAATTGTAGATACTATTCTTCGTCAGGCATCTAAATATCTGAGTGATCATGGCGTTTTGGTTGTTGAGGTGGGCAATAGTGATGAGCTTGTTATGCAAGCCTATCCCGGTTTAGATTTTACATGGCTTGAATTTGAGTATGGAGGTCATGGCGTCTTTGTACTAAACTCAGAACAATTGATAAATTATTTTGAGAGCCATTAATGTCAGGAAACACCTTTGGTCGAATATTTACAGTGTCTACGTTTGGAGAAAGCCATGGGCCGGCTATTGGGTGCATTGTTGATGGTTGCCCGCCGGGATTAACTTAGATCTGAGGCGATTAATTCAACCATTTTTAGATAAGCGAAAGCCTGGCCAATCCAAGTATACAACTCAAAGACGAGAAGATGGATAAGGTCGAGATTCTATCTGGTGTGTTTGAAGGAAAAACAACGGGTACGCCCATTGCTTTAATGATTCATAATGAAGATCAACGATCGCAGTGATTATGAGGCAATCAAAGATTTATTTAGACCCGGACATGCAGATTTTACCTATCAAAAAAAATATGGCATCCGTGATTATCGAGGAGGAGGGCGATCCTCTGCACGAGAAACAGCAGCTCAGAGTAGCGGCAGGAGCCATTGCCCGTCTATATTTAAAGCAAGCATAGAGATTGATATTTTTGGTTATGTGAAGCAAATGGGTGAACTTAAACTTAAATTTTGAGTCACGCTTGGACCATATTAATCAAAATCCTTTTTTCTGTCCTAATGATATTACAACTTAAAGCAATGCGCAGAAATATATTGATCATTTGCGTCGAAACGGGGATTCTGTTGGAGCGCGGGTTAATGTGGATGCGCAGGCATGTTCCTGTTGGCCTAGGTGAACCCCGTTTTTGATAAGCTGATGCGCTTCTTGCTCATGCTATGATGTCAATCAATGCTGTTAAAGGGGTTGAAATTGGCGCTGGTTTTGCCTGGTCAGCCAAAGTATGGCAGTCGAGCATCGCGATGAAATGACCCAAGCAGGTTTTTTATCGAATCATGCTGGCGGCATCTTAGGAGGCATTTCTACAGGACAAAATGTTGGAAGTAAGTATGGCTTCTTAAGCCAACCTCAAGTATTGTGACGCCAGGAAAATCAATTAATATGAAAGGAGAGGAGGTTGAAGTTAGTCACTAAAGGTCGGCATGATCCATGTGTAGGAATTCGTGCTGTACCTATAGCTGAAGCTATGATGGCAATTGGTGTTAATGGATTGCTGGTTGCGTTACCGCGCTCAAATAAACGCACAAAATTTATAATAGAGGTCAACATTATGACATAGAACATCTAAATATTGCTGTTGTTGGGGCAACCGGTGCGGTTGGTGAAACAATACTTAAGTGTATTAGCGGAGCGTAATTTTCCTATTGACAAGCTTTATACCTTTTGCTAGTAGCCGTTCAGCAGGAAAAACCGATTAGATTTTAAAGATGACAGAGATAGAAGTTCATGATATTGCGGAGTTTGACTTTTCACAATATAGATATTGCTTTATTTTCAGCGGGCTGCTCTGTCTCAGAAAAATATGCACCCATAGCAGCTTCTGCTGGATGTGTTGTGATTGATAATACCTCTTTTTTCGGCTATGACCCTGAGATTCCTTTAGTGATTCCAGAGGTAAACCCACGATGAAATTGCAGTAATTTACGAAAAGAAATATTATTGCAAACCCTAATTGCTCAACGATTCAAATGCTGGTTGCTTTGAAACCCTTGCATGATAATGTAGGAATTACATCACATTAATGTTAGCTACTTATCAAGCGGTATCAGGTATCGGGTATAAAGCAATAAATGAGTTAGTTCATCAGTGGGAGAGTTACTGAATGGACGACCAGTAAACCTAATGTTTATCCTGAGCAAATAGCCTTTAATGTTCTGCCGCATATCGATCAATTTGAAGAAAATGGCTATACCCGAGAAGAAATGAAAATGGTTTGGGAAACGCAGTAAAATTATGAGAGGATGACACTATTCGGTTAATCCAACTGCAGTTAGAGTTCCGGTTTTATATGGTCATTCAGAATCAATTCATGTGACGTTAAATCAGCCATTAACATCAAATGAAGCGCATGAGCTATCTGATCAATAGCACCTGGTGTTAAGCTCAATGATGATTTTAAAAAAGTCGAGCTATCCAACGCCGATTGACGATGCAGTTGGTCAAGATGAAGTCTTTGTTGGTCGTATTCGACAAGATATTTCTGATCCTTGCGGTTTAAACTTATGGGTTGTTGCTGACAATATTCGTAAAGGAGCCGCAACGAATGCTGTTCAAATTGCGGAAATTTTATATTCGGACTATTGTATCTCAACAAATATTTGGACAGTATAAGTATATACTTTATACTATATGTAAAACTATTAAAAAGAAAACCATAAGCACGATATTCCTGATCGCTTACCCCAAGGTTTAAGCGAAGGTCCTATTTGGCTGAAGATTCCAAACCCATGGAAAGGCAACGTCGGCTTATGGAGCAAGAAGGGGAAGGACATTTGGCAAGAGTCCATGCAAGGAGCATGGTAACGAAGAGAATAAGCAGCAAAGTTGGCAATGAACTTCAAAATAATCATCTCCAACATCCTGAACTAAATACTCAAAGATTTGATGGCGTTGATTCACCCTAATCCTGAACCACCTTTAAACAGGAAGCCCGTCGTGAATTTGATAACGAAAGAAGGGAACAGGAATTGGAAAAACAACTACGATTAGGACATATGCCAAAGTTTAGTTCTGCGCCAAAGCCAGAGGGCCCTAGATAATGACTATTGCAAACGACATTATCTCACGTCGTATGCCTGATTTTGATCGCTATATACGCCAGGGTGAAACGCTTGACGATATGGACGAATATGGTTTTACCCCGCTCATTGAATGTGCAATTACAAAGCAAGCCAATATTGCTGAGGAATTGATTAAGCTTGGCGTTGATGTAAATAAGGCGGATGCCACAGGACGAACGCCTTTACATTGGGCGGTCGATAATGAGGATATCGAACTTTGTAGATCGCTTTTAAAACATAATGCTAAATCCAAATGCTTATACGCGAGCAGGGCTTTCTACTTTGGTTTATCCGATTTTAAGAGAGCAAACAGAATTAAAACATTTACTTTATCGTCATGGGGCAAAATTAGATTTTGCGCTTGATTTTATTC
>CAWEAD010000010.1:0-256370 GCA_963807225.1 uncultured delta proteobacterium | reverse complement strand
TCCGAGCACTGCATCGACAGCGTTTTCCAATCGCTGCAATCCCTGACAAAGAGTTTCGGTATCGATGGTTAGCGCCGGCATTATCTTTAAAACGTGATCGTCCGATCCCGAAGCTTCAAGTATTAAACCGTCCTTAAATACTTGATCTATGATCTGTCGCGCCAATACGCCCCTGCCGACATCCAAACCCCAAATCATACCGCGACCGCGAAGCGCAATTGTACGACCAGGATAACGAGTCAGCAGGTCGCTAAGGTGAGCGTGAACAATGTTGCCGCGATCAGTGATTGATTGTTCGAACATAGGGTCAAGCCAGTGATCGAGCACGGCGGCACCGGCGACGAATGCCAAATTGTTGCCGCGAAACGTTCCGGTATGTTCGCCGCATTTCCAAACATCGAGATCGGGTCGAATCAGCACCAACGACAGCGGCAATCCACCACCAATCGATTTGGACAAACAAACGAGATCGGGAATGATATCGGCGTGTTCAAAACTGAAGAACTTTCCCGTGCGACCATTGCCGACCTGGATATCATCTATAATCAACCGAATGTCGTGAACCCGGCAAAGCTCTGCGACACGTCGCAACCAGGAACAACTTGCCACGTTGATTCCCCCTTCGCATTGCAAGGTTTCCAGCACGACCGCTGCGGGCAACGGCAAACCGCTGCTTGGATCAGCGAGCATTTTCCCCAGAATGGCGGAAGTATCGAAGTCACCCAAATATCCATCATATGGCAGATGGGTGACGTTGTTGTGCGACCCAAAGACGTCGTTGTGGTAATACTGGTTCGCGGTCAATGCGAGCGCTCCCAGGGTGTGTCCATGATAGGCACGCGTGAAGGCGACTATGTGAGAACGTCCCGTTTGTTTGCGTGCTAATTTAATTGCAGCTTCGACCGCGTTAGTTCCTGTTGGGCCGGTAAACTGCAACCGGTAGTCAAGACCTCGGGGGCCGAGAATAACTTCATTGAATTTTTGTACAAATTGAACCTTGGCTGCAGTCACCATGTCGAGCGAATGCATGATACCGTCATGACGCAGGTACTCGATGAGAGCTTGTTTAACCGATGGCGGATTGTGCCCATAGTTAAGCGAGCCGGCACCACAGAAAAAGTCGATGTACTCTTTCCCTTGGGTATCCCATAGCCGCGAATCTCGCGCCGTATCGAATACGGCCGGAAACAGCTTGGCGTAACTGCGTACGTTCGATTCGTTTGTTTCAATCGGATCGTTCATCTATCGTTCCTGCTGACGTAAAAAGTTAACTGTGTGAAGCCTCGAGTCCCCCTTCGTTGGCCTCGGCGATCCTTGCTGCGACCTGTGTGATGTGGCTGACGAGTCTGGCTCGGTCTTCGCACAAAAATGCGACATGGTCCATGTCAGCAAAAAAACGATGAGTCAGCCGGCGATCTTGGTACAATTTTGGAAACATCGCCTGAAATTGACCATTGTAGTTATAATACTGGCCCACTCCGCTGGTGTAAATGAAGTGAAGGCGAACATCGCGTTGCAGCAGTGCTTTTAGGATTTGCCGGGCGTTTTCATGTGATGGGAACTCACGGACGTCATCACCAGGCTGCAAACTCCTCGGCACCGCATTTTTGCCTCTATGTCGACGCCAAAGCCCTTTCCATTTTGCCAGGCTTAAAACACGTGGCAGGTAGAACTTTAAAGCGCGGTGAATGTAATACATCGGAGTGCGGTACCCACAGCCGTCCATCGCAATCACGCCAACGACTCGCCCCTCAAAAGATGCCGCGTGTAGAGAATCGTCAGCTCCGCTACACAAACCGAAAAGGATAACCTTTTCTATTTTCCCGTTGCAACTTTTATCGGTCACGTTGCCAATCCAGTCTATCGCCTCGCGAATTTCACTGGCCGCGCGATCGAGCGAGGCGCCCCGGCTGCCGACAGCCAAACTCTCACCGATCCCGGACAAATCGAAACGCAAGGATGCAATTCCCTGGTTCGCAAGCTCGCGTGCCGCATCAACGTGGAGTCGAAACGGGCCGCAATGATGCAGCACGCCGGAAGTCACAAAAATCACCCCGGTATTGTACCGACGCTCATCAGGTTCATTCCAAACTCCCATCAGCTGATTGTACCGTCCAAAGGCTATCGCAGATTCGTTCAAGGTGTCATCTCGTCGAAGAGGTTTAAGATGACCCTAAACGCTTCGGGTGACGAAAACGCGCTCTCAGCGTACAAGGGGTCGTTCCAAAGAATTTCATCTCCCACTCGATGAATTCGATTGGTTGCCGCTACGGTGTCGATAACAGGGGAGACCTCATCCTTGCTTAGAACGATATCGCAGTCTTGTATGGAAGTATTGATTTTTAATTCAGCAAAGCTTGCGCGTTTGCGCTCATTCATGCGATGACCGTAGCGTTGGTTCTCGTCGGTGTCAGCGCGAATGGGATAAAATCTTATTTCCGAGGTCAAGGCATAACGATGAAAACGATCAAGCAGTTCCAAAAATGATTTGCCGCTGGGAACTGGATCCCAAAGCACCATGTACTGAAAAGCTTCGCGGAAGTGAGTCGCCACGGTTGCGCCAAGTCTAAGCCCAACCAACGAGACTCTCTTGGTGTTGGTCTGGTCTATAATATACTGACGAACGTTCAACAAGTCGCTTCCCATCGTTTCAGCGTTCACTTCCTCGGACAAACCATCCGAGTCGCCCGTCCCCATATAATCAAAGCGAACGACGTCGAATCCTCTGCCGCATAGTGCCACGGCAAGTTGTTGTAAGTTGCGATGAGCTCGAACGTACTCATGGCCAAGCGAATGCGCAAAAAGTATTGCGTGCTCCTTGCGGACCGACCGCGATTGGTAATGAACCGAGTAAAGCCGACCGGCAGCCGATTCAATGAACATGGGTTTAACGATCGGCAATCGGTCGAGAATAGACGTCGAATAAAGCTCATCGGTTTGAAAAGTATTATGGTTACCAGACAACAATGCGTTCAAATGATTTGAAAGAGTTGCTACGGTTGGGTTTGCAAAAAAGTCGCGAACTGGCAAAACAACCCCCAAGTCGGTTGCCACCTTAGCAACAACCCGCGGCACAAGCAGTGAGCTTCCGCCAAGCAAGAAAAAATCGTCATGGATACCAATTTGCGGCACGTTAAGAACGTCTTGCCAAAGACCAGCCATATAGCGCTGACGCTCGTTTTGGGGCGCTTCATAACGAGAATCGCTTGCAACGCACGCAGAGCCAGGATCGGGCAAAGTCTCGCGATCGATTTTTCCGTTGATCGTCTTGGGAAACTTGTCAATAAAAACATAGCGCGTTGGAATCATATACACAGGTAACGTCTCGCGAAGATGAGCGGCCAAAGCCGTCGCATGCTTCGTCTGTATGTCACGCGCATCCCCCCCCCGGTTTGTTTTCCAATGGCCACATAGGCGACCAGATACTTTTGACCGTCTACTTCGTCGTACTTAATCAGTGATTCGTTTATGCCGGCATATGTATTGATCGCCGCTTCGATTTCCGCGGGCTCAACACGATAAGAGCCAAGTTTGATTTGATGGTCGATTCGACCGCCAAAATCAAGGTTGCCATCGGGAAGCCACCGAGCGAGATCTCCCGTCTTGTAGAGACGCCGCAATTGCCCGTTAAGTTCAGCGTTGACGAACACTGCTTCAGTCAAATCCGGTCGATTAAGGTATCCTTCGGCCAGCGCAGGGCCAGCCAAATAGAGCTGGCCGGTTTCTCCTTCGGGGACCTCCGCCATATGCTCGTCAAGCACGTAAGCTTCGTATCGAGGCAGCGGACGACCGATCGGCATGTTCGTCGCTGGACACTCCGATGAGTCAAAATGTTCGTCAGGAATAAAGACCGTCGCGGTAACGGTCGCTTCGGTCGGACCATAAGCGTTGCACCAAAGCACGTCATGGTCACACAGCGATTGCCATCGACGATAATGTTCAATGGAAACCTTTTCGCCGGTAACAATCATTAGTCGTAGCGAACGCGGCACGGCCGTGCCGATGGCAAGCATCAGGTCGACCCAGCTATGCCAATAAGCGGTGGCCAAATGGATGGCGGTTACCGAAAATCGGTCAATAAGGGAGGATAACTCATCCCCTGTGCCTTCTCGATAGCTCGGACGCACGACAACGCAGCCTCCGGCAAGCAACGGCGGAAAGATTTCCTCGATGGCGATATCAAAGTTCAGGGTTGAAAATTGTAGCGTCCGGTCGGATGACGTGACTCTGTAGCATTCAATGTCGGCAAGACAGTAGGTCGTCAAGGCACGATGAGAAATAACGACGCCCTTGGGTTTGCCGGTCGACCCCGACGTATACATCACATAGGCAATGTCATCGCCCCGCAGTTCGGGCCTGGTCTCGTTTGACTTCCGTGTGGTCGTTGGGATCGAATCCGCAGGCCTGCCAGCAACAGGAGCACAAACGTCCGCACTCTTCGAATGGGCGCCGCATGGGCTCAACCAACAGAGACTCAATGACGGCGCTGTTTGATCTGAAGTCGAATCAAAAAGCTCTCGATAAGCAGGGTCGCCGATCACAAAATTGATCTCAGCATCTCTGAGCATGTACTGCAAGCGATCTGGGGGATACTGCGGATCCAACGGCACGAAGGCAGCTCCCGCTTTCATCACACCAATCATCGCCGCGATGGCTTCGCAAGACCGATCCAGACACAAGCCAACGCATTTTCCACGGCGAACGCCCTGCCGAAGCAGCGAGACGGCTATGGCATCAGCTTTGTAGTCCAACTCCTCATAGGTCCATTGTCGGAGCTCGGTAACAACGGCAACCGCACCGGGTGTTGATTCAACCTGCTGTTTCCACAAAATCGGAAACGGAAGAAGGTGGCATGAGATTTCGGGTTCGCAAATCGAGTTCATTGCTGTGATCAACCCGTCGACGAGGAAAGTTTCGATGGCGTAATACCTGGGAGCTTTTCGGAAATTTTCACAGATACAGACTTGCATAAAAATATGAATTAGCGGAATTTCTACAGCAGTTATGTAATGTTTTCAACATGAAAAAAACCACGTCACAAACTCGAGTATACATTCCTCCCATCATTGTCTAAGGTCTCAGATGACACTTCTTAGTTGGAGACTGTACTGACTAATGGCTTCTATCGGACCTTCTCCCACATATAAGATTAGTAACTGTCCAGCAGCACCGCATCTTCTTTGATATAGGCCTGCTCTCATAGGCGGGCTATAGCTCGCAGGCCTATTTCGCGCATCTTCGCACTGCTGAATAGCTTCGGTTCATGGCATGTGCTCCGTTTTTTGCTTCGAACCGAATAGTTACAAAGAACCTTGCAATCAGCTCCCAGACCTTACCTATTTTCCAGCAACTCCCGATATATAGTGATATAGCGGGCCGACACCTTATCGAGGCCAAATTCCTCCACCACCCTCAGTCGCGCCCGGCGCGAAAGCTCCGCATGACGGCTGTTGTCCTCGAGGACCCAAGCGATGCCACTTGCCAGGTCTTCTGTCTCATACGGTTGCGCCAGATAGCCGCAGCGCTGATGTTCAATGATATCAAGCAACCCCGTGGCCTGAAAGCCACGCACGGCGTACCGCAAGCCATGGCCTCCGTCTGCGTCTGGCAAAAGGCTCCTGCATTGAGGGGGCTACAAAGACATCGGCAGCTGAATAGATTGCGGCCAACCTCTTGTCGTCATCAATGCGACCGAGACTCACCACGGGCATCCCCAGATCGGCCGTGGTCAACATTGTCAGAGCCGAAGACCACCGCCAGTTGTTTCAGGTCCTTACCGAGGGACCTGCAGGGCCTTGGTCAACAGATGGAATCCTTTATTCGGGTCTGTGGTGCCTCGCACCGCGCCGAAAAGAATAATCTTTTTGTCTTTCGGCAACCCCAGCAACTTTCGCGCCTGCTCTTTATCTCCGGGCTTGAACATTCCGGTATCCAGACCATTGGGGATCACCTCCACCCTGAGATCGCGAAAAAGTGAGCTTGACCGGGCACAATCGGCCAGCCAACGGCTGGGGGTCACCACGGTCAGATTCAGGTCCCGCCAGGCCCTCTCTTTCCGGTTCCAGGTCCAGCGAGAGAGGTCCCCTTCCCGCGATGAACCGAGGACCGGGCATGCCCCACAACTCTGCTGATAGCGCTTGCAAGCATAGGGGACATGGCACCCTCCGGTAAAGGCCCAGGAGTCGTGCAGAGTCCAGATGAGGGGTTTACCGAGCCTGCGAAGAGTCTCCACCCGTAGAAACCCCGCCCCAAGCCAGTGGAGATGAATAATGTCCGGATCAATTGCCTTGATCTCCGCTACGAGATGGTCCGGCAGCAAAGCGGGCGAAAAGTTATTTTCCGGTCTGTTCGGATACATCCGCACCGGCAGCAATCCCAAAAACAACTTCAGCCGGCGCCCCAACTTGCGCAGAGAGTTGCTATTACAGATGACCTCGCCGGCGTTGCCGGTTTTGAATTGGACAAGAAGCCTGCAATCGATACCTTGGTCCCGGACCCCCCCGAGCAGACGCATTGTCGCCCGGGCCGCCCCACCTACTTCATCGAAGGTGTTGAGCATCAAGACTTTCATCTTGTCCAAAAGCCCTTCATCTCGGCGGCAAAAGTATCCAGATCCCAGTTACGAACCAGATGTCGGGGGAGTTGCAGTGGATCGGTCCAGGTATGAACCTGACCAGGGAAATTTGAGGCCACCTTTATGAAGCCGGCTTCGCGGCAGAGGCGAACCGAAGTCCGGTTGTAGTCCTTTTTTCTGCCAAAGGGGTAAGAGAAGGTCGTTATCTTCGTGCTGGTGATGTTTTCCAACTGCTGCCTGGACGTCAATATCTCCTTGCGCTGCTGTTCTTCGGTCAAGGCAGAAAGGGCTGGATGGGTCACCGTATGAGCCCCGATCGTCGCCCACTTGCTTACGGCAAGTCGCTTTAACTCCTCCCGGGTCATGGAACGATGGATACTCTTCCCCGCCTTGCCCGGGGGAGCCCATTGGCTAAGCTGATCCAGCCAAACCTCCCGGCGCTCGGGGCAAACCCTCTGCATGAGTGCATTGAGCGAAGCATACAGCACCTTTCGCTGCTGAGCGGTATCGGTGTCCCAGTACCGCCCATAGAGGGGATCGTTCAAGACAAAATGGTCAGGGAATTCCCCCTCACGCAGCAAAATACCTTCCAAGTGGTGCCACCAGAACTCCTCATCAGTTCCGATATGACCGGTGCTGACGAAGATGGTAGCCGGCACCCCCACCTCTTCCAAAACAGGTAGCGCTTCAAGGACATTATCGGCATAACCGTCATCAAAGGTGATGACGACCGCTGGTTCCTTCCGATCGGACCAATCCTCTTCAAAACGAACAATTTGGAAGTGCTGCTTGAGAAACTCCATCTGCCGACGGAAATTACCTGGTGATACAGCAAGCTTCTCCGGATCAGAGGAAAGATCCGTCACCCGATGGTAAATCAGAATGATAATCGGACAATCAATCAGGTTAAGAAAATAATTTTTAATTGCGCCCACTTTCCGACACACTGCCCTACCGGAACGATAGGCAGTCCGAAGGGAATCTGTTAAAATCAATTTTGGGGGGCGCAAAATATCCATTAGGTAACGTTGGAATAGATAAAGCACTTGTGCTCAAAATGAGCCAACTCTCTCTTCTTAATGAAAGCTTTGTTCGATTCAATAAGATCATGACAATAGGGATTTAAGTAAATAATCGTTATTGCCCTAGGCTGCTCACGTATTGATTTCTCAATATTAGAGATAACCTCCTGCATCACGACACAAGGGAATGGATCAAAGAAGTAAAAATAATTGTATTCATTCAACTGGTTAAACTCCGCTGCATCACAACATTCTATCCCTACATTCTTTATCTTGAGCGTTTTGATATTTCTTTGGGCTATAGCAACCAAGTCAGGTGCTATTTCCACGCCGGTAATCTTACTAAACGGATACTTTGACAGGGATATGAGAATTCCACCCTTACCACAGCCAAAATCGACAATGGCATCATCGGGGCTGATAGAGAAATTAGCCATAATATTGTCAAATTCAAGTCCACCTGAATCCGCGTAAGAATGGGTACGTTCGGAAATCGCCTCGCTAGGATCGTGTCTCAGGTCAACCTGCCCCAAAGTTATACGAAGGCGGGTGTAAAATTCCCGCCAGTCCCCTTTACACAAGAGCACCACGGCATTCTTTATACCTCGCAGCCGGGGTTTGATATTCTTTAGCATTACATCAATCTCCAAATTCAGACAAATTTCACAAACAATGCCTCAAATTTATTCCTTAGCTTTAATAGCTGATCACCAGACCCGCGGGTAGAACATCGCCTTGGTCATCATCCAGCCGGTTTTTCGCAGGGGCGTAAAAAGGAAGCAGGCCCCATGCACAGCAAACCAATATGAAATAAACGTGGCGACAACAGCGCCCATGGCACCATATTGAGGGATCAGGAAAAGGTTCAGGAGAATATTGAGAACACACCCCAAAGCCGTGCACAGCAGATTCAACCTGGTCCAATTTTTGGTTAAGATCAACAGGTTACGTACGGCCCCAAAACTGGTGAAGAGACCGGTCCAGATCAGGATGGCCAACAGAGGTCCGGCTTCGGTATAGGCCGAAGAAAACAGCACCTGAATGACCTCCCTGGAAAAAAGGGCAACTGGCAGGGCAACCCCATAGGCAAGAAGTGCCATCAATCCGTAAAGCCTCTGCAGGTGGGCATAAAAAAGCTCCTCTGAGATGGCTTCGTCTTTCATGATCGCCGGAAAAGCGGCGGAACAGAAGACTATCGGAATGAAATACCATGCCTCTGCAATCCGCACAGCCACCGAATACTCGCCAAGCTCCTTGCTCCCCACCATATTGCCAAGCATGACCTGGTCGATGCGCAGATAGATCATAGTCAGCAAGGTGGAGAAAACCAAGGGCCAACTGTCTCTCAGCAATGACCTGGCAGAGGGCCAACTGAAGCGCCAGGAACTGATCGAAAACCCACGGCGCCGATAGACGGTGAGCAAGCCGATTGAGCCAATGACGGTCTCAGCCAGACCTGCCCAGGCAAAGGCTACCAATGACGCCTTCAACACGATAAGACCGATCTTGACAATGCTTACGAGCAGGAAGGCTGAAGTCTTGGCGTAGACCGTAAACTTCCACTGCATTTGCGACTCGAACCAGAACTCAATGGCAATAAAGGCCTGGACAATGATACCGGTAGCCAGGATTCCGACCAACCACTGACCTAAGCGATCATCAGGGCGCGCCAGAAATATCGAGGCCATGGCCAGTGAAAAGGCAACCAACCCGCCGCCAACCATGAGAATGAATGAGGAGCCAAGCTCTTCGTCCCGGCAGGACGGATCCTGCACCATGCGTCGTATGGCGATCTCCTCCAGCCCCAGGGAGGCAAGGGGGGAAACGATCAACACTAATGCATAGGCATAACTTAACTCACCGAAGCGTTGCGGCCCCAGGTAGCGGGCCAGCCACACCCCAATCAGAAGTCCTACGACCTGACGGACGACCTGATCTCCCATCATCCAACCAGTGTTGCTGAAGATTTTCTGCAGGTTGGCGCGACCCAAGATCTGCTCTCTGATGGGTCGTGGTAGGAATCTGGTCCAGTTCATATCTCTAGTAACCATACGGGAATGGCAATAACTCTTCTTTTCTTTCGCGGCATCATGACTGCCTTATTCCTGCTTCTTCGTCACGGTAAAAGGTTTCCGTTGAGCAGTCAAAGATTGCCAATACAACCTTTTATATTAGTATTTGTGTACATGCCAGCGATGGAAGAGTCTCCTGCCCGAAGTTCTTTCATCAGGGATTCTTCCAGAAGATTATAGCGATTGCGCTGGTTGTAAATATAAACGGAAGAGTTGGCATTGTTGCGCTCATTGGCCACCATCAGCTCCAGCATATTCTTTTGACCTTCTCGATGTTCGTGCCACGGTTGGTTTTGCCATACGTTTCCTGGCTATCAACCGAGTTTGAAATCCGTAAAATTGCCGGGTTTGCGGCCATTAGACCATCTGCATCAGGAAAGATGCTCAGGTTGGAACTTCGGCGGCGGGGGATTCTAGCCTCACGGACAATAAAGATCGCATTCTCTTGCCATGACGCAACATATCAGGCTTACCCCAAAGAAACCGATGAATCCGTGTTACGAAATCATCCGGAAGAATATTGGCTAAAATTCAAGCCTCTACTTGCCGAATCCGTAGGTCAACTTCGCAAAAACCTGCACTATCGACAAGGGGTGACGACGATTTTGTTCATCGTGTCCCAGAGGAAATTCCGTGCCCTGCATTCTTACCCAGCAGGCGAACCAGATCCGCAGCCAGAACGGAAGCACCGGCTTTGTTGACAACCGCCAGCTTTCGCTTGGCCCCTTCAAAATTCCCCAAGAAAGCATATGCCACACCGAGTTGGTAATGGGCTTCGACTCTTTCGCTTAGCCAGTCATTTCGGTCGAGTCTCTGCTCCAAAAGAGCGACTGTCAATGCAAATTGCCGCAACTGATTATAAGCCGCAGCCAGATTAATATAGGCGTCGGCGTAATACAAATCCAAACCGATTGCCCTTTTCAACAATGGCACAGCGGCGCTGTTCTGATCGCTTTTGATATAGGCAAGGCCTAGATTGTTATAGGCGCTGGGATGCAACGGAGCAATCGCAATAGCTCGTGATAAGACCTTTATTGCCTCTGGTATACGGCCGGCATCAATTAGAGCATTTCCGAGATTATTGTATGGCCTGGCTTTATTGGGTGATTTGGAGACGGCATCCTGCCATAATAGTATTTTATTACCCCAAACCTGATTCCGCTGATAACTGGCGAAGCCCAGAACTAGGATTAGCAAGGCCGCGCCTAAGACAAGCACTTTGCCATTGGCAGAACGAGGGAATAATTTTCTGAACAGCAAAGCAATTGCTGTAGAAAAGGCCGCTGCAGCTCCAAAACTTGGCAGATATAGTCGATGTTCCGCGATAACATCGGCGATCGGGACTATGCTGGATTCAACAGCTAAGGTCAAGAAAAACCAAAAAATCCCAAAGGCGATGAGCCGCAGAGCAGGGTCACTGGAGCTAGTCTGTCGATTTAAATCAGGGATTGATGATGGTAGATCATGGAGCGAAGAGTAGGGGCTGATGGACCTTGTCCGCCAGATAAGGAATATTGCCAAGCCTAGAATAAATACCAGTAACAAGAACGACAGGTAAACCGGCGGGGTAAAGAAGTTCTGGTAAACCGGATAGTCGTAGTCAAGATTCTGATTGGCTGGAAAAATCAGCAAGCGTATGTAGGTGACGACTACCCGGAACTGGGTGACTAAATATTCAAGCCTGGTCAGTTTGCCGGCAGCCAGCGTCTTCTCGCTTAGATCTACCAGTAGTTGGCCCGAACCTTTCCCGTTGGCGAATATGCCCAGCGGGACAACGGGGAGAGTCGCCAGTAACGGCAACATGGAAAATATTCGCCGTTTCCATGCCCCCCGGAAAAAGCACCCCTCATAAAGCACGATGGCAAGAGGTAGGGTAAAAGAGTTCTCCTTGGTCTTCATGGCCATCAAAGCGGCAGCGACCGACCCTCCAATAAAAAGGATAGTCAGGCCTGAGATAGCCTTTCCCTCCCCATTTTCCATGTGCAGGCGCCCAATAACATAGAGAACCACGGATAAAAGATAAAACATTGCCGCCAGCGATGCCATCCTCTGCACGATATAGGTAATCGCTTGGGTTTGCACCGGGTGGACGATAAAGAGCAAGGCCGCGAACAATGGGACGAATCCGCAAAGGGTTACCCCTACCCCTGAACCTTTCGCCCTTTCTCTTAAATAAGGGGTCTGGAAGGTCAGGTGTAATAGAACGTAGACCAGCAAGCCGGAAATCAAGTGGATAATCAGATTTACCAGATGATAACCGGCAACATGGAGCCCGCCGAACTGGTAGTTGAGGGCGAATGAAAAATAGGCAATGATCCGTGGCAATAAAATCTGTTGGACTGGTGAATTAACATGGCTAAAATTGGCCAATCCCCTGATCCCGGGATTTTGGACAATCACGTAAAGATCATCAAGGACAAAGGGTACCTGAAAAGTGTTGGCATAAACCAGGATTCCGGCCAACAAGATCAGCAGTATTGCGGGAAAAGAACGTCTACTTAAAAACCCTGGGTTCATAATCATTGACTCCGGCCTTGAATATCGGTGGCTGCCGCCTGTCTGAAAAATTCCCCCCGCTTCGCCTTATGTTCCAGGTTGAAGCCCGGTTCGAAAGGATGAGCAACCCTCGTTCCTGTTGGGCTCCGGAACTGAATCCTGCCTAGAAACATGGAGCCAACTGAGAAAAACTAATTAGCTAATCTCATTTTTGATTCCCTCAGTGCTGCGACCGAACAAGCTGGACTTGGATTGCCTTAAATGACAACAAATAAGACGGACATGCAAAGACTAACCAACTTGCCTTGGATAAGTGCCATCTTGATAACTTAAATTGAATTGGGCTGCCAAAGTGTTTCCAGGAATTGAACAAACCATGACTGGGAATTTGCCATAAATACGCAGGTTCAAAATCATTGACTCAGGACTGGAATTACCTTAGGTATATATGTCCAACGATCATATCTCCTTGTCATGATTAATTTTTTTACATTAACCCCAAGATACAAATAATTCCATGCCAAAAGTGAAGAATATAGCCTGGCGTTTCTTTGCTTCGGTCAAACTCGCCCTGATCTCCCTGATCGTCCTGGCCGCCACCTCAATCGTCGGCACCTTGATCAAGCAGGGGCAAGCGCCTTCCTACTATGTCCAGGAATACGGTCCGGGCCTGGCCCGATTTTTCGAGATTCTTAACGTCAACAAGATGTACGAATCGTGGTGGTATCTTACCCTGCTCTGCCTCTTTGCCGTCAATCTGGTGGTCTGTACCATCGAACGGCTGCCCGGCGTTTGGCGCATGGTGGTCAGGGATAATCTGAGCATCGATCCCCAAAGTCTGGCCAGGATGAGTTTCACCCACCGAATGGAAATCAACCTGCCGGCCGTCGAGGCCACCGAAAAGATGCGGCAGTTCCTGATTCATTCCGGCTGTAGAAATGTCCGACGACTGGAAAGCGAAGGGTCAACTCTCCTGTTTTCCCAGAAGGGCGCCTGGACCAGGCTCGGCGTCTACGTAGTCCACCTCAGCGTTCTGATCATCCTGGTCGGCGCCGTGACCGGCAAGTTTTTCGGTTACCAGGCTTATGTCTTCCTTCCGGAAGGAAGAGCCACCAACAACATTTTCCTACAGGGAAGCCGGAAACCGGTTCCGCTCGGCTTCAAGCTCCAGTGCGATCGGTTCGAAAGAACCCTCTATGACAACGGTATGGTCAAACAGTACCGCGCCGATCTAAGCGTCTTCGACCCGGAACGGAAAACGCCCTATAAAAAATCGATTATCGTCAATGATCCCCTCACCTACCACGGGCTAACTTTTTATCAGGCCGACTCCTTTCCCATGGAGGAATTTTTCGTCCGGATTCGCGACCTGACCAGCGGCCAGCGAACAAGACTTCCGAGTCTCCCCGGAGCAGGATGTTGCCTGGCAGGGAAACGAGATCTCTTTCCGGATCGAAGAACTCAAAACCACCGAGGACGGGACGACAAAGCAGGCAAAGATAAGTTTCACCGCCAAACCCGGCGTGCCACCCTCGTTCTTCTGGATTAAAAACCAGGACACCGCAACTATCGGGCTATCGGGGAGGAAATTCACCGTCTCGTTGCGCCAGTACTATACTACCCTCCTTCTGGTCACCAAAGATCCCGGTCTTTTGATTGTTTATTTCGGATGTCTGACGATGTTTGTCGGCCTGGTCAGCTGTTTCTTCCTGACCCACCGCCGGATATGGCTGCGGATTTCCCCCGGAACCCATGAGGATAGGCGGATTCTGCTCTGTGGTGACAGCAACAAGAACAAGCCCGCCTTCGGACGACGGTTCCGGGAACTGATCGACCGCCTGGAGCAAATTGTCGCATAATTATTGGCACCCCAGGGGGACTGCAGATTGTCGATAATCGGAAATCAGATTCTGATCATCACTGAATTCCAGCCAGCCAGTGCCATCGAGTCTCGCGTTCGAAAAGGACAATAATCAACAGGATATCGAACCACACCGAAGGCGGGCTGAAATTCGCTGGCAATCGGGGATCAGAAGGTCATCCGGTGGGTGGCGAGAGTCCCCGCCCCGTTGTCGTCATTCATGCCGTGTCCATGACAGTTGCCGCAGTCAATGGACACGCTGGTATCACCACCGGCGTGACAGTCGGCGCAGGTTCCCGACTCAGAATAAGGATGGTAAGAAGAGGCAAGATGATGGACATATTCCCAACGATTCGCCTCGTTGGTACCCGCCGAGGCCGCCAGGTCGTCCGTATGACAACACTTGCAGACATAGCCCATATCACTGGTCGAAGTAACTGCTCCATCCAGATCGTGGCCGTTGATCCGGCGGCGCAGCAACATGATATTTTCGGACCCGTGGGTCTCGTGACAATCCATACAAGAAAGATAGAAATTTGAAGCCTGGATCACTGTCGATAACAGCTTATATGGATCCAGTAGATAACCGGGGCCCTCCCGATCCACGCCGCCATGCTTATCTATCTGCGAGGCGCCATCCCAATTGATTACCGTCAGAGTACCAAGCGTGGTGGCTCGAAATAGGCTTTCGTGCTTTGGTGACAATAGGAACAGAAATAGGCATAATCCGGCAGTTGTGCTGCCGTCTGTTGCACGCTGCATCACCCGGCTCCCGGTGCTGGTGCCGGAAGAATATGGGGCTTCGTAACCAATGTGGGTCCGACATCAACTCGGCCCCCTTCACCGTAGAGACTGGCATGGAGGATCCGCCGGGCAATGAAATGCAACTCATGAAGGGGATAACCGTGGCTGGCCGCTTCCCAGTTACGCTTGGCCAGATGAGAATTATGGCAGGCGCTGCAAGGATTGCCGATTTTGGCGTACCAGGCCGAATAGCCCCGGTCGCTGTCCTTGAGGAAGAAATCGATATCATAGAGATTGTGATAAGATCCACTATCAACATTAAAGGCGTCCATGATCGACTGGGGGTCCCCCGGAAAGACTTCCACCAAATCTCGTCGCTGTAATCCAGGTTTTCTACCACGGGAGTTCCGGATTCGTTGCTTTTATGACAGTAAAAACAGAAGTTATCCGCCTCTGCATATGGTTTTGCTTGCGTATCCGTATTAAATCCAGACGGCGAAAAGCAAATGGGGGGCGGGACCTTCGGCCGGGGCTGGTTCCACGCCCCCAAGGCTGGCATGGTTTTCGTGGCAATGGGCGCAATTTCCGGTAGCGAAATTCGCATATTTTACGTCTGGCGGTACGATTGACCCCATAGCCGGAGTTGCCGTGGGCGGATTGGCTGTAAGTACCACCCAACGCAGGAGCAATGATCGAGCAGGCCCATCCTATAATCAGGAAACCCAACAGCCAACGGTATTTTCCCACTGCGACCGACTTCCTCATCCCCACACACCTTCTCTCGTTCCCAATCATGACCTTTCGATCTTCATTCTAAAGTATCGGGCTGTTCCGTCTCCGGTTGACCGTTCGGCCCCGATTGTTCCATGGTGTGGAGCCGAGGTCGCTTCAGGAATATCCACTTCATTGGATGGTCCGGATAAAAGTTTCTTCCGGTCTCATAATCTCCTCCATGGCTTCGGAAGCTTTCCCTTGATCGCCGCTGTCCTCGGGATGATCGGGTCAACGATCTCAGCCTGCCCCGTGGATTCACTCCCTGTATCGTCAGCAGCCGGCGAGCCCTCGGAGGACGAAGTCTTTTCCAACAGGCGACAATCTCTTCATATCCAACTTCGAGGACCTGAACTCGATGATTGAACAGATCGGCGACAATAAGCTGGCCATGATTGTTGATCGCCAGTCCGATAGGATAATAAAACCAGCCGGGCCCATATCCGAGACCGCCGAACTCAAAGAGATACTTGCCGGCCATATCGTAAGCGAGAATGCACTGGCGCATATAGTCGACAACATAGATCAGCCCGCGCTTTTCATCGATGGCCAAGGCCTTTGGCGTACTCAAGTGGCGCGGAGTGCCACCCTTCTCACCGATAGTAAAAAGAAACGATTCATCGGGTCCATATACGTAAATTTTGCTGGTTTCATTACTAATGAAATAAAGTCTTCCCTTGCTGTCGATGGATACATAGGTGATCTTTACCGGCCCAAGACCTTCATTCAAAGATGCTCCCACCTTCCTGCCGGCTATTTCTGGGGCGGAATTCTTCGGGGATATCGGCCAACATGGCATCGTCTTCTTCGGGTTGCTGTCTCTTCCGCTCCTCTTGCTTGGCCTTTTCGTGATAGAGGATCTTGTCCATCGGCTTCAGCTTGCGCAGGAAATTACCTTCATTGTCCAGCACCAGCACACCGCGGCTCGATGCACCGGCCACGTAAATGATCCCTTCGGGATTTACCGCTACCTGATTGGGAATAAAATCCTTCGCCTCCGGAATTTCATCGAGGAATATTTCCCTGTCGACAAAAAAGGCCGCGTTGAGAACTGGTGATGCGGGCACGCGGGTTGTTCCTGTTTTGCGGCTGGCAGATATAGACCTCGCCGTTTCTCGTCACCTGCCCTCCCCTGGGAGTTAACACACCACGTCCGCGAGCAATGGACATGCGTGGGAAAAAGTCCGGTCCGTATACCACCACTCCGGATCAGCGCCGCCGTTCGACACGTAAAGTTCTTGCTCTACCGGATCGAAAAAGACGGCGGCGGGAAAACGCAGGTCTTGGCCTTCATCATCGATAGTTATCTGAGCAATGGATTTGATCGGTACCTTTAATGTCTCGCCGACGCCGGGCCGACCGCGAAGAACCGAACAGACCATCAAGTATGCTCAATAGCAACCTTCCCCAGAACATCGAGAAGTAGCCAGAGACATCCAAGTGACTTTGTCCTCACCGAGACATCCGACGATTACCCGAGATTGTCGTTTGCTATCTTCTATGGCACCCACGGCAAAGACGCCCTCCCAGTTTAGTTTCGACCAACAGAGATTCGTGCGATGATCCATGGGGATCATGACAGCCGACACATGTGAGTTTTCGACCCGGCCGCCGCAGTTCAGTCGGACCGGCATTTGGGTGCCCGGCAACCGGATGCCCGATTTTCAGAGTCTATATTATCTTGATGACAACCGAGGCAGAGCATGTTGACCGGTTTGCGGAGCATGAATTGTTCATCGCTGGCATGAGGATCGTGACATACCACACAACCAGGCCCCCTGATAACCCCGTGCACATTGAAACTAGGGCTGTCTGGTTCAAGTAGCTTTTTCATATCGCTATGGCAGGTGACACAAATATCGACGGAACCATCGGCCCAGAGATAATACCGATATTCGTCGCCATGGGGATTATGGCACAGAATGCAGCCTGCAACCAGCGGACCATGGCGATGTTTTTGGGACATCAATTCTTTTTTGCCAGTGTGACAGATGAAACAGGTATCGTCGATTTTGCCGGCGGGAATCCCAATCCTCCATGGCTTTAACGACAGCTGGTGACAAATTAGGCATTGATTATTGACCGTCGGGCTATGCCGCAATTTGATCCTCTCGATGAAGTTTTTATGACAGACGATACAGGAGCCTTGCCCCTTCATCAGCCCCATCGGATCGATGTTTGTAATCTCCCGAAGATCGTGACAGTCCTCGCAACCACTGGGCAGTTTGTCGTCCAGATGAAAACGGTAGGCCTCTTTCTCAAAGGCCTTCCGGTGTAACGCCACCTTGATCTGGCCGATAATTGAGTTCGAACCGCTGGTTGCCGGGAACAATGGTAAACCGGTTTCTCCCCGGCACCAGCGGTAGCCTGAAATGCAGATAGACCTGGTCACCATCCTCCATGACCACTTCGGGTTTAAGCAAGGTCTTCCGAATTTCCAAGCTTGATCCGGCTTTGCGCATCGGCTCCGGACTGCCTCATGACGAGATGGGTTTCCGGCAACCCCGAAACTATGGTGGCGCCGGACCGGGGAGTCAGCACCTCCACCGCCGCCGCCCGAACCAGGCCTGGAAACATGACACCCACCAGACCGAGACAAAGAATCGGCAGAACAATCGCCATCCGACCGACTCCAAGTCGGAACCATCGCCGAATACCTTGGCTCATGAACTTACTCATTGGATAACCTGCAGACCTAAAGTTCCCGACCCCAAAATAATTTTTCCCACTAGCTCATTGGAGTTGGTATCGATAACCGCCAGACCGGCCGCATCTTCATCGGTTACATATAGTCGTCGAAAAAAATTATCCTCGGCCATTTCCAGCGGACGGCCTAGACCGTATATCTCCCGAACCACTCCTCCCTGGCCCGGAAGCAGAACGGACAAAGAACCGTCAGCGTAATTGCTGACGTAGATCAGCCCGCCGGTTTCAAACAACCGGCGGGGTCCGAAACCCACCGTCACCCTGACTCTGGTTTCCCGTGTTGGCCAAATCGGTAATTGAAACGGTATTGTCTCCCTGCTCGGCAATATACAGCTGGTTGTCCGAGACAACCACCCCCTGAGGCTCGCTGCCGGTGGAAATAGTCCCCAAAACACTTAATCTTACGGGATCGAGCAGCAAAACCTTCTGGGAAAGAGATAATGATACGGCAAGCAAATTCTCCTCTTCCAGATAAGCTAGCGATATTTGGCCGATATCCAAGCAGGACGCGGGTCTCGATACTGGCCGGTGGTCAAATCCATACGACTCAGATAACCACTGTCCTCATCCAACAGAAAGGCCCACCGGCCATCCGGGCTAATGGCCATGAATGTCGGCGCATCGTTAAGAGGTACCGTAAAGAAATCGACAACCCGGAAGGATGAGAGATCCACCACCTTGACCGTCCTGTCGCGGGAGGCCAGGACGTAGAGACGTTGCCGGGAAAGATCGGGATCGATGGCCAGATAGGTGGGCCGCCCCTTCACACCGAAAGAATCGACAACCCAATTTTTATCGGCGCGCACGACAAAGACCGTGTCGATATCCGGGCAGGAGACAAAAACCAGATCGACCGGAAGTTGCCTGAGCGGAGTAACGACGGTCAGAGCGAGATCCAGGGATGTTGTCGGTCTCCAGTGAATTATGCACATCCCAGGTAAAAAGCAGAGCAGCGGCTATCCTCCGGCTCGAGATCAAGTTCGGCGGGCAGGTTGATCTCGACCTGAAGCGGTTCCTTGGTAATTACAGCATATTCGCCATCCGGCTTCTGAACCTCCCCCTTGGTTATCGTCATGCGCAAACGCTGGTAACGGCCGGGTGGAACCGCAATGCCGCCCAGAAAGAGTTGGCCTGTGCCAAGCGCCGCCGAATCTATTTTCAATGGATCGCAGTTGAGGGTATAGCGAGATCGTCGGTAATCACTTCGATGCTTTCGACCTCCAGCCGCATGGCCGGACCTTGATCGTCCTTGAGAGATAGAAAACCATTGAGCCTGGCCGTATTGAGCGGATCCCGGTCCCGGGCGACGTTCACCTCCCTGGTAGACATCTGCTCGGGGAGCAGGCAACCGCCCAGAAGCGCCAGAAGCAGTAAGCGCGGGGCAGCAAACGCCCAGCCCGCAAAGAATGCAATATGGATCCGGGGACGATTCATCAATTCTTGCTCGTATGACATACTGCACAACCGTTAAATGCCGCCTCACCCGTATGGGAGTCGATCCCCGGCCAGTCTCGATATCCCCAGCGCATCATGGCCGGATAGGGTGAACCGTGCGCGCGATGGCAGGAAATGCAGGACACCAGGTCGGAACCATGATTTATGCTTGAAAATCCGGCATCGGTGGCGCTCACATTCGGCCGCGCCACCGGAACCAAGGGATCATAGGTGGTAAAATCGGCAAACTCACCCGAGTTGGGGATCGCCACCTCAACCGGGTGACGAATCCAGGTCGAATCGGCGCTTGTCTCGCTATGAAAATGACTATGGCAGCCTATGCACTTCTGGCTGATTGTCCCGGTACTCATATAGGCAGGTGTGGTATCTGGGTTGTCGGGGTCATGGGGGGTATAGTCGGCAGTATTGGAATCTCCCTGGTAGGTATTGTGGTTGGTGGCAGCTGGGTTTTTGTTCCCAATCCGAAGCCTCGATGCCTACGACTCCATTCGGTGTGTTGCCTTCCTTC
Source organism: uncultured delta proteobacterium (assembly GCA_963807225.1). Taxonomy (GTDB): domain Bacteria; phylum Desulfobacterota; class Desulfobulbia; order Desulfobulbales; family JAGXFP01; genus JAGVGT01. Next base: position 236,161 of record CAWEAD010000010.1, on the reverse strand, counting down.
TGTTCAAGTCGCTGCATCACCGATCCGAGAAAACGATACCATCCCTTTCCCTGCTCCGGCGACGACGTCCGTGCTATCGGCATGGTGCATGGGCACATGGCAGCCTTGGCATCCGCTACCTATCAGAGGACAAAGTTCCATGACAATCGCTGGTGCCGCACTCACTGGAGTGGTCCACACCGCCCGGAGGCTGACTCAGAGTTCCATCCGTGATCGGAAATACCATATACATTGTGACCATATGATCATTTGTCCCCCTATCGAGGACCCAATGGAAATTGCCGCCGGCCAGGGTCGAAGTGTCGGTGCCGTCAGGAGGATAGGTCGGTTCGGTCATATTCAAGACAACGGGAACAACCGCTTCGCCCATATTGGTTATGGTTTCGGAGCCGGGACTGGTGTGACAACCCAGACAGTCGGTTTTCAATAATTTACGAAAGCGTTTCTCTGGTCACCGGCTGCCCGTTGGAGCTATCGCGAGTAAAGGCAACCGGGATGCCCTGCTCGCTGTTATGCATTGTATGGCAACTGGAACAGGATTCCTGTAACCGCCGCTCCGCAAAGAATCGGGCACAATCAGTACCACAGCCAGAACACCAATTGCAACCACATCCCTTGCCAAACGTCATGTACATCTCCTACGGGAGCATATACTTCCACCCGACCGTTTCCTTCATCAACCACGCATAACCGGCCCCAAGGATCGAAACGCAATTGCCGGGGAAAATAAACCTTTCCCTCCGCCTGCCCGATTCCGAGAAAGCGATAGCGAAAACGACCATCCTCATCGTAGACGAACACACAGTCCTGATGCCGGTCGAGAACGAAAATGAAACCGGCCTCGACGGCCAGCGAGACAGGGAATTCGATGTCTGAACCAAGATCGATTGTTCGAGCAACGGTTCCATCGGCATTGAAACGATAAATTTTCTTGTCGCGGGGTTCGAGAGCCACAAATCGAATCTTTATCAATGACAAAATCGGCCAGACCCGCCGAGCATTCAGGACAGCCGAAACGTTGATCGACTGACAAGTCGTCGTTTCAGCCGCAGAACCTGACCGCTGGCACGATCAAGAACATATAATTTTACCTCCGGCATATGCAATCCGGTCGGGAAAAACCAGGTGCTCGCCATCATCAAGGTGTTGGGCGTGACCTTTTTGGCCTTGATATCGATCAGGGTAAGGCTGTTTCGCCCTTTTTCCACCACCCAGAGCCGGCCGTTATCGAGCCGCACCATGTCGAAATGGGGCCTTAACTGCCCATCGGCGGTAAAGGCCCGAAGCAGTTTGCCATCACGGTCGAAAGAGACCAAACGGTCACGACCGGTATCGACCACGTAATATCTTTCATCCACCGGGTCGAAAGCGACGGCCGACGGCATGTACATACTGTCGCCGGCCTTGTCTACCCGCAGACTCATCTGCCATTGCCAGGAAGTATCCGCACACGCTAACGCCGGCAACAGAATCAAAACGACTATCAGAACCAATCTTGTCAGAGGCGTTAAAAACCCTTTTCTGCTTCATGCCACTATCCCCTGTTTTCCGAATTCTTTGCATCGCCATTTCCTTTACTTACTCCGCATCCTCAACATTCGCCCTCCTCCTAGTAAGTGGCAGTGGCACTGGACACACAACGCCTTTTTGCCGTTCAACCGTGTAAAATATTGGTAATCCGAGCCCTTGAGTGCATGACAGCTGATGCAGGTCATCATCTGGCCGGTTCGCGGGTCAAAGACTTTTTCGCCGATGGGATGGGTGAACACCCCGTGTTGTCCATGGCATTCGCTGCAGACGTCGTTGATAGGCGCCTTGGCCATGGCCGGATGGTTGGAGCCATGGGGTGCATGGCAGTTATTGCAGGCATCGGTCCACTGGTGGCTGAATTTTGCCTCGTCGTGCCGCTTGAAAGTCTCTTCGTGGCATTGGCCGCAGACGTGCCGCTCCTTCCCTTGAGCAATCGCCGATCATTACCGGCGTGCGGGGAATGGCAGGCCATGCAGCCGTTATCTTTGTAACGGACCAGATGATTGTGGGATGAAGCCATCTGCTTCGCTGATCTCGGGATGACATTCGAGACAGGTATCGATCGGGACCGGGGTTCCTTTGCCGGCATGGCAATTGTCGCAACCCTCGGCATATGGCGGATGCAGGACATCCCGAATCAATGCCGGACGGTTGCTGCCATGTGGATTATGACAGGAACCGCAATTGCCCGGTTCGGCAGGGAAATTGGGGTGCTTCTGCCGCACCGACTCCGCGGGTGGCACCCCAGACAAAGCGCCTCGGGCTCCCTTGACCAGAAGATTGGCATAGGAAGATTGATGCGGCCGATGGCAGGAGGCACATTGCCCCTTGGCATAGGGAGGGTGGGTATTCTTGAATTTTTTGGGCAATCTCAGTATGACAGGTGAAGCAAATTTCCCCGGGACGATCCTTGAGTAGCGCGGCCTGATCGGAGGCATGGGGATTGTGACAACCCAGACACTCCCCCTGTTCAACCGGCTTATGCACGAAACCCTGGCTCTGTTGCTCGGCTCGCTCGGTGTGGCAGGAGTAGCACAAATCCTTCACTTTTTTCTGTAGCATGCCTTTGTATCTGGCGACATGGGGGCTGTGGCAGGAGAGACATTCCCCTGAGGCAACGGGCTCATGTTTCACCTTCTTCTGAAAGGCTTCGCGATCATGGCAGGAGAAGCAGTCCACGGTTACTTTGGCTCCGGCCTGTTCCGTCTGAAGAAGGCAGAAGATTGCAGTCAAGGTCATTACAATCGTCATGGGTCGTAAAATACGTAGCAGCAGCATTATTTGTCCCTCCCTTCATGACAAGGGGTACAATCGCCGGATGATCTGGCATCGGTAAATGGAGAATGGCTAACAGGATAAAGCAGATTTTTCTCCGGTCCGCCATGGGGATCGTGGCAGGAGACGCACGATTCCGGTCCCGGCTTGATCCCTTGATGGGCTTCGGTAAAACTGCCCGGTCGCTGGTCATGGCACTTGGCGCAGAGTTGCCCGACGAGTCGTGATGGTCAGGGCTGCGTTGTTCGAGCCATGGGCACTATGGCAGGTGGTGCAATTTTCCGCGGCCGGCGGATGCATCGCGCCGTCTCGCCAATACTTGGGCCACCTCGCCGTGACAGCCCAGACAAAGGGCGGGCTGGCCCTGTTTCAGATTGCCGGGATGGGGTGAGCCATGACCGCTATGGCAGACAACGCACTGCCTTTTAGCAACCGGCTCATGCTGAATCTTATATTTCTTCACCTCGGTTTCGATCTCCGAATGGCAGTTAAGACATACCTCCCCCGGCTTTCCTAAGATTAAATTTTCCTGGTCCGTTCCATGCGCTCCGTGACAGGCGAGACAATCGCCTTCGGCAAAAGGTGGATGGGCGGTCTTTTCCAACTTTTTACCGACCAGATTATCGTGACAGGTTAAACACAGCTCGCCCTGGTCCGTCGAGGTCTTCAACAAACCGGTCTTATCTCCGCCATGGGGTGCGTGGCAACTCGAGCATTCGCCGCGGGCAAAGGGTTGGTGTTGACTGAAAAGGCCGCTTTCCACCCAGGTCTGCCGATGGCAGGAGAAACAGAGCTTCGACTCAGTTTTCTTCAACAATTTCGGTATTTTCGGACTGATGCGAGGTCATGGCAATCGAGACATAGCCCTTCCTTGGCCGGAACATGTGAATTCAAGGTATCGGAATAAACCTTCCGGTCATGACATGAGTAACAAAGCTCCGGGGCATCGCTCTTGAGCAAGGACCGGTTCGGCGACGCATGACCATTATGGCAAGCCAAGCATTCACCTTTACCGGCAGGTTCATGAACACTTCTGATTTCGCCCGTTCCTTTCCCCTGTTCATGACATTTCAGGCAGATTTTGGTCGGTTTATCGGCCAGCATCCCGGCATACTCGCTGGCATGCACGGCATGGCACTCCTGGCAGTCGCCCTCCTTGACCGGCATATGTTGCGCCGCAGCCAGGAACCTGATCATGGCAGGATATGCAAAGTCCGCCTTCGACAGTCTTCACACCTATTTCGTCACCAGTCACCTGGTGGCACTCATTGCATTCGCCGCTCCGCATCGGAGGATGAACCACTTCCCGGAGCAAGTCCCGGATCGCTGGAACTATGCTGAGCGTGGCAATCGATACACCTGTTTTTAACGGGATAATCATAATGTGCCGTAAGGAATTTGGCGTCTCCGGTCTCGTGACAAGAAACACAAAGCTCGGTGCTGGTTAGTCCAGCAAGCGCCGCCTGGTCACCCATGTGCGGGTCATGACAGGTCCCGCAACCCTCCTGCACCGGAGCATGAACCTTGGCTCTGGTAAATGGCTCCGGATCGTGGCAATTGAAGCAGAGTTTTTCCGCCGGAACCTTGAGAAGCTTGGGATACTCGGAATTATGCGGTTCATGACAAGCATCGCATTTACCTTTCGCCACCGGTTCATGTACCGACTTCTTACCGGCCGGCGCTTGCTGAACTTCGGATGGCAAGGCATGCAAACATTCGGCACCTTCTGGCGCAAAAGAACTTTTGGCACCAGACCGTGGGGTAGATGACAAGCTTCGCAGTTTTTCTCCTTGACCGGCTGATGCACAATCCCGGTCTGCAACTTGGCGACCTTATCCGGGATGACATTCGGCGCAAGTGCGCCGCTGCTCCGGCTTGTGTTCGGTAGTGGCGCAACTGGTCAGCAATGCCAGAAACGCCAAACCGATCAGGCTGAATTTAGCCAGGGTTCGTATTGATCTAAGATTCACGATGCTCCTCCAAGCTCTTTCCGAATTGTTTTCCACTGCCGTTCCCGAACTTCTATCTTCGAACGGGACTTGAGTTTATCCAGATAGGCGTTGCGCACTTGGTCAATCTTTTCACGCCACAGTTCGGAACTGATGGATTCCTTGACTCTCTCCAAGGGCAAGGGACTTTCCGGAGTTCGATCGAACCAAATGGACCAACACTTTGATTCCCTGAGCCTTGAAGATCTTGCTGGTCTCGCCTTCGGCCAGCTTTTCGACCACTGCCCTAACTTCGGGATCAAGGTGATTGATGGGAGTCTCATGGACGTTTGACGTGAATACCGAACTGCTTCTTAACCTCATCCACAAAATTCTTTCCAACCGCGACATCGGCCCAGATCTTGTCGATCGGCCCCTGGGTTTCGTCGACGATATAAAACTTCACCACGGTCGGCTGGGTGTAACGCTCCATGTTATCTTGGTAATGCTGCTGAATTTCTTCCTCGGTGACCTTGATCTCCGGGAGGAAGAAGACGTTGCCCCAAATGCCAGATACAACCGGTCGTTGATAATTGAATTCGTACTCCCACTTAAAAGGCGCCTTGTCTTCGTAGTGTCGGTCCAGGCATTCCCAGTTTGTCACGCTCTGCGCGATGATATCATTGACGGTACTTTGCTTCAGCTTTGCAGCCTTCTCTTTATCAGGTGAGAGCATGCATCAAAGTCGGTCGGGAAGCTCATAAGCCGACCGATAACTGCCATGAATTCCTTCTCCGACACATTCTGCCGGTTGGTATAGATAACTGTGGCGGCATCGCTGAAGTTCCCACTTGCGTAATCGGCTAAGTTCAGGGCGGCGAGACGATCTTCATCGACTTTCACCTGGTACTTGTCGCGTAATTGGAAAAGCAATTTCTGGGTCAAGGCACCTTCCTGCTCCTTCCGAGAGATCCTTTTGGATACTATCGTGCAGCGTGGCCATATCCTGATCGTTTCCGGCATTTTGTTCTTTAAGGAGGAATAGAACCGAACCCTTTCCATGTTCTGTTGGGGTCGACTATTTCACCAACCGTAATTTTCCTGGAAGATGTCTTTCCATCCCTGTTCGATTTGGCCTGGCCGGACCCAGCTCTCATTTTTGGATGCGGGACCACCTTTATCCTCGGGTAGCCCGATAAGTTCGGTCACGGTCAGCGTACCTATCAGACAATTCCTGCCAGGCGGCCATGGCCTTATCCTCGTCCTTGAATTCCAGACGCTGCACTAACCATAGGGGCTGAAATTGTTCGTCGTAACGCGCCTTGATCTCATCCTCGGTCACCTTGATCTGACTGTTGACCGCATCGTTTTTGAGCATCATCAAGGCACGCGATTGTAGAAAAATTCTGGTCTGGCGCTTAAACTCAGGTGTGTCGTCCAAAGCCATCCGCGACGCTTCCCGGGTGAGCAACAAAAAATCGATATAAGGATCAACAGTTGCGGGCAGGGGGCTACCATTGTCGTTCCAATACTTCCACCAATGTTTGAAATCGTCCGTGGTGTAATTAACCCCATCGATGGAAACCAAGTTGTTGTCATTAAATAACCAGGCGCTGGCCGGCGCCACGGGCCGAATAGCCAGACAAGCCAGCAAAATCAGGATCGTGTGATAATCGTCGCATTGGGTAAGTCCTTTTTTAAACCAGAGGTTAATAATTTCTACGGCCATCCGCTGGCTAAGGCCGGTGACCGTGTGTATTGCGCCGAAGTGCATGGCTTTCGTATAATAACTACCCTGCCTTCGATGGAAGGCCGTCCACAAGGTTTGGCCGCTGCGGCCGTCACGAATCTGAATTTCCAGGGTCAACTCCGGATTGACCGTTCCATTCAAGCCACGATCTTCCCGCATCTCCAGAACAATCCCGGTAATCAGATATCGGGCGCCGACCCGGTCGGCGATTATCTGCAGCTGATCCAGGGTAATGATCATCCCGGGCAGAATATGCAGCTGCTGGTATACCTTGAGTATATCTCCCTCCTGTATTGCCAGGAAATTCCCCGATTTCTGAAACTGGGTCGTAAAGACCTTGGTAACGATAGCGTCCGCCAAAGGGTAATCGGAGTCGCTCAAAAACGGCAGTACTGCCACCCGGCACACTGGCTCGGGTGGGAAAGGGGCCATCTGCCGGTTGAGAGGATAAGTCTCGCTCCATGGCAGAAAGGTTCCGCAACCGGCGCAGATGAGGCCGAACAAAACGAGGGCAAAATAACGAATATTTTTCAAAATGGATAACAATAATTTCCCGCCAATCGATTTATCGTCTGTCAAAATTTAAAACTCGTCTACCCAACTCTCGGAAACGCCCTTTGGTTCTTCCTTCTTCGCCTCGGCCTTTTCCCCTAGCCGGGGCAGCAAACCTTTGAGATCACGCCGGGTCTGATTACCAAATATGTCCTGCATGATCAAAAGTCCCTGGATATCATGGGCTTGATCGGGATTGGGCAGTTCAACCCCAATTTTAACCGGCAATTCCTTTCCTTCGCTATTCGAGACAAGATTTCCCTGCTTGGTCCACATCTGCATCTGCCAGAAAGCCAGTGGCACCTTGCCACGAGGCTCCAGGTTCACAACCATCTCCTTGCCATTCATGGCCGCGCTCACCCCCACACTCGGCAAGCTCCGGTTCAGCATCACCTGCCGGCTGGCCTTGCCCGGATTGCCGGCCTGATCCCAAGCCTCGACCACCACTTCGTAAGTCCCGTTCTCGATACTTCCGTGTTTATCCTTCGCCGACCAGATGAAGCTTTCCGGCAGATTCCCCGTTCCGGTCATGTCCCCGAACAGATTGCCGTTTCCATAGTAAAAAGCCAAACGCCAGCGAGACATGGCTTTGCGAACCAGCATTTTGGGCAAGATCACCAGATCTTTGTTAAAGATCGGAATGCCGTTGATGATTTTCACGCCGCTCAGTTCAAGTTTGAAAAGAGGCGATGAACCGTCAATCACATAATTTCCCAGCAGTTTCGTTTCGGTTCGACCGTAACGCGGCCAGGAGAAGAGCAGATACACCGTGAAACGGCCGTCCTTTTTACCCACGACCCAGGAGCCTTTATAGGTGCCGCCGTCGGCGGAAACAGTCGCCGGATAGAGTTGATCGTCCACCTTGAAAAAAACCCGTGGCTCCTGACCGGTGCGCCAGAGATTACGAAGCCGCACCGTGCTGTGGACCTCGTCACCGGGTTTAAGATACTCCGGTTCCAGCACCGCGGTGTCGATATTCATGGAGCTGGAAGGCTGCTCTTCTTTAATCATCTTCCAAGGCCACTGCGCGAGAACTTCATCCAGCAACAGTGGCTGCAGTTCTTCAGTTGATCGTGGTTCGCCAATCCCCAGGACCCGTCGCTCTTCGCCCGTACTCATGCTGCTGACAAAGTTCCAGACAATGCGGGCATCAATGGTACGTATCAGTTGGAGGGTAAGGCCCATGGAGGGTTCCGGGCGTTCCTTTCGCTGCGTGACCGTGCCGAGCAGCACGAAGGGAACCCCCAGATCGGTCCTGACCCGGGAGATATTATAGGTTTGCAAATGGCCGACTGAACGGATGCGGTTGTTGGCCATGAAGGCGATTACCGCATTAAGGTCTATGATTTCGTTGCCGCTTTCCGTTAAGCGATCGGCAAGAGCACGGGTAAAGATGAGGTTGGCATCGTTACGCCCTTCGTCCTAACTCCTGCAAAGGGAAAACCGCCACCGGAGAACCGGCCGCGACGACCCCCGACAGCAAAATACCAATCAGGGCGAGGGTCAGATATTACAATTCCGTGCCGCACCCTCACCTTCCACCTCTTAACCATCCTCCGTTGATGTCCACTTAACGGATGGTCTTAAACAGATCTTCCAGCAACCCCATCGTCACTTCGAAGGAATCCTTCGGCGCCATGCCGAAAAGACGATCCGCCATAGAGAAACCGCTCCCCCTTCCGCTGGCCTGCCAGAGGAGCGTTCCGGTTTCGCTGTCGATCAGGCGCAGAGTCATGGTTATTTCGGCAAAAGCCGCATTCCCACGGGTTAGTGGTGGTCTGTTCCACCGAACCCAGAATAAAGGCCTGGACATGGAGAAGTTGCCCCAGGCGCCGCATTGTACTGGCATCCAAGGGCGTCTCCGGCCCCGATAGCCTCTTGCGCGAGAACGCTGTCCACCAGTCCCTTGTCCACCACATCGAAAGTACCGGAGGATAACAGCTGGGTCATGGTGAATTCGCGAATGCGGTGCGCTGCGCCACCCCCGGAGAAAGGAAGCACGGCAACCTGCTGGATATGCACCAGGCTGACATTCTGGCGCACATAAGCCTTGATCATACTGCTAGTTCCGCAACCCGGCAGAAAAAGCAGCAAGCCCGACAGGATTATGCCAATAATCTTATTAAGCATTGTCAGTCCGGTTTTTTTTAAATAATCGATGAATAAATAACATCGTTACCTTCATGTTGCAAGCCATTATCGCGCAGCTCAAAACCTCAGCTTCAAAGTGCCATCGAAGAATAACTGAACAAATCCGAGTATATACAGTTGCCTCTGGCCAAGAATCAAAAGGTTTTTGCTTATATCCCAGCCTCCGTTCAGCGAAACAATATCACTTGTCTTTGTGGACTCTCTATGCGAGGCGGTCATGCCCAAACGGGCCTTTGTAGCTTGAAACAGCACCAAGTTAAGGAGGAGATTATAACTATCGGTAAACTCGCCTATAATACTGGTGGTGTACGACCCGCGCAACACCAGTAAGGCAGAGGGGCGGTATTGCAAGTCCGATCGTTGCCGCGGCAGATTCGGACGTGCCCGAGGTATCAAGGCTATTTCCCTTATTGTAGCTCCCCCTGAGACTTGCTGTCACATATTTCCTGAGCTCTTGCAACAAGATTCATGTCGCCGCGAACGAAGTGGTTTTGCCGATAACCCACCCCGCGTCGTCGAACACCCGACGCTCATCAGTAGAAAAAGCCAGGGAGGTGGTCAAATCCGGATATATCCTGGCAGCGGTATTCAGGTTGTACCTGTTATTGTCGGAGGTTTTCCGTGCGCCTCTATAGTATTCGCTTTCGGCTGGCGCCGAAAGCGACATTGGTCGAAGGCATGGGGATGGTCGCCAAGGTCAGCGCATAGGTAGCGGCTTATTCCAATCTTCTTCCCTTCCTTCATGGTCCTGCTTTCGCTGAAATTCACTGACGGCGTAAACGATGGTATCGGGTTCCAGCGAAGACTGGCGCTGGAGGTCCGGTGATCGACCTGAGAGGTAGCTACGCCGGCGGACTCCCTTTCGGGATGTTCCATGGAAAGGCCGGCGTTGGCTCTCAAGTTCTTAGCTAATTTTCATTCCCACGCCAACGCTGCTTTTTCTATAGGTGCTGGTGCTGCCGAATATCTTATTACTACGGTATGCTGACCGAAAGACTCGATCTCGGTAAATTCCAGTTGGACACCGGTATTATTGATGGCCACCACCATGATTTCCGATTCGCTACTGGAAATCGCCAGGGAAAAGCGTCTCTCTATTGTGTCATAGTTGGACGAGATCGCCGCAACGTCCGATAAATCCCAACCGTTGCCGGACGGATCTCTGACGTAGAGGCTCCATTGCAAATTCGCCGCCTGCTCCGCGGTCAACTGCGTCAAAACCGAGAGCCGCACGAGGTTGATCTTCTCGGCAACTTCGAACTTGAAACCTAAAGCCACGCGCTGATCGGGATCGACACTCAACGCAACGTTTTCGAAGTCGCCGTCCATTAAACTATCGTAGCCGCCCAGAACTACGTCCACCAACCCAGGGGATGTAAAAGGATCCGGCACGGCGGATGGGTCGGTCAACAATGCCTCGGTCAGACCCTCCAGAGGGTAAAATAAATGACCTCCCTCGTCCGCCCATTTTGAAGGGTGAATATCCTGGCTGATTCGCTGATATTGCTGGGCCAAGCTGAAACCGAGTCGATTATGCCAGAAGCTCCCGCCGGTATTAAATTTGGCGAAATGAGATTTGAGTTTATTCAGATTATCGGAAAAATCGGAGAAAGTTTGTGGATGTATAGTATAGTTGAATTTAGCCAGGATCAAATTCCAATCCAGGGTCATGGAGTTGCTCTTCTGGGGATGGGGGGTTTGGTCGCTGGTGCTGATAATCCCGACATTCGATTCGACCGTTTCACTGGCATGGAAACGTAGCGAGGGAATCAGGGGAAGATTCCATCTGCTGCCCAGGCTCGCATCCCAAGACTTGCTGGAGTTTTCCCTGACGACCCGGAAGGCGATTTGATTTTGCTGCTGGTGACGTAACCTGAAAGCCGGGCAGCGAAAATATCGTTAAGCACAGAAACCTGAGCGAGAGGAGACAATGACTGGAGATCGGAAATTCCATTGTCCGCGCTATCTTGGGATTCTGTATAACTCACCCCGGCCGAGGCCGAAAAAGCGCGGGTAGGTTGATAGCTCAGTCGCTGACCAACCACGCCAACCAGGTTATAGCGCTGTTGGAATTGGTGGAGGTGTCGCGACCCTCGCCTCCCGTTTGCCGATAATCCCAATTGGCATTGAAGTGCAGACCGCGGAAGGTGGATTGAGGTCCAATGCGAAAGCCTGGGCGGTGAAACCGGCCTGCAGCAGGATCGGAAGCAGCGCCAATATTAGGCGGGAAACCGAAAAGGAAATCGATCGACGCCGTTCAGTCGAGTCTGAACTTCCTCTTATTCCAGCCAAGAAAATGCCCGCCACCTGCCAATGAACTGATCGCCGCATGATGAATTAAACAGCAAACTCCCCATCGGCTTCTTCCAGACCCGCCAATTCGTTAATTATAATAACCGACAATCGGAGTAAAATCTCCGCGGCCGGCCCACTTGACATTCACGGTATCAAGACTGATACACCCGTGGCAACTTACCTTATCGGCAAGCCAGCTCAAAGCAATTTTTTTCAGGTAGCCGAAGCGGCTCCAGGCATTATGGTAAAGTCAGAGCGTGATCCATTATCCCGAGCGGCGGGTCTTATGAAAAAAAACTGCCACCCGGTGCGACTAAGCATCGGGTGGCAGTTAATTTTACTTACGTGCCATGGTCTTAAGACTTGGTTAAACTAACAATCAGAATTACAACGAGTACCAGGCAGGATGCCCTTGGTGGCGTGACATGCCAGACAGCCAGTCCTTCAGGTAGCAGCCTTACCAGCCTTCATCTCTTGCTGTAATCGAAGCGCAGCATGGCGTCATACTGGGAGGCATGAGCCATATGGCAGGAAAGACACATGACCAGATCCGTGCCCGGAGTACTACATTTTCGGAAGGAAGCGCGTTCAGATGGCACGGGCAACCGGAGCGGTGATTTAGTACTCGGTGTAATTTGAATACTCTCCGGGTTCGGAATCACATAATCGGCCGGATGACGCAGGAAGGCGCCGCTGATGCCATTGCCTGAGCCGTTCGCCGGCGGAATGGAACTCGCCGTGACAGGTAGCGCAGAAGCCGGTAATGGTCTGGTTCGGCACCTTCAGGAAGCCGTCGGTGTAAAGATGGCTCGCAACCGGTTTGTCCCATCACCGGCATGACAGTTGCCGCAACTCCGGTAACCTGTGCGCCGCCAGCTGCACCATAGTACTCGTTGTGGCTGGTCGGAGCTTGCATTCTGCCAACGGTCGCTGTCGGCAGTAGTGTTGCCGGCACCGATCAGACCCGGGATAAAACGATAGCTATCGGCGATGTACTGTCCATCGACATCAGCCGTAGTTCTGTCAGTGGCAGGCGTCTTCACACCGTCATAGCTGTTATGATGGGCGCCGGAAAGGGCCGGATACCGGTCAGACGCAGCGATACTTATCATAGTAGTCCGTGCCATCCTCACCGGCAGACTGTTACCGCTACACGTTGAGGTAGTGTTGTCATTCAATGTTGAGCCGATAATGGCCTGGTTACGGATACCGTGACAACCGGCGGAACCGGCGCAGGTGAAGTTGGCCAGGAAGCCGCCGTCCATGGTGAAACGGTCAGCGGTGGCATGGGTAGAGGCGCCATGATACATACCTGGAGGGGTATTAGAACCCGCCATAGCCGTTAGTGTCGGCGGCGACCAGAGCGACCACGTTATGGCCATTGCGAGGTCCGCGACGCCGTTGATGATACCGGAAGTTTCCGCCGGCCAGATCGGTGGCGCCTAAGTGGTTAACCTGGGGAACCGCGCTGCCGCCACCCATGTTGACGATGTTTTCGGTTGGGTGGGATCGGCATGACAGGCGATACAGTCCATGCGCAGCAAATTCTGAATCGGGGCATGCCGACGGATGCCTGAAGTTCCCGTCTATGGCAACGTGCGGCCCTGCTCGCTGTTATGCATGGTATGGCAATCGACACAATCGCCGATCAGACCGCTGGTCACAGCTGCCATCGCCGGAGTGCCCATGAAAAGTACCGCACCCGCCAGAATTACACTTCTGCTCATTACTTTGTTCATTGATACCATCCTCCTAGTTATTGTCTTTTTTCTCCGGTAGCCCGGCCATCCACTTCTGGGATCCGTTGGCTTTGTGTCCCCACCTCACGATGGGTTTACTCTGTTCGGAAAAACGTTGACTGCCGCCAACGCGACAGCCAGATCAAAACCTGATTATTTTATTCTTTCCTCCTCTTGCAACCGACGCTACCCCGCGTCGACTTCTTACCTCCCTTGTTGTTGGCTTGTCGGGGAACAACAGCGCTCTCTATCTGAAAAGGCCAGCGGATATCCCCGACTTCCGCTGGTTGCCACTTTAACCGATATAATTCTGTCGATTTTCAGGTGAGTTGCTTGCCTTAATATGGGAGCAACTATCGTGCCACTTGCTGGCCGTTACGCCAAAACCTCAATAAAGCAGTACCTTACGTGGGAATATGCGAATTTATCCACCACTCCAGTTATCGAAAATATGGGCATTTCACTAAATCGAATTTGGGGATTCCACCAACCAAGCGGATAGACAGAGCAACAAGCGCACCGGAGGATAAACACAAGGTTACCGCAACCACTACACCGGCGACACCGGCAGCATTGAGGACCGGGAACAGCCGGAATTCTTCTCTGGAGCCCGGTGAAAACTAGTCACCACCGCTGACGCAGGTGGCTTCAATAACCGTGAACACTCGAAGCGCTATAAAACAAAGAGTATCCGACCATCCATGGTGGTTAGCCCTTACAGATTTAGTGTTCAAGACATAGCAATATATTGAAACCCTGCCTCGCCCCCACCCGCATGTTTTATGCGGCTATCGCGAATGCGAAGGATTCGGGCCAGCGCCCTGACGACGAATTAAGTGGCAACTCAATGGTAGAAAATCGAACTTTGACAACTGGAATCCCAACAACCGCATGCGGGGAAGACGATAGAGAGGCTGCACTCATTTCCCGGAATCGCCAAACCTTGGGTGCCCCCGGCAATGCCTGGTTTTCCTAATTGATTTTGTCCGCAATCACTATGCCAATTAGAACAACCCGTCCGACATAAACAAAAATATCAAACGGATCGGCATCTTAACTAAAACCCTCGACCCGACCACCAAAAGCCCGCAAATCTGTCTTGGTGATTTGCCCAAGCGTTGCGGGAAATCGATACTAGTAACTAGAAACCAACCTGGGTGAAGTATTGGGGTATTTGACCAATTGGATTTGGTTAAATGCTCAACCCCGTGGGTCGAAAGGCAGGAAACGGGAGAGATCCTCCATGACTTATTAAAAAGAACCGGTCCGCAATGAAAATAAATTAACCCCGCAAGGGCAACGGCAAGGCAGGAATGTTTTTCCCACCCCAAAAATACACTCATCGAATCGGCAAACCCGACTCATCTGGCACATGAATTGCTATCATTTAATAGTATCTTAGTCACAAAGTACCATAAAACCCTGAACCAAGGCCAGACTAGCCGAATAACAGATTGGTTCAACGTCCTTGCCGGGGCTGACGGAGTACGCAACCCTTACTTCTGGCGAAGTACGACACGACTGTCTAGTTTGATGAAGTCGCAATAAGTTATAAGAACTCCATTACGACTCCCCCAATAGGCATTTTCTCCAGCCCCTTGGGGGATAAATGCAGCCAAGAAAGCTGGTCGTTCGCAAGTATCTTAAAAGTCTGGATTGCCGTTTCGCGGTGTTTATCACCAGGAGCTGGACTCCTCGCAATGACGGCATGAACGTTTTTTGCTAGATTAACGAGCTTTCAGGTAATCGCAAATTTCCCAGGGCGTTATGTGAAAAAGAATATCTTGGTAATCGACGATGATCAGCTGGTTCTTTACGGACTCCGGAAAGCTCTGCAACACGAATCGGTTGCAGTGACCACTGCCTCCTCGGCCTCCGCCGCCGAGGAAAAACTAAGTATCTGCCCCTATAATCTCTGCCTGCTCGATATCCACCTGCCGGATTACAACGGCCTGGACTTAATGAAGACCATCAGAAATATTTGCCCCGAAACCAAGATCATCGTCATGACGGCCAGCCATATCGACGATGATGAATTAAGCTCCAATATCAAAGAGGCGGCGGAAAACGGTGCCTGCCATTTCCTCGCCAAGCCGTTTGCCCTTAACGAGGTGCGGGAGATAATCCACCAGGCCCTGCACAACGAGGATTTCCAGACCAAGATGCGATTCTCGGACAATAATTTTGTGAGGCGAACCAGAAAGTTCACCCGCCGGCCGCACTCTCAGCCCTTGGCTCTCGCCATGAATGTCATCGGGGAAGGGAAAACCCACCGGTGGTCAACAGAGGCTGAATCCTTCGACATTTCGGAGGGCGGGGTGGGATTGTTGAGCAATCATCCCCTCCCGGTTTCTCAGGTGCTCAGCCTCAAATCCACGACCCTGGAAAAAACCGGCGTCGTGGTCTGGAGCAGGATGCTGGCGAACAACACCTGCAAGGCCGGAGTATGCTTTGCCTGGGATGCCAAACCCGACCGCAACTGAGAAGGCGGATTAGCGCTCAAGCGAGAATTTTTTTACCTGATACCTGAGGGTATCGTAGGTAATATTCAACAGCTTGGCCGCCTTGGTCTTGTTGTAGTTCGTTCGTTCCAGGGCCTGTCTGACCAAGTCCTTCTCGACCTCGTCAAGAGAGATTCCCGACTCCGGCAGGATAATCTGAAAGTTTTTGCTGGGCTCAACCATGCGCTTGCTGGTCATTTCGTTGGGAAGATGAACCGAAGTAATGTAATCCGAGGTTTCAAGCACCACGCAACGCTCGATCACATTACGCAACTCCCTGATGTTCCCCGGCCAATCGTAAAGACTCAGTATCTTCCCGACCTCGGGGGAAAATCCGCCGAGGTCTTTCTTTAAATATTTCCTGGCAAAGGTCTCGAGGAAATGCCTGGCCAGAAGAGGAATATCCTCCACCCTTTCCCGCAAAGGCGGGAGATGCACGGCAAAGGTGTTCAAGCGATAAAAGAGATCTTCGCGGAACACTCCCGAATCCACCGCCTTTTTAAGATCCTTGTTAGTCGCCGCTACCAGCAGGGCCTCGAAGGAAAGATCGACTTTCCCTCCCAACCTCCGAACCTTTCTCGTTTCCAGAACCCGCAGCAGCTTGCTCTGCACGTCTGAGCGCATATCGCCAATCTCATCCAGGAGCAGCGTACCGCCATCGGCCAGTTCGAAGACGCCTTTTTTGTCTGTCTTTGCATCGGTAAAAGCCCCTCGGGTATGGCCGAACAGCTCGTTTTCAATCAGGTTATCAGGCAGAGCGGTACAATTGATGGCGACAAAAGGCGCATAGTCGACGGCACCGCCCTGCTCCCGGTAGCTCAAGGCATGGAAATAACGGGCCAGAACCTCTTTGCCGGTGCCGGATTCCCCGGTAATCAGCAGCGAGCCGGTCCCGGCCTTGGCAAACATTTCCACCTTCTGGATAATATCCATCATGGCCGGATTTACGCCAATTATCTGGTTCCCGGTCCCGGCCGCCCCTCTTTTCCGCAGATAGTCGACCTCTTCCTTCAATCGGGAGGTTTTAAGGACATTGGCGACGACAATCAGCACCTCTTCAATGTTAAAGGGCTTAGTCAGGTAGTCGACCGCCCCAAGCTTCATGGCCTTGATGGCGGATTCGGCGGAATCGTCGCTGGTCAGCATCACCACCGGAACCAGGATATTTTCCTGTTTAATCTCGGCCAGGATATCAAGGCCGTTACAATCTTTATCGAGATTGATATCAAGGAAAACCAGCTCCGGCTGCCAGGCAACGATCTTGTTGATGATATCCTTGGCGCTGGTCTGCACCTGGGTTTCGTAACCCTCTTTTTTCAAGGAACGCTCGATCATCGTGACGATGAGCTCATCGTCATCCAGAAGGAAAATCCTGCCACCGGTCTTCATCTTTCGGTGCCCTCATGCTGTTGTTTAACCGGAAGAGTAATGACAAATGTTGCACCTTCACCCTTTTGGCTGCTCAAGTCGATCTGGCCCCGGTGCTGCTCGACCAGCCGCTTGGTAATCGCCAGCCCCAGACCGTTGCCCTTGGACTTAGTGGTGAAAAAGGGTTGAAAGGCTTTCCGCAGACCCTCTTCATCAAATCCTTTTCCCGAATCGGCAATGGTAATCTGCACTTGCTCGGCTTGGTCCCAGGTCGCTTTTACGGAAATGACGCCATCCTCCGGAATTGCCTCGATACCGTTCAGGAGAAGGTTTAGAGCTATCTGCTGAAGCTGGGAAAAATCGGCGGCTATCGCCGGAAGATCCGAAGCCAGTTCGGTGACAAAATTAATCCCTTTCTTTTTCCCGGAAAAATAGCTTGGGCTTCTCAGGGTCATCTCGGCATTCTTGACCGAATTCTTCAACAACAGCTTGAGATCGACCGCATCGATATGTGGCTTGGGAGGCCTGGCATAGCTGAGGAGATTTTTCAGCAGGTTTTCGATCCGGTTAACCTCCTGGATGACCCGGAAGAAAACCTCTTTGTCCTCCTGTCCCAGATCCAACTCCGAGGCAAGGATCTCGATTGAGACCTTGATCCCGGCCAGGGGATTTTTTATCTCGTGGGCAAGGCCGGCCGCCATCTCACCGACCATGGCCAGCTGCTTGACCCGCTGCAGGGCCTCCTGTGCCTTCACCCGCTCGGTAATATCGCGATCAAAGGCAAGTATGTATCTTTGGCCGTCATACTCCAGCAGCCCGGCGCTGACCTCGACGGGGAAAACCGAGTTGTCTTTTCTCCGGTGGTTGACCGTGGCTTTGATCCATTCTCCATTCAGCATTTGTTGAATACGCCCCGGAATTCGTTCCGAGTCCTCGGGGTCGTCGAGATCCCTTATGTGCATGCTCCTGAGTTCATCCACCGAATAGCCGTGCATCACGGCGGCAGCCGTGTTGGCGGAAACAATCTTGCCGGCATCCGCCCCTTCGGCCTCCAGGATAAAGATGGCATCGGCGGCGCTTTCAAAGAGCATGTGATAGCGTTGCTGAATTGACTCAACCCGCTGGTATTGCTCCTTGAGGGAGGTACTCATCTCATTGAATGCCGCGGCCAATTCGCCGAATTCATCATTAAGAGGCTCGGAGATCCGGTAATCCAGATACCCCGCTTTCAACTTGCCGATGGCCTTGGCCAGCACGGTAACCGCATGCGTAAAGCGGGTCAGGAAATAAAACGAAGCTAACAGGATGATCAGGGGACCGATGATTACAAAAGCGATAAGCAACTCTCGGGTGCCGGCCACGGATTTCCTGGCCCCGGAGGTTCTAGTGGCGATTTTCTCATCGGCGGAGCGGAACAGGGAGTCGATAAAGCGTGACAATTCCTCGCCATTCACAAAGGCGATTTTCTGGAGATCTTTCTGTCCGGCGGCATCGTTTTTTAGCGAATAGATACTTCTGCATTGCTTCAAGTAGGAATTGACACTGTCCCGCAGTATTTTCATGGGCTCGTCCAGAGCCGACGGGTGGTGGCAGCGATGGCAGGCGGCGACCGAATCATTCACCGCCTCGCCATGACGCACGAACTCAGCGAAATTCACCGCGTGGGGCGAATCCTTCAGCAACACGTCCGACTGCACCACCTTAATCTGGGCCATCAGGGTTTTGCCCTGAAAACCCATGTGCTGCAAGTCCATCATTTCCTGGAGACCGGAAACCACCCGGTTCATCGCCTCGGTGATATAAAATCCCCCGAAAATAAAACTGAGAGAAAGCACGATCAAGCCGATGATGATCTTATTCTTCATACCCTTTCCTAACCAAAAAGCCCCCTTAAGACAAATACCGCCCGCGGACAAAAAGCTCTGATTTCGTTTTTCATCAGCGAAGTCTCAAAGCCAGAAAACCCTTAATTGCTAATATTTTCAATAAATTAATTAAAAAAGGACGGCTGTCATCATCTCGATCATCCGACTCCGGCCTCAACAGAGAGAAGGCTGGAGAGCCGTCTGCATGATTTTCTTCACTCGACTGCATAATATTCTTTATCTTAACCCGGTGAGAGCTACATTTTCTTTCAACCGAAGAACTGGATATATAATTTATTTAGAAACAAATCAGCTACTTAGAATGAAATTCTGAAGTTGGTACGCTTATTGCTTTTTCGATGCAATAGACCTCGGCTTGCGCCCCGGACTACGGTCCGCCGGCTAACCCGAACAACCGGGAACCATCACCAATCCTCATAGGAGAGAAGCAATGAAGAAGATCTTGATCATGACCCTGATTTTCGGCGGCCTTCTGCTGCCGGGCGCGGCCTTTGCCTGCGGCTGCTCAGGCAACAATTACCGCACCAGCAATGGCCCGGTAAGTCCGGAAGAGGCGCAACAAATCACCGAACGCTACCTGGCCACCGTGGACAACGGTCACCTGAAACCGGGCGTCATTGAACAGGAGGGTAATGCCTACCTGGCTGAAATTCTTGACGAAACAGGTAAACCGGTAGCCAAGATGAGTATCGATGCGCTCACCGGTGAGATCCGCCCGGTATTTTGATGGGCCGGAGCAATCATCCCATGCTACAGCTAAGAATCCGGTTGGCCGGACTATCGACCTGCGCGACCCTGTTTTTCCTTCTCGTCCTCTCCGGCTCTGCCGCGTTGGCCGGAATGGACAGCGGGGCTTTCATCATTAACGGCAGTGTCCGTGACGGCATCGGCCTGCCCATTGCCGGGGCCAGGGTGCGGATCCAGGGCAGCGACCGGATGATCGAAACCGACGGCGACGGCGCCTTCGCCCTGCCCTTGAAAAACCCCAACCTGCGCTGGTTCCGCCTGATCGTCACCGCCGGCAAGGAGGGCTGGATCAATAACGGCGTGATCTACCAGCCGGGCGCCAAAGATCTCACCATTTTCCTGCGCCGCGTTCCCAAGGTCGATTTTGCCGATTACCCCTTGATGATCACCTCACCGGCCGGTCCCCTGCCGGCGCAGGGAGGCATGATGATGGGGAGAAGGGACTGCGGCAACTGTCACACCACCCACCTCTGGGAATGGGGTCCCTCGAAGATGGGGCAGACCACCAGGAACCCGAAAGTGCTGACTGCCTATAATCAATTCAGTCGCGACCGGCGACCCGACCAGGCCAACAGTTGCGCCGACTGCCACGCCCCCATCGCCGCACTTCGTGCCCCCGGGCACACCGACTACGGCTTCGCCGTGGCCGATAATCTCAACCAGTCCAAAGGCATCGAGTGCGACTTCTGCCACAAGATCGGCGCGGTCGAGGTCGGCAACAAACCGGGAGTGCAGGCCATCACCATGAATCGCTTCAGTACCGGCAACGGCATGATGGCCCCGGTTTTCGCCTATGGTCCTTACGACGACGTGGTGACCATGCCGATGGCCGCCTCCTACAATCCCCTGTTTACCAAGAGTGAATTCTGTTCCAGCTGCCATCAGGACGCCACCCCGCTGCCGGCGGGAGACACCTGGGATTTCCGCAAAGTCTACCCCGATTCCGACCGTTATCCCTTGTACGAGAAGGGCACGGTGATCCCGAATCAGTGGACCTATCAGGAATGGCTGGAATGGCAGGACAATCTGCCCGAGGGCGACAAGGACAAGGGCCGCCAGTGCCAGGATTGCCATATGAACTGGACCAAGGACATGGTGCCTTACTACCGCTACGTGGTCAGCGGCCGGGTGAAGCAGGTGGCCAACGAACGCGACCCGGCCTCCATCTACCCCCACAAGTTCGAAGGGGCGACCCCCAAGCGGCTGGAAGGCGCGGCGCGGCTGCACATCGACGGCGTACAGCACGGCGATACCGTGGCGGTTACCGTCGGGGTCGAGAACGTCAACGCCGGCCACCGGCTGCCCACCGGCCAGACCACCCGCAATATGATTCTTCTGGTGCAAGCCGAGACCGCGGACGGCAAAGCCCTGAAGCTGCTCGAAGGCTCGAAGGTACCTGTCTGGGGCGGCACCGGCAAGGACGCGGCGGACTACTCCGGCCGACCGGGGAAAGGATTCGCCCGGGTGACGGCCGACGGCAAGGGCAACCTGAATGTCCCGGTCTGGCGCGCCACCCGACTCGTCTCCGACAACCGGATCAAGGCCAAGGAAACCGACAAATCACGCTATACCTTTAAGTTGCCCGCCGGCCTGAAAGGAGACGAACCGATCTACCTCAGCACTATCCTGATCTACCGGAAGGATTTCCGGGATCACGCCGATCCGGCCGCCGAGCAACCCGAAGATATCGTCATGCAGAAAGAAACCATCACCCTCGGTGAGGACGAGTTATGAAGAAACTGATATCGACAACCATCCTGCTGCCGCTCCTGCTGTTGGCGACCCTGGTCGCCAACGGCTGGGCCGCCGCCATCAAGGGCACGGTGGATGGCGGCAAGCAGTTGAAGAGGTCGCCGGCCGTGGTCTACCTGGCCGAGGTCGCGGGAAAGTTCACCGCACCGGCCCAGAACCCGATCATGGATCAGCACAATATGACCTTCGTGCCCCATGTCCTGCCGGTGCAAACCGGCACCACGGTCGATTTCCTCAACAGCGACGAGGTTCGGCACAACATCTTCTCGCCGGACCATGAGAAGTACAACCTGGGCACCTGGCCCCGCGGCGAGATCAAGCAGCACACCTTCGCCGAACAGGGAGTCTACACCCAACTCTGCAACGTCCACCCGGAGATGAAGGGGTTCATCGTGGCCCTGGACACGCCCTATTTCGTCCTGACCGACGAGGCGGGCAACTTCGAACTCAAGGACGTGCCGCCAGGCAACTACACGGTCAAGGCCTGGCACGAAAAGCTACACTTCGATAAGCAACAGATAAACCTGACCGAGGCGGGGGTGACCGATCTTGTCATCCGGAACAGAAAAAGCCGATAAACAAGACAGCCCCGCTTGCCCCTGCAAGGGTATCGACCGGCGGACCTTTCTGCTGGCCGGGGTGGGTGGCCTGGTCGCCACCGGCCTGGGCGGTCTCTACGCCTCGCTGGAATCTCTGGTGCCGACGGTTAGTTACGCCCCGCCCCTGAAAATGGCGCTGGGCCCGCCGGAGGATTTCGCCGGCGAAGTGATGCGCGACTTCCAGGTCGGGGCTCGAAAAGTCAGCGTGATCATGGGTGACAACGGACTCTACGCCCTGGTGCGCAATTGTACCCACATGGGCTGCATCCCGGCCTTCAGCGAAGAGGATGGCCTCTTTCACTGCCCCTGCCACGGCTCGATCTTCAAGAAAAACGGCGACGTGGTCCGGGGTCCGGCCCCGGAGCCGCTTTTCCGGGCATCTCTCAAGATCAATGCCCGGGGGCTGGTCGAGGTCGACGGGGCGATCCTGGAAAACGACGAGCGCCTGAGAAATAAGGCGCCTTTTGTGTTGAAGATATGAAACTGACCGAAACCGCCATCTGGGGATCGATCTTCCGGCCCGGTCCGGGCGGCAGGGGTTACAACGCCCTGCTGCATCTCCACCCGCGTTTCGTTTCCCGGCAAAAGCTGCGTTTCACCGCCACCTTCTGCATGGGCGGCCTGGCCTTCCTGATGTTCCTGGTGCTGACCGTCAGCGGTCTCCTGCTGATGTTCTTTTACGTGCCGGAAGCGGGCCGGGCCTACCGCGACATGCTGGACCTGGCCTACGTGGTGCCCTACGGCACCTTCCTGCGCAATATCCACCGCTGGAGCGCGCACGCCATGGTGCTCTTCGTGGTGCTGCATATGGTCCGGGTCTTCTACCACAAGGCCTACCGCCATCCCCGGGAGTTCAACTGGGTGGTGGGAGTCGAGCTGCCTGGTCCTCACCCTGCTCTTGAGCTTCACCGGTTACCTGCTGCCCTGGGACCAGTTGGCCTATTGGGCGATCACCGTCGGCACCAACATGATCTCCTACGTGCCGATCATCGGCGCCAAGGGTCCCTGGTCGCTGCTGCCGGCCGGCGGCGACCTGAGATATTTCATCCTGGGCGCAACCGACGTGGGCCAGCCGGCCCTCCTGCGCTTCTACGTGCTGCACGTCGTGGTCCTGCCCCTGGTGCTGCTGGTGGCGGTGATGTTCCACTTCTGGCGGGTCAGAAAAGACAACCAGGTAAAGCGGCCGCTTTGAGACGGGTGGAAAAATGTATCACGATGAACTTTACATAACCGGCCCCACGACCGCCAAGCGGGAAGCGACCAATCTCCGGGAAACCCGTGGGACTTCGGCGCTGCCCCGCATGGGCAGCGTAGCGCCCGGTAAAACACAGGTGGATTCTGATCGAGACACCAAAGTCAAAGTCTGGCCCGAACTGGTGCTGCGGGAGACCATCGCCACCCTGGCCGCCCTGATCCTGCTTATGCTCCTGGCCATGCTGGTGGCCGCCCCGCTGGAGGAACTCGCCGATCCCTCCTTTTCGATGAATCCTTCCAAGGCGCCCTGGTATTTCCTGGGACTGCAGGAACTGCTGGTCTACTTCCCGCCCTGGATTGCCGGGGTGGTCATCCCCCTGGCCATGGTCCTGGCCCTGGCGGCGATCCCCTATCTCGACACCCCGGCCGCGCCGACCCGGCAACTGGTCCGCTACCCCAACGGCGGGCGTATCGGCCTGCTCTTCTCCACCGGTCTGTCCCTCTGGCTGCTGCTCACCGTAATCGGCCTGTTCTTCCGGGGCCCGAATTGGGACTGGCAATGGCCGGACGGCACCCCGCTCCACCTCGCCGGCCACTCGACCTCTCCCGCCCCCGGCTGGTTGCCGCTTCTGGTGATCGGTATTTACGCCGGTGCCGTCTTCCTCTCCCGCTTTCGCCGCCCGCCCGATACCACCGCGACCCCCGGGCCGGTCCGGCGCTTTCTGGCCCACCTGCTCACCATCATGGGATTGTTGGTCTGTATGCAGATCGTCCTGGCCAATCTGCTGAACATTATCCGGATCCTGTAGTATCCTCTCAAGCATGGAAAGACTGGCCAGACTATTTCTGCTGCTGAGCATCGTTCTGCTGCTCGTCACCGTAGTGCTGATCTTCCGGGAACGCGAGGCTTCCTGGCGACCCTTTCAGGAGTCCTACCGCGCTAACCTCACGGCCCGGGCGAAAACCGTCGATGACCAGGAGGCGGCATCGCATTTCACCATCGGTATCCGCCAGGACTGGCTTCCGGAGCTGAAGCGGGCCGACCGCTGTCGCACCTGCCATATCGGGGTGGACGACCCCGATTCCCCGAAAAGCCAGCCCCTCGCGCCCCACCCGGATATCGCCCCCCATACCTTCGATCGCTTCGGCTGCACGATCTGCCACGGCGGCGAGGGCTACGCCACCCGGCTGCCCGACGCCCACGAGCAACTGCTGCCCATGAGGCTGATCGAGTCGAGTTGCGGCAAATGCCACGGACTGGCCGGCCCCGGCAAGGAGAAGGCCCCGACCCTGGACGCCGGCGCCCAGCTGGTCGAGGCCAAAAGATGCTTCGGTTGCCATATCCTGGTCGGCAAGGATAAAAGTCCGCCCCCGGCCCCGCCCCTGGACGGACTGGCCACCAAGGTGAACCGGAAATGGCTCGGCGGCTGGCTGCACAACCCCAAGGAATACCTGCCGCAGGCCCGGATGGCGGACTTTCTCCTCACCACCCGGGAAACAGAGGCCCTGGAAGATTATCTGCTTTCCCTGCCGATGTCCGCGGAGAAGCAGGATGAGTTTTATCGCGAGAGCGAGTCCGACCGGCAATGGCTGGCCACCTTGTCCGAGGACGAGCATGACGCCCTGGTCGACCGAGGCAAGGAGGTCTTCGGGCGCTCGCGCTGCCTCAGCTGCCATGTCTTGGAAGGCAAGGGCGGCACCATGGGACCGGACCTGAGCCGGATCTCGATCAAGTCGAACCGGCGCTGGCTCGATGCCTGGCTGCGCGATCCGGCAATTTACGATCCCCGCACCGCCATGCCGACCTTTCGCCTGAATCGGGAGGAACGGCTGGGAATCGTCGAGTACCTGCTCTGGGAAAGCGAACTGAACAGCGAAGATGCAAACGGAGAACCGGACAGCGGAGATCTCGATCCCGCCCCCGGCGAACCTGCCCCGAAATCAACGTTTCCAGCCGGCGATCTCCGCGAAGAGGGGGGGCGGCTCTTCCTGACCAAGGGGTGCTACAACTGTCACGAACTACCCGGGGTGAAAGGCAGGGTCGACTTCGCCCCCTCCCTGGCCGACCTGGCCGACCGCCAGCTCAGCCGCATCGACTTCGGCAAGAGCGTCGTGCCGCGCACCCTGCCGGATTATATCGTCGGCAAACTGCAGAACCCCCGAATCTACGGCGAAAAACTAAAGATGCCCTTTTTCGGTCTGGAGCCGGCGGAGGTGGGACGACTGGCCACAACGCTTCTGGGCCGCAGCCAAGAGGTGCCTGACTCCTATCGCGACAAGAAAGTCGTGGTTCCGCTGCCGGAACCGACCGGCGAGGTGGGCAGGATCTTCGAGCGGTACCGCTGCTTCAGCTGCCACCGTCTGGGTGATAAGGGCGGCAGCCTGGCCCCCGATCTGACCTTCGAGGGCAGCAAGGTGGAAGGCAAATGGCTCAAGTCCTTCCTGCAAAAACCTTACGCCATCCGCCCTGCCCTCGCCGAACGGATGCCCAGGTTCAATCTGACCGAAGCGGAGGCGACGACTCTGGCCGACTATGCCCGGCTCTTGCTGCGTTCCGACCGCATCGACGCGGCGGCTTCCACAAATCCCGGCGAGATCGAGAGCGGCCGGAAGCTCTACTTCGAGACCTACAACTGCCAGACCTGCCACTCCATCGACGGCCAGGGCGGCTATTTCGGCCCAGCCCTGGAACGGGTGGGGTTCCGTCTCACTCCGGCCTGGCTCATCACCCGGCTGGACAACGCCCACCCTTACGAGCCGGGCGCACGGGAGCCGGTCCTCGCCATCCCGCCCGAACAGCGTCGCCAATTGCTGGCCTTTCTGCTTACCCTGAAGAAGGAGGAGAAGAAATGAAGCACCGCGTAATTCACCTCCTCATCCCGCTGCTCTTGGTACTTGCTTCGGGATCGGCAATGGCCGCGGACAAACCTGTCCCGCCGGCCAAACCGCGCACGGTCAGCCAGCTGCCCGAGTTCCAGATCAGCCGGGGCGCGATTCTCTACCAGCGCTACTGTACCTTCTGCCATGGGGAAACCGGACAAGGCGACGGCCTGAACGCTTATCTCCTGCCGGTCAAACCGGCCGATCTCGGCGATCCGCAACTCCTGGCCGGAAAATCCACCGCCGATCTTGCCAAGGTTATCCTGCAAGGCGGCAAGGACACCGGGCTATCGCCCGCTATGCCCTCCTTCGCCCAGACCCTGAGCCCGAAACAGGCCGTTTTCCTGGTCGACCACATCCGCATCACCTTCAAACATACCCCGCAGGAAGAAAGCGACGACTCCGAGCTGTGAGAACTGATATCGCAAAGTGGTTGGAGACATAGAAGAAACGACTACGGCGATTGCCCAAAGCTAAAGGGGGTTTATTCTTGACAATTAGACCATCCGCAAATTATTATTATTGTTGGTATTTTTCCTAATGAGATCTAAAGGTTGAGGCAAGATCCGCCCAGCGCCGGCTATCACAATATTTTGCTCTCCATTCAACTCCTTTGTTCCAACAAGGAAACAGGGTCCAATGCCAAATCCAACTTATCTCCCTAAAGCCTCCGGCATAGTTGTCCTGTTCATGCTGGCCCTGCTTACCACTCCGACAGCCCAAGTCACGGCCGGAACATATTTGGACTCGGCCCACGGCGGCAACTGGAGTGATCCGTCTCGTATTACCGGGCAAGGAGCGAAACGTACTGAACTGACAGATTATGCTGCCGGCAATTGCGCCCATTGTCACGAACAGCATGCCAGTATAGGTGGCAGCGAACCGGGCCCGATTAATGGAAGCCCCTCGGCCCATCTGCTCTTTGATGTCCTGGCCGGCAACGCCCTTTGCAACCATTGCCATGACAGCTCGACCGCGAATGGCGCCGATGACATTGCTACACAGATCGCCAAGACCTATTCACATGACCCTGCCTCCAGCATCGGCAGCGTTTTGTGCAACGATTGTCACGATTCGCACGTGGCCCAAATCACCACCCACAGCGAAGCGGTCGATGGCAACGCCGTCGAGGGCCCTTTGCTTTCCGTGGCAGGTACCTCCGTCAGCAGCTGGACTCCCGGCTTTCCCAATAGTGGTATTGAAAACCTGGGAATTTTGAGCCTGAACCCTCTCGCGGAGCCCATCAGTTATGAATACGAGCTCTGTTTCCGATGTCATGCCAACGATCAATATCCATCCAACCCCAACTTGGATGTCGGGCTGCAGTTCAACCCGAACAACTACTCCGTCCATCCGGTGGCGACTAATTCCAACCAATGGAAAAACGCATTTTTGAGAGGGATAAATTCCTCCTTGAAAACCCCTTGGGTGGACTCTGGCAACCTCGACCATCAGATGTACTGCAGCGACTGCCATGGTAGCGAAACCGCCGGCAATCCCCAGGGTCCGCACGGCTCCGAAATAGAACACATATTGAAAGACTCCGGTCCGGGCGGTTCCTTTGATAATTTATGCCTCAAATGCCACAACGATCCGGCCACAGCTGGCAACTCAGACTGGCTGGACTTGCCCGGTTACGGCAACCCCAGCGGTGGCACCCCCAATGGCGGCCACAGCCTGGCCGCCCATCAATATGACGCCACCAACAATCCCTTGGGCTGCCTTGCCTGCCACGGCGGTATCGGCAACACAAGCCTGGCCAGCAGCATTCACGGTGCCAATTATCTCTGGCCCGATGCAGGCGGCGGCACCGGTAAAACTTCAACCGCTTTCTTAATCCCTTCGGGGGATTCGTCTTTCACCATTACCCAACTTTATTACACCGGCTCCGATACCGCTGGCAATCGCCACTGTGCCGCCTCTTGCCATTCAGGCGGCGTGGCCTACGTTTATTAAAGTTCCAGGAGACAACCGCGAGAAGTTAGTCAAATACGCCGATCGCGATAACGCGACCATGCGTCCCAGCAAGTCACTTGGTACCTTAGTAATGGGTGCCCCCGGTCCTGCATCTTGCATCTATCATTTTTTCTCTAAAAGTTTTTTCGCGTAAATCAGTGCAGGACGAGCTGATCGTCGGACTTTAGGTGCAGGGCTTTCTGGAACTGAGCAACCGCCTCCGAAGCACTTCCCTGCTCACAGCCTGCCCAATTGAACAGACCACACAATGATAAATTTATGATATTCAATTTAGCCCGGATATTTGATGAAGGTTTGGAAAGCCCATGGCCAAGCAAACCTCTCATTTTGGCAATCCCATTTATAGGCAGGCAATAGCCTTGTTGATGGTGTTCTTCAGAAAAAGAACACTCCTACCCCTTTCCCCCCGTTTTGTGTCATAGCGCCAGGGCAGCGCCCGGTTGCCGGTTTACCCGGGGTCAGGAGATGAGAGGCAATTTATCTTAATCTTTCCGAGGCTTATCGATCGGGATCGGTCAATTTTAATGATTCCCAGGTTTCAGGGAGTTTGCCAACCATTTCGGCCCAATCGGGCAGATATTCCGCGGGCAAGCACAGATCCAGGCCCGGCTTTTTGCCGTCCGGCGCCAGAAACAACCGCACCGCACAGAGTCGCATCTCGCCCTTGCCGCCACCATAGCGGTAATCACCGTAAATTGGGGTGCCATGTCCGGCCAGATGGCGCCTGATCTGGTGCAGCCGCCCGGTTTCTGGTTTGAGCAGAACCAAACTTTCGTTCTCTTCGGGGTCATAAGCCAGACCCAGGCATCCGGTTACCGCCGCTTTGCCGTCCAGGTCGGCGTCGAACCGGAAGCTTGCCGACGGGTCGATGCGGCCCCTGACTCCGGCCAGATAGCTCTTGGCCACTTGGCGGTCGGCGAAGCTTCGGCTCAGGCGGGCCGCAGTCTTCTGATCATGGGCGACCAGCACCAGGCCGGAAACCTCCCGATCGAGCCGATGCACGGGAAAGACTTTCCTCTGCAGTTTGAAATGGAGCTCGACCTGGCGCAACAGGGAACAGAAATCCCCAAAATCGGTGCCCTGCGAAAGCAGTCCTGCGGGCTTAAACCAGAGCGAGAACGACCGGTAGTCGGCGAGACAGACCGGAGCCGGCACCGGGGCAGCGAGAATCCTCTCGTCATAGCAAAGCCGGAGGGTATCACCCACCTTCACCTCGGCGGTGGCCTTGCGTAGCCGCCGGGCTTTACCCCGGCCCGCAAGCAGCCAGACCGCGCCCTTGTTCATCGCATCCTTCAGGCGCATCTTGGGCAGCCCGCTGGCCCCAACCAGCAGATCCATGGCGCGGCAGCTTACGGTCACCGGTAAGCGCATATCTAGAATGCCCGAGCCTTCTTTCATGAAAGTACCTTATCTTACTGTGTACCCCTTCATGCCCAACTTGCCCAGGAATCCAGGTCGGGAGGTCTATTCCACTAAATTTCCGCGGATATTCATGCCACGAAGAGATATTTATCGTAATGAGCTGGACGGCAATGACTTGAAAACACAAGAGCGATCAGCATACTGACCGATTTTCTTATTAACAAAGGCGAGGAAGCAATCAGAGGTTCGATGGCAATTAGAAAGTCATTTTCTGCGTCCGATCAGGGCGGTGAGCAACACCCCGGCTTCGTAAAGCAGGACCAGCGGTCCGGCCAACATCACCGCTCCCAGAGGATCACCGCCCACCAGCAGGAAGGCCAGGACCAGGATGCCGACGTAGCTGTACCAGCGCTTCCGGCGGAAATAGCCGGGGGTGACCAGGCCGGCGCGACCGGCGGCCACCATCAGAAAGGGGATTTCGAAGGCCAGGCCGAAGGCCAGAACCGACCGGCCCACGAAGGCAAGGTAGGCATCAAGCTTGGGCATCGCCTGCAAACGCTCGCCGGCCATCCCCAGCATAAAGGAAAGCATATCAGGCAGGACCACCAGGTAGGCAAAGAGCGCCCCGCCGATAAAGAGCAACGCGGCCCAGAAACTGACCAAGAGAGCCAGCCGCCGCTCGTTTGCCTTCATGCCGGGCGAGACAAAGCGCCAGACCTGATAACAGATCACCGGCAGGGCGGCGGCAAGCCCGGCCAGTACCGAGACCTTGAGATAGGCGATAAAGGCCTCGGGCAGGTTGGTGTAGACCAGCCCCTTCAAATTGGGTAGGGCCCGGAAGATGGGCTTCAGGAGAAGGGCGGTGAGAGGTTCGGCAAAAGCATAGGCCAGGCCGGAAAACAGCACGACCGCGCCGCAGGCGATTATGGCGCGTCGACGTAATTCCTGGAGATGGTCACGAAAGAACTCGCCCAGTGGGTTGGCTTCAGCCATCTGACTTTTCGGCCTCGTCGCCGTTTTGTCCTGGGGCGGCCATCTTCCGTTCGGCCGTTTTGCCCTCGGCGCCATCCTCCGGTTCGGTTGATGGCATCTTATCGGGAGGTGCGGCGGAATCGCCCGACACTTTCGATGCATCTTCCGCCGGGCCGGAGTCCGCCGCTCTCCCAGCCTGATTTTTCAAGGCTTCGGCGGCCAGTTCCTCGGGGCGGGAATACCCCTGCGGCAGGTTCTGTTCCCAGGGCTTGGCCGGCTGCTGTACTTCATCGTTCAAACTCTCCTTCAGGACATTAGCGGCCTTCTTCAGCTCAATCAACTGCTTGGCCAAACCACGGGCCAGGTCCGGCAACTTCTCGGGACCGACAACGATCAGGGCCACGGCCATGATCAGGATCAATTCAGGGAGCCCAATGCCAAACATTCAGATCATCCTCGAAGCAACTGGAAACCGATTACCGAACCACCAACACACCCGGATATCTTGTATTCGGCGGGAATTGTAGCCAGCCCAGCAAAAAAGGCCCAGGGAAAAATCTTCCTCATGGGCCGCCATCAGTTTCAAAATTACGGCATTTACCCGGCGGTGTCAAGCAGCCCTGACTCAGTCCCAGTTAGAAGGAAAGGCGGCTCACCGTGATTGACTTTTACGGAGGCTTTGGCTAAGTTGCTCGATGGTGCTACGCACCCCGTCCATGTCCAAACCCGGCCCCGCTGCCGGACCCCCTATAGTTTGAAAGGAGAGTTAG
Source organism: uncultured delta proteobacterium (assembly GCA_963807225.1). GTDB lineage: Bacteria > Desulfobacterota > Desulfobulbia > Desulfobulbales > JAGXFP01 > JAGVGT01. The sequence goes on along the minus strand of CAWEAD010000010.1, from coordinate 204,933 downwards.
ATGGCTAACGTGGTAATCGTCGGCACCCAGTGGGGTGACGAAGGCAAGGGCAAGATCGTCGACCTGCTCACCCAGTATGCCGACTATGTGGTGCGCTTCCAGGGCGGCAACAACGCCGGCCACACTCTGGTGGTTGAAGGGAAAAAATATGTCTTTCACCTGATCCCCTCGGGCATCTTATACGACAACAAGAAATGCGTGATCGGCAACGGCGTGGTCATTGACCCGGCTATTCTCCTGGAAGAGATGGCCAAGCTCTCGGCCAGCGGCCTGCCGGTTAATCCTGCCCGCCTGAGCATCAGCCATAACGCCCACCTGATCATGCCCTACCACAAGCTCCTGGACGGCGCCTGCGAAACCGCCAAGAAAGACGGCGCCAAGATCGGCACCACCGGTCGCGGCATCGGCCCCTGTTACGGCGACAAGGTTTTGCGCAACGGCATCAAGGTCGGCGACATCCTGGACCGAACCCTCTTTGCCGATAAGCTCCGGGAGAACGTCGAGGAAAAGAACTTCCTGCTGACCCAAAAATATCATGCCGCCCCGATTTCCTTCGAGGAAATTTATGATCAATACCTGGCCTTCGGAGAACAGCTGGCCCCTTTCATCGGCAATGTTTCAGTGGAACTGGACGAAGCCCGCCGAACCGGCAAGCACATCCTCTTCGAAGGCGCCCAAGGCACCCAGCTCGATATCGACCACGGTACCTATCCCTTCGTCACCTCCTCCAACACCATCGCCGGCAATGCCTGCACCGGCAGCGGCTTCGGTCCCAGCCATATCGACGAGGTAATCGGCATTCTCAAGGCTTACACCACCAGGGTCGGCGAAGGCCCCTTCCCCACCGAGCTGTTTGACGACACCGGCGATGCCCTGCAGAGAAAGGGCGGCGAGTTTGGCGCCACCACCGGTCGCAAAAGGCGTTGCGGCTGGCTCGACGCGGTTCTGGCTCGGGAAGCCGTGCGCTTGAACGGAATCACCGGCCTGGCCATCACTAAACTCGACGTCCTGAGCGGCCAGCCACTCCTGAAGATCGCCACCTCCTACGAAAACAACGGGCGACAGCACCTGGCCATGCCCGGCAATATCCGCGAAGTGCAGGGGCTGAAACCTTGCTATGAGGAGATCTCCGGCTGGCAAGAGGAGATTAGCCGGGTTCGCAGCGTCAACGACCTGCCGATCAAGGCCCGCGACTATGTCAAGTGGATAGAAGATCTCACCGAAACTCCGGCTACGATCCTGTCGGTCGGCCCCGGCCGTGAAGAAACCCTGCTGCTGAAAAATCCCTTCGCCAATTGAATACGATTTTAACTTGAGCGCTCCACCTCCGACCGATTCCGGAGAACCGCACCGACTCGGCTATTCCAGGCGGCAGCGATCCTGTTTACCCTCACGCAACGGGGCCAACACCATCCGGACGACAGCCAGCGGAGAAAATTAATTGCCAAAAGATTTGAAACAACTATAATGTGTTGTTCATCTTTCCCCCGAACAACCCTGTTGGCATAAGGAGACGTCAAAGAAAATGGCTAGAATCACAGTGGAAGATTGTCTGTCCAAGGTGGGCAACGAAAACCGTTTCGCCCTCATCCACCTGGCCGTGGCCCGGGTCAAGCAGCATCGCAAGGGCGCCCCATATCTGGTCAAAGGCAAAAACAAGGAAAGTGTCATGTCCTTGCGGGAAATCGCCTCCGGTGCCGTGAACTTCGACAATATCGGCGAATTGCGCGAGGCAGCGGCCAAAGAGCCGACGCCCGTTGTCGCCGCGGTGGAAGCGGTTCACGAGGATTGATCGAACGTTTCGCCATGCCTAGGGATTACTACGAAATACTCGAGATTGCCCGAAACGCTTCGGGGGATGAGATCAAGAAGGCTTACCGCCGCATCGCCATGAAATTTCACCCTGACCGCAACCAGGGCGAAAAAGAGGCGGAAGAGAAATTCAAGGAGGCCACCGAAGCTTATGAAGTGCTTGGTGACCTGGAAAAACGCAAGATCTACGACCGCTTCGGAGTTGAAGGCCTGAGAGACAGCGGCTACAGCGGCGGACCCAGCAATTTCAACGACATCTTCTCCAACTTCGGGGACATCTTCGGAGACCTCTTCGGCTTCGGCGGTTCCAAGCGCTCCAATCAAGGACCCATTCCGGGAGCCGATCTGCGCTACGACATGACCATCTCCTTCATGGAGGCGGTACACGGGCTGGAGAAAGAAATTGAAATCACCCGCCCCGAAACCTGCTGGACCTGCGAGGGCAGCGGGGTCCGGCCCGGCCATCAGCCGCAGCTCTGCAGCCGCTGCCAGGGCCGGGGTCAGATCCTTCGCAACCAGGGCTTCTTCAACATCAGCACCGCCTGCCCCTCCTGCCACGGCCGGGGCCAGATCATTACCGAGCCCTGCCAGGACTGTGACGGACAGGGGTTGGTCAATAAGAAGAAAAAAGTCTCGCTCAAAATTCCCGCCGGGGTCGATAACGGCGCCCGGATGCGACTGACCGGCGAAGGCGAAGGCGGCCGCCGTAACGGCCCTTCCGGCGACCTCTATGTCTTTCTTTACGTCGAACCCCATGAATACTTCCAGCGGGAAGGCGACGACATCTACCTGCAACTGCCAATATCCATGACCCAGGCGGCACTGGGTTGCAAGTTGACGGTACCGACCATCCACGGCGAAAAGAGCCTGAAGATCCCGGCCGGAACCCAGTACGGGACCAATTTCACCCTGAAAGGTGAAGGTGTAAAGCACCTGCGTAACGAAAGCCGGGGAAATATGATCGTGGTGGTCCAGGTTCAAACCCCGAAACAGATGACCACCCGGCAGCAGGAAATAATGGAAGAATTTGCCGCCCTGGAAAAAGAAAAATCAGAGGATGACGAGGAAGGTTTTCTCAAGAAAATCTTCCGGAAAACCGGGTGAAGCCGGGGGCTGCCCCAGAGTCGGCAGGAAAATTTTGTTTTTTAATGGCCTGGCCGCTCGGTAAAATGTTAGATTTGCCTTGGCTCGGCAAAGAAGGATGAAATGTCGACCGGAAAATCGGAAAAGCAACTGAGCCACCTCGATCAGCGTGGTAACGCCAGGATGGTCGATATCGGGGACAAGACCGATTCTCGGCGAGTGGCGGTGGCCGGAGGCCGGGTGCGAATGTCCGAGACTGCTTATGAGCTGTTCCGGAGCGGCAAAATCGGCAAGGGTGATGTCTTGGGCGTGGCCCGGGTGGCCGGAATCATGGCGGCCAAAAAGACCCCGGAACTGATTCCCCTGGCTCATCCGCTGCTCCTGACCAGGGCCGAGGTCGAGTTCGAGCGGGATGACGATTCCCGCTGCATCGTAATCACGGCCACGGTCGAAACCACCGGTCGGACCGGCGTGGAAATGGAGGCCCTGACCGCCGCCTCGATAGCCGCTCTGACCATCTACGATATGTGCAAGTCGGTCGACAAGGGCATGGTAATTGAAAACCTCCGATTGTTGCGGAAAAGCGGCGGCAAAAGCGGAAATTACGCGATATAAAGAAAGTTTTTACCCCACAAAGCTGGAGATTCACAACATGAACAAGAAAGATCTGGCCTACTTCAGAATTAAACTTGAGGATATGAGCTCCAATATCCTGACCGAGGCCGAGAAAACCATTTCCGATATGACCGATCATACCGACAACTACCCGGACCCCACCGACCGAGCCTCGGCCGAATCGGATCGGAGCTTTGAACTGCGAATCCGTGATCGGGAAAGGAAACTCTTGAACAAAATCAAAGAGGCCATCGAACGAATCGATAACGGCTCCTACGGCATCTGCGACGATTGCGGTGATGACATCGCCAAGGAACGATTGGAGGCCCGGCCGGTGACCACTTACTGTATCGACTGCAAAACCCGGCAGGAACAAGAGGAAAAATCCAAGGCCTGAGAAGAAATGCCGGAACTTCGCAAAGACCCGATCCTGGGCCGCTGGATCATCATCTCCACCGAGCGTGGCAAGCGGCCCACCGACTTCATCATTGAAAAACCTCCGACCATCGGTGGTTTCTGCCCGTTATGTCCGGGCAACGAAACCACCACCCCGGCAGAGGTCCTGAGCTATGGCCGCCCCCAGCCAGCCCCCAACCGCCCCGGTTGGACCCTGCGAGTAGTACCGAACAAATACCCGGCCCTGGTGATCGAAGGTTCACTGGACAAGGAAGGCGAGGGTATCTACGACAAGATGAACGGCATCGGAGCCCACGAGGTCATCATCGAGACCCCGGACCATAACGCCTCTTTTACCTACCTGCCGCCCGACAAGATGATTCAGGTTTTCTGGGCCTTCCGCGACCGGATTATCGATCTTTCCCGGGATCTGCGTTTCAGCTATGTGATGGTCTTCAAGAATTTCGGCAGCGCCGCCGGCGCCTCGCTGGAACATTCCCACTCCCAGTTGATCGCCCTGCCCATCCTGCCCCGGATGATCGTTTCCGAACTTGAGGGCAGCAAGAATTATTACGGCTACAAGGACCGCTGCATCTTCTGCGACATCATCCGCCAGGAACTGCGCAAGGAAATCCGCATCGTCTGCCAGAGCGAGCATTTCATCGCCATTACCCCCTACGCACCGCGTTCGCCCTTTGAGATGTGGATCCTGCCCAAGGAGCACTCTTCTTCCTACATCGCCATGGGCGATAAACACCTGGAGGACCTGACCGTCATTTTCTCGGAGGTCATGCGCCGTCTGGACCACTGCATCCCCGGGGTTCCCTACAATTTCGTGCTCCATACCGCGCCGCTGCGTTCCGAGCCCCTGCACCATTTTCACTGGCATTTCGAGATCATGCCCAAACTAACTTCCATCGCCGGTTTCGAATGGGGTTCGGGATTCTACATTAATCCTGTGCCGCCTGAAGACGCCGCTAAGTTTCTCAAGGAAGCAACCATTTGACCCGAGCTCCGGAGATGGCCATGAAAAAGATCCTGCTGGTCGATGACGAAGAGAGCATCCATATCCTTTACCGGGAAGAGCTGGAAGAGTTGGGCTACGAAGTACACTCGGCCATGAACGGCGAGGAGGCCCTGAAGATCCTGCCCACATTAAACCCCAATCTGGTGATCCTCGATATCCAGATGCCCGGCATGAACGGCATTGATGTACTGCGTAAGATCAAGGAAAAGGACCCGAAACTACCGGTGATTCTCAGTTCCGCCTACCAGGAATACAAGCAGAACCTCTCCTCCTGGGCTTCAGACGATTTCATTGTCAAATCGGCCGACATGCGGGAACTGATCGATTCGGTCCGCCGTCACCTCGGGGACTGAATCCTTGTCGTCTCCTTCTTCCAGCCCCCGGCCCGCCAACCGGACCGGATTGGACCGCAAACCTTCTCCCTCCCGACAATTCCCGCAGTCGCGATGAAGGATATCCAGAGCCAACGCGACCACCGGCGCATCAACATCAAAAAAGTCGGGGTCAAGAACATCACCTATCCGATCACGGTTCTGGACAAAGCCCGGGAGCATCAGAGCACCGTGGCCACGGTCAACATGTACGTCAATCTGCCCCATCACTTCAAGGGCACCCACATGAGCCGCTTCATCGAGATCCTGAACCGCTTTCACGGCGAGATCAACCCCAAGAACTTCAACCTCATCCTGGAGGAGATGAAGGAGAAGCTCCAGGCCGAGGAGGCTCATGTCGAGATCGAATTCCCCTACTTCCTGAAAAGGAAAGGGGATCAGGAAACCGTCGGCATCGACGAATATATCTGCCGCATGCATGGCTCACTGGACCAGGAAGAGGATCTGATCCTGGATATCCGGGTGCCGATCTATCCCCCGCTTCCAATCCAGTGCGGCAACGCCCTGCCCCGTTCGCTGGGGCGCTGGGGCGTGGCTGATATCAGTCTGCGTTTCCGTCACTTCATCTGGATCGAAGATCTGATAAAAATGGTTGAAGAAGTTACCACCCATAACTTAAATTGGTCCGATCCGCCCGGCCCGGAGGTCGAGCGCCACCTGTCGGTGGAGCGTCTGGCCAAGGTCATCGGCGCCAAACTTTCCGCCCATCAGGAGATCCGCTGGTTTACGGTGACCATCAAAAACTTGGCCGCCGGCTTCAACACTTTTGCTTCTCTGGAATGGCCCGACCACCGGTAACTCCCCAACTCCCCTTTGCTTATAAGGATTGTCGAGATGCAGCATGAACTTATTTTCGAGATCGGCACCGAGGAAATCCCGGCCGGCTACATCAACCCGGCTCTCGAAAACCTGACCCGCCTGCTCACCGGCAGTCTGGCTGAACTGGGTTTGGCCCATGGTTCGGTCAAAACCGCCGCCACCCCTCGGCGGCTGACGGTCTGCATCTCCGACCTGGAAGAGACCCAGGCTGACCGCCGTGAGGAGATTCTCGGACCGCCCAAGGCGGCCGCTTTCGACGCCCAGGGAAAACCTACCAAGGCGGCCGAAGGTTTCGCCCGCTCCAAGGGGGCTACCCTGGACGATATCCGGATCACTTCCACCCCAAAGGGTGAGTACCTGCAGGTTGTGGTGGAAAAGAAAGGCGAGAAAACCGCCACCCTGCTGCCCGAGATCCTGACCGACGCCATTGCCGGTCTGCCCTTTCCCAAATCGATGCGCTGGGGCGCCGGCCGGGCCAGCTTCGCCCGACCCATACGCTGGCTGCTGGCCAGCTACGGGGAAGTCGTGATTCCCTGCCAGGTCAACGAAGTGGAGAGCGGTCGGACCACCCGGGGCCACCGTTTCATGGCCCCGGAATCCATCGCGGTTAAGGATTTTTCACATTACCTTGACTCCCTGCGCCAGGCCCATGTCTTGGCCGACCCGGCCGAACGGCGTGAAGCCGTACGCCGGGAGGTAACCGAGGCGGCCCGGTCCACCGGTGGTGAAGTGCTGCCGGACGAGGAACTGCTCGATACCGTCACAAATCTGGTCGAGGAACCGCACGCGGTGCGGGGCAGCTTCGACGAAAAATTCCTGGCTGTGCCCCGCGAGGTGCTGATCACCTCCATGCGCGAGCATCAGAAGTACTTCGCCATCGCCGACAGCGAGGGGCGCTTGCTACCAAATTTCATCGCCGTCAACAACACCGCCACCCGTAACGAACAATTGGCAGTCAACGGCCACCAGCGGGTCCTGCGGGCTCGGTTGGAGGACGCCCTCTTCTTCTTCAAGGAGGACCAGCAGCAGAAACTGGCCGACCGAACCAACCAACTCTCCGGTATTGTCTTCCAGGCCGGGCTCGGCACCATGCTGGAAAAAACCGCCCGGGTCGAGACCCTGGCGGTCGGCCTGGCCCAAAAGTTGGCCCCGGCGCTGACGGCCACGGTAGGCCGGGCCGCGCAACTGGCCAAAGCCGACCTGCTCACCGCCATGGTCGGTGAGTTTCCTTCCCTGCAGGGCATCATGGGTCGGGCTTACGCCCGGCTCGACGGGGAATCGGAGGAAGTGGCGATGGCCATCTCCGAACATTACATGCCGGTCAGGGCCGGCAGCGAAGGTCCTAAGAGTCTGACCGGTGCCTTGGTAGGCCTGGCCGACCGGATCGACACCATCGCCGGCTGTTTCGGCATCGGCAAGCAGCCCACCGGCACCACCGACCCCTACGGCTTGCGCCGCCTGGCCCTGGGAATGCTGGCTATCATCGAGCGCCATCAACTGGTCATTTCCCTGCAAGAGCTGACAAACAAGGCTCTCGAGCTCTACGCAGACCAAGTCACCGTGGAGATCACCTCAGCCAGGCTGGCCGTGCTCGACTTCATCAAAGGGAGATTCATCAACGATCTTACCGCTAAGGGGTTGCCTGGCGCCGCCGTGGAAGCGGTCACCTCGGTGGATTTCGACGACGTAATCGACTGCACCTTGCGTATCCGCGCCCTGGCCGGGGTTCAGAACCAGGAAACCTTTACTATCCTGGCCGGTTCCTTCAAGCGGGTGCGCAACATCATCAAAGACAACGATGCGGACACCGTCCGGGAAGACCTGCTGGTCGAAGCCGGCGAACAAGAACTATATCAGGCTCTGGGACGGGTCCGCGACGAGGCCGCGCCGCACCTGGCCGCCCGCGATTACCCCGGTGCAATGACCGCCATCCTCAAGATGAAAGAGCCGGTTGACCGTTTCTTCGATCAGGTTATGGTCATGGCCGAGGACGAAAATCTGCGGAACAATCGCCTGAATCTGCTGACCGCCATCTCGCGGCTCTTCCTGCGGATCGGCGACTTTTCCAAAATGTCGTAAGCGTTCCGCCCGAATCAGACCAAGCAGGGATCAGGGAATTAACAGGGCAAAATCAGACCGGCGCAAAGTTCCTCACTCCTCTACCTTGCCTCGCAGGCCTTTGAGGCGACCGTGTCTGGTTTTACCGGCCAAACGCCTTTGCTTGGCGGCCAGGGTTGGTCGAGTCGGTTTTCTCTTGCGGCGGACCACGGTTACCGCCCTGATCAGTTCAGCCAGGCGAGCCAGGGCCTCGGTCCGGTTTTTCTCCTGAGTTCGATAACGCTGAGCCTTGATGACGATCTCGCCCTCCCGGGTCAGCCGCCGATCCTGAAGCTGCAAAAGCCTCTCCTTGATTTCTTCCGGCAGGGACGAGGCCCGGATGTCGAAACGGAGATGGACGGCGGTCGCCACCTTGTTGACGTTTTGCCCTCCGGCCCCCTGGGCTCTAACATAAGTCAATTCTACCTCGCCCAGAGGCAGATGCAATTCAGCTCCGATCGGAATTGCTTCCATCAATCAATCTCACACATTTGAAGTTTTTTCCGCCGACTCCAAACCAACCAGAGCAGCAGTATAAGGAGCCCCGTCGAGAGCCAAAGCCACCAAGGCAACAGTTGCAATCGGCTGCCCATCGCCACCATCAGCACGGTCATCGGTATGATGCCCAGACCGGTGGTCCAGACAAAGGTCCACCACGACACCGGGGTAAGACCAGCTGCGTAATTGATCAGGTTGAAGGAAACCACCGGCAGTAGCCGGCTGAGCAGCAGAGTCACTACCCCCTGTTGCGTCGCCCATTCATCTAGACGGCAGAGTTTTTGCCCGGAAAGCACCTTGACGACGAAGGGGCGCCCCAGCCAGCGGGTCAAGCCGAAACTGGTGACAGCTCCGAGCATGGCGCCGATCCAGGTCAACAGCGAACCCAGCCAGGGCCCATAGACCATGCCGTTGGCCATGGTCAGCAATTCGGCTGGAAAGGGCACGAATGAATGGGCCACCATCAAGCCCACCGAGGCCGCCATACCCCATGTGCCCAGGGAACGAATAAGTTCGGTAAATCCTGCTCCGGTCCAGCTGAAATAGGGGCAAATCTCTTCCAGGATTGGGCAGATATTGACACAGGAGAGAGTTATGAATGCCAGTGCCGCGACAGTCAGCCCCAATCCCCACAGCCATCTTTTTAAAGTTCCGGCCATCCTTAACCTTACCGAAAATAAAAGAGAGGCTGCGGAATCAATCCGACAGCCTCATTTTCATCTGTCTGCATTCCAGCCGGTTTATTTCGTTTCTGCTTGACCTAGGAACCTGCGATCGTAACCAATCTCCCGGGAGGAGATATCTGCTTCAGATCTCGGTCACCCAGAAATCATGCTGGTTGCAGAAACTGGTAGCAAAGCGCGGTTTCTGCCCCTCTGCCAGTTCAAAGACCGAAACGGCCTTCTCGTCGGTGGGCTTGAAAGTTTTGTCGCCGAGAACCTCGCCGCCGGCCGACACCAGGGTGTGGCGTACAATGTAATGGGGTGCGCTCATCGGATGATTGGTGGTGATGGTAACCCGCTGACCCTCGAATTTGACAACCGGAACATGAATCCCCTCTTTGCCGGCCCAACGCCCGGGAGCGGTAGCGGTGTAAATCAGCCCGGCTGGAAAGTCACTCGCTCGGGCCGGCAAAACCTGAGATACGGCGAGCCCTGCCGTCACTGCCAGTGAAGCCTTGAGAAAATCTCTGCGATCTGCCATGGCATTTCTCCTTTCTGCTTTTAGTTGTATCATTTCCCGCCCAATCCTGCGACCGACCAGCTTCTGTCCTCCCCTCAGACTCCGGCTTGTTTATATTATACGGGCAAAACTCCGGCAAAGTAAAACAGAGGCGGTTCACCCGGTTGCGCCAGTTCCCTGCCCCGAGGGGCTTACCCTTTAAAGATGCATGGAGACAGAGGATCCGGATCAATCGCTTTGCCCACATCAGAAAGGGCGCCCTGGCCGGCGCCCCCTCAATGTTCGGTGAATTTTGTGCTTCGGTTTACGTCCGCTTAGCTTCTCTTTCCCGACAGATATCCACCCGGGGGAATTCTGGCGCTGAAAAGTATATGGTTAACCTGATTAAAAAAAATGGGGAGCCCTCTCAGGCTCCCCATGAAGTCGCGGCAACAGCTATTTCTTACAGTTTGAACAACATGTCGCTGTAAACCGGTACCGGCCAGAGGTCGTCAGGCATGATGCCCTCCAGGGCGTCAATGTCGGTCCGCAGAGCCTGAATGGCGGTGAAGACTTTGTCGCGATAGGCAGCGGCCTGCTTATCGACCTGGCCGATCTTTTGGGCCTTGACAACCTCGTCCTCCAATTTCTTGACCTTCTTGGCGGCTGATTCAAGCAGCTTGGAAACCTCGGCCAGCAGCCCCTTCTGCACGGTGGCACCCTTGCCGACCGCGGCGATAGTGCCACCCAGTTCACCGGTAAAGCGGATAATCGCCGGGATGTACATCCTCTTGACCATCTGGATGGCGCACAGGGCCTCGATGTTGATGTGCTTTGCGTACTGCTCTACGTATATATCGTAGCGGGAATGCAACTCCTCCTTGGAAAGAACCTTGTACTTCTCGAAGAGCTTGATGGCCTTGGGAGTAACAAAGGCCTTCAAGGCATCGACGGCGTTCTTGGTGTTGGGCAGTCCGCGTTTCTCGGCCTCCTTGGCCCACTCATCGGAGTAGTTGTTGCCGTTGAAGATGATCCGGCCGTGCTTGGTAATGTACTCCTTGATGATGGCCTGGATCTCGGTGTTTACGTTCTTGGCTTTCTCCAGCCGGGTGGCCACCTCGTCCAGTACCTCTGCGGCGATGGTGTTCAAGGCCACGTTTGGGCCGGAGATGGACTGGGAAGAGCCGAGCATCCGGAACTCGAACTTGTTACCGGTGAAGGCAAAGGGCGAGGTCCGGTTGCGATCGGTATTGTCCTTGGGCAGATCCGGCAGGGAATCGACGCCGATCTTGAGGAACTGGCAGCCGGTACCTTGGCGGCAATACTTCTCACCCTTGGCCACGGCGTTCAGGATATTGGTCAGTTCATCACCCAGGAAGCTGGAGATGATGGCCGGCGGGGCCTCGTTGGCGCCCAAGCGATGATCGTTACCGGAGCTGGCGCAAGTGGCGCGCAGGATGTCGGCATGGATGTCGACCGCTTTCATGGTAGCGGCCAGTACCACCAGAAATTGAGCGTTCTCTTCGGGGGTCGAGCCCGGCTCCATCAGGTTGATGCCGTCGTCGGTGGTCAGCGACCAGTTGTTGTGCTTGCCGCTGCCGTTTACTCCGGCATAGGGTTTCTCGTGCAGAAGGCAGACCAGGTTGTGACGGATAGCCACCTTCTGCATGGTCTCCATCACCAGCTGGTTGTGGTCGGCGGCGATGTTGGTGGTGGAGAAAACCGGAGCCATCTCATACTGGGCCGGGGCGACCTCGTTATGCTTGGTTTTGGAGGTGATGCCCATCTTCCAGAGCTCGATGTCCAAATCCTTCATGTAAGCTGGCGACCCGGTCCTTGATGGCGCCGAAGTACTGATCTTCCAGCTCCTGGCCCTTGGGGGCCGGAGCGCCGAATAAGGTTCGGCCGCCGGTAATCAGGTCTAGCCGTTGCTGATAGAATTCTTTGTCGACCAGGAAGTACTCCTGCTCGGGACCGACGGTGGCGGTAACCACGATTGGAGGTGGTGTTACCCATGGCCCGGAGCACCCGGATAGCCTGCGTGGAAACCGCCGCCATGGAACGGAGCAGCGGGGTCTTCTTGTCCAGGGCCTCGCCATTGTATGAGCAGAAGGCGGTGGGGATGCAGAGGGTAACGTCGCCCTCGGCATCTTCCTTAAGGAAGGCCGGCGAGGTGCAGTCCCAGGCGGTATAGCCGCGGGCCTCGAAGGTCACCCGCAGGCCGCCGCTTGGGAAGGAGGAGGCATCCGGCTCGCCCTGGATCAGCTGCTTGCCGGAAAACTCCATGATCACCCCGCCTTCGGTGGTGGGGGTAATGAAGGAGTCGTGCTTCTCGGCGGTGGAGCCGGTCAGCGGCTGAAACCAGTGAGTGTAGTGGGTGGCACCGCGCTTCGATGGCCCAGTCCTTCATGGCATTGGCCACTACAGCCGCCACCTCCGGCATCAGGGGAACATTCTTTTCAATGGTCTGCTTGAGGGCCTTGTAAGTCTCCTTGGGCAACCGCTCCCGCATGACCTTGTCGTTAAAGACGTTTGAACCGAAGAGCTCGGACAGGCTCATGACTTCATCACCGCAGCAGCTCATCTTATCCGTACACATTTTTATTTCCTCCTTGATAGATTTTCAGATACCTTATTACAAATTTGTAACAATATGCGCGTTGAATATCGGGGTTTTCATACAAAATAACTTGCTGTTTGTCTGCAACTTTTTTTGTGCCAGCCAGATCGCCTATCTTCGGACATCGGGACTCTTTGCCCGTTCTGCCGGAAATAACTGCCGGCCGGACAGAAAAATGCAGCCCAAAACACCGCTGCGACGGGATGAAACCCGAGGATGACTCATCAACTATGCCGGCCGACCAAATATTGCCGACTGGCAAATAAACAAAATATTTTCTCCGGCCCGCCCTGGTGCTGAATCACGCAGTCCGGCCAGGTTCTGCGCCGAAACAAACTCATTCCTTCAGACGTAACCGCAACCGGCCATCCTCGACCCTGATCTCGTCAATGCCGCCCGAGAAAACACTCCAGAACCCGCCATCATCTCCGAATTCGGTGATCAAGTTGACATTCTTGAGGTTGCCCAGCCAGGCATTGGGCAATGGCAAACCCCATAGGCTCACCCCTTTCAGTTTCACCACCGGATGTCGATTATTCATTGCAATTTCCAGGCCAGCGTTAACCTTCAGGGTTTTGCCGCCTACCAGTGGAATTTCCGGATCCAGGGGGATAAGCAGCCGGGCGCTGATCAGGTCTGCGGAGAGGTTGAAGGCCAGCCGCCGGGCAAGTTCCGGTTCCCTGGCCAGCAAACCGTTCAATTCCCGCTGGCTGAAAACCACCTCCCGACTGGCCCCTTCTTCACTGTAAGGTTCCGGTGCCGGTTGTTTCCCCGGAGCGCCGGCGACGTTGGCCCCGGAACGCTCCAGCCTGGAGAGCTTGACCTCCAGCCTCTGCCGCTCGGTGGCATTCAAGGATACCGGGGTGAATTCCCTTGAGAGGAGAAAGAGCCGGGCGCCCAGAAGGGCAAGCAGCAGGCCGGAGGCCACCGCCGCCGTGATGATCAGAAACAACTTCAGACCACGCAGGCCGGGGGATCCGTTTTGAACATCTGGGGGGTAATTGGTCTCACTCATGATGGCAACCTTCACGGCGGTAACAGGACGCAGGATTTGCATTTAGCGGAATGCTTTCAGGATGGCAGTATCGCCGGTGGCATGCAAGGAGAAAAAACGATAGATAGGCGAGTCAAGGCAGGAAGGTTTTACAGAGTTTTCCGCATCCTCCGGGCCGAAGGCCAGCCTTGAGGTGCGGACCATTATCTTTTACGCCTTAACCCCTGCGGGATCGGCCGGGATTTCTGGTTTTTACAATTTTGAGATATTCGTCCTGAAAGTAGTGATAGAGTATTCGGCTTCATTGCCCGGAAATATCACCAACGCTTTCAACACCTCTGGTGACGCGTCGCTTGAACCAGCCCTGTATACGATCAAGATAGTAGTAGATCACCGGGGTAATATAGAGAGTCAGAAGTTGGGAAACCAGCAGGCCGCCGACCACCGCCAGCCCTAGCGGGCGGCGTGCCTCGGCCCCGGCACCGAAGCCGATAGCGATCGGCAGGGTACCCATCAGGGCCGCCATGGTGGTCATCATGATCGGCCGAAAACGTACCAGGCAGCCGCGATAAATCGCCTCCAACGGTGCCAGCCCCTCATGGCGTTGCGCTTCCAGGGCGAAATCAATCATCATGATAGCATTCTTTTTGACGATGCCGACCAGCATGATGATGCCGACAAAGGCATAAAGGTTGAGATCCTTGCCGAAGGCCAGCAGGGTGATCAAGGCCCCGAAACCGGCCGAGGGCAGTCCGGAGAGGATGGTCAGGGGGTGTATATAGCTCTCGTAGAGGATACCCAGAACGATATAGATCACCACAATCGCCAGGACCAGCAATAAGGCCAGCCCCTTGGTCGAAGCCTGGTAGACCTGGGCCGCGCCTTGGAAGCCGGTGGTAATCGAGGCCGGCAGGCTGCGGGCTTCCTTCTCGATTGCCGCCACCGCGTTGCCCAGCGGCACTTCCGGCCTCAGATTGAAGGAAATGGTCACTGAGGTGATCTGGCCCAGATGGTTGACCGACAACGGTCCCAGAGCGCGGGACACCGTGACCAGGGAGGCCAGCGGCACCAGGGCGCCCCGGCTCGAGCGGATATAGAGCAGATCCAGGGCCGAAGGCTCGGCCTGATACTCCGGGGCCAGCTCCATGATCACCTGATACTGGTTGGTTGGCGAGAAAATAGTTGAGACCTGACGCGCACCGTAGGCCGAGTAAAGAGTCGTTTCGATCTCTTCGGCGCTGATCCCGAGGGCCGCGGCCCGATCGCGGTCGATGATCAGGTTGAGTTGGGGGTTCTTGATCTCCAGATCCGAGGTCACGTCCTGCAGGATCGGCAGCCCGCGCAATTTGGCCTCGAAATCCGTGGCGGTGGTATAAAGCTCCTCGCTGTCGGGACTTTGCAGCACAAACTGATACTGGGCCTTGGAGGAGGTCGATTCCAACCGGATCGGCGGCGGGTTCTGGAGAAAGATGCGGATACCCGGGATACCGCCGAGCTGCGGCCGCAAGCGCTGAATGATCTGGTCGGCATTGGCCCGACGCTCGGTGCGGGGCTTGAGCTTGATGAACATGAAACCGCTGTTGGAACCGACCCTGGAGCCCGAAGCTCCGACCGAGGACATGAAGGCCTCGACGTCGGGGTCTTTCAGGACGATCTCTACCAGCTGGGCCTGATTACGCTTCATCTCTTCGAAGGAAACCCCCTGGGCCCCCTCGGTCAGTCCCCGGATGGCGCCGACGTCGTCAGCCGGGAAGAGGCCGGTCGGCATCATGGTGAACAACCAGCCGGTGGCCACGGTGAGCAAAAGGGTCAGTCCCAGGACCGTAAGTCGGTGACCCAGTACCATCTTCAGGGTCTTTTCATAGAGGTGCAACCACCCGTCGAAAAATCGCTCCATCAACAGATAGAGCCGGCCGTGCCGGACTTCGGCGTGGGATTTCAGGAAACGACTGGCCAGCATCGGGGTCAGGGTCAGGGAGACAAAGCCTGAAATCAGGATGGCGACCACGATAGTGACGGCGAACTCATGGAGGATCCGACCGAGCATTCCGGCCATGAACAACACCGGGATGAAAACCGCCACCAGAGAGATGGTCATCGAAACGATGGTGAAGCCGATCTCCTTCGAGCCCCTCAGGGCCGCCACCATCGGCGACTCACCATGCTCCATGTGGCGGACAATATTCTCCAGCATGACAATGGCGTCATCTACCACGAAGCCGACGGACAAAGTCAGGGCGAGGAGCGTAATATTGTTGACCGAAAAGCCGAACTGATACATGGCGGCAAAGGTGCCGACAATGGAAAGCGGCAGGGCCAGACTGGGAATCACCGTGGCCGAGAGGTTGCGCAGGAAGAGGAAGATAACCAGGATGACCAGGCCGATGGTCAACAACAGGGTGAACTTAACCTCGCCAACCGATTCGCGGATGGAGCTGGAACGGTCATAGAGAATATTGAGTCGGACGGCGCCGGGAAGTTGAGCCCGGAAACTGGGAATCTGCTCCCTGATGCGGTCGACCACCGCGATGGTGTTAGTTCCGGGCTGGCGCTGGATGGCCAGAACCACCGCCCGGGTCGATTTCCCCTCGGCATTGTACCAGGCCGCGACCTTGTCGTTTTCGACATTGTCGCTCACCGTGCCCAAGTCGCTGAGGCGGACCGGGGCACCGGCCCGGTAGGCCACGATCAGCGAACGGAATTGCGCCGCGTTATAAAGCTGGCCGCCGGCCTGCAGGGTGTAGGCCTGGCTCTTGCCCTGAAGCCCGCCGGTCGGCAGGTTGACATTCCAAACCGCCAAGGCTTCGGCGACCTCGTTCAGTCCGATGGAGCGGCTCACCAGCAGTCGGGGATCGAGGTCGATGCGCACCGCGTACTTCTGGGAACCGTAGACCATGACCTGGGCCACCCCGCTGATCATCGAAATCCGCGGTGATATCACGGTATCGGCGTATTCGTTGACCTCGGAGAGCGGTAGAGTCGGGGAGCTCAGGGCCAGATAGAGGATCGGTGAATCGGCCGGGTTGACCTTGCGGATCGAGGGCGGACTCGGCATCTCACGGGGCAGTTGGCGGGCGGCCTGGGAGATGGCCGACTGCACGTCCTGGGCGGCGGCGTCGATATCGCGCTCCAGGGTGAACTGCAAAGTGATGATGGTCGAGCCCTGCCCGTTGGTGGAACTCAAGGAATCGACCCCGGCGATAGTCGAAAGCTGGCGTTCCAGGGGAGTAGCCACGGCGCTGGCCATGGTCTCCGGACTGGCGCCGGGCAGGCTGGCTCGCACCTGAATGGTGGGGAAATCGATGCTGGGCAGATCGTTGACCGCCAGTAACCGATAGGCGAAGGCGCCGAAAATCATGACCGCCAGCATGACCAGGCTGGTCATCACCGGCCGGCGAATGAAGAGTTCCGAGATATTGAAGCCCCCCGCAGCTGGCTGCGGGGAATCTTCGGGTTTAAGTAATTTACTCATAAGATTCGCTCGCTTGCTCGCGGCAAGCCGCGGATAGTGCGCTCGCTGTGATCGTTCACTCTCCGGCCTCGCTCCCGGCCGACTTATCGCTTCCGGTCAACGGTTTGATGGTTGCCCCCGGCCTGAGTCGCAGCTGACCGTCGGTCACCACTGTTTCACCCTCAGCCAGACCCGTGTCGATGACGGACTCGCCGCCGACGCTGAACCCAACCGTCACCGGCCGTTGTTCAACAGTCATCTCCCCGGTGACCACGTAGACATAGTCGCCGGTCTGGCCGGTTTGCACCGCCTTGGTGGGGATAACCGTAACATCCCGGCGGGTGGTCAGCAGCAGACGGACCTTGACGAACTGGCCCGGCCAGAGGCTCTGGTCCGAGTTGGCAAAGGTCGCTTTGAGCAGAATAGTGCCGGTGGCCTGATCCACCGTATTGTCTAAAAACGAAAACTTGCCGGTCAGCGGTTGGCGGCCGGCGTCCTGGGGGATGGCCATGACCTCCAGACCCCCCTTGGCCAGGTATTTTTTCAACTCGGGTACAGACTGCTCGGGCAGGGAGAAACTCACTTTGATCGGATTGATCTGGTTAATGGTAACCAGCGGCTGATCACCAGAGGCCTTGACCAGATTACCCCGATCCGCCTGGAGTTGCCCGGTGAACCCGGAGATGGGGGAACTGATCGTGCAGTTATCGAGATCCAGACGGGCACTCTCCACCGCTGCCGCGTCGGCTTGGACCGCCGCCGCCAGGGTGGCGACGCTGGTCTGCGCCTGGTCGGACTGCTCCTCTGAAATATAGCCTTTCTCGGCCGCCGGCAGATAACGCTCCGCCTGCTTACGGGCATTGTCGAGAGTGGCCCGATCACGGGCCAGGTCGGCCTGGGCCTGGTCCAGTCGGGCAGCAAAAGGCCGCGAGTCGATGACGAACAGGCGATCGCCTTGCTTGACCTGATCGCCTTCCCGGAAATTGACTTTTTCCAGGATCCCCGAGACCTGGGATCTGATCCCCACAGTGGCGAAGGGCTCAACGGTGCCGATGGCCTCGAGCGCCACCGGCATATCCTTTCTGACACAGGTTGCCACGGCCACCGGAACCGGCGGGGCCGCCTTGGTTTTGCCGCCCGCCCCCGTCTTTTCGACCCGGGCGTCGTCATTGGAGCCGGAACACCCAGACAGCATAAGGATCAGACAAAGTGCCAGGACCGGCCAGATGCCAACCCGGCGGATGTGCCCGAAGGGAAAACGGTCGGCGCCGATAGTCGCTTTAAAAATGCTCATTAATGAATTTCTCCCGATGGAGTCGATGTTGGGTTCGGGGTGAGTGGTGTCGCCGGCAGGTTCGCTGGTTCTTCGCGGGCCGGGCCGAGATTCCAGCCTCCGCCCAGGGCCTTGAACAGGGCCACCCAATCCAGGGCCAGTCGTTGCTCGCTCTGCACCAGCTGATCCTGGGACTGATAAAGGTTGTGCTCACTCTGCAGGACATCCAGAAAACCGGCCAGGCCGGAGCGATAACGGCCTGAGGCGAGATCCACCGCCCGCTGACTCGCCGCCACCGCCTCGGCCAGGGTTTGCCGGCTTTCCTCTTCCCGGGCCAGGGCCAGCATGGCGCTTTCCACCTCGTTTAAGGCGGTGAGCACCGTATCCTCATAGACAATCCGCGCCTCGTCCCGCCGACCCCGGTCAAGCTCGATATTGGCTCGCGCCCGGCCGCCGTCGAACAGGGACCAGCGCACCGTCGGGCCCACGGTCCAGTAACGGCTGCCGGCGCTGAGCAGGTCGCTGAGATTGGCGCTTTGCAGACCGACCAGGCCGGTCAGCGAGAACCGGGGGAAGAGTTCGGCGGTGGCCACCCCAATATCGGCGGTGGCGGCAGCCAGTTGTCTTTCGGCCCACCGGATATCGGGCCGACGGCGCAGCAGATCCGAGGGCAGGGTATTCGGCAAGCCCGCGGGTGAAGCCGGCAACGACATCGTCGGTGCCAGTTCTTCTGACAGAGCCCGGGGTTGCAACCCCAGCAGCAAGGCAAGACGATAGCTCGCCTGACCGGTGCTGTCTTCCAAAGGCGGCAACTGGGCCCGGGTCAAGGCCAACTGGGTTTCGGCCTCGGCCACTTCCAGCTGGCTGCCGAGGCCGCTCTCCTGTCGCCCCCGGACCAGATCAAGGGTTTTGCCCTGTATAGCGAGATTGTTCCGGGCCGTGGCCAGGCGCTGCTGGCTGCCGCGCAACTCCAGATAGTTGCGGGCCACTTCAGCCTCCAGAATGATCAGCACATCGTCGCGGTTTTCCCGGGCCGCAGCCAGACGGGCTTCGGCCGCTTCGGCTGCCCGGCGGGCACCGCCAAAAATGTCGATCTCCCAACCAGCGTCGAAACCGGCTTGGAACAGGTCCTGAGTAGTCCCGGCTCCGCTGCCGGTAATATTGCCGCTTCGCCGGCTGTTGGCGTAGGAGCCTGATACCTCACTCGTTGGGGCAGAGGCCGCAGTGGTCAATCGGTATTGTGCCCGGGCTTGCAGGATACGGGCTTCAGCTATTTTGACTCCCGGATTGGCGGCGGCACCCCGTTTGATCAGGGAATTCAGCAGGGGGTCGTTGAACAAAGACCACCAGTTTTCCAGCTCGTCGATTCCGGCCGGGGCGACATTATCTCCGCCCACTCCGCTCCAGGTTGCCGGCAACTCTGGGCGGGGCGGCAGATAGTCGGGCCCGACCGGGGCGCAAGCGACCAGAACGGCGCTCAACCACCAGCCCAAAGCAATGAGAATCTTGGCTGACCAACCGGCTGGTCGACTGCAGAGGCAAATTCCTTTCAATGGCCTGTCCACTAGCGGCATTTTCTGTTCTGAATATCCCGACCCACACCCTTACCTCTCATTCTTGCGGGCCAGCCGGTAAAAGCCGGGATCGAACCGGCAAGCCCCTGCCCCGCAACCCGCCCTGCCGGCCGACCTTCATCGCGACCGGGCGCAGATTGATGATGAACCGGGAGATTAGAACAACTGTTTAATTTTCACAACAGGAATTGTCTGCGTTGATTAATTACTTGAAATCAGGCAGTAAAAGCCTGGGGAAAGCCCTTTAAATCGAACCAAACCTCAGCGTACGCATCGAGATCGAACCATTATCAATACCCTCGTACTCGAATTGCGGTTCCTCGCCGGCATACGAGGCACCAAGGGCGTAGAGCAACGGATACCAGTGATCGGGTGTGGGAATGCTCAGCCTTCCAGAAGGAGGATGTGCCTCCTCGTTGAGCAGGGCGGCATGGTCGGCAACCTGGAGCTTTGCCTTCACCCACTCGTCAAACTCCACGGCCCAGTCGTAGGGCGCCGCCCCCTCTTCCCATCTGAGCCGGCCGAGATTGTGGACCAGGTTGCCGCTGCCGACAATAAGAATCCCTCGCTCCCGAAGCGGGCGCAACCTGCGGCCCAGCTGGTAGTGATAATCCGCCCCTTTCTCGAGGTAAATGCTGAGTTGCAGAACGGGCAGATCGGCCTGCGGAAAGAGATGCCTGAGAATTGACCAGGTTCCGTGGTCCAATCCCCAGATCTCGTCGTCAAAATTAATCCTCGGTGCGGTGACTGCGGCGCCGATCTCCTCGGCAATTTCCGGACTGCCGGGGGCCGGGTAGCGCACCGCGAAAAGCTCTTCAGGGAAGCCATAGAAATCATGGATGGTTCGGGGGTTGGTCATGTGGGTGATCCAACTGCCCTCGCTCAACCAGTGCGCCGAAATGCAGAGAATCGCCCGCGGCCGGGGGAGTCGCGCACCCAGCGCCCTGAGTTTTCGGGTAAAGGGAGTGTCGAGCAAGGCATTCATCGGATTGCCGTGGCCAACGAAGAGCACCGGCAGGCGGTGGTCCGCCCCACTCTCTCGTTCCGCCGAACTGTTTTCCACCATCATCTTACTCCAGGCCGAATGTCCAAATCGCAAACCACCGGCCGGTCTTGAATCGAACCGGGCGGTTTCTACTTCAGGTTATAAAGACAACAACTCCTCCGGGAAAGACCGGCATGTCCGCTTCGGCGAAATAAACTTTCTCACTTCACCGGGATTTTCCTGATCGTAAACCAGCGGGTCGGATATAGAATAATAAGAAGAAGGGAACAAAATTTCCAGAGGAGTCGGCTTTATGGCAACCGGGAAATCTCACAATCACGACCATCACCACAATAACCATGGGCATAACCAGGAGGCCGGCCGCAGAAGCCTGTTCTTTTCCTTCCTGATGATCTCCGCCTTCATGGTGGTTGAAGCCGTTGGCGGCTGGTACACCAATTCGCTGGCCCTGCTTTCCGACGCCGGCCACATGCTGACCGATGCCGGCGCCCTGGCCTTCAGTCTGCTGGCCCTGAAGATTGGCGAGATGCCTCCCTCACCTACCAAGACCTTCGGCTACCGGCGTTTTGAGATCCTGGCCGCCTTGGGCAACGGTCTGGCCCTCTGGGCTATCGTCGGGGTAATCCTGCACGAGGTCTACAGCAGATTGCAGAACCCGCCCGAGGTCAAGGCGCCGCTAATGATCGCCGTGGCCGCCATCGGTCTGATCGTCAACCTGGTCTCGATCAAACTGCTCCACGCCCACAAGGACGACAACTTGAATGTTCGCGGCGCCTTCCTCCACGTCCTGGCCGACTCCCTGGGCTCGGTCGGAGCGCTGGCCGCCGGCCTGGTCATGCTGACTACCGGCTGGACCTTGGCCGATCCCCTGATCAGCCTGGTCATCTGCCTCTTGATCCTCTGGAGTTCCTGGGGCATCGTTCGGGACGCGGTCCACATTCTACTCCTGGGAGTTCCGGCCCATCTCGATTTTCGCGAAATTGAAGAAGAGATCCTGGGCCACGCAGGCGTCTGCTGCCTCTACGATCTGCACATCTGGTCGATCAGCAGCGGCCAGGAGGCGCTTTCGGCCCATGTAGTGGTGCCGGACGGCTATCCCCGGCAAAAAGAACTGCTGGAGGAGATCATCGCCGGACTGGAGCAGCACTTCGGTATCGCCCACGCCACCATTCAGCTGGAAGAGAGCCACCGAATCAAGGACAGCCGACTCAAGTCGATGTGCAGCATCGCCGGCGGCAACAATGCCTGCGCCATCCCGAAATCCGAGTAGTTTTGGTATTCAATGGTCGCGGGATTCAGTCGAGATCCGGAGGAAGATCCGGCCCGGACCGGAGAGGCCGACTGTCGCTTCCGTCCGGCGGGAGGGCCGATCAGTTATTTCCCGCCGCAACGGATCGCGCCACCAGTTCCGGCTCCCTGAAACCGGCCGCCAAAACTTTTTCACCGGCAGTCCGGGCTGCGGCCTCATCGGCAAAATCACCAAACGTCACTTTATGCATGGTCATCTGGACCACGGCCGCCACCTCTTTCGAGTCGATGCCTTCCGCCTTCAATCGGCCCATCAATCGACGAGCCCTTTGTTTCGTTCGGAATGAACCGGCGTAGACCGAGGCCTGCTGACCATCGATTATCAGAAAGGCATTAGGAATCTTCGGCTGCATTGCGGCCAGAAAGGACCGGGCTTCTTTTATGGGCAAAGTAGTGAGCCGAACCCGGGTCATTTCCACTTCCTGGTTGAAAGCAGTCACCTCAGGCCGGTAACCCAGTTTACCGATTGCTTCCGCCGCTTTCTTGGCACTTGATTGACGCAAAAAGATACCGAGCTGCAGGGCATAATGGGCAGCCGGCCGGGATTCGGGAATACCTGCCTCAGTCGGTGCCTGACCGGAATCGCTCTGTAACGCCTCCTCTTCCACCACCGTCTGCGCCAGTTCCGTTTCCAACACCTTTGGCTGATCCTGGTTGGCAGGCTTCAGGTCACCGGTTGAGCCCTGCCCTTCTGAAATTGGATTATCCGCAACTTTTGCGGAAAATCCCCCTTCTACCCCTAAGTCCGCCCGTGGTTCTACCGGGACCGAAGGAACCTTGACGACTGGTTTCTGCCATACTGATGGGGAAGAAACCTCCGGCCCGGAATCCCGGTTCCAATAGTAAAATCCGGCCCCGCCCAGGGCCAGCAGAAAAATGATCATCATTCCCCGGCTGAGAGGGGTGTATCTGGAAGGTCGTGTGGCGTTTTTCTGCGGGTGCAGAATCCGCCGTTGGGGACCGCCATCTACCTCTGGCAACAGCTCATCCTGGTCGAAGAGATTCTCCGCTTCTTCACCAAGCAGGGCCATCTGTTCCTCGGTGAAAAGATTCGCGGCTTCCTCGCTAAGCAGAAAGGCTTCCATTTCTTCGCTTAATGGTGTGGCCAATTCTTTTTCCGTCATCAACCAGCCTCTCCTGAAATTTTTAGCGGCAATATCCTAACCGGCTAGAGTTCCATTCATCTTAAGGAGAAATTGTTCCTTCGCGTTTCCTGCCGTGGCCGAGAAATATCGCCAGCATTTCACGACCGGAACTGCTGCCCACGGGATGTTCAACTTGCCGTCAGCCCGAAACTCATCAGCATAAGCGGCGCCTCAATAAATTGCCTAGCCGTTCCTGCCTCTCGCATCATGAATTAGGTTAAACCAGATTCGGTCGGGTTTTCAAACTCTTTGATTATATCCCACTTCGACTGCCACCAGATGGCAGTAATACTACCTGCATAGCCGGGATGCCCCAACACTGATCGAAAGAATCCCACCGGGCAGATTTCACCTCTCGGACTAGAACCCTGCCCACCGATAGCATTCACCCGACAACCGAAACCGTCCCCCGCCAGATATCTATCGAAAACTACTACATAAGTATTTTCTACGGCCGGATAATTTTGCCTTCCGATATCCGACCTGAAGTCCTTATGATATAAGTAAGACTAAATACACCCGAACAAAGGAGACTCACATGAAAAACTATAGAATAGCAGCTTTGATCCTGGCTTTACTGGGATTTGGTTTGTTCTCCACCTTCGCCGAAATTTCCCGGGCTGGCGAGGAACCGGCTATCTACATGGGGAAGGAACACAAGGTGGTCGCCAAAGTCGATGCCGACGGGGTACAGCGCGTGGATATCGTTGGAGGCGGCTATTATTACGATCCGAACGTCATCGTGGTGAAGGTGAACCAGCCCGTGGAACTGCGGGTCAAAAAAGCGGGCGGCTTCATCCCGCACAACATCATCGTCAAAGCCCCGGAGGCCGGCATCGATTTCAAAGTCGAGCTGACCGACAAATTCCAGACCATCTCCTTTACTCCGACAAAGACCGGGAAATATCTGATGTACTGCGATCACCAATTCCTCTGGTTCAAGACCCACAAGGAAAAAGGCATGGAGGGGATCATCGAGGTTGTGCCGTGAACCAGTGGGCAGCACAACTGGAGCGCAAGAGCTTGCCCC
The DNA here is from genome assembly GCA_963807225.1 of uncultured delta proteobacterium. Lineage (GTDB taxonomy): Bacteria > Desulfobacterota > Desulfobulbia > Desulfobulbales > JAGXFP01 > JAGVGT01. Next base: position 180,632 of record CAWEAD010000010.1, on the reverse strand, counting down.
TTAAAGCTGCCGACTTCTCTGGCAATTAAGGGGTGAGCCCTGTGACAACCAGACTATTCTGAAGAGCAGAGAGATGGAATACCCGCTGATCGATCCCGAACTGTTGAGCTATTTGAGAATCGCCCACGGCCTCTTTAATTTTTCCGTAATGCTGATGTTCTTTTACACGGCCCGCTTCGGCCTGCAGATCAGAAAAGCCCGTTTATCAGAGGCTCCGCCGCCGGCCGCGGCCATAAAAAGGCACCGGTTGCTGGGTCCGAGGCTGGCGATTCTGGGTGGGCTCGGCTTCACCGCCGGGCTCACGCTGGTCCTGCTCGATACCGGTAACATTCTAAAATACCCGGCCCATTTCCTGGTCGGGACCACCATCGTCACCCTGCTGTTGACCACCTTCCTGGTTTCCCGAAGGATCAAGGGGCCGCTGAGCCCATACCGCCTGCCCCACTTCTACTTGGGGCTCGCCATCCTTTCGCTTTATCTGGTGGAGGTTTTTCTCGGCCTGGGAGTGTTGCTCTAAACTGGTTGGGGTGCGGCTTGAACTCCCGCCGCGTTTTTCGGCCGGAAAGGCTCAGCGACCGACAATCACTCCATCGCTTAATTCGTTGGTATCATCGGGCCGCACAGGGAAGTGTTGAGCCAGAATGACCCCGACGCGATTGATCTCTCGACAGAGGGCGGCAGCTGCTTGCCCGTTCTTGATGCCTTGCGCCACCCGGTCGGCGTGTTCCTGCAGGGTGGACTGGGAGATCTTTTCATAGATCCCCTTATCGGCCAGAACCTGTACCCGGCGCTCAAAAAGGGAGATAAAAAAGAGAACCCCGGTGGAGTCCCGGGTTTTATATAATCCTTTTTGGTAGAAGTCGATCAGGGCCTGCTCGGCCACCTGCTGCTCCAAACGGGCGGCGGGAATAAAAAGCCGATGCACCGCCGGCAGGTAAGCGCTGAGCCAACCGCAAAGGGCGGTCAACCCCAGAGCCAGAGCTACGAAAAGCCACAGATCAGCCGCCAGGAAGAAATCTGATATGCCCAAGGCCAACAGACCCCCAAGCACCCCGCCGGCCAGAAGCTGACCTTCCGGGTAGGAGTCGCTGGCGTCGACCACCATTACCGCCACCTCACCGGAGGTTTTTTTCTCCACCTCCCGCACCGCCGCGGCAATCCGCTCCTTCTCCTGCGTATCGAAATAATTCTCCGCCTTCATTCACCAACCTCCAGAGGCACCACCGCCGCCGAACCCCCCGCCGCCAAAACCACCGAAACCGCCACCTCCAAAACCACCTCCTCCCCCGAACCCACCGTAATAACGACCATGTCGGCTGGAACTGGCTAAGGCACCAATGACCGGCACCAGGAGCCAGCCGGCCAGGGAGCCGATGGGGATAAGCAGGAGGAGCAGCAGCAGATTGAAAGCGGGCAACAGCCCGAGAAACAGGGCCAGCGGCACCAGGAGTCCGCCGGCTACTGCTCCGACCTTCCGGGAAACCTGGCCCAGAAAAACGGTGATAATGACCCCGAAAAAGAGAAACTTGAAGAGAGGTGACGGTTCGCCGCTTTGCTCGGGGCGGCGTGCTCCGCCCTTATATTCGCCCCGGGTGGCCTGGATGATAGCGGCCACCCCGGCGGTAATGCCCTGGTCGAAGCGCCCGGCCTTGAAGTCCGGGGTAATGACCTGATCGATGATCCGTCCGCTCAGCAGGTCGGTGAGTACCCCTTCAAGGCCGTAGCCCACCTCGATCCGGACTTTGTGCTCCTTCTTCGCCACCAGAAGCAGAACCCCGTTGTCCTTGCCCTTTTGTCCGATTCCCCACTTCTCTGCGACCTTGATACTGAACTCCTCCGGAACCTCGCCTTCCAGAGAAGGAATGGTCAAGACCGCAATCTGGGTCGAATCCGAGTGGTCAAAATCGGCCAGGGTCCGATCCAGATCCCGTAACGTACCCGGCGAAAGCATTCCGGCATAGTCGTTGACGTAACCATGGTAGGGCGGTACCTCCAGGGCCACAGCCTGGCCCAACCAGCCTGACAGCACCAGCAGGATGACCATCATCCGGAGAGTGAAGTGGAGTTTAGGAACCTGAAGTATTTTCATCAAATTTCCATTGTCACTGCAAAATGGCTAAGCCAAAATTCAATATCCAGGTAAGCCTCCGAGGAATGAAGGCTTATGGCCTAACGGAAGTGGAGGCAGACAAAGAGGTATGCCGGTCAATCCGTGAACCCGCTGCCATGAGCATGATTGAACTTTTGCGTCGCCATCAGAACTTCACAACCGGCGCTTGGGCCGCTCCCGCTTCAGCCTTGAATGGTTCGCGTCGTGGGAGGTGGAGCAGGAAGTTGTTGGTCAGATTGTTGGGAAAGGTCCGAATCGAGGAATTGTAAACCTGCACGGCCTGGTTGTAACGGACCCGAGCAACGTTGATCCGATTCTCGGTGCCCTCCAATTGATGCTGCAGATCGAGAAAGTTCTGATTGGCCTTAAGATCAGGGTAGCGCTCCACTACTACCATCAAGCGGGACAAGGCCGAACTCAAAGCCCCCTGGGCGTTCTGGAAGTTGGCCATGGCCTCGGGACTGTTAATCACGTCACTGCCCAGTTTAACCTGTCCGACTTTCGCCCGCGCTTCGGTGACGGCGGTCAGGGTCTCCTTTTCATGGGCGGCGTAACCCTTGACCACCTCGACCAGATTGGGGATCAGATCGGCCCGGCGCTGATAGCTGGCCTCGACATTGCCCCAGGCGGCGATTACCGCTTCGTCGTTCTTCTGGATCTGATTGTAACCGCAACCCGACAAAGATACGGAAAGTAGGATTAAAGAACAGAACAGGAGCAGATTTTTCATGATTTCCTCTCAAGCAGATGCAATTTGAAGGTTCTATAAATTGGAAAAATGTCGATGGCTGAGCGACCTTCCTGGAAGGCCGTGATTTTCGATATAATGAATGAATAAAGCTAAATATCCCGACCGGACTTGTCAATCAGCAGTGGCGGCATGGGAACGTCCAGGGTGGCGGCCACCGCCCGTAACAACTCTGCTTCCACCGGTTCGATCCGGCCATCGGCCCGGATACAAACGACGCAGGCCGCGATGACCCTGGCCTTGACCTGTGGTTTCAGACGGTTCAAAACCTTCAGGGAAATGCCCAGTTTAACCAGATTGAGACGGTCGGGCGGTGCCAATTCAATTTCATCCATCCCCAGTTCCCGACGGGCCATCGCGAAAACCTCCTCCGCACCTATCCCTTGGTTGCTGGCGGCATGGACCAAGGTCGACAGCAAAACCACGCAGTCTCCCGCTACCTGACCCAGATCGCTGATAGGGTGGCCCTCCCCGGCCGGTTTATCGGTGGCGGCCACCAGATGGTGACTGACGATCTGGTGCAGACACCACTCGAAGAGGCTGATCTTGCCGTCGGCCTTGATCAATACCTCCAGGTTATCGAGAAAGAGACGGATTTGTCCCGCGGACATCCGGCGCAGGGTAGGCAAAGCCAGCTCGACCAGGGGCAGCCGATGTTCGTTGGCGATGGCGGCTCCCTCCCGCAATAGCTTTAAAGTTTCCGCGTAAACTCCCCGATCGGCCGCCACCTTCAACTGCTGGAGTTGGCGGTCCCTGATCTCTTCATTTCCATCGAGGACCAGATAATAAATCAGAGCCCGGGCGGCAAAGGGATCGCGCGCCATCTTCCGCATGGAGTCGGGAATATCCTGGAGCAGCTGCCGGGCCTGTTCCAGATGGGCTCCGGTGGGCCTACCGATATGATCCAGTAGCGCGCCCCCGCCAGCCAATCCGGCCAGTACAGTACCGGATCTCTTCCGGGCGGCGGAGGAAGACGGCAACGCTTGCTCTTTCTCTTCTTCCGCTTGAGCTCGGATCTTCAGAACATACTTCCCGTCCCAGTTGGGCAGGAGCCGCCGGATCCGCTTTTCAAGAGGCGGGTGGGTGGCGAACAGACCGGCCAGGTATACCGGCACGCCCTGACAAAAGAAGGCATGGCTGATCTCGGCCCCGTGGGGGTTTTTCAATACCGAACCGCTCTCGTTGGCGCCGATGCCGATCAGGGCGCCGCCGATCCCCTCTGGGTTGCGAGTGAACTGCACCGCCGAAGCATCGGCCAGAAATTCACGTTGGCGGCTTACCGCCGATTTGATCAATTTGCCGAAGAAGGTGCCGGCGAAACCGATCACGATCAAGCCCAGTCCCAGGGCCAGGGCGGCGCCACCGCCTTTCCTGGAGCTTCTTTGATATGCGGCACCTCGCAATATCTGATAACCGATCAACCCCAGGAGCAAAATGCCGAAGAGGATCCCGACCAGGCGGAGATTGAGCCGCATATCGCCGTTCAGGATATGGCTGAACTCATGGGCGATAACCCCCTGCAACTGGTCGCGGGAGAGTTTCTCAATGGCTCCCCGGGTTACTCCGATGATTGCGTCACTGGGTGAAAAGCCGGCGGCAAAGGCATTGATCCCCGCCTCGTCGAGCAGATAGACCGGTGGTACCGGGGTTCCCGAGGCGATGGCCATTTCCTCGACCACGTTTAGAATTTTTTGGCGGTTATAGTCGCCACTGCCGGGAATGAGCAATTCCCCGCCCATCATCTCCGCGACTTTCACCCCTCCCGCCGAGAGAGCGGCCATCCTGAAAAGGCTGCCGGCCGTTACCACCAGGATCACCCCCAGGCCGATCATCCCGAATGATTGCCAGTCAATTGCCATCGGGGCGCCGGGCTGATATGGACCGGCATTGAGGAAGCCGAAAACCGCCATGACCAGAAGATTGGTCATTACGATCAGTGAGAGCACCGCCAGTATAAAGAAAAACACCAGCCGGCCGGTGTTCCTCCGCGCCTGGTCCTGGGCTGTGAAGAAATCCATCGCCGCAGCCTCCAATATTATTGGAAGTCAACCTTTGGAGCCGCCTGAATTGCGGCGCTATCGGCAAATTCCAGCAGGCTGGCATCGGCGCCGTGTCCGAACAGCCCGGCCAAAACCACCGGTGGGAAGGACTGCTTGTAGGTGTTGTAAGCCATGACCTGATCGTTGAAGGCCTGGCGGGCGAAAGCCACTTTGTTTTCGGTGGAGGTCAACTCCTCGCTCAACTGCATCATATTCTGGTTGGCCTTGAGATCGGGGTAGGCTTCCATCACCATGTTGAAACGTCCCAGAGCCCCGGCCAGATTACCCTCGGCCCCGGCCAGTTTCTGCATGGCGGCGGCGCTGCCTGGTGCGGCCGCGGCGGCGGCCAGGCCCTGGGCCGCCTGATTGCGGGCCGCAATTACCGCCTCCAGAGTTTCGCGTTCGTGTTTCAGGTAACCTTTGGCGGTTTCCACCAGATTGGGAATCAGGTCATAGCGGCGCTTGAGTTGCACCTCGATCTGGGCGAAACTGTTCTTGTAGCGGTTACGCAAAGCTACCAGGTTGTTAAAGACTCCAACCAGATAGAAGACCAGCAACACCAGGATGACCAGAATTGATATGGCCGCGATTCCCATTTTCCCTCTCCTGTTAATTGATCCCGCTTGATTTAAAGGCTATCTCAGTAAACCAGTTTTATCCGGCAAAATTCAAGAATTTTGCCGGAATCGCCATGAGCACGGCAAAGAAGCCCGCGGCAAGTTTCTATACCGGCCGGATCACGTCCAGTTCCAGGAGTTGACCGAGTAATTCCGGCAACGGCAGCCCTACCACATTGCTGTAAGAACCATTAAGCGAACTGACCAGGAACACCCCCAGGTCCTGGATGCCGTAGGCTCCGGCCTTGTCCAGCGGTTCACCGGTGGCGACATAAGCGGCCAATACAGACTCGGAGGTCTCGGCAAAGGTGACTTCGGTCCGAACCGCAAAAGTGCGCGTGATCCGATCCTGCCACCGCAACACGCTGACCCCGGTCCAGACCTCATGGGTGTGACCTTGCAAGCCCTTGAGCATAACCAGGGCCTGATCCGGGTTGGCCGGCTTGCCGAGGATCTCCCCGGCCAGCACCACCACGGTATCCGCCCCGATCACCCAGGTTTCCGGATCAGTGGACGCCACGGCGGCCGCTTTGGCCTCGGCCAGGCGGCAGACGAACTCGCCGGGCAGTTCACCGGTGCGGTGCGACTCATCGACATCGGCCGCTGCCGTTTTGAACTTGAGGCCCAGGTTTTCCAAGAAACGTCGCCGCCTGGGCGAGCCGGAAGCCAGGATCAGGGAAGAATTCATTTCAAACATGATCGCCGAATCTGCTCTGTAAAGTAAGGAGTTCCAGAACCCCACTCGCTTCGAGAGAAACTAATCAGCTAGTGAGTGAAGAAGTTAGTGGAAGGTCTTGAGCTGTAGCGGCCGGGCGCCAAGGAACCGGAACCATATGAATTTCCAGGCAAAGGCCCAAATCAGGCCCGGATTGAATAGCCGCCATCAACCACCACGGTCTGCCCATGGATCATATCGGCCAGGTGGCTGCAGAGAAAGAGAGCCACATCGGCCACATCATCAGGGGTCGTTAAGCGACCCACCGGAGTGCGAGCCAAGGCGGTATCGAGAATCTGCTGGCGATTGGGAAATTTCTTCAGGGCCTCGGTATCGACCGCCCCGGCGCTGATGGTATTGACCAGGATGCCTTTGGGACCGAGCTCCACGGCCAGATGCCGGACCAGCGACTCCAGGGCTGCCTTGGAGGCACCCACCGCCGTATAGTTTTCCACGGCCCGGACCGCGCCCAGGCTGGAAACCGCCAAGATCCGGCCGCCTTGCGGCATCAGCGGCAGGGCCTGCTGTGCCAAAGTCAGAAGTGAGCGGGCATTGATGTCCATGGCCCAGTTCCAATGGCGGCTGTCCAGCTCCATGGCCGGTTTCAAAACCCCGGAGGCGGCGTTGCTGATCAAAAAATCGAGCCGACCATATTCTCCCTTGATCAACTCGAACATCTGGCGAACATCTTCGTCGTTGGCGACATTGGCTTTTATCACCTGACAACGGGCACCCTTGGCCTCTATCAGGGCGGCGGTTTCCTCGGCATCGCGGCGATGCCGGACATAGTTAACCACCAGGTCTACCCCGTTTTCCGCCAATCTCAGGGCGATGGCCTTGCCGATCCCCCGGGAACTACCGGTTACCAACGCGATTTTACCATGCAGATTAAACATCACAGAAACTCCTTATGGTCAATGCTCCATTGCTTCCTGACAACCATTATACCGCCGGCGGGCGGCGCCCCTTACGATAAGTTTTAAAGCCTGCCTTGTAAAGAAGAGAAAACCGTCACTGCTGGAAAATCCCGGCCCGCAGCCGGCGACAACCGCCAATCAATATACGGCCGGGATGAAAGGTCACCGGGCTCAAGGATTCAGGTAAGTGGAAATCCCCGACCTGCAACTCGTCTGGTCTGGACATTGGGTATGCAAGCAAGGTTGTGTTGGTTCCGGGCAAACCGCGCCTGAAACATTCCCGCCAGAGTGGACTGCGGCCGGCTTCGGCGCCGATAACTTCGAGCAGGGCGGTATCCAGGGCCACCGGGTCAAAAGCCCCGGCCAAAACCCCCAGGTCATGCGGATCTCCTTTCATCGGCCCGGTGCGCTGCATGGCGACAATGCCGTCAACCAGCGAAAAAGTACCCGGGAAGAGGGCCGGGAGATCGACCAGCAACATTTCGAAACGGTTGCCGAGGTCACCGTGCAGTACGTGATGCAGGGCCTTGCGCCAACCCACCACCACCCCGAAATAATTCTTTACCCCCAGGCTGACGTACATCTGGCCGTGCGCCTTGAATTTGGGCAGATTGAGTAACACATCGCTCTCAAGAGCGGCCCGTGCCACCGGTACCTTCAAGCCGCAAGGCAAATCAACCGAGACGGGCCGATCGAAGTTAAGCACTTCGATCGGTAGCCCGGCCAGCTTTTGCAGCATCCCGCAAGCCCGCATGACCATCCGGGCACTGCCGAAGGCCGGCGAGTCTCCTATTCTGGTCCGGGCGCCATGGTCAGCCAGCCACTCCGCCACCGCTCTCACCAGCACCGGACTGGTGCAGGCCAGATGCAGCGGAGCACTGCCGGCCGAAACCAGGTTGGGCTTGAGCAGGACAACGGCACCGGGCCGAACGGTGAAATCGGCAGCCCGAAAGATCCGATCGACCGCATCCTTGAGCTCGGTGGACTCATAGGAACGGCACCGGGTCAGGGCCACCGGAATAGTGGAAGTTTCGTGCATGGGCTGAACTTATAGCACAATGATCAAAAAGGTAAAGGCCGGTTCCTCGGGGGAAAGGAACCGGCCTTCATTAAGGAGAAAGAGTGGGGGAAAAGCCTTACTCTTGTTGACCTGTTTAAATAGCAATGGCCGTGCCAATTCAAAAATAATTTCAGAAACAACTTATTACTGCAAAACTTCAACATGTTACCTTGGAAAAACCAATATCGACCGCCTCTGGGGTTAAGTCAAAAAAACTTTACCTGCAATTGGAATTGATTTGCCGATGAATGCAAATCACCCGCCATGCCCCTTATTTGTTGAGAAAATGAAAAACCATACACTATTTATAAAAATTTACACCACGACAAATACCCATCGTTCGTCAGGCTGCAATTCCCTCGCTCACGTTAAAAGCACGACATTGTCATAATAATCTAGCAAAATTTACGATAATGTAAAACTACTCCCGGGCAACATTATCGGTCACTGCGGCAATACCCAATGATTTTAGCAAGTTCCATGACTACTTTCAGGTTGGCACAAGGCTTGCTCAATTAAGGGGGCGGTGTCTCCCGCAACGATGCACCGCAACTTTACCGCATCAGACCATATAACCACAGGAGGAGGAAAGAAAGGCGATGATCAATACAGGCGATACGGCGTTTATTCTGGCCGCGGCAGGACTGGTACTGCTGATGACCCCGGGGCTGGCCCTGTTCTATGGGGGCATGGTCCGTTCCAAGAATGTCCTCGGCACCATCATGCAGAGCTTTATCATGATTTCCCTGATCAGTATCGAGTGGGTCTATCTGGGTTACACCATGTCCTTCGGACCGGACGTGGGCGGTTTTATCGGCAACCTTTCCTGGTTCGCCCTGCGCGGGGTTGGAACTGCGCCGAGCCCGACGTATGCCACCACCATCCCGCAAATAGTCTTCATGATCTACCAGTGTATGTTCGCCATCATCACTCCGGCCCTGATCACCGGCGCCTTCGCCGAACGGGTGCGCTTCGCACCCTTCGTGGTCTTCAGCCTGGCCTGGGCAATACTGGTTTACAATCCTGTCTGTCACTGGATCTGGGGGTCCGGCGGCTGGCTGGCTGCTCGCGGAGTGCTGGATTTCGCCGGCGGCCTGGTGGTCCATCTGACCTGCGGCACTGCGGCCCTGGCGGCGGTAATGGTTATCGGCCCCCGCGAAAGTCACGGCAGGACCACTTTCATGCCGCACAACCTGCCCATGACCCTGATGGGTACCGGTCTCCTCTGGTTCGGCTGGTTCGGCTTCAACGGCGGCAGCGCCCTGGCCGCCAATGGAGTGGCCGCCACCGCCTTTACCGCCACCCATCTGGGCGGCATGGCCGGCATGGCCATGTGGTCCTTGATGGAATGGCTGACATCCGGCAAGCCCACCACCCTGGGCGCCGCTTCCGGGGCCATCGCCGGGCTGGCCACCATCACCCCGGCTGCAGGTTATGTCGGTCCCAACAGCGCCATCGCCATTGGACTCCTGGCCGGGTGCTGTTGTTATTACGCGGTTTCCCTGAAAAACCGCTGGGGCTTTGACGATAGCCTTGACGTGGTCGGCATCCATGGCCTGGGCGGCCTGCTCGGCACTGTCTGCCTGGGCATCTTCGCCTCTAAAGCGGTGAACCCCGGCGGGGCCGACGGTCTGCTGGCCGGCAACCCAAACTTTCTGCTGACCGAACTTTTCGGGGTCGTGGTTGTAGGCGTCTACGCCTTTGTCATAAGCTGGATACTGTTCAAGGTCATCAACGCCACCATGGGGCTCAGGATGGTCCGGGAACAAGAAATAATCGGTTTGGATCAGGCGGAACATAGCGAATCCGCCTATAATACTTAAATCAAAGAGTTTTCAAGGAGCGCAAGATGAACACAGGAGATACCGCCTTTATGCTGGTCGCCACAGCGATGGTGATGCTGATGACCCCGGGCCTCGCCCTCTTTTACGGTGGCATGGTCAGGTCGAAAAACGTGCTGGCCACCATTATGCAGAGTTTTATCTGCCTGGGCATCGTCTCTATTCTCTGGGTGGCTTTCGGCTATTCCATGGCCTTTGGGCCCGACGTCAAGGGAATAATCGGCGACCTCAGTTGGGCGGGACTGGAGGGCGTCGGCACCACCCCCGGACCCTACTCGGCGACCATTCCCCATCTCTTGTTCTGCGCCTTCCAATTGATGTTCGCGGTTATTACCCCGGCCCTGATCACCGGCGCCTTCGCCGAACGCATCAAGTTCACCGCTTTTCTGGCCTTCACGGTACTCTGGACCACGTTTGTCTACTTCCCGGTCTGTCACTGGGTCTGGGGCGGGGGCTGGGTCAGCGGCCACGGCGGCCTGGATTTCGCCGGCGGCACCGTCATCCATATCAACTCAGGGGCCGCCGCCCTGGTGGCCGCCATGATGATCGGCAAGCGCCAGGGCTGGGGGCGGGAACCATTCCATCCCCATAATCTGGGCATGACCCTCCTCGGGGCCGGCATCCTCTGGTTCGGCTGGTTCGGTTTCAACGCCGGCAGCGCCTTGAGCGCCGGCGAAATCGCCACCGTGGCCTTCTTTGCCACCCAGGTCGCCTCCGGCGCCGCCGCCCTCTCCTGGATCGCCATGGAATGGCTCACCCAAGGCAAACCCACCACCCTGGGCGCCGCCTCCGGGGCCATCGCCGGCTTGGTTGCTATAACCCCGGCTTCCGGCTACGTCAGCCCGGGTTCGGCCATAATTATCGGCCTGGTGGCGGGGGCTCTCTGTTACTTCGCCGTTCTCCAGAAGAGCAAACTGGGCTACGACGACGCCTTGGATGTGGTCGGAGTCCATGGGGTCGGCGGTTTCTGGGGGGCGCTGGCCACCGGCATCTTCGCCTCCACCGCCATCAACCCCGGCGGCAAGGACGGTCTCTTGGCCGGCAATCCCGCCCTGCTCGGGATTCAGGCCATGGACGCCGTCACCACTATCATCTATTCAATGGTGATGACTTATATTATCCTCAAAGGCATAGACATTTTTATTGGGCTCCGGGTAAACAAGGAAGATGAGATTCAGGGTTTGGATCTCACCCAGCACAGCGAAACCGGCTACAGCCTCTAACCGTTTCAGAAGCGACTAACCTTAATATATAAGGAGAATGTCATGAAAAAGATTGAAGCCATTATCAAGCCCTTCAAACTCGACGATGTCAAGGAGGCCTTGAATGGTATCGGCATCAAGGGAATGACCGTGTCCGAGGTTAAGGGATACGGCCGTCAGAAAGGACACAAGGAGATTTACCGCGGGGCCGAGTATGTGGTTGACTTCATCCCCAAGGCCAAGATCGAGATCGTCGTTGAGGCAGCCCAGGTTGAGCAGGTGGTCAATACCATCCGGGAGGCGGCCAACACTGAGAAGATCGGCGACGGCAAGATCTTCGTCCTGCCGGTAGAGGAAGTGGTTCGGGTTCGAACCGGAGAACGGGGCAAGGACGCCATCTAAACTCCGGCCAATACTCTATGAAGGACGAAATCCGGGCCGGCAAGGAAACACTGCAACGCCTCTGGGAAGGTGGCCTGAGCGGCAGACAACTGCTGCTCAGGCACACCGAAATCATCGACAGCAACCTGATCGGATGTTTTAACGGGCTTGGGGAAGTTGGCAAAAATCTTGCCCTGGTTGCCTTGGGAGGCTACGGGCGCCGGGAACTCTTCCCTTACTCCGACATCGACCTGTTGATCTTGTACAAGCCGTCTCTCAAGTCGGACCAGATCAAACAGGCGGCCGAGACTATTTTCTACCCGCTCTGGGACAGCGGCCTGGAGGTAGGACACAGCGTCCGCACCCCAACCGACTGCTTGGTCGACTGCGGAAAGGATTTCCACCTGCAGGTCGCCCTGCTCGACGCCCGGCTGCTGATCGGCAGTCAAGACCTGTTCGACGAATTACTCAACAGGTATCGGCGCAAATTCGTCGAAGGCAGGCGCCAGGATTTTCTGGAGAAGATGTCCGCCAGCCGAGAACAGCGCCACCAGCGCTTCGGTTTGCACAGCTACCAGCTGGAACCGAACATCAAGGAAGGTCGCGGCGGTTTCCGCGATTACCAGACGATGATCTGGACCGCCCAGGTCATCTTCGGTCTCACCTCCACCTCGGCCATGGCCGAAGCCGGTCTACTCAGCCCCGAAGACTTCCACCGCCTTGAGGAGAGCTATGAATACCTGGTCAAGGTGAGAAATCGGTTGCATTATGTTTGCTCACGCAAGAACGACCAGCTCTTCTACGAACATCAGGAGTCAATCGCCTCCGCCCTGGGCTATCGCAATACCCCGGGCAAATTGGGCGTGGAAACCTTCATGCAGGTGATGTACGGCAGCCTGCACAACATTGCCGTCGCCGCTGATATCTTCTTCGAGCATACCGAGGAAATCGTCGACCGCAGCCTCTCCCGCACCGCCCCCCGCCCGGTTGACACCGACCTGGAAATTCGCCATGGGCGCCTGAGCCTGATCTCCCCGGAGAAATTACGGCAACACCCTGCCCTGCTGATGAAGATTTTCACCGAAGCGGCAGCCCGGAGTCTGCCCATCCACCATCGGACCCGGCAGGCCATCGCCAACAATCTGAATCTGGTCGACGACAAGTTCCGGCAGTCGCGGCAGCTGGCCAGGGACTTCCGCAAGATCTTCGCCAGCCCCGGATCCGCAATTGATTCATTAACAACGATGCTGGGGACCGGCTTTCTGCCGGCCTATATTCCTGAATTTTTACCAATCCAGGCCCTGGCCCAGCATGATCTCTATCATATCTACACGGTTGATCGTCATCTACTCCAGACTGTGGCGGAAATCCGCAAATTGGGCGGAGAACTCCCGGAAATCTTCGCCAATCTGAATAATCTTGATCTTCTGTATCTCGCCGCTTTGCTCCACGACATCGGTAAAGGCCAGGATCAGGATCATGCCGGGGCCGGGGCGGGTATCGCCCGACAAATTGGCGCCCGGCTCGGCCTGGACCAGGGCGAGCAGGATGATCTGGAGTTCCTGGTTGCCAGGCATCTCTTTATCTCCCACATGGCCCAGCGACGTGACCTGGAAGACGAGGGACTGATTGAATATTGCACTAATGTGATCGGTAACCGCCAACGTCTCGACCTGCTTTATCTGCTCTCCATCGCCGATGCCAGAGCTACCGGCCCGGCCGCCTGGAACGAATGGAAAATGGCCCTGTTCCAGGAACTATACTTGAAAACCAGAAACCAGCTCGAGCACGATACTTCAACCAGTCACGATCTCGGTCAGGCCAGCCAGTGGATGCGGGAACAGGTTGCCAAACTTCTGGGCAAAGCAGAACAGAGAATCGTCAAGGATTTGACCGACGATTACCTGACCAACTTCACTCCGGCGGAAATCGTCGAGCATTTACGGTTACGGCAGGAACTGGGCGACCGACGAATTCTCTCGCTGCCCCGAGATCTTGATGACCACTGGGCTATCCTCTTCATCAGCCGGGATCGGACCGGTCTGCTGGCCAAGATCTGCGGCACCCTGGCCCTGCACAATCTCAACGTCCTGAGCGCCAAGATTCATACCTGGCCTGACGGCACCGTGGTCGACCTGATCGAGGTCTCCCCCGTCTATGATACCGACTTCAACAGCCAGAACTGGGAAGAACTCGACCGTAACCTGAACCTGGCTCTGACCAACAGGCTGGGTCTGAGTCACCGCCTGGCCGACAAGAACCGCCCGGGCTATTCACCCCGCGCCGGTCGCAAACACCGATACCATCAAACCCAGGTTAAGATTGATAACGCATCTTCCGAGGCCTATACCATTATCGAGATCTTCGCCGACGATCAACCAGCCCTGCTCTACAACATTACCAGAACCCTGGCCGACTTCGAGATCAACATCGCCCGGGCCCTGATCTCGACCCGCCGGGAACAGTTGGTCGACGTTTTCTATGTGAGAAATGCCGAGGGGAAAAAGATTCTGGAGCCAGACGACCGGGAAGAGCTACGGCAGGCTCTGAATTTCGCCGCCGCCAGCTAAAACACCGGACAATAGAACAGACCGGGTGTATTACCGAATTGTTACGAGATTCCTTCGTCGGCTGCAATCGCCAGCCCCGAAAGACAAAAGCCCAAAAGGAGAGCGATCATGACCAAGAAGGATATTCTGAAAATCGTCGATGAAGAAAATGTTCATTTCTTCCGATTGCAATTCGTCGACGTCAACGGCTTCATGAAGAATATCGCCATCCCCAGGAGTCAGATCGAGAAAGCCCTGGACGGTAACATGATGTTCGACGGATCTTCCATCGACGGCTTTGTCCGAATCAATGAATCGGACATGTACCTGAAGCCCGACTTTAAGACCTTTGTCATCCTTCCCTGGCGCCAGAAAAACGGGGTGGCGGCAGCCCGGATCATTTGCGATGTGGCCAAGGCTGACGGAACCCCTTTTGTCGGCTGCCCCAGGGTCAATCTCAAACGGGTATTGGCCGAGGCCCGGGATCTGGGCTACACCATGAATGTCGGCACCGAGTGCGAGTTTTTTCTATTCAACCGCGATGCCGAGGGCTTTTCAACCACCGTAACCCAGGATGCCGCCGGCTACTTCAGCGTCGACCCTGAGGACAACGGCATCGACTGCCGTCGGGAAATCATCGAGACCCTGGAAAAAATGGGCTTTGAGATCGAGGCTTCACACCACGAGGTAGCCCGTGGCCAACACGAAGTAAATTTCAAATACGCAGATGCCTTGACCGCCGCCGATCATACCGTCACCTTCAAATGGGTGGTCAAGACCATCGCCAGGAAATACAACCTGCATGCCACCTTCATGCCCAAACCGGTTTTCGGCATCAACGGCAGCGGTATGCACACCAACCAGTCACTGTTCAACCTGGATGGAAGCAATGCCTTCTTTGACCCCAAAGGCCCCCTGCAACTCAGTAAGACCGCCTACCAGTATCTCGCCGGGATCACCCGGAACGCCCGCGGTTTCGCGGCCGTCACCAATCCGCTGGTCAACTCCTACAAGCGATTGGTGCCCGGCTATGAGGCCCCGGTTTACGTGGCCTGGTCGGCCTCCAATCGCAGCGCCCTGATGCGGATCCCAGCTTCGCGGGGTGTGGGCACCAGGATCGAGGTCCGCTGCCCGGACCCGACCTGCAATCCCTATCTGGCCTTCGCCATGATGCTCAATGCCGGCCTGGACGGAATTAAAAACAATCTGGTTCCACCAAAGGCGATCAACGTCAACATTTATCAGATGAGCCCCAACCAGATGCGCCGGGCCAAGATCCAGAGCATGCCGGCATCCCTGAAAGAGGCGCTGGCGGAATTAAAAAAGTGCCGAATCGCCAAGGCAACCCTCGGTAACCACATCTACGAAAAATATCTGCTCGGCAAGGAAAAGGAATGGGATTCTTTCCGGATAGCCGTGACCGACTGGGAACTCGAAAACTATCTGGACATCTATTAGCCGCATCCCAAAACCGAACCATTCAAGATATTTACCATCAGAAACCGTTTGCCATTAAGGGCCAGCGGTTTCTGATGGTTCCACCTCCGCTTCACCCACCCGCCTTTTCTATATCGCCATTTACGGCTGCAACCCACGGTTTTTCTTGATATTTTTTCGTAAATCCTATTCTATGATAGAAATATCGATTCGCTTGCCCGGAGACTAAATGAAAAATAAATTAACCCTAACTATCATTTTGATTGCCGCCCTGGGTCTGGGCATCATGATTGCTACTCTGGTTCTGAATCAGTTGCTTTCCGAAGAACGGCTTCGGATCATGCTGATCGAACCGGCCGAAGCCCAACTCGGACGTAAAATCGACATCGGTGCTATCAATGTTTCTCTGTTTTCGGGGATCAATATTGACAACATCACGGTCCATGGGAAAACCCCCGGCAAAAATTTTCTCACAATCGCAACCTTTCGCCTTAACTATCAGCTTCTGCCTCTTCTACAAAAACAGCTGGTCATCACCGAAATCCTCATCGATCACCCCACTCTCAACCTCGCCCGAAACAGCGAAGGCGTTTTCAACTTCGCTGACCTAAGCATGACACCCAAAAAAATCGAGAAAGAGAACCTCCCCCCGGAAGAGCAACCTATCGAACCCCTGCCCCTGACCCTGATTTTCAATAAAATCACCGTCAACAACGCCGACCTGACCTTCACCGACCAAACCGGGAAACTTCCGGAGATCCTCAGCACCAATGGAAATCTGAATCTTTCTCTGACCCTGGCCGATAAGTTGGCCGAAAGCAGTTATCAAGGCACCCTCGACCTGATCCTCAATGCCGCCTATCCCGGTCACAAACCGGTATTGATCATGAACTGCGACTTCAATCAGGAGCAGGCCAGCTTCAAAGGCGATCTGAATGTGGAATTTGAAAGATTTTTCTACAACGGGGTATTGACCAATCCGCTCACCGACCCGGATTTGACCCTGAATGTACAGAGCCCCTCCCTGGATCTGGCCAAACTTGTCAGTCTCGATCCTGAGGCCAAGGAGGTTAAGCCCGCTAAGGCAAATGCCGAATCGGCACCTAGCGTATCGGCAGACGCCGAACCGATCCCTTCCACATCGGCATCGGCAGACGCCGAACCGGCACCTTCCGCGCCGACAGATGCTGAACCGGCCCCTCTCGCGCCCATAGACGCCGAACCTGCCCCTTCCGCACCTTCAACCAACAAATTCAGAACTCACGGACAGATTGCCATCGCCAGTTTAAAACATGGGGAGCTGGCATTCCATAATCTCAATCTTAATTATGTCTTTAAGGATCAGCAGCTAGCTTTAAACGATGTAACCTTTGACATTTTCGGCGGGCAAGTAACCAGCCAACTCATGGCCGATCTAAGTCGGTCCGGCCCGGACTTTCAGGGGAAAATCAAGGCCGAGAAATTGCGGATGACCGAAGCCATGGCTAGCCTGGGAAAGCCGGCAGGCTACCTGAGCGGCGAACTATCGGCCGATATAGCCTTCCATGGGGCCGGTCGAAGCTGGCCGATAATTCGTAATACTCTTGCCGGTGAAGGTAAGTTTTCCCTGATCAAGGGAGGTCTGGCCAATTCCCCTTACAGCCAGGCCCTGGCTACTGTTCTGGATCTCCCCGAGTTGAACGACCTTCACTTTGAATACCTGGACGGAACCGTGAAAATATCCGGGGGCAGAATCGCCCTGCTCTGCACCATGTCTTCCCCTGAGTTTGACCTGCAAGGCAAGGGTAGTACCGGCCTGGACGGAAGCCTCGACTTGCCTCTGACGCTCCAGCTTTCACAGGAAAACAGCTCACGCTTGAAGGAAAAATCAAAATATACTGGCTATCTGGCCGATGAATACTGGCCGCATCACCCTGAACCTCAGGTTGACCGGCGCCGTCGACCAGCCCCGATTGTCTCTGGACAGTAGCGGCGCAGGCCAGCAAATAAGAAAGGTTCTGGAAAAGAAAGCGAGCGAGGAACTTGGCAGGGCCATCACCAAGCAGCTGGGCGGGCCGGAAAATGAACAGATGAAGGGTGTAGTGGAGGATCTGTCGAACCGCTTCCTGAAACAGATCCCGGATAACTGAGCGGTCAGCCTTTCCGGCTGAATGATTTGACCTGACCGCTGCCCAAACAGACCAGTTCGCCAACCCGATCCTGATGGGCCAGGGAAACCACGATGCGGCAGGGAACGCCGGAAGCTCCGGCATGATCCTGCAAGTGTTCGGTTACCGTGGCCAGGGCCAATTCGTGGGTGTTGTTGGTTTCGCTGATATGGGCCAGGACCACGTGTTCCAAGCCGTCGTGGATCAGTTCGACCAGGAAGCGGGCTGCATCGCTGTTGGTCAGATGACCTTCCTGGGAGCGAATCCGCTGTTGCAACGACGGCGGATAGCCGCCGTTCTTCAACATCTCCAGATCATGATTGCATTCCAGCACCAGTCCATGGCAGCCGCTCAGGCGATGGTGCATGAGCCGGGAGACGATCCCGGTGTCGGTGCAATAGCCGAAGGCCAGATCACCACGGTGGATTACGAAGCCCAGGGGTTCAGCGGCATCGTGTGACAGAGCGAAAGGATGAATATCCAAGTCTCGAAAGGTTACCTGACGCCCCGGGGCGATTTCCAGCCATTCATCGATCCGGCTCAGCTCTTTGGCCGCCGCCGTCATCGTCGCCCGGCTTACCAGCACCGGCAGCTTATAACGTCGAGCCAGGATGCTTATGCCGCGGATGTGATCGGAGTGTTCGTGACTGACTAGAAGCCCGGACAACGAATCGATCTCCACCCCGATGGCCGTCAGTCGCCGTTCTATTTCCACACCGGAAAAACCGGCGTCGATCAGCAGCCGAGTGTCACCCGCCTCGACAAAGGTGGCGTTGCCCTTACTGCCGCTGCCCAGTACACAGAATCTCATGGATAATCGTCAGGTGTGTCCAAGGAAAATCAAATCGGGATGGTGGTGGTTACGGCCCTCACCCCCGACCCTCTCCCAACAGGGGAGAGGGAGTTAATCAATCATCGGTCATGTCATTGCAGGGGAGCATCAATCACTTGTTGCAGTGCCAGCAAATCAGAATTGCTTCGTCGCTCAGCTCCTCCCAATAACGAGTGAAGCGTACCTTCGGCAACTGTTAATTCTTAATTTTGCATGCTTAATTCTTAATTTGAGGCAGGCCGGTCTCAAACCCCGGTGTGGCCGAAGCCGCCGGCCTGGCGTCCGGTCTCATCCAGATCCGCGCTCTCCACCGGCAGCGCCCGGTCAACCCGAGCCAGGACCAGTTGGGCTATGCGGTCATGGCGCTTGATCGTAAAGATTTCGGAGCCCAGGTTAATTAGACCGACCATGATCTCACCCCGGTAATCGGCGTCGATGGTGCCCGGGGCATTGACCACGGTGATCCCGTGTTTGATGGCCAGTCCGCTGCGGGGCCGTACCTGAATTTCAAAACCGGGCGGGATTGCCACCGCGAAACCGGTGGGTACCATGACGATCCGCCCCGGTTCGATTGTCAGGGGCTGTCGGAGAGCCGCCCGAATGTCCATCCCGGCCGCCAAGTCGGAATGATAAACCGGCAGGGCGATCTTATCTTCCTCTTCGGGGTGAAGGCGCCGAAACTTCACTTCCACCACCACCGGCACCCAGCCGCTTTCAGTCGAGGACATGATTGAATTCCTCGCTCAATTCCTCTTGTGACAGAGGTCCAATGGCCGCCAGACACAACGAATGATCGGCAAAAAATCTCTGCCCCAGAGCCTGAATCCCGTCTGGTTTTACCTGCTCCAGATCGGCCACCACTTCCTCGATCGTATACTGGCGGCCGAAACTGTATTCGTTCCGGGCCAGTCGGGTCATCCGCGCCTCCATGTTCTCGTCCGCCAGATACATCCCCGCCCGCAAAAAATCGATGGCATCGACCAGTTCCTGGTTCGAAACCGGGACCTGCCGTAGACGACGAAGTTCCCGGCGCACCAGTTCCATGGCCTGGGGCAGGGATTCCTGGTCAACGCCCAGATAGATCCCGGCGTAGCCGCTGTCCGAGTGTGAGGCCAGATATGAATAGATGGAATAGACCAGACCCCGCTTTTCCCGCACTTCCTGGAAAAGTCGGGAACTCATATTGCCGCCCAGAATGGTGTTGAGCAGCAGCATCTCATAACGTTCGTCCGCCGCGGTTGGCAAGCCGGGGCAACCGAGAACCAGATGCGCCTGCTCCAGGGGCCGGGTTACCACGGCCAGCCCGTTAGTAGCAGTCGTCGCCGGCGGCAGACGCCGAGCGCCAGATTCGGTGGGGATCAGGTCATCCAGCCACGGACGCCAGAGGTTGACGAATTCGGTGTGATCGACATTACCGGCGGCGGCTATAACCAGCCGTCCCGGCAGATAATTGCGGGCGACGTAGGCCCGCAGCCGATCACGCGCCATGGTTTCAACCACCTCCGGCCGTCCCAGAACCGTATTGCCCAGTGGATGACCCTGCCAGTAAAGAGCCGAGAATAATTCGTGGACCCGGTCGTCCGGGGTATCCTCCACCATGGCGATTTCCTGGAGGATAACCTGCCGTTCGAGCTCGATTTCGGTTTGACTGAAAAGGGAGTTGAAAAAGATATCGGCCAGCAGGTCAACCGCCCCTGCCAACCGACTATCGAGAACCGTGGCGTAATAACAGGTGTGTTCGCTGGAGGTGAAAGCGTTCGACATCCCGCCCAGGATGTCCAGTTCGCGGGCAATCTGCTGGGCACTGCGACGGGCCGTGCCCTTGAACAGCATGTGTTCGGCAAAATGGGCGCTGCCGTTGTCCCGCTCGTCCTCGTCCCGGGAGCCGACCTCTACCCAGATGCCGACCGAAACCAGCCGAGACGGGACCCGCTCGGTAAGGAGCCGGGTCCCGTTATCGAGAACGGTTTTACGATACATGTCTGGCGGCAAGGCCGACCGGTTACGCAAAGGAAAGGGCCATTATTCCATCAGGGCCTTGCGGCTCAGACGAATCTTCCCGCGCTGATCAATGTTCAGAACCTTGACCTTGATCTTGTCACCCTCTTTGACCACGTCGGAAACATTCTCCACCCGTTTGGTGTCCAACTCGGAGATGTGCACCAGACCGTCCAAGCCGGGCAGGATTTCTACAAAGGCGCCGAAATCGACAATCTTCTGCACCGTGCCTTCATAGATCTTGCCGATCTCGGCCTCCTCGGTGATGGCCTTGATCTTGTCGGTCACTTCCGCGCCCACCCGACCATCCGGGGCAAAAATACTGACCTTGCCTGAATCCTCGACATCGATCTTGACCCCGAACTCGGCACTGAGACCCTTGATCACTTTGCCACCAGGGCCGATGAGATCACGAATCTTGTCGGGATTGATCTGCAGGCTGAAGATCTTCGGCGCGTGCTCGGGCAATTCGGCCCGCGGTTCGGCAATACCTTCGCTCATCTTGCCGAGGATGTGCAGCCGGCCGGCCTTGGCCTGATCTAGAGCCCGTCCCATGATCTCCTTGGAAACGCCGGCGATCTTGATATCCATCTGCAGGGCGGTAATGCCCTCGTCGGTACCGGTCACCTTGAAATCCATGTCCCCGAGATGATCCTCGTCACCAAGAATATCGGACAACACGGTCACCTTGTCGCCCTCTTTGATTAAACCCATGGCAATTCCGGCCACCGGTTTCTTAATGGGCACACCTGCGTCCATCAGGGCCATGCTTCCGCCACAGACCGTAGCCATTGAAGAAGAACCGTTGGACTCGGTGATTTCAGAAACCACCCGCAGGGTGTAGGGGAAACTTTCACGATCCGGCAGGACCGCCTTGATGGCTCTGGTAGCAAGCGCCCCGTGACCGATATCACGACGGCTGGGCCCGCGCAGGAATCGGACCTCGCCGACACAGTAGGGAGGGAAGTTGTAATGGAGCATAAATGGATTGAAATCCATCCCGTAAAGGGATTCGACTCGTTGCTCGTCTTCGCCGCTGCCCAGAGTTGCGGTAACGATGGCCTGGGTCTCACCCCGAGTGAAGAGGGCAGAACCGTGAACCATCGGCAGAGCCCCGACTTCACAGCTGATCGGGCGGATCTCATCCATCCGGCGCCCGTCGATCCGGGCATTTTCCTGGACGATCCGATCACGCATCATCCGCTTGTTCAGATCCTTGAACAAACCTTTTATTTCCGTCTCGGACTCGGGGAAATCAGCCGCCAAAGCCTCTACGACCCGATCCTGCAACTCTTTATGGGCGACGCTCCGCTCCATTTTATCCACGGTGGTAATGACCTGCTGCATATCGGTTGCGGCAACTTCGGCCACCCTTTTCTGCAGCTCTTCATTTATAGGCTTCGGCTCCACCGTCATCTTGGTTTTGCCGACTGCCGCCCGCATTTCTTCCTGGATATCCAGAATCGGTTTCAGACTCTCATGTCCGAAGAAAATACCGGCCAGAACTTCCTCTTCGGAAAGACTGTCGGTGCCGCCCTCAACCATAACCACCGCATCTTTGGTCCCGGCCACGATCAGATCCATCCGGGATTTCCCCAACTGGTCCTGGGTAGGATTAAGGATGTACTCACCCTCGACATACCCGACCCTGACCCCGGCAATCGGACCCAGGAAAGGGACACTGGAGATACCCAGGGCGCATGAGGCCCCGACCATGGCCAGCATGTCCGGATCATTCTGCTTATCGGCGGAAAGAACGGTGCAGATCACCTGGGTTTCATTCTGGTAGCCTTTGGCGAACAGCGGCCGCAACGGACGATCGATAAATCGGCAGGTCAGGGTTTCCTTCTCGGTCGGACGACCGATTTCCCGTCGGAAAAAACTGCCGGGAATCCGACCTACGGCATAAAAACGCTCCTGATACTCCACGGTCAGGGGCAGGAAATCAACATTCGGATTGGCGGTCGAGGCGGCGGTGGCGGTAACCAGAACCACGGTCCCGCCGTAGGTTACCAGGACCGCACCTCCGGCCTGTTTAGCCAGCTTACCCGTCTCCAGGGTCAGAGTGCGCCCGCCAATTTCTACTTCTACTTTCTTCTGCATGTATTCTCCTTAGCATTCATCCGCAACCCGGATCAGCCCAATGCGATCCGGTCCGGCATGGTCGGCTGACGTCCCTCGGCTGCCTGCAGTCAAGGGACGTCGGCCTCGCCCGGTCACCCCACCCTTTCAAAAGGGCGGGCGGCGACCGGTCTTACTTTCTGATCCCGAGTTCCTGGATCACGGTACGATAACGCTCGATGTCCTTGCTCTTCAGATAGTTGAGCAGACTCCGGCGCTGGCCTACCAGCTTCAAAAGGCCGCGCCGGGAATGATGGTCTTTCTTGTGGCTCTGGAAATGCTCGGTCAAATAGGTGATCCGATTGCTCAAGAGGGCAATCTGCACCTCGGGAGAACCGGTATCGTTGGCGTGTTTACCGAATTTTCCCATGATCTCTTTTTTTTGTTCCGCGTTGATGCTCACTTTGTACTCCTCCAAATCTGGATTATTAATTCAGGTAATCATAGTCTGGTTAGACCATCGATCCCTACTGACACTCGCAATTAACAGCCAATCCCTCGGCCACGCTCAAGCGGCCGGCCAGCAGTATTTCCCGGTCTCGCGTCGGCTCACCCACCAGGTCTCCGCCAGCAACGGCCTGCTCAACCGAGAAACCGCCGCTCCGCAACCGGCGCAAGGAATCAAGGTGGGCTCCGCAGCCCAGAGCCCGGCCGATATCAGCGGCCAATGACCTGATATAGGTGCCTTTACCGCAACGCACCCGGATTTTCAAGAATTCCTTCTCCAATGCCAGTAATTCCAAGGCATGGATCACCACCGGACGAGGCTGGCGTGGGATCTCCACCCCCTGTCGGGCGTATCTATAAAGCGGCTTGCCCTTGTGCTTCAGAGCTGAGTAAAGCGGCGGCAATTGCAGCTGTTCCCCGACAAAACCGGCCAGACACCTACGGACCTGCTCAATGTTGAGCGATGGCACCGGGCAGGTGGCCACCACCTTACCTTCCCGATCCAGGGTGTCGGTTTCCACGCCCAAGGCGATGGTCCCTTCGTAAACCTTCTCGCCGCCCATCAATTGTTCAATGATTCGCGTGGCCGGCCGACCGACACAGATGATCAGCAGCCCGGAAGCAAAGGGATCCAGGGTGCCGGCGTGCCCGGTTTTTTTGACGCCGAGAGCCCGACGGACCAGCTGGACCAAGCGAAATGAGGTGGGCCCGACCGGCTTGTCGAGCGGATAGATACCAACTTCGAACTGATCGGCCAACTCAACTGTTGCCGCCTGCAAATCAACAATCATTTTTTTTCTTCGCCGGCTCAGCGTCCTTCAACAAGCTTCGACCAGAATCTCCAGCTTAGCCAGCAGTTCGCTCTTTACCTTCTCGACATTACTACCGCGAAGTTTGAACCCGGCGGCGTTGCGATGTCCACCGCCACCGAAATCCCCGGCCACTTTGGCGACATCGCATTCCTTGCCTTTGGAACGCAGGCTGACGGAAATAATGTTGTCGCGGCTTTCCTTGATGAAGGCGGCCACTTTAACCGGTGCCAGAGAACGCGGGTAATTAATGAAATTCTCGGTATCGGCCGGCACCGTGCCGGTCAGGGTAAACATCTCACGGGTGACCAGAATCACGGCGATCTGCTCCCGGCCGAAAAGCTCCAGGGAATCCAGGACCAAGCGCAGAAGATGCAACCGATTGACCGTGTAATTATCAAACAACCGCCCGGACACCTCGGCCGGCTTTACCCCTAGGCCGACCAGGGCGCTTGCCACTTCAAGGGTATGGGCACTGGTCGACGAATACATGAAAGAGCCGGTATCGGAGACCAGCGCCGTGTACAGACAGAAAGCAGCCTCAGGGGATACCTTCGCTCCCAGCGCCACAGCCAGGTCGTAAATCATCTCGCCGGTGGCCGAGCGCTCGGGATCTACCCATTGCAGGTCACCGAAAGAGTGGTGGCCGAGGTGATGATCAATCATGATAAATGGTTTATGCCCCAGGAGCTGCTTTTGGGCACTGCCAAGACGTTGCGGGTCGGCGCAATCCACCGAAACCGCGCAACTGAATTCGGCTGAGGTCGGCAGCGAAGTCACCAGCATATCGCAACCGGGCAGAAAATCGTATAGGTGGCTGACCGGTTCTTCGCTATAGAGGAAGACCTTTTTGCCCATGGATTCCAGTATTTTGCCCAAGGCCAGCTGCGAACCAAGGGCGTCACCGTCCGGATATATGTGGGTGGCCAGCAACACCTTTTCGGCCCCGGCCAGAATGGCCAATATTTCACTGGGGGGTTTGATCATCTTCGGCGGCTATTTCCTTCAGAATCTTTTCCATCTCCAGCTGGCGTTCCACGCTTAGATCATAACGGAAATCAAGCTCTGGGACATAGCGCAATCCCAGTTCCCGAGCCAGATGACTGCGGATAAAGCCCTTGGAGCTGTTCAACCCCGCCGCAACCTCTTCGGACTCGGCGCGAGCACAGCTGAAAAACACCCTGGCCAAACGCAGATCCGGGCTCACTGTTACCGAGGTAATAGTGGCCAAGCCGATGCGTGGATCTTTGATTTTGCGCAGCAACAAGGTGGCAATTGCTTCCTTGATACTGTCGGCAACCCGGGCCGGTCTGCGTCCAACCTTCTGGCCCAGTTCCGGCAGAGCAAATCTGGTCTTGGATTTACGGGCGGTCATAATTAAAGCACCCCCGCCACCTCTTTCAGAACAAAGGCCTCGAGAATATCACCAACTTTCACATCGTTGTAATTCTCGATGCTGATACCGCACTCGAAACCAGCCGCCACTTCTTTGACGTCATCCTTGAAGCGCCGTAACGAGGATATCTTGCCGGTGTAGACTACCACGCTGTCCCGAACCACCCGGATTCTGGCGTTCCGTTCAAACTTGCCATCGGTCACGTAACTGCCGGCGATAGTCCCGGCCTTGGGATGATGGAAAATATCCCGTACCTCGGCCGTACCAATGACATCCTCCTCAAAGGTCGGTTCCAGCAGGCCGACCATGGCCTTCTGGATATCCTCAAGGGCATGATAGATGACATCATAGAGCCGGATTTCGACGTTCTCGTTCCGAGCCAATTCCTTGGCCTTGGCTGAAGGGCGAACATTGAACCCGAAGATCGTGGCCTCGGAGGCCGAGGCCAGCAATACATCGGATTCGATAATGGCACCGCTGCCCTGATGAATGACCTTGACCTTGACCGCATCGGTACCGAGCTTATCAATGGCCGAGCTGAAAGCCTCCAGGGTACCCTGGACATCGGCCCGCAGTATCACCCGTAGTTCCTTGGCCTCGCTACCCTGAAGATGCTCGAACAGGTTTTCCAGGGAAATCTTGGTGCCGGTGGCCAGGGCGGCTTCCCGCTGTTTCATCTGACGCTGGTTGGCAATACCCTTGGCCATTTTTTCGTCGGGGACCACCACAAACTCATCACCGGCCCGAGGCACTCCGCTCAAGCCGTGAACCTCCACCGGCATGGAAGGCCCGGCCTCTTGGATACCCACGCCCTTGTCGTCGTGCATGGACCGGACCCGGCCATAATTATCGCCGACCACGAAGTAATCGCCGACCCGCAGGGTGCCGTGCTGAACAAGAATGGTGGCCACCGCCCCCAAACCCTTGTGCAGCTTGGCTTCAACCACCCAACCCTTGGCCTTGCGCAGGGGATCGGCTTTCAATTCCAATACTTCGGCCTGCAAAAGAATCTGTTCCAGCAGTTCCTCGATGCCGACATTCTGCTTGGCCGAAGTTTCACAGTAGATGGTCTGGCCGCCCCATTCTTCCGGGGTTAGATCGTATTCGGCCAACTCGGCCTTGACTCGGTCGATATTGGCTTCCGGTTTGTCGATTTTGTTGATGGCCACCACGATGGGTACTCCGGCGGCTCGAGCATGGTTGATAGCCTCACGGGTCTGATCCATGACCCCGTCGTCGGCGGCCACCACCAGAACCACGATATCGGTCACCTTGGCACCGCGTGATCGCATTTCGGTAAAGGCCTCATGGCCGGGGGTATCTAGAAAGACCACGTCACCCTTGGTGGAGCGGACGAAATGGGCTCCGATATGCTGGGTAATGCCGCCAGCCTCGCCCTCGGCGACATCGGTTTTACGGATTGCGTCGAGGATGGAAGTCTTACCGTGATCGACATGACCCATGACGGTAACCACTGGCGGCCGGGGCAGTTCCTCGCCCCCGGTATAAGATTCCTCAAGATTGACCACGGCCTGCTCCTCAGTGATGCCTTGTTCTACCTCATAACCGAAATCACTGGCAACCAGGGTGGCGGTTTCCACATCCAGGGCTTGGTTGACCGTAGCCATCACCCCGAGTTTAATCAAGTTGGCGATGATCTCGCTGACCTTAACCCCCATTCGGTGAGCCAGATCACCGATGGAGATCGACTCAAGGATCTTGATCCGCTTCTTGATGGCCTTGGTCTCGGCCGCCGGTTCCATCCCTTGGTTCTTGGATTTCTTGCCGCCGCCGTGTCGGGTCCGCCCCAAACGCAGATTGGAGGCCATCCGACCGCCAAAGGCATCGACGTCTTCCATGTCTACTTCCACATGGCCCTTGGCCTTGCCGCCTTTCTTAACTCTATCCCGGGCCGCGAGATCAGGACTGAACTTGACGTAACGCTTGCCTTTCTTGCCTTTTTCGCCGCCGCGCTCATCCGCACCAGCGGCCGCAGGTGCTCCTCCTCGAACCGCCTTATTTTCGGCTGCAACAACGGGGCGACCTTTTTTCTCACTCTTCTTGTGCCGAGGTGCCGGTTCTTCCTTGGGCAGAATGATGGCGCCCTTTTTAATCACCTTGGCCAGACCGATGCGTTTCTTCGGAACAACTACCTGCTCCGCCGGAGGAGGTTCCAGCTCTTCCACCGGGCTTTGAACCTTCGTTTCTTCAGATTTTTCAGGGGTCAGATCACCTTCCGCTTCTTCGGCCCGAATCTCGGCAACGGCAATCTCCTCGACCGCTTTCTCGCCCTCGGCCGGCTCTTCAGCTGCCGCAACAGGGCTGGTCTCAGCCACCGGAACAACCTCTTCTTGCGGGGCCGGAGTTACCGCCTGAACCGTTTCGGCGATCTCTTCCGTAATGCTTTCTTCCTCCGGAGCGGGCTCTTCCTTCTCTACCGCCTCCGGGATCACCTGCTTGGTCCGTCGCCTGATGATGGTCGGTCGCCCATCCTCGGCCTGAATTCTCTTACGCTCGGTGGTGGTTTCAACCAGACCCAGCTTCTGCCGGATCTCGTCAGCCACATCTTCCTCCAGCGTGGAACTATGAGACTTCACATCGTAACCCATGTCCATGAGCTTCTCAGCCATCTCCTTACTATCCATCCCAGCTTCTTTTGCCAATGCGTATACCCTGACCTTCGCCATCACCAAACTCCCGTATAATAAAGCGCCCCGGCCGCGGCATCTCTCCCGAAGACCGGACAATCAACAGTTAAACCAGCTTTCCTTAGTGTCCCGGTACCAGTTCCCCGGGGTGGTCCATAGATTTTTCCAGCAGGACAGTAACCACCCGGTAATCGGTAAGCTCCTGTCGCAATAAAGCTGCCACCCGCCGTTTTCGGCTAACAAATTTGCTCAAACAGGCGGACAATCGGCAACAATAGACGCCCCGTCCTGGCAGGCGCATTTTATCATCGGTCACCAGTACTCCGGCTACGGCTGTGAACCTAAGCAAACTTCGCTTGGGTTTTTTCCCACCGCAGCCCAAACAGGTGCGCCACCCAACCGAGTCAACCGGCAACGAATCTGCCGGCTCATTCATCAACCGGGGTACCGATGGCTGCATCCTTGCCTTCAGTCTCATCTCCCTGGTCTTCAGCTCCTTTATCGTCCAATGCCTCGCCCTCTTCCTCAACCTCGGTTTCGGTCTCGCTCGGAGCCGGCACGGCTGCGGCAGCCTTAATGATTGCCTCGGCTTTAACTTGGTCAAGGCCGATTTCGACCACCTCTTCCAGTGCTGCCTCAGCCAGTTCCACAGAGGAAGCATAGCCGGCATCGTAAAGCTTCTCGGCCAGTTTGTCATCCACCCCGACCACCGCCAGGAGAGATTTATACCCTTCTTCCATGGACTTGGCGTATTTCTGTTCGCCCTTAACCTCGATGTTCCAGCCCAGCAGTTTCGAGGCCAAGCGGACGTTTTGCCCTTGCCGACCGATGGCCAACGACAATTGATCGTCCGGAGCAACCACTACCAGAGTCTTCTTTTCCTCATCGACCACCACCATCGATATCTGCGCCGGAGCCAAAGCGTTGGAGACAAAGCGGGCCGGGTCAGGGCTCCAGGGTACGATATCGATCTTCTCCCCCTGCAGCTCCTGAACCACATTCTGCACCCGGGAGCCTTTCATACCGACGCAGGCACCTACCGGATCGACATCGGATTCGCTGGATGAAACGGCGATTTTGGCCCGCGAACCTGGTTCCCGGCAAACTCCCATGATCTTAACAACTCCCTCGGCGATCTCCGGCACCTCTTCAGCAAAAAGCTTGACCAGGAATCGCTCGTCGCTACGGCTAAGAACAAGTGGAGACTCCTTGGTGGTGTGCTTGACCTCCAACAGGTAAGCCCGGATGCGGTCACCCTGTCGGTATGAACGGCGCGGCATCTGCTGGCTGGCAGGCAATATGGCATCGGTACGGCCCAAGTTGACGATGATATTGCCCCGTTCGAAACGCTGGACAATGCCATTAACGATCTCGCCCTGGCGATCTTTGTACATCTCGTAAACAACATCGCTTTCGGCGTCCTTCATGCGCTGGATAATAACCTGCTTGGCTGCCTGCGCGGCAATTCGGCCTAACCCGCCGACATCCTCCATCTTGGAACCGAGATCATCGCCCAGTTCAACCTCGGGGTCAAGGGAACTGGCCTCCTCCAGGGAAATCTCGGTCTGCTCATCCCCCACCTTTTCGACCACGGTCCGGAACTGAAACAGTTCGATCTCACCCAACTCATCATTGAAACGGACTTCCATGTCACGCCGCTGGCCGAATTTCTTCCGAGCCGCCTGCATCACCGCTTCTTCCAAACCTTCAA
Source organism: uncultured delta proteobacterium (assembly GCA_963807225.1). GTDB lineage: Bacteria > Desulfobacterota > Desulfobulbia > Desulfobulbales > JAGXFP01 > JAGVGT01. Next base: position 150,907 of record CAWEAD010000010.1, on the reverse strand, counting down.
TGAGTAATTGCCGGTCAATACCTTTATCCCTGCTGATCTGGTCAATAATCCTACTCAGTTCAGATAACATAATTTGCTCTCCACAGATCGTTTGACTTTGTCGCCGCGCCTTTTCCGGCCACCCGGCTGATCCGTCATATTTAGAAATCTATCACCAATTTCGCTTTCTTTACCAGGGAAAGAGGGATTATTCGCACGCCTTCCGGCGTCTCCAGAACCACCTGTTCCTCTCTGATGTCTCCGATCACTCCGACAATCTCTTCGTCGCCCTCAGCCAGGATAACGCGTACTCTACTATCCCGGCAGCGGGCAAAGTCGCGAGCAGTTTTCAAGGATCTATCCAGCCCTGGTGATGAAACTTCCAGATGGAAGGCTTGATCAATCAGATCTTCAACATCAATGAGATGACTGACCTCTCGACTTACCCGGGCACAGTCGTCGACTCCGATGCCCTCGGACCGGAAGATGGTCACCCGGAGGACCTGGCCATGCGCCTCACGCCGGAATTGAACCTCGACCAATTCATAGCCAAGATCGTTCAAGACCGGCTCGATCAGGGCAGTGACCGCAGTAACCACCCCTTGCTGATATATTCCGCTATCTTCCGTCATCGGTCCTGATAAAAAAAAAAGCGGGCTAATGGCCCACTTTCCTTTAAAAAGAAAAGATTTTCAATTGCCGGTAAAGAATAAAAAAACCTTACCCGACAAGACTTCAACGATTTCTAGAAGTCATACTAAACCAGAACGTCATACAAAAAAAGAACGACGCTGACCGGCAAGGGCAATCAGTTATTGGAGCGGGCAACGAGACTCGAACTCGCGACACCAAGCTTGGGAAGCTTGTACTCTACCAACTGAGCTATGCCCGCATCAAGCGGCAAATATACTTGATTAATGTCACATGTCAAGGGGAGAAAAGACGGGGACCTTACGCCAGCCCGGTCGGGGCCGCCGTATGCTTTCTACCGGAGATGCAAAAAATTTTCGTAATAAGGCAGCTTAAAGAATGTTGCGCACCGCCTCGCTGGCCAGGGCCAGGAAGGTAGAAGGAAGGACACCCAGAACAATAATAACCAAAACCAGAACAACCCCGACCACCCTTACCAAACCACCTACCGGCAAGGATGTAACTTCTTCCGGTGCTGCGCAGTATGCAATTCGGACCACCGACAGGTAATAGTAGATGGCAATAGCGGTATTGATGGCAGCAACGATGACCAAGGCCAGATAACCCTGGGCCAAAGCCCCGCTCAATAATAGAAACTTGCCCATGAAACCGACAAAAGGCGGGATGCCGGCCAGTCCGAACATGGCCACGGCCAGGATCACGGCCAGGAGCGGCGATCTTTTATTGAGCCCGGTAAGATCCTCGATCAGGAGGTTTTCACCCTTTTGGGCTACATTGCAGATCACCAGAAATGCCGCCAGGTTCATGACCAAATAACCGATGATGTAAAAGATTGAAGCGGCGAAGCCGCTTTCTCGCAGAAGCAGGATACCGAGCATCACGTACCCGGCATGGGCGATACCGGAAAAACCCAGCATCCGTTTGATATCCTTCTGCACCAGAGCCAGCAGATTACCGTAACACATGGATATCATCGCCAGACCGCCAAGGAGCCCGCTAACCGCTGTGGAATCGACCAAGGCCGCCACCCGGATCAACAAGGCTACAGCTGCCAGCTTGGGAACCGCAGCGATAAAGGCGGTGGTCTCGTTTGCGGCACCCTGATAGACATCAGGCAACCAGAAATGGAAGGGAAAGAGCCCAAGTTTGAAGAAAAATCCGGCCAGAACCATGACGATCCCGACAATGGCGGCGGGCTGGGCTCCTATCACTTGCAGTTTCGGCAGCAACTCAGCCAGATAGGTGGTGCCGGTCAGGCCGAAAAGGTAGCTCATGCCGAATAACATCACGCCGGTGGCCATAACCCCGAAAAGTATATACTTGGCGGCGGACTCCATCTGGATCCTAACCCCGGTGCGTTCGTCGCGCATAGGTACCAGCAGATAAAGGGCGAAGGAAGACAGCTCCAAAGCGACGAAAAGCGACAGCAACTCAACGCAACTGACCACCATCATTAAGCCGAGCGCGCTGAGAAATAAGAACAGGTAATACTCACCCTTGATCTTTTCTTCCACCGCCTTGACTTCACGATCAAAGAGGATGACCACTCCCAACCCCACCGTTACCAGAAACTTAAAGAGTTGCGAGAAGAGATCCACTCGGTATGCCTTGAAGAACAGGCTGCCGTCCAGAAAGAAACTGAAGGCGGTAAGCAGAATGGCGCCGATAGCTATCAGCCCGGCCAGGCCTCGAGCCATGCGACCGCTGCCGTTGAAGACGGTCCCCAGAAAAAGGAGCAGGCATCCCAATAGGACCCATAGTTCCGGAACAAACAACATGACTTTCATATTCCTTTCTCCATAAAATCAGCCGTAGCAGTTGTCACCGGCAAGGTACTAGGTCTCAGCGTTCCACTCAAGGCAGAATCAGACGGGCCATCGACACCGACTGAACCGGGACACCATTGGTGACCTGATCAAGCAGGTGGGCGACGCTGGTATGCATTACTTCCATGAAGGGTCCAGGCGACAGACCAATCCAGAAAACGAAGATCAGGAGAGGTGCCAGTGTGACGATCTCCCGCATATCCAGATCGAGCAAGCCGGCATGGGATGGATTGTCAACCCCGCCCCAGACTACCTTCTGCAGCATGCGCAGCATGTATGCGGCCGCCAGAACCGCGCCGGGGATGGCACATCCGGCAACGATCTTATTCTTGGTAAAACCGCCGACCAGGATCAGAAACTCTCCGACAAACGAATTGGTGCCGGGAAAGGCCAGGGACGAGAGCGAAAAGAAGGCCAGAAAGGCCACGTACCAGGGCATCAACTTGCCCACTCCGCTGGCGGAGGAGAGCTCCCGACTGTGGGTACGCTCGTAGATCATGCCGACACAGAGGAACAAGGCGCCGGTGGTTACGCCGTGGTTGATCATCTGCAGGATCGCCCCTTCGATGCCGTTGGTATTCAGCAAAAAAATCCCCAAAGTGACAAAACCCATGTGGCCCACGCTGGAATAGGCGATCAGCTTCTTCATGTCGCTTTGGGCCAGGGCGGTAAAACCGCCATAGAGGATACCGGCCACAGAAAGCCAGAGTATGTAGGGCACAAAGGTCAGGGTAGCCTCCGGGGTGATCGGCAGACAAAAACGCAGGAAACCATAGGTTCCCATCTTTAAAAGGACGCTGGCAAGAATAACGCTGCCGGCCGTGGGCGCTTCGACATGGGCGGCCGGTAACCAGGTATGGAAGGGAAACATCGGAACCTTGATGGCAAAGGCCAGGAAAAAGGCAAGAAAGACCAGGATCTGGAAGGTTGTGGAATATGGTTGCCCCATCATCAGCGGGATACTGAAACTATCGTTCTGAAAGTAGAGGGCGATAATAGCCACCAGCAAGAGCACCGAACCGGCCAGGGTATAAAGAAAGAATTTGATCGAGGCATAGGTCTTGCGCGGTCCGCCCCATATCGCGATCAGGAGATACATGGGGATAAGCATGGCTTCCCAGAGCACATAAAAAAGGACGAAATCTAGGGCTACGAAGACGCCGATCATCGAGGTTTCCATGATCAGCAGGCAGATCATAAACTCCCGGACCCGGGTCTGAATATATCGCCAGGAGCCGAGAACACAGAGGGGCAGAAGCAAGGTGGTCATTAATACCAGAAGCAGGCTGATGCCGTCGATGCCGAGAGTATAATTGATCTTCAAGCCAGCAAAAGTAATCCAGGGATGATGCTCGCCGAACTGATATTTGGCGGTGGTGATGATCAAAGCCGAAATACAGAGGCAGCGACACCGCCGCCGTCAACAGGGTAATCAGGAGACTCCAGAAACGAGCAAAGTTGGCGTTACTGGAGAACAACAGCACCACTGCACCGGCCAGGGGCAGAAAGATCAATGGTGCTCAGGAAAGGAAAGACACCTTCTTTAATGATCAAAAACTCGTCCATTACTTGTTCCCCAGGTAATTAGCCTTAGTTCAACACGTAGACTATCAGGATAATGGCAACCGCAGAGGCCGCGTAAAAAAGAGAGGCCTGCAGCCAGCCGCTTTGCAGTCGCCGGCGCCAGGGAACCTACACCCCGAACCGAACGGGCAATGCCATCTACCACTCCATCGATGGCATGCCAGTCAAACCAGGACCAGAAGCGGGCCATGGTCATCAGGGGAATAAGCCCCAGGTAACGATAACCCTCGCTGACACCGTTATCCACACTCTGGATGGGCTTGCGGGCCAGCCAGAGAAAGCCCCGGCCACCCATGCGATAAAACCAGTCCATATCGATGCTGATGGTCGGATCCGGAACCAGTTTCTTCAGCAGCAGGAAAAAGCCCAGGGCGGTAAAGAGCAGGATCTGCAGGGTCTCGGAGATGTGATAGCTGCTGTATACCAACGTGGCATAATGGTGAGCTTCTTCCTGGTTCGGCAGCATGTTGTATAGGTAGGGCGTGTATGAGCCGATGAAGATGCAAAGGAAGGCGGCAATGGCCATGGCCATCTGCATGTTCCAAGGCGGATCGGCGGCCTTCTCCCAAGTCTCCTTGCTGCAGTTGTTTTTACCGAACCAGATAAAATAAGGCACCTTGAGGCCGGTATGCAGAAAGGTACCGGCCGAGGCAAGGGTCAGAAGAAAGCCGACCCAGTAGAGATGCTCCTCGAAGCCGGCGGCAATAATCATCGATTTGCTGACAAAACCGCTGAACAGAGGGAAAGGCCGAAATCGACAGACCCGCCGATCAGTGTATAAGACAAAGGCCCTGGGCATCTTCTTGTAGAGACCGCCCAGTTCGGTGAACTTGCTCTTGCCGGTCATCATCAGCACCGATCCGCAGCCCATGAACAGCAAACCTTTGTAGAGGATATGGGCAAAAGCGTGAGCCACGGCGCCGTTGATAGCCATAGCCGTGCCGATGCCGCAGCCGGCCACCATGTAACCGACCTGGCTAATGATGTGATAGGCCAACAGTCGCCGAGCTGTCGTTTTCCAGCACCGCGTAAACAACACCGTAAAGGGCCATGAATACGCCCGAGAGCACCAGTATGTCCATGCCCGCGCATCCCCGGGCCAGGGCGTATACAGCGGTCTTGGTGGTGAAGGCGCACATGAAGACGGCACCGGTGACGGTAGCCTCGCCATAAGCATCGGGCAACCAGGCGTGAAGGGGCGGCACCGCCGCATTAAGGATGAAACCGAGCATGATCAGGAAGGTAGGCAGGGAGACATTAAAGAGATCATGGATACTGAAGCCATGATAGGCGCCTGCCGCATCACTCAGCAGGTTAAAGGAGATGTCGCCGCCGGTAGCCCTGTAACGCAATACTATACCGGCCAGCAGCAACAGTCCACCAGAGGTATGGACCAGTAGGTAGCGGTAACCGGTAGCCAGAGATTTGGGACCGCGTCGGAACCAGACTAGAAAGACCGAGGAGAAGGCCATCAATTCCCAGAAGAGAAAAAGCACCAGATAGTCGCCGGCGAAGATCACCCCAAGGGAGCCGGCGACATAGGTCCAGGCGGTCAGTGCTGGACGTCCTCATCAACATGCAGACCATAGATGGTACCGATGATGCACATCAGGGTCATGATATAAGCAAAGACCTTGCTCAAGGCATCGACCCGGCCGAAAGTCAGAGTCCAGTCCATAAACTGAACTGTGGCGAAGATACCGTGCGGCATGATTAAGGTAAAGTAGAAGGCCACCAGCGGTACGGCGACCAAGTAGATTTTGCGCAACGGTCCCCGGGCGACAAAGGGCAGGCACAAGGCGCCAAGCAGCAGCACCAGAGAGGGATGGACCCACATACTATTTATCATAATAGTCCTCCGGGGCCATGATGGTGAACTTGCCGCCGAACCAGTGGCAGTGGCCGTACCACTTGGAAAACAAAATTATCAGTACGCAGCCACCAAAGCCGAACAGTGACCAAAAGAAAGGAAACTGCTCCAAATGTGTGTGGGCGTGCTCCTTGTCCACGAAGAAGATGTCCCAGGCCACCAGGATCACCAACCCAACTAAGCAGAGAACGATCACGGTTTTGAGCCGATCCCGTAGAAAATCGATCAGTTTGACTATCATCCTGTCACCGCCTTAACGAAGTTCATCATGAAGTCGGGATAAATGCCGATCACCACTGTAATGATCGCCGCCACCATCAGAGGGATTACCATGGAGAGCGGCGCCTCCTTGATCCCCTCGTATTGTTCACCGACCGGTCGCTTACCGAAAAAGGCCTTGTAAGTGACCGGCGCGAAATAACCGACATTGAGCAGGGTTGAGGCCAGAAGCACCAGAAGAATACCGATATAATGCGGCGAAGGCAGCTCCAAGGTGCCCATCAGCAATTTCCACTTGGTAACGAACCCGGCCACCGGCGGCGCGCCGATCATAGACAGGGAGGCGATACCGAAGGCGGCAAAGGTAAAAGGCATGGTCTTGCCCAGACCGCTCATCTCAGAAATGTTTTTCTTGTGGGTGGCTACGTAGATTGCGCCGGCGCAGAAGAACAGGGTTATCTTGGCAAAGGCGTGGTTGGCGATATGGATCAAGCCGCCCTCAATACCACTTGGGGTCAAGAGTGCCACGCCGAGGATGATGTATGAGAGTTGGCTGACCGTGGAGTAAGCCAGCCGGGCCTTAAGATTATCCTTACTCAAGGCGATTATCGAGGCGGTCAGTATGGTGAAGGAAACGAAGTAGGCTGTGGGGATACCCAGATTCAGGGCATTCATGGTGTTTACCCCGAAGATGTAGAGCATCACCCGAGTGGTGGAAAAAACACCCACCTTTACCACCGCCACGGCATGGAGCAGGGCACTGACCGGGGTCGGTGCTACCATGGCCGAGGGCAACCAATTGTGTAGCGGCATGATGCCGTACTTGGCGAAACCCAGCAGGCAGAAGATATAGAGCATGGTCACCATGGCCGTGTTGGCATCGGCCGGGAAAATGCCGGTGGAGATGTTGTCGGCGAAATCCAGGGTTCCGGTCATCACGTAAATCAGAATCATCGCCGGCAACAGCAGTCCTTTGGCGGTAGTGGTCAGATAGATGATGTACTTTCTGGCGCCGCTGTAAGACTCTGCATCCTGATGGTGGGCAACCAGCGGGTAGGTGCAGATGCTGACAATCTCGTAGAACAGGTACATGGTGAAGAGATTATCGGAAAAGGCCACTCCGATGGCCCCGAACAGTGCCAAAGCGAAGCAGGCGTTGAACCTGGTCTGGGCATGCTCCTTCAAACTCCGCATATACCCCATGGAATAGAAGACAGCCAGCATCCAAAGGAAGGAGGCAACCAAGGCGAAGATCATTGAAAAGGCATCGGCTCGCAGACTTACGCTCAACCCCGGCAGGATGTCGAAGAGAGTAAAATGAAGTCGATGGCCGCTGAGGATATCTGGCACCATGGAGAGAATCAAACAGAACATGGTGACCGAGGCGGCGCACGAAACCCCTTCCCGCAGGTCAGGCTGCCGGCCGCAGCGCATCACCACCAGCGCCCCGACCATGGGCGCCAGCAGGGCATATAATAGTTTGGCGGATTCGATTTCCATACACCCGGTCCTTATCTCGGTTTAGCCTTGCAACTCTTCTAAGTCTTCGGTGTCGATGGACTTGTAATTGCGGTACACGGCGATAATGATACTCAGGGCGATGGCCGCCTCGGCGGCGGCGATACCCATGATGAACAGGGTGAAAACCTGGCCGGTGGTGGGATCAGGCGCCAGGAAGTGGCCAAAGGCCATGAAGTTCAGAGAGGCGCCGGAAAGCAATAGCTCCGCCGAGATCAGAAGTCCGATCAGGGTACGCCGGTTTAACATGCCATAAATGCCGATTCCGAACAGCAAAGCGGCAATGACCAGGTAGGTTTCCAGGGAATTGCCCAAAACCAGAATTCTCATTGCTTGTCCCTCCCGACGCGGGCCAGGGCCAGGGCTCCGATGATGGCCAGCAGCAGAACCACGGAGATCAGCTCAAAAACCATGCTGTAAGTGGTCAACAGCGACTCGCCGATGGCCTTAACCGAACCTTCGTTGATCTTGATCGCAGCCGCCGGCCACAAGGTGGTGGTGGCCAGCAACACCAGGCCCCAAACCAGGACACCGGCCACCCCGAAACTCAAAGCACCGCTCAAGGCGCTCTGGCGACCGGGGCGATTCTCGTCACAGGGGTCGGCCAGCATGATGGCGAAGACGATGGTGACGCAGACTGCCCCAACATAGATCAGGATCTCCATCGCGGCCAAAAATGGGCTGCTCAGGTAATAGTAGAGGCCGGCCACCCCGATAAGGCACATGGCCAGACCGGAGACCGCCCGGGGTAACCGCACCGAGTTGGTGGCGATCAGCCCGCCGATCAGGGTCACCGCGACGATGAACAGGAATAAGAGGCCGCCCAGACCTTCCGCCGTAAACAAAGAACCCATCAGCGTCTGTCCTCAAGTCTTTTTTTCAGGTCGAAGATATAGGCCTCCTTGCGGAGCCCGGCCAGGTTATATTCCTTGGAAAAGGTAATGGCGTTGAACTTACAACTCTCGACACAGAGGCCACAAAGGCTGCAGGTGGTAAAATTCAGGATGTACTTGGTCAACACTTTACCCTTGCCGCCCTCGGGTTTTTCGCCGGCCAGACTGATGCAGTTCGAAGGGCAGGCCTTCTGGCACATACCGCAGACCACGCAGTTTGGTGCCCCGGTCTCCTCGTTGGCGATCAGCTCAATATGGCCCCGGAATCGTGGGGTCATGGCCAGGCTCTGGTGGGGATATTGAAGGGTAACCACCGGCTTGAGCATATAACGGAAGGTAATGCCGAGCCCAACCAACAGGCTCCAAGACCCTCCGAACAGTTCGCTGAAATAACCACTCATGATCGTCTCCTCAGAAAAGCTTGAGCATCGCGCCGGTCAGCAGCAGGTTAAAGAGGGAAAGGGGAATCAGATACTTCCAGGAGAGATTCAGGAGCCCCCAGATCGTGGTCCGCGGATAGGTCCAGCGGATCCACATCACGCAGAAAATCAGGAAATAAACCTTGAGCAAAAACCAAAGAACGCCCCAAAGGCCTGCGTCCGGGAGCATGGCAAAGGGACTGTGCCAGCCGCCCAGGAAGAGCACCGCGGCCAGACTGGCGCCGATTACCATATTGGCATACTCACCCATGAAGAAAACCCCGAAACCCATGCCGGAGTATTCGGTATGGTAACCGGCGATCAGCTCGCTCTCGGCCTCGCCCAGGTCGAAGGGGGCGCGGTTGGTCTCGGCCAGGGAACAGACGAAGAAGATCAGGAAGGAGACAAACATCAAGGGATTGGCGGAAAAGCGGAAGAGGTACCAGTCAAAAATCCCGCCCGACTGCTGGGTCACTATTTCCTGCAGGTTCATGGTGTGGGTGACCATGATCAAGGTAATCACGGTGATCAGCATGGGGATCTCGTAGGCGACGTTCTGGGATACGGCGCGGGCGGCGGAGATCACGGCGTACTTGTTGTTGGAGCCCCAGCCACCCAGCAAGAGCCCCAAGACGTTTACTGAGGCGAAGGCAAAGATCATCAGCAGACCGATATTGATCTCGCGGGCAACCAGGGTGTCGCTGAAGGGGATGGCGACAAAGGACATAACCGCCGGCACCAGGACCAGGAGAGGCGCCACCTTGAAGAGGTAAGGATCGATCCCCTGAGGAATCAGGATCTGCTTGCTCATCAGCTTGAGGCCATCGACCAGGGGCTGAAAAAGGCCGAAGGGGCCTACTTCCTTGGGCCCGATCCGACATTGGATATGGGCGGCAACCTTCCGCTCCAGCCAGACCAGATAGGCGGCATTACCGGCGGCGAAGGCGATGAGGGCGACAAGGAAGAGAATCAGTCGCAGCAATTCGGAATTTATTGTCATAACGATCTCCTTACCTGTCGATCTCGGGGATAACCAGGTCCAGGCTACCCATCAGGGCCAGGGCATCGGCCAGCAGCATGCCACGGCTGGCCTCTTCGTACAGGCTCAGGTTGGAGAAGGTCGGCGAACGCAGTTTCAACCGGAAGGGAGTATTGGTCCCGTCGCTGACCGCCCTGATGGAGAAAGTGCCCCGGGCCGCCTCCACTGCTCCGTAATAATCTCCGGCCGGCGGTTTGATGATCTTCGGAGCCTTCTCGGCCATGATCGGACCGTCCGGCAGCTTGTTCAACCCCTGCTCGATAATCCGCAGGCTCTGTTCGATCTCATCCATGCGCACCATGTACCGGGCCATGGAATCGCCCTCGGGATAGTGCGGGATATCGAAGTCGAACTCCGGGTAGACCGAATATGGCTCATTCTTGCGCACGTCGTAGTTGACTCCGGAGCCGCGCAGCACCGGGCCGGTTGCCCCGTAACGCCGGCACATCTCGGCGCTGATCGGCCCGACATCCTTGAGGCGCTTGATCATGATAATGTTCTTGGTCACCAGGTTGTGGTAATCGGGCAGCCGCTTGCGCAACCGCTTGATGAAGGCCCTGGTACCGCTGATGAAGGCGTCGTCGACATCGTTATATAGGCCGCCGAAGCGAAAGTAACAAAAGGTCAGGCGCGAACCGGTCACCGATTCGAGCAAATCCAGAATCTGTTCCCGATCATCGAAGGCGTAAAGCAGCGGAGTGAAACCGCCCAGGTCGAGGACGAAGGCGCCATACCAGAGGAGATGGCTGGCGATACGGTTCATCTCGACGGTAATTACCCGCAGGTACTCGGCCCGCTCCGGCACCTCGATGCCGGCGGCCCGTTCCACCACCTGGACATAGCCATGATTGTAGGAAAGCGCCCCCAGGTAGTCCATCCGCCCGGTATTGGGCATGAATTGTGCCCAGGTCCGGTTCTCGCCCATTTTCTCATGCATCCGGTGGATGTAACCCAGAACCGGCTCGGCCCGGACAATGTACTCGCCGTCCATGGTCAGCTTGACCCGCAAAACCCCGTGGGTGGCGGGATGCTGCGGCCCAAGGTTGATGACGAAGGTTTCCTGATTCGAGCTGCGGGCTAGATCGTTCATGCCTTGAAGTCCTTGAGCAGAGGATGAAAGTCGGCGTCTTCGGGCAGCAGCAGCGGGGATAGATCGGGATGGCCACTGAAGCGGATGCCGAAGAAATCGTGGGTCTCACGCTCGTGCCAGTTGGCCCCGGGAAAAACCCCGGAGATAGTCGGCAGTTCCGGATTGTCTCGGGGAATCCGACAACGCACCACCACCCGGCAGAGTTCCAAACCGGTGTGGGTATAGTCGTAAACCACCTCCATCTGTTCCTCGACCGGTCCGGTCGGCTCTTCGGCCGGAGCTTCTTCGCCCTCGGCCGGAGCCGCCTTCTTGGCCGGTTTGGGCAAGGCGCTGGAGAGCCAGTCCACTCCGGTTATCGCTTCCAGGGTATAACCACGTCGATCCATATTCTCAGCGGCGGCCACTACCTGGTCGGGGGTGACTGTGACATTAAGATGATAACCCTTGGCCCGGTAGTCGGTTTCTTCCAAGGCCAGCGGCGCCAAAGCCTGAAAGCTTTCTTTCAATTCATTACATGACATGATCAGACGGCCTCCACCCTGGGCCACCGGCGCGAACCGGTGACCTTTTCCTCAAGCTCCAGAATCCCCTCGATCAAGGCCTCAGGTCTGGGCGGACAACCTGGGATGAAGACATCGACCGGGAACAGCTTTTCGGCGCCTTCGACAATGCCGTACTGGCCTTCAAAAACAAAAGGGCCGCCGGAAATGGCGCAATTGCCCATGGCGATAACCCACTTGGGTTCCGGCATCTGATCGTAAAGGGTCTGCACCGCGTGGGCCATCTTCTTGCTGATGGTGCCGGCGACAATCATCACATCGCACTGGCGCGGCGAGGGCCGAAATACCTCGGCCCCGAAGCGGGCCAGGTCGAAGCGTGAAGCTCCGGTGGCCATCATCTCGATCGCGCAACAGGCCAGGCCGAAGGTCATCGGCCAGAGCGAGTTAGCCCGCCCCAGAGCCAACAGCTTGTCAAGGGGGGCGAACTGGACTATGGCTGACTGTAAGTTTTCCTTCCCCACGTGAACACTCCCTTTTTCCATGCGTAAATTACCGCCAGTGACAAGATCCCGACAAAGAGCAGCAGTTCGACGAACTGCCTGATGTCGGACACGTTGGGCACCTGATCATATGCCATTGCCACTGGGAACAGGAACAAGACATCGACATCGAAGGCCAGGAACATCAGGGCGTAAAGGTAATAAACGACACCGAAGCGAATCCAGGCGCCACCGATAGGCTCCATGCCGCATTCAACGATCTGACCTGTCTTGTTAACGAAGTTTCTGGTATTGCGGGGGGCTAAAAAGTAGGCAATGATGAAGGGGCCGACGGCAAAGGCCAGGCCGCCCAGAAAAAAGGCGGCCACATAAAGGAGGTCAAGAAGTGCTTCTGGTCCCACGATAACGCCTCCCTGCTAGAGGTGAAGGTCGAAACGGCCCTCGATTAGCTGATCGTGAAGTTCCGCTGCCTGGCAACGGGCGCGGGATCAGTCCGCCCTGTTCCGGCCGACTGACCCGGGTGTTCCCCCGGAAATCAAATTCTTGGCTTTTTATCGCACCTGGCCATCCTTGTCAAGCAAATACTGAGCGGCCATTCATTAAGCAATCCCCCGACCAATCTGGCCGAAAGACACATTGTGGTAGCTGAAACAGTTTCTCTTTCACTCTCCCAGTCGCGCCAGCAGCCGGCTATGAATGTTGTCGAAACCACCGTTCGAGAGGATTGCCACTACATCTCCCTGACCTGCGGTTTGCCTTAGAAATGCGATGATTTCGTCGGTATCGGAAAAATACCGGGCATCCTGCCCCCGCTGCTGCAAGTCGGACACTAGTTGCCGGGCCGAAAACCTTTCCGCGGGCGGAATCTTGAGCAACGGCTCCGGCTCCCGGACCAAAACCTGGTCGGCAGCCCCGAAGCTGGCGGCGAATATATCCTGAAAGACCCGGCGACGGCTGGAATTGGTCCGAGGGTCGAAGACCGCCAGCAACCGGTGACCTGAATAGGCGGCCCGCAGTGCCGACAAGGTTTCCCGCACGGCCGTCGGATGATGGGCGAAATCGTCAATTACCGTCACGCCTCGGACCACCCCCCGGACCTCTTGGCGCCGCTTGACTCCGGTAAAGGCGGCCAGGCCGGCGCTGATCTTGGCTGGTGTCAAGCCCAGATGGTCCAGCACCGCCGTCACCGCCAGGCAGTTCAGGCTATTGTGTACTCCGGGCAACACACATGTGAAGCGCCCGTATGGAATACCATCTTTCTTGACCTCGAAGGCGGTTCCCGTGGGACCGATATCAACCCCTGAAAGCTGCCAGGCAAGTCCCGAGGTCTGGCCATAGCCCACGACCGGGCAAGGAGCGGCCGAGATGATCTCGCGAACCACCGGATCGTCCAGGTGCGCCACCAGGCAGCCATCGGCCGGCATGATCGCCACCAATTTGCGAAAGGACGCCTTGACCGCCTCGAGGTCGGCATAGATATCGGCATGATCGAATTCGACACTGGTGATGATCGCTACTCGGGGGCGATAGTGGAGAAATTTGGGACCCTTGTCGAAGAAGGCGGTATCGTACTCATCCCCTTCGGCCACGAAGTATTGGCCATCGGTAACATTGTAGTTGCGACCGAAGGCCTGGACCAGTCCGCCGATCATGAAACTAGGTGCTTGACCGGCATGCTGGAGGACGGTGGCCAGCAGCGAAGAAGTGGTGGTTTTGCCGTGGGTCCCGGTCACTACCAGGGAAGTGCGGTCGCCGATAAAGAAGTGAGCCAGAGCTTGGGGCATAGAGAGGTAAGGAATGCCCATTTCGGCCAGGGCCCGCGCCTCCGGGTTGGCACGGGTGATGACATTACCGACCACCACCAGATCCGGCCGGGGTTCCAGATTTTCCACCCGATAGCCGGACATTACTGCGATGCCGGAAGCAGCCAGGAAATCACTCATCGGCGGATAGACGTTCTGGTCGGAGCCGGTAACCTGATAGCCGGCCGCCTTCAGCATGCCGGCCAGGCCGCCGACGCCGGTGCCGCAGATCCCCAGCAGGTGAATATGTCTGACTGAAGATGGTACTACGTTAAGGGCTGGATCAAGCACAGCGGTCAATGATCATCCGATTTGGAACGCACCGAGTCGCGCACGGCCAAATAGACGCTACGGAAGGTTTCTTCGAAGTTGGTAGGCGTCAGACGCCCCACCTCGATGAATTTAACCACCACCTCCTTGGCCACCTTGAGGATAGATTCCTCGGAAGCCGGCTTAAATGAAGGTTGCGGTTCTGATTCGACGGTTTTCTTAGCCATAAGAAATTCCGGTGAAAGACAATTGCCCCCGCGGTGAAAGAAGGCCAATTCTTTACATTAAAGCCGCGGAGGCCGACCTTAACGAGAAAAACCGGCTAGGCTCACCCCGTAAGGAATTTTTAAAGTTGAGCCCCGAAAACAGAAGGACATTCAGAGATCACATTGTTAGCTGACCTGCTATTATTTGTAAAGGAGAAAACCGAGCCGTCTTCCTGCCATGACACCGATCTCCTGAGCAGCAAATTTAATAAATTAAAAATCAAATGATTTCAAGGAATTACACCGCACAACCCAAAACAGTCAGGTAAATTCCGAGTCGTTTTGATCCCGCCCGGAGATCCACAACCAGGCAAAACTAAAATTTTATCGTAATATCAATATGATATTTTTTTTTCACCATACTTCTTTTTTATTGACACTTTCACGAAACGCATGCATAAAAGAGACATTAACAGCGGATTTCAACACTATCCGGACAAAGAATTTTACTACGTAATTTCGGTTAGTTAGCAAACTGAGGTTCTAGAAATTCAGAGTTAAGCAAACAAGCGACCGACAAGTATGAGCCCCGGAAGGTCGCCAAAGTAAAAAAGCTGGACCATTTTCCTTCGAGGAGGAGAAAAAAATGAAACTGAAAGCCCTTGTCGCCGCCGAACCGGAAGAACCTCCAAGTCGTCACCTGCCCCTGGACGAGGCGGAAGATCCTCTGGCGTCCAGCGGCACGACCATCGCCCCCGCCGCAACCTATGCGGACAGCCCTAATTCCCTTTCCTTCCGACAGAAATTTTTTCCCAACGCATCCGAAAATGATTGGCTAAGCTGGCAGTGGCAGCTGAAGCATCGCATCACCAGCCTTAAGCAGCTGGAGAAGATACTGCACCTCTCCGAGTCGGAGCGCCACAGCCTCCAGTTCAACGGCGGCAACTGCCTGCCCCTGGCCATCACTCCTTACTACGCCAGCCTCATCGACCCTGACGATCCGAATCAGCCCATCCGGAGGACCATGGTGCCGACCACCGGCGAGCTTCTGGTCTCCCAGGGCGAGGAACAGGATCCCCTTGGCGAGGACGGCCACAGCCCGGTTCCCGGCCTGATCCACCGCTATCCCGACCGGGTGCTGTTTCTGGTCACCGACTACTGCTCAAGCTACTGCCGTTACTGCACCCGCTCGCGCATGGTCGGCAAGCGTAAAGGCCACGCCAAGACCCGTTGGCAGAAAGGAATCGCCTATATTGCCGCCAACCCGCAGATCCGCGACGTCCTGATCTCCGGCGGCGACCCGCTGACCATGCCGGACCATTACCTGGAATGGCTGCTCTCCAGCCTGCGGAAAATCCCCCACGTGGAGCTGATCCGGATCGGCACCAAGACCCCCATAGTACTGCCGCAGCGAATTACCCCGGAACTGGTCGAGATGCTGAAGCAATATCACCCGCTCTGGATCAGCGTTCACTGCACCCACCCGGACGAACTCACCTACGAGAGCCGGCAGGCCTTTGCCCGTCTGGCCGACGCCGGTATCCCCCTGGGCAGCCAGACAGTACTCCTGGCCGGGATCAACGACTCGGTAGAGACCATGACGAAGCTGATGCACGGGCTGGTGATGAACCGGGTCAAACCTTACTACCTCTACCAGTGCGACCCGATCATCGGCTCCTCGCACTTCCGGACCCCGGTTTCCAAGGGCCTGGAGATCTATCAGGGTTTGCGCGGCCACACCACGGGTTACGCGGTACCCAACTACGTTATCGACGCCCCCGGGGGCGGCGGCAAGATCCCGCTGATTCCGGAAACCGTAGTCGGCCGGGAAGGCTCCGACCTCCTGATCCGCAACTATGAAGGTAAGATTTACCGCTATCCCGACGTTATCGGGACCACCTTGCCGTCCGATTGTTGACCCGGACAGAGGTAGAGAAAATGCGTATAGCCATGACTTACGACCTGCGGACCGATTATCTGGCCGCCGGCTTTTCCGAGGATGAGACCGCCGAGTTCGACCGCCCGGCAACCATCGATGCCATTGAAAACGCCATCCGGACCATGGGACATCAGCCGGTCCGGATCGGCAACCTGGCCAGCCTGATCAAACATCTGGACCGCGGTGAGCGCTGGGACCTGGTATTCAACATTGCCGAAGGTCTTTACGGCTTGGGCCGGGAAGCTCAGGTACCGGCCCTGCTCGATGCCTACAGGATTCCCTATGTCTTTTCCGATCCCCTGGTTCTGGCCCTGACTCTGCACAAGGGCATGACCAAACACGTCGTCCGGGACCAGGGCATTCCCACCCCGGATTTTGCGGTGGTACGGAGTCCTGCTGAGATCGCCAGGGTCAATCTGCCCTACCCGCTTTTCGCCAAACCGGTAGCCGAAGGGACCGGCAAGGGGGTCAACGGCGCCTCAAAGATCAGGGATGCCGCCCAGCTTGACCGAGTCTGTCGGGATCTGTTGACCACTTATCGTCAGCCGGTGCTGGTCGAAACCTTTCTGCCGGGCCGCGAATTCACCGTGGGCATCGTCGGCAACGGTGACCGGGCCCGCTCTATCGGCGCCATGGAAGTGATCCTCCTGCCTGGCTCGGAACCGGACATTTATTCATATACTAATAAGGAATATTGTGAAGAGCTGGTGGAATACCGGGCCGTCACCGATCCCGAGGCACGCCGGGCCGAGGATGTGGCTCTCGCCGCCTGGTATGCCCTGGGCTGCCAGGACGGCGGCCGGGTCGACCTGCGCTCGGATGGAGCCGGCCTGCCCAACTTCATCGAGGTCAACCCCCTGGCCGGTCTACACCCGGAGCATTCCGACCTCTGCATCATCGCCACCAAGTACGGCATCGGCTACCAGCAGCTGCTGACCGAGATCGTTCAGGCCGCTCTGCTCCGCAACGGTCTCGCCGACCAGGTTGTCGACTCGGGCGTCACACCTTCCATCCAGCCGCAGCCGGAACCGGCCCAGATCTCGGCCTGAATCTTTCTTTCCTCCCCGGACCATCGTCCCCGTCCCGGTTTGACCGCGGACGGGGACGATGGTTTAATGGGTTTACCCTCGAAAGTGGAAAAACATGAAGATTGCCGTCATCCATAATCAGCCGATTCCCAAAGGCGAACCCAATTGGGAATCGTCGGCCGATATCATGGCGCAGGTCGAGGCCATCGCCGACGCCCTGACCGAACTGGGTCATCAACAGGTCCAGATTCCCTTCACCCGGGATCTGGCAAGGTTTGCCTACCTGCTCAAGGAAGCCGAGGTTTCCGCCGCCTTCAATCTCTGCGAGTCGGTTGACGATGACCCACTGCTGATCGGCCATCCGGCGGCGGTCCTGGAACTGCTGGGGTTGCCCTTTACCGGCTCTTCCTCGCAGGCCCTGACCGTCTCCACCGATAAAGTGCTGGCAAAAAGAGTTATGCAGGCTACGGAGATCCCGACTCCAGGCTATTTCATTTTCGAAGGCGGTGAAATCACCGGCCTGCCGGATCTCACCTATCCGTTGCTGATGAAGCCACGCTGGCAGGATGCCAGCATCGGCATCGACCAGGAATCGATAATCCGCGCGCCTAATGATTTACAGAAAAACCTGACCGCCTGGCATGACCGGTTCGGTTCGCTGGTGGTGGAGGAGTATCTTGAAGGCCGTGAATTCAACATCTCGCTCATGGGCTACCCGGAGCCCCGGATCATGCCGCTGGCCGAGATCGACTTCAGCACCTTTCCGACCGAACTCTACCGGATCGTCGGCTACCGCGCCAAGTGGGATGAAAGCTCGATAGAATACCGCACCACCCCGCGGGCTTTTCCGAACGACTTGCCTGCTACCCTGATCCGGGAGATGAGCCGGATAGCCCGCCAATGCTTCCAGGTTTTCGGCCTGCGCGATTACGCCCGAGTCGACCTGCGGTTGGACGGGCACGGCAGGGTCAACGTCCTGGAAATCAACGCCAACCCCTGCCTGTCACCGGATGCCGGTTTCGCCGCGGCAGTGGCGCAGAGCGGTCTTAATTACACCGAGATGGTCGGCGAACTGGTCAATATGCCGGTCCTGCGGGCATCGCGATAAACAAGGACCCATAATATGAATAAGATCAGAGCGGCCGAAAACCATGACCGAACCGCCCTGCTGGCGTTAGTGGCGGCCCAGGACAATTTCACCGCTGAAGAAAAAACGGTGGCCGAAGAGGTCATCGACGACGGCCTGACCGGCCGGGACGATTACCGGACTCTGGTGGCGGTAAACGAAAACGGCGAGTTGTCCGGCTTTATTACCTTTGGCCCCATCCCCATGACCGAAAGCGGTTACGACCTCTACTGGATCGCCACCCTGCCGGCTTTGGGCCGAAAAGGGGTGGGCACACAACTGCTTTCCGCCATGGAACAGGATCTGCGGGGGCCGGGAGCGACAATCTACATCGACACATCTTCCACTCCCGGCTATGACCGGGCCCGGGCCTTTTATGAAAAAAACGGCTACCGGGTAGCAGCCCGACTCCCGAATTTTTACCATCCAGGCGACGACCGGCTCATCTACCGTAAGGAATTGTGACCAAGGAGAAAATAAATGTTTTTGATCCGCCGAGTCTACGATTCCACATTGAAGATCGACCAGGAAGCTCTGGAGCAGGTGCAACGCATCCTCAAGGCTCAATTTTCGGCAGTTCCGGCAGCGGAAATCGACGATCTGGGTCGCAAGCTGGCCGACCCTCTCAAGTATCGCTTTCGGACCATCCTTTTCGTGGCTGAAAAGCAGCGCCATCAGGTCCGCGGTTTCGCCATCCTGAACCATGCCCCGGATCTTAATTTCTGTTTTCTCGACTATATCTCGGTTGAGCCCGGCGGCTCGGCCGGCGGGGTAGGTGGCGCCCTTTATGCCAGGGTAAAGGAAGAAGCCCGAGCCTTGGGCTCGGTCGGCATCTTTATGGAGTGTCTACCCGACGATCCTACCCTCTGTCATGATCCGGATATTCTCAAGCAGAACCGGGCCCGATTCAAATTCTACGAAAGATTCGGGGCGAGACCGATCATCAACACTGCCTACGAAACACCGCTGAACCCTGGCGATGACTGTCCGCCCTATCTGGTCCTGGACTTTCTGGACTCGGGCAAGCCGCTACGACGCCATGAAGCGCAAGTAATTGTTCGGGCCATCCTGATCCGAAAATACGGCCCGGCCTGTCCTCCCGGTTACATCGAACTGGTAGTCAACTCCTTCACCGACGATCCGGTCCAACTCCGGCCGCCCCGCTATATCAAACGGGAGGTTCAGACCAGTGTCCCTTTCATCGCTCTGGACCAACGCATTTCTCTGATCGTTAACGAGAAGCACGAAATCCATCATGTCCGGGAACGGGGCTACGTTGAATCGCCGGTCCGGATCAAATCGATTCTCAAGGGGCTGGAACCGACCGGCCTGTTCGATCGGAAAGCCGCCCGTCATTTTCCGGAAAGCCATATCAAGAAGGTGCATGACCCACGTTTCGTCGAATACCTGAAAATGGTCTGCACCCGACTCGAGCCCGGAAAATCGATTTACCCCTATGTCTTTCCGATCCGCAACGCGGCCCGCCCGCCCAAGGAACTGCCGGTTCGGGCCGGTTACTTCTGCATCGACACCTTCACTCCCCTAAACCGCAACGCCTACCGGGCAGCCAAGGGTGCGGTGGACTGCGCCCTGACCGGCGCCGACCAGCTGCTTGCCGGTTACCGGCTGGCCTACGCCCTGGTGCGTCCGCCCGGCCATCACGCAGAGCGCCGGGTTTTCGGGGGCTTCTGTTACTTCAATTCCTCCGCCATCGCCGCCGACCATCTGAGCAAACTGGGCAAAGTAGCGGTGCTCGACATCGACTATCACCACGGCAACGGCACCCAGGACATCTTCTACGAGCGTGACGATGTGTTGACAGTTTCGATCCACGGCCATCCCAGCTTCGCCTATCCTTACTTCTCGGGCTTCGCTGAAGAAGTCGGCAGCGGCCCCGGCCTGGGCTGCAACCGTAACTATCCCCAACCCGAGCACCTGGACGGCGAGTCGTACCGCAAGGTGTTAGTGCGAGCCCTGAACCGCGTCCGACAATACCGCCCCAAGTTCCTGGTGCTGGCCCTGGGTCTGGATACCGCCAAAAAGGATCCGACCGGAACCTGGTCCCTGCTCGCCACCGACTTCGAGAAAAACGGGCAAATGATCGGCGAACTTGGGCTACCAACCCTGGTAGTACAGGAAGGCGGTTATCGCACCAACTCTCTTGGGGCCAACGCCCGCAATTTCTTTCAAGGCTTGTGGAAGGGAGCCAGAACGCCGATCATCACCAACGGCGGGAATAAACGCCCAACAATAAAGATTCCGCCAGCCACTGAAACGCAATCACCGCTTTAACGCAATTACCAAGCAGATGTGAACTCAGTGGCTCAACCAAGTCAGCAGGAGATACCTTCAGCCAAGCAAATGACTTATGAGCCCGAGGCTGCCATTCTTGAACACCTAAATCTCGGACATCTATATAAAGTAAAGAATAGGCAGATTATTGAAGCTTCCATGAAAAACGGTGGGGAATCTCTGGAGATCAAAAACAATTTACGCTAAAGCCAATGGTGTTCTTTCGGCTTAGTTTCAAGAAATAGCCGGCCGGACCCCGACTATTCTTTCGAAAATTTATACGACACCGTCGTCCGGCAATTAAACCCGACCCTCAACCCTGAATATGAAAAAACCCGCTTTCCTTTGCAGGAAGCGGGTTTTTGTCCTAAACCGGACCTTGCCGGATTATGTCTTGGTGGAGCTAGGCGGGATCGAACCGCCGACCTCTTGAATGCCATTCAAGCGCTCTCCCAGCTGAGCTATAGCCCCTTATTCATCGCGGCTTCGGAGGGCAAGACAGGCTGGATTCAGGCCCCACCGCAATGACCGGGATTAATTAACATTCACCCAAGGGGCTGTCAAGAATTTTTGTCTCTCCGCCTGACCGTTAATCACTATTTCCACTCATGCCCCAAACCGGTACGCTCTGCCACCGACAGCAGGATGGCGGTGGCCCTCCGGATTAACACTTTCACGGATATGACGTGTAAGCGAATAAAAAAGGGCGGTCCTTGCGGATCGCCCTTTTCAAGGTTTCAGGTCATTCAGCTTCCAGATCGATCAGGGTCCTTTGACGTCGCTGACATCCACGCTTTTACCGCTGCCATGGCAGGCCACACAGGAGTCGGTGCTGCTGAAATCTTTCCGGTTGCTAAAGATAAAGCCCATCTGGGCCATATGATCGTTCACGCCGTTGTTGTCGCCGTGACACCCCAGACACGGCACCCCGTAGATGTTGGTCCGGTATGAGGTGTTGCCGGAGACATGGCAGGCACTGCAATCGCCGGCGGTCCGTGGGAAGATCGTTTCCCAATCACGGGTTGCGTTTAAGGTGTAAACCCCGCCCACGTAGTTATAAAGATCGCCTTTGGGGTTGGCGGAATGCACGGCATGCGCCCGGTTGGCGATTGGAACGCCGTGGATGCCAGTGGTATCATGGCAGGCATTGCAGTAATCGGTATTGAAAGGCACGTTATGGGCATGGCTGCCTGCTTGATGCATGTGGGTCTCGCCATGACAGTTGTAACAGGCATCTCCGGCCACATTCGGAGTAAGATCAGCGGTGCCGACCTGGAAGTACAAGACATCACCCACGGAAGTGGTCTTGTAATCAGTGTCGCTTAATCCGCCGTAGTCGGCCATCTGGACGCTGGCCATGTAGGTACCGGCAGTCATGCCGGCCGGGATGGCCTGCAGCTGATAATGGAAACCGGTCGCGTCGGTCAGCACGTTGGGGTCGGTGGAGGGCAGAAACAGGTTCTCGCCTTGATCGGCACTGGCATTGAGGGTCAAGACCGGCGCGGCCCCGTTCCGTGGGCCATAGACATAGAGAATGGCGGTGGAAAGTCCGCCACCGCTTACGCCAGCAGCATCCTTGGCGGTGGTATAGTCGGTGAAATCGACTCCAGTCGCGTGATTCTTCAGGGTCACGGAAATAACCGGCGTCTCGCCCTCGATATAGTATTGTCCGTTATCAGGAGGCGTAATGGACATGGTCACGTCGAACTCCGGTGCATTCGGATCGGCTGCCGGGTCGTAGCCTGCGGCGGCGGTGGGATCGTGGCTCTCAACAACGCTGGCGGCATCGGGATTGATGCCGGTGACGTAATCGTCCTCGGTATGGCAACTGCCGCAGGCCTCGACAGTTGCATGATCTTTCCAGTTGTCGAGCATCGCCGCGGAACCGGCCGTCAGGCCATCCGGGTCGCTATGACAAACCACGCAGTTGCCCGGTTGCGGGAAGGTTACCTCGCCGTTGGCAATTTCAGGGTATCTAGCCGCATCGAATTGGGGAATGGCTATGCCGCTATGGATCTTGTGAAGGAATACGGTCAGGTAAGCGCTGTCGGGCTGCATTTCGTAGCCATAAACGCCGATCGGGCTATGGCAGATGACGCAGGCCCTGGTATCGAGATAGGAACTGGCATGGGCTGCGTTGGCCATCTTCGGGCCGTGGCATTTCTTGCAGGCGCCGATGGTAACGTAGGCCTTCTGATACTGGAAGGCGTCACCCAAGGTTTCGGTGGCAGTCGCACCGTTGGCCGGGACCATGAAGTCGAGGATGCCGACGGTGTTGTTGGTGACGCTGCCGTCAGCCAGGGTTTTGCCGCCAACCCGCATAAAGAGGCGCTGAGGATGGGTAGTTGGATCCAGCTCCGGGGCCAGAACCAAAGCCTCGGCTGAGCCGAAGCCGGTCGACATGGTGACCTGATAGTTGCCGTTGGCGGCATCGGTGGCGTCGAAACTGGTGAAGGCCGTCTGGCTGGTGATGCTGCCGTTGCCGGCGGTGCTGCGCTCATAGGCCCAACGTTCGTAATAGGGGCTGGGAAAGGTCCCCAGGTCTTTCAATGGGTCTTCCGGGGCTGCCGGGTCAACCGCGGCGGTACCGGCAGGCACCAGGTCGGCCATATACAGACGGACATCGCCCGCCTTCAGTGCCGTATAATCGGCGCCGCCGGCATCGACATGGAAAGAGACCACGGGGAATCCCTCAGCGTCGGCGGCGACACTGATACTGGTTACCGTCACATCGAGGTTGTTAGCGTCGATATAGTGGACGCCGGCAAGCTCGCCACCGGTGTAAGTGTTGACGGCCTCGTCCGAGCTACTGCAGCCGGCCAGTAAGACCGGGATCAAGGCTAATAGCAGCATCCCCCCAACAATCAACTCAAATGTACCTTTCTCCTTTCTCGCCACTGAAGTCTCCCCTGTATGTTGGTGGTTAAAACTTACCCTATTTCCCATCATTTCATCCCCCCTCAGGGAATCGATTTGACCTTATTACATAAGCCGAACCGTAACCACTTGAATTGAGAGTATATCAACTACTTAACAAATACTTGCTATTTTGAGAAAATCAGAGAAAAAAGCAAGGTTTTTTTGCAATAGGCCTCGGCTGCATTAATTTATTGACCGATTATAGAAGAAATATTGGCAAGAATATGAAACTGACGGCTTCCTGTAGCTTTACAACAATCTTCGAATCGCTTTTTCCCCCAGTAACCAGCTACCTAATTGTAAACAAATCTATCCGCCCCTAGATCACCCAGCGAATTGTAAGATTGATTAATCCAATCAAGTCCGACCCTGCAACAATGCAACTTGGCAAATTATTCGGTTTCAGCCACCACTGCTCCGTTTACCGTTTGGCAGGGAGTTAACTGAATCGGGGCTCGGCAGCAATCAGTCTCGCCAACTTTGAGCATGTTAACCTGCAAACGGCCCTTAGCTGTAATGTCGCCGGCAGCAACAAAAAACCCGCATAACTTGCGCGGATATGCTGGTATAATTAACCGATCCGGCGGCCTAATCATGCCTCGGAATTAATCATCTAAAGTGCGTTAAATTGAAAGCGATACGACCGAAGCATTTGGAGAGGATAGAAATCGCCTATCTCCATCCCGCCGCGATACCGGCCGTTCGTATCCGCGGCACAATCCTGATCTTGATTTCCATTACCTGGGTCTGGCCGGTTGACAATTAGTAAGTGCTTGAAGAAAACAGTTCAAACAGGATATAGTATATGCTCCAAACACCAAAGGCTGCCTGATGTCTGTTTTTGAAAAAAACATACCAATAACTCAAATACATACACCATCTGTTCAGTCGACGGGGGGCAACCTTCCTCATACACCCCGGCAAATTAATAAAAAAAAACATTTTCTTCTTTCCCAAGATGTGACAGAATGTGCTACGTAAATTAGATATAATACATTCAATAAATCTCTCGTGCTCGGTGCCTTGTAAAGGGTCCGTAAAAGTAGCCCATGCGTTTTATCCCATTCTTCGATGGAGTTGGGATTGTTTGTCAACCGCTGGTGTTCAAACAGCAACAATAACAAAATGGAGGAAGTAATGGCTAGAACGAAGTCGTATTCGATTAAAAAGTACCTAAGGAGATCGTTGCTAATCGCGATGTTTCCGGTTCTGTTGACCGGACTGAGCGCCTGCAGCGGCGATGACGGCGCTGCCGGTCCCGAGGTCCCGAAGGCCCCGCCGGCCCGGTGACCAACACCAACGAGAGCTGCATGGTCTGTCATACGACAGACAAACTGGCCGCAGTGTCTGTGGTCCATCCGGTTCCGACTGCTTTGGACATGAATGTTACGGTCACCAATGTCGCCAACTCAGGCGAGGCTCCGGTAGTTTCCTTCCATATCGAGGACTCGAACGGCATTGCGATAACCACTGCGCAGTTGAACCGTGTTGATCTGTATCTTGCCGACCTGGTCCCCACCGGCACCGATGTCTCCTCCGCCGGTGGTCCCGTCGATGGCTACCTTACCACCGAATATTTCAAGCGTTGGACCAACGAGAGAGCGGTCGACGGTGGTGTTGCCGCAGCTGGCCTCGACGTCACCGGTCAAGCCACCGGCGACTACGTCTACACCTTCCAGAACGCTACCTCACTGTTTACCACTTTGGGAGTAACCGATACCTACACCAGCACTACCGACAGCCAGCGGGTAATGATTACCACCCGTCCGGCAGATGAAACCGTGTTCAACCGGGCCGTCGGCATCCTAGATTTCGCCGTCCCGGCCGATGGCAGCAACACCACCGGACTCGGCTACAATGCTCGGATGTTCGTTACCGTTGCCACATGCAAAAAATGCCACGGCCCGAACATGGCCGGTGCCGCCCATGCCAGCAGCTATCGCGACACCCGGGGTTGCGTTGTCTGCCACAGCCCGCTGTACAATGCAGCCATGCGCGATGAAGGCGTCCAGCTGTCCGTTTTCATCCACAAGATTCATGCCGCGCTTGCCGTAGAAGCTTTCCCGACCCGTATCAATGGCAATGGCTATGTGGATGTTACCTTCCCGCAGGAAATCAAAGACTGCGCAATCTGTCATAATAATGACAGCGGCGAGGCTGTCGGTGCCGGAAACCTGGTCGACAACTGGAAAAACAATCCGAATGGCATTGCTTGCAGTCCTTGCCACACCGGTAATACCATGAACGCCGACGGCTCCATGAACCATAGTGCCGCCTCCCAGGCCAAAGGCGCACCCTCCTCTTCAAGAACTGATTTACAATGTGCAGGCTGTCATGGTCCAGCTGACATTGAAACCTATCACGATCTTACCCCTGTAGCGATCGATACACCGGAATACGACGTAAACGTGACCCTCGACCCGGTGCAGGCCAATTATGCCGCCGGTGATATCGTCAGCTTTATCGTTACCCTGGATGACCATGCTACCGGCCTCCCGGTTGACCCGGCTCTGTACCAAACGGCCCAGGATGCCGCATACGTTGCCGGCGGCGGTCGCATATCGCCAGCATCTATCTCTACGGCAATCGTAATGTGGCCTCCCGCTTACCGGACCCAGTCAAACTCTCTGTTCGGCACCTACGATGCAACTGCCAACGGCTTCAAGTTTGATTTGACCATCCCCGCCGATGCCGCCACCAGTGCCAACCGTGGCACCTTCATGTACCGTGTTCGGATTGCCGACTATTCTTACGACAGAAACAACGCGGCTCCGGCTGGCCAAGACCCGTACCATATCGAATCTACTGCTTATGGTACCTTCAGATTGGCACCTCGACTGTAACCCCAAAGGTTGCCGGCGACGGCTGTCTAAACTGCCATGGCAACACGCTTATGCACAAGAACGATCACGCGGCCCCCTTCGATACCGACGAATGTCTGGCCTGCCATGACCAGTCCGGTGGCCACGCAGATCCTATCTTCAACCGCGTCCATGCCATTCACAGCAACGATTCCACCGGCGATGCCACCAATTATACCGCTGGGGTGCTTAACTCGCCGCTGCGCCGTGACTGGGCGGAAGTTACCTATCCGCAGGTCATCAGCTACCTGCGAGACCTGCCACACCACCAGCAACTCCACCTACACGACCAAAGCTTCGACGATGGCGTGTGGTGCCTGCCACTTTGGTGCTGACGCAGTTACAACCAGTGGAACCGATCACATTCTACAGAATGGTGGAGGTTTCTAAGAAATAAATTCTTACCTATAAATTCAGGCCTCGTAGCCTGAGCGAAAAAGGAAACCCGCTTCTTTGGAAGCGGGGGGTTTTTTATTGTCCATTACGCGAATGAAGCCAAACCAGACCAGATATAATTGTCTCTCACACCCAGTCGTCTGATAGGGAAAATGTAGGCACTTGGTGCGAAATCAAGAGTCGCTTTGCACCCCTCGTATTTGAATATGGAAGATAAATAGAAATTTCCTTCGGCTGTAATCCTCCATCCAACAGGCATTGGCCTCTTGTCTTGTTCGGTCAAATAGATAAGAATAAAAATTACCCCAACCCACTTGTCCTCGCGATGTGATTTTCCACTCTGTTACTTGCCGAGTCCCGGCTGAACTCCAGCAAAACTTTCTCGCCAGGCGCTGAACTCAACCAATCCGCGCGCTGATTCGGCCCTTCACGACTTACCACCGGGTGCTTGCCACAACTTTAGGCCAGAGGCTCTGAAAACATATTGCGACTGAGTTGTATAGGAGGGAGGGAGCGCAGTGGGGGGTAAAATCTGCTCTTGGCGCGCGAGAGTAAGGGATTTCCGGGTACCTGGTTACGCAATATTTTAACGATTATAACCCAGAAACTTAACGGTTGAAAGAAGCATAGCACATGCCACCAATAGCAGTATTCACCGGAGATGGTCTTTAGGGGACTGATAATGACGAGGAGGAAGTCGGAACTGATGGATCTCCCGTTGTGCCACACAGACGGGTGGTAGAATAATCGGATAAGAGTTCCAAAATACTCTGGGCAAAAAGCCGGTAATTCCTCAACTCTGCATGCAATAACGAAGGCTAACTATGCCTCGCTTCCTAAATAACGTGGCGATCCAAGCAGATCCCCCTGATCTAATAATTGGTGATGACTGGAGGAACATATCGTCACATTAGTTCCCCTCTTACTACGAGACAAGCTAGCCGCCAAACAAAAATGGGCGGCCCCAAGCAGGACCGCCCATTAATTCACATCTTAACGTATGAGTGTTTGCGTTACTACCAAGTGCGTGTATCGCCGGGATGGCATCCGGCCGCAGCATTGGTGCAGGTGGTGCCATTATAGATCGCCAGATTGGCACCCCCACCCACGTATCAGCCGGGGTCAGCTCAAAGGTCGGAGTATCGAGACCACTCCAATGGGTCGGCCAGCCACCCCGTTTTGGAGGACCGTGGTGTCGTGGCATTCCGTGCACAACTTATTAATACTGTTGACATGGAAATCATGTTCGCCGGAGTTATAGCTGTTGTACTCGGAGGTCCCGAAAGCATGGCAACTCCAACAGTAATCGTTAGCGGTTGTGGCAGAAGCCGGGTCAGGCAGAGAACCGGTGTACCAGTTGGGTGTGGTCTGGCCGCCATGGCAACTGACCGAGGAGCATGTCTGGCCCGCGTTGTCATATAGGGCCGTGCCACTTTTGGCGTTGTAGACTGTTTGGATACTTAAAGTGGCAGGGTCTACAGGCGGATTCGTCCGACTCTGATTGGCATGGGCGGTAGTTTCAGTGCCGATCCCATTGTGGCAAGTGTTGCAGTCGGAGGTAAAGGCAGGAAAGTGCTCTCCATGCTTGCCGGCCCGATTGGGCTGGGTGGTAACCGGCGTAGTGCCATCCGGCGGATAGTTGTGGCATGAAGCACAACCGCCATTGGTCAAGGCCGTGGCAGGATCCAAGATCGGGTTCACCTGGTGGCACGCTTGGCAGGGCGGTGAGATCCCCCCGCTGGCCGTTTCGTGACAATTGAAACAGTTAATGGTGACGTTGACCGCATAGGTAGAGTGCTGCGATTTCAACAGCCACTGGTCACCAAGAGGATGGGGCGGGTTGGAACCTGGCGAGGTTACGCCGTAGTTGCCCAGTTGTACAGGTAGATTCGAGGAATTGGGCAGAGCATGAGGGGTAGCGGTGGAATGGCAGTTAAAGCTACAGGTGAAAGTGTTCTGATCGTACCCGGTGTCGTCGTTCATATTGATATTGCCGTTCCAATGGTCGCCGATGGTATCGGTGGCCTTGTCGAATAGCTTGTAATTGCCCCTGGCATTCAGGGTTCCGGTCGAAGAGGAATCACTATTCTTGACGCCGTGACAGACGCCACACTGGTCGTGACTGGACAACGGCACTGTGACCGGCGTGGTATGATCCACTAGAACGCCGCCTTCGCCTGAAACCTTTGTCCCTACAGTACCGCTCGGCGGAAAACCGTGGCAGGCAGTACAATCGAGAGTGAAGTTGGTGGTCTCGGCATGGCAAGTCTGGCAACTGGGGCCAACCCCGACACTGGCAGCCCCATCCAAATTGGTCCCATGGCACAGGGTACAAGCGGCCTGGATATTGCCCGCCGAATAGTGAAAGACAGTATTGGGAGCCGCCGCGGTTCCGGGACCGGCCCAGGGGACCGGATGCGCCGCCCCGGCGGGATGGCACTGCTCACATCCCCCACCACCATTCGGCCCGGCAGAGATGCCGACGTTGAAAACGGGATTGCTGCCGGGCCCGCCGTTGGGATTATTGGAATGGCATTTCTGGCAGAAGGTCAGATCGGCCTTGGCCAGCTTGCCGTGCCCGCCGTTCAGGAAGGCGTCGGTCAGCGGATGCGGGGCATTACCGGGGCCATCAGCATGGCAGCTTAACCCTCTGAAGCTGGAGGAAAAACAGCTGGGCGGGACGACGCCTGGCGCCGGCCCGTTGACCACGTGACAGCCGCCGCAATCGTCGACAAAGGTTGCCAAAGTCGTGGCGGTGCGATGCTGCTGGTACCAGACAGTAATGTCGGGATGAACATCCGTCGGCGCGTCAGAATTACTATCCGAACAGCCGGTAAGCAAGGCGGCCATCGCCAGGAACAACAAGGAACAACGAAGGATATTTCGCATCTTGATTTCCTCTCTTTAACTAGCCGTGACAAGGCACGCAAGTGCTGGCGGTTTTGGGATTTCGGTGACAGCGGATACAGGAAGTCGGATCAAGGCTGCCCTCGATCCGGTGCCGGGCCAGCCAGTTGCCGCGATGCGGGGAGCGCCGGTAGGTGGCCGTCGGGTTCTTGTCCGAGGGCTTCAGCTCGACGTAAGTGGCGTGGCAGTCGTTGCAAAAGCTCTGCTGATGGCACATGCTGCAGACCCGGCTGTCCTGATAGGCCTGCTGCCGATGATTCTCGCCGAAGTAGGTGTCGTGGTTGAAGCGCTGCCAGTTGAAATTCTCGTTGCTGGCGTCATGACAATCTGTACAAACGGGCGGACGCTTACTAAGTCCCGCATCGGCCGGATGTTGAAGAGGCAGCGACCAACCGGCCTCATGAGAAACGCAAGCCGCCAGCAGCAATGCCGACAGCAACAGCGGCAGCATAATGGATATTTTTTTCAGCATCTTATATCTCCTGTCAGGTATTGGGATCATCACAGTGAGTTGTTATAGCGATAGGTGAGAGCAAGCATGCCCCGCACATCGGAATCAAAGTAAGGATCGCGGCTGTAATCGCCGGAAATTTTGACCACGAGGGCGTCATCAAGAAAGGCACAACCGGTGCCCAGGGAAGCGAACAGTGAATTGTCCCTGCCAGTGCCAGAGATAGGCTGATCGTATTTAGCCCAGATCAGATCAGCGGAGACGAAACCGCCCTCGATCATCGGCAACCCGTCCCAATAACCGAACAGGCGGCTCAACAGATACTTCTGCCTATCGAGATCGCCATTCATGTAACCGACCTCTACCCCGACCTGAGTCAATTCGTCACCGTGCCAGGTCACCAGTCCAGAACCATACTGGGAGCTGTTCATCCGGTCATAATCGTTGGTCTTGAGCTTTACCCCGAAGTCCAGGGCATCGGAATACTTCCAGGTGGTGTCAAGACCGACCACCCGCAGCTTCTCGCCGTTGACGGCCAGCACCCGGAAGGGGTTGACGGTATTGGTGGTGGTACCGAAATAATGCTCGTAATCATACTGACCGAAATAGGGCCGGAAGTTGAAAGACTTGATAGGGATACGCAGTTCATAGGAATGTTCCGCCCAGCCCTTGGTGTCGAGATTACGGGTCGAAATACCATAGGCGCTGATATTGCCTGGTAGAAACAGGGCGAGATCAAGGCCCACCGTTTTCTCGACCGTAACACTGTCGTTCTCGAGCATCTTGTAGGAAGCCCCTATCTCGCCGTATTGACTTCGCTGAAAGCCGAGCCGGCCCCCGTAGACACTGTCGCCGGTGCGGCCGTTGGTCTCGGTATAGCCGACCGGCTGGCCCCCGTAAGCGCTGGCAACAAAACCCTGCCCCAGATTACCGCTGATCTGCAGACCATCTACCGCCTCGCTGCTGACCCCGGAGGCAATATTCTGGCGCCCGAGCCTCAGGTCGAGACCTCTTTCCGGCGCGGCATATTGAAAGTAGCCGTACAGGAGTTCACCGTCACCGTTGTCTTCGTAATAGTTGTTGT
Source organism: uncultured delta proteobacterium (assembly GCA_963807225.1). Lineage (GTDB taxonomy): Bacteria > Desulfobacterota > Desulfobulbia > Desulfobulbales > JAGXFP01 > JAGVGT01. The sequence continues at coordinate 119,538 of CAWEAD010000010.1, read as the reverse complement.
CGGCAAAATCGTAGCGTCCCCAGCCATAACCGTGGAAGGAGATACCCTTTTCGGTGAGCTGCCCGGCATCGACCTGCAGATATTCATAGCCGGGCACAACCTTTTGATCCTTGGCAATGCCGATATTCCGCTCCATTCCCCTGAGCAGGGTGTCGGATTTGATTTGGATCTCGGCGGCGGGGAGCGTCGCGGGTATCCCGACAACCAATGCCAGACAGAAAGGCAGGATTGCTCGAGCTGTAGAATGTCTCGCTTTCATAAGGTGAGAGCCTCCATTTTTAGTACCTGAATGCAAAACCAAAGAATCAATCGATTTTCAAGTCAACCTTCCCGCCACTGTGCTCGATCATGATGAACGGCAGCGGACCGGTTGTATTAAAGGGTTCATGACCATGAACCGGGAAACGCCGAGTCTGAGAATCTTTCTTTTATAACACCGAAAAGTAAATCGGAAGTCAACTTATTATGCAGTTCAGCTGCAAGCAAGGGTTTTTTGATGTAAGCAAAAACCTTTGCGGAAATCCAGTGGAAGACAATGACGACGTTTCTATCCGGCATCGCAGCCCCAATCCATAATAAGGCGTAATAAGGCGTAAAACCGCCTCCAATTCTCTTGCCAACCCATTTACAGTTTGTTAAAGTGGCTGCGATATTCGCTAGGTTAGCGTAATTTTTAGAAAATTTCAGCTGCTCACCCACTTGCAGGAGCGCTTACCATGTTTTTTCCCTTCGATTCTCTCTTCGGCTGGCTTTCAAACGATCTGGCCATCGACCTGGGCACCGCCAATACCCTGGTTTTCGCCAAGGGCAAGGGCATTGTCCTGCGCGAGCCCTCGGTGGTCGCGGTCCGGCAGGACGGCCGGTCCAGCAAGGTGCTGGCCGTTGGCAAGGAAGCCAAGATGATGCTGGGCCGGACCCCGGGAAACATCACCGCCATCCGGCCCATCCGCGACGGAGTCATCGCCGACTTCGAGGTGACCGAGGCGATGCTGCGCTACTTTATCAACAAGGTTCACAACCGCCGCACTCTGGTCCATCCCCGGATCATTATCAGCGTCCCGTCCGGCATCACCCAGGTGGAGCGGCGAGCGGTGCGCGAGTCGGCCGAGTCAGCCGGAGCCCGGGAGGTCTACCTGATCGACGAGCCTATGGCCGCCGCAATCGGCGCCGGCCTGCCGATCACCGAGCCCACCGCCAACATGGTGGTCGATATCGGCGGCGGCACCACCGAGGTGGCGGTCATCTCCCTGGCCGGTGTGGTCTACTCCAACTCGGTTCGGGTAGCCGGCGACAAGATGGATGAAGCGATCCTCCACTATATCAAACGCAAGCACAATATGGCCATCGGCGAACATACCGCCGAACAGATCAAGATCTCCATCGGCGATGTCATGCCGGAGGCCCCTTATGAAACCATGGACATCAAGGGACGTGACTTGGTTTCCGGGGTGCCCAAGACCCTGACCATCGATTCCAATGAGATCCGGGCCGCCATTTCCGAGCAGGTCGACGCCATTATCGAGGCGGTGAAGATGGCTTTGGAATTGACTCCGCCTGAACTGTCGGCCGACATCGTTGACCAGGGCATTGTCCTGACCGGCGGTGGCGCACTGCTGCGTAATTTCGACAAACGGTTGCGAGAAGAGACCGGACTGCCGATTATCATCGCCGATGATCCCCTGTCGTCGGTAGTGCTGGGCAGCGGCAAAGCGCTGGAAAATATCAAGGAGTTGCGGGATGTCATGAGTACCTGATTCCCGCGTTCCATCCAGACCGGCATCCCCTTCCAACCGGCCCCGGCCGTAACTATTCATCAATCAGATCCTGGCGCCGACGCGGTAGTCAGATCCCTGGTCCAGTCCTTATGCTGTTATAGGTCAGCCCGATGCGAAAAAGGAACAAGCGGGCCCAATCGGGAAAGAAATTCATCCTTCTGGCTCTGGTCACGACCATCTTTGCGGCCCTGCTGGCCTCCTCGATCAGCCGCCGGGAATTCAGCACCCCCCACAAGCTGATCCTCGAAATCCTTGGTACCGCCCAGGCCGGGGTGGCCGTGGTGACCAATTCGGTAGGCAACATCTGGTCCAATTACGTCGCGCTCTGGGATGTGCGGGAAGAGAACGAATTGCTCCGGGAAGAGATCCGGAAGTTCCAGGTGGTCGAAAGTAAGTACCGCGAGGCGCTGGCCACCAATGTTCAGCTGGAAAAACTCCTGGAAGTTAAAGAAAACCTGGCGCCTCCCACCCTCACCGCCTTGATCCAGGGGCGCGATCCTTCCCTCTGGTTCAAGACCATTACCTTGAACCGGGGCAGTTCCGACGGAGTAAGCAAAGGCATGCCGGTGGTCGCCGTCGAAGGTGTGGTCGGCCATGTGCTGGACAGTTCCAGCCATTACGCCAAGGTGCTGCAGGCCAACGATCCCAACTGCGCCATCGAGGTATTGATTCAGGAATCCAGGGTCCAGGGCATTCTCAAGGGTACCGGCAGCGGCTACCGCCTGCACTATGTCCTCAAGAACAACGAGGTGAAAGTTGGCGACCAGGTGGTGACCTCCGGTCTCGGCGGGGTCTTTCCCAAAGGGCTGCCAGTCGGCACCGTTTCCTCGGTGGTCAGCAACCGGCGCGGCATGTTTCTCGATATTGAAGTCACCCCGGCGGTGAATTTCGAAAAGTTGGAGCATGTGATCATTATCATGAAATCCAACCAACTCACCGAATAATCGGGGCCTCATGCTGATTCTTGTATTCATCATCCTCGGTTCCTTTCTCCTGGTTCTACAGACTTCACTTTTCACCGGTCTGCCGGCCTGGATCGGCAAACCCGACCTGCTCTTCATGCTGGTGGTTTTTCTGGCCGTCCGCATGGCCAATGTCCGGGGCTTTTTTCTGACCCTGCTCCTCGGTCTCCTGATGGACATCTTTTCCGGGGTCACCCCGGGACTATTCCCGCTGCTCTATGGCGGGCTCTTCCTTTCCATCAAGTTTCTCTCCAGGCAAATCATCTTCGACGAGCCGGCACACCAACCGACCCTTGCCGCAATCAGCTATCTGGTCTGTCATAGCACCATCTATTTATATCTGTTGGCTACCAACCGGGATATCGACCTCTCCTGGTCCTGGCATGATCTCTTGCTGGCCATGCTGATCCAAGCGGTTCTCGCCCTGCCCCTCTTTCAATTCTTCAATTATCTGTTGAAAACTTTCTCCGCCGACCGCGACCGCCTCTGGCTGCCGCGACGTCAAAGATCCGGCAACAGGTTTGTCAGGTGAACGGGCAGGAACCGATCCATAACGTGCAACGCACCATCACCAGGATCCATAAGATCGACGAGGTCGAACTCTTTCTCCTTAAGAGACGCCTGGAGGTGGCAACCGGCTTCATTCTGGTCCTGATCGTTTTCCTGGTCTTGCGCCTCTGGTTTCTCCAGGTCCACAAGGGTTATGAATTCGAAGAGCGGGCCAAGGATAATCGAGGACGGGAGCTGCGGGTTCTGGCACCGCGGGGTAATATCCTCGATCGGCGGGGCCGTCTGCTGATCACCAACCGGCCCAGTTTCACCGTGGTCTGGAACAGAGAGGATGCGCCCAACCCCGACGAGGTGGTCAAGAAGCTGGCCCGCATCCTGGGCGAAGACATAGAGGTCCTGCTGGATCGCATCCGGGAACAGTCCGACAACCCCCGTTATCTTCCCTTGCGTCTCAAGGAAGATATCGACTGGAAGACCTTGGTCTATATCGAAAACAACCACTTCAATCTGCCCGGCGTCCGCATTGAGGTTCTGCCGGCCCGTAATTACCTGCAGGGCAACCTGGCTTCTCACCTGATCGGTTACCTGGGCGAGATCAGCAATGAGGAACTGCGGAACAACAGTTCCGGTGCTTACGAGGGCGGTGACCCGATCGGCAAACAGGGGCTGGAGAAACTGCTGGAACCGGAACTGCGCGGCGAACTTGGTCATACCCTGCTGGAAGTTGATGCCCACGGCTTCGAGAAGAAGCAGGTCGCCAACCAGGAACCGCTGCCGGGAGACGACGTCTATCTGACCATCGATCAGGAACTGCAGAAAGTGGCTGAGGAAGCCATGGTCGGCAAGGCCGGGGCCGTAGTGGCCACGGAGGTCAACACCGGACGGCTCCTGGTCCTGGCCAGCTCCCCCGCTTTGAAACTGGAGGATTTCGTCGGCGGAATTTCCCAGAAAGCCTGGCGGGCGATGCTAGACAATCCCTTGCGACCTCTAACCAATAAGGCCATCCAAGGGCAGTACCCGCCGGCCTCAACCTACAAGATTGTCACCGCCCTGGCGGCCTTGGGCAAAGGGGCGATCACCCCCGACACCATTCTGTACTGCGGCGGCTCCTTGCGCCTGGGCAATCGGACCTTCAACTGCTGGAAAAGAGGGGGACACGGTGCGATAAACCTGAAGAGAGCCATAGCCGAATCCTGCGACGTTTACTTCTATCAGGTCATCCAGAAGATAGACGTAGACACTTTGGCGGCCACTGCCGAAAGCCTGGGTTTCGGCCGCAAGACCGGGATCATCTTGGAACATGAAAAAGCGGGATTGGTCCCCACCACCGCCTGGAAGAAAAAAACCTACAAGGAAGCCTGGCAGGAAGGCGAAAGCCTGTCGGTGGCCATAGGCCAGGGTTTCGATCTGGCCACCCCGCTGCAGGTCAACCGAATGATGGCGGCGGTAGCCAACGGCGGTATCATCTACCGCCCCCAGCTCATCGAAAAGATCATCGACCCGGACGGGAAATCGGTCAAAAGATTCGAAGCAATCCGGGATGGAGAATTCAAGGGGCGCGAGGCTGACCTGGAGCTGGTCAGGCAAGGTTTAATCGCCGCGGTCAACAGCCCTCACGGCACCGCCTCAAGTATCAAAATCAAAGGCTTAACCGTGGCCGGCAAGACCGGTACCGCCCAAGTGGTGCATCGCTCCCAGGTCGAGGATATCACCGACCAAAACAAAATTCCCTACAAGTACCAGGACCACGCCTGGTTCACCTGTTACGCTCCGGCCGAAAAACCGGAAATCGCCGTAACGGTGTTGATCGAACACGGTCGGCATGGAGGATCCGCCGCCGCACCGGTCGCCCGGAAAGTGCTGATGAAATATTTCAATATTCCCGAACACGAGGCGCCGTCACCTACCGAAGTGAACGCCGGAGACTGAGATGCTGAGATTCGACCGGAGATTGCTGCTCAATTTCGACTGGAGCCTGATCATCGCCATTTTCCTGGTGGCAGCCATGGGGCTGGCCAACCTTTACAGCGCCACCTATGTGCCGGGGGGCGGCGCCTCGACCTTTTTTGTCAGACAGATCTATTACTACATCTTGGGCTTCACCTTGATCCTGGTGTTGATCAGCGTTGACTACCGGGTGCTGATCTCGCTCAACTATCCCATATACGCCCTGATCGTGCTGCTCTTGTGTTACGCCCTGTTCTTCGGTTCGTCGGTAGCCAACACTCAACGCTGGATCAACCTGGGCTTCTTCCGGCTGCAACCATCGGAACTGGCTAAACTGGCCCTGGTAATCAATCTGGCCAGTTTCTTCTCCCGGCGGGATACCAGCCGGGGCTTCGGTTTCAAGGAACTGCTCATCCCCATGCTCCTGACCGGTCTGCCCTTCGTGCTGATCCTCAAACAGCCCGATCTGGGTACCGCCCTGATGCTGGCGGTTATTTTCGGTTCCATGGCGCTCTTTGTCGGAATCAGATGGAAAACCCTGGTCGGCATGACCCTTTCCATTCTGGCCATGCTGCCGATCGCCTGGTTTTATCTGCTGAAATCCTACCAGAAGCAGCGCATCCTTACCCTGTTCAATCCCGATCTCGATCCCCATGGCAGCGGTTATCATATTATCCAGTCGAAGATCGCCGTCGGCAGCGGCCTGATATTCGGCAAAGGTTTCCTGCAGGGAACCCAGGTCCACCTGGAGTTTCTGCCGGAACACCATACCGATTTCGCCTTTTCGGTCTGGGCCGAGGAATGGGGCTTTCTCGGCTCGCTCTTTTTCCTGGGTTGCTACTGTTTTCTATTGTTGGCGGCCCTGAAGATTGCCGCCTCTGCCCGCGATAAGTTCGGGGTTCTACTAGCCTACGGCATCGTCTCACTCTTGTTCTGGCAGGCCTTTATCAACTTGGGCATGATCCTGGGATTGTTGCCGGTAGTCGGCATGCCCCTGCCGCTCTTCAGCTATGGCGGCTCCTCGCTGCTGACTACCCTGTTGAGCCTTGGCATCCTGCTCAACATTGGCATGCGACGCTTCCAGGCCGGCGGCCAGTAGCCTGGAATCAATGGTCACCGCCCCTACCAGCACCCATATCCTGCGTCTATTTTATCAATCTTTCTGAGCCTTTCCTATTCGGCGGGATTGGCTTACAATTTATAAAAAGCAATAAACGACAAACAATGACCAAACTTGCAAGGAGACGCAAATGACGAATGACAAAAAGATTTGCCCAACCTGCCAAGGCAAGAAAACTATCAAGGGTATCTGCCAGTGCAGCAGCGAATGGCGCGGCAACCAGCTCGCCGATGGCAGTTGGGATGATTGCCAGTGTACCCCTGAGCAAAAGTGCCCCACCTGCGATGGGACCGGTTACGTCAAGTAGACCGGATGATTTGGTGGAGCCGCTGGAATAATTCAGGACCCGGTTGCAGTGAGGCCGGCGGGAAATTGTCGGACTTGAAGAGCGAAAATTTGAGAAATCGAGAGCGGATTCGCCTGGGTTTGAAACACATAGCACCTAATTAACGAGGTGCTGGAAATATGGCCCGATTTTTAGAAATTGCAATAAATTTTTTTCTTTATCCGCCAGCCTCCTGGGAACGGGAGGGGTTGAATCTTTCCTGAAAATGCCGAACCGCGTCGGGTTCCGCCTGAAAAACCAGGGTGTCTCCCTCTCGCACTAGATAATCGGCCCGTGGGTTATAGACCGGATGTGGGTTTCCCTCGTTGATCACCGCCAGAAGCAGCAGGCTGCCTAATTCGTCCAGGTTGAGGTTGCCAATAGTCTTCCCGATCACCGGCGAACCCGGTGGCACCTTGACTTCCTCGATCCGGAAGACACATTCCCGGTCGCGCAGCATGGTATCCAGGTAACGCACCACCCGGGGCCGGATCATCTGCGAGGCCATGCGTAGCCCACCGATAAAGCTGGGCACCACCACTTCGGCACCGAGCAGTTCCAACTTGGCGGAGAACTCGAGACTGTTGCAGCGCGAGATCATCCGCACCTTCGGATTTAAGGCTTTGCAGGTTACCACCACGCAGAGGTTGTCCTTGTCGTCACCCAGGGTGGTGATAACGCCGGCCGCCACCGCAATTCCTGCCTCTCGCAGGCAGCTGTCATGGCTGGGATCGCCGATGATGGCCGGAAAATCTCCGTACTTCTTTTGCAGCTTCAAGATCTGTTTTTCTTCATGATCGATGACCACTAAATCCACTTTCTTGGCGAATAACTCGGACAAGACATTACCCCCAACGTTGTCGACACCGCAAAGGATGACATGCCCGGTTAACCTGCCGATCTTATCTTTCATGCGCTTTCTCCAGAACACATTCTTCAACTCTCCCTCCACCAGGAAAGCTGTCAGGGTAGAAACGAAGTAGGCCGAAATTCCTAGCCCGCAAAGCAGGATCAGGACCGTAAAGAACCGAGCACCGGTAACATTGGCGACATCGATAACCTCGGCAAAGCCAACGGTGGTCAGAGTAATGAAGGTCATATACAGGCAATCGGAGAGGGACCAGTAGGGATAATGAAAGACCAGGAAGGCGAGGAGATAATAGCCCAGAGAGCCGCCGACGATTACGGCGCTCAGCAAAAAGCCGGCAAAGAAGAGCTTATGGCGCAGGAGAGGCATCGTTTTTCCCGGTTCTGCGTTTTGGTACCGCTAAACCCTTTGCTAAAGGACATCTTCTCTCAGTCGCCAGCCAGAACAAGCCCGGCACAGGTTCTTTTCTACAGGAGGGACCGTCTACCTGTCAATTGTTCCCGCTCCACCAAACGAATAAGTCGACCGACCCCGGCAATATTATTTTATTGATTAGCACTAAGCTACAGCCACCATGCAGATCTAACTGTGAATAGACCCGGCGTGCTCGCAAAAAAATTGAAGATCGTCATTAAAGAGATCATCGAAAGGGGAGTGGAAAACGAAAAAGTACCGGAGTGACTACGATGATCTCAAGGCGGTTTTAACCATTACCAGAGCGGTTAAGCCGGCTTGTTTCAGCCAAGGGCCTAGTTGCCGAAAGAATCGAGTCGTCCTGCAAGTTCCAAGCGGTAACAGTGACTGCAATCCGCTGCTGCCGGTGTCTTAAAGGAATCAGGAAATCCGCACCGAATCAAACCCCGAGCCGCTCTCGTACAGAAAGACCTCGGCTCCGCAAAAGCGGCTTCGGGCCTCATCTTCATAAAGCCAGCCTCCGGTGTTGTGCAGGGTAACGCGGCGAACCGTCCCATCGCCCAGGCCCGGTTCGAGATCAAAGCAGACCCTCAGGTCACCCCAGCCTGCCGGTTCATGGGTATGCCCGTAGATTATCCGATTCGGGGAAGGCACGGCCACCGGCCCTTGCCGGTTGACCATCTCCAGTTCTTTCAAACAGGCCCGATAATAATCCGCGATCAACTGCCGTTGGGACTGAGCGAAATTCTCTCGCCTTCGGGCCGGCCGCAGATCCTCAAGCTTTTCGACGAGTATATCTTTGGCCCGACCCAGGAGCCATCGGCACATTAACATCCGGAGCCGCAGACATAACCCGCCCTGGGATATCAACCGGCCATTCAGCCAACCCTGCAATCGGTCCAGGTATTTCTTCACCCGAGTCAGGTTGCGTGCCTGAAAGTCGACCTCCAGCGGCCGCACCACTCGATCGGTAAGGATCCCGGCCTGTCCGACTCCAGTGCAGGCCAGTTGATTGAGGGGGAAATTCAGCTGGACCAGATCGCCGATGTTCAAACGCCTCGGGTCTGTCAATCCCAGATCATCGGCGGCCATTGCCAGCAGAAGAGTACCCAAACCGGACCAGTACGACTCCAGATACTGACCGTGGGTGACCAGCACCGTATCCCGGTCGGTGACTATGTATAAATTGGGAAAGGCGAAATTGAAATTGGTGCTGGGCTTGGTCAGATGATCGAGAAAAAGGCCACCATAGGGGAATTCCGAATCCGATCTGGCCTCGACGCCATGGAGGAAAAACCGGTCCGCTCCCTGGCGGTCGTCGATGACGGCCGGGACCGAATGCCGGAACTGCTTGGGTAGCCGATGATCTATCACCCGGTTTATTACATGGACCTGATGCAGTTGGTTATACCACATATCCGCATCATGGTTGCCGGCTAGATAGATGATGCGGTCGGCCAGGTCGTCGTCCTTAAGCCACTGAAAAAAGGCCCGGGCATAGCCGTAGGCTTCCTCGTAATGGGCGATGGAGAAATCGAAAACATCCCCGGCCATCACCAGGTAATCCACTTTACCGGCCAGAGCCTTGCGCAGTTCGGTATACTTGAGCCCCGGCCAATAGCGGCCGTTGCCGTCTCTGGTCACCAAAGCACAATTGCCATCACCAAAGTGGGTGTCGGAAATTATTGCCAGTCGCATGGCTTCGCTTCTCCTGAACGATGTACTCCTGACTCAAAAAGTGATTAAGCTAAATTATTCCTGACAAAAGTTCAACTGCTAAAGCGAAGGCCATCGCTTGTATCCGAAAGCACCATTATTGGTGACAAAAACCAGGATATACCGAGGTATGAAACTCGATATTCGGAGAATTCGTCAGGAACTTGGGGGAACGTTTCAAACAACAGAAAGATATTCCAGTAATGCCTGGAGTAATCAACCAGCCGTTTCCGAGACCGCACCGTCTCACCAACTCATCAAGCGCCTTGAAGGATCCCAGGTTCTCCCGGGCAATCGCCACCCGCAGGCTCCCGGAGCCGTTTGCCGGCAAAATTATCGGGCACGGCAATTTCAGGCCGTATTTGTCCTCAAACTTATTCCGGTGGAGGAATTTCAATCGAATTCGGTATCATCCGGAACTACTTCCATCTGGCGTTAATGCTGAAATCACCGAAGGTAACGATTCACATACATTAGAAAGGAGGGCGAAAATATAGGTCGGATGAGAAAATCGGAACCGGGCAAAAAATAACCGGAATGGTCTCAGGGCAGACGCAGTTTCCGGAAGTCCTTGAGCATCTTGCGGAACAACAGGTTGAAAATCGCCGGGTTGAAGCGATAGAGCCACCAGACCAGGCGAGCATAGAAGGGAAAGACGATGATCGCCCGGTTGCGCGCCACCCGGTCGAGAATGATCCACGCCGCTTTTTCGGGCGGGACAAAATGTTTGGTCTGCGGCCGGACCAGCCGCTGCTGGTCGACATGCACGTAAGAGACGGTCTGGTGGATCGAGGTGCGCATGATCCCCGGGCAGACCAGATTGACCTTGACCCCGAGTCCGTCCCCTTCCAAGCGCAAGGCGTTGGTGAAACCGACCACCGCCCACTTGCTGGTGCAGTAGGGAATTTCCTTGGGCACCGGGATCAGGCCAGCCAGCGAACCGATGTTGACGATCTGCCCTCCGCCCTGCTTGACCATCTCGCCATAGGCGGAGATCGCCCCGTAGATAACCCCCATCAGGTTGACGTCCATCACGGTGCGCCATTGTTCAACGCTAAGGTCACGGGTTTCGCCAAGCAAAGCGGTACCGGCGTTGTTGATGATCAAATCGAGCCGACCGTACTTTTTCACCACATCCTTGACGATACGCTGGGCGTTCTCGTAGATGGTCACATCCAGATACGCGGAGAGAGCCTGGCCGCCTGCCGCCCGGATGACGGCGCAAACCGCCTCCGCTCCCTCCTGGTCCACGTCGACCGCTACCACCGTAGCCCCGCGTCGACCCAGCTCCAGGCAGAGCTCCCGGCCCAGACCGGCAGCCCCTCCGGTCACTACGGCAATTTTATCTTGATAATAGCCGCCCACACTCCACCTCGAGATTACCAATAAGAAATGAAAAGGTGGGTGTTGTATATCGCTCGCCGGGAAAGGCGTCAACAACAAAACCGGGAGAAACGGGATGAAAGGGAACCGTGGAAATCAATTGGAGAAGGCACGGAAAGCTTGGCGCCCCATACCAAAGCCAGGGATGTTTGGTTTATTGCTTCGGTGGTTAAATAGCTAAGGCTCTAGACCAGCAGATTGACCGAAGCCATGCTGAAGTTAGAAGCCCGCCGGCGCCCCACTGGCGGCAATGGGCGCCTTGAAGTCCTGGCTCATTGTTCCCCGGACAAGCTTCTCGTCCCATTCGATTGAACAGAGTCCTACTTATCCATCAAATAGAAGCCTATATCCGGGATTTTCTTATCGTCGGGAAAAAACTCGGCGCCGATGTAATTGCCTCTAACCGTTCGCACAATGACCCTTCTTTCGAGCATCCGTTCTTTTCCGGCTCTCTTGAGTAAAAATGTCACCAGGAGTTCGTCGTCCGGTTTGATATCGTGGCGCCTGTGAGTTTGCAGACCGACCCCTTCAACCGAGATATTCTTTATTACGCTGTTGAACCTGCTCTGGTAAAGATTCTGCCCGGCGGCAATCGGTTTCTTGCTGTAACTGGTTCTGATCAGAGTAGTGTAAAAGGAACTGATATCGCAGGGGAACCGGGATTTCCGCCTGAAATCAAGCTTGACGTTGAAGCGATCGCCACATTCGCACTGATAGATATAAAGTCCATCCATCCCGAAGATCTTGACAATCCGGTTCGACTTACCGACTTCCGCCGGGATTATCTTGAGGATCCGGCCGCAGCCATGGCAGTTGATCAGGAAATCGTTTCTGTTGGCAATGGAAGATTGCTTAACTACCATAATGTCAACCTGACAAGTTACCGATATTCTTGTCCAAACCGGCGGTTTGGGTAACGAATTGGCAAGACGGAAGGAGATCAGGCGGTCATGGCCTGCTCCACCGCTACCGCCACCGATACCGAGGCACCGACCATGGGATTGTTGCCCATGCCGATCAGCCCCATCATCTCGACGTGGGCCGGAACCGAGGAGCTGCCGGCGAACTGGGCGTCGGAATGCATCCGTCCCATGGTGTCGGTCATGCCGTAGGAGGCCGGACCGGCTCCCATATTATCCGGGTGCAGGGTGCGGCCGGTACCGCCGCCGGAAGCGACCGAGAAAAACTTCAGCCCCTGGGCCAACCGCTCCTTCTTGTAGGTGCCGACCACCGGGTGCTGGAAGCGGGTGGGATTAGTGGAGTTGCCGGTGATGGAAATGTCCACTCCTTCCAGGTGCAGGATGGCCACGCCTTCACGAACGTCGTCGGCCCCGAAGCAGCGCACCTTGGCGCGTTCACCGGTGGAGTAAGCCTTTTCTTTAACCACTGAGAGTTCGCCGCTACCGTAGTCAAAGCTGGTTTGCACATAAGTGAAACCGTTGATCCGGGAGATGATCTGGGCGGCGTCCTTGCCCAGGCCGTTCAAGATCACCCGCAGCGGCGCCTGGCGGACCCGGTTGGCCGAGCGGGCGATGCCGATAGCCCCCTCGGCGGCGGCGAAGGATTCATGCCCGGCCACGAAGGCGAAGCAGGAGGTGGAGTCGGACAAGAGCATCGCAGCCAGATTGCCGTGGCCCAGACCGACCTTGCGGTCCGCCGCCACCGAGCCGGGAATGCAGAAGGCCTGCAGCCCCTCGCCCAGGGTGGCGGCGATCTCGGCCGCCACCCTCTGGCCTTTTTTGATCGCGATGGCAGCGCCCAGGGTGTAGGCCCAGCAGGCGTTGTCGAAACAAATCGGCTGGATGGAGCGGACTAGAGCGGCGATATCGAGCTTTTTCGCCTCGCATACCGCCAGGGCATCCTCCAGGGTCTTCATACCGTATTTTTCCAGAACCGGGGTGATCTGGTTGATCCGCCGGTCGTAACTTTCAAAGAGGGCCATGATCTCTTGTCTCCAATTCTTGATAGTCTCGAATACTCAATCTGACGTGCTGAAATGGCTAAGCAAAAAGTTCGATATACAAGGAGTGGCGGCGTCGCGAAAGTGGTGGCAGACCAAAGGTATGTCGAGCATCTCGCGAACCCGCCGCGACCCGGTAGATCGGACTTCTTGCAACGCCATCATTCGTGCCGGGGGTCGATTTTCTTAACGGCTTCGGCAAAGCGACCATAGGTACCGGAGGCCTTGGCCAGCGCCTCGGCCGGCTCGACGCCCTTCTTTATCTGGGCCATCATCACCCCGAGGTTGACGAAGCTGTAGCCGATGATTTCGCCGTCCGCATCCAGGGCCAGTTCCTTAACATAGCCCTCGGCCATCTCCATATAGCGCGGGCCTTTGTGACCGGTGCCGTACATGGTGCCGGTCACGCTGCGGAAGCCCTTGCCCAGATCCTCCAAGCCGGCGCCCACCGGCAGGCCGCCCTCGGAGAAGGCGGTCTGGCTGCGGCCGTATACCAGTTGCAGGAAGATTTTCTTCATCGCGTCGTTGATGGCATCACAGACCAGGTCGGTGTTGAGTGCCTCCAGGATGGTCTTGCCGGGCAGGATTTCGGCGGCCATGGCGGCGGAATGGGTCATGCCGGTGCAGCCCACCGTCTCCACCAGGGCCTCGGCGATGATTCCTTCCTTGACGTTCAGGGTCAGCTTGCAGGCCCCTTGATGCGGGGCGCAGGTCCCCACCCCGTGACTCAGGCCGCTGATATCGGTGACCTGGCGGGCCTTGACCCAGCGCCCCTCCTGGGGATCGGCGCTGGCCCGTGGTTGGGCCCCTGGGCCACCGGGCACATCCTCTCGACTTCGGACGAATAATTCATGCTTGGCTCCACTGCTTTTGGCTCAAAAAGTTATCCAACCGGCACTTTTTCCGGCTGGCGGACTGAACGGGAATATCGGACCTGAAGCTGGCCCACAATCAAATCCACAAGAGAGATCGGCGTCTCCTTTGCCGATTGTCGGCTCCGTCGTAAAATCGCTCTGGCGATGATATCGTTTAGAGTTTTTCGACGGGTTGTTAACCTAATGGGCGTTGCCGGAGTTTTCAAGCTTTTTGCCGCAGATCGACTTTGTTGAATTTGTGGAAGGATCATCAGGTCGAGGTCTGGGGAAAAAAGCGTAAGCCGCTGGCATTCAAGCGCGTCAACGCAAAAAATCAGCAGTTCAACCAGCCCTTGTCGCCGCAGGCCGCCAGCACCAGGTTGGCCAGCCCCTTGATGAACCTGGGGTTGGTGTTGAGCGACTCGACACGCTCCAGACGCATGCCCAGTTCGCGGGCCTGGTCGCGGTAGAGAATGTCGATCTCGTATAAGGTCTCGACATGATCGGAAACAAAACTGATCGGTACCATCAGGATGTTTTTGCAGCCCGACTCGGACGACTCCCGCAACATGTCCGGGGTGGAAGGTTCCAGCCATTCCACCGGGCCGCTGCGACTCTGGAAACAGAGCACTCCGGGCACTCCGGTTAAAACCTCCACCGCCCGCAGGGTCTTCTCCAGTTCCTCCAGGTAGGGGTCACCATCCTCAATGAAGGTGACCGGCAGACTGTGCGCGCTGTAAAGGAGACAGACGTCTTCACCATCGAAGCGAGCCAGCCCGTCCAGGATGGACTGAGCCAGGCACTCGACATAATCTCTCTGCTCAGGCCAGGAATCGATCGGCACGATGTCGAAGCGGCCGGGCCGGAACCGGGCCGCCGCCCGCAAATCGTCAAGGGAGGAGCCGGTGGTGGCCACCGAATAATGAGGGTATAGGGAAAGGGCGACGATCCGGCGGACACCGGCATCGGCCATCTGCTGCAAGGTTTCACGGGCAGTTGGCCGCCAATAGCGCATGGCCATGGCCACCCGGAAATCGCCTCGGGGGGCCAGTTCCCGAGCCAGGGCCTGGCCCTGTTCGGTGGTTATCCGGGCCAGGGGCGAGCCGCCGCCGATCAAACGGTAGGATTCGCGACTGACCGGCGCCCTCTTTCTGGCGATCATCCGGGCGATGAATTTCTGCATGAACCAGGGCCCGAGCCGAATGATCTTGCGGTCGGAAAAAAGGTTGTAGAGAAAAGGCTCGACCTCGTCCAGGTTCCCGGGTCCTCCGAGATTCAACAGGACCACCCCGACTTTTTCCCGCAACGTTACGGTGGTAGTCATAAACTTCTCTCTCCCGGAAAGGTCTTGCGCATGGCTCAATCAGACCGCCGCCCCGGATTCCTGCCGGCCGCTATAGTCGCAGGTGGAGGGATCCAGGTCGATCATGGTGGCCAGTTCGACCGGAGTAAAGGGCAGCGGCTCGAAGAGAGCCGCCTCGACGCGCTCCCAGCTCAGACAGTTGGCCCGGATGGCCGTCAACCGCTCCGGGTCGTTGCGCCCGTAACGTTCGAGAATATATTCCCGGCGCTCGGCCAGACTGACCACCTGATCGTGCGTCACCCTTTTATCGGCATAAAAAACTATCTCATATTCGCCCACATCCAGGCCACCATTTTCGCGAAAACGCACATGGTCGCCGACAATGGGTGCCAGTTCGTCGAAACCTTGCCGCAGGCAGATCTCTCGGCCGTAGGCGGCATGATCCCGATCACAGTTCAGACAGGCGGTCTTGCCGATATCGTGCAGCAGGGCTCCGGCAACCACCAGGGGCAACGACAGCCTCCGCCCGGTCAGGAGCAGTTCCTCGGCCAATAGGTTGGCGATTCGGGTGACGATAATCGAATGGTCCCGAATATTGTCCAGCATCCGGTACTCGTCCATGAGCCGGAAGCATTGTGCTACGGTTGGGATCATCCCCGCATTTCACGGCTGATCTCATGGACCAGCTTGACCAGCAGCTTGGCCTTGGCCGGATCGGCCTCGGGCACGATGCCGTGGCCCAGGTTGAAGATGTGGCCGCGGGCACCGCGAGCCTCCTCCAGAACCATCCGTACCCGCTCGGCCAGCTTATCTTCCGGCAGGAACAGGCAGAGCGGCTCCAGATTGCCCTGGATCGAGACGGTCTGGCCGACCTGGCGCACCACCTGGTCAAGGCCGATGCGCCAGTCGAAACCGAGCACATCGGCTCCCAGATTCTTGGTCTGGGGCAACAGGGTTGAGCCGTGGTTGGCGAAGTAGATCAGCGGTACGTCGGTGACCGCCTTCAGGGCGTCGATGATCCGTTTGACATAGGGATAGGCGAAGTCGCGAAAATCGCAGGGGGCCAGTACTCCAACCCAGGAATCGAAGATCTGCAAGGCTTGGGCGCCGGCCGCCACCTGCCCCTTGAGATAGGCGATGGTGCAGTCGGTGATCTTGTCCAGCAGCTGGCCGTAAAGTGCCGGGTTCTCGTACATCATCCGCTTGGTCAGCAGGTAATTCTTGGAGGAACCGCCCTCGATCAGATAGGTGGCCAGGGTAAAGGGCGCCCCGGAAAAGCCGATCAACGGCACCTTGTCGGCCAGTTCCTTGCGCAGGATGCGGATGGTATCCATGACGTAACCGAGATCATCCTCGGGATCGGGGATGCCGAGCCCGTCCACCGCCGCCTGGGTGCGAATCGGAGAGGGAAAAACCGGCCCGCGCTTTTCATGGAACTCCAGAGGCGCGCCCATCTTTTCCAGCGGCACCAGAATGTCGGAGAAGAGGATGGCGGCGTCCACCCCGAGAATATCCACCGGCTGGAGGGTAACCTCGGCGGCCCGCTCGGGATTCTTGCACAGTTCCAGAAAGGTACCCTTGCTGCGGACGGTATGATATTCGGGCAGGTAACGCCCGGCCTGACGCATGATCCAGATCGGGGTGAAGTCGGTTTTCTCGCCCTTGCAGGCCTGCAAAAATTCGGTGCGCATTCTCTCTCCCTTGGTAGTCGGAATGATATTTTTCAGATTATGCAAACCCCATCGCTCCCCCGAGGTTTGAGTTTGAAGAGCCTAAAGTTAAAAGTGTCTAAAGTTTATACCCCCTTTAGGGATGCTTTAAACTTTAGACACTTTAGGCACTTCTATTTGTTCAACATCTTAAACGGCGTATGTCCGCAGAACGGCTCCTCGCCCATGTAGTCGCCGGAAACGGCATAGGCCCGAGCCCGGCAGCCGCCGCAGACCCCTACATACTCACAGGCCCCGCAACGGCCCTTGTAGCTCTTGAAATCGCGCAGATCCTGGAAGAGTTTGGAGTTCTCCCAGATATCCTTGAAGGATTGCTCGCGGATATTACCGGCCGCCTTGGGAAAATAGCTGCAGGGCAGGACATTGCCGTCGACGTCGATCAGGCAGATCAGCTGTCCGGCCAGGCAACCCTTGGCACCGCCGGTGGAGAACTGCAGGGTCCGACGTTTATAGTCGTCGCCCTGCTCCTTGGACTGTTGCAGAACCACCCGATAATAGCTCGGAGCGCAGGTGGGACGAACCAGCATCTCGTCCTCGCACTTTTCCATCTCGTAATGCCACTTGAGCAACTCTTCGTAGTCTTCCTTGGAAATCAGCTCGTTCATGATCTCCTCACCGCGACCGGTGGGGACGATCATGAACATGTACCAGGCGGTGGCTCCAAGCTCCTTGGCCAGCTTGTAGAGCTTGGGGATCTCCTCCTGATTGCGCTTGGTGAAGGAGGAGTTGATCAGGAACTTGATGCCCTTGTCCCGAAAGATCCGCATGGCGTTCAAGGTGCCGTCAAAGGCCCCGGGCACGTTGCGGAAATTATCATGGATCGCGGCGGTGGAGCCGTCCAGGCTCATGGAGACCATCTTGATGTCGGCCTCCTTGATGCGCTCGGCGATCTCCTCGGTAACCAGGGTGCCGTTGGTGGCCAGGCACATTCTTAAACCCTTGGCCCCGCCGTATTCGGCGATATCAAAGACATCCGGCCGCAACAAGGGCTCGCCACCGGAGAGCACCACCACCGGCGAGGCATATGAGGAGATGTCGTCCAGTACCCGTTTCGCCTCGTCCAGGGAGAAATCCGGGTGGCCCTTGGCCTCCAGTTCCGATGAAGAACGGCAGTGCACACACTTCAAGTTGCAGCGCCGGGTGATCTCCCAGGCTATCCATTTGGCTTCAAAATCCATCTCTGGTCTCCTACCGGACAAGGTCGGGAAAAGGTTAGTTAATCAAGAGCATGACTGCGTAATATAGCCAATTTAAGCCCGCGAACAAAGCCCAAAGTTTACCAATCGGTAAAAAGCCGGGATGCAAGCGCAAATAGACGGAGATGACGGGAGCATCGTTTATCTCTACTTACCTTGCATCTCAAGTACTCGTGCATAGCCGGCCCTTTCAATACACTCATAATTCCCGATGGCTAAGCAATAGGTTCGAATCCAAGGAGCGGAGGTGCGCGAAAGCGGATGCGTACACTGGTATGCGAGCTTTTCGTGACCCCGACGAGACGCGGGAGAGCGAGCTTTACGCGCCGCCATCAAAGATAACTGGCGGCGGCGCCGGCCAGAGCGCTACGCTCGCTTTTTTGCAGGGTGATATGGCCGTGCAGGGCCAGTTCACGCATCCTCTCCACAGTATAAGTCAGACCGTTGCTGCTGGAATCGAGATAGGGGTTGTCGATCTGATAGGGATCGCCGGTCAGCACCACCTTGGTGCCCTCACCGGCACGGCTGACGATGGTCTTGACCTCGTGCGGGGTCAGATTCTGGGCCTCGTCAACGATCACGTACTGATTGGGTATAGAGCGGCCACGGATATAGGTGAGGGCCTCAAGCTCGATGACGTTGTCCTGCAGGAGCTTGTCCACCTTCTGCTTGACCGGCAGGTCGCCTTCCTTCTCGGTCTTGCGGCCGGTTCCCAGGAGGAAGGTCAGATTGTCGAAGATCGGCTGCATCCAGTGGGCCAGCTTCTCGTCCTTGTCGCCGGGCAGGTACCCGATATCCTTGCCCATGGGAATGATGGGCCGGGAGACCAGGATGCGATCATAGCGCCGGAAGTTGACCGTGGCCTCCAGGCCGGCGGCCAGGGCCAGCAGGGTCTTGCCGGTGCCGGCCTGGCCGACCATGGTGACCAGCTGGATCTCCGGATTGAGCAGGAGTTCCAGGGCCATGCGCTGTTCCTTGTTGCGAGGTTTCAGGCCGAAGGCCTCGTTGTAGTCGGGCAGCAAAGCCACCAGCTGACCGTCGCCCAGACTGCGGGTCAGGGCGGTATGCTTGTCATCGGCCTCGTCGATCAGCAAAACAAACTCGTTGGGCGAACTCTCGCAGGCCGCCAACTTCACTTCCTTTTCCTTGTAAAGTCGATCGATCTCCTTCCCGCTTACCCGTAGTTCGCAGTGGCCGGTGAAAAGTTCGTCGAACTTGACCTTCTGCTTCTCGAAGTCCATCACTTCGATGCCCAGGGAATCGGCCTTCAGTCGGGCGTTGATGTCCTTGGAGACGAAGATCACCGTCTTGCCCTGCTGAGCCAGGGTATAGGCCACTCCCAGGATGCGGTTGTCGGCTTTTCGCATATCCATGCCGTGATCGGCCAGATCCTTCTCGTGGTAGATGATCAGGGTGCCACCGTTGTCCATTTTGACACCCTTGTTGAGATGCCCATGCTCCCGGAGCCGGTCCAGACTGCGAATCACCTGTCTGGCGTTGCGGGCCAATTCGTTGTTCAGTGACTTGAAGGTATCGAGCTCCTCGATTACCGACATGGGCAATACCACTACGTTATCGCTGAAGGAACTGATCGAATCGGCGTTGTGCAAGAGGACGTTGGTGTCCAGCACGAAATACTTCTGCATGGGCGTGATTCTCCGGGGGTCAGGGCGTCCAGCCGCTAGCGAGCGCCACAGAGGTTGGTTGGGTGACCATGAAATTAGTAGCACTTGACTTTTCAAGCAAGCAAAAACAACAGCGCGGCTGATGCAAATCGGCACGGTGAGAAATAGACTCCAAACGATTTCTCCTGGCTTCTTTTTGCGGCTTTACTATGAAGCGGCTTTACTATAAATTAGTTGAGATGAAAATCGCCCTGATCCAGATCAATCCATACATCGGCAACTTCCGGACTAACTGCGAGAAAATCTCTCAGGGCGCGGAAATGGCCCGGGCCAAAGGCTGTGATCTGGCGATCTTCCCGGAACTGGCCATCAGCGGCTATCCGCCCCAGGACTTGCTGGAACGCCCCTCATTCATGACCGACCACGAACAAGCCTTGCAAGGCCTGATCGCACAGGTCAAGGGTATCGGGGTTATAACCGGCGCCATCACCAAACACACCGCCAAGAGCGGCCGGATTCTCCACAACAGTTGCATCCTCTTTGAAAACGGGGTTGTCCTGGCCTCGGCCCACAAACGGCTGCTGCCTTTTTACGATGTTTTCGACGAGACCCGTTATTTCGAACCCGGCGGCCCCGGTGTGCCTGTCTACTACAAGGGCACCACCCTGGTGATGACCATCTGCGAGGACATCTGGAACGACAAGGACATCGCCTCCCGCCAGCTCTACACGGTCGACCCGGTCGCCGATCTCTTGACCAGCACCACCGGCGGCGCCGACCTCTTGATCAATATCGCCGCCTCCCCTTTCCGGCTGGGCAAAGCGGCGGAGAAGCACCGCATATTCAGCAACCTGAGCTACAAATATGACCTGCCGCTGCTGTACGTCAACCAGGTCGGCGGGCAGGATTCACTGATCTTTGACGGCCGCAGCCTGGCCATGGATCGATTCGGCCAAACGGTCGCGGTAGCCAATGGTTTCCGCGAGGAAATGCTGATCGTCGACACCAAGGAAATCAAGGCCGGGGTGAATAATGATCTGCTCTTCCCGCCCGAAGATGAACTGCCCGATGTCTACCAGGCCCTGGTTATGGGAACCCGTGACTATGTCACCAAGTGTGGTTTCAAGAGCGTGGTCATCGGGCTCTCCGGCGGCATCGACTCCGCTCTCACCGCCGCCATCGCCTGTTCGGCCTTGGGGCCAGAAAACGTCACCGGGGTTTCGCTGCCCTCCCCATACAGTTCCGAGGAGTCCATCGCCGATGCCAGGGATTTAGCCAAAAATCTGGGCATCAAACTGGAAGTCATCCCCATAACTTTCATCTTCCAGGCCGTGCTCAAGACCCTGTTGCCCATTCTGGGAGAGCTGGACCTGGGCATCACCGAGCAGAATATCCAGGCCCGCATCCGCGGCAATCTGCTGATGGCGCTCTCCAATAATCGCGGTTGCATGCTGCTTTCCACCGGTAACAAGTCGGAAATGGCGGTGGGATACTGCACCCTCTATGGCGACATGAGCGGGGGTTTGGCGGTGATCTCCGATGTTCCCAAGCTGCTGGTCTATAAACTGGCCCGCTATGTCAATCGCGAGCGTGAGTTGATCCCGCAGAGTACCATGGAAAAACCGCCGAGCGCCGAACTAGCTCCGGACCAGAAAGACCAGGACGATTTGCCGCCCTACGAAATCCTCGACCCGATCTTGACACTCTGGTTGGAAGATAACCTCAGCAGCGCGGAAATCATCGCCGAAGGTTATGATGCCGAGGTGGTCCGGGACGTGATTCGGCGGATCAAAATCAACGAGTATAAACGCAAGCAGGCGCCCCTGGGCCTGAAGGTGACCAGCAAAGCCTTCGGCTACGGTCGGCGCTACCCCACCGCCGAGGGCTACCGGGAGGAGAGTTGATGTCCTCCCGCCTCACCCTGCTACTGGTGCTGCTGGTCCTGTTAGGGTTGCTGGTCCGGGAGAACCTGGTCCAACGGCCTGACCGTCTTTACCAGCTGACCGATGGCCGCATCGACCAGTGTTTGTCCTGTCACCAGCAGGTAAAACTTGATGCCGCCCACGATGCCAAAATAGTGGGTTGCGCCGACTGCCATCTGGGCGACCCACTGGCCGCCACCAAGGAAGCGGCCCACCTCGGCCTGGTCAAAAACCCCGGCGACCTGCGGGTGGTCGACCGGACCTGCGGTATTGAAGGCTGCCACGCCATCGACGTACCCAAACTCAAAAACGCCTTGATGGCCACCAATCGGGGCATCCTTGCCACCATGCGCTACTATTGGGGTGAGGCTCCCAACCAGAGGAGCGACCTGTCGGTGGAAGAACTGCTCAAGACCGGCCAGAATTCCCTGGCCCTGGACTACTACCGCAAACTCTGCGCCAGCTGCCACCTCTGGAAAAAAAAGAACGACCTGCCGGACGGCCCCGCCTATTACAACGAAAAGGGCGGCGGCTGCACGGCCTGCCATGCGGTCAAGCCCAAAGCCGCCCCCGGCGAGGACCCGGCCAAAGTCCACCCGCTGATCATTAAGAAGGTTCCGACCGAAAACTGCGTGCGCTGCCATAACCGCAGCGGCCGGATCGGTCTCTCCTATCAGGGGTTGTACGAATCGGAGGGCTATGGAGCCCCCATCAAGGACGGAGTTCGGGCCGGCAAACGGCTGGTCGACGGCCGCTTCGTCCTGGAACTTGAGGATGACATCCATCATCGCCAGGGAATGTCCTGTATCGACTGCCATACCAGAGAAGAGATCATGGGCGATGGCAACCGTTACGCCCACTACGAGGAACAACTGGAGATCAACTGCGCCACCTGTCACAGCCCCAAGCCCGGCACCACCCGCAAAAAGCGGCAATTGAACAACATCGTCGAAGAGGATGGTGAATTCCGGCTGGTTTCCAAGCTGGACGGCAAGAAACACCCGCTGCATTTACCCAAGAAAGGTGCCTGCGACTATCCAGGTCACCGTCGGGTCACCTGTGAGGCCTGCCACTCTGGATGGGCGCCGCAGTGCTATGGCTGCCACGTCAAACTGGACCGGAGCGAAACCCATCTCGACAAGCTGACCATGAAAGAAACCCCGGGCTGGTGGGAAGAGGGCCGCTCCTACCTGCGCTACGAGAAACCTACTCTGGCAGTCTGGGACAATGAAGTAGTCGTGGTTACCCCCGGCTGTCAGGATATCGTCACCGTACTTGACGAGCAGGGGCGGCCGGAAAAGCAGTTCAATTCCTTGACCATGGCGGCCCTGAACCCCCATACCACCCAAAAAGAGAGCCGGACCTGCGTCGACTGTCACACCTCTCCCAAAACCGTTGGTCTGGGCGAAGGCACCCTGTGGCGGGAGAACGGCCGCTGGCGCTTCACCCCTCTGGCCCTGGGCCTGGAGACCGCCCCCGGCCCGACTCCCCCCCTGGACGGTTACGTCGACCTGACCGGCAAAGCCCTGCAAAAGAGCTCCAGAGCCAATCTACGGCCATTCTCCGGCGACGAACTGAACCGGATCCTGCGCATCGGCCTCTGCCTGGACTGCCACAAGAGTTACGACGACCCTGCCTATAGAGATTACCGTCCCACCACCAAATGTCCGGTCTTCAAGGAATAAACGGGCCGAAAGACGCGACCGCCGGCAATTACGGGCTAGTCGTCGACCAGGCATGGTAACATGCCGCCGCATGCAAAAAACTACGGAAAAATTTCAGAATTTTTTTCCCATAATCTTGACATCTGGAATTACGAATATGCTATGCTGAATTTACGAGATAAAAGAATCTACCCCCCACAAACGATTTTTTTATCTTTCCTCCTAGATGAGCCGGCCAACAATCAGCAGAAATGCTGGTTGTTGGCCGGCCCTCTTTCCAGTCTCTGACACTATCTGCCAACGCTGGAACCACCTTTAGACCTTGACCATTCAGGAGCCCAGCACCTGCTTGAGGACGGCGATCAGATCCTCCAGCCGGTAGGGCTTGGCGACCCGACCCTTGAAACCGTGCGCGGAGAAATTGGCCATGACCGGGTCGTTGGAATAACCGCTGGAGACGATGGCCCTGATTCCGGGATTGATCATCCGCAACCTGGCAATGGCCTCCTTGCCGCCCATGCCGCCGGGAATAGTCAAATCCATGATCACGCAGTCGAAGGGCACTCCTTCTTCCTGAGCCTGACGATAGGCCTGAATCGCGGCCGCGCCATCCGCCACGCAGTATGGCCGGAAACCCTCCTGCCGGAGCAGTTCCTGCAACAATTCGCGGATCTCCGAGTCGTCATCCATAACCAGGATTCGGCTGCCGGTAAAATCGCCTTTGCCCGTAAATGAACCAACCGGAATCGGCCCGGCGGGAACTGTTTCATTCCGGGCGCCCGGGAGATAGATCGAAAAGATGCACCCCGCGCCCGGCCGGGAATCGACCAGGAGATGCCCGCCATGCCGGCTGACGATGGAATGAACCGTGGCCAGTCCCAGGCCGGTACCGGAAGGCTTGGTGGTGAAATAGGGATCGAAGATCCGACCCAGATTTTTTTCCTCGATCCCCGGACCGTTGTCGGCCACGGTGATCTTCACATATTTCCCCGGCGGCACCGGGGCCGCCTCACCCTCAGCCACCGCAAAGTTTGTCAGGCCGACCGTCAATGTTCCCCCATCCGGCATGGCCTGGGCCGCGTTAATCGTCAGGTTGCTGAAGACCTGATGCATCTGGGCACTGTCCACTTCCACCGACCAGAGTCCCTCCTCGATCTGAAAAATCGCAGCAACGTTGGAACCGCGCAGATTGAATTCAACCGAATCCCTGGTCAGGTCGGCGATTGAAATCACCTTCTTCAGGGGCGCTCCGCCCTTGGCGAAAGTCAGGAGCTGGCCGGTCAATTCCCGGGCCCTGAAAATGGCTTTCTCGGTCGACTCCAACCTCGCCAGTAGTTTCTCGCGCTGGTCCGCCACCAGCCGGGCCAGGGCCAGATTATTCATGACTGTGGCCAGGATGTTGTTGAAGTCATGAGCGATACCGCCGGCCAGGAGGCCGATGGATTCCAGTTTCTGGGTCCGGGCAATTTCCGCCTCAGCCAGAAGTTTGTCGGTAATGTCCTGGAAAACCAGGATCGCTCCGACCATCTCGCGTTTCCGGTCATAGATCGGTGAAACACTATAGTTGACCCGCCGCTCCCAGCCATCACTGGCAATCAGCACGGCCCGGCGGCCGATTTCTTCGGCCGGAGCCTGGCGCAAGACTTGAGCGACCGGCTCCAGAATCCGGCGCCGATCCTTTTCGTCTACCAGATGAAGAATATCCTCAACCTTTCCGCCCTCCGCATCCGGACTTTTCCAACCGGTCAATTCCTGGGCCGTATCATTGATCAGCACCACCCGGCCCCTGAGGTCGGCGGCGATCACCCCGTCGGCAATACTTCTCAAGGTCACCAGCAGTCGCTCCTTCTCGGCGGCCAGCGCCTCCTCGGTCTTCTTCAGGTCGGTAACATCCTGAAAACTTTCGACGATCCCGACAATCTCTCCGTGTTCATCGTTATATGGTCGGGCCGTAACCATGAAATAACTTTCACTGCCATCGGGATTGATTTTCTTCGATTCGCAGACCACCTCGCGGGCGCCGGTCATAACCTGGGTAAAGGGGCAACTCCGCGTCCGACAGGTTGAGCCGGGCCGGGACTCGTAACATTTCTGCACCACCCCCGGGGCCGGCCGGCCGAAGATTCGCCAGTAGACCTCGTTGGCGTTGACGATCTCCCGGTGCTTGTTGGTGATGCAGATCGGAATCGAATTATTCAGGACGTTTTCCAGCTCGACCTTGGATTTTCGCAACTCCTGGCTCACCGACTCCCGCTCGGAAATTTCCGCGGCCAGTTCGCGGTTGCTTTGCCGCAACAGTTCGTTTGCGACCTTGGCCTCTTCCTGCATCAAGCGCATCCGTGAAACCGTGTATTCCGAGAGCTTGAGGAAGAGATAAACGAAGATTGCCCCGCCCAGAAGGATCAGGCCGATCAGCAACTCAATGGGGAATTTAAGTCCGGTGGCGATCAGGAAGACAAAGACCAGGTAACCCAGGTCGAAAAAGACCATGAAGACGATCATCAACGTCCAGCGGCTCTGGAGTTCCGGCGGCACCTCGCGGCGCAGACGAACCCCGCCGGCTATAGAAGCGCTTAACAACACGATGCCCAGTATCACCATGATAATGGCGTTGATCCCGGTCATCGGCATGGCGCTTTTCCGGCAGGCTTAAACTTAATGAACTCGCAATAAGTCTCGGGTCGGCTAAGAGTTCTCACCCGGAAACCTATTAAAAAGTGTGGTTTTTGCGAAAACTGAGACGGCAAGTGCTTGTCCATGTCGATTTTGGTCGGGGCTGAAACCCTCCGGGGGACGGCTTCAGTCGTTTCTTATATAGAGATAGCGCTTAATCTTGTGGGTGGCGGTTTTGATGAAGGGCTCCTGGCGCTCGACTACCTTGGAAAGCTGAGAAAAGGCTGGCAGCTGGGAATTGACCGTCTTCCTGATTTCGGCGAGAATGGCGTTGATGTGGTGCAATCGTTTGGCCTCGCTCCATCCGGCCGTTTCCAGATCAAGATACTCATAGTCCGGAAAGATCGCGGCAACCAGTTTGTCGTTCGCCTCGGTGACCAATGATTCGGCCACGTAAATCGAACTGTTGAGTTTCTCTTCGATGGTCTCCGGGTAAATGTTCTCGCCGTGGGAAAGGACGATCACGCTCTTGGACCGGCCGGTGATGATCAGATTGTTGCGCTCGTCCAGACGCCCCAGGTCGCCGGTGGCCAGCCAGCCCTCGCCGTCTATGGTGGCGGCGGTGGCCTCGGGATTGTTGAAATAACCCTGCATGACGTTGGGTCCCTTGCCTTGGATCTCGCCGATGCCGGACTCCGGATCGGGGTTGACGATCCGGATCGAGACGCTGGGCACCGGCTTGCCGCAGGAACCCACGACGATGGTCGGGTCACCGGCCGGCCCACCGGCCAGGAGCGGCGCTGCTTCGGTCAGCCCATAACCGATTATATAAGGGAAGCCCGATTCCCGGAGGAATTTTTCCACCTCGATATTGAGGGCCGCGCCGCCGATGGCCATGAGCTGCAACTTGCCGCCGAAAAAGGCCAGGAGCTTGGCACTGATCTTGGCCAGAATCCGGCCGCGCAGCAGGGGCATTCTCAGCAGCAAAGGCAAAAGCTTGCCGCTGGTAATCGCCGGCATCACTCGTTTTTTGTAAATCTTCTCCATAATCATCGGCACCACGCAGATGACCGTGGGTTTTTCCGCCGCACAGATTTTGCCCAGAATGGTCGGGGTCGGGCGCTGATCGCAGTAAACCACCCGGGCCCCCTGGCGAATGGGCAGCAGAAAGCCCACCGTGAATTCATAGGCATGGGACATGGGCAGCACCGACAGAAAGGTCCAGTCCGGGGTGATATTAATCAGGCCGCTGGCCGAATGGACATTGGCGCAGAAATTGCCATGACTGAGCAAGACCGCCTTGGAGTGTCCCGAAGTTCCGGAAGTATAGATAATACTGGCCAGGTCGTCACCGGCCACCGCTGGCGCAGTAAATTTGTGGGCGCTGTCCTCTTGCCCCGGGGCGAGAAAGGAGGCGAAGGTGATCAGCTCGACGATCTCCCGCTGGCCCTGGAACTCATCCAGGGTAACGATCTTATCCAGAGTCCCGGACGGCAGTTCGGTGATCTTGTCGAGCTGCTTTTCGGTGGTAAAGAGCAATCGCGCCTGGGCATCGAGCAGGATGTGCAGCACATCAGATTCGGGGAAATCCGGCAGGATCGGTACCACCACTATCCCGAGACGCACCGCGCCCAGGTAGACCATGCCCCACTTAGGAGAATTCTCGGCCAGGATCGCCACCCGGTCTCCCTTAACAAACCCCAGACCCTGGAGCCGCGCCGCCACTTTCAAGGCACCGGCTTGGAATTCCCGGTAGGTCAACGGTTCCTGGAAAGCCAGGCTGACGGCCGGCCGGCCGGCGAACTTATCACAACTGGAATCGAACAGGTCATTCAAGGTCCTGGCGGTGGTGGGGCTTTGCGGCATGGGGTTCTCCAAAAAGGCTGTTTAAGCTTGAATGACAACAACCGAAACGGCGGGTTAACTGCTCTTAACATATATAATAGATTTCCCGGCCAAATCAACAAGCATACTGAGGCAGGCCGGGGCCTGACTCACCGCCAAATTTATTTACAATCAGCTGAAATCAATTATGCTTGCCGAAACCATAACCTTACACCCTTCAGCTCCCGGGAACAGATTATGCTCATCAAAACGGTAAATACCTCTTCAGCCGCCGGCCGCCAAAGCCTGGCCGCCCTTCAGGACCGCTACCAGGCCACCGACAGCACCTGCCGAAGGAAGGTGGCCGAGATCATCGACGAAGTACGGGAACTGGGCGACGCCGCACTCTTGGAGTACACCCGCAAATTCGACGCCGCCGATTTCCGCCTCGACCAGCTCCGGGCCACCGAAACCGAGATCGAGGAAGCCTTCGGTCTGGTCGACCCGGAACTGCTGGCCACGCTGGACCTGGCCATCGACCGGATCACCACCTTTCACCAACATGAAAAGGAAGAATCCTGGACCATCACCGGTGCGCACGGCATCGTCACCGGCCGCCTGGTCAATCCGGTCGATTCCGCCGGCCTCTACGTGCCCGGCGGCCAGGGGGGGCAAACCCCGCTGGTCTCCTCGGTGCTGATGAACGGCATCCCGGCCGGTATCGCCGGGGTAGAGCGGAGGGTGATGGTCACCCCGCCAAACCGGCAGGGCCGGGTCAACCCCGCCCTGCTGGTGGCCGCCGCCAAGATCGGCATCCGCGAAATCTACAAGGTCGGCAGCGCCTGGGCCATCGCCGCCCTGGCCTACGGTACCGCCACCATCCAGCGGGTGGATGTGATCGTCGGCCCCGGCAATCAATATGTCGCCGAGGCCAAGCAACAGGTCTCCGGCCGGGTGCGGATCGACATGGTGGCCGGCCCCAGCGAGGTCCTGATCGTCGCCGACGAATCCGCCAATCCGGCCTATGTCGCCGCCGACCTGCTGGCCCAGGCCGAGCACGACCCCCAGGCTCTGGCCATGCTGGTCACCACCAGCAAGAAGGTGGCCGACCGGGTGGTAGTCGAACTGGAAAGGCAACTGCCGCTCCTTAGTCGGGAGGAGATCGCCCGCCGGTCTCTGCGCGAGCGGGGCGTCATCTTCCTGGCCGAAACCGAAAAAGAGATGGTCGAGATCGCCAACCGGTTGGCGGCCGAACACCTGGAACTGATGGTGCACGAGCCCTTCGAGATGGTGAAGGAAATCCGTCACGCCGGGGCCATCTTCCTGGGCAATCATGTGCCGGAATCCACCGGCGATTACCTGGCCGGACCCAACCACGTCCTGCCGACCATGGGCACCGCCCGTTTCTCGTCGGCCCTGGGGGTGGATACCTTCGTCAAGAAATCGAGCCTGATCTCCTACACTCGCGAGGCGCTGCTGGCCGACAGTCCGCACATCCAGCGCTTGGCCAATTTGGAAGGGCTCTCGGCCCACGCCCGCTCGGCGTCGATCCGCACCGATGACGAGCAGTGACCTGCTGAGCCGGGGCCTAGCCGCCCTGGGGCTGCAACTCTCACCGAAGCAGATCGCCGAGCTGGTCCAGTACTTTCTGGAACTAAAGAAGTGGAACCGCCGCATCAACCTGGTTGGTGCCGGGCCGGACGAGCAACTGCTCGAAAACCACTTCCTCGACTCCCTTACCCTGCTGCCGCTGCTCGATCCCTGCCCGCCCCCGGGTCTGGTCGATGTCGGCAGCGGCGCCGGCTTTCCCGGTCTGGTCCTGAAGATCGCCAGACCGGATTTATCCGTTACCCTGGTGGAGCCCAGACAAAAGCGCGCCGCCTTCCTGCGCCAGGTCATCCGTCTGCTGGGTCTCGGGGAAATCAAGGTGCGGGAAGACCGTCTGGAAAAAGATGCAAAAGAGTTTGTCGCCTGGCGCCAGGCCATCCCCCTCTTTACCAGCCGCGCCTTCACCGCCATCGGCCCCTTCCTGGCTCTGTGCGAGCCCTTTACCGCCCCGGGTGGCCGGGTTATCTGCATGAAGGGGCGCAAGGCCGGGGAGGAACTGGCCGAATGGCGTCAACAGCAACCCGAAAGCAGCTTTACCCTGACCGATACCCTGGAATCCACCCTGCCCTTCTCCGGCACTCCACGAAAACTTCTGGTCTTCACCAAAACATCAACTTAACCTTTTTCACTACACAACTCTCAAGTTTTCAGGATAACCTCCCGACTTTCCTTTGTTTTTCAAAAACAATTTGGTTATCGAGACAATTTAATGATAATTTTATTTATCATTATGCGGGTTTTTCGAAACCCGACAGATCCGCTCCAACGGTTAAAGGGGCAAACGAAAGTGCGAGTCTCGACAAAATGACCTCCGTCGATCCCCTGATCATTGACGAAACCGAGTGCGACAAGGACTTCACCTGCCTTAAAGAAACGCCGCTCTACTGTTCGGTGTTCAGCACCCTCGGTCACAGCATGGTCGCTCTGGTCTGCCAGGACCGCCTGAAATGCCGGCACAACAAATCTTACGGCGCCCTGCGCGTCTGCAAATGCCCGGTCCGTCACGAGATATTCAAGAAGTACGGGAAGTAGCCCGGCTTTCTCATCACCACCGTTCCGGGTGACAGCTTGACTTTGCCGCGCTTTTAACCTTTCCGGCTTCTTTCTCCGATCTGCTTCCAGCTCTCTCCCCGAACTGCATCTTTTGACTTTGCCGGCCGCGCGGTGCAGAATCAAATACACATCCATATAGTTTCTATAAACCTGCGGTTCCGGGCGATAACCTTCACTCTCCTTTGCAGTCGCAAGTGTCAGTTCCAGGCAACGCTTAAAGAAGGAGGACCCTATGAGTATACTTTTTTCCCCCCTTAAATTACGCTCCATCACTTTTCGTAACCGGATTTTCGTCTCCCCGATGTGTCAGTATTCCAGCTCCGACGGTATCCCCACCGACTGGCATCTCGTGCACCTCGGGAGTCGGGCAGTGGGTGGCGCCGGGCTGGTGATGGTCGAGGCCACCGCGGTGAGTCCCGCGGGGCGTATCAGTCCCGGTGACAGCGGCCTCTGGAACGACTCCCAGGCCGAAGCCTATGCCCCCATCACCAGCTTCATCAGAGGGCAGGGCTCTATACCCGGCATTCAACTGTCCCATGCCGGCCGCAAGGGTTCCTGCGCCGCGCCTTGGCTTGGCGGCGAGCCGCTGGGAGTTGAGTCCCGCGGTTGGCAGCCGTTGGGGCCAAGTGCCGAGCCATTCGGCACCGGTCATCCCCAGCCACACGCCCTGATCCTGGCCGAGATCGACGAAATCGAAGCCCAGTTCAGCGCCGCCGCCCGCCGGGCGCTGGCCGCCGGGTTTCAGGTGATTGAGTTGCACATGGCCCACGGCTACCTGCTCCATGAGTTTCTCTCGCCGTTGGTCAATCACCGGGACGATAACTACGGCGGCAGCCTGGAAAACCGGCTCCGTTTCCCCCTGCGGGTCGCCCGGGCGTTGCGGGCCGAATGGCCGGAGGAATTGCCGTTCTTGGTGCGGATTTCAGCGACCGACTGGGTAGCCGGTGGATGGGACATCGAGCAGTCAATCTTTCTGGCTCGACAGTTGAAGGATATCGGGGTGGATCTGATCGACTGCTCTTCAGGATTTGCCGTGCCAAATGAACCGGTGCCCTTCGGTCCCGGCTTCCAGGTTCCCTTTGCCGCCAGGATTCGGGCCGAGGCCGGGATTGCCAGCGGCGCCGTCGGCTTCATCACCGAACCGGCCCAGGCCGAGCAGATCGTGGCCACCGGCCAGGCCGATGTCGTACTGCTGGCCCGCCAGATGCTGCGCGATCCCTACTGGCCGCTTCATGCCGCCAAGGCGCTGCACGTGGATGTCCCCTGGCCGAACCAGTACTTGCGGGCTAAATAGCCAGAGTTTTCTCTGCCTTAAAATGGTCGTTCGAGCCGCCGAAACTATTCAGGGACAAAGAAACGGAAACTCAGTTCTTCAAGACCCAGAGTCTGGAGAACTTCCCGTAATCGTTCGCTCGGACGGCGACGCGGCAGGTCCTTGTAACTGGCGCTGATCAGTTCGTTTTTCATCGAGTGTTCCCAGCCGACCAGCTCGGTGACGTTGACCTGATACCCGTGCGCCTCCAGTTGCAGACAACGGAGGACATTGGTGACCAGGCTGCCGAATTCGCGGGTATGCAGCGGGTGCCGCCAGAGTTCGGCCAGACTGCCGCGGGCCAGGCTCCGGGCTTTATTTTTCCGCAGCAGCGCCGCGACTTCGGCCTGGCAGCAAGGCACCACGACGATGAACCGGGCCCGTTTCCGCAAGGCGAAACGGATGGCATCGTCGGTGGCGGTATCGCAGGCATGCAGCGCAGTCACCACATCTACCTGCTCCGGCAAAGCTTCGGAATCAATGGCCTCGGCAACCGATAATCTAAAGAACGACATGCCGGGAAAATTCAGGCGCGCCGCCAGGGCCTGGGACTTCACCACCAGCTCATCCCGGGTTTCGACGCCGAAGATCCTGGAACCATTGTCCTGATCCTTGAAAAACAGGTCATAGAGGATGAAACCGAGATACGACTTGCCCGCCCCATGATCGACCAGGGAGATATCCGGATGGTCCGCCTGGACCGCCTTGAGGAGCGGCTCGATGAATTGATACAGGTGATAGACCTGTTTGAGTTTACGCCTGCTGTCCTGATTCAGTTTCCCATCGCGGGTGAGGATGTGCAGCTCTTTCAGCAGTTCGATCGATTGCCCGGGCCTTATATCGTATTTTTCCTGGATCAAATCCTACGCACCTTTAATTGGTTGAACGTGGGCGGCAAAGGGTGTCACCCCCACATACCGACCTTCAATCTTCAAGAGAAATAATCTGATCGGTCACTTCCGTAAAGGCCACGTCGTGACTGATCAAAAATAGCTGGTCGTACCAGTGTTCCGTTACCTCTTCACGACCTACATCTATAGCCCGAAAGGCGTGGGCCAGGTTTTCCCGGCGGGCGGCATCAAGGTTTGAAGTCGGTTCGTCGAAAAACGCCACCCTGGCGCCGATGGTCTGCAGCATAGCCAAACGCAGAGCCACCACCGCGCTCATGGTCTGGCCGCCGGACAACTGGTCATCGCTGCGTTCCCTTATCTCCCCGTCCTGCATGTCTCGCAGGACGATCTGGTACTTGTCGCCCCAGTAAAGCTCTTCGTCGGTTTCGGCGATATTGCGGTAGATCCGGTCGGCCCGCAGACTGATTTCTTCCCGGAAACGCTCCGAGAGTTGCGTGGAAACATTATTGAAGATCTTGCTCCGCAAAAAAGTGACCAGTTCGGCTTTGCCCTCAAAGATTTTCTTCTCGACCAGCTTGCCCTTGATCTCTTTCTTGATCAGCTCCAGTCTTTTGATCTCTTCTTCAAGGCGGCGACGGTCCTTGCCGAGATCGGCGCTCTTCTGCTTGATGGTGGCAACCGCCGCGACCAGCTGTTCCTTCACCAATCGGACCTCGGTGTGGCGCTTCTGGTCATAGACTTCCTCAAGTCTGACCAGCTCTTTCTGCTTGTTGGCCAAACCTGCTTTTAGTTCTTCGAAAAGCTCCAGCATCTTTTTCAAGGATTCGAGGCGATTATCCAGATCAAGGGCGTCTTTCCGGTTGGCAAAGAAGGCGTCTCTGGCGCCCTGGTACTCGGTCCGTATTTTTTCAACCTTGGCTATCTCGCTATCAAGTTGAGCGAATTTTTTGAGATCTTCCTTCCGGGCCACAACCTTTTTCTCGGCCTCCGCCAGCTGCTTTCCGGTCCCTTCAAGGACAAGCTGACGCTTGTTGTTATCCTCCCGCCTTTTGGCCAGGGCGGTTAACTGCTTTTCAAGCTCCTGCGCTCTCACCCGGAGTGAATTAATTTCCTGTTGGGCCTTTTCGGCCGCCGCGATCCCCTGCTCCAGGCCGCTCAACCGTTTACCCAGGTCAAGACTCTCCTGGTCCAGTTCGTCCATCCTGGCGCTGAACACATCACGCGGGGCCTTACCGGCAATATTCCGGCACTCTTCCTTGAAGAACGGGCAAATCCCTTCAGCCAGCTTTTCCTTCCCTTCCTGCAAGCCGGCCCGCCTTCCTTCCAGAAGGCCCTGGGCGGAACGAAGCTTTTCCGCTTCTTTCTTGAGCTCCGGCAGGCGGGCCGCTATTTTGGTCAGACCTGTCATCGGCGACCAGGGCTTGCCGGTCTTTCCGGAGCTGCCCTTCTTCTTCGGAGAGTTGCTTGCCGGTCTTCTCAACCTCCCGATTTTCGTGTTCCAGGGCCTGGGCCAGACGGGCGCTTTCCTTATCCAGCCCGTTGATATCCTTCTCGATCTCCCGACGCTGCTTGTCCTGCTCCCGCAAAGTCTTCAGACCAGCTTCGGCCGCCTCGAACGCTTCCTTGCCGGCCCTGGCCTTTTCCATAGTTTCAAGGGCCAATTCGGCTTCTTTGACCCGCTTGTTCTGGTCAGCAATTTTACCTTCCCCGTCGCGGATCCGATCCTGAAGTCTCTGGATCTCCGCCTTCACCGCATTGGCCGTTTTTTCCTGTTCATCGAGTTTGCCAAGCTGACTTTCGGTTTCGGCCAGGTTCTTTTCCTTGCCCGCCAGTTCCTTTTGCTGGGCTTCAACCTCGGCGATGAAACCGGCCATTTCCTTTTGTCGTTCAGGCAGGGCATCGACCTGTTCCTGCTTACCCTCGATCTCAACGGCCAGGACTTCGATCTTGCTTTTCACCGCCGCCAGCAGGGTGCTGGTGCCTTTATAGGTCTTACGCCAGGCATCGATGCCGAGGATCTCGTCAAAGGCCTCCTGGCGTTTGGTCGGCTGCTTGAGGACAAAGGGGCCAAGGAATTCGTTCTGGAAGGGACCGATCACCAGTTTATACTGGTCGGCCAGGGGGCGGGTGCTCTCCAGCCCGAGCAATTCCTTGAGCCTCGCTTCCGTTTCCACCACTCCGGCATGATCTTCCACTTCAAAGGCCCCGCCGATCTCCCGGGCCAGGAGCCATTTGGACCCGGCCCCGACACTGCGGGAAACCCGATAGGTTTCCCCGGCATCGGTGGCGAAGGTGACGGAGATTTCGCCCTTCTTGGCGCCGATGGTGATGAAGCGCTCGATATTGCCGACAAAGTCCCGGGCATCAACCCCAAACAGGGCGTAGCCGATGGCCTCGAAGATCGTGCTTTTACCGACCCCGTTGGCCCCGGCCAGGACGTTGATCCCGTTGACGAAATGCAACTCCTTGTCGCGGTGGGATTTGATGTTTTTGAGGGTGATCGAGAGGATCTGCATGGTTCAGGCCTGCCCCGAGAAGAGGCCGAGCAATTCGTCGTCTTCGACATCGCCCTTCAGAACCAGGTCGCGAATCGCCAGCGACAATCGGGCCAGCTCCTCTTCCCGCCCCTGGTATTGGGAGTGGGCGGAGATCAGTTCATGCAGTACATCGCTTTCGATCTCGGCCAGGGATTTTTTGAGAACCTCTTCCCCCCCGGTCCGAGAGACCAATGAAAGATGGTTTTTGATCTCGACGTGCAAGGGCGCCACAAATTCATCAAGGGCCAGCCGCAATCGTTCGCGACCCAGCTCAAAAGGATGAAAGCCTACCCGCCCGGCCAGTTTCAGTTCCAGCAGCGGCGCCCGCTCGTCGGTCTGTCCGGCCAGCTTTTCCCTTACCTGCTCGCGGAACCGGGCCAGGGCGCTGTCACCATCCTCCGCCCCGTCCAGATTGATGGCCTCGACCAGCATCGGCCGGGGATCGGTCGGCCGGAATTCGGGGCTGAACTTGCCATCCTCGACCGTAATTAAATAATAGCCCTTGTCGTACTTCTCCTCGCCGAAGTTGACTCGTTCCGGGGCGCCGGGGTTATAAGCGTAGGGCTTACCTGCCGGCGATTCGATCACGTATGGCTTGTGGCCGTGACCAAGGGCGACGTAGCCGAATTTGTCGGCCAGCGGATGGGCCTCTTCGATCTTCATATTGCCGATCTCGACCGGTGAGTACTTCCAGATCCCGACATGGAAAAGCAGCAGATTATTCTCGCTGGTCACCGCCTGGCAGATTCGCTCGACATGGCTGCCGGCATTGGCGCCGATATAACCGAGACCATAGATATTGAGGCCACCGATCACGATATGCCCACCGGTGCCGGTTTCCTCATCGAAGGGGTCGAAAAGATAGCCGCCATCCTCGGTGCGGGAAGGCCGCAGCAAGCGGATATAGCCCATCTCGGAAAGGGCTTCCATCCAGGAGATATTATGCCGCCGGTGAATCCAGTCATGATTGCCTTCGATGGCAATACAGGGGATGGCAGCTTCTTTCAGCGGCTGCAGGGTTTCGATGGTTTTGGCAAAGGTCTTGGGCAGAATCTGGCCGGTATGAAAAAGATCGCCGCCGATCAGGACAAAGTCGACGGCCAAACGCACCGCCTCCCCGACAATCCCCGCCAGGCAACGAAAAAAATCTTCGTAGCGTTCAGCCTCGCCGGCTGAGTTGCGGTAGGTTTTACCCAGGTGAATGTCGGCGGTGTGGATGAAGTTCATCTGCTTGAAAATATGCGGTTTGAGCGGGACCAGAGGCCACCCGGGGTAAGTTTAGAAATCAAATTCCAGGGGCATGACCCGACCCCCCGGAGCAAACCGGCACGGAAAGAATAGCGTGAAAACTTAACCGGCCCGCCTACCCACTTTACCGCCCGGCCGTCGAAAGCGCCAGGTAGTGGGGTTGAATGTTAAAAAAACAAGCCGGATAGGGGCAACAAACCGTTACCTCGATCCGGCAAGCTCAGGCGCCGTTGAAGCGAACCGAGTCGGACTTAATGGACGACGACCGCCAAATGCTCCAGGTTCTCAACGTCGACCGTCTTATTGCCCATTTCATCCTTCAACTCTCCACTGATCCTTACTTTGTGGCCGTAATGGTTCAGCAGATAGGATTCGTCCTTGCCCGTCAGATGCAGAATCGTATGATCATCCTCAAGAAGGACGACTTCCTCCTTGCCGCGATCCGAGACCGGACAGTACTCCCCTTTTTCCGCGCAGGAAATGCCGGTCAAAACCCCGACCCATTCTCCCGCCTGCGCCGTGTAACCGAACCCCAGGACAAACATTCCAAGCAATGCCAATATTAATCCGTACCGCATGACCACACCTCCGTTCCGCAAAAGGCTTTTGGTTAACTACCTGTACCTGGGCTAAACCATAAGCATTGGATTAATGCGCGTCCGGGTCCGAATATCAGGTGATTTCGGACCCAAGCCACAGGTGGGCTTGCCCCCTGCTCTCTTTTGAGGCGATTTTCGAATTTAGTTGTTTTAGCACCAATGCCCCGTTCAAACATCGATATCAGAGCAAGGTTTGAGGTCTATCGAAAATAGTGGAGACCAAACTCATCTTGGTCAGACCCCAAACAATGTATTTGGCAGGGGAAAAAGGAAGGATAAGTGGGGGAGCTGGGGCAAGGGCCAAGCGAAGGCTTGGCCCCTTTATGCCCTTGTTTCCAGCAGTAGTTTTTTGAGGTTATTTGCAGGGCCCCAATTTCTTGCCGGTCGTGTGTATGGACATCTCGCCCTGGTCGCCCTTCACCTGGATCTTGGTGTCCATGGTATCGCCGGTGTACCTGGTGACTCCGGTCATCTCGCTCTTGCCATCCGGGCCGTCACAGACCAATTTCCAATTCATGGTGTCGCCGGATTTCTTCTTGGTGACGACTTGGCAGTTCTGGTCCTCGTTATCACGGTAGGGGACGGCCTCGTTCTGCAGGCACTGTCGCCTGATCGTCGGCGGCATGGCGAAAGGCATGTCGGGAATCTCCATGTTGGTGGTCATCTCCCACTCGGAACCGTTGGCGGCCTGGGCCGGACCAGCCGGCCAGACCATCGTGCCGACACTCAGCAGCAAAACCCCGATCACCACCAGTAAACCGCTTTTCTTCATAACCCTTCCTCGTGCTTGAATTTGATCTTGTGAACCTTACCGATATAGATACCATCCGACCCCGGGCCGGTGTCAACCGGGAAATATGGCGACAGGCCGGGATTCCGGCGTCACCATACCTAATCAGGTAGAGCTTAAAACCTAATTTTTGATCTCAAAACGAAGCTTCCAAGCCTGAAAAACGGAAAATTATTCAGATTAAAAATAAAGCTATCAGCTACTTAGCTTGGCCAAACCCGAACAACTTCAAAACGGCATCTGACCTCGCCTTCCTGACAAAATCAGCATCCCCTGCCCGGTGCCTTCAGTTCTTGCACTTGGTGCCGGGGATTTGCGGAAAACCGCTCAGGCTGAAGCTCTGGCCACAGCCACAGGTGGTTTTGGTATTGGCATTGGTGAACTGCAGCCCGCCGTTGATCAATTCGTCGGAATAATCGACAACCAGTCCGTCGAGAAACTTCACACTCTCTGCCGCCGCCACGATCCGGATCGCCCCGGCCGTATGAACCACGCTCTCGCCGTCCTTCATCAGGTTGGCGATTTCCGCATTATAGGTCAGACCGGCGCACCCGCCTTCCTTCACGCCGACCCGCAAAAACTGGTCCGCAGCCAACTTGCTGTTCAGCATTTCCGCTGCTTTATCGTTAATGGTGATATTCATGCAATCCTCCCGATTGATTTTCAATAATCATATCTCAACTATCAGCAGTCCCGGAGGAATGTCAAGGCAAACGAGACCTCACCTGCCCTGCGAAATTTAACGTTTTCCCCCGGGGACGACTCTGTTATAGGATCAACTGGAGAGTGCAACGCGTGCAGATGAGCACCCTTGATTGATGGGGCTCGCGGCGCGCTTTGGAACAGAATATTTCCGGAAGATCATCCCCCTGGTAAATATCCAGTTAATGCCCGGGAGGAGTAAAAGACCACCGAATGTAACTTTTCGACAGTACTCAGGATTTTTTCATTCGGGACTTCGAAGCATCCTTCCTGTATTAGAGAAGGCCAGGCAGGCGATGACTCCGGAATGGACGAAGATGGGGTGCTGCTGGCCAGTACCCCCCTTTGGAGAAACCCATGGCGCATATCCATCTTACAGTGCAGCCCGGTCGCAAGGACGGCACCGTTTTGTCGGAATCGGGCGAGTTGCTTACCCCTCATGGGGACTGGGCCTTTCTACCCGCGGGAGATGCGGCAATTACCAGGAGTATCAAAGCCAAGGGCCCGACCTGGGTTGTGCAGGTAAAAATGGGCCGCAGGCTGATCTCAAAGGGGATCTGGGCCAGCAAGGCGGATATCCTTGCCGCCCGGGAGGAGGTTGCCGCCAAACGGGCAACCCCGGCCTATGCCAGAAAACGGGCCGGTGATCTTGCCCGCCGCGAGGCCAAACACCAGACCTACGAAAAGGAGTTTTTCAGCGAAGTAATCGCCTTTCTCGCCTTTGACAAGAGATACCTGTGCGAGGCGCAACTGCTGGCCGAAAAGGTCACCAGCCACGCAACCCCGGTGGGCAGCGGCACAGTGGCAAGGACCGAACGCATCCCCCTGGCCAAACGGGCCGAGGCCGCGGTGGTCGCCTGGCTGCGCCACGCAACCACATCCTACGATTCCATGCGGATTGCGCGGGTAAAGGGCAAAAGAAGAGAGATCCGCCGACAGCTGGCGGCAAAATCCATCGAACTGCTGCAGGATTATCGCCAGGGGCGGGAGGTGGCTGAAGATTGCCCGCTCAGACGGGCTTTGGTTTTCATTGAACCTGTAAGCTAAAGACATTCATACTACTTTTGGGAGGTCTCGGTATGTCAATTCTATATTCGAAAACCGTTCTTGGACAACTGACCTTGCAGAACCATCTGGTCATGTCGCCAATGACCCGGTGTCGTGCTACCGGCAATATCCCGAACCAACTAATGGCCGAATACTATAGTCAACGCTCTACCGCCGGCCTGATTATTACCGAGGGGACCTCACCTTCACCGAATGGCTTGGGTTACCCCAGGATACCTGGGATTTTCTCAGAACCCCAGATTGAAGGGTGGAAATTGATAACCGGAGCCGTTCACGACAAGGGGGCAAAGATATTCCTCCAAATCATGCATTGCGGGCGCATTGCCCATCAGTTGAACCTGCCGGCCGGAGCCATGGTTATAGCCCCTTCCGCCATTGCCGCCGCGGGAGAGATGCATACCGACAGTGAGGGCAAGCAACCTCATACCGTCCCCAAGGCGATGACCGGGGAGGATATCAAAAATACCATCGCTGAATATGCCAGGGGCGCAAAGAATGCGGTTACCGCCGGCTTTGACGGCATCGAGTTGCACAGCGCCAATGGTTATCTGCTCGAACAGTTCATCCGTCCGAACACCAATCAACGTCTTGATAATTATGGCGGGAGCATTGAGAACCGAGCCCGATTTGTCCTGGAGGTGGCCGAGGCGGCGATTGGTGCTATCGGCAAGGACCGGGTAGGCATCCGGCTCTCACCTTACGGGGTGTTCAACGATATGACTCTGTACGACACCATGGCTGAGGATTATACCTATCTGGCCCAACAACTGAATGATCGAGGTCTACGCTATATTCACCTGGTGGATCATTCAGCCATGGGCGCGCCGCCGGTCCCCGACGCCATCAAAGATACATTCCGCAAAATATTCAACCGGACCTTGATTCTCTCCGGTGGTTACGATGCGGAAAGGGCCGAAAAAGACCTGGCCTCGGGCAGGTGCGACCTGATCGCCGTCGGCCGTCCTTTTCTTGCCAATCCGGATCTGCCAGCCCGCTGGAAAACCGGAGCAGCTCTCAACGCCCCCGACATGGATACATTCTATACCCCGGGTCCCAAGGGCTATACCGACTACCCGACCATGGAGTCTCTTTAATAGCAATGGTCGGACCTGCCGGTCATGCCCTGGGCCTCTCTGACCGGTCGATCTTCAAATCATCAATAAATCCGGGCAAATGTCTTCGGGTGTTATCGTGTGCAGGGGAATGATGATTTCAGAGGATGTCGCCTAACCTTACCAACCCATTCCCCCCGTGATCTGACTGAGAGAATAGACGGCGATAATCAGGTAAAGCCCGGCTGCCAATCGGTTGATCAAAAGACTATGGGCACTCAAGCTCTTTTCAAGACCGATTTGCCCGACCAGAAGGGAAACTAAACTATACCACGTTCCATCAACAAGTCCGGCCAGCATGGCCATGCCCAAGAGAGTAAGCAAGCCGGCTTGTGCCGGAATGAATTGCGAAAACAAGGCGGTAAAAAAGATCAGAATTTTAGGATTGAGAAATGAGATGCTTAAGCCGCTGACCCAAGATGCCGGCAAACTGGTCTTCTCGGGGCCGGTGTTTTCACCGGAACCCCGCCAGGAGGTGAACGCCAGATAAATCAGGAAAACTGCGCCAGCCAGTGTCAAAGAGGTTTTAATCGCCGGGAAGCTCTTGAATAAGGAGCCGAGGGCAGTGCTGGCGACCAAGGCCCAGAAAAAAATCCCGGTAGCGTGAGCCCAACTCGTCACCAGCCCACCTCGAAGCCCGCGTTGCACTCGGTTTTGGAGAATGACCGCCAGACTTGGCCCAGGTGAAATGGCTCCAAGGGCACAAATACCGGCAAGGGTCAACCATGAAATCAAAGTCATGATTCGACAGCACTCAAGGTAGGAGGTTCAAAGAGAGAAACGTTCTGGCCTTACCCCGACAAGCAACTGCTACAAGAACTGAAGCTGACCGGCCCCTTCCCCTTATCTTTTAAGGGAATATAAAAGAATTTAAACCATTCTCTGCTAAAGCTGCCACCTAAGTTGGGTGACAGGGCCATGATTAATAATATATCCCTGTGGTCATCTGTGGCGGAAACACAGGTTATCTGCTAAATTCGATGCCCATGTCTCAGGTCCCTTTTATGTCGCCCCGCCGGGGTGACAAGTTGCCGGAGAGTTGCGATGTGGTGGTGATCGGGGCAGGCGCCGGCGGTCTCACCGCCGCGGCGCTGCTCTCACGCGCCGGACTCTCCACCGTGGTCCTGGAAAGCGATTCCCAGGTCGGCGGCTACCTGGCCGGCTTTCAGCGCCGGGGTTTCTCCTTTAATACCTCGATCGAGTGGCTCAATCACTGTGGCCCAGGCGGCTTTGTTTACAATTTGTTCAACAGTCTCGGCGGCGGTTCCCCGCCGAAATGTCCCCAGATGCGGCGCATCCGCCGCTTCAAAACCGACTCCTACGATTACCTGTTGACCTCTGATCCCAATGAACTGCGGGATTGTCTGCTTCGTGACTTCCCCGCCGACGGGGCCGGCATTCGGGAGTTTTTTCGCGACGCCGAGAAACTTGGCCAACGCCTTGCCCTCCTGGACCGCAACATCCTGGGGCCGGAAACCCTGACCTTTTCCGAAAGGATGATGCGGAGGTTGCGCTGCTTCTGTTGGGCTCTGCCGGTGATCAGATACGTGCTGACCCCGGTGGATCGCGGTCTGCGCCGTTATTTCGGGACCGCCGGGGCGCAAGAGGTTTTCGGTAGCCATAAGACGCTGATGTCGGTGATGGTCTCGATTGGTTGGGCCTATGCCGGTAATTTTCAAGCCTGTCCCCAGGGTGGCAGCCGGACTCTAGCCCTCTGGCTGTGCGAGCGAATCAAGGCGGGTGGCTCGCGAC
Organism: uncultured delta proteobacterium; assembly: GCA_963807225.1. Taxonomy (GTDB): domain Bacteria; phylum Desulfobacterota; class Desulfobulbia; order Desulfobulbales; family JAGXFP01; genus JAGVGT01. The sequence goes on along the minus strand of CAWEAD010000010.1, from coordinate 77,195 downwards.
TCGCCTTGAACCAAAGAGTGGAACGGGTGCTGCTGGACGAGCGGCGGGAGGCGCGTGGGGTCGCACTGGCCGACGGCCGCATCATCAATGCCCGCTATGTGATCGCCGCCTGTGATGCCCGGAGGCTCTATGAAAACATGCTGCCTAAAGGCGTGGTACCGCCTCGTTTGCTTAAGGCGCTACGTGAGGCTGAAATCTATCACTCCTGTTTCGCTATTTTTCTCGGACTGGATTGTGACCCGGCCTCGCTGGGCTTTGGCGGCGAGGTGGTGAACTTGACCCGCAGCGGTCTGAGCAGGATCGAACACAGCAACGGCGATCCGCATCGGACGGTAATTACGGTACTGTCACCCTCGGTGCTGGATCCAACTCTGGCGCCGCCAGGCAAGGGCACCTTGATCATCCACTGTCCGGCCTATCTCGATTATCAAAAGCAGTGGCAGACCACCGAGGGACTGGGACGGGGTGATGAATACCAGGCGCTGAAAAAAGATTTTGCCGAAATCCTTCTCAATCGAATCGAGGCGACTTTTCTGCCCGGTCTGCGCCGGCACATCGAAGTCATGGAGGTCGCCACCCCCGTCACCTATTGGCGTTATACCGGCAACACCATGGGCACTATTTCCGGGGTCAAACCGACCGTCCGCAACGTCCGGGCCGGGGTGGCCCATTATCAGACCCCGGTCCGGCGGTTGCTGCTCGGCGGTCACTGTGGCGAATACGGCGGCGGGGTGCCGATGGCGGTCCGGGCGGCGGCCAACGCCAGCCTTATTGTGTTGAAGGCAATGAAGCCCCTGGCCTATGATCGCTTGAAAGCGATCATGAATGATCCGCTGGATGATTGACCGGGCAGTGCCTACGAGAAAAATGGGGCAAGCCAGCCTTTGGCTTCGGTGTTCTGGCTACTTATATATTTCAACAATTAGCAAACAAATCTGGACGAATATTTTCGTCTCCTGCTTAAACGACAAAGCGCCGCTTAATAAAACTCGGCCAAAAAGCACCTGGGCACCCCTTCCCGCTTCCCTTGACTCCTTTCAATCCTGCTCACTTTCCTTTTCCAGTTCGGCCAGGAGCCGGTGGACGACCTTTTTGAAATGATCGAGACTCACCGGTAAAATTTCAATCGGAACCTGAGTCAGCTCGAAAAACTCCAGAATCATCTCATCGTCCAGGGGTTTTATGCCGGTATCGAGGAGCAGGATTTTATCGTACCAACCCAGATTGATCCGGGCATCTTCCACGGTCCAGAACCCCGCGGCAATGGATTCATTAAACATTTCGATCCAGCCCGGGGTCATGATGGTAGTGCGATTTTCCTGCAGGGCCCTGGCTCTTTCCTGCCCGAGAAAGATATCAATACAGTTCTGTTCCGCCGGCAAGGTCCCGTGACAGCCCTCGGCAATGTGGCTTATGGGTTGCTGGGCCTGACACTCCCGCCCGACCAGGAGCGAGATCCCCCCACCTTCATCCCCGGCCGCCTGAATGGCTCGGGCCAGTTCCTGTTCCATGTCACGGGAACTGAGATGGACCTTGTAATTCATCAGGTGCAAGGCAGGATCTAAAGACAGTTCCGGCAAAACCGCGGCAAGTTCTTTGGCAAAAATCGGGCAGGAGATGAGGTGTTGTTTCAGCATAAGGTCATGGCGCTTTCCTGCCGACCTCGAAGGCTTTGCCAATGCATTCGCCAATACCATGATAACGCTGGGTGCCTGGGCTGAAGACCAGGGGACGAATCTTGTCGATATCCGGTCCGCCATCACCATCCAACATACTCTCATCTATCTTGGTATCAACAATCTCACCAACAAACTGGGTATGAAGGCCGATTTTGTAATGATGAATCACCTTGCATTCCAGAATCATCGGGAACTCTCCCACGTAGGGAGCATCAACCAGTTCGGAGCGGACAGGCGTAAGGCCGGTTTCCTTGAATTTATCGACTTTGCGGCCGGATACCAGGCCAAAGAAATCGGCCGCCTGGGCAAACTGTTCTGACGGGACACTGATGGTATAGGCCTGCCTCTCCATTATATTACCGTAAGTGTAAGTGGCCTCGCGCAGGGAAATGGTCACGCAGGGCGGTTTAGAGCAGCAGATTCCACCCCAGGCAATGGTCATAACATTGGCGGTTCCATTGGTATCGTATGACCCGACACACCAGACCGGCGCGGGTACGATCAGTGTTTTAGTCCCGAGTGATTTTTTCATTACCTCCTCCCTTGAGAAAAAGAGAGCTTAAATCTCTCTTTTTGACAGTAAAAGGGCCTCCAAGTCCCCGCTTTGCTGTCCAAGCGGCCTCATGTCACTTGGAATAAATGACTGCAGTACCCTGCTTACTTCAGCTAAATATCTTCGAAAATGCAGCCAGGACCAGGTCTCGGTCAAACGGTTCGGTTAAAAATCGCTTGGACAGTCGGTGGCGGGTCTGCATGAACTCCTTTCTTTTCCTGGGTGATAGTTCCTGCAGCATACCCATGTTGTCACCGCTGTATATCGGCCCGGCCGTATCGATCTGCTGGAACGCCTGCATGATCAGCTCACGGGCCTGCCGGAAATTCATGGTCTCGTGCTGCCACTGGTGCATGTACCCCTCCAGGCCGTAATGAGCCCGCTTCCTGGCTTCATAGATCGGGCTGAGCGGAGCCAGCAGAAAAGGGTAGATGGACCAGGAGAAGATCCCTTCCAGGTCGCTATTCGATATGGTGTTGATGAAATCCACGGTCCGTTGAAAGGACTCGATGGTTTCTCCCGGGAATCCGACGACAAAGCAGCACGAACAATTGATGCCCCGGCCCAGCAACTCGGTGATTACCCGCTGGTACATCTCGATGTCGGCCTGCTTGTTCATATTCTGTAAAACGGTTTTATCAGCCGATTCGATGCCGATCTGCACCTCGATACAGCCGGCTTTTTTCAGCAGGTCAAGATCCGCGTTCGCCAGGGTGCTAGCCCTCAGGAAACTCATCCATTTCAGTTCCAGCCCTTCTTGGATGAAGCGTTTGCAGACGTCGTTCAGGTCGTTGCGGCCCAGCCGGAAATTGTCGTCGACGAAGCGGATGTAGCTCACCCCTTTCGAGGCAATCGTCTTGAGTTCCTCGATCAGCAGGTCCAGTGGTTTGATGAATGTATAGTTGGCGTCTTTGACAAAGTTACAGAACTCACAGTGATGCGGGCAGCCGATACTGGCCTGGATGTTCATAGCGCCGGAGGCAAAAAGGCTTTCCGGCAACCGCTCCCAGGCAATGGCGATATCCGGCGGGGGCAGGACCTCTCTGGCGGCAAAGACATAGGCCTGCCCGTCCCAGCGGGCGGTATTGGGCAAACCGTCGAGCGGTTGGCCGTTGATCATGCGCCGCAGGGCCTGCGACAAAACCTCCATGCCGCTCTTGTCGGCAACGAACAGGTCGATGTCCGGGCACTGGCTGGGGCTTAAGAACAGATAGTCTTCGCGCGGGCTGGCCAAATCGTAGTCCGGGTCCGCCGCGCGTTGTAATAGCAGGTAGGAAGTATAAACAAAGGGACCGCCGGCAATAATGCAGATATCCGGCGCCAAGGCCCGGATATCGTCCACCAGCTTGGCCAACCCAGACTTGTTGAGGATAAAGGTGGTGGAGATAATGACCGCCCGGGGTTTTTCTTCGAGCAGTTTCTTAAACTGTTCACGCTCCTCATAATAGGAGCCGATCAGGGCCGTCGCAAAACCCTCTTGCTGCAGGTGGCTGTAAAGCCTGATGCCATTGAGTTTGGGGGCGTCGTGCCAGTTTTTGTCGTGTTCTCCCTTGACGGTCTCGGAGAGCTGGCCGCCATGTTCCAGATAGTTGCGAACATACTGGATCAGGGCTATTTTACCGTCAATCTGCAGGCGTAAGGGACTCGAGGCCGAAAAAGTATCCGCACCCGAGTCCGAGATAATTATTGCATCCAACATGCTGGTTCCACCGCTCCGTCACTCAGCCATGGCAGGCTATAGGCAGGTTACGATCCCGGCAATGCGGACGTTTTGCTCCGGCATTGCTAAGGTTTCTGTCTTAATCCGAACAACCCCCGGGTAAAAAAACACCTAATCCCCGCAGGCCAAAGGCAAGATAACGTTTTCACGTTGCCCTGCCGAATAAAAAATCTTTATTCGACCCCTTTTATTAAGTCAAGGTATTGCCCGCAGAACCAACTATCGCTTAACAAGCGCAAAGGACTTGGACTTAATTCTTGTCTCCGCAAAGGATGTGAATAAAGTCCACCCTGCCTTTGATGAAAAAAGCCGCTTGCCATAATTGCGCCGGCGTCCTCACCTCACTTAGAATAAATAAGCAAGGAGAGGTTGGCTCCGGAATTCCCGAATTCAACACACTCCCAAGACCATCATTTTTTGACTTTGCCGTCCGAGAAGTGCAGGATCAATTAAACGGACATACTTTTTTTGTGATTTTACTCCTGGCTCATAACTTTACTCACCCTGACTGCAGCACGATCACGATCTTGCAGCACTGGGAAAGGAGGACCCCATGAAGATCTTGATGGTTCTAACCTCACATGACCAGCTCGGCAACACCGGCAAGAAAACCGGTTTCTGGTTGGAGGAATTCGCCGCCCCCTATTACGTGTTCAAGGACGCCGGCGCCACCATCACTCTCGCCTCGCCCAAGGGCGGTCAACCACCGCTGGACCCGAAGAGCGACGATTTAAACTCCCAGACCACCGCCACCAAGCGCTTCAAGTCCGACCCGGCCGGCCAGGCGGCCCTGGCCCACACCCTGAAGCTTTCGAGCATTAAAGCTGCCGACTATGACGCGGTTTTTTACCCCGGTGGCCACGGCCCCTTATGGGATCTGGCCGAAGACCCAGATTCCATCGCGCTGATCGAAAACTTCCACCGGGCCGGCAAACCGGTTTCGGCGGTCTGCCATGCCCCCGCCGTCTTCCGCCATGCCAAAAGCGCCGACGGCAAGCCGCTGGTACAGGGCAAAGCCGTCACCGGCTTCTCGAACTCGGAAGAAACCGCGGTTGGCCTGGCGAAGATCGTGCCTTTCCTGGTGGAAGACGAATTACGGAAAAACGGCGGGAAATATTCTAAAGGGGCAGACTGGCAGGAACATTTTGTTATCGACGCCAACCTGATCACCGGCCAGAATCCCGCCTCCTCAGAGGGTGCGGCCAGAGCGCTACTGGCGCAACTTTGACCTGATATCGGCGGGCTTTAACCCTTTTCCTGGGGTGATTCCCCAAACAACTGTCATTCAACAAACAAGGAGCTTGTTATGAAAAAGGTGAAGATTATGGTAACGGCGTTAGTCATAGCCGGTGGTTTTTCCCTGGCCCATGCGGCGGACGTGGAGAAAGGCAAGGCACTGTTCGAAAGCCCGACCCTGGGTGGCGGCACCACCGGCAAAACCTGCAAGAGCTGCCACGCGGGCGGCAAAAAACTCGGTGCCGATCTTTTTGACCGCAAGAAGCTAACCTTCATGGGCATGGACAGGGTAAACGTGGCCGAAATCGTCAACACCTGTATCGAAAAACCCCTGGGCGGCAGCGCCATCGATCCGGACGGCGAGGAAATGCAGGATCTCCTGGCCTACATGAAGAGCCTGGTGGCGGAGAAGAGCAAGGCAGAGTAGAAATCAGCGGCAGGGCACTGAACTACCTGCGGTGATGAATTACCAACACCCTGCCGGGCAGTCGGCAGGGTGTTGTCATGTCCGGATGGTAGAGATTCAATCTTCGAGGTCTGGTTCGAAAAAAAGCCACAACACTTGAAGATAGGCTAGTTTGAAGGATTTTTCACAGCGATTGATGGCCCTGACCATCTCCTCAGCGGAGTCGAACTCGGCCATGCGGGCTTTTACCGCGACCATGACATCGTCTCCCAATTGCAGGGTTACCAGGTTAAAAACCCGATCGATTTCATTGCGACTTTCGAGAAAGGCTTTCATCTCCGCTTTCAGTGCCGGCTCGACCCCCTGGCCGATCAGGAGCCCTTTAACTTCGTTACCGATTATTATTGCAACCGTCACCAGCAAAATCCCGATGACGATACTACCCATGGCATCGTATACGGGATTCCCGGTGATGACTGTACAGCCGATGGCGATCAGTGCAAAGGAAAGGCCGAACAAGGCCGCTAAATCCTCGCCGAAAACAATCAGCAGTTCACTCCGTCGGGTCTCTTTGAACCATTCGAGCAATCGCCGGCCCCGCCGTTCCTTATTGATCTCCCGCATGCATCCCCACAGGGAGATTCCTTCGGCTCCCATGGAAAACAACAATACACCCACCGCGATAAAAGGATGGGCCAGTGCTTCGGGGCGACTCAGTTTGTGGATTCCTTCAAAGACCGAATACATGCCGCCGATGGAAAACAGCATCAATGCGACAATGAACGACCAGAAATAGATCGCTTTTCCGTGACCCAGGGGATAATCGGGCGAAGGGGGTCTCTTTGAACACTTAAGACCGATAAGTAGCAGGCCCTGATTCCCGGTATCGGCGAAGGAATGGATTGCCTCCGCCATCATGGACCCTGAACCGGTGACTACAGCCGCGACGAGTTTCGCAACGGCAATGGCAAGATTGGCGCCCAAGGCAAAAAAAATACTCGTTCTGGAATCAGCTCCATGTGACATGAACAACCCACTTTGCGATTTGAATTTTCGATGCGGCCGCCAGAAAGAGACAGAAGCTTGTAGCGGTATCAACCGCATCCATGATTCTTTGCTCCGTCAATGCAAGTTAAGAGTAGACCGGTAACGGACAAGACGTCCGTCAAGACTACCTCAACGGAAGAAAGTACGCCTTTTTTTCTTCCCCCTCCCCCACCCGCCGATCGCGGTGCTTATATTTCGTGTAGGGATTTGGTACATGGTGGTGTGCAAAGTCCGCCCGATTAAAGAGGCAGATAGGGTAGTGGCCACCGAGGTACCAGGTGAACCGTCAAAACTCTTCCAGGAGGTGCGACATGAAAGGAACCAAGGCGATCACCAACACCATCAACAAGATGACCAAGGACATGAAGTCTGTAATCGACGACGCGGAAGTCCTGCTGAAAACCACCAGAGAGACCCCAAAGGTCGCTTTCAATGAAGCGAAGACCCGGTTTGAGAAGACCCTGAAACACGCCAAGAACGGGGCGTTGGAACTGGAACACGAAGTGGCCGGAAAGGTCCACAAGGCAGTCAACACCACCGACCTCTACGCCAGAGACCATGTCTGGAGCTTAGCCGGGGCGGGTGCCACCATCGGCCTGCTGGTCGGCCTGTTGCTCATCCACAACCACCGGGGCCTGGAGCGCGAGGATCACTGAGATTGAGTGAAGGGCGAGAAAGGATTCCTGTTACGCAGGATTGCGTGTAGTTACAATGTCTGGCCGGGCAACCCTCACGCGGCTACCCGACCAGACGGGAAAAATAGAATTGAACCGATAGCCAGAAGACCGGATAAATGAAGATCAACCGGTTGTAATATTCTAGAGATATGCGGAGTGGGGGCAGGCAGATTTATTTCATCAAAAGTAAAAAGCGGACCCGTCCCCTTCCTGGCCCATTTGCAACGAACCTTATTTCATCTCAAAGAAGAATCCGTCCAGTCGAAAAATTCATCTTCTGGCGGTTGATCCTCTTCTGTCGGATGATCATCAGATTCCTTCATAAGGTAATCCCCAAGTGCTTTGCTAAGTGGGGAAGAGCCAAGAAATTCGCAGCCGATATAATTCTCTTCGACAAATCGGACCGTCGCTCTTCTTTCGATGAGAGCGTCGTTATTGCCGTCAAGGGTAAACAAAAGGAGAATTGGGTCGCCGATTTTGAACTCGGCCGAGCCAACGGTTTGGAGACCGATACCATTCTTGGAAATATTGACAACCGTCATTTCGCCCCTGGGTTTTCCCTTGGGCAGGCTAATGAATTCGCCGCTGAATTCGCTGTTTTTTCGGAAGTCCCTGCGGAATTCCAATTTCACCGCAAACCTTGTTTGGCATGTACAGCGGACCATGCAATGATCCCTTAGGTTCTTCTCTCTTATTGCAGAAGGATCGACGCGGGTTGATCTCTTGACCGAGCACGAAGGACACTCGATAACAGCCGCCCCTTCCGGGTCGACAAAAATCTTTTGTTTATTTGCTTTAGTATCTTTCAACCCGCCCTCATCTGGACTTCCCTTAGTTTCCTAAAAAGACACCTGATCCAATAGATAATCAAGAGATTTGTTGACTAGGTGCAGATGGATTTCTATCATCAAAAGTCAAAAGCCGATTTGACCCCCTGGTGATCCCCCCCGAAAAATAGCGGTGCCCAAAAGTAGAATTTTCTCTTAATTTACTTAGGAGGAGGTTCTGCATGAAGAAATCACGATACCGCGACAGCCAGATCATCAGCATACTCAAACAGGCTGAATTCTGAACGCCGGTGTCTGAGCTCTGCCGTCAACACTTCACCAGCAATAAAAAAGCCGCCCGGTTGGGGCGGCCTTGGGATTATCTGAGGAGAGGAATGGGGAATCGGGACAATCCCGGTTTTTACCCAGCGCCATTACCCACCTCAACCGTAATCGACCTGAAATTGCTTTTGTACCGATTTCGCGGCTCTTCATCTTTATTGTCCACGAGAGTCGACCGACGGTTTCGAATTCCTTACCTTACCCATTTCGACAATGAACTTGAGATTGGCCAGACCGGTGGTGAAATCGTTGCCGACCATTTTGTCCGCACTGATGAAAATCCCCACAACTTTTTCGATATAGTTGCAGGTGCCGCTCATGGCCCAGGTGACCTGGCTGCCGGTAGCCAAGGGGTGGATCGTGTATTCGACTCGATTGTGGTCCCGCATGGGCTCGATCATATCCAGAGTTATCACAACCCTGGTGGGCTCCTCCGTCTCGACGATCTCCATACGGCCCTGACCGACCTGCCTGTTGCCGGCGAATTCATAGATCGATCCCTTGCCGCTTTCCGGGCCGCCGAAGGTCCGCTTCATGCCGGGGTCTCTGCTCTCGTAGGGCACCCAAAGCTCCCCTTTCCTGAAATCACTCATGTAGGGATAGATCGCCGCCGGTGCCGCGTCGATCACCACCGTGCGCTCGACGTGAAAGGTGTCGGGCCGGGTGGTCGCATAGACGAGAAGCGCCGCCACTGCAATACCGATGGTTTTGAAGATGATCTTGATCATAATGTTCTTCTGGGGTCGGAGAAAAATGGGACAGAATTATATTTCATTCAGCTCAGCGAGGATCTTCACCATCGCCAAGGTATCCAAGCGGCAATATTCCAACAGCCCTCGCCTGAGCTCCGCGATCTTTACCGGGTCGTCACTCTTGCACATCTCATGATAAACCCGCATGGCCATCATGCCGTCCGAAACAGTTAAACCGTCATAGGAAAGCTGCGGTACCAAGGCAGGCAGGACTTCTTTAATCGAATAAGAACCCCGCATCCGCCAGCGGTAAACATCCCGGTTTTTGAAAGGAACCATCAGGTCGCGGATGTTGGCGATCCGTCCCTTGATACCGTCGGCCAGATCGGGGAAGGCCGCCGCCAGATTCTCCAGCACCCCCTTTTCAAAGACCTGGTTGTAAGTGAGGACACAGGCTTCCGCCGGGATTTCCGCCAGCAGCTTTTCGGCCAGTTCCCGGCGAGGATCCTGATTCGGCTCGACCAGATATTCGTAATGGCGCGGTTCCGCCCCTTCTGTCTCCTGGATATGCAGGGAATACTGGAATGGGATCTTCTGGTAGGGCCGGGTGCCGTCAAAAGGCGGGATGGGCGTGTCGAAGGTCTCAAAATCGAGATGGCAGAGCGGATACCAGAGGCTGTCGAGGAAATCCTTCACCCCGGCCGGGTTGATCGAGTCTTCCTGGTTGATCGTGGCGATGGCCTGGAACCTTTGGGCCTCGTTCAATTGGTCCAGCGGCAACTCTTCAAGCCGGATTATCCCCTGGCGATAAAATTCGAACTTGTCGATCCCCCGGCCCCTGATCGAAAAGATGGAGTCCTCGGGGATATGGTGCCAGCAGTAGGGGATGAATTCGCAATCATACGGGGTTGAGCAATAAAGGCCGATATCGATGGCCGGTTCCCCGTCCTGCAGGGCTTGGCGCAAGTTCGTAACGATCACCGGCAGAGCTGCCTGGCGGGCCAGAGCCGCTTCGGTCAATTCCTCGCTGGCAAATAACTGCTGCACATCGATCGCTCCTTGCCGCACGTACTGGTTGTTGATATGGACCAGAAATACCTTTGAGACCGGCAGCCCGGAGTTGGTGACTACGTAATACTGGATCGCCGCGTCATCATAATTGGGGTCCTTGACGGTGGTGGACATCTTAACTTCGTGGATCTCCCAGGCGGAACCGGCCCGCACCAGAATATCCGCCTTGATAAAGATCCCGTCGAAGGCAAAGGAAGCCTCGTAGATCACCTTGGCCCCAGCCGCCATGAGTTCGCGGGTTCTGGCGATCTGCCCGGAAACCGACAAGCCGGCAAAAGGCACTTCGGTGCCGCCGGGGAAAAGCTGCTGGGCCAGGAAGCCGACTTGATGACCGGCCTGAAACTTTGCTTCGCGGTCGGGATCTGGAGGTAGTACAAAATCAGGGGGATTCTTGGAGAGGTAGAGCGCTTTCGGGCATTGCATGCCCTTGAGAATGGAAGTCTTACTGAGGCCGGCTGGGCGTTTATTGCTGTTCAATTCTGTCTCCGATGGGGCTGTTGATGCTGATCTAACCTTATCTTCCCTTACCTCTAAGCGAACTTGTTGACAATGTAATTTTGGCGGGTCTGATCTGCGCCGCACTTCTTGACCACCGAAGAGAAAGGCCTGTCGGGTTGAGCGGCATGATAAAGCCGGCTCTATCCTCGCAAGAAGCTGAAAAGCCGCTAACTTCAATGGTCTTGTGTATTCCCCGTACCCAAAACCGCCACGAACTGGTATAATGACGCCCTTGCGAAACTGGGCAACTGCCTTGAATAACCAACGAGAATATCACCTACATGGCCCTGATCGATTTACAAGATGTCACCGTCGCCTTCGGCGGCCTGCCGGTCCTGGACCGGATCAACCTGCGGATCGAAGAGAACGAACGGGTCTGCCTGATCGGCCGAAACGGCGAAGGCAAATCTACCCTGTTGAAACTGCTGGCCGGTGAACTGCAACCGGACTCGGGCAAGATGATTCGCAGCCAGGGGTTGCGGGTGGCCCGCCTCACCCAGGAAGTGCCCGGCAACCTGACCGGCAAGGTTTACGAGGTGGTGGCCTCCGGCCTGGGGGAACTCCTGGACCTGCTAACCGCCCATCATCGGCTGCTCAGCGAACTTGAACATGACCATGGTGAAGCCAAACTCACCGAACTGTCCCGGGTGGAAGAACGGATGGCCGCTACCAATGCCTGGCAGGCCGAACAACGCATCGAGACCATCCTCTCGTTGCTGGAACTACCGGCCGATCAGGAGTTCGCCACCCTCTCCGGCGGTCTCAAACGGCGGGTGCTGCTGGGCCGTGCCCTGGTTACCGAGCCGCATCTGCTGCTCCTGGACGAGCCCACCAACCACCTGGACATCGAGGCCATCACCTGGCTGGAAGGTTATCTGCTTTCCGCCTCCCCCTCTCTCTGCTTCGTCACCCATGACCGGGCCTTGCTGCGCAAACTGGCGACCCGGATCATCAATCTCGACCGGGGCAAAGTCACCAGCTGGCCCGGCGATTACGACACCTACCTGCGCCGCCGCGAAGCGCAGCTGGCCGAAGAGACCGTCCAGCAGGCCAAGTTCGACAAGAAACTGGCCCAGGAAGAGGTCTGGATTCGCCAGGGCATCAAGGCCCGGCGGACCAGAAACGAGGGGCGGGTCACCGCCCTGATGGAACTCCGCAAGGAACGCCAGGCCCGCCGCGAGCAGTTGGGCCAGGTCCGCATGGAAATCACCGAGGCCGGGCTCTCCGGCAAACTGGTGGCGCAACTCAAACATGTCTCGCTCTCCTTCGGCGACCGACCGGTGCTGAAGGATCTGACCACCACGGTGCTGCGCGGCGACCGGATCGGCATCATCGGTCCGAACGGGGCCGGCAAGACCACCATGCTCCGGGTAATCCTCGGCGAACTGACCCCGGACCAGGGCGAGGTGCGGCTGGGCGTCAACCTGGCGCCGGTCTATTTCGACCAGCAGCGGGTCCAGCTTGACGACGACCGGAGCGTCATCGACAACATCGGCGGTGGGGCCGATTTCATCGAATTGAACGGGCGCCGCAAACATCTGATCGGCTATCTCGGCGACTTCCTCTTTACCCCGGACCGGGCCCGCTCGCCGGTACGGGTGCTCTCCGGCGGCGAACGCAACCGGCTGTTGCTGGCCAAGCTCTTCGCCAAACCCTCGAACATTCTGGTGCTGGACGAGCCCACCAACGATCTCGACCTGGAAACTCTGGATCTCCTGGAGGAGTTGCTCCTGGAATATCAGGGCACCGTGCTGCTGGTCAGCCATGATCGGGATTTTTTAAACAGCGTGGTGACCTCGACCCTGGTTTTCGAAGGCGGCGGCAGGGTGCAGGAATATGCCGGCGGCTACGACGACTGGCTGAGCCAGCGGACCGGAAGCATGACTTCCCCTTCACCGGCACCGGCCGGCAAAAAAGGGCGGGATAAAGCGAAAGGCCAACAACCCCGCAAGCTCTCCTTTAAAGAGACCCAGGAAATCGAAAAGTTGCCGGTGGAAATAGAGGTACTGGAGAAGGAGCAGCAAGAGTTGACGGCCCGCCTTGCCGATCCCGCCCTTTATTTGGACCAGAGCCAGGAGGTGGCTGCCATCAACGCCCGCCTGGCCGCCATCGAGAAGCGGCTGGCCAGTGTCTATCCGCGCTGGGAAGAACTCGAAGGTGTGCAGGAACGTTTCCTGGCCTGGAAAAACCAGCAGTCCTAGGCCGCTGCGCTTGGCGCTTTCTTTTTGCTTGATCTATGTTAAATTGGCCGGTGTTTCGGCGACGGGAGTGCCGCGCATAACCTTTCCTGTTTATGGGTTACTCCTCGCAATGACATTATTATATATTTAAGGAAGATATTAAGTTATCCATGACTATCATTCCCTGGCTCTCCCTGATCCTGGCCGTTGTCAGCTTGGGAATGCTCCTTTACATCCTGAAAAAACTGGCCCCGAGCGGCGATGATCCCGCTGTTTTGATCGAGAAGGCGGTCCGGGAGGAATTCCGGCTGAATCGGGAGGCCATCGGCGAGGATTTTCGCCTGAGCCGGGAGGAATCGGCCCGCGCTGCCCGCGAATTGCGCGAGGAGGTGGCCGCCGCCCAGAAGTCGGCCAACGAGACGGTGACCCAGACCATCGCCGAAATGGGCAAGGCCCAGAAAGAAAGCCTGACCGCGGCGGAAAACCGGATCAAGGAGATGAGTGAGTTGAACCGCGACCGGCTCGACCGCTTACGCAACATCCTCGATACCCAGATCCGCGCCCTGCAGGAGAGTAACGAAAAGAAGCTCGACCAGATGCGTCAGACCGTTGATGAGAAACTCCAGTCCACCCTGGAAAAACGGCTGGGTGAATCGTTCAAGCTGGTCAGCGAACGGCTAGAATCGGTCCAGCGAGGCCTGGGCGAGATGCAGACCCTGGCCGCCGGGGTCGGTGACCTGAAGCGGGTGCTGACCAACGTCAAGACCCGCGGCACCTGGGGCGAAGTGCAGCTCGGGGCGATCCTCGAACAGATCCTCACCCCGGAGCAGTACGACCGGAATGTCCGGACCCGGGCCAACTCGGCCGAGAGTGTCGAATACGCCGTACGCTTGCCGGGTTCGGGCCGCGACGCCGACTCGGTGGTCTGGCTGCCCATTGACTCCAAGTTCCCCCAGGAAGATTACCAGAGGCTCCTGGCCTGCGCCGAGACTGCCGACAGTGAGGGGGTGGAGAAGGCCCTGGCCGCTCTGACCCGGGCTCTGCTCAATTCGGCCCGGGATATCTCCAGTAAATACCTGGACCCGCCCCGGACCACCGATTTCGCCATCATGTTCCTGCCCACTGAGGGGCTCTATGCCGAAATTCTGCGCCAACCGGGCCTGGTTGAAAAACTGCAGCAGGAATACCGGGTGGTGGCGGTCGGCCCCACCACCCTGGCCGCCACCCTGAGCAGCCTGCGCATGGGCTTCCGCACCCTGGCCATCGAAAAGCGCTCCAGCGAGGTCTGGGAGATACTATCGGCGGTCAAGACCGAATTCGGCCGCTTCGGCGAGGTTCTGGGCAAGGTCCGAAAACAGCTGGCCAGCGCCGCCAACACCATTGATCAGACCGAGGTCCGCACCCGGGCCATGGAGCGCAAGCTCAAAAGCGTCGAAGGGATGCCGGTCGCTATGGCGGAAAAACTGCTGGCCCTGGAAGAGGCCGGCCCTGACACGGATGAAATAGAGTTATGAAAGACGGCAGCTACCTGATGGAGAGCGCGGCTGAAGGGCGCCGCCTGGAATTGAAAACCGATGATGCCAAAACCACGGACCAGGCGACCTCGGCCGGATTGCGCCCCGGCATGCGGGTGGCCGACCTGGGCTGCGGGCCGGGCCGAACCACGGCGTTACTGCATGATCTGGCCCAACCTGGCGGCGAGACAGTGGGGATTGATTTCGCCTTGGACCGAATCGAGTATGCCCGGGAACATTATTCCCGGCCCGGCCTCGAATTCCACTGCCGCGATATCCGGAAACCACTGACCGATCTTGGCCGCTTCGATTTCATCTGGGTCCGCTTTGTCCTGGAATACTACCGGGCCGGCAGCTTCGACCTGGTCAGGGACATCACCGATCTCCTGGCGCCCGGTGGCATCCTCTGCCTCGCGGATCTGGACAACAACTGGCCTCAACCATCACGAGATGCCGCCACGTCTGGCCACAACCACCAACGCCTTAATGACGGCTCTACAGGAAGAAGGCGATTTCGACCCCTTTGTCGGCCGTAAACTCTATGCCTATCTCTATGACCTGGGTTTCGAAGAGATCAGGGTTGAGGTGACCGGTCACCATGTGATTTACGGGGAACTCAAGGAAAGCGACGCCTTCAACTGGCTCCGGAAAGTAGAGGTGGTGCCGGAGAAGCTGGGCTTTACTTTTGAGCTCTACCCCGGTGGGCATCCGGAATTCATCGCCGAATTCAAGAAGTTCTTTTCAGATCCGCGCCGCTTTATCTACTCTCCCCTTATCCTCTGCCGGGGTCGCAAGCCATCCCGCTGATTCATCGGAGTGGCCTGGGTTTTTCTTCATCTGCTTCTGATAATATCTGCACAGGGCTTCGACACAACGTCGGTCAAAGCGGCTGCCGATTTTATTCTTCAGGATTTCGAAGGCCTGCTCCGCCGGCATCGGTTCACGGTAATGCCGTTTCGCGGTCAGGGCCTCGAAAACGTCAGCCACGGCGATGATCTTAGCCCCCAGTGGGATACCATTGCCCTTCAGGCCCTCGGGATATCCGGTGCCATCGACTTTTTCATGGTGCGCCCCGGCAATTTCCGGGACGCTACGGTATATCCCTTCAAATTCAATCTCCTCCAGGATCTTCCTGGTTTTAAGGGCATGGGTCTTAATCTCTTCGTACTCTTCCGGGCTCAGTCGGCCGGGCTTCTTAAGAATCTTATCATCGACGCCGATCTTCCCGTAATCGTGCAGCAGCGAGGCGACCCTGATCACCTCAGTATAGTTCGGCGGCAGACCCATTTCCTGGCAAATGCCCTGCACGAACTCGGTAACCCGGAGAGAATGACCTGCGGTCACCGGATCCCGGGCATCGGTGGAGGCGACCAGAACCTTGAGCATCGACTTGAACTGCCGTAAGCGCGCCTCCACCAACCTGGCATTGTGGATACTGATGGCAATCTGGTTGGCCACCCCCATCAGAAGATTCTTATCCCTCTCCAGCAACGGTCGCTTACTGCTCAGATTATCCACCGCCAGAATTCCCAGCGATTCGTTCTCGAATACGATCGGGCAACAGATAAAGGCACGTGCCCCCATCCGCCGGGCAAGCTCGTAGCTGCGGGAAGACAATTGCCCCTTGACCTCATCCAGATCATTGAGCAGAAAGGGTCGCTGTTCGCGGAAAGCCACCACGAAAATCCCCTGCGATGACGGGTTATCCAAGTGGAAATTGGTCTTTTCCAAAACCGCCTGCTGCTCCTCGGAATAGCCGTAGCCGGTTTTAAAGATCAGCCTGGTATTGCCCGGGTCGGACAGCATGATCAGGCCGCGATCGTAATCCAGTCTATTTTCCAGGGAATGGGCGATATGCTTGAGAAGTCCTTCCAACTCGAGTTGCTGGTTAAGGGCCTGGCCGATTTCGTTGATCAACATGGAATTATCATAGTTGATCCCGACCTGCTGAATCAACTCGTCGGCCGATGACTGCAGGTTATCGACCGCCGCCTGCAACTCGCGACCATTGAGCAACGCAAGATACCAGCTGAGCAACAGCACTATGACTCCGGAAACCGGCAGCACCAAAACCATGGCGATGTGCGGCGAAAAGAGAAAGAAAGATGCGACGAAGAAGAGCAGCAGACCGGCTGCACTGAACCGTCTAATTTTTTTCCATTTCGAAAAAGGCGACTCATGCCAGGAGACGATATAGCGGCAGGCCCGGCCACCCTTGAATAGACATTCCGGGTGCTCAATCTTGGGCAGCTGATAGTCGAAGAGCCTGGAAATGGCCTCCAGGTAGCCCTTGCGATTCTTGCACTGAAAAAGCTCTTCTTTGATCCCCGGGTAAGGAGTGGCCAAGAATTCTACTTTATTGGGGCCCAACGCGCGAGATTCAATCAGGGTCGAACGGGTAAACTTGTTGCCAAATTTGCCAACCAGTCCGTAAGCGGTTGCCGGCCGAACCAGCCCCAGAAGATAACGCCTGATGCCGCCCATAACCTCGGGATAGGCGGTGAAAAGTCCGGCCTCTCTGGAAATCTCCGGGTTGCCGGTCAGAGCCACCAGTCTTTCCTGAAAAAGGTTGACCTGCTTCTGGGTGAACCAGTGTCCTTCGTCCTCCACCTGCTGGGCTTCCATGCCGGCATAAGCCAGCAGGTCGGCCACGTCGACCTTAGGGTACCTTTTGCGCACCAGCCTGAGATAGGTACTGGTGATGCGGCTGTTATACAGTGGTTGTTCAGCCATTCGCATGGGGGGTCTGCAGCCGTAGGGACGAACCCATCAGGCTTTCAATGAATTTGAGGTATTCGCTGATATGGTTCAGATCAAGAATCCCAAGCTGATAGACCTTATCATAAGGGATCTTTTTCGCCACGGCGCAGGACAGGGGAAAGAGCAGCACTGAAAAATCCGGACGCTCGAAGCAACCGGCCAACTTATGCAGGGCCGCATAGAGCAGCTGCGCCGAAAACTCCCGATCGTCAATGACCATGACCTGCACCCCGTTAGTGAGATCGGAAAGGTTCAGACCGATATCGGAGATGTTCACCACCAGCAGGGCCACCAGCCCGCCTTCCGGGCGACGCAGTGAAAAGAACCGGCGATCGCGGCGCAGAACGAGCCGCCGATAGTCTTCGTTGATCGCCGCCTCCCGGTCCCATGCTCCGGGATAAAGATCCAAAGCCTCCAGCAGCAAACCGCCGGACATTTCCCGATAAAAATACTCCAGGGTGTACAAGTCGTCAACGACGCTCTCCTCCAGGCGCCAATCCGGGGGTAGACTGCCGCCACAGCCATGGTGATGGAAGTAAGCGAATTCATCCAGGGAGCAGTGTCGGGGATTATCCAGAGCCCGGACCGAACCACCGAAGACCTTTGCAGCAAAGCGGTTGCTGGGGCGGAAGTAGCAGGCGATATAGCGCATCCGGTTCGAACTAAGCTGATGTACTTCGTTGATATGTCGAAGGATATGATCCATGACCACCAGCCCCGCCTTGTGATGATTCGACTTGACGGCGGCGTGATGTTGCAGAATCCAGGTTTGATCGTAGTAGCGAAACATTGAGACATGCCCCAGAATCATCCCTCGATCCTGGTAGACGATGTGCCGGGAAATTTCCGAACTTTCATTGTAGAGCCGGGAGTAAAGCTTTTTGAAGTTCTCCCGCTGCTCCTGGATGGAACTGTACTTTGCCGGATAGATGAAGCCGGTGTCGAAGAAGAAATTCCAGAGTTCGTCCAGATCGACAACGGTTCCCAGATAAGAGTGCTCGTTCTGGGTCTGGTAGAGCATGGAGGAAAGCTGCATCTGGCCGGAGAAATCCATGTCAAGAAAGACCAGACCGCATTTCAGGGTTTTCTTCTCTTCATCAAGACGGTTGAACAGAACCTGAACCCGGCAATCGATCTTGAAATTTTGCGAAAAAGAGATGGCCGCCTTGGGTATCACCATACCGGGCATCAACAGGCTATGGGCCGGCTCCTCTTCCACAGCCAGGCCGGAACCGGAAATATCGACCGCCCGCAGAGAGACCCGGCGGGGGAATAAGGGGTGATTGAACTCGATACTTGGCTGGGGATGGAGATGCTGTCGGACGCTGCGCATCTCCTTGGATTTGAAGCGGCTGATCTGGCTGGACTGCGGAGCCAGCACCAAGGTTTCTCCCTGGTGATCCCGGTCCAAACGAATAATCCGGCAGGTCTCGGCCAGCAGAACGTCTTCGCCTTCCCGAAGCAGGACGTTAACCGGACTTTCAGGGTTGAGCAACCGCAGGTCTTCCGGGTCAACACCACCCAGGTTGACGGCAAAGGCATAGCCGTTAAAGTCGGCCAGCCAGCCTTGCAGGGCCAGCCCGCTCTGGACCACCTGAGCCCGGATCGCTTCGTAACAGCCGAAACGTCGGCATTGACGGTGGTTCGAATCAATGCCTGTTTCAGGCAACCGCAGGAAGAGACCTTTCTGTCCGACCTCCAATAGTTCAGCCGCCACCCTGACCTGTTTCAAGCCGTCGGTGTAAAAGAATTCGAGATATTTGTAATTATTGAGTTGCCCCTCCTCCTCCTCCGCCTGACTGCTCCAGAGCAGTTCCAGAAATTCATCCCGGCAAGGCTGGGGCTGGGCAGCGACATTGATGAAGGAGTTGAACCGTTGATGCTTCAGGGTCACAAAGACCCGGCCATTATGGAAGTTGATCCGGTTTAAGGCATTAATGATCTGTTCCCGTTTGATCATGACGCCGGGTTGACTGTCAGGCACTGAGGGTTCGACGGGCCTTTCCTCTCTCAGACCATTTATGGACGATCGGTGCTCCATAGCGTCCTTTCCAGATTAACTATGCGGGTATGCCCTTTTACGGAATCACCTGACAATAGCACACTGCTGGGAAAGACACTACGGGATCTCGCTCCCCTCCCCCCAGGGAATTCCACAACCGGTGCGGCAATAGCCGGGAATCAGAAACTACCGACCGGGACAACCAAACTTTCACACCATACCATACTGGCCAGGGGAAAAAATAGGAACATTTGATACATGATTCAGAATGAGATAATCGACATCCTGGGGAAAATCAACCTGGCATCAATCGCCTCAAACCGGCTGACTTTCTGCTGGCTCTCACGGGCTTGAAAAAGCCGAGAACCAATATCGCTTGGCTCAGTTTTTCTTGCTGCCGGCCAACCTTCGACCAGATCTCCATACGGGTGCCATAGCCCGGCAAAATTACGTGGAGCAATAACCCAATGGTCAGGCCAAGCTGGAAAACAGTCTCTGGCTGCAACTGCTCCAAAACAAGATTATGCAGGGGAAAAACCTGAAAGAACTGGGGGGATAGAGGTAGGCTCGACACCACCGCTCTGGAGAGAGAAAGGCAACAACTGAGCCAACAGATTCAAGGATTGAAGGACAGTAACGCCAAGCTAACACAGGATAGGGAAAAGCTTCCGCTAATCCATAAATTATTCAGATGGTCCCCGCCTCCTTCAAAGTCCCGATTAAAGGGCCGAAAAGTTCTTCGTACTGCGCCTTGGCCCGCTTATAGATATTCTTGAAGTGTTCGACATCCTTTTCGTCGACTACCAGGTTGGCGCTGTTGGACAGAGCCTCCAGGCTATACAGGCTGTGGAACTCAGGGCCGATCAGGATATAGAAAATATAGCGGCGTTGCGTCATGGTCATCTTACACATGTACTCATGGACCGCGGATTTGCGCAGTCTTATCCCGGCAAACTTGCTGTGGAGGACCACCGCGCTGTACTGGATCTGCTGCATCTGCCGCAGCGCATCCTCGATGGTATCGACCGCCGTTGGTTGGTAGAACGATTCGACCATGGCTCCGAGAACGTTGGCGCGAATTTCTCCCGGGTCAATCAAAATCAGGGCCTTGGCAATGTCCTTGATTTGTTCCTCATCGTGGAAAACCCCTTTGGTCAACCAATCGATGTCAGGCGGCGGCGGCGGTGGCGGTCCCACCGGCTGCTTGCCTACCTCGGCAACCTTGACCGGCTGGCGCCAATCGGCCAGGGCACCGTCGGAAGAGAGCTCCACCGGTTCGTAACAGCGCGGGCATTTCAATTTCAGAGTGCCACCTTTGAGCGTGGCCAGAGCCGCTTCGATCTTGGCCACTTGGCCCTCGCTGAAATTGAATTCTCTGGCGCAATGCGGACAGGTAGTTATCATATTTTTCTCTCCAAATTAAGCGCTACGGGAAACCGGCTTAGAAACCTGAGCGGTAATTCTTATCGATCTGCTCCATGCCCAGCCCCTTGATGGCAGTGGTAGATTCACCCCGGGCCGCCTTGATCTGGTCTAACCCGCGAGCCACCACACTGCGCTTTGAACTGTAGCCGATGGCGGTCTCTTCGGTTATTAAGCCATCCTGGTAGTGCTTAAGGATATGCTGATCAAAGGTGATCATCCCCGCCGGAGCCCCGTCGGCGATGATGTCGTAAAAGGTCTTCTCTTCAGTTTCGCCATTCAGGATCAACTCCTTGATCCGCAGATTAACGCAGAGAATTTCCACCGCCGCCACTCGCCCGCCGCCGATTTTTGGCAACAGTCGTTGGCAGACTATCCAACGGACGGTATCGGTCAGCCGGTTTCTGATCTGGGCCTGCTCTTCCAACTCGAACATGCCGAGAATACGGTTGATGGTCTGGCCCGAATCCACCGTATGCAGAGTACTCATTACCACATGGCCGGTTTCCGCCGCGGTCAAACCGATTTCCATGGTTTCCCGATCGCGCATTTCGCCGACCAGTATGACCTTGGGGGCTTGCCGCAGGGCGGCCCGCAGACCATCGGTGAAAGAATCGAAATCGACTCCAAGTTCCCGCTGGTTGAAAGTGGCTCTCTTGTGCTCATGGGAATATTCGATCGGGTCTTCCAAAGTGACGACATGGACGGCCATATCGTTGTTGACCTCGTCGAGAATTGCCGCCAGGGTGGTTGATTTACCGGTACCGGTGGCACCGGTAACCAGGATCAGACCGTTCTTTTCCTTGTGGATTCGATGCAGGGCTGGCGGCAGATTCAATTCGTCGATGCTGGGGATCCGGGTTTCCAGCTTTCGCAGTACCGTGGAAAACTGGCGCCGACCGGAAAAGATATTAACCCGGAAACGCACATCCTGCCCAATGCTATAGGAAAGGTCGCAGGAACCGGTGCGCACCAGGTCGGCGAGCAGCCGCTTGTCGCCATTGATCATGGTCAAGGCGAAGACTTCGGCCTGAAACGGGGTCAGAGACTTGATCTCCGGGCGAACCTCAACTGCCTGCATAACCCCCGACGCCTCCACCTGTAACGGTTTGCCGGGAGTGACATTCAGATCTGAAACATGCTCATTGGATTCGAGCATGCAGTTGATCCAGTAATCGACATCTGGCTTTTTCATGGTTCCTTCCTTGCTTGAGCAGGGTCTGACGCTGACAATTATCGAAGGGGAATCTTACCTAAAACCGGATGCTGCAGGCAACTGTTTCTTTTTCATGAGCAGATAGAGCTGTCCGGGCGTCTTCATCAGGCCGGCAGCGATCCTCGCCCTGGCGCCGAAGCCCAGAAAGAGGTCGACCCGCCCGCTCCCGCGTATGGCCGAACCGGTGTCCTGGTTGAGGACCAGGCGATTCAAGGGCGCCCAACCGACTAATTCGTCCTGCCCGTTGAAGAGCGGTTTCCTGGTCTGCAGCAATACCAGAGCTCCGGGTGGATAAATCCCTTGATCGAGGGCCACCGAACGCCCGGCGGTAAGTGGTGCCCCCAGATTCCCCAAGGGGCCCGGCCTTCCTTCTTCGCCCCAGCGAAAAAACACGAACGATTCGTTGTGGCTCAGAATTTCCCGGCGCTGATCGGGGTGGGCATGCAGATAGTCGATAATGGCCGGCAGGTTTACCTGCTCCAGATCCATTTCACCCCGGTCGACCAGGAGCCGGCCGATACTGCGATATGGCCGGCCATTTTTGGCCCCGAAGAGTATCGGACGGATCGAGCCGTCCCGCAGCCGGACCCGCCCCGAACCCTGCACTTGAAGGATAAAGGCCGCGATCGGGTCATCAAGAAAGACCAGCTCCAGACCGGACAAGAGATTTCCTTCTTCAATCTCGCTCCTGGTCCAGTAGGGCACCAATCTGTCATTCTCGAGCCGACCTACGATTCCGTCCCGGTTGACCAGATCGGTCGGCACCCGGTAAAGCGGATAGAGAAATGGCGCCTGCCGCAGCAAAGAGCCCTCGACCAGCGGCTCGAAATAACCGGTAGCCATGAGCCGTCCCGGCGGCTGCCCCTCTTGTTGGACCGCCAGCAACTCGAAATGGTCGGCCACTTGCCGGTAGAATTCCGGGGTAGCCCCGAACCTCCCCCAGATTTGAGCGAATTCGGACAGGGCCTGCCTGAGATCGGCAGCCGTATATTGCCGGTCGCAGAAGCTATATCGGCGGTTACTGGGAACCCTGGCAAGATAATCGAGACTGGCGGCAACCGCCTCGGAGAGGCCGGCACCGTCCAGGTCGTCAGCCAACAGCGCTCGAAGTTCGATGGCCACCGCCCGGCACTCCTGGCCGGCATCAACCGGAACGGGGGCAGTAAAGACCGTGAACAATGGCAGGATAAAGATGAATATGAGATATCTGAACATATTTATTGATGTATTGAACCCGGCGCGAGAAAATCGGAAAAACCGTCACGATGAGCTGAATATACCTGATCGAGTAGGCTCCGACATGGAAAAATTCCCTTTAAGGACGGAGAACTCAGTCCTGATTGCTTTGTCGATTGAAAATCACGCCGGGAAATGCTATTCGTGAACACTCAGGCCCCCGCTGCAAGGCACTGTGCAAGGCAGGTATCGGGCAGGTAAGCGAGACTGTGAGACTCCGGAATGACCGTCTCAGGATTGAAACCTAAAGAGAATAGCCAGCTGATCCCATGACCGACACTTTGGATAAAAAGATCGACCTCCTCCTCAAGGAAGGCGGCAACGGAAAGACAATCTGGAACAGCCTGAAGGATACCGAGGACCGTGAGGAACTGGCATATCTCCTCAACGAGTTCCCCAGCCTGGCTAAACGCCGGAAATACCTCGCCCTTCACCTGCTCTTGAGTGCCATCCTGGTTATCATGACCCTGATGAAACTCTGGGGTGCGGCAGCCATCAGCGGAGTCAACCTGGCCTTCTTCATGGCTCTGGTCGTGCCAGCCATCAACATCTATCTGCTGAAAAAACTTCTCCGTTTCCGCCGGGACGGCTACCAGTTCCTGTTCATCCTTTCGATCATCGCCCTTTTCCAGCCCGAAAACCACCACACCTTAGAGATGTCGCTGACCGCAGCAATGATCCTCCTGTCCGGTTTCCTGTATATCAGGGTGTTCCCCAAGGCCGAGAGGATCATAATCCCCAAGAAACCGGACAACCGGGATGAGCAGAAATAACATCAACGATATCACGCCGGAAGTGGCCCTTGACTTCCTCTCCCATGTGTTGCCTTTCAAGGACCTGGACCGGGACTCGCTGCTGAAATTCGCCCGGAAATGCACCATCGACTTCTTCCCGAAAGGGACCTTGATCTTCCGTCAGGGTGAAACGGAGGTCTGCTGCCTGTACGTTATCCAGAAAGGTGGGGTCAAGTCCTACCGGATCGATGAGTCGGGAGAAGAGCTGCTTAAGGATTACCGGGGCGAAGGCGAGTATTTCGGGGCATTGCCAATCATCCAGGGGACCAGGGCCAATCTCAATATCGAGGCGGTCGACGACACCTTCTGCTTCCTCTTCGAGAAACAGGCCTTCCTCGATCTCCTGGTATCCAATCCCACCGCCTCCCAATACTACCTGAGAACCATGTCGGCGAAACTGGCCGGATTGGTCTACTCGGAGGTCCGCCTCCAGAAGATTACTCCTCGAACAGAGGGGTCCCTCTACCTGTTCAGCGCCCAGGTCGGCGATATCGCCAAGGGCCGACTGTTCCATGCCCCTGACGATATCACGGTCAGGGAGGCGGCAACCATCATGTCCGACAAGATGATCGGCTCCCTGCTCCTGACCGGCGCGAACGGCGAGATCAACGGTATCGTCACCGACAAGGACATCAGGAGCAAGGTGGTGGCCGCCGGCCTGGACGCCGGCATCAAGGTTTCCGAGATCATGGCCTCACCGGTCCAGACCATCTCCAGCCAGGCCATCTGTTTCGACGCCCTGCTCCAGATGATCAAGAACCGGATCCATCACCTGGCCATCGAGCAGAACGGCAAGATCTGCAAGATGATCACCACCCATGACATCATGGTCACCCAGGGGACCTCGCCACTCTACCTGTTCAGGGAGATCCTCGCCCAGCGGCAGATCGAGGGCCTCTACCCGCTGGCCCTCAAGATCCCCCAGGTGGTCAGGTCGCTGATCGAGGAGGGCGCCAAGGCCAATAACATCACTAGGATGATCGCGGTATTAAACGACCATGTGCTCGACCGCCTCCTCTCCCTGTTGCTCAAGGAGATGGGCCAGGCCCCGGCTCCCTGGGCCTGGCTCTTGATGGGCAGCGAGGGGCGCCGCGAGCAGACCTTCAAGACCGACCAGGACAACGCCATCATCTACACCCCGCCGGAAGACGGGACGAAGATGGCGGAAGTCGAGGAATATTTCCGGAAGTTCGCCGAAAAAGCGATCCAGCACCTGGTCAAATGCGGCTACCCGCTCTGTCCGGGAGAGATCATGGCCTCCAACCCCAAATGGCGGCAGCCCTATTCAATCTGGAAAGGTTACTTCGACAGGTGGTGCCAAACTCCAACCCCGGAGAGCATCCTGAATTCGACCATCTTCTTCGATTTCAAGGCCGGGTTCGGGGACACCGGACTGGCGGACAGGCTCAGGGAAGAGGTCAGGGACACGGCCAGGAGATCGGACCTCTTCCAACTGCACATGGCCAGGAGCAGCCTGGCCTCGAGGCCGCCCTTGTCATTCTTCAAGAACTTCATCGTCGAAAAAGACGGGGAGCACAAGAACACTTTCGACCTCAAAACCAGGGGCTTGGTCTTCATTGTCGACTTCGCCAGACTAATGTCACTGAAGCACGGTATCACCGAGACCAACACCCTGGCCCGGCTCAACCTGCTGCGCGACAATCTCTACCTGCCCCGGGACCTCTGCTCGGAGCTGATCGAATCGTACGAGTTCCTGATGCACTTGCGCCTGGTCCATCAGCTGCAGATGATGGAAGCCGGACAGGAGCCGGACAATCACATCAATCCCAAGGACATGAGCGACCTGGAGCGCCAGACCCTGAAAGAGGCCTTTTCGGTCATTACCAGGCTGCAGGAATTCCTCAACAAGGAGTTCCATATTGCCGAACAGTAAGCCTGGGTGCGGCCAATGGCTCTTGCCAAAATCCTGAACCTTTTCAAGTCCCAGAACCGGCAATATCATCCTCTGATCGCCGAGAACCGGCGGCTCTTTCATGATTTCAGGGAAAACCTACCTCTACACGACTACGAAATGGTCGTCCTCGACACCGAACTGACCGGTCTCGATTCCAGCCAGGATGAGATCATCGCCATCGGCGCGGTCAGGATCAGGAACCTGCAGATCTGCTGCAACGAGACCTTCTACGCTCTGGTCAAGCCGGACAACCGTCTCCACTCACCCAGCACCCTTCTGCATCGCATCACGCCCCAGGAGCTGCTCAAAGCCGGAAAGCTCGAGGAAATCCTGCCGGAATTGATCGAGTTCTGCGGGGGAGCGGTGCTGATCGGCCACTACCTGCGGCTCGACCTGGAATTCATCAACGCCGCCGCCAGCAAACTGCTCGGAGGCCCGATCCGCTCCCCCTACCTGGACACCATGCGCTTGGCCATGGCCTACAACGAGGCCAAGCACGGCCATTATTACGATCACTACAATATCTCCGGGGCCTATACTCTGCCCGCCCTGGCCAAAGATTACAACCTTCCCGTCTTTACCGCGCACAACGCCCTGCAGGACTCGATGCAGACCGCCTACCTGTTCCTCTTCCTGGCCAAAAAAATGGCCGACCACGGCTTCCGGACCATGCACGACTTTCTCCACGCCGGCCGCAAATGGAAGATCCTCTGAGCAGAAAATAGCCAGATACTCTTCCCCGCACGCAGATTTAAGTCAACTCCTAGTTTTGTTAGATTTTTCCCGAGAATCACGGTAAGAAATGCAATTGAATGTTTGATTAACTGCAGGTGGGATGGATATCAAGGCAATAATTTTTGGAATATCTTGACTGATAACTGGGAATTGTGTCCCCGGAATTCTGCCCCCGAACTTCTGCAGGTTGGTTAACATAATTGCGAGACGATTCCATGAATGAACGAATTTACTTGCTGAAAATCGAGCTACTTGAAATCGAACCAGTGATATGGCGGCGTTTTACGGTCCCCGCGACCATCACCCTGGATCGGCTCCATGATGTAATTCAGATCGTGATGGGGTGGCAGGATTATCATCTCCATGAGTTCACGATCGGGCGAAAAAGGTACACTGAATATCCTGAATCAAGGGAGGATGGTTTGGAGGGCTGTAAATTCCGGCTGGATGAACTGATCAGAAAGAAAGGCCGGTCCTTTGACTATATATATGACTTCGGCGACAGCTGGAGGCATACAATATTCCTTGAAGAAAGTCGATATTTTAACCCGAAATCCCACTCCATGATTGAGTGTCTTGACGGTGCCCGGGCCTGCCCACCCGAGGATGTCGGGGGTATCCACGGGTACTACGAGTTCTGTGACGCACTCGAAGACCCCAGTCATCCAGAACATGAGGGATACAAGGAATGGTTCGCCGGTTTCCCTTGGTATGATGGGGTGTTTAACAATGAGCGGTTTGATGTCGTTAAGGTGAATTATGAATTGTCGAAATATCAGCGCTGGTCCCGGGATCGGCAATTTGGTTGGAGCGCGGGTGGGGGACAATGACAATGGCAACATAGAAGAAGTCTGAACCCGCCAGAAATTGATACAAGCTCGTAGGTTGGGCTGAATGCAATCAAACCCAACGGCGCCCAAACTCCGTGAACGTTGGGGTTCGCAAGCTCACCGCCAACCAACCACCTCAAACTGCGAACCATCTTTCGGCGACTCTCGTGATACCGTATCCCCCGATCAACTTTTTGCTATTGATACGCTTGGGGCAGAAGGCTTTCCAATCGCAACACCGTCCCACAAAACCATTGGCCGGCAAGAGTCCATCCAGCACATTGCATCTTTCCGGGCTCGCGTGTAAGCTCCAGCAAAAAACCATACACGAGTAAAACTTTGGCATCGGGACAACTTACATTTGATTATCTGGGTGGCGGCGCGGCCTCCTTCCCGACTCCTCTCAGTACCGCTATTGAGGAATTGGCGGAAAGAGGCGACCTGGAGGCACGCGGTGCTGTATTTACCCGGCCGGAAGTTGTCGAATTTATCCTGGATTTGGCTGGCTACACGGTAGATCACCCACTATACAAGCAGCGGCTTTTGGAGCCTTCGTTCGGGGGCGGCGAATTTCTGCTGCCCGCCATCAAACGCTTGCTTACCTCCTGGCGAGCGGCCAAGGAAGTTGGCTCACCTCTGGATGAATTGGGCGAGGCCATCCGGGCGGTGGAGTTGCACCGCGAGACCTTTCATGCCACCTATGCGGCGGTGGTGGACCTGCTCAAACGGGAGGGAATCGAGCCGGGAACGGCGGTGTCCCTCGCCGATAGCTGGCTGATTCAGGGCGACTTTCTACTGGTTCCTTTGCCGGGGCAATTCGACTTTGTAGTCGGCAATCCCCCTTACGTGCGGCAGGAGCTGATTCCAGCGCCGCTGCTTGCCGAGTATCGCTGCCGTTATCAGACCATATACGACCGGGCCGATCTCTATGTGCCGTTCATCGAACGGTCGCTTGATCTGCTTGCCAAAGGTGGCTCACTGGGCTTTATCTGCGCCGATCGCTGGATGAAGAATCGATACGGAGGGCCATTGCGGCGTCTGGTGGCCAAAAATTTTCATCTGAAAATCCTGGTCGATATGACCGGTACCCAGGCCTTCCATTCCGAGGTATCCGCCTACCCGGCCATCACCATCATCACCCGGGAAGTGCCCGGCCCCACCCGCATCGCCCATCGCCCCCCCATTGAACGATCCGCTTTGGCTAAAGTTGGCCGAGGTATTGCGCGCCACTCCGCTATCGGGCGGGAATTGAGAGATGTGCGGGAGCTGGCCTGTGTTACCAGCGGCGCGGAACCTTGGCTCGCTCGAAGCCGACCGACCAGATGGCGATGATTCGGCGGCTGGAGCAGAGTTTCCCGACTCTGGAGGAGGCTGGCTGCAAGGTGGGCATCGGCGTGGCGACCGGCGCCGACCAGGCGTTCATCGGAGATTTTGCCGCTCTCGATGTCGAACCGGACCGCAAACTGCCCCTGGTGACCACCAAGGACATCGTCCTCTGGTGAAGTGCAATGGCGTGGGCTGGGGGTTATCAATCCATTTGCCGAGGGCGGCGGTCTGGCCGATCTCCGCAACTATCCCACGCCTAAGCCTGTATTTGGAGGCGAGGCGGGAAGTGATTGCCGGTCGCCACTGTGCCCGGAAGGCACCGGCCAACTGGTACCGAACGATTGACCGGATCTCCCCGGCCATCGCCGGGATGCCGAAACTCCTGATCCCCGACATCAAAGGCGAGGCGCATATCGTTTTCGAGAGCGGCAAGCTTTACCCCCACCATAACCTTTACTTTGTAACCTCTGGGGAGTGGGAGATGCGGGCCTTGCAGGCCGTGTTGCTCTCCGCCGTCACCAGACTCTTTGTAGCTACTTATTCCACCAGGATGCGGGGCGGCTTCCTCCGGTTTCAGGCCCAGTACCTGCGCCGGATCAGGATTCCTCGCTGGGCTGAGGTTCCCGAAACTTTACGGATCGAGCTGGCGGAAGCTGCTATTAAGCGGGATTTGGAGAGATGCAATCAAGCGGCCTTCAAGTTGTATGGCTTGAGTCGTGAAGAACGAGCCGCCCTTGGCGGCAATGGAGATTGAATGGCTCTTGACTTGGTCGATTACGAACGAAAGGCGCGTTTGGCTGTGCAGGATTTCTGGGGGAACCGGGAGGCGGCCAAACAGAAACAGATTGAGTCCGGCAAAGCCGACCAGGGTGAACGGGCCGGAGTCACGGCCGGCAAAAATATGGACGGGTTCCTGTCTCTGATGCTTGACATCGTACGAGCCAACGGACTCGCCCATGCCGAGATCCACCAAAACCGGGCAGCACTGACCTTGCCCGGGTATTTCCGGCCGACGAAACTTTGGGATTTACTGGTAACCCTCCAGGGAGAGCTGATCCTGGCCATTGAGTTGAAGAGTCAAGTCGGGCCATCGTTCGGGCAACAACTGTAATAATCGAGCGGAGGAGGCAATAGGCACAGCTCACGATTTTTGGACAGCCTACCGGGAAGGGGCTTTCGGAAAACAACCTCGGCCCTTTGTGGGTTGGTTTATGCTGGTCGAGGATGCGCCGGGGTCACGTGCCCCGGTCAAGGACAGATCACCGCATTTCCCCATCTTCGAAGAGTTCCGTGGCGCCTCGTACCTAACTCGCTATGACTTATTGTGCCAGAAGCTGATGCAGGAACAGCTCTACACAAGCGCCGTGCTCATGGCCTCAACGCGCAATGCATCTGGCCGGGGGAAATATTCCGAACTGTCGGCGATGACAGGTCTCAAAACCTTTGTCACAACTCTGGCAGGTCACGTTGCCGCCCAGGCTGCCCGGTTTGGCTGAAGAGATACGTTATGCCGGTCCCAGTGGCAAATACAAACAGGTCGCGCCAAGACCGATATTTTTGACTATTGCCCTATTGCCGCATTCCTTCTATCGCCACTTTCTAAATATGCACGTAAAAGGGGTCGGGTCCGCGGGTGGAAGGGGACGTCCATTATGAAACCCCCAGGGGTCGGACCAAGCTAACTGTTTGACATCATGTCATTAAAGCCTATAAAATGGCTGTTTTTCTGCCTTAGAGGCAACTTTTTGACATCAAAAACAAAGCTCTAAGAGGAATTCGGACGAATAATCGGGTCGGATTTACTTTTCATAGTTTCCAGAGTCAACATATCTCTTGAATATCCGCATCGTTGACTGACAAAAACTCGATAGGACTTTTTCGACAGCCTGCTAAATACCGAAGGGAATGAAAAAGACGAAACGAGCCCCGACCGTTGTTGATTGATCCACCCAGATCTGGCCGTTATGGTACTCGATGATATGACGGCTGATCGGCAAGCCCAACCCCGTACCCTGCGGGTTTCCATCGCCGGCCGTACTGCTGCGGTGGAATTTTTCGAAGATCAATTCCTCCTCACCCGCTGAAACCCCGATCCCGTTATCGGTAATTTCACAGCGGATCCCAGCTTCCAGATGCTTGACGGCAACCTCTACCCGCCCACCCTCAGCGGGGCAGAACTTCACCGCATTGGAAAGAAGATTTATAAATACCCGCATCAAGCGATCATGGTCGGCGAAAAGCATCACCGGATGATCCGGCAGTTCGACGCTTAAAGTGATCCCCTTATCGGAGAATAGCTGGCTGGTGGAGTCCAGCGCCTCGCGGGTCAGCTCGACGACATCAAGATCCCGCATCAGCCATTCGGCCTGGCCTGCCTCGATCTTGGCCAGATTCAGGACCTGATTGATTAACCTGGTCAACCGTTCGGTCTCTCTGACCACGATGTCCAGGAACTTCTGCCTTTCAGACTGAATCAATTCGGGATTATCCTGCAGGATCTCGGAAAATGACCTGATCGAGGTCAGGGGGGTACGAAGCTCATGGCTTACCGTTGAGACAAACTCATCCTTCAAACGGTCAAGCTCCCTTAAACGTAAGTTCGCTTTTTGCAGTTTATCCGTGGCCTCCTCCAGCTCACGGGACTTCAGCTCCAGACGGTGACTGTACTCAATCACCTGCGAGGTCTCATCGAGAATACTTAACAGACCCTCCTGACTGATCTCCTCACCCTTGACCACCGAAGAGACCATGATCCGGGCCGAAGCAGCCCCAATGGCACCGGCCAGAAGCTTTTCGGCGAATTCGACCAGATCGGTGTCGGCCTGCATCCCCGCAGCCAATTCGATATCGTGACTGCGGCTGTAATCCTGCAGGGCTCTTTCTACCTGGGGCTTACCGATAAAGCGGACCAGAAGTTTCTGTAATTCCGTGATCATGGCCTTGCCATGCCAGATGAAAGAGCCGCCACTGTGGCGATACACATCGACAAACAGCGAGGCCTGAATACGCTCCATGGTGCTTTGGCGATCCACAAGCGAGATGCCTACCAGAAGCCCCAGGTTGGCTAGCATACTCCAGAAGACCGAATGGGTGATCGGATCGAACACGTCAAGCCCGAGAAACTGATAGGGGCGAAGCAGTTCAATCCCGAAAGGGCCATGCGCCATAAGAGAGGCGACCGTGGTATTTGAACCGGCAAAAGTAGGGATGAACAGGGTATAGACCCAGACCAGAAAACCGGCCGAAAGTCCGTAAATGGCGCCCCGGCAGCTGGCACCCTTCCAGAAGATGCCGAACATAAGTGGCGGAGCCAGTTGCGCCACGGCGGCAAAGGAAACCAGACCGATGGAAACCAACCCGACGGAATCGCCGATAACCCGGTAATAGATATAGCCGAGTAACAGCAGAACAATGATACAGCCCCGGCGAATCATCAGGACCAGACCACTCAGTTCCTTTTGCCGAAGCAAGGGGATCTGCAGCAGGGTCGCCATAACCAGCTGGTTACAAATCATCGTGGACAAGGCGATAGTGGCGACGATCACCATACTGGTAGCAGCAGACAGGCCACCCAGATAGACCAGGATACTCAGCAGCTCGTGATGGGCGGCCATCGGCAGCATGAGGACAAAGATATCCGGATCGACCTTATGTGCCCCGAAACGCAGGATCCCGGCCATGGCGATGGGCAACACAAAGAGATTGATGATCAAGAGATACAGCGGGAAGAGCCAGGCTGCCTTGCCGACATGCTCCTCGTTGACATTTTCCACCACCAGTACCTGGAATTGTCTGGGCAGAAACATAATCGCGGACATCGACAGAAAGGTGAGGGTAAACCAGTTCGCATAGCCCCCTGGCAAAGCGTCCAAGGTCATCAGACGCTGCAGCTCCGGAGAATCGGCCATTCTCCCGAACAGATCAAAGGGACCATTGAACAGGAAGAAGGTGACATAGATTCCCGCAATGCTGAATGCCAAGAGCTTGACCACCGATTCGAAGGCAATGGCAGCCACCATTCCTTCGTGCCGTTCCGTGGCGTCGACATGACGGGTCCCGAACAAGATCGAAAAGGTTGCCAGTATGATGGCCACTGCAAAAGCTGTATCGTTCAAGAAGTTTGTTGGCGGCTGTTGTTGGAGCAACTCAAGGTCAGGGTAAATGTGCATAAAGGTGAAGGTCCGGGAGATGGCCTTCAACTGGAGTGAGATGTAGGGAACGGTACCGACCATGGCAATAACCGTTACCAGACCGCCGGCCAGGGGGCTCTTGCCGTATCTGGAGGCGATGAAGTCGGCGATGGAAGTGATCCGCTGAACCTTGGCGATCCGAATGATC
The DNA here is from genome assembly GCA_963807225.1 of uncultured delta proteobacterium. Lineage (GTDB taxonomy): Bacteria > Desulfobacterota > Desulfobulbia > Desulfobulbales > JAGXFP01 > JAGVGT01. The sequence goes on along the minus strand of CAWEAD010000010.1, from coordinate 44,239 downwards.
TTGCGCAATACGACCCACCACAGCGCCGCCATCAGAGTGGGCCCCAGGTAGATGGGCAGGAAACCGACGCCGGTGGCGGCAGCCCTGCCCACGCTTCCATAATAGGTCCAGGCGGTACAGTAGACCGCTATTGAGAGAGTATAGACATAGGGATTGCTGATGATCGAGCGCCCGGCGTCGGCCCGGTTATCGCCGTAGGAGGCAATGGCAAACAACCCTCCCAGGTAGACCAGCGAGATCAGGAGCATCAGCCATTCAGGCAACATGGCGCCCCCCTATCCTACTTTTCCCGGTGGCGGCGCAGACGGGGAGGACTGTGAACGGCGTTTTCGTATCACCAGGGCCAGGACGACTATGAACAGGAACCAAAGGGAAAAGCTATAGAGGTAGAGCAAGGGCACGCCAAGGAAGAACAATTTCTTGCTAACAAGTTCAAGCAACGGGTAGTTGAAGACGACGATCCCCAGACAGAACAGAGCTATCAGCCGTCCATTGATCCTTCTTTGCTCAGCCATTTTTCATATCCGCAAGAACCAGAGGTAAAGGCAGACGGATTAAGGCAAAGCCCGGTTTCTCGGCTTCCTGGCTCCACAGGTCGCTGCCATGACTGCGCAGAATATCGGCTCCGCTTGGAGAACCGGGCACCCTGCTCAAAGGCAGGCGCCGCCATTCCTCGATTTCGGCGGCTTTCAAAGGATCACCCTCCCAGAGCATATCCAGGTAGACAAAACGTCCCGTCGGATCGGAAGAGAATCCGACCTCCTCGGAGAGAGATATTTCGTTTGCCGACAGAAATTCAAGGAGAGCGAGCAGTAGCTGCTGCAGCCAGCGGTCATCGACCATGAGATCCCTCGGGTCATCCGAGCTCGGCCGGATCAAAATCAGTGGACATCCGGCCAGAGACAACACCCTGCCAACCAGGATCTCCCCGTTGACCGGCCTCGGATCGCATATTCCGGTCCCCCTTTCGGCGCACATGCCCGCAAGATCATCGAATTTCCGGGTCAGGCTGACACTCTCCTGGGCGATCACATTTTCAAAAGCGCTCCGCATTACCGGGGACATTTCGGGATAGGCCAGCAGATTTTCCGCCGCCGCCTTCAAGTTCGCCAGCGGCTGGCGCAGTTTACCAATGGAATCGCAGCGCCACCCTTCCGACTGCGAATGATTTTCGGCGGGCAGGGCTTCTTGAAAGGTCAGCAGATAAAAGGTAATCCACTTTTTCCCCTTCGTATCGGTAAGCCGACAGTCGAAAAGACGTTTCCCATCCCGTTGGGGGCATAGAAAATCTATCCTGCGGCCGACGGAAGATTGTTGAACGTAAGCACGTGCCCGGGAAATGTAGGGTTCCGCGAAGATTTCAGCAATTCCGGTGGCATCGAACGAAATCCTGCCCAGCTGTCGAGCGGCCGACCGGTTGGCGGCCAAAATGGTTCCCGCCGCATCACAGAGATGCACCCCCTCCCGAACCTGCTCGAACAACTCACTCAGCAGTTCGGAAAGGGGTGTTAGGGAAAAGGAAGCAGTCATAACCCGTTTCGTGAATATTCTTCCGGGGAAACAGCCCTATCCGAGCCCAGGATCAATCGAACCTTGTCTACCAGTTCCCGATTGGAAAAAGGTTTGCTGATATAGTCATCCGCCCCCATGGCCAGCCCCTTTTCCCGTTCGGTGGGATTACTTTTGGCCGTTAACATCAGGATATGGGTAGCGTTCAATTCAGGCTCGGCACGCAATCTGACACACTTCATAACCATTGGGGCTCGGCAACATGACATCAAGAATGACCAGGTCAGGCAGTTTCTGACGGGCGATCGAAATGGCCTCGTCACCGTTTTCGGGACCAGCACCTCGTACCCCTCCTTCTGGATCAGAAATTTCAACGATAAGAGGATGTTTGGTTCATCATCGACCAGCAGAACCATAGGGGGCATCGCATTTCTCCCGTCTGTAGCGGTAACGAACAGGATTTCTCATGGATAACGGTGCAACGTCCGGGAATGGTACTCGATAGACCTGGCTAGCGCAAGCGATCCCTTCCCTCCGTTTTAACGGGCGTCGACTTCATCAGGCAAACACTAAATGTATTGAGTTTTCAGCATTATATTGTATCAAAAATACATTGCCGCAATGCTGCTCACCCAAGGAGGCACGAAGTGCGACATGCAATGAATCGGCAGACTATCGGCAAGACATTTAAGGAGTCCACCCTGGAAGTGGAACAAGAGACATTACAGGCCGCCGGGAACGCTTTTATACGGCGTTTCAGACCAGTGGCGACGCCGTCTGTCTCTGCAATGAATCGACCATCGAAGTTGCGGATTGTAATGAGAGTTTTCCAGGTTTACCGGCTTTAGCCACGAGGAATTACTGGGCAAACACCTGCCGGATCTACCGATCTGGTATAAACCCGAGATCTTTTCACGGATCCTGACCGAACTGGCCGAGAACCGTTCCGTTATGGACCTATTCGTTTCAGGACAAGAACGGACAGCCACGGCTCGGCAAACTATCGGCCATGCTGATGCAACATCGGTCAGCCCCGCACCTGCTCCTGGTGATCCGCGATCTGGATGCCCTGCAAAAAACCAGGGAAGCACTGGCCGGCAGTGAAGCGCGTTTTCGTGAGCTGTTCGATACTATGAGCAGCGGCGTCGTGCTCCTGGAACCTTCCGATAACGGCGACTCTTTCCTGGTGATCAACTTCAACCGAGCCGCCGAAAGGATTGAAGGTAAGAAGCGTGAAGACCTTATCGGGCACGATATCGGCAAGGTCCTGCCCGCGACCGTTACCCATGGCCTCTTGCCGGTCTATCAACGAGTATGGTCCAACGGAATCCCAGAACACTATCCGGTGACGACCTACCGGGACGATCACTTGAGCATGTGGAAAGAGAACTATATCTACAAGCTTCCCTCGGCGAACTCGTCAATGTTTACGATGATATTACCGAACGTAAACAGGCTGAAGAGAAACTGCTTCTCTATCAGCAGCAGCTCAAGTCATTGGCCTCGGAACTCTCCCTTGCCGAAGAACGCGACGTCATCCTGGCCGCGGAACTACATGACCAGATCGGCCAGACCCTGTCCCTGGTCAAGATCAGACTGCACGACTTACGCAATCATCTGACCGACGAACAGACCCGCCGGGAGTTTGACGAGACCCGCACCTTTCTGGAACAGGCCATCCGAGATACCCGCTCCCTGACCCTGGAGCTCAGCCCCCCGATCCTTTACGAGTTGGGGCTGGAAGCGGCGCTGGCATGGTTCGCCGAGCGTTTCCGGGAAAAAACCGGCATCGCCTGTTTGGTCCGACAAAATGCGGCGCCGGTTTGAACGACGATATCAAGGGGGTGCTGTTCAGATCGGTGCGGGAACTATTGTTCAATGTCTATAAGCATGCGGAGTCCGAGCAGGTGGAGGTAAGCACCAGTCAAAACCGGGGCCGATTTCTGGTCAAGGTGAAGGACAACGGCATCGGTTTCGATCCGGCCACCATCGAAAAACAGCTAGCAAGCCATGCCTATGGACTTTTCAGTATCAAGGAACGGTTATCTCACCTTGGTAGATGCTGGTGAATTCCACCCCGGGCAAGGGCACCACCGTTATCCTTGAAGTCCCTATCTCGGCCAGAACAAGTACCGAGGAGACTCTCGAATAATGGCCGCTATCACGGTGTTATTGGCAGACGATCACAAGATCATGCGGGCCGGTCTTAGATCGTTACTGGAAAAAACGGCGAATGTCTCCGTGGTAGCCGAGGCCGAAGACGGACGTCAGGCGGTTAAACTGGCAACCGAACTTCGGCCGGACCTGGTAATCATGGACATATCCATGCCAAAGCTGAACGGCATTGAAGCAACCCGGCAGATTCTCGCCGATCTGCCGGGCACCAAGATCATCGCCCTATCCATGCACTCGGATAAACGCTTTCTGGTGAGATGTTTCAGGCCGGCGCCGTCGGCTATCTCTTGAAAGACTGCGCGGCCGAGGAACTGGAGCAGGCTATTAAGACCGTCGCAAGTAATCAATGTTATCTGAGTCCAGAAATTACCGGAGTGTTGCTGGATGACTATGTGGATCGTTTCCGGAGCAAACCGACCAACGCCGCCACGGTGCTGACCCCCAGGGAACGCGAGGTATTACAGCTGATCGCCGAAGGCTGGTCGACCAAGAATATCGCCGAACACCTGTATGTCAGCATCAAAACGGCGGAGTCCCACCGTCTGAAGATCATGAAAAAACTTGACCTGCATACTGTTGCCGACCTGACCAAATATGCAATCAAGGAAGGTTTGACCTCGTTGGATCTGTAGTCCGGACTTCCAGACCGAAAAGCCATTGCTCCTAGCCTCATGCAAAATTCATAGCTTATTGTCACCGTCATTTCCGCGCAGGCGGGAATCCAGAACGCCTCAAGTCAGCTAACATCCGGATCGGAGTCTTTGCTTACCTCCCGATTCCTGCCTCGGGAATGACCCTTCCGGATTTATGCAATCAGCTCCTCCGTGATGCAAATCAGGGATTCAGCTCATCACTATCAGGTTTTCCCCGATAGGTTTCCTCCCTCATATATAGAAAGATTCGCCACTTGCTCTTTTCCCCGGAGAGTGCAGGTCATGCGAATCAGGGATTTTCCCGGACAAAATCAGGAATGCCCTGATATTGCCGAGTGACACATTGTGGTAGTTTCCCTGGGAGGTTACATGAATTCGTGGTGGCACGAAGTTGAGGTATCCGCTGCCACGGCTGAGCCAGCCTCTCTAATTGGTTTTCCAACCAAACAAATGTTTCAGGAGGAAAGTTATGAAAAGTGCCGCGGAGTACTGGAAAAGGAACCTGCGACTGGTGATTATCAGCCTGGTCGTCTGGTTCGTCGTTTCTTTCGGCTTTGGAATCCTCATGGTCGATACCCTGAACGGGATTCGCCTGGGGGGTTACAAGTTGGGCTTCTGGTTCGCCCAGCAGGGATCCATTTACATCTTTGTCGCCCTGATCTTCATCTATGCCGGAAACATGAACAAGCTCGACAAAGAATTCGGCGTCCACGAAGATTGATCAACTGAACAGGAGAAAATATAATGGATCTCAAAACGATGACCTTTCTTGTAGTCGGCGCCACTTTCGCCCTCTACATCTGGATCGCAATCAAATCCCGCGCCTCCAATACTTCCGAATTCTACGTTGCCGGCAAGGGCGTCCATCCCATTCTTAATGGTATGGCCACCGGTGCCGACTGGATGAGCGCCGCGTCCTTTATCTCCATGGCCGGCCTTATCGCCTTCAAGGGTTACGACGCCTCGGTATACCTGATGGGCTGGACCGGCGGCTACGTGCTGCTCGCCATGCTGCTGGCCCCGTATCTCAGAAAATACGGTAAATTCACCGTACCCGAGTTCATCGGCGACCGTTTCTATTCAAAGAACAGCCAGGATGGTCGCCATCCTCTGCCTGATCACCGCCTCGATAACCTATGTTATCGGCCAGATGAAAGGTATCGGCGTCGCCTTCTCCCGCTTCCTGGAAGTCGACTTCACCATGGGCGTCATCATCGGCATGGCCATCGTCTTCGTCTACGCGGTTTTCGGCGGCATGAAGGGCATCACCTACACCCAGATCGCCCAGTACTGCGTGCTGATCTTCGCCTACACCGTGCCGGCGATATTCATCTCCATGCACCTGACCGGCAACCCGATTCCGCAGATCGGTCTCGGCGACACCATGTCCGGCAGCAATGGGGTCTACCTGCTGGATAAGCTCGACAAGATCTGCGTCGATCTGGGTTTTTCTGCATACACGACGCAGAAGGGCTCGACCCTCGACATGTTTCTGCTGACCATGTCCCTGATGATCGGCACCGCGGGCCTCCCCCACGTCATCACCCGTTTCTTCACGGTACCGAAAGTACGTGACGCTCGCTCTTCGGCCGGCTGGGCCCTGGTCTTCATCGCCATCCTCTACACCACCGCTCCGGCGGTCGGCGCCATGGCCCGACTCAACCTGATGCAGACCATCCAGACCGGGGCCGTTGGCTCTCCGGACGGCAACATGAAAATTTCCGAGGCTCCTGACTGGTTCAAAAAATGGGAAGAAACCGGCCTCTTGAAATATGAGGACAAGAACGAAGATGGCCGTGTCCAGTATTACGGCCCCGGCCTTGATGCCCAGGCAGCAAGTTTTGGTTGGAAGGGCAACGAGATGACCAAGGTCGACAACGACATCATGGTTCTCGCCAACCCGGAGATCGCCGGGTTGCCCAACTGGGTCATCGCCCTGGTCGCCGCCGGTGGCATCGCCGCCGCCCTGTCGACCGCGGCCGGTCTGCTGCTGGCCATTGCCTCAGCTATATCACATGACCTGTTGAAAGGCATCTTCATGCCGAATATCGATGAGAAGCAGGAACTCCTGGCCAGCCGGATCGCCATGGCCGGCGCCATTGTCGTGGCCGGTATCCTGGGCATCAATCCTCCAGGTTTTGCCGCCCAGGTCGTGGCCCTCGCCTTCGGTCTGGCCGCTTCCTCGATCTTCCCGGCGATCATGCTGGGAATCTTCGTCAAGAGGATCAACAGCAAGGGCGCCATCTGCGGTATGCTGGCCGGACTTGGCTCCACGGTGGTCTATATCTTCTGGTTCAAGGGCTGGTTCTTCATCCCCGAGTGGAAGATGGCCGCGGACACTGCCGCCAACTGGTGGCTCGGCATATCTCCGGGCTCCTTTGGCGCGGTCGGTGCGATTATCAATTTCGCGGTTGCCATTACCGTTTCCAGTTTCACGGCACCTCCGCCGGAGCACATCCAGCACATGGTTGAAGACATCCGTGTACCTAAGGGCGCCGGCGCCGCGACCGGTCATTAATTCGATATAGGATTTATCGGATAAACATTACGGCGCGGCTGCTCTCTGCAGCCGCGCCGTTTTTTTCATTTCCTCGGGTTGTCGTGTTCCGGTAAACTGTTATAAGATTTTACGTTTCTTCAAATAGATCTTTCTTACCTGGCAGTGAGACAATAACTACTACGCAATCTTTTTTAACCGTAATTTTTAAATGAATTTCAGGAGGTGCCATGAGCAGCGACGATAAAATCACCAGTCTGTCGACCGAGGAACGAGTTCTTCAGCCACCGGAAGATGGCCGGGACCAAGCAGGCTTGCATCAAGAGCATGGCCGAGTATGAAGCGCATTACAAACGTTCCATGGACGACCCCGAAGGATACTGGGGCGACCGGGCCGCGGAACTGCTGACCTGGGACAAGAAATGGGACAAGGTGCTGGACGCCGACATGCACAAGCCGGAGATCAAATGGTTCGTGAGCGGCAAGCTCAACATCTCCGCCAACTGCCTGGACCGCCATCTCACCGACGGCCGGCGCAACAAGGCCGCCATCATCTGGCAGGGCGAACCCGACGAGGACGTCAAGGTCTACACCTACCAGATGCTGCATACCGAGGTTTGCCGCTTCGCCAATGTCCTGAAAAAGATGGGGGTAAAGCGCGGCGACCGGGTATCGATCTACCTGCCGATGATTCCCGAACTGGCGGTCAGTCTGCTCGCCTGCACCCGGATCGGCGCCATTCACAGCGTGGTCTTCGCCGGTTTCTCGGCCCAGTCCCTGAAAAGCCGGATCCAGGATTGCGAGGCCAAGGTCCTGGTCACCGCCGACGCCGTCATCCGGGCCGGCAAGACCATCCCCTTGAAACCCAATGCCGACGATGCCCTGAAGGACTGCCCCTCCATCCAGAAATGCATTGTCGTGAAGCGGGCCGGCAACGAAGTGCCGATGCAGTCGGGCCGCGACCTCTGGTATCACGACGAACTGACCGCCGGCGACATCAACGACCGGTGCGCGCCGGAGAGCATGGACGCCGAGGACATGAGCTTCATCCTCTACACCTCCGGCTCCACCGGCAAACCCAAGGGCGTGGTGCACACCACCGGCGGCTATCTGACTTACGCCGCCCATACCTGTGAGTGGGTCTTCGACCTCAAGGATAACGACGTCTACTGGTGCACCGCCGACATCGGCTGGATCACCGGCCACACTTATATTCTTTACGGGCCCCTGGCCCTGGGCGCCACCTCGCTTGATGTTCGAAGGGGTGCCGTCCTACCCGAATTCGGCCCGTTTCTGGCAGATCTGCGAAAAATTCAAGGTCAATATCTTCTACACGGCGCCGACCGTCATCCGCTCCCTGATGCGCGACGGCGTCGAACCGACCCAGCGTTACGACCTCTCCTCGCTGCGGATCCTGGGCTCGGTGGGCGAACCGATCAATCCCGAGGCCTGGATCTGGTATCACGACAATATCGGCAAGGGCAAACTGCCCATCGTCGATACCTGGTGGCAGACCGAGACCGGCGGCATTATGATCTCGGCCCTGCCCTATGCCACTCCATTGAAACCCGGTTCGGCCACCCGTCCCCTGCCCGGCATCGACGCGGCGATTTACAACGAGGAAGGCCAGGAAGCGGCCCCCAACGAAGGGGGGCACCTGGTGATCAAACAGCCCTGGCCCGGCATGTTGCGCGGCATCTATGGCGATCCGGCCCGCTTCAAGAAAACCTACTTCACCAGATATGCCGGAATCTACGACCCGGAAGACGGCGCCCGCAGGGACCAGGACGGCTACTTCTGGATCATGGGCCGATTGGATGACGTGATCAATGTCTCCGGCCATCGATTGGGCACCGCCGAGATCGAATCGGCCCTGGTCGCCCATCCGGACGTGGCTGAAGCGGCGGTGGTCGGCGCGCCGCATGAGATCAAGGGCCAGACCATCTACTCCTACGTCACCCTGAAGGCCGGCATCCAACCCACCGATGAACTGAGGGCGGCCCTGAAGAAGCACGTGCGCCAGGAAATCGGCCCCATCGCCATGCCCGAGATCATCCAGTTCTCCGACGGATCTGCCCAAGACCCGCAGCGGCAAGATCATGCGGCGGATCCTGCGCAAGATCGTGGCCGGCCAGACCGAGGCCCACGATTTCGGCGATACCTCGACCCTGGCCGACCCTTCGGTAGTCGACACCCTGGTGGCCGGTTCCAAACAGTTTGTGAAGTAATCCGACCGCCATCTCAACTGAAATTCCAGGGGAACCGGTTCGCCGGTTCCCCCTTTTTATTGCCCGGAGCAACTGATACCGTCACCTGAATTTGCCGCCCGAGATACGATGCCGGTTGCAATTTTCATTTTTTCGGGAATAGTTCGTTTCTTACGTTTGGTCTCGGCAAAGAGGCATTCAGATTGCCGCCGGCCCCTTGGCCACCCTGGAAGTATTGAGAGATGCTGAACCACACCTTCCAACATATCCAGAAGATCGGCCCCAAAAGCGAGGAACGACTCTGGCGGGCAGGCATCCGCCATTGGGACGATTTACGTCCGCCCTACCCGGATTTTCTCTCGCCGGCCCAAGGTCGCTACATCGAAAAATGCCTGGACGAGGCCAGAGACCATCTTCCCGCCCGGCCCCGCTGGTTCCTGGAGAGACTTTCGGCCCGGGAACACTGGAGAATCTTCCCCCACTTCCGGGCGATTTCCGCCTACCTCGATATCGAAACCGACGGTTCTTTCGCCAATCGCATTACCACCGCCACCATCTTCGACGGCAAAAATATCCGCTGCTTTATCCAGGACGAAAACCTGGACGATCTCCCCATGGCCCTGCGGGAATATGACGTCTTGATTACTTATAGCGGCAAGTCTTTCGATGTCCCGGTGATCGAGAAACAATTCGGCACCGAACTACGGATCGCCCATCTCGACCTGCGTTACCTGCTGGCCGGGCTCGGTTTCAAGGGGGGGCTCAAGCGCTGTGAGATTCTCTTGGGGCTGGACCGGGGCGGGTTGGCCGGGGTGGACGGCTATGCGGCGGTACTACTCTGGCAATTGTACAGGCGAACCGGTGAAAAAAAGGCCTTGGAGACTTTACTGGCCTACAATATCATGGACACGGTCAACTTGGAACGGCTGATGGTGGAGGCCTATAACCGCTATCTGGCTCAAACTCCTTTCGCGGCGGAATACCGGCTGGAACTGCCTGCTTTACCGGTGTTCCCATACCAACCGGACCGCGACTTGGTCGCCGAAATACAGAGAATGGCCGGCCTGGCCGTTTGATTACCAACTAATCCGACCAGCGTTGCAAGACCCCCGGGCTCGGGGTCCAGGGGTGCTCCTGTTCCTTCTGGGGACGAAAGCTCTCGACCAGATCGCCGACGGTCGCATGCTGGAAGTCTTCGATTTTCAGGCCGACCTGCTGGGGTGGGGTGGCCTGCTTGACCGAGTCCTTACCGATATGCAGCGATTCGATCCTGCCTTCATAAACCGGGCCCATGGCCCCGATCACCCGAAAGCGCTCACTTACCGCCAGGCGTCCGGAGGTGACCTCGCAGCCGAGAATGATTCCATGGCGATTCCCTTTGAAGAGGGCGATTACCCGGGCCTGGCCGAGGCTTTGCTCAGCGATCGGCTTCACAATCAGGGATTGCTCCACCGCCAGCAGGTCTTCGACCAACCGATAGATCACCCGATAGAGCCGCACCTCCACCCCATTGTTGCGGAGTTCCTCATCCAGATGCGGATTGACCCCGACCTCAAAGCCGACGATCAGCCGGGAAGCGGTGGCGGCCACCATGATATCGTTCTTGTTGACCTCGCCAACCCCGGAGTGAATGATCACCGGTCGGTGGCTGAGCCAACTCGCCTCGGCCAAGGCTCGTTCCACCGCCTCCCGACTGCCGTCGGCCCCGCATTTCAGTACCAGCTCCAGTCCCGCCCCGGATGAATCCGTTCGGGAACCTGAAACCGGCGCCGACTGTGGCTTTTTCCCGCTCTTTCCAGATTTTCTGTGACTCATAACGATTCTCCAGCCTAAATCGTGATGACCTCGCAAATAGTCTCGTGCTGGTTAAGCAATAAGTTCGACCTACTTAAGGAATAGTTTGTCTTTTCAGTGAGGCCAGCCATGGGCCCATGGTCTGCCGATGAACAAGAGCTACGCTACGGCAACTCGGATTTATGCCCTTCAGGGTACTTTTTGCGATGCCATCTACCACCTTTTGGCCATCATAGCATAGAGCCGGGCGGTTGGTTATTTTTTCGCGCAGGGAAAAGCCCACCGGGAAATACCGGGGCTCCCGGCCGGTGGACAGGAGAAAATTAATTTACTGAGAAAATGCGGTTGAGGGCTTTGTCGGCGGGAAAACCGCTCTCGAATCGGTGATGGTGATATTGCGATTCGAGACCCCAATCATTCTGGGCTTCATTTAGTTGCGTGGCAATATCGGCCAGGAGTTGCACGACCAGATCGTCGCCGCATTCGGTATAAATCAGGAAATCCGTACCCTTTTTCAATAGCATCACCGTCCCGCCTTCCTTGGCGAATCGGCTGTCGAATATTTCCGCCGTCTGATGCAGTTTCTGCCCGACATCGTCCAGGACCTGATCTGCCTTGAGAAATCCCATGCCGTGATTGAATTCCTTGATGGTCGGGAAGTTGGTCAGAATCAGATGGTAGGGGTTGCCGTTATTACCGAGCATCTTGGCGTCATCGAGATAGAGCAGGTAACGGTAGTTATAAAAATCGCTCAGGGGTTCACGAAAATAGGACATCTGTCGGAAGACTTCCAGATCCTCACTGTAGTCGGCCCGGAACTCACTGACGATTTCCAGAGGATTCCAGTCTTTGGTGATCTGCTCCACAATCCTGACGATATCCTCGTCAAGCCGCCCTTCCCTGGCCTCGTACCAAAGGATGTCGATCGCCTTGCTCCGGCTGATCGGCTTCTTGTAAGGCCGCCTGGCGGTCAGGGCTTCGAAGACGTCGGCCACCGCCACGATGCGCTCCAGTTGACCGATCTCTTCGTTCTTCAGACCGTAGGGATAACCGCTGCCGTCCAGACGCTCATGGTGATGGAGAATGATCCGGCGAATCCGGTAATCATGGTGGTGTTTGGCGAACAAACTGGCGCCCACCAGGGTGTGAACCTGCATGATGTTGCGATCCATCCGGTCGAAGAGACCGGGCTTGAGCAGGACGTCGTCCGGGATGGCCACCTTGCCGATATCATGCACCAGACAGCCAAGGCGCAAGGCTTCCATGTCGTCGGCAACCAGTTGCAGTTGCAAGCCGACCCGCCGCGAGATCTCGGCCACCCGCAAGGCGTGCTCGAAGGTGGAATGATCGCGGTTGGCCAGCATCTCATACATGATTTCGAAAAGATTGACGATCAGGTCATCCTTTTCCTGATTGGCCAGGGCCAGGGCCTTTTCGGCTTCCCAGCGTTCGGTGAGCTCCTGGCCCAGTTGGATGTTGGCCTCTTCCAGTTCAATGGTCCGCTCCTGAACCCTGACCTCCAGGCGATCCCTTGATTTCTGCAATTCTTCCTCGGACTGTTTGCGCTGGATCATGCCGGCGATGACACTGGCCGCCGCCTCCAGGGTCTCTTCCACCAGTTGTTCCCGTCGGGCGTTGTGCTTGATATAGAGGGTAAAAACTCCGATCAATTTACGGCTGGCCGAGAGGATCGGCACGCAGTAGTGCCCGTGCTGTTCGATGCCCTCGTAGTGGTGATCGTGATAGGCATTAATGCAGTCCGAGAAGACAATCTCGCCCGATTGGGCGCAACGTCCGCAGAGACACTTGCCGAAAGGTACCTGATCGCAGATGGTAAGCAGATTGTCATCCAGGCCACGGTGCGCCTTAAGCTCCAGGACCCCGGGTTTATCGCCGAGCAGAAAAATGGCGCCCTTGGGCTCCAGGACCAGCCAGGGAAAAGAGGTCACGTAGTAGATGAAGAGTTCCAGGGTCTCGGTGAGAGAGAGGTTTTCCAGAGAGAGGTGGAGCAGCTTGTTGAGGACGGTCTGGGTATGGTAGCCGCGTTTGACTTCCCGCTGGCTTTTCTTCTGTTCGGAAACGTCCTTGATGATCGCCTGCAGTAACCCTTTCTTGCGGTTGGTCACCCCGCCCCGGATTTCCACATCGAGCAGCTCACCGTTTTCCTTGAGGACGTGGGCTTCCAGTCCCGATTCTCCCTTCTCGAGAATTTGGCCGATCAGTTGTTCCGGCTCAAGCCTATCTTCCTCCACCAGGAGATCGTCGAGATTCATGCCGATCAACTTTTCCTGCTGATGACCGAGCATCAAACCGGCCATCTCGTTCACTTCCTGAATCCGGCCATCCCGGTCACAGATCAATATGGCGTCGTTGGAGCGCTCGAACAGGTTCCGGTAGCGCTCTTCGTTTTCCCGCAACCGCCGTTCAATGTTCAACCGCTCGAGAAAGCTTTCGCGGAAGCGGAATAAGGTGAAAAGCATGGCGGCCAGGAGACAGGCCGCGATGGGCAGGACGATCCGATAGAAGCCGGCGAGCAGACGGTGCACATAGGCCAGATGCGGGGTGACATCGTAATAAATCTCGAAGGCACCGATAAATTTATCGCCACGAATTACCGGCACATAAGCCTCGACCAGATCGACCTTGTATTTCCGACCTTCCTGGTCCGCCTGTTCTTTTCGGACCAAATTGTTGAATGGCAGGCCGGCGGCGACAATTTCGTGAAAATAGCTATGGCGATCGATGGTACCGATCTCGACCGAGTCGGTGGAATAGACAATTTCGCCGGAGGAGGAAAAGATCTTCAGTTTGTAAATACTGAAGTCCCGGCTGGCCGTGGCGATCATTTGATTGAGATTGGTCGGCAGGGCTCCTGCCGATACCTGGTCGGACTTGATGAACATTTCCGCGAGGTGGATAGCGACCCGGTTGGCCTCCTCTTGGGTGTCCTTAACTACAAGGTCGCGCAACGCAGGGGAAACATAGGCGAAAATATAAACCGGCACTATCAAAACCGCCATAACGGCAAGCAGCACCAACCCCCGGATGGATTTCAGGTTGAACATGATTAGAACAGACGCTGCCCCGCAAGAGGCCCCCCCTTTCACCCGACATGGGCAAAACAACACCGGGTCACGTCTGTTCCATCACCCGGCCCTTCACCACCGATTCCGTCGCCCCGCCTCAAGGCCGATCGAAAGCGTCACTCATCATTTCATGCCGCAGCATGCATTCGCATCATTTCACAATTCCGCATTAATATATTTAATCGGAATTAAAATCAACCTGATAATCAAAGATCTAGCCCTAAACGACATACCACATAGTATCAGCCACGGATGGTTTCCACCTGGCCTTCTGTGGGTGGCATGGCCGGGTCGCCGATTATGTTGATCACTACCTCGTAGCGACCTTCCAAGGCCACCAGCTCGGATCTCTTTCGGTTCTGCAGGTACTGGGCCACTGCCACCGGCAAGCGGCACTCGACCCGTTTGACCTCTTTGCGCACAACCGCTGTCTGGATGCGTCGCAGGTAAACCAGGGCCTGGGTCTCCACCGAGCGAACCAGCCCCCTGCCCTGACAACATTCGCAAACGTTGTAGCTGCCCCGCTGTACCGGCGAGGCCATTTTCTGCCGGGAGATCTGCATCAGGCCGAATTTGGAAATCCGGCTGATATCGACCTTGGCCCGGTCACGCTTCATGCTGGCCTTGACCTTCTTTTCCACCTCCCGGACATGCTTGGCTTCGCGCATGTCGATGAAATCCACCACGATCAAGCCGCCCAGGTCGCGCAGCCGGAGCTGCCGGGCCAACTCCTCAGCCGCCTCCATGTTGGCCAGGAAGATCGACTCTTCGAAGTTTTTGTCCTTGGAAGTGCGGCCGGAGTTAACATCGATGGCCACCAGGGCCTCGGTAGGAGTGATGACGATGGAGCCCCCGGAGGGCAGACTGACGGTGGGGTGATAAATCTGCTCAATCTGTTTTTCTATCTGATAGTTGTTGAAGATCGGCTTGGTACCGCCATGCAGCCGGGCCACGGTTTTCTTGCGACCCGGAATCAGATCGAGAAAATCCTGCACCTTGCGGAAGACCTCTTCGTTGTCGACCAGGATCTCCTGGATATCCGGGGTGTACTGGTCGCGCAAGAAGCGGGCGATAATGTCCTGTTCCTTATAAATCAGGGAGGGCGACGGCATTTTCTGGCCGCGTTCCTTGATCTCGTTCCAGTGGTTGAGCAGATATTTAAGATCCTCGGAAACCGCCGCCTTGGTCATCTCCTTGCTGGCGGTTCGGACGATATAGCCGATACCCTCCGGCAATTCCATACTGTCGATCAGCTTGCGCAGTTTTTCTCGTTGGGACTCACTTTCGATCTTGCGGGAAATACCGGAACTGTCGCTGCCGGGCATCAATACCAGGTAGCGGCCGGGTAGAGAGAGAAAGGTGGTCATATTGGCGCCCTTGTTGCCCACGGCCTCCTTGACTACCTGGACCAGAACCTCGTCACCCTTGCGGAGCGCCTTTTCGATTTCCACATCCTTCCAGTGCTTTTTGTCATCGCCGCCCCGGAAATACTCAGGATGAATATCGTTAAAGGACAGGAAACCGTTTTTACCCTCGCCGAAGTCGACAAAAGCCGCCTGCAGACTGGGCTCGATCGAGACGATTCGCCCCTTGTAGATATTCCCCTTGGTCTGGGCATGGAGCATGGTCTCGACGTAAAAGGCCTCGACTACGCCGTTTTCAATCAGGGCGATACGGCACTCCTCCGGCTCATCGGTGTTGATCAGGAGCTTGCGCTTGACGTTACTGTCGCTTGGAGTCTCCGCCATTTCCACTTCTTCTGTATCTTCCGCATCCTCCTTGGGTTCGGGGCTCCGCTCCCGTTCAGGGGCTGGCTTGCTCACCGGCCCTGAGACCTCACCCTGACTTTGCTCGCTTGCCACAACGGTCTCGTCCTTGGCAGGCTGGGCGGGGCGCTTGCGGCCTCGTCCGGAACGTCTTCGGGGCCCCCTTTTCCGCGGACGGGATGCCGGCTTCTCTGACTCGCCGGATTGAGTGCCCCCCTCCGGAGCGGCCGTTTTTTCCTGCTTTTCTTCTGTTTCCACTTTTTTATTGTCCTTCTGGCCGGTAAGCCATTTGCCGATCCGGGAGATGACTGAAAGCTCTTCGCCCTTGCCGGTCTCCCTTTTCTCAGGATTTGTTGGTTTGATAGTATTTTCTGCCATCGTGAATAGTCTCTCTGATTCCGCCTGCCTTGGCAAGCTCGCTAATTAATCGGGCAACGACCGGCTCGGCCAATCCCAGGGCCTGACCAATATCCCCGGCAGTACCGGGTCTGCGCTGCAAAATTTTCAAAATCTCTTCCCCGTTCCCTTCGCCTTCCCGGGCGCCGATCCCGGAAAAATCAGCGATCACCTCCACTGGGATTGTGCCGAACCGTCCGGCAATCTCCCGCAACCGAGCCGCCGTGAGCGGGCGGGCCGAGGTCACGGCCGGAGGCCGCACCACGGTGTTGAGTTGCACCCGGGACGGCCGGATCCGAGCCACAGCCGCCGCCAGCGCCTCGATATCGGTCTCGGAGTCGTTGAGACCATCGACCAGAAGTATCTCCAGCCAGATTTCCCCGCCAAACTCCTCGCCGAAGTCCACCAGTCCCTCAATCAGAAGCCCCGGGTCCAGACATTCCCGGGCCGGTCGGTTGACCCTGGCGTAGCTTTCCCGCCGCGCCGAATCCAGCGAGGGCACGACAATATCGGCCGCCATCAGATCAAGCCGGACCATAGGGTCGCCCAACAGTGAACCGTTGGTCAGGACCACCACCGGCAGTTCGGTACGTTCTTTGAGAAAAGCGATAACCCGGCCGATGCCGCTGTGCAGGGTCGGTTCACCAGAGGCGGTCAGGGTCACCACCTGGGGTGGCGGCCCGACCCGGCCCGCTGCCAGTTCGCTGAAATACTCATCCAGTTCGGCAATGACCTCGCCGGTTGGCACGTACTCCCCCCGTCGACAGGTCAGGTTGGTAGTTCGCCCCACTTCGCAGTAAACGCAATCGAAACTGCAGATTTTGGCCGGAACCAGATCAACCCCCAGGGACAACCCCAGGCGACGAGAATTAACCGGCCCGAACAGGTATTTCATCAAAGGAGAGCTTGCTCTGGAAGAATGGACCGCCTAGGCGGAGTGTGGATCGGATTCATCGATTTTACCGGAAATTTATCATTACATTCGTAAATTATTGCCAATTTATAGCAAAATCAAATGGTTGACAAGATATGTTTGCCAGGACGGCCAATTATCTTCGGCCGCACAAATCGCAGCATCCGCCGCTTTTGCCTTGACACCGGTGAAGCCGACCCGTAAATTCGAGAGATTATTAATAATCCCGGTCTTCTGCCGGCCCGGTGGGCTGGCGCAGCCAGACCCTTCCTCGGCCCTTCCGGCCAGCATCCTCTTTTCTTCCGCCAGGAGGACTTTATGCGCAGCGACGTAATGAAAAAAGGTTTGGAGAGGGCGCCTCACCGCTCCCTGCTCAAGGCCATCGGCTACACCGACGAAGAAATCCGCCGCCCTTTGATCGGCATTGGCCATGCCCATAATGAGATCATTCCCGGCCATATACACCTGGACCGGATTCTGGCCGCGGTCAAGGCCGGCATCCGCATGGCCGGGGGCACCCCCATCGCCTTCGGCACCATCGGCGTCTGCGACGGCATCGCCATGAATCATCCCGGCATGAAATACTCCCTGGCCAGCCGCGAAATCATCGCCGACTCCATGGAGATCATGGCCATGGCCCATCCCTTCGACGGGCTGGTGATGATCCCCAACTGCGACAAGGTTACCCCGGGCATGCTGATGGCCCTGTTGCGGGTCAACATCCCGGCCCTGATGGTCAGCGGCGGCCCCATGCTGACCGGTCATTTCCGCGGCAAGGAAGTTAACCTGATCAGCGTCTTCGAAGGTGTCGGCCGGGTCAAAGCCGGGACCATGAGCGAAGATGAACTCTGCGAACTGGAGGAGGCGGCCTGCCCCGGTTGCGGCTCCTGCGCCGGTATGTTCACCGCCAACTCGATGAACTGCCTGGCCGAGGCCATCGGCCTGGCCCTGCCCGGCAACGGCACCATCCCGGCAGTGGCCGCCGCCCGCATCCGGTTGGCCAAACATGCCGGCATGGCGATAATGAACCTGCTGGAAAAGAACATCCGCCCCCGCGACATCGCCACCAGCGAGGCCTTCGAAAATGCCATGGCGGTGGACATGGCCCTGGGCTGCTCGACCAACACGGTGCTGCATGTGCCGGCCATCGCCCACGAGGCCGGCATCGACCTCTCCCTGGAGAAGTTCAATCAGGTGAGCCGGAAAACCCCGCATATCTGCAGCCTGATTCCCGGTGGCTCCCACAGCTTGCAGCAGTTGGACGAGGCCGGCGGCATCCAGGCTGTGATGAAGGAACTGGCCGGCAGCGCCAGCGGCCTGCACCTGAAGGTCATGACCGCCACCGGATTGACCCTGGAAGAGAATCTGGCCCAAGCCAAGATCCGGGACCGGGAGGTCATCAAACCGGTATCCGCCCCCTACCACAAAGAGGGCGGCATCGCCATCCTCTTCGGTAACCTGGCCCCGGACGGCGCAGTGGTCAAGCAGTCGGCAGTGGTCGATAAAATGCTGGTCCATCAAGGTCCGGCCCGGGTCTACAACTCGGAGGAGGAGGCCCAGAAGGCCATCCTCGGCAGCGAGATCCGACCCGGCGACGTGGTGGTCATCCGCTACTGTGGCCCCAAGGGCGGACCCGGTATGCCGGAGATGCTCTCCCCCACCTCGGCCATCATCGGCATGGGATTGGGCGGCAGCGTGGCTCTCTTAACCGACGGTCGTTTCAGCGGCGGCACCCAGGGCGCCTGCCTGGGCCATATCTCCCCCGAGGCGGCCGAGGGCGGCCCCATCGGCCTGGTGGCGGAAGGCGATTTGATCACCATCGATATTCCGGCCCGGACGATCTCCCTGGAAGTGGCCGAGGCGGAACTGGCTCGACGCCGGGAAGACTGGACACCGCCGCCGCCCAAAATAACTACCGGATATGTGGGCCGTTACGCCAAAATGGTCACCTCGGGCAGTACCGGCGCCATTCTGAAGGATTAACCCGCGAGCGGCCGGCGGCCGTAAACAGCAGGATTTGCGCTCAATTAGCCCAACATATCAATTCGCTTCCTCCCGCCAGGCCGTAGCCGGGTTCAGGGCAGTCCTGCTTCTGTTCTGCGCCATAATGCTTGGCGCCGGACCGGGACGAGCCGAAGAATCCAATCCGCCTCCCTGGTCGATCACCGCCGATCGGATCACCTCGAACCGTGTTCCGCTCGAGATCACCGCAACCGGCAAGGTGGTGCTGAAAGGCCCGGCCGCCGAAGACCACGGCCCGCTGACGGTCCGGGCCGACTCCCTGACCTACCGACAGGAAGGGAGTGTTCTAGAGGCCCGGGGCAATGTCTCGCTGAAAGAGGCAAGCAGCGGCCTGGTCCGGGCCGATGCCCTCCAGCTCAACCTGAATTATCGAACCGGCCGGCTGGAAAACACTACCATCACCCTGGCCGACCAGGGACTCAACTTTACCGGGAGCGTGGCCGAAAAATTCGGCCCCGATTCCTATCGGATCGAGGAGGGAGTGATCACCTCCTGCCCCACTTCCGGCGGGCAGGCACCGTCCTGGTCCATCCACTGCCGGGAGGCCAGCGTGACCATTGATGGCATGGCGGTACTCAAGCACGCTTCGCTGCAAATAAAAAACGTTCCCCTGCTTTACTCCCCTTTCCTCATTGTCCCGGCCAAAACCACTCGCCAGAGCGGTTTACTTTTTCCCGAACTTTCCGAATCGCGCCGGGACGGCACCGGCTTGATCGCTCCGCTCTTTGTCAATTTTTCACCCAGCACCGATCTGACCTTCTTTCCCGGTTTCTATACCAACCGGGGTCCTTTTGCCGGTTTGGAATTCCGGCACCTGTCGGCGGCTGACTCCCTGCTTACCATGCAGGGCAGCTACCTGAGTGATCGTACCAGCGACGCCGGGCCGCCGGGTAGCGACGAGGACTACCGGCACGACGGATACCTGCGCGAAAACCACGATCGTTACTGGTTGCGGGGCAAGGGTGACCACTATTTCTCCGACCGCTTGGCCCTCCACTTAGACCTGGACACGGTCTCGGATCAGGACTTTATCCACGAGTATCGCGACTCCATGGCCGGCTTCGATCAGAGCAACCGGGATTTCCTGAGAAGCTTTAATCGAGGCCTGGAGGAAGGCAGCCTGGAATATCGGGAATCAATGCTGCAGTTAGCCGGCCACAGCAACTTGAACACCGCCGGTCTGGAGCTGCGTTATGTCGATAATGCCCTAAGCCGCTACACCGAGGTCGAGCCGATCCATACCTTGCCCCGACTGGCCTGGAGCAGCCGGCTCCCCCTGGCTGAAACCAACCTGGCCCTGGCCTGGGACACCGAATACCTCAACTACTACCGGGACCAAGGTATTGATTACCAGAGGCTCGACCTTTATCCCCGCCTGATCGCCCCTCTGCCTCTGGGCCGCTTCCTGGAAGGCACGGTCGGCGGCGGCCTCAGGGAGACTATCTATCGGGTCAGAAACCAGGGCGAGCCGGTCGGTTCCAGCTGGACCGGAGCCTCCTCCCCCAACCGCAATGCCTGGGAAATCAACGCCAACCTGGCCACCATTCTCGGCCGGGATTACCAGCCCGGTTGGCAATACCTGCAAAGTTTCACTCACCTTTTCCGTCCCAATCTCGGCTACCAGTATCTGGCCCCAGGCGAACAGAACGATCTGCCGTCCCTGGACAACCTGGACCGGCTGGAAGCTGCCAACCGGTTCTACTGGCAGCTGAACAACTACTTCCAGGCCGCCGGCCGGGACCGGGCCGACCGGCCCTACGCCAGGCAGATCGGCCATTTCAAGCTGAGCCAATACTACGACCTGCATGAGGCGCATCGTCAGTTGAGCGGTCCGACCGACCAGCGCCAACCCCTCTCGGATCTGAACCTCGATCTGGAACTGGTACCGGCACCGGAACTGGCTCTGCGCTGCCAATCCACCTTCAACATGTATGGCGACGGCGCCACTAGCTACCTGCTCCAAGCCCGCTACAATAAAGACCAGCGCCACAACCTGCAGTTCGACTACAACTACATCCGGGGCACGGCCCGGGATCTGACCTTGAACCTGCAATTCCCCTTCACCGAGGAATTGGCCGGACGCTACGCCACCACGATCTCGTTGCTGGAAAACCATAAGTCCTACGAATCACTCAGCCTGCTCTACACCCCTCGCTGTTGGGCCTTGGAAGCCACGGTGGCGACCGATTCCGAAGATCGCCGGCTGATGCTGGTCTTCACCCTGAGCGGGATCGGCAAGGCCCTGGAAATCGACCAGAGCGGTCTGTAACCGGGCGTTTCCGGCTGCCGGAATATTCAAGGTGCGGCCGCCGCCTTAAAGGCATGGAATTCACGAGCCGATTGGACTACTGTTAGCCTCGTTAAATTAACTGAATGAATCGAAAATTATCTTCCTGGTCTGCCAACATGTCCCGATCCCGCTCCATCGATGTCTTCAACGGCGACGCCGACGGCCTCTGCGCCCTGCACCAGCTCAGGCTTGCCGATCCGCGACCGGAGGCCGAACTGGTCACCGGCGTCAAGCGCGATATCCACCTGCTCGCACCTCTCGCTGCTTCCGGGATTATCGGCTCCGAGATCACCGTGCTCGATCTCTCGCTGGATGCCAACCGTCAAGCCCTGCACACCCTGCTGGCCGATAATCGAGTACTCTATATCGACCACCATTTTGCCGGCGAGTTGCCACCCTCGACCAACCTCACCGCCCATATCCGAACCGACTCGAATATCTGCACCTCCCTGATCGTTGATCAGCTCCTGCAGGGGTACTATCGCTCCTGGGCGGTAGTCGGCGCCTTCGGCGACAACCTGCACGAAGCGGCCCGAATTGCCGCCGCCCCTCTGGGACTGACGCCAGAGGAACTGGCCGGGTTGCGTGAATTGGGCGAACTCCTGAACTATAACGGCTATGGCAAGACCGTCGCTGATCTTTATTTCCATCCGGCAGCCCTGTACAACTCCTTGAAACCCTATGCCGACCCCCGGGATTTTCTGGCCTCCTCGCCTGATCTGGCCCGCTTGCGGCAGGGGTTCGGCGAGGACATGGACCAAGCCCGACAAACCGAGCCGCTGCAAGAATCATCGGCCGGGGTGGTTTACCGGTTACCGAACCAGCCCTGGTGCCGCCGGGTGTCCGGGGTCTTCATGAACGAAAAGGCCCGCGCCGATCAGGACCGCGCCCAGGCGCTCCTGGTGGATAACGACGACGGCAGTCTTTTGGTCAGTGTCCGGGCGCCACTGGCCAGACGAACCGGGGCCGACACTCTCTGCCGGTCCTTCCCCTCGGGGGGTGGTCGACCGGCGGCGGCCGGCATCAATGCCTTGCCGTCGCTGATGTTGTCCGAGTTCCTGAGCCTCTTCTTCGAAACCTTCAAGAAAGATGACGTTTGAAGTAAAACAAGGTGATTGTTGTGATTGAAAAACTTGAACATAGCGGCAAGCCCAGCACCCTTTCCGGACACGGCCTAAATCCCTGTACGGCAGCCTTCTGCCTATTACTCCTCTGGCTGCTGTGCGGCAGTTGGACACCGGTCTGCGCCTTAGCCCAGGAAGGTCCGTTGGCCGCCGAACTGGTCGAGGACGGCCAGCCCATTGCCCTCGACAGTGAGCGCTACCGGGAGCTTTTCAAGGAACTTCGGGAGAAACATGGATTTTCGCGGATTGAATTGGAGAAACTCTTCGGCGGGGTGACCATTCTTAAGCGGGTTCTCGAACTGATGGACCGCCAGTGGGAAAGTAAACCCTGGTACGATTACTATCCGCGTTTCATCACTCCCCGGGCCATCACGGAAGGTCGGCGCCAGCTCCGCCGCAATCGCGAGGTCCTGGACCGGATCGAAAAGGAACTGGGAGTGGAGCGGGAAATCGTCGTGGCCATCTGGGGCATCGAGAGCCGTTTCGGGCAGAACAAGGGCGATTTCAATCTCTTCCGCACCCTGAACACCATGTTCGATGCCTATCCCCGGCGCAGCAAATTCTACCGCGGCCAACTGGTAAGCTTCCTCCTGCTTTGTCGAGAAAACGGGGTGGATCCGCTGTCAGTTACCGGCTCTTATGGCGGAGCCTTCGGCCAGACCCAGTTCATCCCTTCAAGTTTCCGGGAATACGCGGTGGATTTCGACCGGGACGGCCGCCGCGACGTCTGGAGTTCGGTGCCCGACGTTCTGGCCAGCATCGCCAACTATCTGCGGAGTTACAAATGGACCTTCGGAGCCCCGATTTACGTGGATATCGGCCCCGAACTGCGGGACGACAAGCTGAAAGCGGCCTATGGGCAGGGACGCAAGGGATTGATCGATTGGCGCCAGGTTATGGCCATTCAAAAGGTTGATCTGCCCAGCCCCCCCGAAAACAGGGCACTGACCATTGTCGGCCTGGAACTGGACGATCATGGTACCATGCGTTACCTGGCCGGTTATCCCAACTTCCAGGCAATTACCAAGTGGAACAACTCGAACCGTTACGCCATGGCGGTGACCGAACTGGCCGAACGCCTGAAGGAATAACCTCCGGAGCATCTCTCGATTCTATTCTTCTTCATCCGCCTCATCGCCGCATCCGCAGGATTCCTCCTGGGCCCGGCAATAGCCGCAGAGAAGGAGCCCGCCACCCATAATCTCCCGCAGATCGGTCGGGTTCAACTGTCGACCGCAGATGGCACAATGCATCACCTCAAGGGGCTTGGTATCCTGGTTCTCGTGCATAACACCCTCCGACAAAATCGGCCTCTGCGCTGTTAAAAGAAGTTCGCCCTCTCCCGAATTACGGAACAGAGGGAGCTGTAGTGACAAAAAATTTACCGTTCATGAATGATCAAGTCGCAAAAATATCTTTTCCCGCCACTGAGACCACTGAGGTCACAAGAAAATCAAACCGTCATTCCACTTTGCTTTTCCCCATCTCACGCAGCCGCAGTGACGCAGGAGCGGCCGGAAAATGCGAGAAAGCTGTTTGAGGGCCTTTAGGCCCGAGTTCTTTCTCGCCCGGCCGTGACAAGGAGCGGAGGGAAGTCCCGCGAAGCGGGGCCAAGTGACTGGGGGTGCCCTTTCTTTTGGTTCGTTTTCTTTGGACATGCAAAGAAAATGAACGCTTTTACAATGGCAAAGCCGATTCTCTCAGACCCGGCCCAAAGGACCGGGTTTCCTCAGTTAAAATGAAATATCCGGGTTAGAGGCTTTCCAGGATCCGCCGCACCAAGTTGCCGTCGGCCAGACCGCCGAAATGAGCCATGATCGGCTTCATGGCCTGAATCTTGTTGCCGTAATCGGCCAGGTTGACATTGGCGGCAACCCAGGCCCGGATCTCCTCTTCGCCGGGAGCTTTGGGCATATAGCTTTCCAAGACCTCAAGATAGGCGGATTCCTTGGCTCCGCTCCTGGCCATGGTTTCGATTTCCGATTTAATCAGCTTGCGGATCACCGCCAACACTTCCTGGTCGTTGAGCGCCTTGGTCCCCTGACGCTGAAACTCACCGATCAACACGCGCAAGGCCGAGGTCCGGGTTTCATCCCGGGCCAGCATGGATTTTTTTAATTCAGCCTGGATTTTTTCCTGCAGACTCATGATTATCCTCACTTGAATAGAACTCCGAATGGCAGCTACGAAAGTCTTCCAACCTAGTTATGCCCGATTAGCCCGAAAAAAACAAAAAAATTGGGGGATCGGTTATTCACCGTCCCCCGTCGATTAAGCCTGGACCTTGGCTATCGGCCAAGCCCAGGAAGAATTATAATAATTAGTGAGATTTCGCCTTGAACTGATGAGGCCAGGTGGAATTATAATCAGCCGCAGCCCGCACCGGGGCGACCTTATCGACCGTCAGGAGCCGGCGAAGCCACTCCAGCGCGGCCTCCCGGACATGAAAGACCCGAGCGTTATCCTGATAAAGTTCGTGGATACCGGCCGCCACATTGGAGATGGAACTGTAAACCAGAATCGCCATTCCGACCAGCTGCCTCTCATCGGCCAAAGCCTGCATCGATTCGTGGGTATGAGAGTAGCGGTTTATCCGGTTACTCAGGACTACGTATGGTTTATGATATTTCTCATTGAGTCCGGCCAGGACCAGTTCGATCTTGTGCCGATCAAGTTCCGTCCCCTCGAAGATCGTCGCTTCGATGATTTGGGGTTCTATTTCCCGGAACATTCCGAATGGCAACATGTCAAGCAGCATAACTTCCTCCATTGCTTTTACCTGACATTTTAAGAGATGACTCGGAATCTTCAATAGGGTGATACAGGTATTCGAAAAGGGGAATTCCCTACCCATCTAATTCACATGTGCCGTAGGGCAAACAGGAGACCATCCTGATTTTTACGCGCAGGAAAGGATGTCAGGCAAATTTCTGAATTAATCGGGATGATCCGGAGGCCGGACGTTTTACAGGCAAGACTGGCATCTTTGCGACCTGCTCCGCGGGTCCTTCCCGTATTAAAAAAGTCACCAGAGTCAAGCAACAAAAATGGGGAACCAGTCTAAGTGACTGATTCCCCTATATAAAAACTGGCGTCCCCAACCGGATTTGAACCGGTGTTGCCGGCGTGAAAGGCCGGTGTCCTGGACCTGACTAGACGATGGGGACGCAAAGTATGCTGCGCCGGTTAAGCTGGTGGGTCGTGTTGGATTCGAACCAACGACTCTCTGCTTAAAAGGCAGATACTCTACCGACTGAGTTAACGACCCTCCGTTTGAAGAAGTAGCCTTTTTACACTAATCAATAGGGCCTGTCAAGCGTCGCTACGGCAAATTTTTTCACGCCCGTTCACCGGCTTCGAGCGCCTGCCGTCCTCCGGTCCGGCCAGGAAATAGCTTGTTCATCCGGGGCCGGTCTGCTATATCTTCAAGGTCTCGTAACGGCCGGTCCGCTCCGGCCCCAAAGGGATCTTTTTCACGCCAACCTCCAAGATGGAATCCACATGGGACTACTTACCAACTCCGCCAGCTTCGTCCGCTACAGTGTCGAGGGCGAGGTACCTCCCGACTTCTGGAACTTCGTGGCCGAGCGCATCCGAACCAACGCCTTCCGCGACATCGATGACAATTTCGACGAACGTTCGGTGGGCTGGGTCTCGCCCCTTAACATGTTCGACAACGAGTTCGCTTACGCCTCTTACGCCGCCGGCGATTATCTGGTCCTTTCCCTGCGCATCGACGAACGCAAGGTCGCCTCGGCCGCCCTGAAAAAGCTGACCATGAAGGAGGAGGAGCGGGTCAAGCGCGAGCGCCAGATCCCCAAACTCAGCCGCGATCATCGGGTCGAGATCAAGGAGAACATGCGACTCATGCTGATGAAAAGAGCGGTGCCGATCCCGGCGGTCTACGATCTGGTCTGGAGCCTGGCCGACAACACGGTACTCTTCTTCGCCACCAGCCAGAAAGCCCAGGTCGAACTGGAGGACTTCTTCAAAACCACCTTCGACCTCTACCTGCAGCAGCAGATCCCTTATCTGGTCGCCGGCCGGCTGCTGCCCGCCGATATGGCCGACCGATTGGCCGATTTGACACCGGCCATACTGATTTAGGAGAACGGTAATGGATCTGGTTGATTTGATGACCGAAAAAGCCTTTCTGGGCCAGGAGTTTCTCACCTGGCTCTGGTTTAAGAGCGAGGAGCGCGGCGGTGCGGTGCGACTGGAAAGCACCGGGGCCGACGTCGAGGTGGTCTTCGAAAAGCACATCCTGCTGGAATCAGGCGAGGGTGACTCCTACGAAAAGATCATCTGCCAGGGTCTGCAGGCCGAACTGCGCGAGGCCCGGACCGGACTGGCCATGGGTAAGAAGATCGAGCAGGCCCGGATCATGCTGGTCCTCGACCAGTACGAATTCCGCCTGACCCTGAAGGGCAGTCTCTTCGAGTTCCGCTCGGTGCGGCTGCCCAAGACCATGGACGGCTCCGAGGAAAGCGACGAAGCCGGCGCCGTGGAAGCCAAGTTATTGGACCGCATCGGCCTCTACGAGATGCTGCTGCGGACCACTGACGAACTATTCAGGATGTTTTTAAGCCGGCGGGCCGGAGCCGAGTGGCCGCAGGAACTGGGCCGACTGACCGAGTGGATCAAGTCAGCCAACTAAATTGATTGGTGCTTCGGGGATTGCTTGATCGATAATCTTCTCGCCAGGGCTTGTCGGAATACCTATCACGAGATATATAATTTTATGTACCACAACTTTAGGCATTTATGCCCGCTTTCGGGGTACTTATAACTTTCAACTCATAATTCAACATTTTTAGGCCTTTCTACATGGAGTTCGAAACCGTCATCGGGCTGGAGGTCCACGCCCAGCTCAGCACCAAAACCAAGATCTTCTGCGGCTGTTCCACCGAGTTCGGCCGCCCGGCCAACAGCAACACCTGCCCGGTCTGCCTGGGCATGCCGGGCTCGCTGCCGGTCCTGAACCACAAGGTGGTGGATTACGCCATCAAGATGGGTTTGGCCACCAACTGTGAAATCAACCGGACCAACGTTTTCGCCCGCAAGAACTACTTCTACCCGGACCTGCCCAAGGGTTACCAGATCTCCCAGTTCGACCTGCCGATCTGCGAACACGGCTGGGTGGAGATCGAGGTGAACGGCGCTACCCGCCGCATCGGCCTGACTCGGATCCACATGGAGGAAGACGCCGGCAAGCTGATCCACGACGAACGTGAACCCAAAAGCTACGTGGATCTGAACCGCACCGGCACTCCGCTGATCGAGATCGTCAGCGAGCCCGACCTGCGGACCCCGGAAGAAGCAGCCGCCTACCTGAAAAAGCTGCATGCCATCCTGCGCTATCTCGACATCTGCGACGGCAATATGCAGGAGGGCAGCTTCCGCTGCGACGCCAACCTCTCCTTACGGCCCAGGGGGCAGAAAGAGCTCGGCACCCGGACCGAGCTGAAGAACATGAACTCCTTCCGCAACGTCGCCCGCGCCCTGGAATACGAGGAACGCCGCCAGCGCGACCTCCTGCTCGACGGCGGCCAGGTGATCCAGCAGACCCTGCTCTGGGATCCGGATCGCAACCAGACCAACGCCATGCGCTCCAAGGAGGAGGCCCACGACTACCGCTACTTCCCCGATCCCGACCTGATCCCGGTGGAGATCTCCGAGGAGTGGATCGAAACGACCCGTAAGAATCAGCCGGAGCTACCGGATCAGCGGCGCCAGCGCTTTATCGAAGAGCTGGAGCTTTCCGAGTACGACGCCGGAATCCTGACCGGCGAGCGGGAACTGGCTGACTTCTTCGAGGCGGCCCTGGCCGGTTACGCCAACGCCAAGAAGTTGGCCAACTGGATCATGACCGAATTGATCCGCGAACTGAAGGGCGAGGACCAGTCGATCAAGGAGTGCCCGGTGACGCCGGCATCCTTGGCCATGCTCTTGAAGATGATCGAAAAAGGCACGATCAGCGGCAAGATCGCCAAGAAAGTCTTCACCGAGATGATGGCCAGCGGCAAGGACCCGGAAACGGTGGTCAAAGAGCAGAACCTGGTGCAGATGAGCGACGAGGGCGAGATCCTCACCATCGTCCGGGAGATTCTCGCTGCCAACCCCGAGCAGGTAGAGCAGTACCGGGGTGGTAAGACCAAGGTCATGAGCTTCTTCGTCGGCCAGTTGATGCAGAAAACCAAGGGGCGGGCCAACCCGCAAATGGCCAACGAACTCTTCCTGAAAGAACTTGGGTAAGAAACGAAAATTATAAGTTTCGGAATTGTCACGATCCCAATGGTCCTATGCGTCCTATAGGCCCACAACACCAGGCCTCCCCCCGGTGACACCATGGACGAAAAGGATTGGCAAAAGAAGGGCGCCGGCCACCGGGCTCGGCTACGGGACAAATTTTTCAGCCGCGGCATCGACGCGCTCACTGACGATGAGATCCTGGAACTGCTCCTGACCCTGGGCACCCCGCGCCTGGACTGCAAGGAGACGGCCAGAAACGTCCTGAAAACTTTCGGCTCGCTACCCGCGGTCCTGGAGGCCGCGCCTGACCAACTCCGGCAGGTCAAGGGCATCGGTCCCAACAACTCCTTCGCCATCCATTTCATCCAGGCCGTGGCCCGCCGCTATCTAAAGAAGCGCTCCCGATCCCGCACTTTTCTGCGCTCCTCCGGCGCGGTGTCCGACTACCTGGTGCACGCCATGTGCGGCCTCAAGAAAGAGGTCTGCCAGGTGATCTTCCTGGACGCCGCCCACGCCGTGCTCGAGGTCAAGACCCTCACCGAGGGCACCCTGACCAGCAACACCGTCTACCCCCGGGAGTTGATCAAACTGGCCCTGGACTGCCACGCCGCCGCCCTGGTGATCGCCCACAACCACCCTTCCGGTAACCTTACCCCCTCCAGCGAGGACCTGAACCTGACCCGTCATCTCCACCGGGCCTGCCGGCTGGTCAATATCAATCTGCTCGATCACCTGATCATCGGCGCTGACGCAGATTTCTTCAGTTTTGCCGACCAGGGCTTGATGGCCCGAATCAGGGATGACTGCCGGGATCCGGCCTGATGCCGCAATTGTCCGCCAACCTGCACCCGGCCGGGCTCTATGTCCACCTTCCTTTCTGCCGGAGTAAATGCGACTACTGCGCCTTCACCTCCTACCCGGTGGCCGGTCACGACCTGGCGGGATATCTCTCCGCGCTGGCCCGGGAAATCGACTTCTACCGGGCTCAGGATTGGTGCCGGACTCGAAGCTTTTCCTCCCTGTTCCTGGGTGGCGGCACCCCGACCATTCTCACCCCCCGGCAGTTGACCGAGTTGCTGGCCCGCCTGTTGGGCGGCTTCAACATCAGTATCGGGGCCGAGATCAGCGTCGAGACCAACCCCAACACGGTAAACCTGGAAAAACTGACCACCCTGCGCGCGGCCGGAGTCAATCGTTTGAGTATCGGCATCCAGTCCTTCGCCGATCCCATCCTGCGGAGAATCGGTCGCGGCCACACGACCGAGGAAGGGATCCGGGCGGTGACCCTGGCCCGCCGGGCCGGCTTTACCAACCTGAGTCTGGACCTGATCTACGGCCTGCCCGGCCAGACTCCGGCAATCTTCCGGGATAGCCTGGAACAGGCGGTTGACCTGGGGCCGGAACATCTCTCGGTCTACCAGCTCAGCCTGGATCCGGGCTCACGCTTCGCCGAACTGGCCAGCGGGGGGCAACTTGATCTGCCCGACGAAGCAAGCGAAACGGAGATGGCCGAGACTACCGTGACCTATCTCAACTCAGCCGGCTACCAACGCTACGAGATCTCCAATTATGCGCGCCCGGGGTACCATTGCCGCCACAACCTGAACTATTGGCAAAACCGTTCCTATCTGGGTTTGGGAGCAGGGGCGGTGGCTTGTCTCTCCGGCCTGCGCTTGCGAAACACCTGCGTTCCCGAACGCTACATCGAAACCTGGAGCGCCGGTCGGCCCGCCTGGATTGACGCGGAGGCACTGGACCGGGAAGGGTCTTTTCGGGAAACGGTGATCATGGGGTTGCGCTTGCTCAAAGGCGTTGATTTGCATGAACTTCGTCAGCGCTTCGACCTGGACCCACAAAGTTACTACGGCCGAACCTTGGAACGGTTACTGGATCGCGGCCTGCTGGAACTTACCGCCACCCACCTGCGCCTGACCGCTCGATCCCTGCCGGTGGCCAATCAAATACTTTCCGATCTGGTCTGACCTCGCCAGCCGAGGTTTTATAAATGTTGCTTATTACTAATCAAACTGGACTATAGTTTACGCCATGGCCAAGGATAAACCGATATTTCTCTGTACCGACTGCGGCGCCGACTTCTCCCATTGGCAGGGGCAGTGCAGCGCTTGCGGCGCCTGGGATACCCTCAAGGAAACCAAATTGCCGCCCGTCCCCAAGGGCGAGCGGCACGGCTATGCCGGAGAACGCTCCGAGGTCAAGACCATGGCCCAGGTCGCCACCACCTCGGCCCCCCGCTTCAGCAGCGGTCTGGCCGAATTTGATCGGGTGCTGGGCGGCGGCGTGGTGCCTGGTTCGGTGGCTCTGGTCGGCGGTGATCCCGGGGTCGGCAAGTCCACCGTGCTGCTCCAGGTTTGCTGTGGGCTGGCGGCCCGGATGAAGGTACTCTACGTCACCGGCGAGGAATCGCTGCAGCAGATCACCATGCGGGCTCAGCGCCTCGAACTGCCCGACCACGGCCTGCTGCTCCTGGCCGAAACCCGGATCGAGGAGATCTGCGAGATCGCCGTCCGGGAAAAGCCTCTGGTTATTGTCATCGACTCGATCCAAACCATGCAGACGGCCCGAGTCAGCTCCGCCCCCGGCAGCGTCTCCCAGGTGCGGGAATCGGCGGCACAGCTCACCACCTTCGCCAAACACAGCGACACGGCGATCTTCCTGATCGGCCACGTCACCAAGAGCGGCGACCTGGCCGGCCCCCGGGTGCTGGAGCATATCATCGACGTAGTTTGCTATATCGAGGGCGGCAACGACAGCCGCTTCCGGGTGCTGCGGGCGGTCAAAAACCGCTATGGGGCGGTCAACGAACTGGGGGTCTTCGCCATGACCGACCGGGGCTTGAAAGAGGTCAAAAACCCCTCGGCCATTTTTTTGACCCGTTATGAACAGCCGATGCCGGGCAGTGCAGTAATGGTGATCTGGGAGGGCAGCCGCCCTCTGCTGGTCGAGATCCAGGCCCTGGTAGACGACAGCTACGGCGAAAACCCGCGTCGGGTCACCCTGGGCCTGGACTACCAGCGGCTGGCCATGCTCCTGGCGGTACTGCACCGGCACGGCCGCATCGCCACCTACGACAAGGATGTCTTCGTCAACGTGGTCGGCGGCATCCGGGTCAGCGAAACCAGCGCCGACCTGGCCCTGGCCCTGGCCGTGGTCTCCAGCCTGAAGAACCAAGCCCTGCCGGCCGATCTGGTGGCCTTCGGCGAAGTCGGACTGGCCGGCGAGATCCGGCCGGTACCAGGGGGCCAGGAACGACTGCGCGAGGCGGCTAAGCATGGTTTCAAGCGGGCTCTCGTTCCTAAGGCCAATGCCCCGCGACAACCGATCAAGGGGTTGGAAATTATCCCGTTGACCAAATTATCCGAGGCCCTGGAAATTTTCTAAACCACCAGACGGTACAATATTTTACACGACAAGACCGCTTATGGCCGGCCAGTTCAATTTTTTACACCCAGGAACGATTCCTGATTTTTTATACACCAAACAGCTAATGGCTGTTTTTGCGTGACAATAACCATATTGCTATCTGAATTTTATAATTGGCACGCCGCTTGCTATATCTATAAGCATCTCTCAGAGATACCATTCTCTTTCCCCCTCGAAACCGGCCAGCTTCCCCCCTGGCCGGTTTCACTTTTTTTGCCCCCCCGAATTATTGACATGCCAGGTCTAAAATGGTACATGAACACGACCGGTAAGCGTCTTCCCCGTGGTCTTCAGCACCAGATTTCGCTTTCCGGCAGCGGTAAGCTTCAACTGCTGGCTTACACCGGGAGGAATGGCCGAGTGGTTTAAGGCGGCGGTCTTGAAAACCGTTGAACGAAAGTTCCGTGGGTTCGAATCCTACTTCCTCCGCCAAATTTGATTCAGGAGAGATGACCGAGAGGCCGAAGGTGCTCGCCTGCTAAGCGAGTGTAGGGTCAAAAGCCTTACCGAGGGTTCGAATCCCTCTCTCTCCGCCAAACGCACGATAAGCCCGACTGCCATAAACGGCAGCCGGGCTTATTTTTTGCCCCATCCGGCGTCCTGATCCCTACCCGCAGTCGGCCTTAACGGCCCGACAGGGATCCGTCATTTCATGACCAACACCAGCCCCGTACTCCTCTCTTTCACCGCTACCCACGGGATTGATCCCTTGTTTTGCCGGCTTTTACCGGCGCTTTCGACTTGACCCCTAGTGCTAACTGGTATGTATATTGCTTTATCAAATTCTCAGGCAGTTTTGACGCGCCAGGCATTTCCCGGCTTTGCCGGACCTGTCGGGGAATTCACCAAGGACGGGGAAGATCTATCGGGTCGGTTATTGTGTCGGATCTAACACAGTTGTGGCGTTAATGGCGACATTAAGGGCCTGTTCTCACAATCGCGAAACCACATCAAAGGAAAAGGACACACATCATGAACAATCAGCACGGGCAAAAAAGCACCTCACGACTTTGGCTGGCCGGTATCGCGGCTTTATCCCTTGTCCTGCCAGGCTGCATTACCTCCACCGCCAACCTCAACCTTTCGGACAGCAACAGCCCCCAGTATGAGGCGCGGGTGAAGAAATCGTTCGAAGGTCGCCACATGATCGAACTCGATTATTCCAGGAGCAAGGGCAATTCGCGGGAATACTATCCCGCCGGTACCCGGATCAATCTCGACAAGACGGAATTCATCGTCAATTCGCCGACGTTTATGGACGTCGACTTCGCCCTCTCCACCGCTTCAATCAAGTGGGGAATGAGAACACTGCGCCAACGCTGGATAAACCTGAATGTCTACGCCGGATTGCGAGGCACGCTGCTGGAAATGGATTACATGGAGAATTTGACCCCCCGTCATCTGAACAATTACAGCTACGGCCCCACCTTCAGCCTCGAAGCCATCGTTCCCTTCCTCGATTCACTGAGCGCGCAATACCGGCTGACGGCTTCCTACATGTGGATGGACAACCTGGCGCTCTCCTATCGCAATCAGGTTACCCTCAACTTCCATCCGGTCCCGGCCCTGGATTTCTATGGCGGCTGGTATTCCTGGGATTATCAGAATTCGGAGCACGCCTCCGACATCAACGCCGAATTGCAGGGACCGTTGGTGGGGATGGATCTGTCGTTTTAGCCCGGAGGGTCCATCACCAGGGCGCACCCTTCGACCAGAGCCTCAAGTTCGTCGAATTTCGGGGATACTATACGAAACAAGACAGTTGCATAGATGTCCCCGAAATTTCTTTCTTGGTATTTATATGGGATCAAAACCACTATCAATTTAAGCGTAAAAATTTACACACAAAAAATCATATGTAAATTTATAGCGATTTCTTTACATAAAAAATATGGGCTAGTTATCTAGGACAGCCCCTAAAAAATAGCCTGTGTAAATTTCACCTTACACGTTCATTATTTGTCATCCAAAAACAAAGCCAGATATTCCCGTTCATTTAAAGCGCTAAATCCGGAGGCGTTCCTTTCCATTGGTAGGCCAGAGTTTCGGAATCATCGGCATAACAGGTAACGTCTTTTTAAAAAATTCCTGTCAATTTCCGGGAAACATTCTCTGATGCGGCCCCCTCATTTCGCGCCAAAAATGTGGGGATAAGAAAAAAGCCAAAAGCGGATTTGCCCCTCGCCTCTTCAAGCGATAACTGGATGGCAGGGAAAGAAAAGAAAATAGCCTGGAACTTGCGTAACTCTATATGTGCGTTTTGGGCCTTGAAAACGTCAATATAGGCCCCAAAAGACCTGTTTCAGACTATGATTAGACATGATTTTAGCTAGTTAGCTTGGTCCGACCTCGGAGGCACCCGGAGGCGCTATATAACACGAAATGATGCACACCTTCCCGGTCAATCCGAAAGGACATATATTTTCAAGAGAGGTTAAAAAAACGAATAAAAGGAGGATCGCCATGCGAAAGATTATCGTCCTGACATTTATGAGCCTCGACGGCGTTATGCAGGCACCAGGCGCCCCTAAGGAAGATATTTCCGGCGGTTTCAAGTACGGCGGCTGGACGTACCCATTCTTTGACGACTTTTTAGGCAAGGTGATGGGCGGGCAGATGAGCAAGCCCTTTGAGCTATTGCTGGGCAGAACCACCTATGAAATCTTCGCGTCATACTGGCCGCGCCACGGTGCCGATTGGCCCGGGGTCAATGAAACGAAAAAATATGTCGCCTCGCACGAGGAATTGAAACTCGAATGGCAAAATTCGGTTCTCCTGAAGGACGACGTGGTTGCAAAAGTAAAACAGCTCAAAGAACAAGACGGTCCCGATTTGCATGTATACGGCAGCGGCAATTTCGTCCAAACTCTCTTGCAGCACGACTTGGTCGATGAATTGTGGCTCAAAATTTTTCCAATAACGCTTGGCTCGGGAAAGCGCCTGTTCGCCGAGGGAACGATTCCGGCAGCTTTCAAATTAACCGACAGCAAAGTTTCGCCACTCGGCGTTATTGTCGCCACTTACACGCGTGCCGGTGAAGTGAAGACCGGATCGTTTGGAGATTAAAAAAGGCCCCCGAAAAAGGGAGCCGTCGGCAATCGACGGAATGGCTTCAGAGAGTCAGGAGCCGGTCGCGCCAAGTCAGCCGGCGGCAAGTGACGCGACCGATGCTGTCCGCTCCTAACCGCATCGGTCGGGCCAAAGCGGAAGTCTGTTCTAGACCGAGGCCTTTGAATGGGTGCCCCTAATACACGTTGCCCCCGAATGTCCATTCAGCAGTTCAACATCGTTCCCCACCTGTCCGCAAAATGATTAATTTTTACGATGAGACAAATATACGCGGAGTGCGAGTAAGCGCCATCCTTCGTGGCTATGATTTTTTCCGCCGGTGATATGTATCCCGGAGATGGAGGTGTGAAATGAATAAACCCGCAAAGAATACGATTTGCCTTTGGTACGATGGCGACGCCGAGGACGCGGCTCGATTTTACGCCAAGACCTTTCCCAATTCGTCAGTCGATGCAGTATTCCGTGCCCCAGGAGACTATCCGTCCGGGAAGAAAGGGGATGTGCTGACGGTCTCGTTTACCTTGATGGGCGTCAGTTGCCTCGGCCTGAATGGTGGGCCGGAATTCAAGCACAATGAAGCATTCTCGTTTCAGGTCGCAACCGCTGATCAGGCCGAAACGGATCGTTACTGGAGCGCAATAGTCGGCAACGGCGGCGAAGAGAGTGTCTGCGGCTGGTGCAAGGACAGATGGGGAGTTTCCTGGCAGATCACGCCGGTGGCTTTGCTGGAAGCGATAAACGATCCCGATCCCGAAGCCGCCAAACGCGCCTTCGATGCGATGCTGCAAATGAAAAAGATCGACATCGCTGCAATCGAAGCGGCACGCCGCGGTTGAACCCGGAATTATCTGGAGCGAAAGCATCGTAGGAGGTGGTGAGGCACAAACCGCATAGTTTGCCTCACTCCCCGCCCCGAATAGTAGAGTTAGCTTGGTCCGACCCTTGGCGACCGGCCTTTTAATGGGTGCCCCTACGGATGAGTATCGAAAAGATAAAAAGTTAAGGACCTCCCGTGTTCCTACGCTGAAATTAGCCAGATCACCCCAGCTCTTGGTCTCCTAAATCAATAGCGATTTCTTTGAACTGTTCGAGGGCGGCCTGGAGGTCTTCGATGATTTCGGCGGCGATGATGCCGGGTTCGGGGAGGTTGTCGGAATCTTCCAGGGATTCGTCTTTGAGCCAGAAGATGTCGAGGCTGGCTTTGTCGCGGTTGATGATTTCGTCGTAGTCGTAGGCGCGCCAGCGGCCATCTTGGTTATCTTCGGACCAGGTGGGGTTGCGGTCCTGGCGGTTGGTTGGGTTGTAGTTTTTGACAAACTCGTCCAGGTCGGCCCGTTTTAGGGGGTTGGTCTTGAGGGTGAAGTGGATGTTGGTGCGGAGATCGTAGATCCAGAGCTTTCTTGGTCCACGGGGTTTCCGAGGCCGGTTTCTTGTCGAAGAAGAGGACGTTGGCCTTGACCCCTTGGGCGTAGAACAGGCCGGTCGGCAGGCGCAGCAGGGTGTGGACGTCGCAATCGTGCAGGAGTTTGCGGCGCACGGTCTCGCCGGCCCCGCCTTCAAAGAGGACATTATCCGGCACCACGATTCCGCAGCGGCCATGCTGGGCAAGCAGGGTTTTGACATGCTGGACAAAGTTGAGCTGCTTGTTGGAGGTGGTGGCCCAGAAGTCCTCCCGCTCGACAATCTCCGTCTCCTTGGAGGCCTTGCCGTCTTCGCCGACAATGGTGGTGCTGCTCTTCTTGCCGAAAGGGGGATTGGTCAGGACGATCTCGAAACGGTCGCCGGGATCGGCGGCCAGGGAATCGGCCACGGTCAGCGGGCAGTTTGCCGCCGTTATTGCCGATGCCGTGCAGCATCAGGTTCATGGCGCAGAGCCGGGCGGTATTCTGGACCAGCTCCCAGCCGGAAAAGGTCGTGTCCTTGAGCGCCCGCTTCTCCTCCTTGGTCATATTGGGGTTGTTGGCGATGATGTATTCATGGGCGGCCAGCAGAAAGCCGCCGGTGCCGCAGGCCGGGTCGCAGATGGTCTCACCCGGTTTGGGCCGGACCACATCGACCATGGCCTGGATCAGCGGGCGCGGGGTGAAATACTGCCCGGCCCCGGACTTGGTATCCTGGGCGTTCTTTTCCAGCAAGCCCTCGTAGGCATCACCCTTAACATCGGCGCTCATCACCGACCAGTTTTCCTTGCCGATCAGATCGACCAGCAGGCGGCGCAGTTTGGCCGGGTCCTGAAACTTGTTCTGGGATTTATTGAAGATCAGCCCCAGCAGCCCTTTTTCCTTACCTAATTGATCCAGGAGATGCCGGTAATGATCAAACAGCTCATCGCCATCCTTCTTGATCAATGCTCGGCCAATCGTACCCTGCCGGCACCGCACTCGGCTTGTTATAAGGGGCCTTGGTCCGCTCATCCGACATCTTGAGAAACAGCAGATACGTCAACTGCTCGACGTAATCGCCATAACTCATCCCATCGTCCCGCAGGACGTTACAGTAGTTCCATAGTTTTTGTACGATATTGGCTGAGGTCATTAAATTCCTATTCAATAAATTTTGTTGATTATCTCAGATACAACTTGAAAAGTTTTTATAACCTGGTTGTGCAACCTAGTGCTACCGTGTGCATATATATTTCTTATCTCAGGCAAACGCTCTTTGAGTATTTCCAGATAATCCCAGTTCCGATCTTCGTCGGTAACTTCAATCTTAGATTCATCCCATTCCATTTCCGAAAAACCTTTTGCCTCCATTTCTTTTACCTTCTCAATCTGGGTGCGGTGATATGCTCGAATCTCAGCTCTGTCATGCCATATTTTAAAACCTTCATTTTTCAAAAAACCTCCCTCAACTGCATATCGCAGCAAAGGTTTCAATGTAGGTGGGTAATCCCTATTCCAATATTTTTTTGGCAATTCATTTTTGAATCTTCTTCGTAGAGCTAATTCGAGGCAAGCAAGAGCTTGGCTTTCAGCCACAGTATAAAAGCGATAAACATACCAAGCGTACAGATAGATATTCTTTGCTGTTTCAAATTGGATAATAATATCATCTGGAACTGAGTGATTAAGGGAATACCTACTAATGCTCTTATGGTCGTCAGCAATAACCAGAGGTCTACTATTATTGTCTTCATCAACAATCAAGTAATGACGGTTTCGGGGATCAGGGTCACTTTCTCTCTTTTTGGGTTAAGAAACTCAGGATTATAATCAGACATATTTAGAGCGCATCCCGTCAGCCCGCAGGACGTTACAGTAGTTCCAAAGTTTTTGTACTATATTAGCTGAGCGTCATAATTTAAAACCTTACTTGGTAACGGAAAAACTTGTCAATCACCCTTCTCTCTAACAACTTGTTCAAGCAGCTGATGAGAATTCAGCGAATGGATTTAAATATATCATATAATTCTTCAATTAACCTCGTCTATATTCATCAGCATCAAGAGGCTCGTTCCTTTATGCCAATAATTTCATCGCATAAGATCGCCAACCGCTTTCATGATGTCTTCTCTCTCTGCATTCCAAGTACCTTCATTCGAGATGATAATATTCTATTGACTCTACAGCACTCTGATATTTCCATTCATCATCATCTTCCTTATACCGTGGGACTGGTTTACCGTACTCGAATCAAAGACAATTAATCTACAATCTTCAGGATGTACATTGGATCTAGCAATATTGGCATTCTTCACGCTCATTGCCGTGTCTGAATCTAAGGCTCGTTGCTCGAATCCCTTATAGGGGAAATAGCAACCTTTCCCAGCCTATCTTTTCTTTAATAATCTGTTACTCGTTTATTGACTAGCGGATGAGCTAATCTAAAATTATGCCATTTGAAAGCACACCACCAATAACCTCAATGGTGCTACACCCCGTTACTCGCTTTCTTTGGTCTAAAATGTTCTACTTCACCTTCTTGCTCTTGTAGTTTTGCTTCTGAATACCAACATTTCATGATTCCCAGGCTTCCAAAGATCTGACTTAGATTACGACCACTTATCAGAATTATCATCAATGAATTTCCCCTTTTGACCATTCCCCCTTATGGTAGGCCATTCAATGTCAAGTTTGGCTTTCGCCAACGCTACTAAAATCTTCCCTTTTGACAAATCTTCTTATCTCTTTATGAGTTATATGTCGCATTTACTTTCTTCCGATCTGTTCTTTAAATCTACGGACAATCTGAAGAGCAATATCTTTTCTGTAGACTTCCATTCTTCACTTCACAATGCAGCATCTTACAATTCTCTGATTGTCGTCCTGGACTTTGTCATTGCTCTGATGTACTCTAAATACATAGGATCTCTGGCTGATTTTGAAAAATCTAACCGGCCCAAGTTTACTATCCAATGAAACTATCTCTTTTTCTATCCTCAGCTGACCGTTTTATCTTTTAGAGCAAGATCTCTTTTGTCGATCTAGCTCTCTTAACGTATTTTTATCAAGAGTCGACCTTAGACCGAAAAAGTCACTTGTAAGTATTGCCTGAAAGCCCATGCCTTTCGGAGCATGAACAGGATGTTCACAATAGATCTTCAGATCTCTGCCACGCTCCATTATGACAACTTCATTTTTATCAAGTCCAGCAAAGGTTAAAGGACTATGTGTTGTCATTATTATCTGGCTGTTTTCTGGTTCAACACCATACTTCCTTAAATTCTCCAGATAATCTAGGCACCACGCTGGATTTAAAAAAGTGTCTGGTTCATCTAGCAAGAAAAGGCTTTCATTTTGAGCAGTAAAGCGCATTAAACCGATGATTGTTAAGAGTTGCTGTTCACCCTCACTCAACTCCTTAAAAGTGACTGGGCTCTTTACTCCTCGATAATCGAATCTTAATCCTTACATCCTCGCCATCCTTACTAATAGATCACTGAAAATTGTGCTTTCAAGACGAGCAAAAAATTCCTTTGGATCCAAGGTCACCAGCCATAATCCTTAAAGTCGCTTCATCTCGAATAAAACAAAATCTTCTCTCTAGGTCCGTTCTTGGCCGATTGATATCCTTCTCCCTCGTTGATCCTGCCATAGGGGCAAAGGAATATTCATACAATGAGGAGAGAAAAGTAGCAACTTTCCCCCAGCTTGCCAAAAACGGCCGTCATATTTTGCTTGGTTATTTGTTTTTTGGTGGGGGCGTTTCCAATATGGCTCATGGAGGGCAAAAGAGGACAGAGGCTAGTCCGTCTACCCTCAATTCTTTTTTGAAGAAATTTTTGGGCAGGTTCATCGTGAGATGCAAAAAATGATAAAAGAGCGAATTGGCTGTGATGCGGTTTTGCAAGAAATAAAGACCTTAACGGCGCTTCCTTGCCAGTGACTTGTTCTCGATAATATCTTTCTTCATGTTTTGAGAAGACTTCGTTAAATCTGCCAGATGTCCCGGAGTAATAGCCAAACACATAGAGTGGAAGGAGGCGATTAGGATTGACTTCATTGCTAACTGGACGATTTCTACTATAAAAGTTTGTTTGGGTAATTGAAGTGTATTTTTTTTCAGCATCCGATTCTTTTGGTTCACTGTCTTCAGCAACAATGAAATATGAACGGTTAAATTTTATTTTTGCACCAGGTCTAACAACTTCCGTCTTCTCAGATTTAATTTTTACAAAATGGCCATTACAATGATATTCAATTTCATATCCAAAATTTGAATCTTCTTCTAAATCAAAGTCCCGGAAAATCTGGGCCATCGCCTCCAAAAGATTGGATTTTCCAACACCATTTCTGCCAACAACCACTTGGCGAGAACTTGAAACATCGAAATCTACCTCAAAATCTTTAAGATTTT
The DNA here is from genome assembly GCA_963807225.1 of uncultured delta proteobacterium. Taxonomy (GTDB): domain Bacteria; phylum Desulfobacterota; class Desulfobulbia; order Desulfobulbales; family JAGXFP01; genus JAGVGT01. Next base: position 3,249 of record CAWEAD010000010.1, on the reverse strand, counting down.
TGAAATTCTCAAGGTGTAGGCGATCAACTCTCATTTTATTATTCGCTCCTAAGGCGTAAAAGCACTTTATTTTCATGAGGCCATGCAAGAGCATCATTTCCAGTCGGTTTCTCTTCGCTTATTTGATCACTGATTTTGACAAGTTCAGAATAAAATAAATCTACTTCGTCAAAACTGTAATTAGCTGAAAGCAGCAATGATTCAGGGGTAATGCCATCTGGATGTTCTTTTAAAACTTCTAACAGCATGCGTTTTTTTGCTGCGCTCGATTTCATCTTTTTTCTCCTTTTGCCAGGATAGTACTTTTCTCGTTTTTTGGGGTTCAGGTTTAAGTAACTTCTCTTTGCGAATGCGATCTAACAACGCTGATGCTGGCTCATCATCAGGATCAGGTTGGACAAGTTGACCAGAAAATGCCTTTTTGAAGAATTGCTTGTTTTAGACGATCTGCTCGCAGTAAATTTTTCTCATACATTTCATCCAGAGATTCAATTGTAGAAATTTCTTTGCCAACCTCTTCTACGATCTTGATTTGCTCGGCAAGGGATGGTACTGGGACAGAAAGCGCACGGAAAATAGGTAAAGTAAGTCGAAGTCTTGTAGTACCAAAAGCCAAGGATGCAGCAGAATCTCGCGATAGTTGGGAATTAAAAAAATGCATAAGAAATTGAGAAACCGTATAGCTCCTCGTTGACCGACATTTTCATTACGTCAGGAGTCACCATTGCTGGCCCAATATCCTCTGGGTAAATAGCACATACCCCAGGGGGCTCACCCAATTTAGTTATCAGTAGTTCACCGCCATATACTGAGTAGGGTTGGAATAGTTCTTTCCATTTTTTTTCATCCATGAAACCTGGCTTATGGGTCAAATATTTTCCAGGAGCAACATGCCTTAAAAAATATTATTGGTATGCCTTTTGATCGAAAATCTTTTGCTTTAAAGATCGTGCCGAAAGGGCCAGCACAGATTGCATTATCTGAGTCATCTTTTAATAATTCTGGAGTTAACCACACCCATCCTTCTGGCAATTCGGGCAAATCAGTTGTGTCTGGTAGAATTGGCTCTTTATATTTCTTCTTCCACTTATCATCCTTCGGGTCTTTGCCTTTGGCTTTCATTTTGGCGAGTTCGGCTTCTTCCCATTTTTGGCGGCGTTCGGCGAGGATGCGTTCGAGGAGTTTGGAGGCTGGTTCTACATCGGGATGTTGTTTGCGCCATTCTTCGGTGAGTTTGCCTTCGACAGCGGCTTTGAGGACGGCGGCTTTGTAGCGTTTGAGGTTGGCCTTGACGCGCTTGAGGTTGGCAACGGCTTCATCAAGCCGGGAGAATTGTTTTTCGATTTCCGCAACGATGCGTTTTTGTTGTTCGATGGGGGCAGCGGAAAGGGGTAAGGGGCAAGTTGTTCAAATTTAACTCGTGGTCGGTCACCTGTATTTAAATGCGTTGCAAACGAAACAAAAGGATAGGAGTTAAGCAAATATTGAAGATATTTATTGTCGAGTCCTTCGCTTTCCGGAAATACGATAAACTCTGCGGAGCATAACCCTTCAAAAGTGGGTCGATAAACCTTGTTTAAATAAGGACGAAGTCTTCCATAGAGTACATCTCCAGGCTGGAAATGTACGGCGGAACTTTTCATAGTACTTGCCGGCACACTACCCAGAAGCCTCATTGTTTGGGCCTCTATATGGTCCATACCTATAAATTGCAAGTCAGGCTTTTCCGCCGGATTAATGCGTGGTCTTGTTGGCTCTACAACTTGGCCTAGAGTTGTTTCCTCCCATAGCGGGGGTAGTTTATCGAGACTACTGGAATTATTACTCACGCCGCTAAGGCCTCATTCAATTCTTCAATAATTACATTCAACTCATCACCAAATATCTGATAAACCTCGCCCAATCTGCCTTGCTGGGAGAACGGCGCATAGTCAACATCAGTCACTCCCGGCGTCCATACCTCCCGCGACACTAGTACGACCTGTACGTCGTCCGTTTCAATGCCGAGATTGGCGGCAATGTGAACACGGATCATTTTCAACGGACCTTTTTATCGATCTGAAAAAAGACTGATATAGTCTGCATATCTAAAAAGCCGATTTCTTGTTTGTCCGGTAGACTCCACAAGGATGTTATTTTCAACGAACCTTTTAGCCAGCTTGTTTGCAGCAGTGAAAGAAACCTTGGTAATCCGCACAATGTCGTTCACGGAAATTATTGGATGGGAATACAAAGACTCCAAGACAATAAGACCATTTGCCGTTGCCCCCCCGAAAGATTCCGTTATTCTCTTACGGTGCTCCTCACGAAGAGCAACAATCTTCCGTGCAGTCTCCGTTGCTTCTTGCGACACCTCGAAAACCGCCGTCAGAAAAAAATTTATCCATGGCTCCCACTCACCCTTATCTCGAATATTTTGAAGCAGATCGTAATACCGGGCACGGTTCTTTTTAAAATAATGGGATATATACAAAACCGGTTTTTGCAATATGTCTTGATGACATAATAGAAAGGTAATGAGCAATCTTCCGACACGACCATTACCGTCTAAAAATGGATGTATGGTTTCAAATTGAGCATGAATAAGTCCGATTTTTACAAGGGCTGGAATTTTTTTCTGGTCATGGATAAATTTTTCTAAATCAGAAAGGGCTTGTGGAATTTCTGCCGCTGGAGGTGGTACAAAAGTGGCTTCGTTTAGTGAGCACCCACCTGCACCGATCCAGTTCTGTGAACGCCGAAGCTCTCCCGGCTCTCTCTCCTGACCACGAACTCCATCAAGCAACTTGGCATGAATTTCTCTGATGAGTCGTATCGATAGTGGAAGATCAGAGAGTCTGGAAATACCATAGTTCATAGCATCGACGTAGTTAAGAACCTCATCCACGTCCCTTGGATGCCGAGCGCTAAACACTTTTGCTTCAGCTTCCAAAAGATCGTTCAGCGAACTTTGCGTCCCCTCAATCTGACTTGAAAGTACAGCCTCTTTTCTCACGTACATAAAGACAAAAAGGTTGGGATCCGGCAAAGTTTGGATAGAACCATCAAGACGACCTAATGCTCGGTCTGCTTTGGATACCAACGCCCAGATATCTTCATCTAGAGCGATTGGTGGGTCCGGAGGTAAAGGCTAGGAATAAAGGCTGAGTATCCTGTTGTTTGGCGAATATATCGTCCGGCACGAGTTGAAGGAGGCATTTGCATGGATCCTTTTTCTATTTGATTAAAGTTCAATATGAGTGAAAAATT
>CAWEAD010000009.1:0-15259 GCA_963807225.1 uncultured delta proteobacterium | reverse complement strand
CAAGACCATGCCGGAGGCCTCGTTGCGGCGGGTGCTGTTGGCCCGGCTGGCGAAACAGCTGGTAAGGGGGGCGAAGAACAACTCCTTTCTGGACCTGTTCGGCTGAATTTGACTCAACGAAGTAAATGATAAAATAAATGAAAAAGCCCGGCGGCGGAGAAATTCGCCCCCGGGCTTTTTTTATTCCGGCAGACAGGAAAAGCTTATTCTTCCCAGGGTAGTTCTTTTGGGGTCGCCGCCCACCACTCTTCGACAATTATCCGGGCCCGGTCCAGGTCCTCCGGGGCGACCAGCAGCACTCCCCAGCCTTTCTGGTTCTGGAAGATGCCGTCGAAGGCGGTGTCGTGATAAGAGCGGAGCATGGCCGGAATGCCGTGCTCGGCCAGTAACTTTTGCAGGGCCAGGGCCTCGAGTTCGTTGGCCGGGATAAGCAGTTTTTGCATGGCTTGGGTCGGCATGATTTCAGTATACCTCAGCCGGGGTTCGCGGGGACGACAATTCCCGGCGCCGCCTTCTTTCTAAGCGCGCCGGTCAAATCGGCACCAGGAGCAGCAGCCTGGTGGTTCGATCTTGGACCCGGGCCGCCACGCTGTTGGCCCAGAAGGCTCGGGTTCCGGCCTTGCCGTGGGTGGCCAGGATGATCAGTTCGGCCTCGGCGGCCGCCGCCGCCTCGACAATCTCGTCCGCCACATCGCCTTGCCGCAGTTCGATCCCGGCCTCGATCCCCAGCGCCGCGGCCCGTTCCCGTACTCCGGCCAGATATTCGCTCAGATTGGCCGCCGCCAGGTTCTGCATGGTGCGGGTGGTTCCCGGCAGAAACCTGGCCAGGGTTGCATCGGGGCCGGCCAGTACCGACGAAGACTGGATCACGGCCACCAGCTGCAGGCGGCAGCTGATGGCCGCGGCTAGAGCCAGGGCCGGGGCCAGCCCGCCTTCGTGACGGCTGGTGCCGTCCAGGGGCACCAGCAGGCGGGAGAGTGAAAAGTCTTGGCCCAGGTGCGCTTCCGGCCTCACCAGGAGCAAGGGTGTGCGGCCCAGAGCCACTACCCGCTGGGCCAGGCTGCCCCGCAGCAACCGCTCCATGCGGCCGGGACCGTGAGTGCTCATCAGGATCAGGTCCGGGCGCAGTTCCTCTTCATGGGCGACGATGCCGCCGGCGACATCGGCGGCGCCGGGGGCATGGACATGGCAGTCCCACTCCTCGCCGACGGTGGCGAAGCGGTTGCGCAGCCCCTCCAGATACTTCTGTGCCTCGGTCGCTTCGTGCAGATGCGGTTCGCCGTGGACCTCCTCCGGGGCGTCCTTCTCGACCACGTGAATCAGGGTAATCCGGGCGGCGAGCACCCGGGCCAGGTAGGCCGCGACCGGCAGAGCCGCTTCGGCCAGGGTCGATCCGTCCAGTGGAACCAGGATGTGTTTGAACATGGCTTACATACCTCGAAAGGTCTGATAGAGCAGATAAAGGTTCAAGGCGACGATCAGGGCCGCCACCAGCCAGGCCAGAATGGTGGTCCAGCGCCGGTTGACCAGTTCACCCATCACCTGCCGGCGGCTGGTGAAAATCACCAGCGGCACCACCGCGAAAGGCAGCCCGAAACTCAAAACCACCTGGCTCAGCACCAGGGTGCGGGTGGGGTCGAAACCCATACCGATAACCGCCAAAGAGGGCAGGATGGTGACCAGGCGGCGCACCCAGATCGGGATGTGCCGTTCCAGGAAGCCCTGCATGATCACCTGGCCGGCCATGGTCCCGACCGTGGTGGAGGCGAGGCCGGCGGCCAGCAACGAGATGGCGAAGACCCAGCCCGCCGCCGGGCCCAGCAGCGGCTCCAGGGTGCGGTGGGCGTCCTCGATACTGGCGATATCGGCGTGTCCCGTGTGGTGAAAGGTGGCGGCGGCCATCATCAGCATGGCGGCATTGACGAAGCCGGCCACGCCCATGGCGATGCTGACGTCGGCCACTTCGAAGAAGAAGAGGCGCCGCTTCTGGACCGGATTGGCGGTGACGATTCTCCCCTGGGTCAGCGAGGAGTGGAGGAAAATCACGTGCGGCATGATGGTGGCCCCGAGGATGCCGGTGGCCAGCAGGATGGACTCGCTGCCGGAGAAACGGGGCACCACGGCATGGAAGGCGACCAGGCCCCAGTCGGGCTTGTCCAGCACCGTTTCCACCACATAGCAGAGGGCGATTACCCCGAGCAGGGCGGTGATTACCGCCTCCAGCGGCCGGAAGCCTCGGGACTGCAAAGCCAGAATCAAAAAGGTCACCACGGCGGTCAACAGCCCGGCGCTGAACAGGTCCATGCCGAAGAGCAGATTGAAGCCCACCGCCGCCCCGACGAATTCGGCCAGGTCGGTGGCGATGGCCACCAGTTCCATGGCCACCCACATCGACCAGACCAGGGGGCGGGGGAAGTGGTCGCGGCAGAGTTCAGCCAGATTGCGGCCGGTGGCAATGCCCAGCTTGGCGGCCAGGATCTGGATCAGCATGGCCATCAGGTTGCTGGCCACCACCACCCAGAGCAGGGTATAGCCGAACTTGGCGCCGCCCTCGATATTGGTGGCGAAGTTGCCGGGATCGACGTAGGCGATGCTGGCGATGAAGGCCGGGCCCAGGAAGGGCAGGAGTTTAGCCAGCCCGCGCCGCGAATCCCCGCCGTCCAGGACCTGACCGGCGGCGGCCAGGGTCCTGGCGTCGCCGCGCCCTTGTTTGTCGGAAGTATCCATGAATTTAGTTTTCCAGGTTCGGGCCGGTAAACGGATTGCCGGGGCGGTTCAGTTCAGGTTAAGGGAAAACTGTCGCGGATGCCACTCCAACCTCGGTTTCGGTGCTTTTTCCCGGGTGGTCATTCCTGTTCCTCTTCCTCTTGCCACTGTTCGGCGATGGTCCAGAAGGCGCGGATTATCGGGTTGGCCAGGTTTTTTGCCGGAGTGCAGACCCCGACCGAGAAGGGCTTCAGTTCCGGGGTTACCCGCAGGATGCGAATCTGTTCCAGCAGGGGGCTCTTCTCCAGGACCAGACGGGGCACCACTCCCACCCCGCAGCCCAGGCTGACCATGGCGATGATCGCCTCGTTGCCGGCCACCTGGGCGTAGATGTTGGGCTCGACCTGGCGGGCGGCCAGCCAGCGATCCAACCTTTCCCGGCTCAAGCCCCGCTCGGCCATGATCAGCGGGGTGCGCTGCCAGTCGATCTCCCTGCCCTGATAAATTACCGCTGCCGGGAAGCGGGCCGAGCCGATGAAGACCAGCGGGGTCTCGATCAGCGGCAGGAATTCCAGTCCGGCCGGGCGGGTATCCGGCAGGGCGGCGATGGCCACCTCGGCCTCGTCATTGCGCAGCTTGACCAGGGCCCGGGCGGCATCGCCGGTCTGCAGATTGAGGTGGACCCGGGGGTATTTCTCCCGGAAGCGGCCCAGTAAATTGGGCAGGATCCCGTAAACGGCGGTGACCGAGCAGTAGAGACTGAGTTGACCGCCCGGGACTTCCCCGGCCGCCAGGCGGTTGGTCAATTCCTGCCAGCGCTGCAGGGCGTCTTCGGCGTATTCCCGGAAAATCTCACCGGCCGGGGTCAGGGTCACCGAACGGTTGTCGCGGATAAAGAGGGGCTGGCCCAGTTCCTCCTCCAGTCTCTGGATGGTCCGGGTCAGGGCCGAGGGGGTCAGATTGCAGGCCCGGCTGGTCCTGCCGAAGTGCAGGGAAGCGGCCAGGTGGCGGAAGAGTTTGAGTTCCTGGAGGTTCATGGGTGGAGAAATTATAAATGTAGAATTATCAGTTGTGGAATGTTTGGCGATCAGATTCCCCCGGGCCCGTTATTGCAGGGAGAGCTTAAGCGACCAGGCAAGCGCAATGATCTGTCGCGAGTGTTGCGTCACACGCAATACAATATCGCCAATAATGCACTTGACGCAACCATAAAAAAGGTGGCAGAATCGCCTATCATTAAAAATTCGCCATAACAATAACTAAAGAAGGAGAACCAGATGTCCGGCAACTATTTCAATACCCTGCCGCTACGGCTGCAGTTGGAAGAGCTCGGCCAGTGCCGTTTCATGGATGCCTCGGAGTTTGATGGGGTCAAGGCCCTGAAGGGCAAGAAGATCGTCATCGTCGGCTGCGGCGCCCAGGGCTTGCACCAGGGCCTGAACCTGCGGGACAGCGGTCTCGACGTCTCCTACACCTTGCGGCCGGAGGCGATCAAGGAGAAGCGCCAGTCCTGGAAGAACGCCACTTCCAACAAATTCACGGTCGGCACCTACAAGGAGCTGATCCCCAAGGCCGATCTGGTCATCAACCTGACCCCGGACAAGCAGCACACCTCGGTGGTCAAGGCCATCATGCCGCTGATGAAGAAGGGCGCCTGCCTCTCTTACTCGCACGGCTTCAACATCGTCGAAGAGGGTATGGAGATCCGGAAGGACTTGACCGTGATCATGGTCGCCCCCAAGTCCCCCGGCACCGAGGTGCGCGAGGAGTTCAAACGCGGCTTCGGCGTCCCCACCCTGATCGCGGTCCATCGCCTGAACGATCCCAAGGGCGAGGGCTGGGAGCTGGCCAAGGCCTACGCCTGCGGCACCGGCGGCGACCGGGCCGGAGTACTGCAGTCTTCCTTCGTGGCCGAGGTCAAATCCGACCTGATGGGCGAGCAGACCATCCTCTGCGGGGTCCTCCAGGCCGGCTCGCTGCTCTGCTACGACAAGATGATCGAGCTGGGCGTCGACAGCGGTTATGCCTCCAAGCTGGTCCAGTACGGCTGGGAGACCATCACCGAGGCGCTGAAGCACGGCGGCATCACCAACATGATGGATCGCCTCAGTAATCCGGCCAAACTCAAGGCCTTCTATCTGGCCGAGGAGTTGAAAGAAATCATGACGCCGCTCTTCGAGCAGCACATGGATAACATCATGTCGGGTGAGTTTTCCAAGACCATGATGGCGGACTGGGCCAAGGACGACAAGGACCTGCTGAAATGGCGGACCGCCACCGGCAAGACCGCCTTCGAGAAGTCCACCTCGACCAAGAAGAAGATCTCCGAGCAGGAATACTTCGACCACGGCATCCTGATGGTCGCCCTGGTCAAGGCCGGCGTCGAACTGGCCTTCGACACCATGGTCTCGGCCGGAATCAAAGAGGAGTCGGCCTACTATGAGTCGCTGCACGAGCTGCCGCTGATCGCCAACCTGGTCGCCCGTAAGAAACTCTACGAGATGAACGTGGTAATCTCCGACACCGCCGAGTACGGCTGCTACCTCTTCGCCCACGCCGCCGTGCCGCTCCTGTCCAAGTTCATGAAGAAGATCGACACCGACGTGATCGGCAAGGGGCTCGGTACCAAAGACAACGGGGTCAAGAACGTTGAGTTGGTCCAGGTCAACGAGGCGATCCGCTACACCGCCATCGAGATGATCGGCGCCGACCTGCGGGCGCATATGGGGGCGATGAAGGCGATTATCTGACACTTGACTCCGCCCTCTGGTACTTCTCCGGGGGGAGGTTCAGGCTCGGAATATTTACGATCGGAAGGCGGCCCCTGACCCGGGCCGCCTTTTTTTATGCCATTCTCCTGTAAACTCATGCTTGATACGGTTGCTATTCCGGTCTCCCAGGCATTATAAAAAGAGGAGGCGTGAGGTTGGCGCCGTTAATTCGAGCCGGAGGCAGGGCAGGGCATGGACAGTGTGATAAAGAGTGAACCGGAAACCCGACGGCGGACCAAGATCGTCGCCACTCTGGGGCCGGCCACCGAGACCGCCGAGCGGATCGAGCAGCTGATCCGTCTGGGGGTCAATGTCTTCCGCCTGAACTTCTCCCATGCCGATCACGAATATCACGGCCGCCTGATTGGCAGGGTCCGTCATTGCGCCGAAAAGCTTGGCGCGGTGATCGCCATCCTGCAGGATATTTCCGGCCCGAAGATCCGGGTCGAGACCATGGAACCCAGGTTGCTGCATCAGGGCGAGAAGCTGCTGATCCACCGGGGCCCGGTGCCGGAAGGCGCGGACGGGATCGCCCTCAACTATCCCGAGGCCCTGGACTCTTTGTCGGAGGGCGATCAGATCTTCTTCGCCGACGGCAGTATCCGGGCTTCAGTGGCGCAAATCAGTTCCGAGGGTGTATTGGTTCGGGTGCTGCAGGGCGGCAATCTCAGCACCCGCAAGGGTGTCAACCTGCCGGTCAAGGGGCTCAATCTTTCAGCCCTGACCGCCAAGGATCGGGACGATCTGGTCTTCGGGGTCGAGAACGGGGTCGACCTGGTGGCGGTATCCTTCGTCCGTACCGCCGAAGATCTCAAACAGGCGCGGCAGGTGATCCGGGAGGTCGGGGGCGACTGCCCCCTTTTCGCCAAGATCGAGAAGGCGGAGGCCCTGGACAACCTGGCGGAAATCATCGAGGAGGCGGACGGCATTCTCATCGCCCGGGGCGACCTGGGAGTAGAGATCGGCGTCCACCGGGTGCCGGTGGTCCAGAAGCAGATCCTCCGCCTGGCCAGCGGTAAGGGCATGCCGGTGATTGTCGCCACCCAGATGCTTACCTCCATGGTCACCTCCCCCTATCCGACCCGGGCCGAGGTCTCCGACGTGGCCAACGCCGTGCTGGATGGGGCCGATGCGGTAATGCTCTCCGAAGAGACCACCGTGGGCAGCTATCCCGCCGAGGCGGTGTCGATGCTCGACCTGACCATCCGGGAAACGGAAACCTGCTATCCCTGGTTCCGCGAGTTCCAGGAACAGCGCGGCCAGCGGCGGGCCTTCGCGGCGGCGGCGGTCACCCTGCAGCGCACCACCGGGGCGACAGGTATCGTTTCCTTCTCCGAAAGCGGCCTCACCGCCCTGATGGTGGCCCAGCAGCGGCCCAGGGCCCGGCTCCTGGCCGCCACCAGCAATCCCCGCACCCTGCGGCGGTTGGCTGTGGTCTGGGGCATCGAGCCGGTCTGGATGCCGGTTTCCTATGTCAACAGCGACGAGGCCATCTACCATTTCTTCCTGCAGGCCGGGGAGCAGGTCAAAATCGACCCCGTCCATTTCTACATCGCCACCATCGGCCGCCATTCCGACCGTAGCGGCTCCACCAACCTTCTGGTTATGGTCGACCGGGACTGCTTCGAGCAACTGGCCGGGGCCTTCGGAGACTGAAGGTGCTCAGGAGGCTATTCTAAACGAGGTCGAAAAAGAGAGTGGATGTACTGATCTTTGAAGTTGGATATCTAGAAGAGCTCGAAGCTGGTCATTCAGCTGCTCACCAAGTACAAGAGCGTACCGGGCTGAGGTCGGACACTCGGTGACTATCGTTACTCTGTGGGGATTTTCATGAATCTGATTTGTGGAAAATTCGCAACAGCCATTTTGGCAGAGAGGGGTGCATGGTGGCTCGAATAAGTTGGACGGCGATGTGCATAACCTTGGTTGTGTCGGAATCGTTCAGGGAGATATTGCCGTAACGAGCCTGCTGAAACAAGGAGAACATCACATCTGATTGGCTCTGAAGTCCCGGCACAAATATGTCGATCACCCGCCGGTACTCGTCAGGGGTTTCGCTTTCACGGCGGGGATGACCGATGCGGCTGAAGCTGCGCTCCATCTCGTACCAGCAGAAGAGGACCCTTTCCCGATTGGTCTGGTTGCCCGATAGTCTGAGGCGAAGCAAGGAAAGCTGTCCCCCGAACCAGGGCCACAGGATGAACCAGGTGCCTAGAGTGACGGAAACCACCAGCACCAGCCTTGCCGCCACGGCCGGCAGCCACGGGATCAGCCATTTCCACCCTGCCTCCAAGGCCGCGACAAGGGCTTGTACCACCTTCCAGATGATTTGCAATAAAACCGTCAGGCTACGCATGAATCCCAGGCTGTCTTGGTCGGTGCGGTCCTCTTGTTCCAGCAGTCGTACCTTTTCGCCTAGGTAATGGATGAGAGAAACGATCAACAGCGGTGACTTCTCCGACCCAGCAAGGCTCCAGTTTGGCGTGGGCTCGAAGGTTATCCAGCCATGGGGAGCAATCCAGGCCTCAACCCAGGCATGGCCAGGATTTCTCACCTCCTGGTAGCCGGTAATAGGATTGGGCGAGGTTGCCACGTAACCAGTGACGAACCTGGCGGGGATCCCAAGCTGACGAAGCATCATTACCATAGCCGAGGCGAAGAGTTCACAGTGCCCCTTCTTGTTTTCAAAAAGGAACCATTCCACCAGTCCCGATTCCGGGTATTGGCCCACGCTTGTCAGCGAATAGGGATAGGTGTCACGTAGATATGACTCGATCCGGATTGTCCGTTGCAGATCATTTTCGCCCCCCGCCGTGACTTCTCCGGCCAGTTCTGCGGTGCGTTCCGTCACCCCGGGGGGGATCTGCAGGTACCTCTTGGTATCGAAATTTCGGTTACCGTCACCGCTGGCAATGTGGCCCGATACTTCCTGGCGGTACGACTTGACCGTGTAGCCGGTTCCTTGCCGTAGTGGGTGGATGGCGGTGATGTTTCCTTCCCGGTCGAGTATTAAAGTATTTCCCGGAAAGTTGATGGAAACCGGCCGCGCAGCCGTCGGCAGAATGGAGCCGGTATATTCTTGAATCACATAGTGCTGGTAGACGGTTTTGCCGCTTGCTTCGCCTTGATATCCATCGAAAACGAAATGACGTTGAGGACGATAGAGTGCGATGTCCTGTGGGTTACTGTAGCTCCATAGAGTGCCGTCGAAATGGTCGTAAACCTTGGTGCGGATATACAGGGGGATGTCGGCCTGCAGATAAAACATCAGGCTATTGTCAGTGGCAACGCCGCTTCTGATGTCCAACGGTTGCCGATCATGCGGGTCGTCCGCCTTACCGTCCTCTCCTGACTTGTTTCCACCCCCAGATCCCTCTGCCCCGGCCTTTGCGGCTTTACCAGGACCATTGGGGTTGGCTTGGGAGAAGGAGTGGTCGTCATAATCGGTGCCGCCACTGCTTGGGAAGGAGCTGACCTGGACCGGTGGCAAACGCGGAAACAACAGATAAATCAGTCCGGTTCCCAATACCAGACAGATAGTTACTAGGAGTACGGCAAACCCGGAGAGTTGGCGCCTGCCGTCGCCATAACCCATGGAGGCGTCGATCCTGGCATCGGTGTGGGCCAGCATGAGGGTAAAGACGCCAGCCAGGACATAGAGGGTGATCCAGATGGTGAAGGCATTGCTGTAACTGCGGCTGGCGGCATAGAGTACGATGAAAAGGGTGGCCAGGAAGGAGAAATACAGGTTTCGTCTGGTCTTTAATGCCAGGTTGCTGGCAACGATCAATCCCGCCAGCAGATAAAAAATCCCTTGCTCGATGCCAAGAACCGGCCAGAGTAGCAGCGACAATATCAGAGCAACGATCATAAAAATGTTGGCCTGCATGTCGTTGCCGTGGCGGTAACGTCCCCGGCTGCCGGTGTACAGACTGACACCAAGGAGGATGCCGCTAACTGCTCCCCCGCCGAGCAGCAACTCCCAACCGCCAAGACTAAATGACGATAACAGTGCCAGCCATTGTAGCGCGAAGGCCCCATAGTATAGGGAGTTGAGTCGTATCTGGTTCATGTGGTCATTAGTTTGGTGTGCCTGAAGATTTCTTCCTTTGTTGACATCAGGGCTGAAAGAGGGAGGTAAAAGAATCGCCCTTGCCCATGTGATAGTAGTGAATTCCGGCGACAGTCAGGTCGAGGTGCAGCCCGGCATGGTCCTTGCCCCCGAAACCGGTAGTTTCGACCAGAATCACAAATACTTGCATGCGTTTGGCTTTTAGCAAGGCCAGGGACTGCCGCATTTCCAGCCGGTCCAGGCTGCGCCCGCTACAAATGAGTGCCACACTCTGGCCGTCCTGCATCAGGGGAGCGGTCATTTGTGTCAGTTTGAGGAAGGGTATCGTCCCAGATTTGGCCTTGGCCAGCATCGTCATCAGCTCCGGGAGGTGTTCTGCTCCCGGGCGGCTGGGAGTATGATATAATTTCTCGCCAAAACCTAGCAACTGGACCTGATGCTGTCTTTCCTGGATATGCAGACAGATGGAGGCGGCGATTTTGACCGCATATTCCAGGGAGTGTTCCGAGCCGGCACCTGCGTGAGCCGGTGCGTAGAGGTCGAGGAGCAGAGTGACCTGGGCGGAGACCCGGACCTCCATTTCTTTGACCAGCAGCTGGTTGCGTCGAGCTGAGCTGGGCCAGTGTACTGTCCGGATGGGGTCTCCTTCCCGGTATTCCCGAAGGCCGAAAAACTCCTCACTACCACCGGCGATGGAAATAGACTCCCCCGCCTCGCGATGAGTTGTGGTCGAGGGGCTGATCGGCAGCTCCGGGATGAGAAAGGTTGCCGGGTAGACCAGAATTTTTTGGGGTCGACCAGAGGCTGGTTTTCGGTGGCAGGCTATGCCCAGAGGAAAAGAGGAGGCCAGTTGCAAAGGTCCCAGCTCGAACTCGCCGCGTACTGCGCAAGTCACGAGCAGTTCTTGCCGGAGATCGCTGCGGGGCGGGAGGTATGAGGTAAAGAGCATTGGTGCGGTGCGACCATACTCACCGCCGGGAAACCTGTCGATCACCTCTACCATGAAACGAGGTAACAGTCCTTGATTGCGCAAAAAGAACTCAAGCCGGACCAGGTCTCCTACAACAGCGACCTGGGGGGCACGGCGCTCCGCCGTGATCCGGCCCAAGGCTAGGTAGGGCATGAACTGGCCCAGGACCAGTGTTGCCAGCACTAAGGAGAACATCAGATAAAGCAGAGGAATGCCACGATTCCAGGCGGTTAGAAAAAGGATGATGGCCAGCCCCAGCAGGATGCTTCGCTTGCCGAGAAAACGCTCCATCAGTTAACCGGGACCTTGACCTGGTTTAAGACTTGCTCTAATGCTGATTCTACGGACACGCCCTCCATCTGGGCCTGGGTGGTGAGAATCAGGCGGTGAGCCAGAACCGGCTTGACCAGGCTTTTCACATGGTTGGGTTCGACCTGCTCTTTTCCGTAAATGAGGGCCAGGGCCTGAGCGGCTCGCATCAGGGCGAGGGAACCGCGGGGGCTGGAGCCGACCCGTAGATGAGGATTACTTCTGGTGGCATGGACGATTGAAACCAGATAACTCCGGATATCCGGGGAAACATGGATCTCCCTGGCCTCTTCCCGAAGGGCGATAATTTCCTCGGCGTTGACGACGGTGGAAATCGAACCGATGGGGTGTTGTCGCATTTGCATCAGAAGGATTTTTTCTTCTTCTTCCTGAGTCGGGTAGCCGATAGCAACCCGCATGAAGAAACGATCGAGCTGGGCCTCAGGAAGAGGGTAGGTTCCCTGCAGATCTATGGGATTCTGTGTGGCGATGACCATGAATATCTGGTCGAGTTGGCGGGTGTTGCCGTCGACGGTGATCTGCCGCTCAGCCATGCACTCCAGAAGACTCGACTGTGTCCGTGGGGTGGTGCGGTTGATCTCGTCGGCCAGCAGAATTTCCGTGAATACCGGTCCCGGCCGGAATTCGAATTCCATGGTTTTCTGATTAAATATCGAAACCCCGGTCACATCGGAGGGCAAAAGATCCGGGGTGAACTGGATCCGTGAAAAACGCACCGCGATCGAGCTGGCCAAGGCTCTGGCCAGCATAGTTTTTCCCAATCCCGGCACATCCTCGATGAGAATATGTCCTTCCGCCAGCAGTGCCACGATTGTCTGGACGATGACGCCACGTTTACCGACGATGACTTTCTCCATGTTGGCGATCAGTTCCAGCAACTTCTGGTTTTTTTGCACGGCTTCTCCTCGATTTTAACCGTTCAGATCAATCCCGATCGGATTTCTTGCAACTTATTCGTCAGCACCTGTCTGACGTCACCGGGGGTTTTAGGATCCTCCAACACCTCGGCGCACCATTTGTCAGCTTCATCTTGGCGGCCTTGGCGCATCAGCGTCTCCGGTACGTATAGCACCGCTTCTGGGTACCAGTTGCCGATGTGCTCACGGATGGCAGGATCGAGGTATTCGAAAGCTTTTGCCCACTCTCCCCGGTCCATGTATAGGGAGCCCAGGTCGAACTTGATGAGGTAGTAGTCGTTCGACAGGGCAAGAGCCTGGCTGTAATGGTTCTCGGCGGTCTCGAATGAGCCCATCTTGGCGGTTACGTCACCTAATAGCCAGTGCCGGGAATCGGGTGCGACCATCAGGGCTGCGAGTACAATGATGATCGGCATTGTAAACGTGCTCCAGGCCCAAAATTTTTTCTTCTGCAAAGGGATATTGTTTCCTCTGGTTCCGGCAAAGACGACCTGGTTCAAGGACAGAGCCCAAACAATCATCCCGCCCATGATCAGGCCCGTTCTCAGTAGAAAAGGGAACTTGTAGGACTCCAGCACTACAATCGACATTATCAAGATAACCAGTGAGGACATAACTAGCCCCAGTAATAGATAGCTACTCCGCGCCTCGGTGACGTCCGTTTCCAACAGCTTGAGCAGTTCGGGGTCCACTTTCGCCCCCATGGCCTGGGCGATGGTGAAGGCGACAACGCTTTGATAGTCAGGGGAACACTCGGCCGGGATGATCAGGGCGTTGGTTTTGCCGGCATCGTCCAGGTAGCTGACGGTTAAGGTTCCCAGTCCGGCGATTACGTTGGCTTGGCCGGCAAGCGCCTTTACCTGTCTCCAAGCGATATTGGTGCGGTTTGTCGCGATTCCCGAGGAAGTAAAGCGCATCTTCCGGTATTGGAGCTCTTCGGTCTGGACCAGGCGGAGCTTTGCGGCACGCTGCCTCAGGGGGACTTCATCGACACTTTCGATCCGCTGGGTAACGGCCGCGACCAGTTCGTCCGGCTTGTCGAGCAGCCAAAGAGGCAGGTTGAGTTTGTTGCCGGTAAAAGGGGCCTTGAAACTGCCTGAGATAGTAAGGGTGCGCCACCGGAATATTCCCAGATTAGTCGTTTTTTCCCGGACGGCGTGAATCTTTGCCCAAGGGATCGTAATTTGTCTCAGACTCAGCGCGGTTTCGTCCAGCGTGGCGATAGAATTTTTTTTGTTGATCAGCGTGATGATGATCGTCAAGACGAATACGACGATGGTGGATACGGACAGCATGAATAACGTCTTCTGATCGCCTCCGGCCAAGTTGAACAAAAAGAGAAAGGGAATAAGGGCCAAACTGATCAGGACAAACACCAGGTAGGTGTGGTTTTTCCCAACGTAGAATTTAAGCGTTCCCGTGGTACCTGCCGGTCGGGGCGTTGACTGCTGTGCTCCCGCCGGAGCTGGCGTGATGCTGCCGTGCCTGGGCAGCGGTTCCGGGGCGGCAACCTCCCTCTCTCCCCGTCCATGCTGGCGTATTGCCAGATTGAGGATAAACAGGGTCAGGATGAAGGCAACCAGCAACGGTGTGCCGTCTAGAACCGATTTCAGCGCTGTGTCCAGCACCGCCACCGGGGTGAGGCAGACGATGGTCAGAACAAGTACTTTCTCGAATGTGGGCTCTGCCAGATGGCGTTTGGCCATATACATGCCGATCCAGCCGTAGAAAAGGGCCTTGAGACAGAAGGCCAGGTAACTTGCCGGAATCAGTGTGAAAATGAGCAATAGCCAGAACCAGCCAGCTGCTGGAAGCCATTTCTCGACCACCTGACGGTCGATTCTAATGTCAAGGGTGGATGGGAAGATGTTCTCCCTGATGAGTCCCTTTTTATCTTTGATTAAGACGCCGATGGAATTAATCATGATCTTGGCGTCACTTGCCGTCAGGTCTTCCCTGGTGCCGGCGGGATCGACGATCAGGACATCCTCGCCTGCATGTTTCAGAACACATGGGACCTTGCAATCCGTGGTCAGGGTGTGATCCTTCAGCCGGAGTTCCGGGATCTGCGGGATCAGATCGGCATATTCAGTGATGAAATTGTTGAGCTTGAACTGGTAGTAACCTATCAGGGGCAATTGGGTCACAACGACCAGCAGCAGCAGGTATAAGAATGACCGACTAACCTTCCACCGCTGTGCGATGTTTTTGTAGAAGTTGCCTGAAAAGAAAGCCAGATAGAG
Source organism: uncultured delta proteobacterium (assembly GCA_963807225.1). GTDB lineage: Bacteria > Desulfobacterota > Desulfobulbia > Desulfobulbales > JAGXFP01 > JAGVGT01. The sequence goes on along the minus strand of CAWEAD010000009.1, from coordinate 1,250 downwards.
GGGGGCATAGAGGGGATAGGTGGGTGTGGCCCCGTTTGGAGGGGTAACAGCAGATCCGGCTGCTTTGTCGTGTTGTCTTCTGACTGCCGCCACTGCATCGATTGCCGGTTCAGGATCTTTTTGCCCGACAACTCCGAGCCCGCTTTCTGCCGTCAGTCGGCGAACCACACTGTCGGCTCCGCAGTTCAGAAGCACTTGTTGTATGAGCATTGCCTGGTTCCGGGGGAGATTACGTTTCAGGGTGATCTCTCGTCCCAGGAACAGTTTTTCCACTTGAGCGGCTGAAAGTTTAAAGCGCTGCTGAAGGTTAAGTTTAACCTGCTTTTCCGTGAAGCCGGATAAGATCCGACCTTGAAATATCACCATATAGCTCGAAGTTGTCATGGTTTCTTCCCGGGACAGGGTTTGCGGTTTGGAAAAACTGTATTTTTATGTAACGGCTGGTTGCCTGGCAAACATCAGGTCTTCTAGATTTCCTGACTAAAGACTTTCTGTCAATCGCTTTTCTCTTTTCCAGACGGGCTCGGGGGTCGATAGAACCATTGGTGACAAGGGTTTTGCGGGAAGGGGTTTTTTAGGTCCCCGAGAAGATTGGTTAAAGTAAGGATCTGGGATTACGTGTCATGCATCAGGATGACGTTTTTGGCGTCATAACCTCAGTCGGGTGGTGGCGGGCCGATTCTTACATTAATTACGGCGAGATCTGGAAATTCGGCCCGGATGGTGAGCTGCTTAATAAAAGGGCTGTCCTAGAAAATTTTCGTTATCTAGGACAGCCCTTAATAAAATCAGCCTCTGGAGCGTTCCATTCCCCTGGATATAATCCGGGTCGGCAGAAGCCTCCTGGTCAGCGATTCCGAGGAGAACAAGGTTTACTCGATCGACCCGCTCTCCGGCGACATTGGTATCTTCGGCGATGAGCGTTTCCAGCAAATCCTGGCCGAGACCCGGCAGAGGCGCGAGTTCTCCCGGCAGATCAAAAACAATTCCTTCAAGTATATCGCGGTGCTACTGGCCGCTTTGCTCCTGATGCTGATGGTCCATAAACGCTCCAGGCGGCGAAACAATTGAGTGGCAAAGGCGGGACCGGGGAAAAATAAACGGCATGGGGGGAATGAAGGCGGGGCGAAAGCGCCCCTCCTCCCGCCCATCTCCGCCTGCGCCACAGTGGCCGCCACTCCGAATGCGGTAGCTCCGCTCCCATTCTGAACAAAGAGATTGGCAGAGCAGGTCTGCCCAGGATTTATGTT
>CAWEAD010000008.1:0-768395 GCA_963807225.1 uncultured delta proteobacterium | reverse complement strand
ATAATATAGCCCCGGAAATTCAGGGTCACCCGCGTTAATGATTTCCTTTTGCTTGGCCGTCAAAAGGCAGTGCTAGTTCTGCAAAACCAGAAGCTGATACATACTCGAAACATCTGAGTTCAGTTGCATTTATGCTCTCCGCTTGAACTCATTCACCTTGCCCGAGCTGTCCCATATTTGCAAACTTCCAGAGCTGGTTATCAAATAGTAATTTGATGATCGGTTAGTGGTAGGCAACAGTTCGGTCTGGGATCCTTTTGCCAACTTTTGCACGGCATGTTCAAGTTGTATTCCAGATGCCAATTGTTCTACCAACAACCATTGTTCTCCACAATCCAACAGGGCAATTATTCCATTGCCGGATTTGTAGTTCCCATCCCAAACCATTTCTACGGTAAAATTACCGGCATAATGATTAGGTTTAATTCGCACGGCATTATTTTCTGTTGCGGCGATTGTATTTGAAGGTTGAATTATTGGTGCTGATGTTATTGTGACGTCTTTGATAGTGTATTCATTCGAGACTGTCGCCGGAGGAGGTTGTATCCTTTTTGGGCTTGATTTTAAGGCAGGTTGGTTTGTTCTCTGCCTTGGAATGACCTTTGCTGTTGCAATCTTTTTGGGGGCAATATTAGTTTTAACGTTTTTGTGAGTTGATACTAAATAAAATATAGCAACTATTAGTAATATCCACGGCCAGACTGCTGGCATATTTTTATTGCTCTTCCTGGCATCATACTGTTGAGCCATTTCGTCTCGTTCTATATTAATATCAATTGTAACTTCATCCGCCGAAGAATTGTTTTCGTGGATAAACTGTTTTCCGCTCGCATCTTTTATGCTGCTATCTATGATTTTCCGCAGATTTTCAACGTTGTATGTTCGTTCAGTTTTTATTCTTAATAACGGCAAGTTGATATCAGCAAATATCTTGTTAACTTTTTTATCCCTTTTTATTCTGTCAGCTCTCTCATGCGATGGGTCGTCTAATTCTATGCAAACTAAAGGTTTGAAGGTGAATGGGTCGCATAAGGTAAAATCTATATGATATTGAGATATGCTCCTGAAATAGGACATGTACTCCTTGCTGCGTAGCCTTTTGTCGACATCAACCAGATCACACATCCTGGTCATTTTGTTGATGTGGAAATCATTATTGACTGCGGCTTTCAAAAAAACATAGAAATCTGCCTCAGTCTTGGTCAGAAGATTTTTACTTTTTTTGTATGGTGAATGGTTTTCCATTTATCCTTCTATCGCCTCTTTTCCATTGCCCGGCGGAAAGATAATATCGCTGGCAGCATTTAAATGCGGAACTCAATAAATGTAGAATTAAGAATGCAGAAATTTACAAAGGCAGAATTAAGAATGCAGAATGCAGAATTATTGAGCGGAGTTATCTTTTGCATTCTTGATTCTGCCTTCTGCCTTTAAGCAGCCAGTCGTCGTTCGTTGGCTGTATAACCGTTGATCAGGTGTTGCTTCAGGACATTAGTCGCCCAGATCCGGAACTGGGTACCTCGTTGAGATTTGACTCGGTAGCCTACCGAAATGATCACATCTAGGTTGTAATAGTTTATCTCGTAGCTCTTGCCATCTCGGGCAGTTGTCCGGAATTTCCGGACAACTGCATATTCAGCCAACTCACCCTCTTTGAATACGTTGCGGATATGCTCGGAAACGGTTCTTTTATTCCGATCAAACAACATTGTCATTTGTTCTTGGGTTAACCAAACAGTCTCTTCCTCAAGCTTCACATCCAAGGTCGTCTGTCCGTTTTCAGCCTGATAGATGATGATTTTGCCGTGTTCTGAGGTCATTTTCTCGTCAGATCTTTCCCATTCTGCATTCTTAATTCTTCATTTTGACTTTTTTACGCCGCCAGCCTGGAGTGAACTTCCTTGGCGATCTTCGGGCCGCTTTCCAGTTCGGCGCGTTTCAAGTCGTAGCTGGTTTGCAGATTCATCCAGAATTGCGGGGTACTGCCGAAGTAGCGCGCCAGCCGGAGGGCCGTGTCCGGGGTGATGGCGCGGCGCTCGCGGACAATGTCGTTAATGCGCGGCGCCGGCACCTTGAGCTCCAAGGCCAGGGCATGTGGGGTCATGTTCAGGGGGGCGAGAAATTCCTCGCGGAGGATTTCTCCGGGATGGATGGGACGCATCTTGTTGATCGGATCCATTTCGACCTCCTTTAGTGATAATCCACAATATTAAAGGCTGAAGTTTGAATGCAGAATGCAGAACTGTTAAGCGGTGTTATCTTTTGCATTCTGCATTCTGCATTCAGTTATGCTTAATTCTTAATTCTGCCTTTGGTTGTTGCCGCCCCGCCCTTTCATTGGCTGCCACGGTTTACTTTCGCCTCCGCCTTGCCCCTCTCCCGGGCACTGGAGGCTCGGCCTCCCGGCATTTACCGTCCAGCAGATTGACGATCCTTTTGAGCAGGTCTTCCTCGATGACCTCCGGGCCTTTGAGGATGCGGGCGTAGTGCTGTCTATGACCGGAAAGCAGGATCAGATCATCGGCCTTCTTGCATTCTACGAACCAGCCGGGCAAGGCCAGGGCCGGGTCGACCAAAACCAGCTCGCCGACCTCGCTGCTCAGCCAGCCGGCCAGGTATTCGGCCTGCTGCCGGGCTCGGGCGATAGCCTCGGTTTCCTTGGTGTTGTCGGGAAAATAAAGGGCTTCGCCGGTATAGAGGACCTTGGCATCCAGTCCCACCCCGCCCTTCACCGGTCTGGGCCTCCCCATGCTGGTCACCGCATTGACCCCGGATGGCCCGGCCACCACATGATCGACCTTGTAACCCTCGTCCTGGAAGTCATGGAAGACGTGAAAGCCGTGCGGCATGATGAGGTTCAACTCCCGCCCCACCGCCAGTGCGCTATCCAGTGCCAGTCTGCACCGGGCCCGCTCTCGGAGGCGGCGGCAGGTCATCACTGCCGGCAGGGGCAGGAGCAGAGCCAGCAGGATGCCGAGCTGCAGATAGTTGGTGAGGTTGGGACTGCCGCCCTCAGCCAGGATTGGTCCCAAGGTCCACAGGGCCGCCGCCGCCGGTACCACGCTGAGAAAAACCAGGAGATCGTTGATCCGGTTATCGATCCGGCTGAGCTGCAGCTGCAGTGATTGGCCCGGGCCCCGGCGAAGATTGGGAAAGACGGGATTGGGTTTTTGCCGCCGCTGCCACCGGAACCAGAGAATGAGCAGGAAGCCCGGCACCAGCGCCGCCGCTGTCGCCACCAACCCCTGCCAGACCGGCTCGAAAATCATTTCCACATGGTCCTCGCCCGTAAGAGTTGAACCGGGACCGGGCCGGCAGCGCTTCACACTTGCCGGCCCGGCTCCCGGTTGCCGCTGCCCTGGACAAAATATCGAAGAGACTGGGGACATCTTGTTCGGGGTTCCAGAGCCATATTGCCTAACTTTCTGCGTTCCGCCTTCTTAATTCTGTGTTTTTAATTCTGTGTTCTTAATTCTGCATTCTTAATTCTGCATTCTGCCTTTGGTAAATTCTGCATTCTGCCTTTGGTAAATTCTGCATTCGTAAATTCTGCCTTCTAATTCTTAATTTTTTCTTCCTGCCCCACCGGCAGGGTGACGGCCGAGCGCAGATGCAGGTCGCGCTGGGGAAAGGGAATTTCGATCCCCTTTTCCCGGAATTTCCGCACCAGGGCGCAATTGATTTCCGAGCGGACCTCTCGATGGCGTTTGGGATTGGAGATCCAGCAGCGCAGGGCCATATTCCAGGAGGAATCGCCGAAAGAAAGCAGGTGGACGGCGGGCTCGGGGGTGGAGAGGATGTTCCGGTTCTCGTCGGCGACCTCGCGGATGCTCCGGAGAACGAGGTCCAGGTCCGAATTATAGGAGACCCCGACCTCGATATTGAGCCGGACCTTCTTGTCGCCGTAGGACCAGTTGGTCACCTGATTGGCGATGAATTCGGAATTGGGCACGATGATGGCGATGTTGTCGATGGAGCGGATGGTGGTGGAGCGCATGTTGATATCCAGCACATCGCCTTCGGTATCGCCCACCACCACCCGATCACCCACCGAGATCGGCCGCTCGAAGAGCAGGATCAGCCCGGCCACGAAGTTCGAGGTGACGTTCTGCAGCCCGAAACCGACGCCCACCGAGAGGAGACCGAAGATAACCGCCAGACCGCTCAGATCGATGCCGATAAACTGAAAGGCCACGATGGCCCCGATGATGGCGACCGAATAGCGGATAATGCGTTCGAGGTTGTACTGGATCCCCTCTTCAACGTTAAAGCGGACCAGAAGACGCCGGATCAGAAAACGCGTCAAGCCCTTGGCCAGCAGCAGAAAGCCGAGGAAAACCCCCAGGAACAGAACCAGCGAGGCCAGAGTGACCGGGGTCTGGTTGATGGTGAAGAGGGTAAACTTGAAGATGGCTCGCAGATAGACAAAAAAGTCGGAAAGTGTCATGGCGGCAGGGAATCCTTTACAAAGGCAGAATTAAGAATGCAGAAATTTACAAAGGCAAAACTTAACAAAGGCAGAATTATGAATGCAGAATGCAGAATTGTTAACGGCTTATCTTTTGCATTCTGATACTTTCACATTGCTCTTATACAGTTAGATTATGCCATCAGAATGCAGATTGTTAAGCTCTGTTATCTTTTGCATTCTTGATTATTGTTACGAAAATGGCTGTGAGTTCATCGGCCTCTTGGGCCAGGTCGGCCAGTTTCTCTTTGGCAACAATCCCTCCCTCGGACAGCAACTCGAACCAATATATTGATTCGTCAAGTTCCTTGAGGCAGTCGCCCATTTTTGCCACAAATTGAACGTTTTTGATCAACCTCAAAAACGTCCGTATGTAAAGTAGCGGGTCATTGAATACGCTCGCAATCCTCAAAAACAACGGATGCTTCGTTGAGCATGTTCTGCCTTCGATCTCGCCCGAGAAGCTTCACGATAATTTGCCCCTACTGAAGTCCCAGAACGTAGAACTTGCTTACCAAGAACCCTTGCCTCCGTCGACTTCGGTAACGACGAATACATCCCCAGAATCCGCAGAGCAAACTTCTTAGTCCTGTCTTTTAAATCTTTGCCATTCTGCATTCTTAATTCTGCAATTCTGCCTTTATTTGGTCCGTTCTTTTAAATCTTTTCCATTCTGCATTCTGCATTCTACATTCTGCCTTTGTTACATTCTGCCTTGGTTGACTTTCTCCCTGGCCTTGAGTTTGGCACCGATCATCTGTTCGTGGCTCAGGCGCAGGAGGTTGGCGAGTTTATGGGCGTATTGGTCTTCATGCTCTTCCAGTTGCCCGTCCAGGAGGATGATGCGCCAGACATCTTCCATCACCGCCAGTTTTTCCGCCGGGGTGAACTGCTGGTTGATCAGGTTGGTGAACTGCCAGAGATCGACGGACTGTTTCCGGTCGTCATGGGCCAGTTCGAGCAGGTGGGCAACATTCTTATCGGACAGGGAGAACTTGTCTTCGAGGGTCGCAACAATATGCTCCATCTCTTCGGCGCTGCAGTTGTTGTCGACATGGGCGGCCTCCAAAAGCAGCACGCCGGCCGCAACCCGCATTTTCTGTTCCTGGTCTTCCCTGCTTCCTTTACCTTTGCCACTCTTGCCTGCAATGATATTCTTAATCACGCTGAACATCTCTTGTACCTCACATAAAAGAGGGTTCCCGGGCAACCGTGAAATACCGGGAACGCCATACCTGATTATTGCCATCCCTCACCTTCGCTGAGTCAGGATTTTCAGCAAAAAGAAGTACCACGGATCAGGTCTTTCGACATGGAGTTTTTGCAACAAAAAAGGGCGGAGCCGCTGGTCGTTGGCGGCCCGCCCTTTTATAGTTTTGGCTGGGAAAAACAGGATTTGACTTGACTGAGGCAGATTGATAATTGAGCCGGAAAGCTGATCAGGCGCAAATCCAGGGGGAACGGAGAGGCTGCCGGCCCGGCTGAAACCGGGTCGGCAGCCTCTCCGTTTTAATCAGTGTTGGGGCCGTTGTGGCAGCTCCAGCAGGTAATCCGGGTACCCGCGGTGAAGGTCCGGTTGTTCAAGGTTTTGGTTTCCTTGACCACCGCCAGGGGGGAACCGCTGCTGGTGGAGCCATGGCAGTAGAAGCATTCGCTCTTCGGCTCGGTTCTGAAGGTGCTGTCGCTGTGGTGGCTGCTCACCCAGGACTGGCCGATGGTGTGCATGCCATGGGGGCCGCCGTTGACGGTGCCGGGCATGGTCGTGTGGCAGACCGTGCACTCGCGGATCGCCGCCGCGTACCCCTGGGCCTCGATGGCGCGCAGGTTTTCGTTCACCTGGTTGCCGTTGGCGCTGGGCTTGTCGGTGAACTCGGCATGGGTCGAGTTGTGGCAGGCTTCGCACTGCAGATTGCCGTGCCCGGTGCTGTAGCGGTAGAGGCTGGTGCCCGCCTCGGGCGTGTTCGGATTGGAGGCGAAGCGCGTGTCGCTCCAGCTCTTGAAGGTGCCGTCGGCATTGATGGCCTCGGTTTCCCGCAGGCCGTCGTGATGACAGGACTGGCAGGTGGGCATGTCGAACCAGCCGTTGCGGGCCTGGTTGCCGACGGTCTGCATCGAGCCGTGGCAGGATTGGCACTCCATGATGTGCTGGCCGGCCGTATCCACCGGATTGCCCATGGCGCCTCGCAGACACTGGGTGTCACGGCCCGGATGGCAGTTGTAGCAGGCGTCGCGGGTACCGATGCTGTCCAGGGTCCGGTTCGAGCCCGGCAGACTCACCTCGGCGTGGCGGTTATGCATGGCCGCGGTCATATCGGAGACGCCGGTTTCGCCGTTGATCCCCCAGACCGCCAGGGCGTTGCTGTTGTGGCAGCCGTCGCACATCACCGGATTGCCGTTGGCGGCCGAAGTCTCCAGACTGTTGCCGTAGCCTTTCAGATTGAGCAGGGAGTCGTAATCGGGATTATTGCCGTTCTTCTCGTCGTGCAACCGCAGGATATTCATCCGCCAGTCCTGTTCGGAACCGGCGACCAGGTTCACCCAGCCGGCCGAGGGCTTGGCATCGCTGCTGCCGGTATTGCTGGCGTGGCAGGTGTCGCAGTTGATTTCGCTGGAGATCGGCAGCACGGCCTTGCTGCTGGCGATCTCCTGCCCGCTCAGGTCGAGGGCGGTGACCTTGACCAGCGGGAAGTAGTTGGTATTCAGGTTGTCGTCGATCGGGGATACCGGAATGCCGGTGGCCTCGTACCAGTTATAGGCCTCGTTCCAGGTCATCGGGGCCGGGTTGTAGGAGGCCATGGGAAAGCCGGTCATGCCGACGTCGGGGGTCAGGAAGGTCCCGAACAGCAGCTGGTCGAAGTCCCAGAAATTGGTCTTGTACTGGCTGGTGGTATTGATCGAACCGCTGGGATCGGGCGTGGCCTCGTAGGTCAGGCTGTAGCCCGTGCTGGCCAGCTTGCCGTTCACCACCAGCTGAGCGTTCAGGTCGTTGAACGGCGGCAGCAGGGTGAAGACGGAGAAGTCGGAATCGGCGCAATGCATGCCCAGGTCGTTCCAGGCGAAGAGCTGGGTGCCCTGGGCCGAGACCACCGGGGGCGGGGTGGAGCCGCTGCCGCTGACGCTGTAGCCGGTCGTGGCGGTGGCCTGGTTGCCGGCCTTATCCCTGGCCGTCACCGTAAAGGATTTCGTGCCGCTGGTGGCGGTGTCGATGGCGGCGCCGTTGGCCACGGTTCCGGTGCAGGCTGTAACCCCCGAGGTCGCGTCGGAGCAGCTGTAGCTGGCGGTAACCGTCTGGCCCTGGCTGTAGCTGGCGCCGTTGCCCGGCCTGTCGATGGTGGCCCGGGGCGGAGTGGCATCCCGTTTGATGTTCACCGAATTGACGGTGGTGCCGCCGCCGCTCTTGGCGGTGCAGATGAAGCTGGTCCCGGCGGTGTCGCTGCTGACCGTGGCCGGACCGCAGCCGGAGGTTGAAGAAATGGCCGACTCAGGGTCGGTCACCGTCCAGCTCACCGAGACATTGCCGGTGTACCAGCCGTTGGCGCCCGAAGTTCCGGTGACCACCGGGGTGACCACCGGCGGGGTGGTGTCGCCCGTTGCAAGGCCCGCCACCGTATAGTTTACGGTCTTGGCGGCCTGGTTGCCGGCGTTGTCTTTTGCCGTTACCGTGAAGGATTTCGTCCCGGTTGTAGAGGTGTTGAGCGGGGCGCCGTCGGCGACGGTGCCGCTGCAACTGGCCAGACCCGAGGTCGCATCGCCGCAGGTGTAGCTGGCTTTGACCGCCTGGTTGAGGGTATAGGAAGCGTTGGCCGCCGGGGTGGTAAGCGTTGCGGTCGGCAGGGTGGCGTCGCGCTTGACCGTCACCGATTTGCTGCTGGTGCCGCCGGAACTGGTGGCCGTGCAGGTATAGGTCGTACCCGAGGTATCCGTGCTCAGGGAGACGTTTTCACAACCGGAAGTCGACCTGATTTTCGATTGGGGGTCGGAAACCTGCCAGATCACGTCGACATTGCCGGTGTACCAGCCGTTGTTGCCTTGGGTGCCATTCACCGCCGCCGTAATGACCGGGGGACTTGTGTCCCGGCCGTGACTCCCGTCCCTGGTTGAAGTCCTTTGCTCGGCCAGGGCCTGTCCAGCGCAAAGTGCGCCGAGGCCAAGACCCAGAACCGATGCGATCACATACTTTTTCATGCCGTAGCTCCTGATATAATTAACACCTGGATTGCCAATTTTTCACATGGCCAGAACAGGTTTAAAACCAAATGTGGCGGTGCGGATTGCGCCAGAGATAGTGAACACTGTTGCCGGTGATCGACAGGTCGGACAAATTCCGGCGCGGAATTGCCCAAATTCCGGCTTACAAGCAGCAAAGAGCATGCCAGGCCGAAAGGCATCGGGGTAAGCCGTTGTTAAATCGGGGGAAAAAATACGGGAGGTGCGTGGCTTGGAGGAGGCGGGAGCCGGAGGGTGGCTGGAATTCCCTACACCGGAATGCGGAACCGGGGTAAGGGGCTGTGTTTTAGTCTCTTAGATCAAGCGGATGGCGGCAGTGTATGGCTTTCCCTGCACCGGTAGAAGATATTTTTACTTGCCGCCATCGGCGGTGCTTACGGCTTGAGGCCGGGAGGAAAGCCGGGATTGTTCCCGAGGCTGGAAAAGGCGGCCCGGTATCCATGTTTGCTCGGGCTATTCCGCATAGATCATCTTTCTGGTCATGCCGCCGTCGACCACGTAGTTCTGACCGGTGATGAAACCGGCTTCCTCCGAGAGCAGGAAATGCGCCAGGGCCGCCACATCCTCCACCATCCCCACCCGACCAACCGGATGTTGGGCGTGATCGGTTTTGGACAGTTTAGCCTGCTTTCTGTCCACGCTCTTCTTCCAGCCCAGAACATTGATCCAGCCCGGGCTGATGGCGTTGACCCTGATCTCCGGTCCCAGGCTGTTGGCCAGGGCGTGGGTCAGGGCCACCAGGCCGCCCTTCGAGGCGGAATAGGCTTCGGTGTTGGGTTCGGACTGCAGGGCCCGGGTCGAGGCGATGTTGACGATGGCCCCCTGGGCCTTACGCAGCAGGGGCACCGCGTATTTGACCATCAGGAAAGGGCCGGTGAGATTGATGCCCAGCACCCGCTGCCAATCCTCCAGAGTCAGTGACTCCACCGGGACGTTCAGGGGGTTGGCGATGCCGGCGTTGTTGATCAGCCCGTCCAGCCGCCCGTGATCCGCCGTAACCTGGGCCAGACATTTGGCCACCGACCAGACATCGGCCACATCGGTATGGTGGAAGGCGATCCGGCCCATCTCCTGATATTCGGCCAAAGTTTCCTGGCCCGCCTCCAGGTCGAGATCGGCGATCACCACAGTCCAACCCTCCATCAGCAGCCGCAGGGCAATGCCCTTGCCGATGCCCTGCGCCCCGCCGGTGACCAGAGCAACCTTTGGTTCTCTGCTGCCTGTCATTGTTCTTCACCTGTGATCCCGCGGTTTCGGGCCTCCAGCTGGGCGACGATCCGGTTGATCATGGCTTCGGTCAGGACTGCCGGACCTTTGAGGATGCGGGCATAATGGCTGCTCTGGCCGTAGAGCAGGACCAGGTCATCCGGTTTCTTGCGTTCGACGAACCAGCCGGGTAAGGCCAGGGCCGCTTTGACCTGGACCGGTTCGCCCAGGGCGCCGCTCAGCCATTGCCCAAGGGCGGCTGCCTGCTGCCTGGCTCGGTCAATCGCCGCGGTTTCCTTGGCATTATCCGGGAAATACAGGGCCTCGCCGTCGTAGATGACCTTGGCGTCCAACACCACCCGGTCCCTGTTCGGTTTGGTCCTGCCCTTGGTTTCCACCGCGTAGACCCCGGACGGACCGACCAGGACGTGATCGATATTGCTCCGCTCGGCCGGGAAATCGTGAAAGACGTGGAAACCCTCCCAGGTGAGCTGGTTCAACTCCCGGCCCACCGCCAGTTCAGCATCGAGGCCCTGGATCAGCCGGATCCGTTCCCGGAGTTTGCGGCTGAACTTGAACAAGGGTACGGGCAGGAGCACGGCCAGGAAAAAGACGGTCAGCAGATAATTGGTCTGGGTCGGTTTGCCGCCCTGGGCCAGGATCGCCCCCAGAAAAAAGCCGACCGCGACAGACGGCAGCAGAAAGATCAGAATCAGCAACTCGGTAATCCGGTCGTCGATCCGGGCGATCTTTTCTCGCAGATAATCACCGGGACCGCGCAGGTGATCCTGGCAGACGGGAACGGGACCGCCACCCCGCCGCCATCTGAACCAGAGCAGAAAAAGAAATCCCGGCGTCAGGGCCAAAATCGCCGCCGCCAGGATATACCAGGTTTGGCTTAACACGCCTTCCACAAATCTCCCTCCCGATAATGAACCGAATTAACCACTCTCGGCTAAAGCCGATACCTTGCCGACAGGCGAGGTTTTTGGGGAATCATCCCGACCGGAATCAATCTAACTCATTAATAGGGATTATTAAATGGGATTGACGGCCATCTGGTCCAATACCCTGTAAATGGCGCGGTTAAGCCCGGGAGTAGAAAGACCGGCTGCTTTCATGCCTTCGCGAGGATGACCGGATGGCATGAATCACTTGTTCATAAAAAATAATCTCTCAACCAGAGCGCGAAACTGCCTCGAAGACCGGTTGAAATTCGCTGGTAATCCGATAAAAATCCCAGCCGTGAGTCCGGGGCGAAATCTGCTGGGCTGCAGCCATTTAAGCGCGCAGAAATGAGGGGTTGGTTGACAAGCCCGGTTGGGGATGCTAGTTCTATAACTGTAAAACTTAACAAGCGAAAACCTGGCGACGGCAGTCGGCCGTCCCTGTCGGTTTTTTCTGATTAAGTGCTCGGAAAGAACCGTTGGTCTTGAGGCCGAGTGGCGCCGCCGCAGTCCGGGTTTCCCCGGAAAGGAGATGGCCATGGGACTTCTAGACAAATTATTCGGCTCCAAACCGCAATACGACCCCCTGCCGGGCGACAGCGAAGCGGCCCGCCAGCTCGAACGCCTGCGGGAACCGCTGGCTTCGTTCGTCGGCCAGACCAGAGACGATCTGGAGCTGGTGCCCGCCGATCAGGAAGGTTTCATCTTCGTCGGCTCTCCCCCCAAGCGTTTCGGCATCGTCTGGATCGACGGTGACGGTAAACTCAACAACTTCAAGACCCTGGCCAGTGAAAAAGGCGTCAGCGCCAACCGGCTGCAGGATCTGGTGCGGGAGTTGAGTCAGGTCTACCAGGCCAGTAAAACGGTGACCCGTTACAGCACCAGTCTGGAAGGACGGCCGCTGACCGTGACCCCCAGCTCCGCCCTGGCCGCCAGGCTGCGCCAGGTGATCGGTGCCGCGACCAATTAACCGACGGGCCGGAACCGCATACCGGAACGGACAGCCTCAGGGGCCGGGGGCGAAAAGCCGGCGGGCGACGGCGATTGCCTCCTCCAGATCGAGAAGGAAGGTATCGGTCAGTTGCCGGGGGTGGGCCGTTCCCCATTCTTCATAATGTTTCTTCGTACAGAAGAAATTCATCTGGTTTCAACAGTTGGCGGCCCAGTCCCGGTAATTGTCGAGATCGACGTGCAGGACCTGGATGGTGGGCGGGTCGGCGCTCTGCAGTCGTCCCGCGGCCAGGCTGACGGTCAGCGGCTGCCGGCACCGGCTGCAGGCCGAAGTGACGGTGGCGTCCAGAGCGAATTCGAAGGCGCTGCCCAGGGCGTCGATGGCGCACATGGCGTAGAATGACCGGCCGTCGGCCAGCCTTACCCGGTGGCTGGTAGGCAGGGCCGAAACCGGATAGACGAAGGCGATCTCTCCCCCGGCGCTGCGGGCCAGCAGCCCCTTGTTCTCCAGGGCACGCGCCAGTTCTTCGCATTCGCTCGGGTCGAGGCCGGAACCGGGGACCAGGTCGGCCATGGTCAACGGCCGAGCGGCCTCGAGCAACCGCTGCAAAAGCAGTCTGCGAAAGAACCGCTCGCCGTCGGTCAGCCTGGCGTCCAGATTAGGGACGGCTACCGGTTTTCCGGTGAGCCGGTTTTTCACGGTTTCTTTCATGGCTTGATTTCTTTCAAGGTTCGGTCCACCACCTGGCGGACATCGGCCAGACATCAGCGTCCCCTGGGGTTTTCCGTGGCGCAGCGGCAACCGCCCGCCTTCTTGCTGGCCATGATCTTCTCCATGATCAGCGATTTACCGTGGACCCGGACATCACGCTCGATATCCTCGTCCGTGTAATCGAAACAGTAACAGATTTTCTCCGCCATTCACGCCTCCCTGTCGGTAATTGCCAGGCGCCCTTCCTCTCGCTTCAAAGGTTTACGCCCCGCTAATTCGCCTTGCACCATTAAAGACTGCCGGGCTTCGCCCTTCCCCGGCATACCTCTATCCGACATTTTAAATTCCGCATTCTGCATTCTTAATTCTTAATTCCCACCCCCTACTCCCCGCCGGTAATCAGGTAACGCAGGTAGTGGTAGGAAGTGAGCAGGGTGAAAAGGGCCAGGAGGACCAGGGAGATCTTGACCGCCGTCCGCTGGTAGCGTCCGGCCGGTCCGGTCAGCTCCGGGTTTCGGCCCAGGAGCCCGGCAATGCCGGTCGAGGCGCCGAAGAAAGTAGCGCCGATCAGGGCCGCGTAAATACCCAGGCCGATATAGTGGTATTCGGGCTTGATGATGCAGAAGGGGCAGCGGTGATTGGGCATGGCGTAGATGTAACAGGAGATGATCGAGGTGATGGTCAGCAGGGCCAGAAAGAAGAAGCCGGCCCAGCCCAGGCTGTAGAGCCCGGTCAGTAAAGGGCGCCGCCGTCCCGCCCGGCCTGTCTTGAGCAGCAGGACGCCGATTAGAGCCAGGGCGAGGATGGTGCCGTAATAGGCGGCGAGCATGGTTCCGCGCGGCAGAATACCGATCAGGTTGCCGCTGTCGGGCCCGGCCTCGGCGAAGACCACCGAGCAGCAGGAGGTGATGATGTCCGGCTTGATTCCGGCGATATACAGGGTCTGCAAGGTGAAATCGGCCAGCAGAACAGGCAGCAGGAACAACAGGTAGATGAACTTGAGCCGGACCAGCGGGTAGGTTTCGACCCGGATGTCGAGCTGGTGCAGGAGCAACCAGAAGCCGTAGAGGAAAACCCCGGCCAGCTTGAGGTAGAGCGTGGGCATGCCGAAGGGATCGGCCAGCAGACTGCCGGTGGCGCACATGGCCCCGGCGATCACCTGGCTGAACTGGTCGGCGGCCAGGATCAGGAGCAGCAGGGTCAGGAGCTGCAGCCCCAGCCCGTACTGGATCAGGGTGGAGGCCAGCCAGGTCTCGCTTTCCAGCCGGATCTGCAGGTTGTCGTCGCTGGCCGGGTTCCAGTGGCGCAGAACCCGCCAGCCGGTGCGGGCGGCAACTCCGACCAGAAACAGGGCGATCGCCCCGCAGAAGGTCAGGGCCAGGCTCCAGATGTTAAGGAACATCGATCCGGCCGTCCTTGACGTCGACGATCCGGTCCAGGGCCGGATGTTCGGTGACCAGGGCATCGTGGGAGGCGATGACGATGGTCTTGCCGCTTCGTTTCAGTTCAGCCATGGTGGCCATGAACTCGTGGGAGAGCCGGCTATCGAGATGGGCGGTGGGCTCGTCGGCCAGGATGATCGGCGGATCGTTGATCAGGGCCCGGGCGATGGCCACCCGCTGCAGTTCACCGCCGGAGATCTGCCCGGCCGGGAAAGAGGCCCGATGGTCGATGGCCAGATGTTCGAGCAGCCTGGCGCCCCGGACCCGGCGCGCGGCCGGTCCCACTCCCAGGGGCAGGAGCGGCAGGGTGACGTTGTCGAGCACCGTGAGCTCGGGCAGGACGTTGAACTGCTGGAAGATAAAGCCGATATTCCGGCGGCGGTGGATGGTCAGAAAACGGTCCGGCAACCGGGAAAGGGGCTTGCCGGAGATGATGGCCCGGCCGCGGCTGGGCGGGAAGATGCAGCCGATGATCGAGAGCAGGGTCGATTTGCCCGAGCCGCTGGCGCCGCGCAGACAGACCATGGAACCGGCCGGGACCGAAAGGTCGATGTCCATGAGGGCGTTGACCTCGTTGATATGGCCCTGGTTATAGGTTTTGCTGACCTGTTCCAGGACGATTATCGGTTCGCGGCTGATGCTCATCTTCCCTCCCCTCAGCGCACCGCCGCGTCCGGCGGCACGATGGCGGCCCGCCAGGCCGGGATCACGGTGGCGGCCAGGTAGGGCACCACCGACAGGGTGAAGATCAGCAGCAGGTCGCGGCCGGTCACCGTCGGCAGGAGGTGGAGTCCGGGCTGGATCACCGACCAGCCCAGGAGGATCGGTCGGAACAGGCTGCCGCCCAGGTAGAAGACGTGCAGATAGGCGGCCGAACAACCCAGCAGAAAGGCCAGGCCGGCAACAATCAGGCTCTCCCAGAAGCGCAGGACCAGGATGTCGCCGGTCTGCCAGCCCAGAACCTTGAGAATGGCGATCTCCCGCTTCTCCTCGGCCGACAGACCAGAGGCCTTGTCCCAGGCCAGAATGGCGAAGGCGGCCAGGGCGGCCAGCAGGCAGATCGAGGCGAAACCGCTGCGCCAGCCGAACACCACCTGGTAAGTCTGGCGGATCTGGGGCCGGGTCAGAACCCGGGTGTCGGGCAGCAGGGCGGCTATTTTTTTGGCGATCGTGGCGATTTCGACCGGATTGGCCACGTAGACGCAGAGATCGGTGGCGGCCCCGGCGGGGATGGCGAAGAGGTCGCGGGCGCTATCCAGGGTGGTGAAGATCAGATCGCTGGTCATTACTTCGGTGCTGGGCAGGAAGGTACCGACCACGGTCAGCGGCTTCAGACTCAGATCCGGCCGGAACAGGGAAAAATTACGGCGGTTGCCGAGCTTGAGGTTATCGACCACGCCCCGGCCCAGTACCACCTCGCCCTGCCCCGGTTCCGGCAGGCGCCCGTCGATGGCCTGCAGCAGCTGGTCGCCCCGGGGCATGAGTTCGGGGTCCACCGCCAGCACCGTGTAGTTGGCGCCGGAGGTTTCGTCGAAATAGTAGCCCCAGATTCGCGGCACCTTGGCCCGGATGCCGTAGAGTTTGCCGAGCCGGTCCAGGTATTCCAGGGGCACACTCTCCTGCCGGCCGGCCGACATCTTCTGAACTACGATTTCCGGCGCCTCGGTCAACAGACTTTCGGCGGTGGCGGTCAGGCTGGCCGAGAGGAACTGGAAGGAGGCGACCAGAAAGATGACCCCGGCGAAAACCAGCAGTACCCCGAGGTTCTTGCCCAGCCGGCGGCGCAGGGCCGAGAGGGCGTAATCAAGCAGGTTCAGCTGCTTTTCCAGGACCGGGTTCATTTCTCGCCCCTGACCGAAGGTGTCGGGTAAGCCCAGAAAGAACCGGTGGGAAAATGCTCCAGGCTGCCGGGATAATCCATGAAGGGAGCCAGCGGATCGGAGACCGCCGGATGCCTGGTGTATCGGGCCTCGGTGGCGAGACAGAGATCGGTCAGCCCCAGGGCGGCGGTGACCATGGCGACTTGGGGCCGGGCCTCCTGCCAGCGCTGGCGCACCTGGCGGGCCTGTCGGTAGAAGGTGGCATCCAGAGCGGATAATCCCAGCAGCAGCAAGGCCAGCCAGGCGGCTGGACGAATCGGACCCTTAGTTGCCGCCATCTTTCATGCGGTCGACGCCGCGCAGTTCCTCAACCAGCTCCGGGGTGATCTCAGCAAAGGTCAGGATCTGCCGGCCGTGGTGGTCGGCCAGGAATGATTCGGCCCCGGCCCGGGTGGAAAAGGGAATCAGCTCGTGGCCCATGGGACCGTTGACGTCGCTGCCGGTTACGTAGCTGGCCTGGCGACCGTCGAGCCATTTCAGGGAGTAGTAGTCCTTGACCCAGATCCGGCCGTTGCGGTCACTATCCTTGCCGCCGTAAGCGGTGGGCTGAAAATAATAGGCCATCAGGTCCTTGACCCCGTCGAAATCGAGAAATTTAGCGTCGCCGATCTGCAACCGGGTTACCCAGACTTCGTATTTGGCCACGAACATGCCGCAAACCGGGCAGCGGGCGTCCGGGGGCAGCTGGTCGAGGGTGGCGGCCGGGGCGGCGACGGCCGGGGATGAGGCTTCGGGCTGGTCGGCGGGAGGCGCTGAAGACGGTTCGTTCCAGAGTCGGCCCAGCATCTCGTCCAGCTCCTTTTCCGTCACCCCGCCCAGGATCGCGCCCTTGATGCGATGGCTGGCGTCGAGGATGATGGTCTGGGGTTCGATCTTGATGTTGTAAACCTGGGAGACCTGGCGGTTGTAATCGATGGCCACCGGAAAGGGAATCTGCAGTTCATCGACGAATTTCTTCACCTTGTCCCGATCCACCGTGGTGGTGATGTAGATCACCTCCAACCCCTGGTCGTGATGTTTGCGGTAATAGTCGTTGAAAATCCCGGTATCGGCCCGGCAATACTTGCAGTCGGTGACGAAAAAGCGGATCACCACCGGGTGGTTGTCGAGGTCGGAGAGACGGATCGAGTGCCCGGAGAGATCCTCGATGGTAAAGTCGGGCGACAGATCACCCACCGCCAGTTTCACCTGGTCACCGCCGGAACAGGCGGCGAGCTGGAGGATAATCGGGATTAAGGCCAGGGCGCTGCAAAACTTGAAGAAAGATGTCCGTCTCATGGTTATTGGTCCTTGCCGGTGGTTTCGTCGAGCCGGCCGTTTTTCATAAAGAAGGTTCTAGGCTGTTTCTGGGTGGTGGCCAGGTGATTGTTGTGGGTGACCACCAGAAAGGTGGTGCCCTGTTCGTTGTATCTCCGGAAGAGTTTGAGGATTTCTCTTTCGGTCTCCTCATCCAGGTCGCCGGTGGGTTCGTCGGCCAGGATGATCCGGGGATCGTTAATGAAGGAGCGGGCGATAGCGATCCGCCGCTGCTGGCCGCCGGAGAGTTGGGCCGGAAAGGAGCCAGCCTTGTCGGCCAAGCCGACCTGATCGAGCAGCTCCCGGGCCTGATGCACCTGTCCGGCCGAATGTGCGCTGCGTCTCCCGAAGGAGAGCGGCAGCAGGATGTTCTCGATGGCGGTCAGCGTGGAAATCAGACTGCCGAACTGAAAGATGAAACCGATGGTGTGATTGCGCATGATCGCCATTTCGGCCTCGTCCTGGCGCCAGCAGTCGACGCTGTCGATCACGACCTGACCCTGCTCGGGCCGGGCCAGACCGCCGATCAGGCTCAACAGAGTGGTTTTACCGGAACCGGAATGCCCGAGGATGGTAACGAACTCGCCCGGAGCCACATTGAAGGAAACATCATCGACAGCCCGGAATTCCCGGTCTTCGATCCGATAGCTTTTGACCAGATTGGCGCATTCGATCAGCATTGTTTTCGGGGAAAGATAAAATCCTTGCCAAGGGTGGCCGGATATAATAATTGAATATAACTGCCGGTCAGGTATGTTGCCGGCCCTTTGTCAGACATCCAAACTAAATTAAAGCGGGCATTTGCGCAAGCGTCAATTCCGGGGCATTTTTTCAGGCCCCGGGTAAAGTGTTCCTTTATGCAACTTCCGCCGGACCTGACAATTTAATTTGCCGGAAAAACGATTAAATGCCAGGGTGGTATTTCAGGCGGCAACCATTGCCGGATAACCCCATGTTATTTCACCTTATTCCGGCCGGGCAAGGGATTGTTGTCAAAAAAAACAGTTTCGCTCCGGTCCGTAATTATATTTTTTTCTTCCCAGCCATACCACTGTGTGGTATTGAAACACTATCATAAAAAGATTGCCCTTTATTTTTGGGTAATAGTCGCTTTAATTGAGGCGGTTCGGCAGCGACTAACCAAGACATGGTCGCTGCTGCAAATTAATCGAAGGAGGAGGAAAGCATGAAAGTATCGAAGAAGTTATTGGTGGGATCGGCGCTTACGGGCGCGGTGGCCCTGGTAATCGGTCTGAATCTGCCGGCCAACGTATCCGCCATGGGCGACAAGCCCGAGGCGAAAGCGGCCCCCATGGCCAGCGGCAAGACTTACAACGCCACTTTCTATGTGGCCGGCATGGGCGGTCATTTCGCCGAGGCCGAGACTGTGATCGACCCCACCGCCGCCCAGCCGATCACGGTCACCAAGCTGACCAAGATCGACATCGGCGACCGGACTACCCATCCCACCCATGACGCCCGGATCGACAGCAACGACCGCAACATCATGTTCTGGTCGACTTACAAGATCGACAAGGAAGCCCATGGCGCCCATGTCGGCAAAACCGATCTGCGCACCGGCAAAATCATTCAGGACGTGGTCGTGGACGTACCCGAGGGACTGACCGACACCAAGTCCATGTACTGCGCCTCCGGTCAGAGCAAGGATACTTTCATTCCCCTGTCGATGACCAGCCTGGCCTACATCGACGTCTTCAATAAGTCCAATCTCCAGAGAACCCAAAGGGTTTTCCTGGAAGGATCCGCCGCCGACACCGGTCCCTATAAGTTCTATCATGGCAATTCCAACAACGCCATGACCAAGCTGCTGGTGATCAAAAACGCCGCCGATTCCCCCCACGGGAAGACCAGCGGCAAAATGGATCTGGTCGAACTGGATATGGATAACCTCAATCAGGGCAAGGTCAAGGTTCTGAACAAGGGCACCGTCGCCGGTACCCCCGGCTCCATCACCTTCCGGGCCTACTATTCACCGGACGATTCCATGATCGCCGCCTCCGGCGCCGATGTCATGTTCCTGATCGACGCCAAGACCCTGCAGGCCATCGACGTCGAGCCCATGGGTAATCTGGAGCAGAACCACGATGCCATGTTCACCCCGGACGGCAAGTACATCATCGCCACCTCCCGGACCAAGCAGGTCGGTCTTGAGTGTGAAAATCCTCAGGCCCCGAAGGAAGGTGAATTCACCATGGACGGCCAGCTCAAGCTGTATGACGTGGCCGCCAAGAAGTTCGTCGGTCAGCCCACTTCCGTCTGTCTGGCTTGCCATAACAAGGAAGGCGTCGAAGAGCATGCCATTCTCTGCGGTCTGGACGGCAACTTCAAGTAAGAGATTTAAGCCTTACTGCGCTTGAAATTTTGTGCTAAAAAGGAGGGGAACTTTCGGGTTCCCCTCTTTTTTTGTCTACCCGATTAATATGATAAGGATGCTTGAGCGATGACGGCCGGATCGGAGAAAATAGCCACCCTGGCAGCGTTGGCCTGGAAAAGCGTGACCCGGAAAATTTTCCGGAATATCGTGCTGGTTCTGGCCGTGGCCATGCTCGTCTCCCTGCTGGTCTTCGCCCTTCTCTTCAACCGGGCAATCCAGGAAGACATCCGCGAGGCCTCCCGGAAACTGGGCGCCGATATTGTCGTGGTGCCGGTCGAGGCGGTGGAGACGGCCGAGGAGTTCATCCTCGAAAGCAGCAAGAAAACCTTCTTCATGGACGAATTCGTCTACGAGTCCATGCGGGAACTGCCGGAAATCGAGCAGGCCACCTACCAGATCTATCTGAATACTCTGGAAACCGGCTGTTGCAGTATCCTGGAAGGCCAGGTGGTGGCCATCGACCAGAAGAGTGATTTCGTGATCAAGCCCTGGCTGGACACCAGGGAAGAACTCAAGGCCGGCGAGGTTTACGTGGGCAGCTATGTCCACGAGTATCTGGGCTTGATCGAGACTGCCACCATCTTCGGCCAGCCGATCAAGGTGGTGGGACATCTGGCCAAAACCGGCACCGGCCTGGATCAAGGGGTCTTCATGCGGCGGGAGGATCTGGACCTGATCTCCACCGAGGCCACCGGCCAGCGGCAGAAAAATGAAATTTCCATCGTCTTTCTGAAGGTCAAGGAAGGAATTGATCTCTCCGAGGCCGTCAACAAGGTGCGCTCGGTCAACCCGAGGGTCGGGTTGATGACCAGGGGCAGTATCGGCAAGGATGTGCGGGCCACCCTGCGGGACATCATCCGAATCTTCGCCATCACCATCCTGATCGCCTCAACCCTGTCGGTTCTCCTGGCCTGGTCGACTTTCACGGCCATGACCAACGAGAGGAAAAGGGAGGTCGGCATCCTGCGGGCCATCGGGGCCAGCCGGGGCCACATCATCCGCCTGTTCCTCGGCGAGGCCGCGATTATCGGGCTGCTGGGCGGGATAATCGGGGTGGCGGCCGGCCATCTGCTGCTCAACGTCCTGGCCACCGATTTCAACCTGATCAGCCGCCTGGGCCAAATGCCCATCACCTCACCGGCCAGCATCCTTTTCAGTCTGCTGGCCATCCTGCTCGGCGGCGGCGCCTGCCTGATCGGGGCCATCGTGCCGATCTACCGACTGGCAAGAATGGAGCCATTACTCGCCCTGAAGGACGATTAATTCCAGTCACCCTTTCAATCAGATTTATTCTCTTGGCACGACGGGGAAAGCGGGGCTCTTCAGCAGCGCCAAAGAGATTGGATAATTTCTGATACGATCATCATCGGGCTGAAATTTCAGGAGCTGACCACTTTCAACTTTTAACTTCTATCCCGTATTCCTTGATCTTGCTGAGCAGTGAGGGAAAGCTGAGCTCCAGCAGTTCGGACGCCCTTGAGCGGTTGCCGCCGGTGGCTTCCAGGGCCTGGCTGATCAGGCTCTTCTCCCAGATTTTCTTGGCCTCCTTCAATGAGTAGAGTTTGTCCGGCAGGGCCGGCGCCCGAGATAAAGGGCTGCCGGCGCAGTCCTGCAGAATGCCCTGCCCCAGCACTGGGCTTTCGGCCAAAACCATGGCCCGTTCCAAGGTGTTCTCCAGTTCCCTGACATTCCCGGGCCAGGTATGGCCCAGCAGTTCGGCCATGGCGGCCGGGCTCACTCCTTCGATGGCCAATCCCAGCTTCTCGTTGAACTTGGCGATGAAATGGCGACAGAGAAAGGGGATGTCCTCCGGATGCTCCCGCAGGGGCGGCAAGGGGATCGGCATGACGTTCAGGCGATAGAACAGATCCTCCCGAAAACGACCGGCGCGGATCTCCTCTTCCAGATGGCGGGAAGTGGCGGCAATGACCCTGACGTCGACTTTGCGGGTCTCGGTTGAACCCACCGGCCTGATCTCGCTTTCCTGCAGAACTCTGAGAATTTTGACCTGCAGGGCGACCGGCAATTCGCCCACCTCGTCCAGGAAGATGGTGCCGCCGTCGGCCTCCTCGAACAACCCCCGATGGTTGCGGTCGGCGCCGGTAAAAGATCCCTTGAGGTGCCCGAAAAGTTCGCTTTCCAGCAGGGTTTCCGGAATTGAACCGCAATTGACCGGCACCAGCGGCTGCTCACCCCTGGGGCTGGCGTAATGGATGCCGCGAGCGATAAGTTCCTTGCCGGTGCCGGATTCGCCGGTGATCAGGACCGTGGTATTGAACCTGGCCACCTTGGCCGCCAGATCGAAGACCTGGCGTAAGGCCCGACTCTGACCCACCATGTTGGCAAAGCGACTCTCCCCTTCCAGTTTGGCCAGATGGTCCCGGAGTTCCAGATTTTCACGGCGCAGATTCTCTCGTTCCTCGGCCTTTTTCAGGGCCAGCAGGACCTCGTCGGCTTTGAAGGGTTTGGAGATGAAGTCATAGGCCCCGGCTTTCATGGCCTCCAGGGCCAGGTCGATGGTGCCGTAAGCCGACATCATGATAATCGTCGCCGTGCCTTTGTATTTTTCGGCGGCTTTGAGAAAGGTCATGCCGTCCATTCTGGGCATCTTGACGTCGCAGAGGATGAAGTCGAACTGCTCGGCGGCCAGCAGTTCCAGAGCGGCCTGGCCGTCGGCGGCGGTGGCCGTCCGATAGCCGGCCGAACCGGCCAGCACGGTCAGGACGTGGCGCATGTTCTCTTCGTCATCGATGATCAGTAGTTTTCCGGGGTTCTGGTCCTTCTTCATGGGCTTTGATTTCAGTTTGAGTGCGGGGTCTCGCGGTTGGAGCAGCGCAGAGTGACCCGGGGCAGTTATTTAATAGTATTCAGTAATCAGAAGAGAGAAAGCAGAATTCAAAATTCGGTATAAACCATATCCGGTGATTCAGCCAACTATCAGTTTACCCTGGTTCAATGCCCCGCCTCTCCGCCCTCCGCTTCCGTCGACTTCAAGATTTACCAGCGCTGACTCCTGGCTCCCGGCCCCTGGTTTTCCGCCTCCGGTCTACTGCTTCTTTTCTTCGGTCTTCCGATCCTTGCCTTCGGTCTCCCGTCCCTTGTCTCCGGTCGCCGGTCTCCTTTCTTCTTGATTCCGAATTCTGACCGGCCAGTGGCAGGAGCAGGGAGATCAGGGCACCGCCGGAGGGGTTGTCGGTGGCGCTGATTTCCCCCCCCAGATTTTCAATAATGGTAAAACAGATCGACAGGCCGAGGCCGGTGCCCTTTCCCGGTTCCTTGGTGGTGTAAAAGGGATCGAAGACATTGGCCGATTGGTCGGCGCCGAAGCCCGGGCCGTTGTCCAGGACTTCGATCCGGAGCATATCGGTATCTTCCGGATTAAAGGTTCTGATGGTGATCCGTCCTGGCCGGCCCGTAGACGGCAGGGAATTGATGGCATCGGCGGCATTGAACAACAGGTTCAGGAATATCTGCTTGAGCTGATCGTTGCCGGCCCGGACCCGGTCGCGCCCGGCCTCGGCGATCAGTTCGATGGTAATCCCGCTCATCAGGGGTTGGATGCGGCAGAGTTCCAGAACCTCGCCGAGAACCAGCTGTACCGAAACCGGTCCGGCCTGGTGCTCCGGAGCGGTCCGGGAGAAATCCAGAAGCTGGCGGATGATGCTGTTGACCCGGTTGGCCTCTCCTTCGGCCCGGCGGATGAAATCGATCCTCTGCTCCTCGTCCGGGTTCGGGCGCTTGAGCAGTTCCAGGTAACCGATGATGATGCCGATGGGATTGCCGATCTCGTGGGCGATACCGGCGGACAGACGCCCCACCGAAGCCATCTTCTCGGCCCGGATGACTTCCTGCTGGGCCCGGCGCAAGCCGAGGTTGGCCTCCTCCAGCGAGGCTACGGTTTCCGCCAACCTGGCGCGATCCCGGTTGATTCGGCTGAGCATTCGATTAAGCGAGGCCGAAAGCCGGTTGAACTCGCCCTCGCGGGCGGTGGGAGGGAAGGCGAACTCGCCGTCGTCCCGGAACTCTTCGGCGGTGATCACCAACCGGTCGATGGGTTTGATGAAAGCCCGGTAAAGCCGGAAGAAACCCAGCATGACAAAGAACATCAGGTTGATCAGAAAATAGATCAGAAAGAGGCGCTGGGAGCCGATCAGATTTCGGGCCAGCGAGGCCAGGGAGAGTTCGACGACCAGCACCCCGTCATTTTCTCCCCGGTCGAAACGGGGCTGGGCGACAATCAGCGAGGAGACTCCCGGCCAGAAGAGCCCCGGTAAGCCGCCGCTGACGGCAGCCGATAAGTGGCCCGCCCCCATGGCTTTCAGGCCTTCGGCGCGCAGCCGGGAATCCGCGTCCCGACAGCCGGCGCCCAGGCTGGCCACCAGATTGCCGGTCTCATCGAAATCCCCCAGGCAGGTAGCATCGGCGGCCTGCAGAAGTCTGCTCAGGCGATCAGCTTCCAATGACGGTGAAGTTTTTCTATCAACGGTCAGGACCTGGACGCCGTTCAACAGGGTCTGAGCGGTGGTCAGCCGTTCATTGAGCTGACCGCGCCGGTCCGCGAAGATCATGACCAGATCGATCAGCAGCATGGCGCCGGCCAGAACCAGAAGCAGGTTGATGATCAAGCTGGTTTTCAGCCCTCGTGCATGCATTGACCAACCATGAGATCAGGAAAAGTTCAAGTTAGCGGCGCATATGCGCAAATCTCAACCGACCTCTCATCTTTAACATATCGCCGGCGCGGTGCGCCAGCATATCGTGGGGTTCCGTTGGCCAGTTGTTCAGCAGGTGAACTGGGTTCGCGCCGGTCTGATCCGGATCGTTTATGGATTGGGCAGCGGTGTCGGCTGGTAGCGGAGGAGGAAAAGATGAGGAAAGAGATTTTCGCCGGTCAGGCAGGTGAGGTCACCATTTCCGACAATTTTTTCTCGGCCCGCCATTTGTCGGCCATCACCGCCGACACCTGCATGATCTCCATCGGCAGGAGCGGTTTCTGCAGCAGCAGGAAACGGCCCAGGGGCGGAACCCGCCGGGCGACGTCGCGGGGCGGCATTTCCGGATAGGCGGTTACCATGATGATGTTGACCATGGAATCGAGTTTGCGAATTTCCTCGGCTGCCCAGATCCCATCCGCCCCCGGCGGCATCCGGATATCGAGAAAAATCATGGCATAAGGTTTGCCGGCCTCGACCGCCTGGGCCACTGCCTGGACCGCTTCCTCGGCCTGCCGGCAGCGGGTGGTATGAAAACAACGGAGGTCCGGCAGCGGTTGGCGCCCTTCATAGAAGTCCGCCAATCGTCGTTCTCGACCGTCCGGCGGTCCCTGTTCCTTAGCGTCAATGGCCAGAATCGACTCATACAGGTCGAGGATGCTGTTTTCGTCGTCGGCCATCAGAATGCGCAGCGGCTGGTCGTTAGTCATACCGTACCTTTCAAATCGGATTATAGTAGATTTTTACATCATGTATTTTTCCTGACAACATTACAATTATTTTTTTGGCTCTGAGGTCTTCGGCAATTGACTGCCGCTCTTGACTAGCACGGCGGGAAGATTAGAATGACATAAACCGGTACCGGAGAAAAGTTGATGGAATCTTTTGAAGAACTACTGGAAAAATCGACCGCTATCCACGGTCATCTCTGTGCCGGGCAAGTGATCGGGGTGCGGATGGCCATGCTGGGATTGGTTCACATCGGCATTGACCAGCCCCGCGGGCAGGACCGCAAGAAATTCTACGTCCTGGTGGAAATCGACCGTTGCGCCACCGATGCCATCCAGACCGTAACCGGCTGCTCTCTGGGCAAGCGTTCCCTGAAATGGCTTGATTACGGGATCATGGCCGCCACCTTCGTCAACCTGGAAGACGGCCGGGCGGTGCGGATCACCGCCCGGGAAGAAGCCCGGGAACTGGCGGACCGCTACTGCCCGGAGATCAAAGATAAGTACCGCCGCCAACTCGAGGCCTACCGGATCCTGCCCGACGATCAACTCTTCACTGTCCAGTCGGTCAAGGTGACGGTGCCGCCGGAAGATCTGCCCGGCCGCCCCCTCCGGCGGGTTCAATGCGCCCTTTGCGGCGACTGGGTTCAGGACGGCCGGGAGGAGGCCCGCGACGGCCGCCTGCTCTGCCGGCCCTGCGCCCTGGGCCGTTACTACGAAGTTAATAGCTGAGGAGGAACTGGTGGCCAGTCGAACGATCCCGGTGGCGGAAGCGGTGGGCATGGTCCTGCCCCATGATGTTACCCGCATTGTCCGCGGTGAATTCAAAGGGGCGGCCTTCAAAAAAGGCCATATCATCCGCTCCGAGGATGTGGCCGCCCTGAAGGATCTGGGCAAGAACCACATCTACGTCCTGGAGTTGGGAACCGAAGAAATCCATGAGAACGAGGCGGCCGAACTGCTGGCCCGGGCTCTGGCCGGTCCGGGGGTGGCGGTCAGCGGCAGTCCGGTGGAGGGCAAGCTCAATCTGGTGGCCGAGGTCGCGGGTCTGTTGCGGGTGAACACCGAATCCCTCTACCGTTTCAATCTCCTGGGCGAGGTGATGTGCGCCACCCTGCATGATCGAACCCCGGTGACCGCGGGCCAGCAGGTGGCCGGCACCCGGCTGATCCCTCTGGTCGGCAGCCGCAGCCTGGTGACCGAAGCAGCCGCCATCGCTACCTCGGCCGACGGGGTTGTCTCGGTCCTGCCCCTGCCCGGGGTCAAGGCCGGCCTGGTGATCACCGGCAGCGAGGTTTTCCACGGCCGGATCAAGGACGCCTTCGCCCCGGTGCTGCGCGACAAGCTGGCCGCTCTGGGCTCGGAAGTGATCAAGGTCGCCTTTGCTCCCGACGACGTCGCCGCCATCGCCGCCGAAATCAAGGGGTGTCTGGCGGCCGGCGCGGAACTGATCATTACCAGCGGCGGCATGTCGGTCGACCCCGACGATGTCACCCGTTTGGGGATCGGTGCCGCCGGCGCCACCGAGATGACCTACGGTACCCCGGTGTTGCCCGGGGCCATGTTCATGGTCGGCTATATCGGCCCGGTCCCGGTCCTGGGACTGCCGGCCTGCGGCATGTTCAGCCGGATCACCGTGCTCGACCTGGTCCTGCCCCGGATTCTGCTGGGCGAGAAGATCGGTCGGGAGGACCTGGCCCGCCTGGGGCACGGCGGCCTCTGCCGCCAGTGTCAAACCTGCCGCTATCCGATCTGCGATTTCGGCCGCTGAGAAATAATCGGCCAAGGGGAAAAGCCATGCCGCAATTTCGTCCCGACCGCCGACAGCGAGAGTGGCTGACTGAAATCCGCCGGCATCTGCACCAGTACCCGGAACTGGCCAATCGAGAAGTCAAGACCGCCGCCTATATCTGCCACCAGCTCACCGAACTCGGCGTCCACTACCGTTCCGGTGTCGCGGGGACCGGCATAGTCGCCACCCTGAACGATATCTCCGAACGCGACCGGCCCGGCGTCGCCCTGCGGGCCGACATGGACGCTCTGCCACTGCAGGAAGAAACCGGCCTGCCCTTTGCCTCGCACCATCCCGGCATCATGCACGCCTGCGGCCATGACGGCCACATGGCCATGCTGCTGGGAGCGGCGGCGTTGCTGAAAAAGCAGGAACGGGAACTGCCCGGCCGGGTGGTTCTGCTCTTCCAGCCGGCCGAGGAAGGCGGCGGCGGCGCCCGAACCATGATCGCCGAAGGCTGCCTGGACGGGGTCGAGCTGATCTTCGGCGGCCATATCGACCGCCACTTCCCGGTCGGCCAGATCGCCGTGCAGGCCGGAGTGATCTGCGCCTCCACCGACAGCTTCCGGATCGAGGTGCTGGGCCGGGGCGGGCATGCGGCCAAGCCCCACGAGACGGTGGATGCCATCGTCGTCGCCGCGCAACTGGTCAATGCCGTGCAGACCCTGATCTCCCGCGAGATCGACCCGGTCCGCCCAGCGGTGCTCAGCATCGGTCAGATCCAGGGCGGTACCGCCGCCAACGTCATCGCCGACCGGGTTACCCTGACCGGCACCATCCGCACCACCGACCCGCGGGTCAGGGCCCAGCTCTTCGAAGGCCTGGAACGCATGGTCCGGCAGACCGGCCGGCTTTACCGGGCCGAGATCGACATCACCTTCAGCGAAGGTTATCCGCCGATCGACAATGAGCCGGCCGCCACCGATCTGGCCCGCCAGGCGGCCCAAGCCACCGTGGGTGCGGATCAGGTGCCGGGGTTGGAATTTCCCAGTATGGGCGGCGAGGACTTTTCCTTTTTTCTGAACCGGGTGCCGGGCTGCTTCGTCCGTTTCGGCGGGCAGCGCCGGGATCTGCCCGAGGCCGCCGCCCACAGTTCCAGATTCGATTTCGACGAGGGAGTGCTGCCGGTGGGCGCCGAATTTCTGACCCGAGTCGCCAGGGCCGCCTTGCACCGGCTGGAAAATGGCCATGACAGCGGTTGAGCAAACGCGACCAGAGGCAGCAGCATGAGTGATTTCTGGGATTTCCAGCCCAGTAGACCCTATACCCTGGGAGTTGAGCTGGAAATCCAGCTGCTGGACCGGGATTCCCTGGACCTGACTCCGGCGGCCCAGGAAATTTTACGCGAGCTGCCCGAGAATCTGAAAAATCGGATCAAGCCCGAGTTCATCCGCTCCATGGTGGAACTGGCCACCGGCGTTTGTGGCGATCTGCGGGAAGTGGAACGGGACTTGCGCCAATCCTACCGGTTCCTGGAGGAGCGGGCCGGGCAAGCGGATTGCCTGCTGTTCGCCGCCAGCCTCCATCCCTTCGCCCGATATCGCCGCCAGGTTCTCTCTCCCGGCCGCCGTTATGCCGAACTGCTGGAGGAGCTGCAGCTGGTCGGCCGGAGATTGATCAGCCAGGGGCTGCATATCCATGTCGGTCTACCCGATACCGACACTACGATCCGGGTTTTCAACCAGATCCGCCAATACCTGCCCCTGTGTCTGGCCCTGACTACCTCCTCCCCATTCTATGAGGGCGAGGACACCGGCTTCTATTCCTACCGCTCCAAGTTGATGGACGCCCTGGCCCGGGCCGGGATGCCTCGTTCCTTCCAGGACTGGCAGGAGCTGGGCCGGGTCCTGGCCCTGCTCTGTCGGGCCGGCGCCATCCGGGATATCCGGGAAATCTGGTGGGATGTGCGGCCGCATCCGGATTTCGGTACCCTGGAAGTGCGTATCTGCGATCTGCCCGGGCGTTTCGACGAGATTCTGGCCCTGACCGCCCTGATCCAGGCCCTGGTCGTAACCCTGGCCGAACGGGACCGGCCCGGTCCCTATCATCCCCAGGAGGTTATTATCAGCAACAAATGGGAGGCGGCCCGGCATGGTCTGGCCGGTATCTATATCGAACCCGCAAACCAGGGACCACCCGGCACGATCGGTGCGGCCTGCCGTCAGCTGCTGGAGATGACCGCCCCGGCGGCCCGCCGGCTTGACGTCCATATGCATTACACCGTGCTCGAAAGGATTCTGGAAACCGGAACCACCGGAGCCCGGATCAGGTCCCTGCACCGCGATGGACTTGAGTTCCCGGAAATCATTCAACTCCTGCGCCGGGATTTCCTGGGATGACCAGCGGGCGCACCGCGGTGGCCGCCGGTCATCCGCTGACCACTCAAGCCGCCCTGCGGGTGATGGCCGAGGGCGGCAACGCTTTCGACGGGATCGTGGCCGCCGGTTTCACCGCCACCGTCGCCGAACCGGCCCTGACCAGCCTGGGCGGAGGCGGCTTTCTCCTGGGCCGCACCGCTGCCGGTCGGGAAATTCTCTTCGATTTTTTTCCAGACACCCCGGGTTTGCGGCGCGTAAACAGCCGCCTGGAACCGCACTTTTTCACGGTGGAGGTCAACTTTGCCTCTTCGGTGCAGAATTTCAATATCGGTCTGGGTTCGGTGGCGGTACCGGGGAATCTCAAGGGTTTTCTGCGGGTACATGAACGGCTCGGCCTACTGCCTCTGGCCGAGGTGCTGGCCCCCGCCATCGAGGCGTCCCGGTCGGGGGTGGTGGTAAATACGAGTCAGGCCCATTTCCTCAAGCTCCTGCAACCGATCATGACCATGACCGGGGCCGGGCGCGAACTGTTCGCACCCGGCGGCCATTATCTCGAGACCGGTAGTCTGTTCCGCAACCCGGATCTGGCCGATTTTCTGGAGAGCCTGCCCGGCGACCGGGGGAAATCCTTCTATCGCGGCGATCTCGCCAGACTGCTGGCCGACGAAATGGAGAACGGCGGCGGCCTCCTGACCACGGCGGATCTGGCCGCCTATCGAGTCCGGGAGCGGCAACCGTTGACCTTTAATTACCGGGGCTTCAGGTTGCTGACCAATCCGCCGCCCTCCTTCGGCGGCACCCTGATCGGCGCCACCATGCAGCTCCTGGAGTTCCTGCCGCTGGCTCAAGTCGAGTGGGGCGATCCGCGCCATCTGTCGGGTTTGGCGGCGGCCATGATGGCAATCGAACGGAAGCGGGCTGAACTGACCGGCAGGACCGGAAACCAGGAACCCGGCTGGCCGGCGGACACCGGCCGGGTCCTGCGCCGCTCCTTCAACCGGGGTACCACCCACATCAGCGTCGCCGACGGGCTGGGCAATTACGCCGCCATGACCACCTCCAACGGCGAGGGCTCGGGCTTCATCGTCCCGGGCACCGGGGTCATGCTCAACAACATGATGGGCGAGGACGACCTGCATCCCGAAGGCTTTCACGCCTCGCCACCGGGAATCAGGGTGGCCTCGATGATGTCCCCTACCCTGCTGATGGGTCGCGACGGGGTGGAAATGGTCACCGGCAGCGGCGGCAGCAAGCGGATCAGGACCGCCATCCCCCAGGTGATCGTCAACATTGTGGATTTCGCGCTGCCGGTAGCGGAGGCGGTCCGCCGACCCCGTCTGCACTGGGACGGTGAAATACTGCAGGTGGAACCGGGTTATCCGGATAAGAGCCTGGGGAAATTACGGGAAAACTGGCAGCTCAACGAGTGGCCCGCGCAGGATGTCTACTTCGGCGGGGTCCACACCATCTATCGGGATGAGGCAGGAGGCGACCCGCGCCGGGGCGGCAGCGCCGGCCGGGGGACACAGGGATAACCGGAAGCGCCAACTCGAAGCCTGGAAGCCTCAAATCGTATAGGTCGGGTCAGCCCACTGTCGTGGATAAACTCCGCGAAACCCGACGGTGCACAAAGGCCCGTTTCCCCGCAAGGTGGAACTACTCTTCCTTGACTTCTTCCGGGCCCACCAGCAGCCAGGTACGCAGGGCGGTTCGACCGCTTACTTTCTCCCTGCCGCTGACGATCACCCGATTGAGCCGCCGGGTGAGGAGGCCTGGATTTTCGACCCGGACCATCTTTCCATCCAGATGCGTCGGCAGCCAGCCGAACTGACTGACGTAGATGCCGAGGGAACCGGGGCGGTATCGTTCCGGATGCTCGATCCGGGCCGAGAAACGCGCCGGATTTCCTTCGATCCGGCCCAGGGGCGGGTACAAATCGGTGATCGGCAGGTCGACCCGTTTCAGGACCTCCTCGAAATGCTCGAGGGTCGACCAATCATGTCCCAGGATCGGTTCCCGGGGAATCAGAAATGGCGAGGTTTCCGGGCCGACCGAGCCGGGATCCTGGCTGAGGATGGCTTGGTAGCCCAGCTTTTTCGCCTCATCCAGCAGTTCCCGGCTGTATTCCCCATAGGGGACGGCAAAAGAGGTGGGGCTTACTCCCAAACGCTCCCGCAGAATCCCGCCGCTCCGAATCAGATCCGCCCTTAGCCATTGCCGATACTCCCGGTCGTCGAGACCGGGCGGGGGATTGGCCAGATGGGCATGGAAATAGCTGTGGTTCTGGAAATCTACGCCGGCAGCCTGCATTTCCTTGACCTGGTCCCAGGTCAGGTAATTGCTGTAGCCCTTTTCCAGCCCCTCGATATAAAGAAAAACCGTGAAGGGAAAGCCGAAGGATTTCAGAATCGGCCAGGCCCGATCATAGATCGACCGGTAACCGTCGTCGATGGTGATCACCACAGAATGGTCCGGAAGTTGCCGGCCTTCGGCCAATGCTCCGATCAGTTGCGCCAGCGGGATGACCCGATAATTGTGGTCCCGCAGATAGGCCATCTGCCGGCGAAAATTATCCAGCGGAACATCGGTTGTGGGATAGCGGTCGTCGCCGAAATGGTGATAGATCAAGACCGTGGCGGAGGCATCGGTCCGCTCGGGCTCCGAGGCCAGGACCATGGAACCGGAGAAAATCAGGAAAAAGGGAATAAGGAGCAGTAGTAAACGTTGCTGCGCCATCGGCCTCTTCACTCAGTCCTTGCCAGGTCTGCGGCAACCCGGTCAAGCTCTTCCGGCTTGAGCAAGGGATCGGCCGCCGGTTCGCTGAGCAGGTAGCAATCGTCGTAGCGATGCAGGTCGTTGCTTTCAATAAAATTCTGCAATTCCCCAACGTAACTATCACCCCGTTCCGAGTAAAGGATCAACCCTTCAGCCAGCAGCTGCGGATTATTTGATTGCCGGCGGATCTCGCGGAAACGGGAGTAAGGCGACAAGCGGTTGAGCATGGTGAGGTAGGCCCTGACCGAGTCTAGAATGGAGTCGTACATCGCCACCTTGTGGGTCATGCCGTCCTCCCGGTCGTAGGGGATCAAACCTTTTTCTCCCCAGGTCCAGATCCCGAAGAGATTATTTCCCTCCCGGGCAAAGCGGGAAGAACCCCAGGATGATTCAATCGCGGCCTGACCCAGCAGCAGGCTGAGCGGAACTCCATCTACCCGGTTCACCAGTTTCAGAGCCCGGGTAGTTCGATATTTGCTGGTCAGGAACAGGAGGTAGTCGATCTCTTCCATGTTGAGCACACGGCCCCAGGTGCCGAAATCTTTGGACAACTCCAGATTCTGATACCCTCCGGGTAATTTGCTCAGGATCTTATGCAGGGTCTGCTTCTCCAGATTCACTTCGGCCAGGGCCACCAGGGCAGCGGGCAGCAGGGAATTGAGGAAGACCTTTTTTTTGGTGTCGATGTCCAGTCCGTCGATATTATCGGGAAAGGTAGAGAGAATCAACGGCGGCACCGCGGTTTTCCCGTTGATCTCCCAGAGCCCGTTCTCTTTGAGCAGGTTAATCAGCTCTTCGCTGGATTCAACCCTGATCACCGGTTGAGGGACCGGGTAGGACGGTACATTCGGCGGATTGGTCAGGTTGTTATCGAAGCGCAGCAGAACCAGCAGGGCCAGGACCAGCAGCAGCCCCAGAGCCAGGTAAGCCTGGACGTTCAAGCCGTCCACTTCGCGGTCGCCGAAAGAAATCACCGCCTTCGCCGCCGTTTGCCGGTTTTCCCGGTTCCGTCGGCGCACCTCATCGGAGAGGCCGGGGAAAGAGGAACGATAAGGGTCCGATATGATAGTGTCACTGGTTTGTTTCATGAGGGGTCTGCAAGGCGTCGCGCCGGGGCTGTACGCCGGGGCGGAAGAGAATCGAAGCCGGGCACCTTGTCCTAGTTAACTTATTGGCGTTGGTTCAACGATAATCGCTTAACTAAGTGGTGATCTTGATGTTACCTGATTGTATACCGAATTTAACCATAGATAGTAATTGAAAAATAAAGTTGCTCTCATTAACATGCTTCGCCAGTGAAAGCAACCGGTGAGTGTCCGCCATAAATTAGATTATAAAGCTTCAGGAGGTTAAATGTTTCGTAAAATCATTATCTTGATTCTGTTGTCAGCATCGCTGATCACGGTCGGTACGGCTGCGGCCGAAGATCACTCGGCGACCCCGCTGTTGGTCTTGGAAACCAGTATGGGCAAAATCAAGCTGGAACTGTTCGACGAAAAAGCCCCTTTTTCTGCCGAGAATTTTCGGGATTATGTGCGGCAGGGTTTCTATGACGGGCTGATTTTCCACCGGGTGATCCCCGGTTTCATGATCCAGGGTGGCGGGATGGCAGCCGGAATGAAGCCCCGTCGGGCCACCCGCAAGCCGGTACCGAATGAGGCCACCAACGGCCTGAAGAACCTGCGCGGCACCCTGGCCATGGCTCGCACCAGCGACATCCACAGCGGCACCAGTCAATTTTTCATCAACGTGGCCGACAACGCCTCTCTCGACCACCGGGGCAACAGTCCGCAGGCCTTCGGCTACGCCGTCTTCGGGAGGGTAGTTGAAGGCATGGACGTGGTGGACAAGATCGTCAGGACGCCCACCACCAGTAAAGGCATGTATCGCGATGTGCCGGTGAAGGACGTGGTGATTATCAAGGCTTACGAGGAAAAACTCGAGTAGCCGGCTTTCCAGCTTGATCTCCGGTCAAAAGAAGAGCCCGCCGACCGGCGGGCTCTTTGCGTAGGGCAACAATCATTGAACCATTAGAAGTTGTCGATAAATTGCTTTTATCGCCAGGCTGCCATTCAAGTCGTTACTGTTTTTCGTCGTTATCGGTAGGAGCAGGTGTAGTGGGCTCAGGTCCCGGCGCAACTTCTCCGGCTGGCTTGGCCGGGTCGGTGTCGGGAAACAAAACCGGTTGGGGCTCCGGCTC
Source organism: uncultured delta proteobacterium (assembly GCA_963807225.1). Classification (GTDB taxonomy): domain Bacteria; phylum Desulfobacterota; class Desulfobulbia; order Desulfobulbales; family JAGXFP01; genus JAGVGT01. The sequence goes on along the minus strand of CAWEAD010000008.1, from coordinate 734,346 downwards.
TTGAGCGGTTCCCGCCGCAGCCTCCTTGGGTGGCTCCTGCTCGACGATGCGCCGCACCACCCGGGTGGAGATACGCTTGCCGATGGCGCTGGTGCCTTTAACCAGGAATTCATCAAAAGCGAAATCCTCGTAATTGCGCCTGGCTTTCTTATTGGGGGCGTAGTGGATCCGGAGGTGAATCCCCTCGCCGGTCTTGAGAAAGAGCAGTTCCGAACGTTTATGAGGCGTGAACAGGTGGTACTCTTTTTCCAGGATGAACTTGGGGGTCTTGAAGCGCTTGATGTAGCAAAGATTCTGGGCGCCGTCCCGATAGATGATGTTGAAGAGCACTTTTTCGTCCACCTTGCCGACGTAGGCCAGGTCGGGACCGACAAAGACCTTGTCCGGGACGTTGATCACCCGGTAGGTGCCGTCCTTGCCGATCAGCAGCACCCGATCATACTCGGAGCAGGCGAAGGAGGTCTCCTCGTCGCCTTTGACATGATGGCCCAGGAAGCCGTTCTGCCGGTCATAGGCGACGGTCAGGTTGGAGAGTGCCACCTTGCGCACCTCCACCTCGCCGAAAGCGGTCAGTTCGGTGCGGCGCGGGTAATGCTTGCCGTATTTTTTCAGCAGGTTCTCCAGGTAGGAGATGGTGAAGCCGACCATGTCCTTCAGGCTGGTCTCGATTTCCTTGATCCGGTCGCGGATCTCCTGGATATCCTTTTTCTTTTTATTGAGGTCATAGCGCGAAATGCGTCGGATCCTGATTTCCAGGAGCCGCTCGATGTCCTCGGTGGTGACGTCGCGGTGCAGTTGCTCGCGGAAAGGCAGCAGGGACGAATCCACCGTGGTAATCACCGCCTCGTAGGTCTTGCATTCCTCGATCTGTTTATAGAGACGCTCCTCGATGAAAATCTGCTCCAGCAGGTTGGCGTGCAGCTTCTCCCGGTTGCGGTCGAAATCGATGTGCAGCTCACGCTCCAGGTCGTCCTTGAGCTTGGCGGTATTGTAACGCAGAACCTCGTCCACCCCGATGTTGACCGGCTGGTTGTCGCGGATCACCGTGAGATTGGGGCTGATCGGCACCTCGCAATCGGTGAAGGCATATAGGGCGCGGATGGTGTCGGCGGCATAGACCCCGCGGGCCAGCTTGATCTCGATCTCCACTTCTTCGGCGGTGTAGTCGTTGATCGAGACAATCTTGATCTTGCCGGCTCGGGCCGTTTTCTCGACGCTTTCGATCAGGCTTTCGGTGGTGCTGCTATGGGGAATCTCCCGGATGGTGATGGTTTTCTCATCCTTTTCCTCGATCCGGGCCCGGCAGCGGATTCGGCCGTTCCCGTGGTTGTAGCCGCTGACATCGAGCAGACCGCCCTTGGGAAAGTCGGGAAAGATCTCGAACTCCTGGCCCCGAAGGATGGCGATTTGCGCCTCCAGCAGTTCGTTGAAGTTATGGGGCATGATCTTGGTGGCCATGCCGACGGCGATGCCTTCGGCGCCCAGCAGCAACAGCATGGGCAGCTTGGCCGGCAGGGCCATGGGCTCCTGCATCCGGCCGTCGTAGGAATCGATGAAGGAGGTCAGATCCGGGTTGAACATGGTCTCCCGGGCCATCGGCGTGAGGCGGCATTCGATATAGCGGGCGGCCGAGGCGGAATCGCCGGTGTAGATATTGCCGAAATTACCCTGGCGCTCGATCAGGTATTCCTTATTGGCCAGATTGACCAGGGCCGCGAAGATCGAGGCATCGCCGTGGGGATGGAGCTTCATGCACTCGCCCACCACATTGGCCACCTTGTGGAAGCGGCCGTCATCCATATTGTGCAGGGTTTGGAGAATTCTCCGCTGCACCGGCTTCAGTCCGTCGGCCAGTTCGGGAATGGCCCGTTCGCGGATGACGTAGGAGGTGTAGTCAAGAAAGTTCCGGTCGAAAAGCTTGTGCAGTTCGCCGTAATGGGTGAGGGTTTCCGTGGTATCCATTGCTTATCCCTGCTCTATACCGGCTCGTCAACCAGGTTGACCATGATGTAATCCTTGCGGTCCGGGGTATTCTTGCCCATGTAAAATTCGAGCAGTTTGGGTACGTCGCTTAAACGGTCGATGGAAACCTGCTGCAGCCGGATATCATCGCCGATGAACTGCTTGAATTCCTTGGGCGAGATCTCGCCCAGGCCCTTGAAGCGGGTGACTTCGACCTTGAGCCTTTTGGCGCCGCGGCCGGCCAGCCTTTTCTCGGCACTGATCTTTTCCTTTTCGGAATAGCAGTAAACCGTCTCCTGTTTGGTGCGGACCCGGAAGATCGGGGTCTCCAGGATGTAGACATGACCCCTTTTGACCAGCGATTCGAAGTAATGAAGAAAAAAGGTCAGCATCAGGTTCCTGATGTGCAGGCCGTCGACGTCGGCGTCGGTGGCCAGGATTACCTTGTCGTAGCGCAGACCGCCCACCGATTCCTCGATGTTCAAGGCCCGCATCAGGCTGTACATCTCCTCGTTCTTGTAGAGCAGGGTCAATTCCTGGCCGAAGACGTTCATCGGCTTGCCTTTGAGCGAAAAGACCGCCTGGATCATGGGGTCGCGGGAGCTGACGATGGAGCCCGAGGCCGACTGACCCTCGGTGATGAAGACCATGTTCTCCTGGCCCGCTTTGGAGGGATTAGTCCGGGAAGGGTGATGCTTGCAATCCTTGAGCTGGGGAATCTTGATCGCCACCTTCTTGGCCTTGGCCTTGGCCTCCTTGCGCACCTGCTGCAGATCTTTCCGGACCTTGGCGTTATGCTGGATCTTGTCGATCAGGATCTCGGCCAGCTCGGTGTTCTTATACAGATACTTGACCAGCTCATCTCTAACCTGGTTGACTATCCAGGTGCGGATCTCGGTGTTGCCCAGCTTGTTCTTGGTCTGTGACTCGAAGATCGGTTCCTTGATCTTGATGGCCAGGGCGCCGACTACCCCGTCACGCACGTCCTCGCCGATGAATTTCTTGCCCGAGTATTCGTTGACACCCTTGAGGATTCCCTCGCGGAAGGCCGAGAGATGGGTGCCGCCCTCGTTGGTATAGGTGCCGTTGACAAAGGAGAAATAGGACTCGCCATAGCAGTCGGTATGCGAGAAGGCGAACTCCAGGGTTTTGTCTTTGTAGTGGATGGGCTCGTAGAGTTGGGTGCCGTCGATCTCCTTATCCAGGAGATCCAGGAGACCATTGGCCGAGAAGAAGAGCTCCCCGTCCAGGTAGAGCTTGAGACCGGCGTTGAGATAGGCGTAGCGCCAGAGTCTTTTACTGACGAAATCGAAATTAAAGGAGAACTCCTCGAACAGGGCCGGATCGGGGTTGAAGCGCACCAGGGTGCCGTTCTTTTCGTCGGTTTCGCCCTGATCCTCGCTCTGGAGTTTGCCGTTGACGAAAGTGGCGGCAGCGAAACGGCCATCGCGGAAGGCCTTGACCTCGAAGTCACTGGAGAGGGCGTTGACCGCCTTGGTACCCACCCCGTTCAGGCCGACGGAAAACTGGAAGACCTCGTCATTGTACTTGGCGCCGGTGTTGATCACCGAGACGCATTCCACCAATTTGCCCAGAGGAATGCCGCGGCCATAATCGCGTACCGTGACCTGCCCTTCCGGGCTGATCGACACCTCGATCTTCTGGCCGGCCCCCATGATATACTCGTCGACGGCATTATCGACCACTTCCTTCAGGAGGATGTAGATGCCGTCGTCCGGGTGCGAGCCGTTACCGAGCCGGCCGATATACATGCCGGGGCGGAGGCGGATATGCTCCAGGGAACTCAGGGTTTTGATCTTGTCGTCGGTATATTCGTTCATTTCCAATCAGTCCGCCGCAGAGCCTCAACACCGGCAGGAGCAAGTTCGCCGCTTCGTCCCGCCGGGTTCGGGCGGGAATTAAAGAGGCTGGTGTAGAGGATGGTGATTCCGGGATAAACCGGGAAGGGAAAAACCATCGGCTGGCTTTCCGGTAAACGGGTACAATCTATATTCCTTTATGACCGGCCGCAATAAATATCTTCCCGTTCACCGCCGGTACGGCTCCCGGCCTAGGATTGGCCGATCTTTACAGTTAATTTGTTCTCCGGCTGCCGGTCGAAAAAATGCTGGCCAAGAATGTTCGGGCAAGGTAGTCATAATTCCTGATACCAACCTGCCTGGATTTCCCCGGTAGGTTTTCCCGATTCCCAGCCAGCAGAAGATGAATATGACCACTGACAAATTCGCCCAATTGGAAACCGCCGGCGTGATCTGGAATCTCGCCGACCTTTATCCCGCCCCGGACTGCCGCCAGCTCGACGATGACCTCCGCCGCTGCGAGGCGGAAGGTGCCGCAATCCGGCAACGCTATGAAAACCGGGTGGCGAAACTCACCGCTCCGGAACTTCTGGAGCTGGTCGTCGCCCTGGAAAAGCTGGAAACCAGTCAGGGGAGGCTGGCCACCTATGCCTATCTGAACTTCTCCACCCAGACCAAGGATGCCGTAGCTTCCGCCCTGCTCCAGAAAATCCGCGAATTCATCAGCCGGGTCGGCCGGGAAACGGTGTTTTTCGAACTGGAATGGAACCAGGTTGAAGAAAAAACAGCGACCAAATTGCTCCGGGATAACATCCTGAGCCACTACCGCCACTATCTGCAAAGCCTGCGGCGTTACGCCCCCCATCAACTCTCCAAGATCGAGGAAAACCTGCTCCTGGAGAAGGCCCCGACCGGCCGCGGAAGTTGGAATAATCTTTTCGACAAGGTCATGGGCCACCTCCAGTTCGGCAAGCAAAAACGCAGCGAGGAGGAAGTGCTGACCGATCTCTACGCCGCCGGCCGACGGGTGCGCCGTCAGGCCGCTCGCGAGCTGACCGCTGGACTCAAGAGCCAGCTCCACGTCCTGACCCACATCTTCAACACCATCCTGGCCGACAAGATGATCGACGACCGGCTGCGGCATTATGGTTCCTGGGTCAGTTCGATGAATCTCTACAACGAGCTGGACGACCGGACCGTCGAGGTTCTGGTCGGCGCGGTGACCGACCGTTACGACATCGTTCGGCGCTATTACCGGCTCAAGCGCAAGCTTCTGAAATTGCCGGAACTGACCGATTTCGATCGGTACGCCCCCCTGCCCCATCTGCCTGAAAATAAGATCCCCTGGCCCGAAGGCAAAAAGCTGGTACTCCAGGCCTTTACAGTCTTCAGCCCGGTTATGGGTGAGATCGCCGGTCGTTTTTTCACCGAAAAGTGGATCCATGCCCCGATGGTCGACGGCAAACGGGGCGGCGCCTTCGCCCATCCCTGCGTACCGGAGGTGCATCCCTATGTCATGGTCAACTACGCCGGCACCCTGCGCGACGTCTCCACCGTGGCCCATGAACTGGGCCACGGCGTCCACCAGTTTCTGGCCGCCAAGAACGGCTATTACAACAGCTCCACCACCCTGGTCCTGGCCGAGACTGCCTCGGTCTTTGCCGAGTTGCTGCTCTTCCGCAGCCAGCTGGAACTGCTCGACGACCCCGGTCAACGGCGGGCCTTCACCTGCCAGAAGCTGGAATCGATCTTCGCCACGGTCTTCCGACAGGTGGCGATGAACCGTTTCGAACACCGGATTCACAACGGCCGACGCGCCTCCGGCGAGTTGTCGGCCGAGGACTTGTCGGCTCACTGGCTGGAGAGCCAGCGGGAGATGTTCGGCGACAGCGTCAAACTCACCGACGATTACGGGGTCTGGTGGTCCTATATCCCCCACTTCCTCAGCACCCCGGGCTACGTCTATTCATACGCCTTCGGCGAACTGCTGGTCCTGGCCCTTTATAATCTTTACCGTCAGGATCCCGACTCCTTTGTCCCGCTCTACCTGGAGTTGCTGAGCCGGGGCGGCGGCGCCACCCCCTACCAACTGCTGGAACCGTTCGGGATCGATCTAAACGATCCCGCCTTCTGGCAGGGTGGCCTGGCGATCATCGAACAGATGCTGGCCGAGGTGGAATAAGCTGATTGTCAAAACTTGGCCGCCATCATGATTAAACATGCGAAGATGCGGCGGACCCATTATAATCGGGTCAATTACATACAGGGACCGAAGTTACTACAGGTTTGAAGACACCGGAATGGACATGAAGAGAAGAAGACTCGAAAAGATCGGCGGCGGACTGACTGCGATGCGCTTCGTTAAACCACTATCGGGCAAAACCCTGCTGGCCTTTTTCCTGCTTTTTCTGGTCGGCGGCTGCTCCCCGACCACCAGACTGATTTCCTCGCTGACCACCAATCTCAACCGGCAGAGCGATATTGAGCTGGTCTGTGAAGGGGCTCCGGCCTTTCTGTTGATCATCGACAGTATGATCATTGACGATCCAAAAAATTCGCAGCTGCTCCTGAACGGCGTCCAGGCCTATACGGCCTTTGACACCGTCACTGACCAATGCGGCCGTCCGGAACGGAGCGGAGCCCTGAGTGCCAAGGCCCATACTTACGGCATGGCTCTGTTACAGGAAGAAACCGGAATCACCCGGGAGATGGGCTTGCCCGAGTTCGCCAAGGCCCTGCAGGAAACGAAGAAGAGCGAGGTAGGGCCGCTCTTCTGGGGGGGCTATGGCTGGGCCCTGTGGATAGCCGCCCAGAACGGCTCTCCGGCGGCAATGGCCGATCTGCCCAGGGTCGAAGAACTGATGCAGAGAGTAGTCGCCCTGGACGACACCTACTACCGGGGCGGGGCCCATCTCTTCCTGGGCATCTACTATGGTTCCAAGCCAAAAATGTACGGTGGTAACCCGGAACTGGCCCGGCAGAATTTCGAGCGGGCTTTGGCCATCAACCACCGCAGTTTTCTGCCGGTGCAGGTGGCCTATGCGGAATATTACGCCAGACCGGTTATGGACCGCGAACTCTACCGTTCCCTGCTGGAGGAGGTCCTGGCCTTCGACCTCGCCGACAAACCGGAACTGACCCTGAGCAACCAGATCGCCAAACGTAGGGCCCATAAGCTGCTCGATAGTATTGACGAATACTTCTAGGTTCAAATATGATTAATTCTCAAGCCAACCGGCGCCGCACCGGTCTACCCGGCACCAGAAAATCCTGATTACACGAGAGCAACCATGCCGAAAACACTCGTCAAGATGCTGTTTCTTCTACTCTTCTTCGCTCCCCTGATTTGCCCGCAAGATGCAAAGGCCGAGGCCAAATATTTGTTTAAGATCGCCTCGTTGGCCCCGGATGGCAGTGTCTGGGCTCGTCATTTCGACGATTTCACCCGCGAAGTCAGTGAGAAAACCGGCGGGGAAGTCGCTTTCCGGGTTTACGCCGGCGGAGTAATGGGTGACGACCGGGCCATGTACCGCAAGATGCGGATCGGCCAGCTCCAGGGCGGCGGCTTCACCATGACCGGGATCAGCGAGGTGGTGCCCGATTTTCGCGTCCTGGGCATTCCTTTTCTCTTTCGTTCCTATGCCGAAGTGGACCAGGTTATCGCCGGGCTTTTCCCCACCTTCCAGAAGGAATTCAACGACAAGGGACTTGATCTTCAGGCCATGTCGGAGGTCGGCTTTATCTACACCATGTCCACCAAGCCTCTTAGGTCCATCAGCGATCTTCGTCAGACCAAGGCCTGGGCACCGGAGAACGATCCGGTCAGCCAGGCTTTCCTGCAGACCATCGGCATCACCCCGATCCCTTTGACTATTCCCGACGTGCTCTCCTCCCTGCAGACCGGACTGATCGATACCGTCTTCAACTCCTTTTACGGTTCCATCGTCATGCAGTGGTTTACCAGAACCAACTACATTACCGACGCCCCCTTCGGCTATGCCTATGGCGGCCTGGTCTTCACTAAAAGTGCCTTCGATAAACTGCCGCCTGCTTATGCCGCCGTCTGCCGGGACCTGGCCAAAAAACATTTTGCCGGTCTGCTCGCCGATACCCGCAAGAGCAACGCCGAGGCACTGGTCACCCTCGAGAAGAACGGCATAAAATTGGTCAGCATTCCGGAAGGCGATCTGGCCGAACTTCGCAAGTACCGCGATCAAGCCGTGCAGAGCGTTACCGGCAAGGCCTTTTCCAAGGAAATTTACGACGAAACCATCCGACTCCTGGAGGCGGCCCGGAATAACCCGGCCGGTAAATGATCGTCAGGGCATAGGCGCATGTATCGTAATTTTTTTGCCATGCTATTATTCACGGTACTGTTGCTGCCGGTGCCGGCCCGCGCCTTGTATACCTTCGAGGACGGCAACTACTGGACCCCCACGATCGAGACAATCCCCGACATACATGATCCACAGCAGTGCGCCAGCCTCTGTGAAGACAACCCGAATTGCCTGGTGGCGAGCTACCACAGTCCCTTCGCACCAGAGGGCTGGGCATACAAATGCGTGCTGCGGAGCGCGGTTGGCAAAGTGCACCGTGAACAACTCGGCATTATGTCGTGGGTCAAACCGCATGACCCCCAGCGCCCCTTGTACCACTTTGAAAATGCGAATTACTGGAGCCCCGAGTTGGAGACGATCCCCGATCTGCGGGACCCCCAGGAGTGTGCCCGCCGCTGCGACCAAAATCCGAATTGCAAGATCGCAAGCTTTCATGGCCGCCACGCTCCGCCAGGATGGGCTTACAAATGCATCTTGCGGAGTTCCGCGGAAGACCGCCACACTGATCAGGATGATATCTGGTCGTGGGTCAAACCCTAGGTGGTGGCAAATACCTCCGGGAAGTGATTGGTTGGGGGTAAACGCGGCCTATCTGGGCAACGGTTAAGTGCAACGGTTCAATATCCTTGACAAAGCACCTCCCTGACAATTTTTATCGCCAATCCCAATAGTTCTTTCCGAATGTCTTCCCAAAACAGCTGGATTTAGAGTTTCCGGTTATCTCCTTCCCACTCTCTTCCCCTGTTGCCTTTTCTTGCCAAAACGGGCAAAATCATTCCAAATGTACGACAAGGTCACCACCACACAGCCGCCGGGAATCCTGCGCAAAGTTAACAGCCTTCTCCATCATCTGGAGGAAGGGGTGGTCATTTTTCTGCTGCTCTCCATGATCGTCCTGACCTGCACCCAGGTAGTCCTGCGCATCTTCTTTTCGAGCGGTATCGACTGGGCCGATGCCCTGCTACGCTACATGGTCCTCTGGAGCGGACTTCTGGGTGGAGCCATCGCCACCCGGCAGGGCAAGCACATCAACATCGACATTGCCTCCCGGCTGCTGCCGGCCAGGTGGCTGCGCCGGCTTAAAATAGTGCTGAATCTCTTCAGTTCTCTGGTCTGCGGCGGGCTTACCTGGGCGGGCATCCTTTTCGTCAGCAATGAGATGGAATTCGGCGGCGAAGCCACCTTGCTGGGCATTCCCCACTGGCAGCTGAACCTGGTCTTTCCGGTCATCTTCGCCATCATCTCCCTGCGTTTCCTGATCATCTCCGGTCGCATCGCCCTCGGTTTGCAGCCGCCCTCGGGCCCGATCAAACCCGGAGTGCCGCTGCCATGACCATTATCCGGGTTATCACCGTGCTCCTGGCCTTGCTCGGGGCACCGGTCTTCGTGGTGATCGGCGCCCTGGCCCTGATTTCCTTCCACTCCATCGACGTCGATTTAGCGGCGGTGGTCATTGAAATGGCCCGCCTGGCGGATACGCCCCTGTTGCTCTCCCTGCCGCTGTTCATCTTCGCCGGCACCCTGCTCTCGGAAAGCGGCGCTCCCCGACGCATGCTGGCTCTCTCCGATATGCTGCTGGGCTGGATGCCCGGCGGCCTCGGGGTAATTGCCCTCCTGGTCTGCGCCGTTTTCACCGCCTTCACCGGCGCCTCCGGGGTGACTATTTTCGCCCTGGGCGGTCTGCTCTACCCAGCCCTGTTGAAGGATAACTACCCGGAACGCTTCTCGCTCGGCCTGATTACCACCTCCGGCAGCCTGGGCTTGTTGTTTCCACCCAGCCTGCCGCTGATCATCTACGGGGTGATCTCGGAGACCCGGATCGACCAGCTCTTCCTGGCCGGGATTCTGCCCGGCCTCCTGATGCTGGCCCTGCTGGCCGGCTACAGCATCATCATCGGCCGCAACCGGCAGAAACGGAGCTATGCCTTTTCCTGGGTCAAGACCAGAACGGCCCTGCGCGAGGCGGTCTGGGAACTGCCACTGCCCTTCATTATCCTGGGCGGTATCTACGGCGGTTTTTTCGTGGCCAGCGAGGCCGCGGCCCTCACCGCCCTCTATGTCCTGATCGTCGAGGTCTTCATCTACCGCGACGTTTCCTGGCGGCGACTTTCGCCGGTCATGGTCCGGAGCATGGTCCTCTTCGGCGGCATACTCATGATCCTGGCCGTTTCCATGGCCTCGACCAACTATCTGGTCGACCAGGAGGTGCCGGCCCGACTATTCGACTTGATTAAAGAACATGTCTCCAGCAAATATACCTTCCTGCTTCTGTTAAACCTCTTTCTGCTGGTGGTCGGCACCATGCTCGACATTTTTTCGGCCCTGGTTCTGGTAGTGCCGATTATTATCCCCATCGCTCAGCTTTACGGGGTAGACCTGATCCACCTGGGCATCATCTTCCTGACCAACCTGCAGATCGGCTATTGCACCCCGCCGGTGGGCCTCAATCTCTTCCTGTCCAGCTACCGCTTCGATAAACCGGTGGTGGAACTATATCGGGCCACCCTGCCCTTCCTGGGGTTGCTGCTGGTGACCCTGGCCCTGATTACCTATTTCCCCGTATTGAGCCTCTTCCTGGTCAAGCTCTGGGGTTAAGACGGAAAACCATATCTGATTGATGCCTGAACCAGGATTAAGGAATTGAGGCGGACTCTATGCAGAAAGACAAGGTCTTCGACTGTATCATTATTGGTGCCGGTCCCGGCGGACTGCAGGCCGCCATCCATCTGGCCCGCTTCAACCGCCGAGTTCTGCTGGTGGATCGGGGCGGCGGCCGGACCAGGCATGCCGACCACATCGTCAATTACCTGGGCATCCCGGCCATCAACGGGCTCGAGCTGACCAGGATCGGTTTTCTGCAGGGGAGAAGTTTCGGAGTTACGGTCAAATCCCGAACTACGGTGACCAAGCTCAGCAAGCGCAGGCACTTCAAAGTCCAGACCGGCAAGGAAGGCTATCTGGGCCGGTATGTCTTAGCCGCCACCGGCGCCAGGGACATCTTGCCGGAAATCAAAAACCTCGGGAATTTTTTCGGCAAGGGTTTTTATACCTGCGTGGACTGCGACGGCCGCCTGACCACCGATACCGCACTGGTGGTGATGGGCGACAATCTCAACGCGGTGCGGCTGGCGCTCGGAATGAAGAAGATGTACACCGACCGTCTCACCCTGTTGCTGGATAATTTCACCCCGCCCGGCGACTTTCTGGAGCTGCTGCTTGAAGATCGGATCTCGGTGATCAGAGGCACCCCGGAAGAACTCCTGGGGGAGAAGAGTTTGACCGGCATAAGTCTGGGCGACGGCCGCACCCTGCCCTGCCAGACCATTATGGCCTCCTACGGCTGGAAACTAAACGATCAGTACCTGCGAGAGCTGTCTCTGGAGCGGGACGCCGACCAGTTCAAGATTCTGGCCAACCATGCCGGCGAGACCTCAGTCCCCGGCTTATTTATCACCGGCGCTCTGCGTACCGGCCATGCCCAGGCGATCATCGCCGCCGGCCAGGGCGCCACCGCCGCCATCGAAATCAACTCACGTTTGCTGGACCTCTGAGCGTGCCTGACAACCCGGCTCGGGAGGAAATATTTTTGCCTCTCGCCCGTTGTCTTGATTCTGGACCTTGGATCAGTCGAGTTACCCGGAGTTTATCCACGCCAGTGGGCTAAACCAGCCAACTCGATTGGAGGTTCCGGAGCTTCAATCTTGTTCTTTGCTCCTTCTGACTCCCGACCGCTGAATTTCACCTTCGATTAAAAGGTCGGAGTCGGGACCAGTCCCCAGCCGGTGGGCGAGGGCAAGTCGCGGATCTCCAGAAGACTGCCGGTGTGGACCTCCACATCGGCCAAAAATAGAGGTGTGCGCGTCACCGCCAGGCCCAGATCGCCAAAACGGTCGGCAGGCGCCGGTTGCCCCTCGACCCGCAGAAAGATCAAACGGCGCACGATCCCACCCGCCGCGCCGGTCTCAGCTCCCGGCGCCCCTCCCGACTGATGGCGGCTCGCGTCGTGATGATGCCCCTGGCGTAGATGGCCGAAGGGGTGCAGCACCCAATCGCTGATCATGGCCAGGGTGTGGTGATGTTTATAGAGCCGCCAGTCGTCGCCGGTATCGGCGATCATCCCCTGCATCACGTAATCCCGCGGCAGGAAATAAACCAGATAACGGTCCTCCGGCCGCAAGCGCTGGCGGATTTCCGGGAGCTGCAACAGATCCCCCAGACGATGCTCCATCATGAAGCCGTCTTCCGGCAGGATGGCCAGGGCCGCTACATTATCCCGCTCCCACATGGTCAAATGGTGGATGGTGTAAAAGCGCAGCCCGAAGGCGGAGCCCAGGGCCAGACCGGCCAGAACCAGCCAGACCAGGAACCGACCGGCGGTTGAGGCCGGCAGCACCAGTCGCTCCAGGGAGCGGGGCAGAAACATGCCGGTCTTCTCCATATAGACCCGGTAGGACTCGCCGTGGGCGCGCAGCATCCTCTTCTCCTCGTCCCGGGCCAGGATAAAATAAAGCAGCACCATGACGCCCCAGAGCGCCACCACCAAAAAACGCGGCCAGAGAATGGCCAGCCCTGCCCCGGAGATGGCCAGGGCCAGATATTGAGGATGGCGGATGAATCGGTATAACCCGCCGACCACGGCACCGCGGCGCCGGAACTTGGCGCCGTAGATCTGGGCGGCGCAAACCAGGAAGATGGCCAACCCGGCAAGCAGAAGACCAGAGCCGAGCAACCGCACCGTCACCAGGAAGGTGGTGGTGGGCACCACCATGTGCGGCAGGAAGAAGGCGGTCAACCAGCGCGTGGCCGGGTGGTCCACCAGAGTCAGGAGCACCGGGTTGAAGACCGAATAGAAGAAGCCCGCGAAGGGGCTGATCATAATCAGGATTTCCAGGCAGATGATGAAATAGAGCAGAATAATTGTGGTCAGGGCGGTCTTTTTACCGTTCATGACATCCTCCGTCTAATCTGTGAGGCGGAGACGGATAGACCGCCCCGCACGATCGATTTTACCTTCCTTCTGCAAGGCGGCCAGAATTCGATAAAAGGTCTCATGAGCCAGACCCAGTTCCATGGCGACATCCTTCAAGGTGCCGGGGAGAGGGCAGTTTCCGTTGGCCGGATTGGCCCGCAGCCGCAGGTAGTGCATGACCCTTTCCGGGGCCGAGACGATGGAGCGGATTTCCAGCAGGGTGCGAAGTCGACGGACCTGACCGCTTAGCTGCGCCACCAAGTCGAGCATCAGTTCCGGCTGCGAGGTCAGCCCGGCCAACAGTTCGCGCTTGGGGAAACAGGCCACCCGACCGGCTTCGTCGACCACGGCCGAACAGTGATAACACTCGGCGAAAAGCGCCGCCTCGGCGAAGGTCTCGCCAGCACCGGCACGGTAAAGAGTGAGAACTCCACCTTCCGAAGTATGCCTGATCAGCCGGACCTTACCCTCGATAACCTGAAAAATATGGGCGGCCCCGTCACCCTGCCGAAAGACCAGGTCGCCAACCCCCAACTCACGCAAGAGTGGTCGGCAAATCTCGGCAAAGAGAGTGGTGAAATCGTTCATAAATGCCTCCTTGTTTCCTATCAATAACACAAGCCGCGACTCGGAAATATGATTTGCATCATCTTGTCGTTTTTTTTGGCACGAACCTTCTTGACAGTCCAGTGGGGCAAACTTATTTTTTTGACGAAATTAACAACTAATTGAATGATATCGGTTTCTTACGTCAGAGAATACCCAGCTTGTACTTATTGACAAACAATCTACAGGAGGTACTGAAATGAACGGATGGCAGGAACTTGATCGTTATTTGGGTTCAATGGATCTGTTGCGCAATCGCATGAATCGCCTGTTCGGCGATTTGGACCGTTCCTGGCTGCTGTTGCCGGGTGAGACGGCGAACAATAATCCGGGAACCAATCTCTGCGACGACGGCGATCATTTCGTGATCGAGGCGGAAGTACCGGGTTTCACCCGCGAAGAACTCAACATCAGAATTCAGGGAAACTATCTGGAATTGAGCGGCAACCGGACCGCGCAGACTCCGGAGGGCTACACCGCCCATCGATTGGAACGGCAGGCCACCTCCTTTTCCAGAAGTTTCACCCTGCCGGCCGACATCAACCACGACCGGGTCGAAGCGGTCCTGAAAAACGGTATCCTGACCCTCAAACTGCCCAAGGCCGAAGCCGCCAAGGCCCGGCAGATCAAAATCAACTGATTCCATTCAAACTAAAGTGAAATGAGGATTTGCCATGAGCGAGAGTAAAAACATGATTCGTCAGGAAACCACCACTCGGGCTCCCGAACGGAAACCCCGCACTCTGCAGCCGCGGGTGGATGTGTATGAAAACCAGGACGAAATTTTGCTGCAAGTGGAAATGCCCGGAGTCACCAAGGAAGACATTCGGGTTGATCTGGACAACGGCCGGCTGGCCCTGACCGGAACCCGCAAGGCGACCGAATTAAGGAATCCGCTCTACGTCGAATTCGGCGCGGTGGAATTCCAGCGGACTTTTTCCGTACCGCAGACCATCGACGGCAACAAAGTCCAGGCCGAACTCAAGGACGGCATCCTGCATCTGCACCTGCCCAAGAGCGAGGCCTTCAAACCCCGCACCATCGAGATCCGCGCCGCCTGAGGCCGGATCGAACCTTCCCGGGACAAGGCCATCCAGCCCGGATGGCCTTTCTTCTTGTTTCTTAAAGAGGTAGACTGATCGGAAATACCCATTCCGGAGGCCCTCCATGTCCCTGCCAAGTTCCAGACTCGGAATCCTGCTTATCGTTGCCTTCCTGGCCCTGATCCCGGCGCCCCCGGTCGCCCGAGCCGAAGCCGCGACGGCACTCTCGGTATTGAGCGTCACTTCCGACGCGGCCGAAAAGTGCATCGGCGGGGTGGTCAACATCTCTTCCACCCGGGTGGTTACCACCCGCAACCCTGAACTCTCGCCCTTCTTCAGCGACCCCTTCTTCCAGCAATTCTTCGGTGGCGACTTCCCCGGTGTGCCCAGGAAACAGCGGGAACAAAGCCTCGGTTCCGGGGTAATTGTCAGTAACGACGGCCTGGTCCTGACCAGCAGTCACGTGGTTGAAGGGGCCTCGGAGATCGTGGTCACCCTGGCCGACAAGCGCGAGTTCAAAGCGGATATCGTCGGCACCGATCCCAAGAGCGATGTGGCGTTACTGCGGTTGCAGGGCAAACCGGCCGAGCTCCACCCTATTACGCTTGGCGATTCCAACAAACTGCGCCTGGGAGAGATCGTGCTGGCCATCGGCAACCCTTTCGGTCTTTCGCACACGGTGACCATGGGCATCGTCTCGGCCAAGGGAAGGGCCAATATGGGTATCGTCGACTACGAGGACTTTATCCAGACCGACGCCGCCATCAATCCCGGCAATTCCGGCGGCGCCCTGATCAACCTGCGCGGCGAGTTGGTTGGGATCAACACTGCCATCCTCAGCCGTTCCGGGGGTTATCAGGGCATCGGTTTCGCCATCCCGATCAATCTGGCCCGGGCGGTGATGGCCAGCCTGATCCGCAGCGGTAAAGTGATCCGGGGCTGGCTGGGTGTAACGGTGCAGGACCTCGATCCCGACCTGGCCAAGGCCCTGGGCTTGAAGGAGACCGGTGGGGTAGTGATCTCCGGGGTCACCCCAGGCAGTTCGGCCGCCGCGGCCGGGCTCAAACGCGGCATGGTGATCCGCAAGTTCAACGGTGAAGAGATCGCCGGCGCGGACCGCTTTCGCCAGAACGTGGCGGCATTCGGCGCCGGCAGCACCATCGAACTGGAAGTTTCCGGCAAGGACGGGAACCGGGAGATTAAACTTACCCTGGAGAAAACGCCGGCACCAGCGCCCGGCAGCACGGTGGATTTGCCGGAAGACGACGGTCCGTTGGGGGGAATCACCCTGGCGCCGGTTACCGATTTGCTCAGGTCTAAATATCGCCTCCCGACTCAACTGCGTTCAGGGGCGGTGATCACCACGGTCAAACCGGATAGTTCGGCGGAGCAGGCCGGGCTTGAGGCCGGCGATGTGCTGCTGGAACTGAACAAAAAAGAGCTGACCGATCCGGCCGACTTCATCGAACGATATCACTCCTCCGGCAGCAAGGATCAATTGCTGCTGATCTATCGCGACGGCTCCACTTACTACCTGGTTCTGCGCCGGTGAGGGTTCTATCGGCCGAATCCGCCGATCGAACCGCCCGGGCAGCGAATACGGGGACGATCGTATCATGACGACCTTGCACTGGGTGATCATCTCCCTGCTGGTTCCGGCCTTGGCCTTGGTCACCGCCGGCCATGCCCTACTGCACAAAAAAGACCCGCGAGCTGCCTTGGGCTGGGTGGCCTTCTGTCTCTTCTTTCCCCTGGCCGGCCCCATTGCCTATACCCTGTTCGGGATCAACCGGGTGTTTACCCGGGCCCGAAAACTGGAAGAACGGAACCAGTTCCGTCTCTCGGGCGATAGAGATGAAGGGCAGGATGACCCGGCGACGAGGCTGGCAAGCCCGATAACAGCAGCCTTGGATGAGCCGGATTCTCCGGCGGAGGAGATTTTCAGGGTTTCGGAACAGGTATGCCGGCGGCCGCTGCTGGCCGGTAACCAAGTGACTCTCATGTCGGGCGGCGAAGAGGTCTACCCGGCCATGTTGCGGGCCATCGCGGCGGCCCGGCAGCGGGTCTACCTGGCCACCTACATCTTTGACACCGACAAGACCGGTCGTACCATAATCGAGGCCCTGGCCGCGGCCCGCGGTCGTGGCGTTGATGTCCGGGTTCTCCTGGACGGGGTCGGCGAGCTTTATTCATGGCCCCGGGCCTCTAAACTTCTACGCCGGGCCGGTGTAAGGGTGGAACGCTTCCTGCCGCCCCGGCTTCTGCCTCCGGCCCTGCACCTGAACCTGCGCAACCACCGCAAAATTCTGGTGGTCGACTCCGAGATCGGTTTTGCCGGCGGCATGAACCTGGGTGATCGCCACCTGATCGCCAACCTGAACAACAGGCGGCGGGTGAACGATATCCATTTTCGGTTGACCGGTCCGGTGGCGACTCAGCTGGAAGAGATTTTTCTGGAAGACTGGGGCTTTTGCACGGGACTGCCGGAATCACCTCTCCACATCATGGTGGGATCGGCCGGGACGGCCCGCTGCCGGGCCGTGGTCGACGGGCCCAACGAGGATCTGGGCAAGCTGCAATTCATCCTGCTGGGCGCCATAGCCGGAGCTCGACACTCCATCGACATCATGACCCCCTACTTCCTGCCCGACCGCGAAATGATCTCCGCCCTGCAGGTCGCCGCCCTGCGCGGAGTCAAGATTTCCCTCGTTCTGCCGGCTCTGAACAATCTACCCTATGTACATTGGGCCACCCGTCATATGCTCTGGGAACTGTTGAAACACGGAGTGCGAGTCTACTATCAGCCGCCGCCCTTCGCCCACTCCAAACTATTCGTGGTCGACTCCGGCTACGCCCTGATCGGCTCGGCCAACTTCGATCCGCGCAGCATGCGGCTCAACTTCGAGATCGGGGTTGAAATCGCCGCCCCCGAGTTCTGCCGGAAACTGGCCGATCTCATAACCGAAACCAGTGCCCATTCGACTTCGTTGACCATGGCTGAACTTGATGGACGTTCCCTGCCGGTCCGCCTGCGGGATGCGGCGGTCTGGCTCTTTTCGCCTTATCTGTAAAATGCCCCTGCCAAAAAAAATAAGGCCGCGTAGCTAACTAAGCTATACGCGGCCTACCGACTTAAGAAAGTCGGCCTTGGCGAAACCGGGGGTTGAAATCAACCGCCGATTTCGTAATCGAAGGCTTGGTTACGATTGGTAACCTTGGATGTGTCGAAACTTTTCACACCTCCTGTCTTTTCCGCCTGGGTAATGTTTTCGGCCAACTCGCAAGAATCCATCATCGAGCACAGCCGGTCATCCAACTCGGTCATAATAATGTGTAGACCTTCGAGCTGCGAAAACAGTCTCTGTTTGTTGCCGGTCGGAATGTTGTCGATCTCGTCGGAAAGCTTATGCAACCTGCTACTCCATGCTTCCAACTCCTCGGCGATGGTTGAACAATAATCTCTTTTTGCCATAACCCACCTCCAAATTTCCGAAGTATCAAACTCCCTCAAGGAAGTCTTTATTAATTCAGGGTTTTACTAACCTCTGTTTAAAACATAAGGATTTTCCGACCGAATGGGGGAAATAAAACGAGATTTTTAGCGCATCGGCCGATTCAGTACTCGCTTGAAGTATTAGCGGTAGGGGAAGCCACCAACAAAGGAAGGAATACCAGCATCAGTCAATGCGCCGATAGATTCCGGCAACCGTCCGAATGGCGACCATGGCGTGGGGAAAGGATCAGGCAGGCGATTTGCGGGGTATATATCTCAGGCGTCCTTCATCCGGTAGCCGATCCCGCGAACGGTTTCGATCTTACCGCCGGTTGCACCTAGTTTCTTGCGCAGGCTGAAGATCTGCACGTCCACCGCCCGGGGAGTGATGATGTACTCGTAGCCCCGGACCGCGTCGATGATCTGCTGGCGGGAGAAGGCCCAGCCCGGCCTCTTGGCCAGAAATTCCAGGATGCCGAACTCGGTCAGGGTCAGATCGACCAGTCGTTCGTCGACCTTGACCTCATGGCGGCGGGGATCGATCGACAGGTCGTGAATCCGGATGGCTTGCCCCGGTTCACGTGGCGGTGCGTTTTGCTCTTTCGCCTTACGGCGCAACACCGCCTTGATCCGGGAAACCAGAATCCCGGGGCTGAAGGGTTTGGTCACGTAATCGTCGGCCCCCAGATCGAGACCGGCCACCACGTCGTCGTCCTCCCCTTTGGCGGTCAGCATGATGATCGGAATCTCGCGGGTCGTCTCGTCGAGTCGCAGGGCACGGCAGACCTCGGAACCATCCACCCCGGGCAACATCAGGTCCAGGAGCACCAGGTCAGGTTGCCGCTCGCGCACCATCTGCAAAGCCTCCTCGCCGGTATCGGCACAGTCGACATCGAAGCCGGCCCGCACCAGGTTATAGCTGACCAGTTGCTGGATGTCTTCTTCGTCTTCGACGACCAGAATGCTCTTTTTGCTCATCTCAGTCATTGCCGATAGTGGCAGCCGCCCGAAAGCGTCTGGCGAGATAACACCGGGAAGGTGGAGTGATGGTCCGGCTCAGCCGAAACGACCGGTGATGTAATCTTCGGTCAGCCGATGGCTGGGGTTGGTGAAGATCATCTTGGTCTCACCCACCTCGATCAGGTCACCCAGATGGAAATAGGCGGTGCGCTGGGAGACCCGGGCGGCCTGCTGCATGGAGTGGGTGACGATGGCGATGGTGTACTGGGCGCGCAGTTCATCGATCAGTTCCTCGATCTTGGCGGTGGCGATCGGGTCCAGGGCCGAACAGGGCTCGTCCATTAGAATCACCTCCGGACTGACGGCGATGGCCCGGGCGATGCAGAGCCGTTGTTGCTGGCCACCGGAGAGGCTGGTGCCCGAATGATCCAAACGTTCCTTAACCTCTTCCCAGAGCCCGGCCTTGCGCAGGGAGTTTTCGACGATCTCGTCCTGCTCCATCTTGTTCTGGACCAGGCCGTGGATGCGCGGTCCGTAGGCCACGTTGTCGTAAATCGATTTGGGAAAGGGGTTGGGTTTTTGAAAGACCATGCCCACCTTGGCGCGCAATGGCACCACGTCGATATCCTTGTCGTAAATATTCCGGTCGTCGAGGTAGATTTCGCCGGTGACCCGGCAGGTATCGATGGTGTCGTTCATCCGGTTCAGGCAGCGCAAAAAAGTCGACTTGCCGCATCCGGATGGTCCGATCATGGCAATCACCTCGTTGCGACCGATCTCGATGGACACCTCTTGGATTGCCTGTTTGTCGCCGTAGTAGACGTTGACGTTGCGGCAGATCATCCTGGGATTGTCGGCGGTGGTCCGGCCAACGGTGCCGCGATGTTCGCTGTCGTACTTTTTTTGCGGTCTCATTACTGCAGGTATCCTGGCTTTCGGGGGTTGAAAGTTAAGAGGGGCCTGAGTCGCACTGGTTTCTTCGTAATCGGAAACGATCATCATTTATACCTGTAAAAAGAAATTTCTCCAAGTCGGGAGATGCCGACTTGGAGAAGATATCTTGCCGGCCCGGAATCACCGGCCCCGTCGGAGACCCGATTCAGGAAATCTTCGCCGGGGCCGAAAGATATTATTTCAGGCTGAGATTACTCAGATTCTTGGCGTCGAGCAGGTACTTGGCCCGCTCTTCCTTGGGCATCGGGATCAGTCCCTTGTCAGCCAGATAGCCGTCGTCGCCCCAGGCCTTGTCGCTGGTGAACTCGTCCAGATATTCCTTGATGCCGGGGATCATCCCGACATGGGCCTTCTTGACGTAGAAAAACAGCGGCCGGGAAACCGGGTACTTGCCGTCGGCGATGTTTTCGAAGGTCGGAGGCACGCCGTCTATTATCGAACCCTGCAGCTTATCGCTGTTCTGATCCAAATAGCTGAAGCCGAAGATACCCAGAGCGGCGGGGTTGACCTCCAGCTTCTGGACGATCAGGTTGTCGTTCTCGCCGGCCTCGATGAAGGCACCATCTTCACGCATGCTATTGCTGATCTGTTTGAAAGTCCTGCTGTCTTTCTTCTCCATGGCCTTGAGCCAGGGGAATTCCTTGGCGCCGTCTTCCATGACCAGTTCCACGAAGGCGTCGCGGGTCCCGGAAGTGGGGGGAGGCCCCAGAACCTCGATGGCGGTATCGGGCAGAACCGGGTCGATCTCATGCCAGGTCTTATAGGGGTTGGTGATAACCTTCTCGCCACCCTTGGGATCCGGCACATCCTTGGCCAGGGCCAGGAAGATGTCCTTCCGGCTCAATTTCATAACCGGCGCCTTCTTTGAATTGGCCAGGGCGATACCGTCATAACCGATCTTGATCTCGGTAATATCCTTGACGCCATTCTCGGCGCATTTCTTGACCTCCGATTCCTTGATCCGCCGGGAAGCGTTGGTGATGTCGGGATACTGCACCCCAACCCCACCGCAGAACAGCTTGAAGCCGCCGCCCGAACCGGTCGACTCGATGGCCGGGGTCTTGAAACCGGTGGTCCGGCCGAACTGCTCGGCTACCACGGTGGCGAACGGATAAACCGTTGAAGAACCGACGATGCTGATATAGTCCCGAGCGTCGGCCCGGCCCGCCCAGGTGGCGGCGGCAACCATCAGCGCGGCGGCAACTAACAGACCTTTCTTGAACATTTTGATTCCTCCAGAAAAATTGATTGAAGACCGTTTCAAAAACAAGTTCGTCTCGCAACATCTGGCCAACAATCTAAACCGCCAATATTAGGATGCATGTTAAGAGCAAATTATATATCGAGTTATGAATCCAAGCCTGAAAAGATAGCCGGTAGTGATCCTTAAATATCTGGGAGTTACTGTGGGAACTGCCCACTCTCCCTCCTCATACTAAATATCTGATCTTGCCAACCCTACCGTAAACACGCGCTGAGCGGCGCAGATGCAAGGCAGAGGTCGATTCGCTATACAATAGTATGCGAATCGACCGATAACGCAGCAGCTGCGCCGCTCAGCGCCTGTTTACCAGCGACGCTCGAAGCGGTTACGTAAGAACACCGCCAAGGAATTCATCACCACCAGGAAGGCCAGCAGCACCATGATGGCGGCTGAGGTCCGCTCGACAAACGCCCTCTCAGGGCTGTCGGCCCAGAGAAAAATCTGCACCGGCAGCACCGTGGACGGAGACACGAAACTGGTGGGAATGTCGACAATGAAGGCCACCATACCGATCATTAGCAGCGGCGCGGTCTCTCCCAGAGCGCGGGCCATTCCGATGATGGTGCCGGTAAGCATGCCCGGCATGGCCAGGGGCAGCACATGGTGCAGCACGGTCTGCATCTTTGAGGCGCCGATACCCAGAGCCGCCTCGCGGATAGAGGGGGGCACCGACTGCAGGGAGGCACGGCTGGCGATGATGATGGTCGGCAAGGTCATCAGGGTCAGAACCAGTCCGCCGACCAGTGGGGAGGACCGCGGCAGGTGGAAGAAGTTGATGAAGACCGCCAGCCCCAGCAGACCGAAAACGATGGATGGTACGGCGGCCAGGTTGTTGATGTTCACTTCGGCCAGGTCCACCATTCGGTTGCGGGGCGCGAATTCCTCCAGATAGACCGCCGCCGAAACCCCGACCGGGAAGGAGATGGCCAGGGTCAGCAGCAGGGTCAGCATCGAACCGACAAAGGCGCCCCAGATCCCGGCCAGTTCAGGTTCCCGGGAGTCGCCGGAGGTGAAGAAGTTCCAGTTGAACTGCTTCCTGATCTTGCCTTCCTTTTCCCATTTAGCGATCCAGGCCAACTGCCGATCGTCGAGACGCCTGTCGCTCTCGGCTCCGTCCCGACGGATATGGCCCTTGATCAACATGTCGACATCATCGTCGGCTTCCACCCATACCTGCCTGGTCGTGCCGATCAGCCCCGGATGGGCGGTGACCATCTCCTGCAGTTGATAAATCGCACCGGTGCTGATCAGACCGTTGAGCTGGCGTTTTTCCCGCCGGCCGCTCACCTCCGGAAAATCACGGGCCAGGGCATCCTTGACCAGGGCGGTAAAATTCGACTTGGCCGGATTTTCCCGATCCATCATGGCGGGGTCGAAATTGACCTCAAGTTTCACATAGGTCTGCTGAAAGGCCGAATAGCCCTTCGAGATAATGCTGGCGAAAAGCAGGACCAGAAAGCAGAGGCTGATGACGATGGCAAAAAGGCCGTAGAGCCGGAAGCGATGCTCGGCTCGATAGCGTTTGGTCAAGCCCTTTTGGACTAATTCCAGGGAATTGCCGGTTTCTCGGAGCTTATTCATACTGTTCCCGGTATTTGCGCACCACGTAAAGGGCGACGATGTTAAGGATCAGGGTCACGAGAAAGAGGACCAAACCCAGGGCGAAGGCGGCCAGGGTCTTGGGGCTGTCGAACTCCTGATCGCCGACCAGCAGGGAGACAATCTGCACGGTGACGGTGGTCACCGCCTGCAGGGGATTGGCGGTAAGATTGGCGGCCATGCCGGCGGCCATGACCACGATCATGGTTTCGCCGATGGCCCGGGAGATGGCCAGCATGATGCCGCCGACTATACCGGGCAGGGCCGCCGGCACCACGACCTGACGGATGGTCTCGCTCTTGGTGGCGCCCAGGGCCAAGGAGCCGTCCCGCATGGACTGGGGCACGGCGTTGATGACGTCGTCCGAAAGCGAGGAAACGAAAGGTATGATCATGATGCCCATGACCAGACCAGCCGCCAGGGCGCTTTCCGAAGAGACGTCCAGTCCGACCAGGATGCCGATTTTACGGATGAAAGGCGCCACGGTCAGGGCGGCGAAAAAACCGTAAACCACGGTGGGGATACCGGCCAGGATCTCCAGAAGCGGTTTGACCACGGTCCGGACATGCTTATGGGCATACTCCGAGAGATAGATGGCCGAGAGCAATCCCAGGGGCACGGAAACCAGCATGGCGATGCCGGAGATCATCAGGGTGCCGGCAAATACCGGAACCGCCCCGAAGGCGCCGGAAGATCCCACCTGATCGGCCCGAATCGCCATTTGCGGGCTCCAGTCCAGCCCGAAGAGAAAATCGGTCACCGGCACCGACTTGAAGAACCGCAGGGCCTCGAAAAGGACCGAAAGAACAATACCGATGGTAGTGAAAATCGCGAAGGAGGAACAGAGAATCAGGAAATATTTTAAGATCGATTCCACCTGGTTCCGGGCCCGCAGAGCGGGACTGATCAAGCGCCGGGCCAGCAGCGCGGCCCCGATGGCGGTGGTAATGGCCAGGACCGCCAGGGCACCGTTTCCGGTGGCCTGCAGCTGGCGGTAATGCTCGGCCGCCGCCCGGATCTCCGGTTTGATCGCGCCGCCCATGATCTGCCCGCCGACCAGGTTGCGAATGTCATTGATCACCAGATTGAGACGGTCGGCCGGCAGGTCGCGCAACGCCGCCGGCAGATCAGCCACCACCAGGCGGGTGATGATCAGCGAATCACAGGCCTGCCAGAGCAGAAAAATCAGCAGCGCCGGCAAGGCGCACCAGAGCGCGACCAGCACCCCGTAATGCACCGGCCGGGAATGCAGGGATCGGGGACCCTCCGGGCCGGCCACGGCCCGGGAACGGCTCAAGCCCGCCTGATAGGCGAAGCCGGCCAGAGTAAGAATTATAACCAGCAGGATAAGTGGCGACATGCTTTGCGGGCCAGGGCCCTCCGATGAAAGGCTAAGCAACGGCACCGGGACGGACCCGGCATTTCATTACATCATTTCATTATATGACACTTATATATTAGGAAATTGTTAAGAAACGGTTAAATTTTCCCGGGTGTGATGACAAAAGCATTTTTCCTGATAATCTCGTAATAACGACCTACCGGTCAATTGAACCACGATAGCTATTTCACCACCTCTGGATTCATTGTGCGCAAAAACAAACTAGTCTGGCAACTATTTCCGGCCCAGATCCTGATTCTCACCGGGGTCATACTGCTCGTTTCCTGGTATGGCTCCCTGGCTCTGCGCCAGTTCTACATCGACCAGAAGATCGAAGGCCTTGAGGCCCGTTCCCGGCTTCTCCTGCCGCAGGTTGCCGATCTTTATCTGGCCGGTCGGTTCAGTAAACTGGAGGAGGCCTGCCGGGCCGCCGGCCGTCCGGCCGCCACCCGCATCACGGTAATCGCCCCGGACGGCAAAGTCGTTTGCGATTCGGTCCGGGATGCCGAGAGTATGGACAACCATCGCCACCGACCGGAAATCGAAACCGCCCTTAACGGTGAAACCGGCACCTCCCAGCGTTACAGCGCCACCACCAATCAGCTGATGCTCTACGTCGCCGTGCCGATCATCTCCGACAACCGGATCGCCGGGGTGCTGCGGACTTCAATCCCCCGAACTATCGTCGATCGCAACCTGCGCAACTTCTTCTGGCGTATCGCTCTGGGATTGTTGATGGTGCTGGCTCTGGCCATCGGCGTCGCCCTGCTCGCCACCCGCCGGGTCAGTCGACCGCTGGAGGAAATGACTGCCGGCGCCCTGCGTTACGCGGCTGGCGATTTTTCCCGCAAAATCACGGCCGCCGGCTCCGAAGAGGTGATCAGCCTGGCCCAGGCCATGAACCGGATGGCGGCCGAACTGAACGACCGGCTGCACAAGGCGGTGAGCCAGAGAAACGAACTGGAAACCGTCCTGGCCAACATGATCGAAGGGGTAATCGCCGTCGATCGAGAGGCCCGGGTTCTTTACCTTAACGCAGCGGCGGCTCGGCTATTCGAGGTCTCCCGCTTCAAGGCCCAGGGCAGCAATATCCTGGAAGTGGTCAGAAACATCGAGTTGCTGCGCTTCATTCAGAAGACCCTGGGCCGGGACGCTCCGGCAGAAGGCACCCTGGCTATCAACCGGGGTCGCGAAGACGAACGTTTGTTGCAGCTGCATGGAGCCCAGTTGCTGGATGGCGCCAAACAGCGGATCGGCGCCCTGATCGTCTGCCACGATGTCACGCGACTGCTGCGGCTGGAGAACCTGCGGCGCGATTTCGTCGCCAACGTCTCCCACGAACTGAAAACGCCGATCACCTCGATCAAGGGCTACGTCGAGACCCTGCTTAAGGAAGCAACAGAGGCTGAACCCCATTTCCGCGAATTCCTGGAAATCGTCCTCAAGCATGCCAACCGGCTGCA
The DNA here is from genome assembly GCA_963807225.1 of uncultured delta proteobacterium. Classification (GTDB taxonomy): domain Bacteria; phylum Desulfobacterota; class Desulfobulbia; order Desulfobulbales; family JAGXFP01; genus JAGVGT01. Next base: position 708,495 of record CAWEAD010000008.1, on the reverse strand, counting down.
GGCCATCGTTGACGACCTCCTGGCCCTGTCGCGCATCGAACAAGACAGCCGTCGGGCCGAAATCCAGCTGCAGCGGGAAGCGGTCAAGCCGGTCCTGGCCGAGGCCATCGAGGCCTGCGCCGGACTGGCCGCCGACCGGCTGATCGAGATCAGCCTGAAATGCGAAGAGGGACTGACGGCCCGGATCAATCCGCCCCTGTTGGAACAGGCCGTCATCAATCTGCTCGACAACGCCATCAAGTACAGCAAGCCGGAATCCCGGGTCCGACTCGAGGCCGAAGCCGGCCCGGAGGCGGTTATGATCCGGGTGAGCGACCAGGGTCCCGGTATTCCGGAATCCCACCTGCCGCGACTTTTCGAAAGGTTTTACGTAATCGACAAGGCCAGGAGCCGTAAGCTGGGCGGCACCGGGCTGGGACTGGCCATCGTCAAACACATCGTCCAGGCCCACGGGGGCCAGATCAGCGTAGCCAGCAAAGTCGGCCAGGGCAGCACCTTCACCATCATTCTGCCCGGTGCCCTGACAACGCAAAACTCCTTGCGGGGCCTGGTCGGTCCATATATAACTTAAATAAATTACCAATTCCCGGAGAGATCGGTATGCAGAAGCACCTACAACGCGATATGGAAATCCTCAAGAACAAGCTGATCACCATGGGTGGCGAAACCGAGGACCGGGTCTACAAGGCCACTTTATCGATCATCAACCGCGACGCCAAGCTGGCCAACGACGTGATCAAGTCAGATAAGGATATAGACCAGATGGAAGTGGAGATCGAGGAGCATTGCCTGAAGATCCTTGCCCTCTATCAACCGGTGGCCAAGGATCTGCGCCTGATCATCGCCATCCTGAAGATCAATAACGACCTGGAGCGGGTTGGCGACCTGGCGGTCAACATCGCCGAGCGCGGGGTTTTCCTGGCCAACCACAAAGAGTTCGAAATCTTTTTCGACATCAAGAAGATGGCGATCAAGGTCGAAAACATGCTGACCAGCAGTATCGATTGCCTGGTCCAGCTCGACGTGCCGCTGGCTCACCGGATCAGGGCCGAGGATGACCAGGTGGATGCCCTGAACCGGGAAATGTACGACCGGGCCAAGGAAGTGATGATCCTGAATCCAGAGCATGTCAACTTCATCCTGCACACGATCTCGGCCGGACGTCATCTGGAAAGAATCGCCGACCACGCCACCAATATCGCCGAGGATGTCATTTATCTGGAAGAGGCGGAAATTGTCCGACATACCCCGGAAGTGTTCGAGGATTAGAGGCAGTAAATCCGAAATAATGCAGGTTGGGGTGAGCCTTGCGAACCCCAACAATCCTTCCGACTCAAAAAAGTTGGGGTTCCTTTGTCACCCCAACCTACGAAGACTACGAAGACTTATCCATTTGGCGGGCATGAAAGCCTACACTGTGGCTTCCGGGCTTCGATCCGGTTTTTATTCTGCAGTTTCTGCATTCACAATTCTGCCTTGATCAGCACCGCTGTAAGCCGCTTTCCACCGTGCGGCGGCATTCGGCCCCGGCCAGCAACTCGATCAGGGTCAGGGCGAAATCCATGGCGGTGCCGGGCCCCTTGGAGGTGACCACCTTGCCGTCCACCACCACCGGCTCCGAGCGATAATCGATCCCGGGCAGTCCCAGACTGTCCAGGGTGCCGGGATAGCTGGCGGCCGCCTTGCCGGTCAATAACCCGGCTTCTCCCAGCACCATGGGGGCGGCGCAGATGGCCGCCACGTAGCGCCCGGCTTCGGCCTGATCCTTGACCAGCTTGAGCACCCGGGGATCCCGACGCAGATTGTCGGTGCCGGGTTGGCCGCCGGGCAAAGCCACCAGATCATATTCGGTTTTCAGGCACTGGTCCAGGATAGCGTCAGGAACCAGAAAGGTGCCCCGGGCGCACTGTACCGGCTTACGCTCATCCTCCAAGCCGGCGCTGACCACGGTGAAACCGGCCCGTCGGAAAAGATTGATCATGGTCACCGCTTCCAATTCCTCCCCGCCGGTGGCAATCGGGATCAAAACTTTAACCGCCATAACAACCCTCCTTTTTCAGCTGAGTTCGCCTCTATTCCCTGCCTTTCAATCCGTCGCGGAAATAATATAATCCCTTTAACTATCGGCAGCCTGAGGTTATTCTCAGGTAACTATAACCCGGTAGTCCAGATTACATATACCACCGATTGGCGCGCATGGACGAACAATACCTGTTGGAAGGCCTCAAACGATTTCTAGCCGAGGACATCGGCTCCGGCGACATCACCAGTGAACCGATCTTCCCTCCGGATCAAACCGGCGAGGCGGTCTTCATCGCCAAGGAGGATTTTATCGCCGCCGGACTGGAGACCGTCGCCCCCCTGGTCTTCCGCTGCCAGAACCAAACGATCTCCTGCCTCGGCAAGGTTGACGGCAACCGGGTGCGGCGCGGCGAAACCGTATTCCGCGCCAACGGTCCGGTCCTGGACCTTCTGAAAGCCGAGCGGGTGGCGCTCAATCTGGTCCAGCGCCTATGCGGTATCGCCACTTTGACCAGACGTTACCGGGATCAATTACAAGGCCTGGCGGTCCAGGTGGTCGATACCCGCAAGACCACTCCGGGCTTGCGGGCCTTGGAAAAGTTCGCCGTCCGGGTGGGCGGCGGCCACAACCACCGGATGAGCCTGGCCGACGGCATCCTGATCAAGGACAACCATATCGCCGCTTGCGGCTCCATCACCGAAGCGGTACGGAGAGTCCGCGATCAAGCGCCGCACACCCTGAAGATCGAAGTAGAAACCGAGAACCTGGATCAGGTCCGGGAATGCCTGGAAAACCGGGTGGAGATCATCATGCTTGACAACATGGGACTCGACGAGATGCGCCAGGCGGTAAAACTGGTGGACCACCGGGCCCTGCTCGAGGCCTCCGGCGGGGTGCGATTGGAGACCATCCGGGCCATTGCCGAAACCGGAGTGGATCTGATCTCGGTCGGAGCCCTGACCCACTCGGCCCCGGCCTGCGATATCAGCATGAAACTGGTCACCGGGGGATAACTTCACCGCGGTGTTATTCGAGGCTCCAGGCTAAGAGGAATTTTCATGCTCTACTCCCAGTCCCCTTCCCTGTTCTTCACCTGGGCGCTCTGGTGCCTGTTGCATAGCCTGCTGGCCAGCCGCCGGGTCAAACGGAAAATTTTCCGGGCCGGATTGCCTGACCGCTATTATCGTCTCGGCTATGTCATCTTCAGCATTATCTCTTTGGCCCTACTGCTGGCCTGGCAGTTCACCGTTCTCACCTTACCCGTTCCGGCCGGCCCGGCCTGGCAATTGCCCCGTCTGCTTCTGGTTGTCTATGGGCTATTCATGCTGTGGGCCGGCAGCCTGGCCTATGATATCCACGAGTTTTTAGGACTCGATGCCTTGAGCATGAAACGGTCGACCAGCACCAATTTTCGCCGGGACGGGGTCCTGGGCCGGGTCCGCCACCCCTGGTATTCCGGCGGCATCGCGCTGGTAGTGGCCCTGGGCGAGACCCCGCTGGACCGTTGGGATTGGCGCCTGCTGTTGATCGGTTACCTGGTGGTCGGCTGCCTGATTGAGGAACGGAGGCTGGTGGCTGAACTGGGCGAAGTCTACCGGCGTTACCAGAAAGAAGTGCCGATGCTGATCCCCGGGATTAAGCCGGGAGGAGAGTAAAACAGGAAAGCGGACGGATTATCGTCAAGGCGGGCAATGAAACCGCAAAACGGATCTCAGCGAAGGCTTCGATCTTCGATTTCCGGCGGACAAAAAACGGGAGCAAACTTGCTCCCGTGGTTGTTTCTGGTGGGCGATACTGGGATCGAACCAGTGACCCCTGCCGTGTGAAGGCAGTGCTCTCCCGCTGAGCTAATCGCCCTTTTGTAGCAGCGAATATAGTCGATTCGGCCTGCTCCGTCAATTATCCTTTACCGATTTAATGCCGCTCTTTTTCAGTGATCTTACCATCCAGGGCTCGGCGAACGGCCCAGGCCAGCTCCCCGGTTTTCATCGGTTTGAGCAACAGTCCGCTGATCCCGATCTCCCGAGCCCTTTCGGCGTACATCCCGGCACTGTATCCGGTGCAGAGCAGTACCGGCAGGTTCGGCCGCAGATCCAGCAGTTCCCGGGCCAACTCTTCGCCGGTCAACCCCGGCATGGTCTGATCGGTGACGACCAGATCGAATTCTTCCGGCCCGTTGCGGAGCAACTCCAGAGCCTGCCGGCTATCGGTGACGCCGACAACCCGATAACCCAGATTCTCCAGCCGCAAACTGTTCAGCGAAACCAGAACCTCCTCATCGTCCACTAGCAGTATCCTTTCATTTCCTCCCGGTAGCGATTCCAGAAATGCCGAATCGCCGGCCGTGACCGGTTGCCCGCTCTCGGGCAGGAAGACCCGGAACACCGTTCCCGACCCAGGTACGCTCGTAACCTTGACCATCCCGCCATGACCATTGGCAATACCGTGCACCACGGCCAATCCCATACCTGAACCCTTGCCCACCTCCTTGGTGGTAAAATACGGATCGAAGATCTGATCGATGATCTCCGGAGCGATACCGCCACCGGTATCGGCTACCGAAAGGCACATATATGAACCGGGAACAAGTCCGGACTCGACGGCCGGATCATCTTCGGTAAGTTTCAACCGCTCCAGGGTAAGGCTCAGGGTGCCACCCTTTTCCGCCATGGCCTGATAGGCATTAGTGCAGAGATTCATCAATAGCTGGTGGATCTGGGTCGGATTGGCCAGGATAGCAACCTCGGGGGTTTCCAATTTAAATTGGATCTCGATGGTGGTTGGGATCGAAGCCCTGAGCAGTTTCACTGTCTCGGCAGTTATATCGCCTAACCTGACAGGCTTGCGTTCCCCGGTGGGTTTGCGGCTGAAAGCCAGGATCTGATTGACCAATTCTCTGGCCCTATGTCCGGCTTTGATCACCTGCGCGATCTTGGCCCGGGCTTGATGGCTCTCATTTAGATCGAGCAGGGCCAAGTCGGCATAACCCAGAATGGCGGTAAGGATGTTGTTGAAATCGTGGGCGATGCCGCCGGCCAGGGTACCCAGGGACTCAAGCCTTTGCGCCTGCAACAGCCGGGACTCCAGAAGCAGCCGTTCCTGCTCCGCCTCACGCAGCCGGGTAATATCCTTGGTCACGGCAAGAACCAACGGTTGGCCATCCAGGGTAATGATGCTGGCCGACATCAGGGCGGTCTTGTAACTCCCGTCCTTAATGCGGAATAGAGACTCGAAATTCTTGACATGCCGGTCCAGGTTAAGGGTGGCGATAAGTTTTTCCCGATCGGCCGGAATCGCCCAGATGTCAATTTCCGCCGAGGTTTTGCCGAGCACTTCCCGACGTTGGTAGCCGGTCAGTTCGGTAAAGCCGTTATTGACATCAACGTAGGTTCCGTCCATCCGGGTAAGGCTGATCGCATCTGGACTGGTTAAAAAGGCGATCCGGTAGCGCTCTTCCAGTTCGCGCAGGGAACGGCTGGCGGCGACCCTTTCGGTGATGTCCTCGAAGATGCCGATTACTCCGGAGACCTTGCCGTCGGCACTGAAAGTCGGGCTGAAATTAGCGCTCAGATTGGTCAGGATATTGCCGGTAACCGTCAGATATTCACCTTGGAAGTGGCTTTCCCTGCCCCCCAGGGCCTCGGCAATGGCCGCTTTCATGTCAGGGTTTCGGATGTCCAGATAGGAAAAGCCCTTCAATCGTTCGGGCGGCGCCCCGAATACCCTGGAGGCGTGGGTGTTGCAGAATTTGATCACCCCTTGCCGATCGGTGTACATAATGGCCAGGGGCGAATGTTCGAAAATCTGCCGATAGATGTCTTGTTCCATCGTCCGATGCTCGCTTATGATCATGCCTCCCAAGGCCCCATCGAATTACTATGGAACAATGGGTGGTTACTTAAAATTTTATTTATGGTTTGATTCACAAAGCTGCGGTTAAGGAACTGGCCCGAATATATCATGATCCCAAATTCTACTACAAGCTGACAGACTTATGCACAAAGCTCGCTTCCAGGATCATTTTTCCGGCGTTTCGGCCGAATACCGACGTTTCCGCCCCGGCTACCCGGAGGAACTCTTCGCCTGGCTGGCGAATCTAGCCCCGAGCCGGGAATGCGCCTGGGATTGTGCCACCGGCAGCGGGCAGGCGGCGCGGTTGCTGACCGGACACTTCCATCTGGTAGCGGCCACCGATGCCAGCACCAATCAACTTCGCCAGGCCGAAACTATGCCGGGGTTGCACTACCTCACCGCCCTGGCGGAAGCAACACCATTCCGCTCCGCGTCCATCGATCTCGTCACCGTGGCCCAGGCCCTGCACTGGTTCGACTTGGAGCGCTTCTACAACGAGGCACGACGGGTCTTGAGACCCGGTGGAATTATCGCGGCCTGGACCTACAACCTGCTGCGGATCGAGCCGGCCATCAACCGAGCGATAAAACATCTCTACGTCGATATCCTCGACTCTTACTGGCCGCAGGAAAGGCGGTTGGTGGAGGCAAACTATCGGACGATCCCCTTCCCTTTCCAGGAGGTGGCGGCACCGCTATTCACCATGACCGTCGATTGGCGGCTTGGCGATCTGCTGGGCTATCTTTCCACCTGGTCGGCCGTTCAGCGGTACCGGCAGGCCACCGGCCGCGATCCGCTCGATCAGGTCCGCGCCGAACTGCTCGACGCTTGGGGAGAGCCGGATCTGGTCCGCCACATCTCCTGGCCCCTGGTGCTCCGGGTCGGAGTCAACCGGCCCTGAGCAAGACCGTCAATTGGAAATATGCGGGGTGGGCAGTTTTCCGGCCGACGCGGGGCCGGAGCCTGGCAACCGAGTGTTCAAAACCACTTCTTCCTGACAAAGAAGACAAAGACCAGACCGGACAAAAGCAGCGAGAAGACCATCGGGATCAGGAAGGCATGCGGGGAATGCTGCCAGGGCAGTTCGACGTTCATGCCGTAGATACTGGCGATCAGGGTGGGCAGCATCAGGATGATGGTGATCAGGGTCAGAATCTTCATCACCACGTTGAGGTTGTTGGCGATGATCGAGGCGAAGGCGTCCATCATGCCGCTCAGGATGTTGCTGTAGATGTCGACCAGGTCCTGGGCCTGGCGGAACTCGATCTTGACGTCGTCGACCAGATCTTTTTCGTCCTCGGTCAGATCCCGGCCGTTGATCTTGCGAAACCGGTCCCAGATCGGTTCGTTGGCCTTCAGCGAGGTGGAGAAGAAGACCAGGCACTTCTCCAGATTGAGCATCCGAATGAGCATCTCGTTTTTCATCGAGCCATGGATGGCCTGTTCCGCCATATCCGCCTCTTCCTTGATCTGGCGGATGGAAAAGAGGTACTGCCGGGCCACATGCAGGAAGAGAGAGGCCAGAAAGGCCACCCGTTCCCGCGGGGCCGGCAGCCGCAAACGCCGGTTGGCCAGCAGGTCTCCCCACATGATCGACTCCTCGGAACAGACGGTCACCAGATGGGTAGGGGTCAAAATGAAGGCCATGGAGATGGTGACATGGGGAGTGTCCGACTTGGCATGATGATGAGGGACGCGGATGATCAGGAGCCGGTTGTCATCCTCCACCTCGATCCGGGGCCGCTCATCCCGGTCGAGGGCGGCCACCAGAAAATCTTCGGGGATCCCGAGTTTCTTCTCGAGAAGCTCCACCTCCCCGGCGGTAGGGGCCACGGCCCGGATGATTTCACACTCGTCGAGACTGGTAGCGGCGATGATATGGCCGTCCTGGTGTTTGATAAAGTTCAGCATGGCTACCACCTCAAAAAGAAATATTACCTGGTGTCAAGGGCCCTGAAAAATACAACTACACCGGCAACCGGGCAAGACAGCTTACCAGGATTTTCGTCCGGCGATCATTACATTTTTTCAACTCGCCGGAGTCTGATTTAAGGCCTGACTGGCACTTTGCTCGCCATAATAATCGACAATGGCGGCCACCAGGGCAGCGATTGTATAGGTCTCCGGCTGGATGTCGATCCGCAGTCCTTTTTTGATCGCGGTTTTGGCCGTGATCGGCCCGATTACCGCCACCCGTACACCGCTCAGCAGCCGGTCGAATTCAGCCTGGTCTTTGAGCTCCAGCATCTCGATAAAATTACTGACCGTGGAGGAACTGGTGAAAGTCACCAGATCGATCTTTTTCTTCTCCAATGCAGTGCGGATCTCACCATAACCTTCCGGCCGCACGTTCCGATAGACCGGCGCCATCTTTACTTCGGCCCCACCGGCCGTCAACTTCTCGACCAGTGCCTCGCGCGCCTCCAGGGCACGGGGCAGCAGGATTTTTTTCCCGGCCACCCCCATTTCCAGGAGAACCGTAGCCAACCCTTCGCCGGTAAACTCCCGGGGCAGAAGATCGGCCTTTAATCCATAGCCGCGCAAGGCTTCGGCGGTGGCCGTGCCGACTACCCCGATTTTCGGCCCTTTAAGGTCGCGGGCATCCAGGTTAAGTTCCCGCAGACGCCGGAAGAAGAAGGTTATGGCGTTGATGCTGGTGAAGAGCAGCCATTCGTAATCGGAAAGCTCGGCCAGAGCGATATCCAACTCATGCCAGCTTTCCGGCTCGACCAGGGCGATGGTCGCCCCCTCCAGGCATTCGGCCCCCTCCTCTTCCAGCAGGCTGACCAGTTCACTGGCCTGGTCGCGGGTGCGGGTCACCAGGATCTTTTTGCCGAACAGCGGCTTCTTTTCGAACCAGTTGATGGTATCGCGCAGGCTTACCACCTCGCCCACCACCACCAGGGCCGGCGGGGTGATTTTCGCCTCTTTGACCCGCTCGACGATGGTAGCCAGAGTACCCACCACCGAACGTTGTTCCGGGGTGGAAGCCCAACGGATCACCGCCACCGGAGTCTCCGGGGCTCGGCCGTGGCGGATCAAATTTTCGGCAATCGAGGGCAGGTTCTTGATTCCCATGTAAAAGACCAGGGTGCCGATGCCGGTGGAAATCTTGTCCCAGGCGATGCGGCTGTCTTTCCTGGTCGGATCCTCGTGGCCGGTGATGAAGGCCACCGACGAAGTGAAGTCGCGGTGGGTGATGGGAATGCCGGCGTAAGTAGCGGCGGCGCTGGCCGAAGTGACGCCGGGCACCACCTCGAAGGCGACTCCGGCCGCCACCAGTTCCTGAATCTCTTCGCCGCCTCGGCCGAAGATAAAGGGATCGCCACCCTTGAGTCGGACGACCAGGCGACCATCCTTGGCGTGCTTCACCAGCATCAGGTTGATCTCATCCTGGCTGAAGGCGTGATGGACGTTGCCCTTCTTACCGGCATAGATCAGCTCGGCCGTGGCCGGCACGTGCTTGAGCAGTTTCTTGCTGGCCAGATGGTCGTAGACCAGAACCTCTGCCCGCCCCAGCAACTCGCGGCCCCGAACGGTAATCAGGCCCGGGTCGCCCGGGCCGGCGCCGACCAGATATACCTTGCCGGGTTTCTTGACGGAATCGTTGACGCTCATCGTTGCTGTGATCTCCTGCCTAAATACAAAGCGCAGGAGACCGTACGGCCTCCTGCGCCTGGTTGAACTGGTTGGATCCGGCTTATTTCAACTCGGAGCCATAAACCTCTTCCAGGATAGCCCGACCGCCAAGGTCCAGCAATTCCTCGGCCAGGGCGACACCCAGGGCGGCAGCCTCGGCCACCGGGCCGCTGGTAGTCTTTTTGAGAATCTCCTTGCCGTCCACCGAGGCAATCAGCCCGGTCAGGGTCACTTGACCACCGTTCACCGTGCCATGGGCGCCGATCGGCACCTGGCAGCCGCCTTCCAGGCGATGCAGGAAACCGCGTTCGCCGTTGACGGCGATGGTGGTTTCCTCGTCCTGCAGGAAGGCCAGACCGGCCAGCAGTTCCGCGCTGTCTTTGCGGAGCTCGATGCCCACCGCCCCCTGGGCCACGGCCGGCAACATCTCCAGGGGTGAAAAGAAGGCGGTGATCTTGTCCGACCACTTGAGCCGGTTCAGGCCGGCGGTGGCCAGGATGATGGCGTCGTAAAGCCCCTCTTCCAGCTTGCGGATCCGGGTGTCGAGGTTGCCGCGCAGGTCATGAATGTCCAGATCCGGACGCAGGTGAAAGAGCTGGGCCTTGCGCCTCAGGCTGCTGGTGCCGACTTTGGCCCCCTGCGGCAGTTCGCTCAGACTTTTATATTTTACCGACAGGAAGGCGTCGCGCGGGTCTTCCCGTTTGGTCACCACACCGATGTGCAATTCTTCGGGCAGTTCGGAGGGCACGTCCTTCATACTGTGCACCGCCATATCCACCTCGCGGCTCAGCATCGCCTCTTCCAGTTCCTTGACGAACAAGCCCTTGCCGCCCACCTTGGCCAGGGGCACATCGACGATTTTGTCGCCCTTGGTGATGATCTTGACCAACTCCACGGTGGTGCCGGGATACCGGGCCTCGATCAGGTTCTTGATATTGGTGGACTGGGTCATGGCCAAGAGACTGGCCCTGGTCCCGATCTTGACGAGTTTCTGCATTATACATTCCCCTTATGGTAGTTGGTTTCGTTATGGACAAAAACCCGGTCTGACCTTTCGGACTGGTCAGACCGGTCAGACAAAATTCATTAATGACAGCTGCTGCAGCTTCCCCCGCTGCAACCGGAACAGCCGGAGCCGCCCGCGCTCTCTCCCTTGCCGCGCCGAGCCACCGCCGACGGCTGTTTGACCAGCTTTTTGGAACCGCACTTGGGGCAGACCGGTTGCGCCCCGCCCATGACCAGTTCCTCGAACTCGTGGCCGCATTTGCTACAGCGAAAATCGAAGATCGGCATCGAACCTTCCTTAATGCAACTTCGCGCCTGCCAGTCGCTCGACCAGGAGGGCGGCCAGCAGCGGGATCATGATCTCGTGGTGGCCGATCAGGTTGAATCCCCGGCCGCCGCCGGCTACCGGTCGGTTGACCACGTTGGTCATGGTCCGATAATGGCGGATGAAATCGAAATTGGCGGTGGTGAACTGCACCGTCCGATGGCCCAGATTGCGGACCACGGTCAAGGCCTTTAAAAAAACCTCGGGCAGCAGCACCGCCGAACCGAGGTTAAGATAAGCACCACCCTCCAGTTCGGAAACCTGTCGGCAAAAAAGTTTGAAATCGAGATGGCTGGTCTGGCCGATGGCGGCCCCGTCGGCGTCCGGATGAATGTGGACGATATCGGTGCCGATGGCCACATGCACGGTGACCGGCACTCCCAGGCGCCGGGCCGAGGCCAGCAGACTGACATTGTTGTTGGGGAAGTTCCGGGCCAGCAGGTGCGCACCCAGGGCGGCGCCCATCCCCAAACCCTTTTTGGCGCCCCGGTTGATGGCCCCGTTGATCTCCTCGCCGGTCTCCCTGGCCGCCCCGAACTCGCCGCTGCCCAGAACCTGGTCGACCTCCTCGGAGGTACGGCCGACCATGGCGATCTCGGTGTCGTGGACGATGCCGGCCCCGTTCAAGGCCAGGCCGGTGATGATCTTTTTCTCCATCAGGTCGATCAGGATCGGGTTCAGGCCCACCTTGATGACATGGGCACCCAGACCGACCAGGAGCGGCCGGGAGTTTTCCCGGGCCAGGGCCAGCCGCTCAATCAGGTCCGGAAAATCACGACCCATGAGCTGGTCCGGCAGCGCGGCCAGAAAATCCTGCAGGGTGGCGCCGGGCGATAGGGGACGGGCGAAGTTGTCCACCGTCACCTTGCTGTGACGACCATGGACCGAGTAGGTATTGAGCCCGGCAAAATCCAGGGGTTTAAGCTCCATACTTACCCCCGAAGAGCATATCGTCGACCAGCCAGCAGAGCAGATGCTCGACCCAGAGATGGGCCTCCTGAATATGGGGAGTGCGGTCGGCCGGCACGTTGATGACGATCTCAGCCATCCCGGCCAGCTTGCCGCCGCTGCCGCCGGTCAGCACCGCGGTGTGCAAGCCCATGGCGGCGGCGGTCTCGATGGCCCTGATAACGTTGGGTGAATTGCCGCTGGTGGAGATGCCCAGGGCCAGGTCGCCTGACTTACCCAGAGCCTGAACCTGCTTACTGAAAATCTCGTCGAAGGAGAAATCGTTGCCGATGCTGGTTATATTCGAACTGTCGGTAGTCAGGGCAATGGCGGCCTGGGGCGGACGATCAAGGATAAAGCGGTTGACGAATTCGGCCGCCAGATGCTGGGCGTCGGCGGCGCTGCCGCCATTGCCGAAAAACAGAAGCTTGTTGCCGTTTTTAAGAATTTCGGCCATAAGTTTAGCCAGACGGATGATCACATCGGTCTGGCCGGCGGCCAGCCTTTCCTTGGCCGCAATGGAGTTACGCAGGTTTTCGGTAATGAATTCTTTCATCTATTTGATCCGCCGGAGGGAATTTTCGACAAGGTCGCTAAACTTATTACAGCCCGGCCCCTTTGTCAATAAATGGCAGCACCGGCGGGCACTTCGAAATCATTTTCCCTCTTCGCGCCTGCCGCACTTTTTGCTGATCCTTTTCATCCTTCTCGCCTCCCCTGCCTGGAGCCGGGGAGCAGGAACCCAGCCGGCCGATCTTTCCCGGCTGGTCAGCCACGGCGCCGTCCTCCTGGCCAGGGACCACGAAATGCTGGTTTCCCTTAATCCGGACCAACCCCTGGTGCCGGCCAGCACCATCAAGCTGGTCACCGCCCTGGTCGCCCTGGACAGTCTGGGGCCGGACTATCGGTTCCGCACTGAAATATATCAGGACGGCAACCATAACCTCTATCTCAAGGGTTATGGCGACCCCTTCCTGGTCTCGGAGGAAATCGGTCCGCTGGTGTCGGAGCTTAAAGCGGCAGGAGTGGCGGCCATTAATTCCATCTTTGTCGATGACTCCGCCTTCGCACTGGAGGAAGGAGAGGATGGCCTGGGCGCCAGCCTCAACCCTTACGATGTCGGACCCGGTGCTCTGGTGGTCAACTTCAATACCGTCAACCTGATGGTAAGTAAAGAGGGCCGGATTGACTCGGGCGAACCCCAGACTCCCCTCCTGCCCTTGATGACCCGGCTGGGGCGACAACTCGCCCCCGGCGAGCATCGGATCAATATCACCGTCGATCCGGCCAATCCCGTCCTCCTGACCGGCCAACTCTTCCGGGCCTTTCAGCGCCAGGCCGGCATCCCGGGCACCGGCGACTACGCTCGCCGCCCTACCCCGCCCAGCGCCCGACTCCTGAAAACGCACCTGTCGAGCCGTGATCTGCTTGAGTTAGTGCGGGGCCTGTTGCGCTACTCCAACAATTTCACCGCCAATCAGATCTACCTGACTCTGGGCGCCGAAAAGTACGGTTATCCTGCCACCTGGGCCAAAAGCCACCGGACCCTGCAAGAGTATCTGGACCGCGACCCCCTGCTGGCGGAGGGAATCGTCATGGTCGAGGGCTCCGGGCTCTCGCGCCGCAATCGGGTTACAGCCCGAGCCCTGTCACGGGTACTGGAACTGTTTCAATCCCGAGCCCGGCTATTACCGGTCAAGGACGGTCTTTTTCTTAAATCAGGAACCCTTACCGGGGTTTACTCTTTCGCCGGTTATCGTCCCGGGCCAAAAGGTTTGGAGCGTTTGGTGATCATTCTCAATCAGCCGGATAACAACCGCGACGAGATCGTCCGGATTCTCAAGGAGAATTTCTGATCCGGCATCGTCTTTCCACCCTCGCAACAAAAAACCTCCATCTCAATAACTCATTCCTTTGTGCCTGAGGCTTCCCGCTCTGGCCATAAGGCCGGTTTCAGAACCGCCCCGAACCGCATTACAAAAACCTGGAGAGCTTTAAGAGTCAATCTTGAATGGATATCTTTAATATCCATTAATTACCAACTATTCAACCATTGTCTTCAGGCAAGGTATTGCAGATAGTATCAGTAACTTTTGTGTTTATAGAGGGAATCAATTCAGATTATCAGGTTCATGAGAGCAACGGTTTCGAAAAGAAGAGAAGAAAATCGAGAGAAGCCGAGGGGTAAGGATAAAGTTATTTTGTTCGTGGAGAATATTAAAAGCTCGACCCAGGAACTATTATCATGAAAAATCAACCAAGCGGAACCCTTGATCGAATCCCCGTTAAGCGCGCCATTGCCACTTTTATTAAATCGAAAGATGCAGTTGTCGGCCACATTGTCGATATTGGCGCAGACGGCCTTTCCTTCCTCTGTAAAAATTGTCGGGTCAAGGAAGGCGAGCAGGTCGAAATGGATATTTTCCTGATGGATTCGGATATTTATCTGCCGAAAGTGAACTACGCCATCAAAGTCGTCGAGCCTTGCTCCGGAAACATCGAACTATCAGGTGGACCGCACCAGCGGATCAACGGCATCTTCCCCGGACTCTCCGCCGAGCAAGCCAAAAAAATTTCGCTGCTTCAGGATTTAGCTAATCAGTCCAGGACAAACAGCGGAATCAACTCATCGAAGTCGGTCAGAGCCTTCAATCTGGCGATAAATCCTGAAATTAAACCGTAGATTTTACCTTTTCTCGATCGAGAAAGCGTCGGGGTACAGTTTTGAGACGCAATCCCGGCAAATTCCATGGCTGAACTTGCTCCCGGTGCGCTCCTGAATATATTTTTCCGGGCTGACCCATTGCTCTTCTTCGTCTTTGATTTTTTTGCAGTTGGCACAGATAGTGATCAAACCTTCCAGCCTTTTGCTCTCGGCTATAGCTTGCCCGAGTTCGGCGATAACCGACTCTTTTTCCTTTAGCTGACGCTTGAGGTCAGCAATCTGTTCCTGCAATTGAATCGTCGGCAGGAGATCATGGGGCCAGGTACAAACCCCGTTGGTTGAAGCCGAGCCGTCATCGCGCCGTTCAACGCTCCGGGGAATTTCCAGCCAGCCGCCGTTAACCTGCAGAGCCGAGACATTACCGGCACAGATCAATCCATAAATTTCATCCGGAGAGACTTCGACCAGCTGTTTATCCGCAAATTCGACCAGAATCATCAATCAGTTGTCCAGGTCAAAGTTTCTCTGAACATGAATAAGCCGCCGTCCCTTGCCGGTTATCACGCTTTTTCTCCGCCCCGGGGAAGGCCTGGACGAATCTTCTCCGCCCATATTTTTCGACTGATAAAAATAACGAGGCGCCAGGTTAAGATCCAGACGGATGGCGTATCTGGTTCCCCGGCCATAGGAACTCGCCACGGACAAATCGCCACCCAGCAGGATGGCCAAGGTCTTGGCCAGGTACAGGGAAGGCAAAACTCTGTAATTATTGTTTGGGCCATCCTTCAGATAGGTCGGCTGAAAGATAGATCGCAGTTTGTAGTCGGGAATTCCGAGACCGGAATCGCGAATTACCAGGTCAAGCCGGCATTTGGCGCCAGCCAGCGGCCTGGTCTCGATCTTGAGAAAAATTCCGCCATCGTCAAGATTTTCCAAGCAGCAGGACAGCAGATTATGGAGTAAAGCACCGAGCCTGCGGGGATCACCGTAAATCCGCCCGGGAATATGCCCGGAAATCTCAAGAGCCAGGGCAATACCGCGGGCCTCGGCGATTTTGACATATTGATGACTGATATCGCCGAGCATTGCCCGAAGATCGAAAACACGCTCGTCACGCCCGAGACCGGAATAATGCTCGATTTTATTGCCGCTAAAGATGCGCATTCCGGCCTCCCCGGTATTCATTTGATTTTCCGACAAACTTCTTTTCTTTTATTTCCAAACCTGGCTTGATTCCCTTGGCCGCCGGCGCTGAATACAGGTTTACCGTCGATTCGATTATGCTCTTGATCTCCGCCCGCCTGGTATCGTCGAGATCAACGAACCTGACTCGGAATTTTCTTGTCCGGTCGCTGTTGGCGGAATAGTTGTTGGTAGCAACGGAAACCGAGACCACCCGGCAGAAAAGATCCAGGACAAAATCATCGCAATTCATAAAGAATAGATCGAGACTCAAGTTGTCGCCTTCTCTGAACAATTCGCCTGGGCCGATAAAGCTCAGGCCGCTCTCGTCGATATCGACAACCGTCGCCACCTGCGGCATATATGGTACTGAAAAGAGTACCCATCCGTAATCGGGCGGCTGCTGTCCGGGCTCAGGTAATTCGAGCTGGTTCATGACATCATCCTTACGATGGAAATTTATTCGTAAAGCCGTGATTAAATAGATTCTGATAAAATAGATTCTAACGAAGCGGGCCGGAATACAATGAGGGAAAATAAGGTAGATAATGGATATTAAATATATCCACACAGCAAAACTCTTTTTCGGCCTGGTCGTCAGGTTGCTGCAGCCGGTGATTATGGATTGTCGCTCGTTACGCCGCGGGAAATTCCGGAGAGATTGGTCTGCAGATTAGTTTTTTGGTTGGTCATACCAAGTTTCTTCCTGATATTCTTCCGGTGGATGTTGATTGTGCCCGGCGAGAGATTCAGAAATTCGGCGATCTCCTTGGTGCTTTTCCCGACCTTGACCAGATTGGCTACCTTGATTTCGGTCGGGGTTAGCTTCATGAGTTTGGAAGAAAGGGTATTGGAGAAGGGCGAACAGATTTCCTGCAGATTTTCTCTGAGCAGGGTGATCAGGTTTTCCTGCTGCACGTCAAGCCTGGTGTCCTGGAGCTTATCCAGGTAGGGTTCGATCAGCCCCTCGACATTGGCCATGATATGCTGTTCAAAAACCTCTCTATCCCGGGCTCTTTTCTGCAACAGCACCCGCAGGGCGATATTGGTTTCTTCCAGTTCGGCGGTACGCGCCGCCACCCTGCTTTCCAATTCCAGCCTGGATTGGGCCAGCTCAAGTTCTACTTGCTTGATGCCGGTGATATCGGTATAGGTGCCGATCATCCGCTTAGGCAGGCCCAGAGAATCCCATTCGATCACCTGCCCCCGGGAAAGAACCCAATGATATTTGTCATTCTTGTCCTTGATCCGGTATTCCACTTCATGCCGTTCGGTTTCACCCTTGAGGTGGGCGTCCCGCACCTTCAGGACCCTTTCTCGGTCTTCAGGGTGAACCTGCCGGGACCAATCGAATTCCGCCGAGGAATAGCCCATGGATTTCAGCCAGTTCTCTCCGAAATAGACCGAGCCGGATCGCACATCCATATCCCAGAGCCCGTCGGAGGAGGCATCCATGGCCAGGCGGAATTGGATTTCCTGCCTGACCAGATCGTCTTCCAGCGCTTTTTGTTCGGAGATATCGCGATTGGAAGACCGTCTGCCGTTATATTTGCCATCCGCGTCGAATACCGGGTGACAGCTGTGAGCAATCCATTTGATCCGGCCGTCCGCATCGACAATTCGGAACTCGATCTCATTGATTTCCCGCGATTCAAGTTCAGCCCGGAAATGAGCCGCCGCCCTTTTCCGATCGTCAGGATGAATCAGGGCCAGGATAAAATCAGGTTCTGACACAAACATTTCAACCGGATAGCCGGTGATTTTTTTGCAAGAGGGCGACACATACCGGTAAACGCCATCCGGTCCCTGCCAGTATTCCCAATCATTGGTGGAATCGGCCACGGTCCGAAACTTTTCCTCGCTTTCCATGAGCCGGAGGTTGGCCTGCCGCAGATCCTCGGTTTTCTCGCGAACCATTTCATCGAGCCGATCGAAACCCTTCTTGACCAGGGCTTCGGCCTCTTTTCTCTGGGAAATATCGATTACCGCCACCAACACTCCGCTCTGCGCACCTTCGACATTCCGGCTGGCAACGATCTCCAGTTGGACGTCAAGGGTTGTCAATCCGTCCTTGGGTACCAGCTTGACTTCGCAAGTCTCCTTATTTTTCCCACCGAGGGCGTTCCGAATAGCGGTACTGACCAACCCACGGTCCTGACGCGGAATAAATCCGAGGAAAATAGAGTTATGCAAATACCGGCGTTCTTTGTTGATCATCTCGGAAAAGGCCAGATTGGCCCTGAGGATTGTCCCTTTTTTATCGAGGACCAGATAACCGACCGGCGACATCTCGTAGAGATTGAAAAAATCCTCCCGGGACGCCTCCAGTTCCCGGCGTGTTTTGAGCAATTCGTCGTTCTGCATTTCCAGCTCGATCTGGTGCACCTCCAGATTGTGCAAAAGTTCGAGCAGTTCCGTCTGATCGGAAACGGAAAACGCCGGAGATTTTTTCTTTTTCCGCAATGCGGCTTCGGCCTTCCGTCGCAATCCCTTGAATTTTTCCCGGTCTGTCTGGTTGACATCCATCTTGTTCACCAATTTTGATGATTCGCCTTGACGAATTAGTTATTTGTGACTTTTGGCGTTATCAGCAACCTTCAATTTTTTCTTTAAGGTATATCCCCTCTCCTTGCTGATCTGAGTATGGGGTTGTGATGAGGGACTCAGACAGACGGGTATCATCGGAAAAGGCTCCCGGACCTGTTCCGACCGGATTACGCTGGCCTCTTTACCATCAACCACCGCCTGGCAATTCGCAAGCCTTGGCGAGTTAAAACAATTATCCGCTTCTCACCGGCTATTCGGTCGGTAGTCATTATTCGAGTGACCCTTTCTCGGTGACATCCTCGATGGCCAGCAGGATCTTGAGATCTTGATCTCCAACCCCGCCTTTGATGCGTCTGGCGTTCAATTCCATCTTCCGGACGCCGATCCGGGGAAAATCGAGCTCGACCTGGTAATCCTCGAAGGTGGCGCTTTCCTTGAGTAGTTTGGCGAACAAGGCCCTCAATTCCGGCAGACTCCACTGTTTATTGCCCAACTCATAGATCGACCGGGCGATGGTCTCCTCGGGTGAGACCTGAAATATTTCATAAAAGGCGCGACTGGCCGAAACGACTCGTAGCGATTCATCCAGAACCACCAGGGCCTCGCGTACCGTCGCAATAATATTCTCGGCATAATTCCTGGCCATTTCCAACTCGAGATTAAGCTCCTGCAGTTGGTTCTGGGTCTTCTTCTGGGTGTCGATCGACGAAAAGGTCAGCACTGCCCCACTGATCAGATTATCGATGGTGCGGTAAGGGAGTACCCGAAGCTGGAACCATTCTCCGGTCCGGGTACTGACTTCGATTTCCCGGGGCTTGAGGGTATCGATAACCTGGCCGGTTACTTCCACCAGATCCGGATAATCGATGTTCAAGACCACATGGGCCAAAGGCCGACCGACATCGGTGGGGATCAGATTGGCGATCTTGACCGCGCTGGGAGTGAAACGCTTGATATTCAGTTTCTGGTCGACGAAGATGGTGGCGATCTCGGTGCTGTTCAGAAAGTTTCTCATATCGTTGTGTACATCTGAAAGCTCGTCGATTTTGCCCTGCAGCTCGGCGTTGACCGTCATCAGTTCTTCATTCATGGATTGGTGCTCTTCCCGGGATGACTCCAGTTCCTCGTTGGTGCTTTGCAACTCCTCGTTGGCGGATTGCAGCTCCTCGTTGTAGGATTTGAGTTCTTCGTTATAGGCCTCGATTTCCTCGATGTCAGACTGGTGCTGTTTGCTGATTTTTTCCAGTTCCAGCTCCAGATCCTTGACGATTACCTCTCTCTCCTTCTGTCCGCTCTTTTTTGTAGACTTGGGTGTCTCTGCTACCGCCAGATCCTCGAAGACCACGACCAGGAAATCCGCGGCCAAACCGGCGGAGCCCAGGGGTTGTACGGTCAAGTTCAGTAGCTGGATGTTGCCGTTGGCTCTGAGCCTGATTCCTTCCTTGCAGACCTTGGTCCCAGAAGCAACTGCTGCGCTGATCGCAGCACGCAGTTCGAGTTGAATCCCCTGGCGGGCCATGGCTTGGATATTCATGTTCGGTTGTCCGGCCGCCGGTTCCAGGTATTTACCGGTATGGCCATGGATATATTGGATATCCCCCTTCCGGCTGATTACCGCGCAGGCCGGAGCATAGTTCCGGACCAGAAACTTGCTGGTGAGTTCCGCCAGCGTGATCTGTTTTTCCATATCAATATCACCAATGATCTGAGAATCGGCCTGGTTCGCGAACACGCGTTTATTCAGCGGGCCGATAATCGATTGCAGGTTATCCGTCACCTCAAGACGACGATAGATCTTCCATTTTTTGGAAAGCGGCTGGAACAATTCGGAAAAGCGGCCGATCCCTTCCGAGGTACCAAGAAACATTAGTCTTCCGGGCTTCAGGCTGAAATGAAAAATCGGCAGCAGGGACTTCTGGGTTTCGGCGGTAAGATAGATCAGGAGATTACGGCAGGAGAGCAGATCGAGATTGGAAAACGGCGGATCCTTGAGAATATTATGGGTGGAAAAAATGATGGTTTCCCGCAACTCCCGTTTGACCCGGTAACCGTTCTTCTCTTTGACGAAAAATCTGGATAACCTTTCCGGCTCGATATCGGCGGCGATGGTGAGGGGATATACCCCTGCCCTCGCCTTGACGATGGCCCGCTCGTCGAGATCGGTGCCGAAGACCTGAAACCCCTGCCCATTACCTCGTTCATCGAGGCACTCCTGAATGATCATCGCCAGCGAATAAACCTCCTCACCGCCCGAACAACCCGGAACCCAGGCCCGCAACAGCCGGTCGGCGGACAAGTGGGGCAGGACTTCCGCAAGCAATTTCTGTTTCAGGCAGTCAAAGGCTTCCGGGTCACGGAAAAAGCTGGTGACGCCAATCAGAATATCATGGAAGAGCTTATCCGCCTCCAGATCGCTCTGCTTGAGCAAACGGATATACTGCGCGGGTTCCTGGAGATCGTTGAGTTTCATCCGCCGTTCGAAGCGACGGAGGACGGTCTTGTTCTTGTAGGCGGTAAAATCCAGGCCGGTCCGGTCTTGGAGGAGCGCCTTGATTTTGCGAATGGTGCCATCGTTATCGTCCGACTCGGGATCGGTGTCGATACCCCGGACCGGTGCTTGGAAATATTTGCTCAACTTTTCCGGCATCTCTTCCGGCGGCAGAATAAAGTCAGCCAGGCCGGTGGCGCCGGCGCTATGAGGCATGCCGCTGAATTTAGCCGAAGTCGCATCCTGAATCAGGGCCAGCCCGCCGGCTTCCTTGATCGCTTTTAACCCCTTGGTACCATCGGAACCGGTACCGGAAAGGATTACACAGGCGGCAAGATTCATTTTATTGCCGGCCAGGGAGATCAGGAAGTTGTCGATCGGCAACCGCAAGCCCCCGGTTTTGCCTGGGGGCGACAATTGCAGGAAGTTGTCGCTCAGACTGACATCGACATTCGGCGGCGCCACGAAAACACAATCGGCCCGGATCGCCATGCCGCTAATGATCGAAACCACCTCAACCCGGGTCCGGCGCTGCAGCAACTCCGGCAGGAGGCTGGCATGGTCAGGATCGAGGTGGACGATCACCACATAGGCCGCTCCGCTCTTTACCGGCAGATGATCGAAAAACTTCTGCAGGGCGTCCAACCCGCCGGCGGAGGCGCCTATGCCGATTACCGGAACTTCATCGGCCCCATGCTTTTCTTTTTTATCAGGCATTTATTGGAAGCCTTTGCGCTGATCGAGAAGGGACTCAAGAAAATTTCTGCCTTGGTCGTCAGGAAGCACTCTCGTTTCCCGCTCTGAGATATTAGATATATTTAATATCATACTCTCAACAACTAATTTCCAAGGATTTTTTAGATATTCCTTTTCCGGGCCGAATAATTAACGACAATCCGGCCGGAGATATACTCCTGAGATCCGCGCCCGGATCGCCATGGTTTTAGCGTGACTAGTATCGAGCAGACGATATTGCCACTGGATAGAAACCGGAAGCGGCGCAGACTGCGGCCAAGGCCTGATTCGACGCTGGTAAAGTGGGGGAAGGATGAAAAGGAAAATCCCCTTGGTAGTTGGAAAAAGAGATTGCGGATGCGATCAGGACAATCTGCCGGAATGCGCCGGCGGATTATTTGGACAAGAGATGGCTGGTGGTCACTTCGGCGATGAGCTTGCCTTCGGACCCGGTCACCGTGGTCCGCACCACGCTCAGGGTCTTGCCTCGCTTAATCAGGGTGGCGACCGATGTGAAGGTACCCTTACGCTGGTTGCCGAGGAAATTGGCGTTGAGGTTGATCGCCAAGGGAAAACCCTTCATACCCTCGGTTGGCTGCACTTCGCCCATGATCAGGATGCTGGCGGTAACATCGGCCAGCCAGAGGATGGCCCCGCCGTTGACCACCCCATAAGGATTCAACAGCTCGGCCCGAACCGGCATCTCGGCCACTACCCGGTCGGCGGAATATTCGGTGATCTCAAATTCGATCGCACCTTTGATTTTCATTACGGTCACCTGAATCAATCCCTTCCGGTTGTTTAGCAATAATTGTGGATAAGAAGACGACTCCCGCATCATCCGGCCGACTATCAATTTTACCCAAACGGCCGCTTGAACCCCATCAATATTATTTCTTAAATAGCAGGAGGTAGAAAAACTCAAGAATACGTCATCGCGAGGAGCGCTAGCACGACCAAGCAGGTAAGCGACTCAGGAGACTCCGATCTATACTTATTGAATATTGAATAAGGCGAGATTGCTTCGCTACGCTCGCAATGTCGACAAAATAAGTTTTTCTCCCTCCGACTGGGAAAACACCTCAACCATCATGCCATTTTCCTCTTCCAACTTCCGGTCAATTCTGCTAAGTTCCGCCTTTTTTTCGCGGAGAATCCATGATTCATGTCAATAATATCACCCGCCAGCATGGCCCCCAGATTCTTTTCCGGGACGCCAGTTTCCAGATCCTGCCCAATACCCGCACCGGCCTGGTCGGACCGAACGGGGCCGGCAAGACCACGATCTTCCGGCTGATCACCGGCGAGGAGCAACCCGACAAGGGCGAGGTCAGCCGTCCCGGCTCCACCGTGATCGGCTATTTTTCCCAGGAGATCGGCGAGATGTCCGGCCATTCGGCCCTGCAGGAAGTGATGTCCGCCTCGGCCCGTACCGTGGCGCTGGGCGAAGAGATGCGGAAGATGGAGACCGCCATGGGCGAAGCCATGGAGCCGGAGGAACTGGACGCGCTCCTGGTCCGCTACGGCACGGTGGTCGAGGAATTCGAGCATCGCGGCGGCTACGACCTGGAATCCCGGGCCCAGGCGGTACTGACCGGGCTCGGGATCGGCCCGGACGATTATCTCCGGCCGGTGGAATCATTTTCCGGCGGCTGGAAGATGCGGATCGGTCTGGCCGGTATCCTGACCATCAACCCCGATGTCCTGCTGCTGGACGAACCCACCAACCACCTGGACCTGGAGTCCATCGTCTGGCTGGAAAACTGGCTGGCCAACGACTTTAAGGGCTCGCTGTTGATGACCTGCCACGACCGCGACTTCATGAACCGCCTGGTGGGCCGGATCGTCGAAGTCGCCAACCAGTCAGTCACCACTTACAACGGCAACTACGACTTCTACCTGCGCGAACGGGAGATCCGCCGCGAGCAGCTGCTGGCCAGCCATCGCCGCCAACAGGAGATGCTGGCCAAGGAAGAGGAGTTCATCGCCCGTTTCGCCGCCCGGGCCTCGCACGCTGCCCAGGTCCAGTCCCGGGTCAAGAAGATCGACAAGATCGAGCGCATCGAACTGCCACCCGAGCAACAGGTGAGTAAATTCGAATTCGGCGAACCGCCCAGGAGCGGTGACGACGTGATCAGGCTGGAAAAACTGGGCAAGATCTGGCCGCGGCCGGATGGCGGTGAGAAATCCTTGTTTGGCGGAGTCTCCGGGATGATCAGGCGCCAGGAGAAAATCGCCGTGGTTGGCGTCAACGGGGCCGGAAAATCGAGCTTCCTCAAGGTCCTGGCCGGCAAGACCGAGCCCAGCTCCGGCAGCGTCACCCTGGGAGCCGGCGTCAACCTCGGTTATTTCAGCCAGCACGCCATGGAGGTGCTGGACCCGAAGCTGACCGTCTTCGACACCCTGCAAGGGGTGCTGCCGCAGGCCAATATCGGGGTAATCAGGAACCTGCTGGCCGCCTTCCTTTTCCGGGGCGAAGAGGTCGACAAGAAGGTCGCCAGCCTCTCCGGCGGCGAGAAAAGCCGACTGGTTCTGGCCTCACTGCTGGCCCGCCCCTTGAATCTATTGATTCTGGATGAGCCCACCAACCATCTCGATATCCAGTCACGGGAAACCCTGCTCCAGGCCCTGCGCAAATTCACCGGCACCGTCCTGCTGGTCAGCCACGACCGCCACTTCCTGCGGGCTCTGGTCTCCAGGGTCTTCGAAATCGATCACGGCGAACTCCGCATCTACGAGGGCAATTACCAGTACTACCTTGAAAAGTCGGGCAAGGCATGAGTAAAATTGCCTGAGTGACGCCGCAAACTTCCTACAGGATTGACTGGTAGTCTCATTGCCTCGCTACGAGCTTTGCATTCGACCCTGTCTTTGATAAGGTAAATAAGTTCCTTTAATTCTCCGGTGGGCGCCAGAGGAAACACCCGTGGATCTTTTCCGGTCGCCGCTCCACCCTGTCGCCGGACGAGAAGTTGAAGATCAGGGACGGGCGGCGCTTATTAAGGCTGCATTTCGAGACAGTTTGGACCGCTGCGAGGATTATTCCATCGTCACAGAGCAACTGAGGTGGTGATGCACCAGACCATAGAACAACGTTTCTCTATAAACTATGCCTTTCCGGTAGTCTTCTGCCGCGACCTGTTCAAACCGGAAAACAATATCCTGGCCGAACTCTTGGCCCGGTCCGGTTCCGGCCGCCACCGGCTCCTGGCCTGTATCGATTCGGGAGTTTTGCATACCGGACCGGATCTGGTGCGGCAGCTCGCGGACTACGCCCGGGCCCATGCCGGGGTTATGGAACCGGTGGCACCGGCCGTGGTGGTGAACGGCGGAGAAAGCTGCAAGAACGACCCTGATACCGTCTCCCGGTTGCATGGAATTATCGAACAGCACCACCTCTGTCGGCAATCCTTTATCCTGGCCATCGGCGGTGGCGCCGTCCTCGACGCGGTGGGCTTTGCGGCGTCCACCGCCCACCGGGGGCTGCGCCTGATCCGAGTACCCACCACCGTGCTCGGGCAGAACGACGCCGGGGTCGGGGTCAAGAACTCCGTCAACTTCCGCGGCCGTAAGAATTTTCTCGGCACCTTCGCCCCGCCTTACGCGGTGATCAACGATTTCACCTTCCTGGATACCCTGCCGGAGCGAGAGTTGCGGGCCGGTATTGTCGAAGCGGTCAAAGTGGCCCTGATCAAGGACCGAATATTTTTCGCTTACCTGCATGAGCGGCGCCACCGGCTGGCACTCTTTGAAGCTGAATGTCTGGAAGTGATGATCCGCCGTTGCGCCGAACTGCATATCGAACATATCGGCACCCAGGGTGACCCCTTCGAATTCGGTTCCTCACGTCCCCTGGACTTCGGCCACTGGTCCGCCCACAAACTGGAAGAGATCAGCGGCGGTGCTCTAAATCACGGCGAGGCGGTGGCCATCGGCATCGGACTCGACACCCTTTATTCCCGGGAGATCGGCCTGCTGCCGGCGGACACGGCCGAGGTAATCCTTTCCACCCTGGAGGATCTGGGGCTCACCCTTTACCATCCGGCCCTGCGGAAACTTGAGATCAAGACGGCACTCTGCGAATTCCGGGAACACCTGGGCGGCGAACTGACCATTCCTCTGCTTACCGGACTTGGCTGCCTGCATGAAACAAACGTCATTTCCGAGGACCGGATGCACTATTGTATCGACCTGGTGGCCGATCGTCATCGCCGGCGCATGATGGTCAGCCAACCCCTGACCGGCGCAACAGATCGAGGCCGGGTCGGCGGGCAGGAGAGTTTTACGGCGTCCGGCGGTTCCGGACGCTGATGCCGACCTATTGCACCAATATTCATCCGGCCGAAACCTGGGAAGAGACCGTGGCCAATGTCTATCGATATGTACCGGTCGTCAAGGCGGCGGTTTCACCCGACTCCTCCTTTCCAATCGGCCTGAGGCTTTCAGGGCTGGCTGCCGCCGGGGCAGAGCCGGAGCGGGCGGCTGCGTTTCATGACTGGTGTAAGGACAATGATTGCTTCGTCGCCACCGTCAACGGGTTTCCTTTCGGCGCCTTCCACCATGTGCCGGTGAAGGAGTCGGTTTACCTGCCCGACTGGCGCCATCCCGAACGGCTGGCCTATACCAAACGGCTGGCCGCCTTGCTGGCCGGTTGGCTGCCCGAAGGCCGGCGGGGCTCGATCTCCACGGTACCGGTGGGCTTTCGCCGGGTGGTCACTGCCGCCGAGCTGCCGGTCGCCATTGCCAATCTCCGCCGGGCCCTGGAATTCCTGGACCATCTGGCCCAAACCACCGGTAAGGAGATCACCCTGGCCCTCGAACCGGAACCGGGCTGCCTCCTGGAAACCACCAGGGAACTGGTCGATTTTTTCGACCGACTGGAGCTGCCTCCCAACCTGCGTCATTTTCTGACCGTCTGCTACGACTGCTGCCACCAGGCCCTGCAATACGAGCATCCGGCCGATTCGCTGACGCTTCTGGCAACCCACGACATCCGTATCGGCCATGTCCAGGTCTCCTCGGCCTTGCGGTTGATGCAGTCCGACCTCTCGCCCATGCAACGTTTCTGTGAGCCCTGCTATCTCCATCAGACCGTTGGCCGGCGCCGGGACGGAACATTGCTGCGCTTCGACGACCTCGATCTCGCCCTGGCCGCCGCACCGGAAGGGATAGAGGAATGGCGCATCCACTTTCATGTACCGGTCTTCATCGACCACCTGCACGACTGCGCCACCACCCGACCCTTTCTGGAGAAGATCCTGCCGCTCTTCGAGCCAAGCCTACCCCTGGAAGTGGAAACCTACACCTGGTCGGTGCTGCCCCGGGAACTGCGCACCGAGGAGCTGACCGAGTCGATCATCCGGGAGATTCTCTGGGTGAATGAAGCGAGACGCAGAGTGTCTGAAGACCCGAGGTTGGAGTGAATGCTATGAACCCAGATATACCCGACTTCCGCTTATGTTGGGGTTCGCAGGCTCACCACCAACCTACTACTGCCCGTCCCTATCCAAACCTGACCGGCCGAAACCTTTAACTTCAGGCGCTTTCCCTTCATGAAAGACACCGCCGTCAAAAATATGTTCGAGACCATCGCCGGGGGCTACGATTTCCAGAACAGCTTTCTCTCCCTGGGGATCGATATTTACTGGCGCCGGGTCCTGGCCCGCCTTCTTCGCCTGGAGCCGGACAGTCTGGTCCTCGATGTGGCCATCGGCACCGGAGAGGTGGCCATGGCCATCAGCCGCCGCCATCCAACGGTCCGAGTTCTCGGCATCGATTTTTCCCCGGCCATGCTGACGGTTGGTCGGAAGAAGATCGATGCTCGCAAATTGTCTGACCGTATCGGGCTCGCGGCCGGGGACGGGCGATTGCTGCCGATCCGCACCAGTTCGGTCGACGCGGTCACCATCTCTTTCGGCATCCGCAACATACTAGAAAAGGATGTGGTTCTGCGGGAGTTTTACCGGGTTCTTAAACCAGGCGGGCAGCTCCTGATCATGGAGTTTTCCTTTCCCGAGGCGCCGCTGATCAGCCAGTTGTACCGTTACTATTTCGAGCATATCCTGCCGCCGGTGGGCAATTTTATCTCCCGCACCGACTATGCTTACTCCTACCTGGCCGAATCGGTTAACAACTTTCCCGATGACCGCCAGTTCCTGGGTCTGCTGGGCCAGGCTGGCTTCACCGACCTCAAGGTCCGCAAACTGACCTTCGGCATTGCCAAGATCTTTACCGGAAGCAAAGATCGTTAACTTGAACGGCGATGAACTCTGATTAAAATCAGAAAAGGTCAAGGCGAGGTTAGGTATCAAACTGGCAAAGGTTCCGATGGAACCACGTTTGAAACAGTGCAGATCGCTGTCGATCCCTCTGATCAGTCCGGATGCGTAAAGCAAAAAGAGGGGGCGACAGCCTGTCGGCCGGCGCCCCCTTGGGGTGTAGCATTGATCAACCGGGCTCAGGGAGCGATACCCATCTCCTTTTCCTTGGCGGCCACGGCCAGGCGGGTCTTGACCGCGGTGTCGGGGATCAGGCTCATGGAGTCGATACCGCATTCGACCAGGAAGGTGGCGAAATCCGGGAAGTCCGAGGGACCCTGGCCGCAGATGCCGATCTTGCGACCACGCCGTTTGGCAGTGGCGATGACCATGCGGATCATATCTTTCACCGCATCGTCACGCTCGTCGGCGATACCGGCGATCAGGCCGGAGTCGCGATCAAGACCATAGGTCAACTGGGTCAGGTCGTTGGAGCCGATGGAGAAACCGTCGAAGATGTCGGCAAAGGCGTCGGCGGAGATGACGTTGCTGGGGATCTCGCACATCACGTAGATCTCCAGACCATTCTCGCCCTGGACCAGGCCGCATTCCTTCATGACCTGGATCACCTTCTTGCCCTCGGCCGGGGTCCGGCAGAAAGGCACCATCAGCTTGATGTTGTTCAGGCCCATATCGTTACGGGCCTTGAGTAACCCCTGGCACTCCAACTCGAAGGCCGGCCGGTATTTGGGGTCATAGTAACGGGAAGCGCCGCGCCAGCCGATCATCGGATTCTCCTCTTCCGGTTCATAGAAGGAGCCGCCGACCAGATTGGCATACTCGTTACTCTTGAAGTCCGAGAGGCGGACAATCACGTCTTTCGGATAAAAACCGGCGGCAATCCGGCCGACACCCTCGGCGACCTTGTCGATGAAGAACTGTTTCTTATCGGTATATGCCCCGGTTTTCTCGTCGATCTTCCGGACTACTTTCTGTTTCTCGGGATCACCGGACTTTTTCAACTCTTCGTAATTAACCAGGGCCAGGGGATGGAGGCCGATATGGGAGTTGATGATGAATTCCTCCCGGGCCAAACCAACGCCGTCATTGGGTATCTGGCACTCGGTGAAGGCCTTCTCCGGAATGGCCAGGTTCATCATGATCTTGGTCTTGGTCGCCGGCAGGTCGCCGAGATCGAGCCTCTCGATCTCGTATTCAAGGAGGCCTTCATAGACATAGCCGGTCTCGCCCTCGGCCGAGGAAACCGTGATTTCCTGTTCGTTCTTGATCAGTTGGGAGCCGTCGCCGGTCCCGATCACACAGGGAATGCCAAGTTCGCGGGAAATAATGGCCGCATGACAGGTCCGGCCGCCGCGGTTGGTGACGATGGCCGCGGCGATCTTCATGATCGGCTCCCAGTCGGGATCGGTCATATCGGTGACCAGAACCTGGCCGGCCTTGAAATCGTGGATTTGGGCCACGTCTTTAATGACGTTGGCCTTGCCCTGACCGATCTTGGTGCCGACCGCCAGACCTTCTACCAGGACCTTGCCGCCTTTCTCCTTGAGCTTGTAGGTCTCCATGACCTTTTTATTGCTCTGGGAGTGGACGGTCTCGGGCCGGGCCTGAACGATGAACAGTTTGCCGGTCCCGACATTGATCCCGTCGCCGTCCTTGGCCCACTCGATATCCATGCCCTTTTTGTAATGGTCTTCGATAATGCAGGCCCATTTGGCCAGCTGCAGGATTTCGTCGTCGCTGATAACGTATACAGCTCTCTCGGCCGGGGTGGTGGGGATATTTTTGACCGGTTCGGTCGTGGCCGGGTCGTTATCGTAGATCATCTTGATCTCTTTGGAACCCACCCGTTTGCTGACGACGGGACGTTTGCCCTGCTTGAGAGTCGGTTTGAATACGTAATATTCGTCCGGGTTGACCGCGCCCTGAACCACGTTTTCACCCAGACCCCAGGCCCCGGTGATGAAGACCGCATCCTCGAAGCCGCTCTCGGTATCGATGGAAAAAAGAACGCCGGAGGAGGCCGAATCGCTGCGGACCATTTTTTGGACGGTAATCGACAGATAGACGTCGAACTGGCCGAAGCCTTTGTCGTGCCGGTAGGAAATAGCCCGGTTGGTGAAAAGGGAGGCGAAGCATTTCTTGCAGTTTTCGATCAGGGCATCGACGCCGCAGATATTCAGGAAGGTTTCCTGCTGACCGGCGAAGGAGGCATCGGGCAGGTCTTCGGCGGTGGCGGAGGAGCGTACCGCCACGTCTACACCAGGGCCGTATTCGGCTTCCATTTTCTGATAAGACTCGATGATGGCCTGGCGCAGATCGTCGGGGAATTCTGCGGTACGGATGATATCCCGGGCCTTCTCGCCACGCGACTGCAGGTTGCGCAGGTCATGAGTATCGAGGCCGTCCAGCGCCCTCTCGATTGCATCGGCGATACCGGCGGTTTTCAGGAGATATCGGTAGGCATAGGCGGTAATGGCAAAACCGTGCGGCACCGCCACGCCCTTGGAGGTGAGATTGCGGTACATTTCCCCCAGAGAGGCGTTTTTGCCGCCGACCAAAGGCACGTCATCAATGCCGATATCATCGAACCAGAGAATCAAAGCTTCATCATGTTTTCCCATCATTTCGCTCCTGCTTGATTGTACCGCTATTGACAATTACTTTTGATCGACCGGGAGTCGGTCGTTCGTGACATATTATGGACAGCAACATTTTATAGCCAATCTTACCCCCATGGTCAACTGAAACTTGCCAGTTTTGCCCGTCCGGTAAGCCTCCAGGTGCATCTCCATCAAGCTCCATGTAATGGCTAAGCAGCGCCAGGCCGCTGTTGTCCGCTGCCACGTGACTCGACTACCAAGTGATTGACCAGGCATACCGTCTCTTTTTAAAGATATTTTTTTGCCGGCCTCCAGCGGCAATGCTTTGCATACCGATAAACCCTTCTGCTATATTTGCGGGAAGCGCCAACAGACTTTTGACTCCAGACCCCGAATCAGGAAAAATTCGATGCCAGAACAGAACGACCTGCAACCTATGTTCGACCATTTTATAAAACCCGGCGAACATGGCGCCAGCGATTATTTCGGAATTCTGCGACAACTGGTGGCGGAGCGGGAGAAAACGCCGAACCCCAGTTCGGCAAGACGCGAATGGCAAGCTGCGATTGAACGGGTATATAGTCTGCTGGAAGACGAGATCCGTCATAACTCCAACCCACCCTCGCAACCGGTGAAATTCGGCACCTCGGGTTGGCGTGGCCTGCTGGGCAAGGACCTTTGCGTCAACTCGGTATCCCTGGTTGCCCTGGCCATCGGCGAACTATACCTGGAAGCGGAGACCAAACCGGAATTGCAGGAAGCGCTGGGAGTCGGTTCTCTGGTCGAGGCGCAAGAGCGTGGCTGTCTGCTGGGTTACGATAATCGTTTCGGCGGCGCCATTCTGGCCGACAGCGTGGCCGGAGTCCTGACCGGCCTGGGGTTTACCGTATACGAGGCCGGCGAGTCTACCACCGGGGTGCTTTCCGCCGGGCTGCTTGAACTGCGGGCAGCCTTCTCGGTAAATCTTACCCCCAGCCACAATCCCCTGGAGTATGGCGGCTTCAAGTTCAACGCCGCCGACGGCGGTCCGGCAGCTCCGTTGCTCACTAACCGAATCACCTCACGCGCCAACGAGAATATCGCTTCGGGTCGGAAATTTGTTGCTCCAGCCCGGCCGGAACTGCGTCGCCCCTGCGATGCCCTGGGGCTCTGGTTCAACTTCGTTCGTCGTCATCGGGATAAACACGGACTTGATCACCAGGCCATGATCGGCAGCTTTTTTCAGGACAACCGACTGGCCGTGGCCATCGATGCCGTGCACGGCGCCAGCCGGGTCCATCTGCGACGGCTCTTCGATAATCGAGATAACGCCCGGCTCATCTTCCTCCGGGATCAGGCCGATCCGACCTTCGGCGGTATCGCCCCGGAACCGTCCACAGCCAACCTGAAGCCGGTCAAGGAGGCTCTGAACGCCAGGCCCGAACCATTGAAGCTGGGGATGATCATCGATCCGGACGCTGACCGAATCCGTTTCACGGACGGAATCAACGATATCGACATGAATCGCTTCGGCGCCGCCGCCTACTACTACCTGCACGAGCAAAAAGGCTGTCGCGGCCCGGTGGCCAAAAGCGTGGCCACCAGCAACTTAGCCAACGCGGTGGCCGAAGGATTGGGTGAGGAGGTTTTCGAAAGCCGGGTCGGATTCAAGGAATTCAAACCGGTCTTCGGCAGGGCTCTGGTGATGTTCGAGGAATCGGACGGAATCTCGATCCTGGGCCACACCCCTGAAAAAGACGCCTATATCGGGCTGCTGCTGGCCCTGGACCTGGTCTTGACCACCGGTCTGAATCTTGGTGACTACATTGCCAAAATTGAAAAGCGTTTCGGCTCCTATTATCCGGGCCGCAGTGCTATTTCGGTCAGTCTCCGGGGGGAAGCTTTACTCACCGCCCTGCGAAAACTGGAAAAGTACCGGGTGGGCGAAAGCCTGACAATCGGCGACCGCCAGGAGACCATTGCCAAAGTCATCGACATTGACGGCCGCAAGATGATCATGGCCGACGGCAGCTGGCTCCTGATCCGCCCTTCGGGTACCGAGCCCAAGGTGCGCTTCTACGTCGAAGCCCGTAGCGCCGACGGCTGCCAGGGATTGATCGATACGGCCCAGCGCCTGCTGGCTGAAATCGGTCTGGTTGACTGAGCCGCTCGCCTGTGCTATCTAAGAATGTGATTAAGGAGTTTTCGCGACCAACCGGAGCTTGTGGAGGCGGCTACAGCGCCGCTTCCGGCACCGTAACCCGGAGATAAAATCGTGCTAAGAGATCGGGTGGAAATGGCTTTGAATCAGATCAGGCCAACCCTGCAGAAAGACGGCGGCGACGTGGTGCTGCTAAACGTCAGCGCCGACGGAGTAGTCAAGGTGCAGATGACCGGCGCCTGCCGTGGTTGCCAGATGTCGGACGTTACCTTGCGGGAAGGCATCGAAAAGTTTCTCCGCAGCGAAGTCCCGGAAATCACCGCGGTGGAATCGGTCTGATTTAATCGTGCCGCCTGGCGGCATCTTCCCGGTCCCACTATATCATTGCTGGTGAAGTCGCCCGACAAATCCCCCGCCCGAATCGCCTTGTGGGGTGGGCACGAAAATCCCCGGCCTACCCCACAAACTCCCAAACCGGATGGCTAAGTCAAAATTGTTCTAGTCAAGGAGTAAAGTTCGGCCTGGTGCGAAGGCATACACCTGTATGTCGAGCGCCTGGCCGAGCCGAACGACGCCGGATAGGGCAATTTTGGCGACACCTGAGCACGAAAATTCCCTGCTCACCCCCACAAACTTCCAAACCGGATGGCTAAGCCAAAATTGTTCTAGTCAAGGAGTAAAGTTCGGCCTGGTGCGAAGGCATACACCTGTATGTCGAGCGCCTGGCCGAGCCGAACGACGCCGGATAGGGCAATTTTGGCGACACCTGAGCACGAAAATTCCCTGCTCACCCCCACAAACTTCCAAACCGGATGGCTAAGTCAAAATTGTTCTAGTCAAGGAGTAAAGTTCGGCCTGGTGCGAAGGCATACACCTGTATGTCGAGCGCCTGGCCGAGCCGAACGACGCCGGATAGGGCAATTTTGGCGACACCTGAGCACGAAAATTCCCTGCTCACCCCCACAAACTTCCAAACCGGATGGCTAAGCCAAAATTGTTCTAGTCAAGGAGTAAAGTTCGGCCTGGTGCGAAGGCATACACCTGTATGTCGAGCGCCTGGCCGAGCCGAACGACGCCGGATAGGGCAATTTTGGCGACGCCATCGTGACGCCGTTATTTGTGGTAGCCCGTCCCGGCCCGGATATTGAAAGCCCGGTAGAGTTGTTCCATGAGGAGGAGGCGGGCCATCTCGTGGGTGAAGGTCAGCCGTGACATTGAGAGAGTAAAATCGGCCCGGGCCAGTACTTCCGGCGCCAGTCCCAGTGCTCCACCCACCAGAAAGGTGAGATGCCGCCGACCTCCTTCCTCCCAGTTCGCCAACAGGGTTGCCAATTCCTCGGAAGATATGGGGCGCCCGGCCGGATCCAGGGCCACCACCAGAGTTTTCGGAGCCAGACGGGCCAGGAGCCCCTGCCCTTCCTCCTGGCGGACCTGCGGTTCCGGTTTGCGGCCGGGTTTAACTTCCTTCAGGACCTTGATCTCAATCTCGGCGTAGTTGGCCAGCCGCCGCCGAAAGTCGTCGATCCCGGCAGCCAGATAACTTTCCCTGGTTTTGCCGGGGAAGAGAAATTCCAGATGGATCACGGTGTCGCCCGGCTAGCAGCCGCCCTCTTCCCCTTGCCGGAGCAGGAAATCCCGCAGGATCTCGCAGAATTCCCGGTAATCTATTTCCTTATTTAGTCCGGGACAGGAGGCGCTAATGGCCGAAAGGTTGGCCTCGTCGGCCAGGATGCTGGGATGGAGCGGCCACTGCCCGCAACGCCAGGGTTTACCCGGGTGGACCGTGCAGCCATCGCGGTAGAAGATGCAATGACCGTCGGTAATCTTCATCTGCACCACGTTGCCGGTTACCCGCAGATAACGTCTGACCACTTCATCCTTGGGCAAACGTAGATAGGCGGTAAGGCGATCCAGATCCTCACGGTCCAGGGAAACGGTGGTCTCGCCATGGCAACAATGGCCGCATTGTCGACACTTGAATATTCTTTCCGTCAATTTAGAGCTCCCGTTGAAATGGACGTTTTCATCACTGCTCGCCCACCGGCGCTTCCCTTTGAAACCTGGGAACAGGCCGAAATTTTGTCAAGTAATCCCGGCCGTTGACCGGAGATTGACTTTATACCGGAACCGAGGGGGATAGACAAACTTTTTTGCCAGCGCAACTTTGAACTGCGGAGAAAACAAGGAAGTGCAAGAACTCAGGCCGAGCCGACCACGTCGCCGAAGAGCGAGATGTCTATGCCGCCAAGATCGGCCGCCTTCTGCCATTTCTGCGCGTCCGGGGTATGGAAAATAACTCCGTAATCGCCGGGCAGCACCAGCCAGCCGTCCGCGGCCAGTTCGTTTTCCAGCTGTCCCGGCGCCCAGCCGGAATAACCCAGGGCGAAAAGATAATCGGCCGGTTCCTTGCCATTGGCAATGTCATGGAGAATTTCCACATCGCGTGACAACCTGATCCGGTTATCGACATCCAAAAAATGAGGGCAATTGAATTCGGCCGAGAACAGGAAGAAACCCGCCTCCATTTCCACCGGTCCACCAAGGTAAACGGGAGGCAGCGGCCGGACCGGCACCTCGATCTCGACCCCCTCCAGCACCTCGGCCAGCGTGTGCTGGGTCGGCTGGTTGATGATCAAGCCCATGGCGCCCTCCGCTTCACTGTGAGCGCAGAGATAGACCACCTGCTTACGAAAACGGGGGTCGGGCATCCTGGGGGTTGCGATCAGAAATTTACCTTGCAATGATTCCATAACTGCTCCTGCGAATTTTTCTCCCGCCGTGTTACCTTTAACCAACGGCACTGACACCGGGAGTCCTTGCAAACAAGTCATCTCTATGATAGCACCGTAGGCGCGACAGGTCGAAAAAAAACACTAGGGACTGCGGGCAACTATGCTAACTTAATTTGTACTTATTAAAACTTTGTGGTTGCCCTGCGGTGTCACAATGTTCTAAAACATTTCCACAAAAGCGGCAGCCCGAAAGACCTGAATATTACCATAGAAACAATAACCTTTAACGATAACTAATTTCAAAAGACCGGAACATGCACAGCGAGATAGAACTGATCCTCGACGAGATTATTAATTCCGATTGCCACGACCCCTTTCAAGGCTCTGGGCGTACACATCATCAGCGAAAAACCGGCTAAATCGATCATTCGGACCTTCCAGCCCCACGCCGAATCCGTACGCCTGTTATTGGACGGCGAGAAGATACACATGTATAAGATGCGCAATGATGGTCTGTTCGAAATCATAGTGCCTCAACTGCCACCCTTCGAGTATTCCTTCGAGGTTTCATATTATAACCACCTTATTAATAGCTTCAAAGATCCTTACCGGATTCTGCCCCAGCTGAGCAGCGACGACCGTTATCTTTTCAATCACGGTACCCACTACCTGGTCTACGATAAAATGGGGGCGCATCCCGTCACCATCGACGGCATGGAGGGCACCATCTTCAGGGTCTGGGCTCCCAATGCCAGGCGCATCAGCGTCATCGGCGACTTCAATGCCTGGGACGGCCGAGTCCACCAGATGCGGGTCCTCGATCAATCGGGGATCTGGGAGTTGTTCATTCCGGGGATCGGTCCCGGGGAGATCTACAAGTACGAAATCCGGACCCAGGACCATTCAATCCTGGAAAAGTCCGACCCCTACCAGTTTTTCGGCGAAATTCGGCCCAAAACCGCCTCCATCGTCTACGACCTGGAAGGTTACCAGTGGCAGGACGAAGAATGGTTGCAGGAAAGACGGCAGGCCAAGCTCTATGATGCCCCGATGTCGATCTATGAGGTCCATCTCGGTTCCTGGCAACGTGATCCGGCCGAATCGGGGCGTTTCCTCTCTTTCCGGGAACTGGCCCAGTACCTGGTACCCTATGTCAAACAAATGGGCTTCACCCATATCGAATTGTTGCCGATCAGCGAGCATCCGTTGGACGAATCCTGGGGTTACCAGACCACCGGCTACTACTCGGTGACCAGCCGTTACGGAACCCCGCATGATTTCATGCATCTGATCGACACCTGCCACCGCCAGGGCATCGGCGTGATCGTCGACTGGGTGCCGGCCCATTTCCCCACCGACGGACACAGCCTATCCACTTTCGACGGCACTCATCTCTATGAGCATGAAGATCCCAGGCGCGGTTTTCATTCGGAATGGGGCACTCGGATCTTCAATTACGGCCGCAAGGAGGTCAGCAATTTCCTGATTGCCAATGCCCTCTTCTGGTTCGACAAATTCCACATCGACGGCCTCCGGGTCGACGCAGTGGCCTCCATGCTCTATCTTAACTACGGGCGCAAGGAGGGCGAATGGTTGCCCAATCAGTACGGCGAAACGGAAAACTACGAGGCCATCGAATTTATTCGTCACCTGAACAGCATCGTTTACCAGTATCACCCTGACGCCCTGATGATCGCCGAAGAATCCACCAGCTTCTTCGGGGTCTCCAAAGCGACCGACGTCGGCGGCCTGGGTTTCGGCTTCAAGTGGAATATGGGCTGGATGAACGATACCTTGCAGTACATGGGCAGAGACCCGCTCTATCGAAAATATCATCACAACGCCCTGACCTTCTCGCTGCTTTACGCCTTCACCGAGAATTTTATTCTACCGCTGTCGCATGACGAAGTGGTGCACGGCAAGGGCTCGCTGCTGACCAGAATGCCCGGTGACCATTGGCAGAAATTCGCCAACCTGCGCCTGCTCTTCTTTTATCTCTGGACCCATCCGGGCAAGAAATTGTTGTTCATGGGCGGCGAGTTCGGCCAGCTCTCCGAATGGTACTGCAAAGTCAGCCTGGACTGGCACCTGCTGGATAGTGACAAGCTCCACCGGCAACTCCAGGACTATGTCGCCCGGCTCAATGGACTATACCGGGAACTGCGGCCGCTTTGGGAAATGGATTACAGCCCCGATGGTTTCCGCTGGATGGACTTCAATGACATCGACAACAGCATCGTCTCCTATGCCCGCTTTGGCAAGAATCCGGCCGATCACGTGGTCTGCCTGCTGAATTTCACTCCCAACGTCATTCATGATTACAAAGTCGGGGTGCCCGGGCGCCTGCCTTACCGCGAAATCTTCAATTCGGATCAAAAGAATTTCGGGGGCAGTAGTGTCACCAACCCTGATCAGAAAGTGGTTTTCCAAGAGCCCTTCGCACAAGCCCCCAATCATATCCTGGTTTCGGTACCGCCTCTGGGCGGGCTGATCCTGAAACCGGTGGATTAAGGAGAAAAAAAATGGGTGAAACCGACAACCTCCAGCCCAGCGGCGATAAAATCAGAAAAGCAGTGCAATGGATCAGCGACATGGTCCGGGAGCACCCCGATAAAAAACGGGGTTTGATTGTCAAAGAGGCCGAGATCCGCTTTGATCTGACCCCCAAGGAGTGCAGCTTTCTCGATAAGGAACTGGGGAAGTCCTGAAACGCGGCAACCCTCAAGCATCCTCCTTCGGCTTGGCTGGTAAGGGAATCTTGAGCAGTTTGATCCCTTCCCGGGCCAACATTTCCTCCTCGACCGGAGTGGCTACCCCCCGAATCTTCCGCTCCTCGGCCAAACCATAGCGCATCTTCAGGCTCTCTTCCGACAGCCCGGTTCCCACATCCTCAAAATTATCCAACACATAATCCTGCAGCGTTTTCAAAAGATCCCGGGCCTTGGCCTCCGATGAAGATGAAAGAGCAGCCGGTGAGACAGCCTCCTCCCGCTGCAGGGAAAAACAGGCCCGCACCGGCGAGAGGATCTTACGGACTTCTCTGCCCCCGCAAGCAGGGCAAACCAGCAAACCTTCATGGTCCTGGCGCTCAAAATCGGTCCGGTCCCCGAACCATCCTTCAAAAATCAAGCCGCAGTCGCAGGTCAGGTCAAATACGATCATGTTTGGCTCATCGATTGGCACCCAGCCAGGTCCGATAGGCAGCGCCCAAGTTTGTCCAGGTAAAACGTTCGGTCAGCCCCTGAGCCGTCTGATGATCAAGGCGGCCGGCGCTCAAGGCGCCACGCAGGTGTTGGACCAGGTCACCGGGACCGTAGAGATATTCGGGCGGAAACAGTTCCGGGTAGGAGAGACGTCCGGGCAAGACCGGTCGGCAGCCGCCCCGAACCGCCTCGATTACCGAGATCCCGAAAAACTCATGACGGGCGGTGGAGACCACCACATCGCCCTGTTTGAGCCAGGCCGCATATAGTTCCGGAGAATCGGCATAGCCGAATTGCCTGACGCGCCCGGCCAGTCGGGAACGGGCCTCGGGAAAAATCGCCGGTGCCTGCCGGAATGACTGGCCCAGGACGATCAGTTCAAAGTCGCAGCCACTGTCCTGCAAAGCAAAAAGCGCCGCGAAGAATTCCTCCGGGTTCTTATCATGCTCCCAGCGATGGTTCCAGATAATGACCGGCCGACTCCGGCAATTCACCATCGGCGCTCGATCAATCTTCGTAAAATCCTGGCCCGGCGGCAACACCAGGCTTTTGGCCCGGATCCGTTCCTCGATTCCGGGCAGTTTCATATCGCCGGTCCTTGATAAGATCTCCCGACAGCCGGCCAGAAAGGATTCCAGATTATAGGCGGAGTTGAAGGCCAGACTGTCCGAGGCCAGGGCGGTGGTGAGATTGGTCAGACCGAAGTGCAGGTCGCGTTCGTCCTCGATCCGCACCGGATAGGCAAACTGGTTTTCATGAAAATAGGTATGGATGGGCAAGGCGGCGACCCAGGGCGGCGCCAAACCTCGCAAGGTGGCGACATCGACGAAAGTGGAGCAGAGCAGGCCGCGAAATCCCGAGGGATCCTCTCTCTCCCCCAGGCGGGACAGCTCCAGAGCCAGCCAGGGCGCGGCCAACCTCATCCGCAGCTTCCAGTGGTGGGCCGGCAGGGTAATGAGTTTCAGGCCCTCCGGCAGCCACCGGGCCAAGCCGTCCAGAAAACGGCGATGGGAACCGCCATAGTAGGGTTCAAGAGCCAGAATTCTGCCTGGTCCGGCCGCCATTGTCGCCGTCTCCTAGACAGAGAATTTCTTCTTCAGGTATTGGTAAGCGACGTTGATTTCCTTCATCTTTTCCTCGGCTACCTGGCGGAATTCCTCGCCCAGATGGGCCACCCGGTCGGGATGATACTCCATGCTGAGTTTCCGATAGGCTCGCTTGATCTCCTCAAAGCTCACGCCGGTCGCCAACCCCAGCACCCGGTAGTAATGTTCATCGGCGACCTCGGCCGCCCCCCCTTCGCCCCGGTATTTGGCATGGATGGCTTGGGCCATATAGGGGTTGATTTCGAGATAAACGGTGATTCGCTCCGCCGCCGTCAGTTCGGCCGCGATCACTCCCGGCTTGGAATAGATCACCTGGTAAATCAACTCCACCAGAATCAAACGAGGTTCGTAGCCGAATGAATTCTTGAAGTCGGCCAGCAAATCTTCCAATCCAAGTTTGGCGGAGACTGCATCCCGAACAAGTTCCTTGACCCAGTACATCTGGCTCTGGTTATAGAAGAGATTCCGCCGGAAGAATCCATAGATGGTATTGAGTTCCGAGCGGCTGACCTCGCCGTCGATTCCGGCGATATCCACCAGGATATTTACCAACAGGAAAACAAAGCGGTTATGGGATTCGGTCTGGGAGCGCTCGTAGTCTGCAACCCGACGCCGAATAAACCAGCTGAAGCCCCAGAAGGCCAGAACCAGTACAAACACCAGTAGCAGTCCGGTAAAGAAAAGCGCCCCCAACACTTCGAAGAGCATCGGCAGGCCGCCGGTTACCAGGATTAGCAGCACCGCCAGTAAGAGGCAGCCACCGCAACCTGGTTGGTTATGATAACGATATTCCATGCTTGATTACTTTCCGGGTTATTGACCTTGATCTGGCGGGTTTCGCTTCGCTAACCCGCCTTACATGTTTAGAGGCGTCGGGGGATTCGCAATTATTATTTTTGGCATTGTAACCTGCTTGGTTAATCGCCGTTGTCGCCCAAAAGTGCCCGGGCAAACTCGGCCGGCTCGAAGTCGCGCAGGTCAGCCATCTGTTCGCCCACGCCGATAAAACGGATGGGAATCTGCAGTTCACGGCAGATATTAACGACGATGCCGCCCTTGGCGGTGCCGTCGAGCTTGGTCAGGATCAGGCCGGTGACCTGCACCGCTTCGTTAAAGAGCCGGGCCTGGGAAATGGCGTTCTGGCCGGTGGTGGCGTCGACCACCAGGAACACCTCATGCGGGGCATCGGCAATCTTTTTGCCCATTACCCGCTTGAGCTTCTTTAGTTCCTCCACCAGGTTGATCTTGGTGTGCATCCGTCCGGCGGTATCGATGATGATTACCTCGCTCTCCTTCCCCCGGGTGGAATCGAGCGCATCATAGACCACGGAAGAGGGATCGGCGCCGGCCTCGCGGGCTACCACTTCGACCCCGGTCCGTTCCCCCCAGATTTGCAGCTGTTCGACAGCGGCGGCCCGGAAGGTGTCGGCCGCCACCAGCAAGACTTTGCGGCCTGCCTGTTGAAACTTGTGGGCCAGCTTGCCGATACTGGTGGTCTTACCCACGCCGTTGACCCCCAGAACCATGATGACCAGAGGTCCTGACTCAGGAAAGTTCAATTCATGGCCGCTGGCTGGTCCGCTCAGATATTCGGTGATCTTCTCGCGAAAGATTTGTTTCAGAGCGTTCGCGTCGGCAAGTTCGTCACGATCGGCCAGCTGCCTGGCGCACTCCAGTAATTCCTGCGAAGTTCCCACCCCGAGGTCGGCGGTGATCAGGATCTCTTCCAGCTCGTCCAGGAGTCCTTGATCTATCCGCCGTCGGCCTAGAAACAGGTCGTTTACCCGACCCAGAAAGGATTTTCTGGTTCGGGCCATCCCTTCCTTAAGCGGTTTGGGCGCGGCTTCTTGAACAACAACGGCCGGCGTTGAGTCTTCGTCTTTCTTAGTTTTGAACCAGCTGAACATGGATTTGATTTATCTCCAGGATAAAATTAGTCGGTCGACCTGCGGTATCTCCAGGATAGTCTCAACGACACCGGTGGAACTGAGATTTTACCAGGCCGGCGGCTCAGCTGGCCAGGTCGACCAACAGCGCCAGGATGGCAATTACAGGAAAAACCGAGTCAACGGCGAACTCCAAACGGGTACTGTAAACAATTTTCTCCCGGTCATAGAGCCAGGTCAGTAATCCCAGGTAAGCCACCGCCGGCAGCATAAGGGTCCAGGCTGGTGCCAGAAGCCCCAACAATGGTCCTCCGGTCAGCAAGATAAAGAGCAGCAGCATCAGCCCGTACAGCAGCTTCAGGGTCTTGTCCCGTCCGATGCAGACCGGCAGGGTCTCCTTGCCGACAATGCGGTCGCTCTGCACCTCGAATACATCGTACAGGGCGCTACGCACATAAACCAGAATCAGGACGAAGACAAAGGCCGCCCCGGTGCCCGGCCCACCGCCGTAGTTCCGCCCCAGCTGCGGAACGACGATGATCACGAAAGCCCAGGCCATGGCCACGAAAAAGGTTTTAGAGCCGGGGATCTCCTTGAGTCGTTTAACGCCGATCATCTGGGCCAGCTTGCGGGGGAAGAGACGAACACTGTAAAGCACCCCCAGAATACTCATTCCCGCCAGCATCGGGAAGGAATACTCCTCATAACGATAGGCTAACCAGAGAGCCGCGCCCAGGGCCAGCCAGGAGAGAACCAACAGATCCCGGCCGTAATTCCGCCAGAATCTTTCCCGAAAAGGGGCGGAGAAACGACCCATGCCCGAACCGCTGTAACGGTTCAGGTTGTGCATGGCGAAAAGGTAACAGCTGACCATGGCAAAATGTATCGGGGCGCAGGTTCGGCCCAGGAGCAGACTCACCGATGAGGCCAGCAGGCCACCGCCCAGACTGACGTAAAGGTTGCTGGACATCAGCAGCAAGAGCAACCGGTGCAGCAGCGGATAGAAGTGCCCCGCATCCCGGCCCGGGATCGCTTCCAGGGCCTGAACCACCCGATTAATTACCCAGGATGGTGTGGAGGCCCCGGCGGTGACCCCGATCCGGTCGTAGCCGGAGAAACTTTTGACATCGAGATCGGCCTCGGTTTCCACCAGAAAGACCGGCCGACCCTTTTTCTCGACGATTTCAGCCAACCGCTTGGTGTTGGCGCTGCTCTTGCCGCCCACCACCACCATGGCCTGGACCCGGTCGCACAGGTCCAGCACCGCGGCCTGGCGCTTGTGGGTGGAATCGCAGATGGTATTGAACTTGCGCCCGTCCGGAAACCTGGAGAGGATAATCTCACTCAAACGCTGAAAAGAGGGGTCATCCTGGGTGGTCTGGCTGACGATGATGTAGGGCTCGGAGAGGAGGATGTTCCGGGCTTCCTCCTCGTTACTGACCACCTGGCCGGTTTCACCGGCGTAGCCCAGCAGTCCTTCCACTTCGGCATGATTACGGTCGCCGACGATTACGGTGGCGCAGCCCTCCTTGCGATGGCGGCTGATAATGGCCTGGACCTTCAAGACCCGCGGACAGGTGGCGTCATGGACGTATGCCCCGGAGGCCACCAGTTTTCCCTTGCTCTCCGGCGGAACCCCATGGGCCCGGATGATCACCGTACCGGTCAGCCGCTCGGGGATCTCCCCGAGCACTTCCACCCCTCGTTCGGCCAGGAGATCCAGAACCTGCGGATTATGAATCAACGGACCGAAGGTGGCTATGCCCTGATCCTTCCGGACCAGATCCAGGGTGGCCTCCACCGCTCGCCGCACCCCCATGCAGAAACCGGCGTTTTTTGCTAAGATGACTTTCATCGATTGATCAGCTAGAATCCTATAGAATTACGAGTCCAGCATATTAACCATTCTGGATTTTAATGCAAGAAACCTCCATGCCGGCCGTAGCCGGAAAAGCAGCAAATATGCCCGACTTACAACCCCTGGACCTTGACGCCGCTCCTCTGGTCAACCGCTATCTGGCCGCCAATCCGCCGGAGATCTCGGAACTGACCTTTACCAATCTCTATGCCTGGCGTTTGAAACGGCCGGTCTGGCTCCGCGAAATCGATGAAACCCTGGTTTTTCTGATTCAAGCCCCGCAAGAGATTGAAGGCAGACTGACCATCTTCGGGCCTCCGGTCGGCGCCATGCCCTTGGAAACCGTGCTGGCGCAGATGGGGGAACAAGTCGTCGGAGCCAGTCGTCAGACCGCGGCCAGTGTCGCTGGTTTAGACCGTAAAATCCATACTGTCGCCGCCGATCGCGACAACTCAGACTACGTCTACCGGGTGGAGGATCTGGCCACCCTTGCCGGCCGCAACTATTCGGCCAAACGAAACCATGTCAAGCAATGCCTGCAGAATTACGAGTGCCATTTCGAGCCGATCGGCGAAAACAACCTTGTTCAATGCCGCGAGCTCTTATCCCGCTGGTGCAATGCGCACCAGTGTGAACTGGACAGTGGCCTGATCGGAGAATGGAACGCCCTGAAAGAAACCCTGAGCCATTACCGGGAATTTAAGCTATTCGGGGGCTTGATCAGGATCGGCGGGGAGGTCGAGGCCTTCGCCGTCGGCGAACGGTTGAACCGCGACACGGCCGTCTGTCACTACGAGAAGGCCATACCGGGCATCCAGGGTTTGGCCCAGCTGATCAACCAATGGTTCGCCCAACACTGCCTGCGGGAATTCACTTTCGTCAACCGCGAACAGGACTTGGGCATCCCCGGGCTGCGTCAAGCCAAACAAAGCTATCACCCGCATCACCTGGTGGAGAAGTTCAACGTCTTCCGGGCAAAATAAGCAACACCTGACAAAGTCGTAAAAACCCGGGAATCACCATAATTCACAGAGTCAACCCGTTGCCCTAAATTTAG
Source organism: uncultured delta proteobacterium (assembly GCA_963807225.1). GTDB lineage: Bacteria > Desulfobacterota > Desulfobulbia > Desulfobulbales > JAGXFP01 > JAGVGT01. The sequence goes on along the minus strand of CAWEAD010000008.1, from coordinate 664,226 downwards.
CGGCTCTCAAGAAAATACCCGGCTAGACAGCTAAGGTTGGCAAGCTGAGATTGATTGAGAGCCATATTCACTTCTATTTTTCTGCGACTTCTGCAATTCCCTTGGTTAGAAAGGTCTTTTGGCGAATCATCAAGTCCTGGCCCGACCAATTCACTTGCTATTTCCCTCCGATACGGACTTTCGGGGATTTTTGGCTTGGTCACTATCTGCCATTTTTACTTAGTTGCAGCGTATTCCTCCAGCCGGTCGAAATTCAGGTAGCGGTAGATCTCGCCGGAGACCGGGGCGATCCTGGCCATCTCCGCTCGATACTCGTCCATGGTCGGCAGTTTGCCAAGTTTGGCGGTGATTGCCGCCAATTCGCCGGAGCCCAGGTAGACCTTGGTGTCATCACCCATCCGCTGCGGGAAGTTGCGGGTCGAGGTGGAAAAGACCGTGGTCCCGGGGGCCACCCGGGCCTGGTTGCCCATGCAGAGCGAACAGCCCGGCACCTCGGTCCGGGCTCCGGCCCGGCCGAAAATGGCGTAGAACCCCTCGTCCACCAGCTGTTTTTCATCCATTTTGGTGGGCGGCGCGATCCACAAGCGAACCGGCACCTGTCCCGTCCCGTCCAGCAGTCTAGCGGCGGCACGGTAGTGGCCGATATTGGTCATGCAGGAGCCGATGAAAACTTCGTCGATCCCGGTGCCGGCCACCTGCGAAAGAAGCCTGACGTCGTCGGGGTCGTTAGGGCAGGCCAGAATCGGTTCGCTGATCTCGGCCAGATCGATCTCCAACACCGCCGCGTATTCGGCGTCAATATCTGGAGATAAAAGCTCGGGCTTGGCCAACCAATCCTCCATGGCCGCGACACGCCGGGCCAGGGTGTCGGCGTCCCGATAGCCCTCGCCGATCATCCATTTCAACAGCGCCACGTTGGAGCGGATGAACTCGATGACCGGCTCCTTATTCAATCTCACCGTACAGGCGGCAGCGGAACGCTCGGCCGAGGCGTCAGACAGCTCGAAGGCCTGTTCGACCTTGAGCTCGGGCAAGCCCTCGATCTCCAGGATCCTACCGGAAAAGACGTTCTTCTTGCCGGTCTTGCCGACGGTGAGCAAGCCGCGCTGGATAGCGACATAGGGAATGGCGTTGACCAGATCACGCAAGGTGACGCCGGGCTGCGGCTCGCCCTTGAAGCGGACCAGGACCGATTCCGGCATATCGAGGGGCATCATGCCCATCGAGGCGCCGAAAGCCACCAGGCCGGAGCCGGCCGGGAAGCTGATGCCGATGGGAAAGCGGGTATGGGAGTCACCGCCGGTGCCGACCGTGTCGGGCAGGACCATGTGGTTGAGCCAGGAATGAATAACCCCGTCCCGGGGGCGCAATGCCACGCCACCACGGCTTTCGAAGAAGGAAGGCAGCTCGCGTTGCAGTTTGATATCGACCGGTTTCGGGTAAGCGGCGGTATGGCAGAAACTCTGCATCACCAGATCGGCTGAAAAACCGAGGCAGGCCAGTTCCTTCAACTCATCGCGAGTCATGGCCCCGGTGGTGTCCTGGGAGCCGACCGTACTCATCCTCGGTTCGCAATAGGCGCCGGGCCGGACGCCGTTCAGACCGCAGGCCTTGCCGACGATCTTCTGGGCCAGGGTGTAGCCCCTGCCGGTATCGGGGGGCGGCGTCGGGCGGACGAAGACCTGGCTGGGGGCAAGCCCCAGAAGCGTCCTGACCTGGTCGGTCAGACCCCGGCCGATAATCAACGGGATGCGGCCGCCGGCCCGGACTTCGTCGGCCAGGGTCGCGGGTTTCAGGTTGAAGGTGGCCAGCACCCTTCCCTCAAGGTCGACGATCTTGCCTTCCCGGGTCAGAATGCGCACCACCTGGCCCATTTCCAGCTTGTCCACTTCGCACTCGATGGGCAAGGCGCCGGAATCCTCGGCGGTATTGAAGAAGATCGGGGCGATCTTACCACCCAGTATCACCCCACCCTGTCGCTTGTTGGGCACATAAGGAATGTCGTTGCCGATATACCAGAGCACCGAGTTGATTGCCGACTTGCGCGACGAACCGGTCCCGACCACATCGCCGACAAAGGCGATGGGATGCCCCAGTTTCTTCAGCTCCTCGATCTTTCGCAAACCATCGGGCATCTTGCTGCACAGCATGGCCTGGGCGTGCAGGGGGATATCCGGCCGGCTCCAGGCCTCGGAAGCCGGGGAGAAGTCGTCGGTATTGGTTTCCCCGTCAACTTTGAAGACGGTGACCGTGATCTCCTCGGCCAACTCCGCCCGTTTGGTAAACCATTCGGCCGCCCCCCAGGAATCAAGGACTTTTTGGGCCCGGGGATTACTGCCGGCCCTGGCCGCTACCTCTTTATAGGCGTCATAAACCAGGATGGTCCGGGACAGAGCTTCGGCTGCCACTTCCGCGGTGGCTTCGTCGTCCAGTGCCGCCAGCAGTGGCTTGATGTTGTAACCGCCCAGCATGGTGCCGAGCAGAAAGACCGCCCGCTGCCGGTCGAGGCCCGCCACGGCTACCTCGCCCCGGGCCACCCGGGCCAGGAAATCGGCCTTGATCCGGGCCGCTTCGTCCACCCCAGGCGGCACCCGGTGGGTCAGGAGTTCGAGCAGAAACCCGCCCTCTCCGCCCGACGGCGCGGCCAGCAATGCGATCAGCTCCCCGGTCTGCTTGGCGTTCAGCGGCAACGGCGGCAAGCCGGCCGCGCGCCGTTCCTCCACATGTAGGCGATAGCTGTCGATCATGATCCAGGATTCCTTTGCTTAAAGAGTCGGGCCGCGGAGCCCGAACGGTTGATAAAAGGCGGTGAAGCTACCCTTAATAAAAAGCCCGCCACTCCTTGTCAATTAAAAATATCCCCCGGCAATCAAGGCTCTCCTTGAAATTAGGCGATTTTTTGAGGTACCGGTTGTATTCGGGAAGACGCCGCATATATAATGATCGCATAACTCGGCAGGGGGATTCAACAGAGCCCGGGCACTTGAGGCGCGAACTAACGACGTGCTCCTGATTACAGGGAGGGTGAACCATGACCGCTCGATTAATCCGCTTGCGTTCCAAGGTATTGTTACCCCTGGGCCTAACTTTTCTTGCCCTCTTTATTCTGGGATTTACCGCCACCTACCTGATCCAGAAACACTCCCTGGACTCCGACATCGAAGAGCGCATCGTAAACGCCCGGCAACTCTACAGGGAATTGCTTAAGGTCGAGGCCGAGGTTCTCTGGAGCCTGACCAGCAATTATCGCGAATTGGCAAACCTCCAGGCCCCCTTCCTGAGCGGCAATCGGGCGGAACTACTGAAACAGGCCGGACCTATTTTCAAAGAGATCGAAACTCGTCATGAAATCACCCACTTCTATTTTCTCCGCCCGAACAAGACCTGTTTCCTGCGGGTGCACAACCCCGGACGATATGACGACCTGATCAACCGCTACACCTTGGACCAGGCCGCCCATCTGGAGTCCCCGGCTTACGGCGTGGAACTCGGCCCGCTGGGCACCCTGACCCTGAGGCTGGTACAACCCTGGCGGGTCGACGGCAAGTTGATCGGTTTCATCGAACTCGGCAAGGAAATCGATAAGATCACCCCGATTCTCAAACATATTCTCAACCTGCAACTGGTCTTCACAGTCGACAAGAAATTCCTGAATCACCAGCTTTGGGAGGAAGGCGAGAAGATGTTGGATAAGAACGGCGACTGGGATTCTTTTTCCGATTTCGTCGTCGTTTCCAGTACCTTCCGACAGCTGCCGCCGGCGCTGGGGCAACAAATCTCCGACCACTTCGCCAGTCACGACAAAAATCTGTTCAACGCCGCCCTCGACCATCGGGTTTACCGGGGCGGCGCCATTCCCCTGATCGATGCCGCCGGCAACGAGGTGGGAGAAATCTTCGCCTTCGCCGACTACAGTTCCATTTCTTCCAGCCGCAACCTGTTCCTGCTCCTGCTGCCGCTCAGTCTCCTGGTCGCCTTGATCTTTTACGCCCTCTTTACCCTCTACCTCGGCAGTATCGAGCATAACCTGCAACAATCGATGGATTCTCTGGACCAGGAGGTCGACCGGCACCGGGAGACGGCTGAACAGCTGGCCAAAAAACGCGACCAACTTGAGGAATTGAGCCGGGAACAGAAAAGGATGCTGGCCGCAACCCGGGAGGAGGTCAAGGTCCTGAGCGGTTTTCTGCCGATCTGCTCCTGCTGTAAGAAGATCCGCAACGAAAGCGGCGAATGGGACCAGCTGGAGATATACATCAGGGATCATTCGGAGGCCGAGTTCAGTCACAGCTACTGCCCGGAGTGCGCCCGCAAGATGTACGCCGAATTTCGGAAAAAATAGCCCGAAGAGAACCGTGGTCGAGCCAAGGTTTCCCGCTTGCAGGATCGACGGTGGAGATGTATTAAATATTGGCCGCCCAATTGCTGAAGATCACCCTGGGCATCACCCTGCCAAGATCAATAAGTTCCAATTCATCTATGCCCTCCGAACCACCATGCGCACTTCGCCCGACTGCCAGCCCTGTTTCCGCCGCCAGATCCGCCACGCCGCCGAACTGGCCGGGGCTGGGCCGGAGTTGGTGGAAGAAATCCTCCGGAGATGCCGAGCCCCTGCTGGCCAAATTGGATCTCCGCCTCTCGCCCCCGGAAAACGCCGTGCCAATATACGACTTGATCGCCGACTTGAGCGGCAACTCCGATCCTTTCGCCATCATCAAACGCGAGAGCAACAGTGTCGCCCTGAAACTGCTGCCCCGCCTGCGTAGTCTGGTGTCAGAATCAGACGATCCCCTCCGTACCGCGGCCCGCTTGAGCATCGCCGGCAACATCATCGATTACGGAGCTCAACAGAATTTCGACCTGACCGGGACCATCGCCGGCTGCCTGAATAAAAAACCGGCAGTCGACCATTTCGAGAACTTTAGGGAGCGGCTGGCCCGGGCCGAACACATCCTCTACCTGGCCGACAACTGCGGGGAACTGGTCTTCGACCGGATCTTCATCGAACAGCTCTCCAAACCGGTAACCCTGGCGGTCAAGCGCCGGCCGATCATCAACGACGCCCTGTATGATGATGCCGTAACCTGCGGCCTGGACCGGATCTGCCGCCTGATCGACAACGGCACCGGCTGCCCCGGCACCCCGCTGTCCGCCTGCAGCCCGGAATTCCGAGCGGAATTTCGGGCTGCCGATCTGATTATCAGCAAGGGTCAGGGAAACTTCGAAACCCTCTCGGAAATCGCCGCTCCCCTCTTCTTCCTGCTCCTGGTCAAATGTCCGGTGGTGGCGAAACATGCCGCCGCCAAGGCCGGACTTCGCCCCGAAGATGTCAGGATCGGCGATCTGCTGATCCTGGAGGCGACCCGGACACCGGAGTAACCTAGGCCAGATCCCTTGGCACCCCGGCTTTTCACCGGGCCTTTGACGACCTCTCCCCAAACGACAATTCATTGAATATCGAAACCTGTGTATTCCGTTTAACTTGACAAAACCGCGTCTTCCGCCCTTTAATACAGGTATTCGACCCAACCAATATCCCGGGATAAGACCAGTGAAAATCAGAATCTCCACCTTGCTCAGGATTCCGATCTACATCTTCATCATCGTCCTGATGGCTAACGTCAATGCCCTGACCGACTCGGTCATCCATCCCGACATCCCCTATTTCAACCTCGAACATTTCATTGTCGGCGGCATGATGGCCTTCCTGGCCACCATTATCTGTACCATGCTGGAAATCAACTACAACCACAGCAACAGGATCAGCACCTCGACCCGGCTGGCGCCTCTGGTCTGGTTCATGGCGGCGATCTGGACGGCGATCATCTTTTCCTCCCTGGCCAGCGATATCCACGGTGGACAAGAGACCAAGGTCGAGATCGCCCTGCAGGAAGCCAGAACGGTATACGAAAAGGATCTCAACTATTATCGCTGGGCCACCGACCACAAAGGAGTATTTGTACCGATCACCCCAAATACCAAACCTAACCCTTATCTCAGCCATATTCCCGAGTACAAGGTGGAAACCACCCGCGGTCTCAAGCTGACCCTGGTCAATCCCGAGTACATGATCCGCCAGGTTTATGAACTGCAGACTACCGCTCACGGGGTGCTGGGCCACATCACCAGCCTCGATCCGATCCGGGCCCAGAATGCCGCCGATCCCTGGGAGCGGCAAGCCCTGGAGAAGTTCGAGACGGGGGTCGAGGAGGTCAGCAGTATCGAGGATATCGGCGGCCGTCCTTACCTGCGCCTGATGCGGCCGATGGTCACCGAAGAGGGCTGCCTGAAATGTCATGCCCAACAAGGCTATGAAGTGGGCGACATCCGGGGCGGGATCAGCGTTTCGATCCCCATGACCCACCTGAACGAATTGGCCCGCAAGGACATGTCCACCTATACCCTGGGCCACGTTGGTCTTTGGATTCTGGGTTTGCTCGGAATCTTCCTGGGCTCGAACCGCATTCATCTGGCCATCAGCGAGCGGGAAGAGGCCGAGGCCAAAACCCTTTCAATCATCGACAACATGTTCGACGGACTGATCATCACCGAAGAAGACGGCATCATCGAGTCCCTGAACAACACAGCCAGCATGATGTTCGAATTTCAACCCGCGGATCTGCGGGGTCGGCACCTATCGCTTCTGGTTCCGGAACTGCTGGGGCCGGGACCGGAAACCTCGCCGGCCGGATTCCGGATCCAACTGGGCCGACATCACGAAGTAGAGGGAATACGCAAGGACGGCACCCCATTTCCTTTGGAAATGTCAATCAGCCAGATGCAGTTCGGTCCCAAGATGTTTTTCATCGTCATAGTTCGAGATATCACCGAGGAGAAGATCCGCAAGGCCGAGGGCATGCAGGCCGCCAAACTGGCCGCCATCGGCGAGCTGGCCGCCGGGGTGGCGCATGAAATCAACAATCCCATCAACGGGGTGATCAACTACGCCCAGGTTCTCCAGGACATGCTGGAGGGATCAAGTACTGATGAAGAGAATGACCTGCTGAAAAGAATCATCAAGGAGAGCGACCGGGTGGCCGGCATCGTCCGCAACCTGTTGGATTTCGCCCGCCAGCGCGACGAGAAGATCGACGACATCAGCCTGAAGGAAATCATCGACGACTCGGTCAGCCTGATCAAACATCAGCTGGTCAAGGAAGGGATAACTCCAGTCATCGACATCCCCGAAGAGTTGCCGACTCTGCGGGGCAACCCGCAGCAGCTGCAACAGGTCTTTCTCAACATTTTCAGCAACGCCCGTTATGCTTTAAACGAAAGGTTCCCCACTCTGGATCCCCGCAAGACCATCGAGATCTCCTCCAGGGTGGTCCTCTTCGGCCAGGACCAGATCATCCGCACCACCGTCACCGATCACGGCTCCGGCATCGACCCCAAGTTCATCGGTCACGTTTTCGACTCCATGTTCAGCACCAAACCGGCCGGCCGGGGCACCGGCCTGGGTTTGAGCATCAGCCGCGATCTGGTGCACCGACACCACGGCTTCATCCACTTGGAAAGCAAACCCGGTGACCACACGACCGTAACCGTGGACCTGCCCCTTGTAAGAGATGAAGAAGAGAGTTGATGGATCAGGCGGGGAGGCCGACGACGGGTAAAGGGGCCGGCCTGGGAATGAATTAGCGGAACTCAGGACTTATCCGAGGCGACGGCCGACCGGGGCAGATCGACGGTGACCCGGGTATGATCACCGGCCTGGCTGGTGATCTCAAGCCGCCCGCCATGCTCCACCACAATCTCCCGGCAGACCCGCAGTCCTAGGCCGCGGCCCGGGCCGCCGGTTTCGGAGAAATCCGGTTCTACCACCTGTCTCAAGATCTCGGGACTCATGCCGCAGCCATAATCGACGATAACGGTGCGCAACCACTCGCCGTCATCATCGGCAACGGCCTCTATGCCGATGTCCAGCCTCTTGTTCTCGTCCGGGCCCGGATAACGCCGGTCGAGGGCCTGCTGGGCATTGAGCAGCAAGTTGACGAAGAGCTGCTGCAGTTGCCGCCGGTTTCCGGTGATGGCCGGCAGGTCGTCCGGCAGATCTCGGGCCACGGTGATCCCCTGGCGGCGAAAGCGATTCTTAAGCAGGGCCAGGACATCGGCGACTATCCGACTTAACTCCAACCCTTGCCGCCCCTGATCGCGACTTTCACTGCAGGCCAGGATTTCGGCGGCAATGGCACCGATCCTTTCACCGGCGCCGATGATCTGCCCCAGCATCTTCTCCGCCTCAACCCGGGTTCCGCAATCGGCCAGTTGATCGGCCAGCAACTGGGCGTAATTGATCACCCCGTTGCTGAGGTCATTGATTTCATGGGCCACCTCGCCGGTCAGTTCACCCAGGGCGGCCAGCTGCGAGGCACGGAAAAGATCTGGCCGGCCGGTCCGGGGGATCGGCTTGTTTCGACCCATCCGCCGGGAAAAGATGAGCAGTCCCGCCACCAGGGCACAGACCGCCAGGGCCAGGATGCCAATGATTACGGCTTGAAGGGAAACCAGGCTCTGCCGAGCCCGCTCGCCCACCATCCGGTCGAGAAGAAGCAATCGCTCTCCCAGAAGCCGGGTTTCCCGTTGCAGCTGCCGCAGCTTTTCCTGGTCGGCGCCGCCGCCAGCCGTTTCCCGCAGACAGCAGGATCAGTCCGGCGAGATCGATCTGGTTCAAAAAAGTTAGCCGGGAGCCGGGCTCCAAGGCATCACCATCCACCAAGGCGGTCAGGTTCTGCCGGAAATTCTCCATTTCCCCGGCCATGGAAGCCAGGTTGGCATACTGACCGGTGAGGATCGAGTCAATCAGATGTTCGCGGAGGATGGCATACTGGAAAAGGAGTTTTTCCGAGGATGTCGTCAGTTCGGCCTGCTGCCGGGCGGCGCGCTGCTGCCCCAAGCCCAGAAACAGAAGAACCAGAAGCAGAACAAGCAGGGAAACGATGCCGACCAGCGTCTGTTTTCGACTCATGCGCCTTCCCCTAGCTGCCGGGGACTCTCATAACGGCAGGCCCCGGCGCCTATCTTTGCAGGTTTATTCCTTCCAGCGGTACAGGATCGGCATCCGGGCCAGTACCGCCCGGTAAACCACGATATAAGTGGCATAGACGGTGACGGTGACCACCACTTCCCGCCAGTGAGGCACTTCCTGATAAAGGTTCCAGTTAAAGGCAATCAAGGCCGTATTCATCCGATTCAGGATTATACCGGCCACGGCAATAAAGGCCGCCAGCCGGGCCAGGCCAGGCGAACCCCGGCGAACCGCCATGGTGTACAGCACCAGCGGCGCCAGTGCGCCGACGGTGATCTCCAGCATGAAATATTGGCCCCAGCCGGTCAGCAGGTAGCCCCACTCGTTGTCATGGGCGATAGCAATTACCTTGATCACTATGTATGTCGCCAGGGCCAGGGCTGCCCCTTTGGCAATCCCCAGGGTAAGTCGGTCAAGACTATCCAGGAACTCGTCGTCACAACGCCAGCGCATGAACCACTTGGTCAGGGTACTTACCACAATCAGCATGGAGAGCCCGGCAAAAACGGCGGAAACAAGAAAATGGAACCACTGAAAAGGTGATGAGTACCAGAGAGGATGGACCTTGCCAGGCGCGTAAGTAAAAAGGGCTCCCAGCGCGCCCTGGTGCAGGGTAGAGAGAATGATGCCGGCCACGGTCAAGCCCAGGACTATGCTCTTGATGAACTTTTTAGCCCGGGGAAAACCCATCCATTCTGAAAAAGCCGGAACCAACTCGGCGATCTGGCAGGAGAGGTAGGTGGCCACATGCCAGGCCACCAGGAAAAGAACCGCCGCCGGTCCCAGGGAGATAAACATCGGATAGATCAAACGCCAGGGCTGACCCAGATCGACCTGGAGAAAAACGACCGCGAAGAAGTACCCCAGCAGGCCGTTCAACAATCCCAGTCGCTCGATGGGTTTGAAATCACTACGGCCGAAAAGTTCCACCGTGGTTCCCATCATGAAGCCGGAGGCCGACAGCGGTACCATGGTGAAGAGCCCCCAGCTCAGGAACAACCCCCAGGGGTAATCGTAGGAACTGTGAGTTACCCAGCCCAGACCGTAAATAAAGCGACCGACTAAGATCGGGATCCCGACGATGTATATCACGGCCAGGACCCAGTTGAAGGGGTTGCGTAGGGCCTGGGCCAGGTATTCTTTAGGGGTCAGGCCCAGGAAGATCTTTTCCTTGATGCTCCAGCGGGTGGCTCCATCGCTCTTGTAGTGGGAGGCCACTGGGGCGAATCCCTGTGCTTTCAGTTTGTTCATGGCTTATCCCCCTGGTCTTGATGTTCCGGCTTGTCCGCTCCCTGGGCGGCATGTTTACGGTTAGCCAGCAGATGAAACCCGGTGAACAAGGCCGGCCAGATGACCAGCACCATCGGCACAATTGCCAAAAATTCCTTAACATAGGAGATGATCGGCTCGTTGCCCAGGGTAGTATTGAAACCCAGTTGCTCGAAAGGCACATCGGACATATACATCCAGGCTGTGCCGCCGACTTCCTTTTCACCGTAAATATGATCGACATACTTGCCTGGATTGTTGCGAATCCGTTCGTGTCCCAACTTGATCATGTCCTTGCGGTGCCCAAAGGTCATGACCTCCTGGGGGCAGGCCTCGACGCAAGCCGGAGGGCGGCCGAATTTCAGCCGGGTATCGTAGCACATGATACATTTCCTGACTACCGGATTGGTCGGACTGGAATAACTGTAAGCCGGGACATAGAAGGGACAGGCGATCATGCAGGTCCGGCAGCCCACGCAGACGGTGGGATCATAGACCACCGCGCCTTCCCGGGTTTTGGTATAAGCGTTGACGAAGCAGGAGGTCAGGCAGGCCGGCTCGTTGCAATGATTGCATTGAAACTTGCGGAAAACCGGCCCGGATTCCCGATCGGTATCCTCATAGCGGTTGACCACGGTAAAGGCTTTTTCCGTGGTCCGCCGCCGCTGTCCGTTCTCCTGGTGTTCGTCATAGACCGACAGGTCATCGAAGGGCTTGTCCGGTGCCGCCAAACCCTGTTCTTTGTTGCAGGCCGCCTCGCAACTGCGACAGCCCACGCATCTGGTGAAATCCACCAGAACACCCATGCTGTCCGGGTAGCCGCCGAAACTGCCCGAGGCCTCCGCCTGCCCCTTCCGTCCGGCGACTGTCGCCGCCAGCCCGGTAAGCAGGCCTCCCTTAAGGAAACTTCTGCGGTTCAAATTTTTCATCTTCTCTCTCCCATTATTTTAAGAAGCATTCTCAATCTCATGATTCACTCTTCACCCTCTTCGCCTTTATTCCCTACCGGGACATCGGCCCGAAATAAGGCGTCCCCGGCCGGGGTCCGCGCATGACAGTCCTGGCAGCCGGACGGACCGCCATTTTCCTGGTGACAACCGAGGCAGTTGCGATGGTATGCCCCCTTCAGGCCGGGTTTATCGAGATGGTAAAGTTGGGGATTGGCATTTAACTCAGCCAGATATTCGGCTGAGAAACGCAGGACCGGGTGGCAATCACGGCAGGCGACTACCGCGCTCTTCTCTCCGCCCTTGTGGCATTCCCGGCAACGGGGAGTCAATGGTTGGGCACCGGTGGTATGGTGATGACAGGTGGCACATTTCCCTTCGACCATATCCACATGCATAGAGTGGTTGAATTCCACCGGGCGGTAATAATCGGCCAGGCTGTTCAGCTCCACGGTTTCGGGTCCGGTATCACCTGCGACGGCACCGGTACCCGGGGCCAGGAAAAACAACATCCCGCCCAGGATCGACAAGCATATTCCTGATGGCAATTTCATGGCTTCGCTTCTCCCTCGATATTTGTCCAACCACTTAGTAGCCCGGGACGACCTCCACCGGAACCAAAGTTTTCAGCAGTCTAATTGCACTTATGATGCCAGCTTCCCAGCTCCCGGTTTGAGCAGGCGTCATCTTCCCGTACCGGTGAAATAGCGGCGGGCCTGAAATCCGAAAATTAATAAATCAAAGAGCTAATTTTTTTTGTTTTCGCTTGAGACATACACCGCCACACCACCGACAGAAGTGTGGCATGCCACAGATGTGTGGCGGGAAAAGTGTTGCATGCCACACTTCTGCTACACTTCTGCCGATGCCAGGCTTCTCGTCCCTCATCCGGCGAATCCGGGCTGTTCCGTCTCATCCTTCTCCAACCCTTTGGCCATTAGAATTTCCACCATCCGGCCATCGAGAGTTTCCCGCTCCAACAGCAGTTCGGCCAGCTTGTGGAGGTAATCGATCTTGCCCTCCAGGATGATCATGGCCTCCTGATAGCAGTTCTCGATCAGGCCGTTGATCTCGGCATCAATGGACCGGGCGGTCTCCTCGCCATACAGCAGTTTCTCGTATCCGCCGCCCAGGAAACCCTCGTCGCCCCGGGTATAGGCCCGCGGCCCAAGATGATCGCTCATGCCCCACTCGGTTACCATTCGGGTGGCCATGGCGGTGGCAGTCTGGAGATCATTGCTGGCGCCGGTGGTGTACTGGTTGAAGATTATTTCCTCGGCCGTCCTGCCGCCCAGCATAATCTTGATCCGGTTGGTCAGGTATTCCTTGGAATAGGCGTGGCGGTCGTCCAGAGGCATCTGCTGGGTCATGCCCATGGCCCGACCGCGGGGGATGATGGTGATCTTGTGCAGCGGATCGGTGCCGGGCAGAAGCCAGGCCAGAATAGCGTGACCCGCCTCGTGGTAAGCCGTGGTGCGTCGTTCGTCATGGCTGATGATCAATCCTTTATTCTCGGCCCCCATCATGATCCGGTCCTTGGCCTCCTCGATATCGACCAGTTCCACCGCGTCCTTGTTTCTCCGGGCCGCCAGCAGGGCTGACTCGTTCATCAGGTTGGCCAGTTCCGCCCCGGTGAAGCCCGGAGTGGTGGCGGCGATTTCCTGCAGTTTGACCTGCTCGGCCATGACGATCTTGCGGGCGTAAACCTCGAGAATCTGCTTACGCCCCTGGATATCGGGAGCCATGATAGTGACCTGGCGATCGAAACGGCCGGGTCGGAGCAAGGCCGGATCCAAAATGTCCGGCCGGTTTGTGGCCGCCACCAGCACCACGGTCTGATCGGACTGGAAACCATCCATTTCGACCAGCAGGGCATTCAAGGTCTGCTGGCGCTCGTCCTGGCCGCCGGCCGCCGATCCTGCCGCCCGATGCCCGCCGACAGCGTCGATCTCGTCGATGAAGATAATGCAGGGTGAGCTCTTCTTGGCCTGTTGAAAGAGATCGCGGACTCGGGAAGCACCCACTCCGACAAACATCTCGACGAAATCGGAACCGCTGATCGAGAAGAAGGGCACCCCTGCCTCGCCGGCAATGGCCTTGGCCAAAAGGGTCTTGCCGGTACCCGGCGGCCCCTGCAACAGGACACCGCGCGGCAGACGTCCACCGAGCCGGGTGAACTTCCGGGAGTCCTTCAAGAAAGCGATGATCTCGGCCAGCTCCTGTTTTGCTTCATCGATGCCTGCCACATCGGCAAAGGTTACCTTCTGACTCTTAGGGGAAACCGCCAGCGCCCTGGACTTGGTAAAAGGAGAACCGCCGCCGCCCCGGCGCTGAAAGAAGAGCAGAAAGATCCATGAACCCAGTAGAATAACCCAGGGCAACAGGGAACCGGCCCAACCGCCGCCCTCGTGACCGGGCCCCGCGTCGGTCTCGACCCCGCGCGCCTCCAGACGGGGCACCAGGGCGCTGACGTCCGGGGTATATGAGGAGAAAGGCTGGTCATCCTTGAGTCGGCCGCTGATTTCTCCTCCCCGCAAATAGACCGACCGGACCTCCCCCTTTTCCAGGTTGTTGAGGAAATCGGAATAACTCAGATTTGGCGGGCGGTTTTCCAGGACAAAAATGTTGTAGAACGCCACTCCGACAATGCCCAGAAACATGATCAAGAGGAAGTTGCGGGTATAGGCCGTCACTGTTTGCCTCCCTGATGGTGAACGATTGGGAAAAGATCCGTGCTCAGTGACTGCTGTTGCAGGATCCGGGCCAGATCGCGGTTTGCTGTAAGCGCCCTGGAGATATAAACAAAACCCCCGCCTTCGGAGAAGGACGGGGGCTGCTGAGAATCGTTTATTTGATCTATTACTTGATGCTGACTGCCTTACTCCGGTTGAGAAACTTGAAGAAGGCCGGAAAGCTGCCCAGGAAGGCCAGGCAGATGAGGTATTCAACTCCTTTGATGTGGGTGTAGAAATCGACCAGGGTTTCGTAATCATGCAGCAGGCCGATAGACACCAGGTACTGGCGAGCCAGTTCACCGACCTGCCAGTCGAGGCGGGAGAGGGCGAAGAAGAAGGCGGTCGCTGCCCAGATGCCGATAATCGCACCCGCGCTTACCATGATCTTCAAGGTCAGTTCCGCACCCCTATTTGTAGTTGCTGTGCCGTTCATAGTCGTCTCCTTAGTATTAAAGTTCAGTTATCATTGTTCATCATCCGCTGATGGCAGTAACCCAACCCCGGACCATCTCCATTATCCCGCCGCCCAGGGCAACCCCGCCGATGAGCGACAGCAGACCCCAAACACCAACCAGTACCGCGCTCAGGGCCACCGCCGCCATAGCCGCTTGCATGACACCATCTTGGATATCCAGAACGGTCTGTTGATTAATTTTGCTTGCCCTCTCTTCTCGTCCACTACTGATTATTGATTTCATCTTGAACCTCCTGCGGTTGATTGGCTGATGTCTGTATCTCTCTTTGACTTGTAGTAATTGCACAGGCTGTGCCAGAGGAGGTTCGGAAAGGTCAGCAATCGGATCGCCAAGTAAATCCAATGGTCTATCTAGCTGTTTTTACTAGTTTTATATCGATGACTTTGGAGCTGAACAACAACAGGAGAGTTTCTGTGCGGCGTGATCGAATCGAGAATAATCGGGGATGGAACAGAAGATGCCACATTGTTGCTGCAGGTTGTGCAACAACAATGTGGCAATGTGTAGTGTGAGAAACAGGTAATGCAGTAGAGAGGAGCTGAGCCGGTCGTCTCAGGACAGGTTGAAATCGATATTGTAGCTCTTCATTTTCCGGTAGAGGGTGGAACGGTCGAACCCCAGGAGTCTGGCGGCCATGGCCTTATTTCCGGCAGTCTGCCGCAGGATCCGAACGATCCTGGTTTCCTCGGGCTCCTGATCAATTTCAGATGGATGAGCTTCAAGACCGACCTGAGCGCCCTCGAACGCGGAACCAGGCACTACAGATGTGTGGTCACCAGGCAGATCGTATTCCCGCTGTTGAAAAACTTCGCGAGGCAGATGCTCGGTGGTGATGGTCGCCCCCTTGCAGAGCACGCAGGCGCGCTCGATGACATGCTCCAGTTCGCGGACATTGCCGGGCCAGGAATATCTCTGCAGTACAGCCAGGGCCTCATCGGAAAGACCGGTGACGGTCTGACCGATCCGCTTGCTGAAACGCTCGATGAAATGACCGGCCAACAGCGGCAGATCCCCTTGCCTCTGCCGCAACGGTGGCAGGGGGATATCCACTACTCTCAGCCGGTAGTAAAGATCTTCGCGGAACTGCCCCTGGGCTACCCTCCGCTGCAGTTCGGCATTGGTGGCGGCGATCACCCGTACATCCACCTGCACCGGTTTATCCTGCCCTACCGGGTAAAAAGTCTTCTCCTGGAGAAAACGCAGCAGGCGCAGTTGCATGCGCGCAGAAATATCGCCGATCTCATCCAGGAACAGGGTGCCGCCGTCGGCCTGGATGATTCTGCCCTCGCGATCACGATCGGCCCCGGTGAAGGAACCTTTGCGATGGCCGAACAGTTCGCTTTCCAGGAGATCTTCGGAGATGGCCGTGCAATCGACCTTAATCAGGGGCAGTTCGTGCCGGGGACTTTCGGCGTGCAGGGCCTCGGCCACCAGTTCCTTGCCGGTGCCGGATTCCCCGGTGATCAGCACGGCGGTATCGACCTTGCCGACGTGCTCGATCAGGGTGTAGACGGTCTGCATGGCCGGACTGGCGCCCAGCAACCGATGGTAGCGGTTCCGCCGCCCTTTTTTGTCCTGATCATCGACTTGGGTAATATCGCGGATCAGGAGCACCACGCCGTGAAAATTTTTCTGGTTATCCTGCAGGGGCGCGGCGGTGATCTGCAGGATTCGGCAGCCCATATCCTTAATATTGCACTCCACCCGGTGCTCGTGGACCCTAACCTTGTCGCCGACCACTTTCTTGGCATCCAGGGCACAGATCTCCCCGCAATGACCGGGCAGAACCGTAACCGGCGCCCCGACTTGTACTTCGGGGGTTGATTGGGCCCATTTCCTGGCGGTATCATTCATCTCGACAATCCGCAATTCCGGGTCCAGGGTGATGATGGCATCACTGACGCTGCGAAAGATGGTTTCCAGGTATTGCCGATAACGTTCCCGCTCGACCAGGAGCCGTTCCTTTTCCTGCCAGAGAGCCTGCTGCTGCAAAGCCAGCCGGGCGACCCTCAGCAATCCTTCCTTCTTCACCGGCTTGGCGATATAATCGAAGGCTCCCAACCGCACCGCTTCGGCGGCCGATTCGATGTTTGGATATCCGGTAACCATGACCATTGGGCAACGGTGCCCCCCTTCCCTGACCCGGCGCAGGATATCGATGCCGGAATTGCCCTCCAGGACGATATCGCTGATGATCAGATCGAATTCCTGGCTATTGATCAGTTCCAGAGCTTCGTCATAGGTTGACGCCACCTCCACCGGTCCGTAACCTTCCCGGCTCAGGAACATCTTGAAGGTCAGCCGCAGGCTTTCCTCATCGTCGATGACAAGAATCCGACTGCTGGTGCCCGGAACTTTCTCGAAGCGATTACCGCCACTCAGCTCCTGACTGTTGTCGCTCATTGTCATGGTCTGCTCCTTTGGCAGTTACCCAACCTTTCGGACCATCTCCGTGCCACCTGTCAGCAAATTCATCATCAGCGGCTGGGTTTGAAACATTCACCAGCTTGAAAATGCAACATCCATGCCGCACAACTGTAGCATAACTAACAGATTGTAACTTATCTTAAACCGGAAATGCAAAATCCGATTAATGGTGCGTTCGATCCACAAAAAATCGGTGGGAAACAGCCGGAAGAAAAGTAAATTCCATACTGTGGCGGAAGAATAATAATATAATACGCAAAAGACGATTCAGTCGCTACGGTAGGGAAAGGCTGAAGACTCAATAAATATTGGGAGGAAACACCCCATGCGCAAAGTACAGCCTCTCTTTCAGGTCTTGACCTTGTTTTTAATCGTCCTCCTGCTCGGGGAATTCGGATCGAGCGATACCGTTCTGGCCCATGGAAACAGCGGCGGAGCCAATTCGGAAAATGATGCAGCCCGGACGATCCCGCTCCTTCCCGGCTTACTGGTGCACAACTTTCCGGTGACTACCAAAAATGCCGAGGCCCAAGCCTACTTCAATCAGGGTCTGGTGCTGGCCTACGGCTTTGACCATGCCGACGCCGAAGTTTCCTTTCTGGAAGCGGCGAAGGAGGATCCGGACTGTGCCATGGCCTACTGGGGTGTGGCCTTTGTTCTGGGTCCCAATATCAATGCCCCGATGGACCCGGCCATGGCCCCCCGGGCCTATGAAATGGCCCGCAAAGCCCTGGCCCTCTCCAGCCAGATCTCTCCCAAGGAAAGCGCCCTGATTACCGCCCTGTTCCAACGCTATGCCCCCGTTCCGGTGGCGGATCGCGCCGCTTTGGACCAGGCCTTCGCCCGGGCGATGCAAGGGGCGTACGACCGCTTCCCCAATGATCCGGATATCGCGGTACTCTATGCCGAAGCCTTGATGGACCTGCATCCCTGGGACTACTGGATGGCGGACGGTTCACCCCAACCCTGGACCCCGCAAATCAGAAAGGTGCTGGAAAAAGTGATCGGGACCTTCCCCGAAAATCCGCACGGCCACCATCTCTATATCCATTTGATGGAAAACTCGCCGACCCCGGAGGTGACGATTAAGAGCGCCGACCTGATCAGCACCCTGGCCCCGGCCTCCGGACATCTGGTCCACATGGCCGCCCACGCCTATTATGCCGTCGGTTTTTATCACGCCAGCAGCCAGGCCGATGAACGGGCTATTGCCGTGGACAACCTGCTCGCCTCCTCCTTCGCCACCAGAGGTCTCTACCAGACCGGCTACGTGCCGCACGTCAAACACTATCTCCTGGCCAGTTATATGATGGAGGGCCGCAGCAAAGAAGCAATCCGAGTCGCCCACGACCTGGCCGCCGGCATCAATCTCGATGAAATGCGAGGACCGGGCGGCGGCACCCTGCAGCACTTCTACCTGTCCCTCTATTACGTCCTGGCCCGCTTCGGCCAATGGCACGAAATCCTCACTCTCCCCGCTCCACCGTCGGATCTGCTCTACCCGCTGGGCATGTACCATTACGCCCGGGGGTTGGCCCGGCTCCGCACCGGCAGCACCGCAGAAGCACAGGAAGAATTGACCGCTCTGGAGAAAATCACCCGCGACAAAGGACTTGCAGAAGTAAAGATCTGGGATATCAACAAGGCTTCCGATCTGCTGGCCATCGCCACCGAAGTACTGACCGGCGAACTGGCCGCCGCCATCGATCAGGGCGACCAGGCCGTCGACCACCTGACCCGGGCCGTGTCACTGGAAGACCAACTCCCCTTCGACGAGCCGCCTCCCTGGTATTTCCCGGTCCGCCAGGCCCTGGGCGCGGTTTTTCTCGATCAAGGCAAGAATGAGGAAGCGGAAGGAGTTTTCCGCCGGGACCTGGAGAAGAACACCGAAAACCCCTGGTCACTTTTCGGCCTGGCCGAAAGCCTCAGGCTGCAGGGAAAAACCGAGCAGATAGCCGATACCGAAAAACGCTTTCAACGTTCCTGGTCCAGAGCCGATCTAACCCTGAAATGTCCGGTGTTTTAATGGCACTTCAGGGCCGGATTTATTGATCATCCCGGTTTCTAAGACTATCTGGTTACCATCGAATTTCGGCCAGTGAGCCTGTCGAGGGTGAGACGCGAATCAGAGCAGAATCGGCAACATCCCCATCCTCATACTGCGAGATGACCCATGGGCCTCATTCAGGAAATGGCCGATCTTATCGGTAAAATTTCTTTTCTCAGCAGGGGAAAAAGTTTTCAGAATGGCAGGAGCCGGGAACCATCGCTGCTCTGGAAAAGTATGAAAGCCGCACCTAGATCTAACCCCTACTGAATTGGCCGACTTTTACCGATCAAATGAAAATGCAGATAGCCCACTTTTTGCCTGCCGGGACCATTCGTAGATATCTCAAAGTTGTACAAGTCTCTCTTCTCAATAAGTTGGCGCGCCACCTGAAAAACATCGATCAAATAGGGCGTATCCTCCGCTGAAATCTGGCTGATATCGTGGATGTCCTTTTTAGGAACGATGACGTAATGGATCTTGTTCTTGGCCTCTGGAATTTCTAATGCGAAGGTTCTGTCCGTCTCCAAAACGACGGAAGGCACGTTTTCCAAGTGTCCGGCAAGGTTCCGGATCCCAATCGATCCGATGAGGCCCATGATGTCCTTCGGGTTCCATGGATTCCTGACCGGCGGCAAACGCCACGGCGTATTGGGCATTGACCGATGGATCGCCGCCGCTCCTAACAAAAAGCCTACTATGAGAGAGAGCACACTTACGGTTATAAGTTTAAACATTTCATTTTTGACCAGAATTAAAAAGTAGAGAGGGACCGCTGTTCACTGCCGCAATCGAACACATGTTGCAAAAGGCAGGGAATGTCTAAACGGGCTTGTCGCGACTCGCAAAAAGATTACCACGGCAACGGCAAGCCATTCAAGATTTAAGCAATGCCATATTTCCCTGAACTGCCATTCCTGGATACTACGGCGCCTGCGAGTACTTCGACATCCACCCTCAGCCAACAGCAAAACGCCCGGAATTCCGCCTTGAGTTTCTTATTTGCATGACAATTTGATCAGTCTACCGCCGAGGCCGAAGAGGATCTGCAGTTCTTCGGCGCTGCCGGCGGAGCTCCGCCCGATAAATCGCCTGAAGCCGTCGGCTTCCTTGTCGAAACCCAGCTCAAAGAGCGATCTGACCGAAAAAGCCGAGTCGCGGATCCAGGTGAATCGATAATCCCAGTTTCTGCTGCCGCCGGGCGCTTCGGGCAGGGAGGTGGTGGCGGCAGCACCAGTTGATGGAACCTTGGCGCGAGATCAGGGCCGCCGAATGACAGTCCGCAATGTAACCGTAATCGCTGAGGGGGGGGATAGGAATCGGAAGCCATCGGTTGCCTCCATTTCTTTTATGATGATCAAAGATCGCCCTTACGCAGATCTTCGGCTTTCTCCTTCTCCCCTCGTCCCTGGTTCGAATAACAGCCGTACTAACGCACCAGTTGAAACGACTTGATCGGTATAAGAATGTTTCTTGCTTCCTTTTTTTATCTAAGCAAAAGAATTCTGCATCTCAATCGGTCAAAATTGGGGCAGCCAAAAGAGGCTTCAACCGATCGCCTCAAGCAAAAACGCCATGATAACGCCCCCGGCAATCGCCACCAAGACGATGAATACGATGGCCGGCACCAATCCATGGCCGGGATCGGTATCACCGTCTCGATGATAACGGATCGCATAGCGCATATATCGGACCGCGCCCACTATCGCCATCAAGGCTCCAATCCCGACCAGAAAAGCCCCAACCCCAAACGAAAAGGAAGAAGGCAGCATGGCGTTCCGAGCTTCGGGCAGGACCTGCCGCAAGACGAGACCGAAACGATCGATTACGAAACCAAGCGCCATCAACCCAAGAGCCGCGCGTATCCAGGCCATCAATGTGCGCTCGGCGGCAAAATAAACCAGGTGTTTGGCCAAAAGTTCCCGATCCGCGTGACTATCCTTCATCTCATTCATTATTTGCGCCCTTTATTTCTTTTGCCGGAAAATTTATATTTTTTACCAGATTTTCTCCACGAAAATAAGATCGGCCTTTGCTTAACAATTGCTCATCACAGGCACCTCCTAATTTGGCAATCACCCGAGTCCGCCGGAGGATCCATTCTACCTTGGGCCAATAATTGTGAAACCGACGAGATTGATACGTTATCCACCCTTAGAGAACCTGGATCGTCTTATAGTCTCTTTTTGACTGTATAAAGGGCATTCTGAGCCAAACAAACAGGTATATTTGGGCCAGATGCCAAGCGATTTCAAATGATTGGCTTGGTCAGGCCCCATTGTCGTACAGCAAGCGCGGATGGGTCTTGCCGCCAAAGTGATGGATGTAGCGTGAAATCCATTGGCAGCAAGATTGTCCGATCTTTTATGCACAATGCATTATATCGCATAACTTCAAGCACTTGGTCTATAAAACCGGCTTTTGAATTGGCTTGTAATTTAGTTTTATTTTCATATTCCTAACCGAATACCGTGATAAGTGAAAAGCCTCAACCCCAAACCTAATAAGTGGGATCAAGCGGGTCTGCTGGTCCTGCGGCCTATCGCCCCTGATTTCATACGTTATCACAACACGCAAAGCTCGGCGTATATTGCATGGTGCAAGTCCCTGCCGGGATGGTCATCCGCGTACGAATGACTCTTATATACATCCCACAGTACTCAACCGTAACCGTCAGCCGAGATTTGCTTGACTCCAGCCTCCGATTCCGAAGACATTAAATAAAACACCGAGTAAGAGCGCCGACGGTGCATTCCGGCTGCAATGAACACCAGTCTTGCAGCCAATGTCCACCTAATTTTACGGGCGCGGCATCATTCTGCTGGAACGCCCGGTCAAGGCAGGCGACTGGAGGTCGGCATGGTCTGCGGAGATAACTCTAGGGCTATAATTTGATCACTTGCCTTTAATGCCGTACTCGCACTTGTGCATATTGTATAGAGGGACGGGAATTTAAATCAATAAGGCTAACAAAGGACAACCGCTATGACCGAAAATGACCTGAAACAGTTGAAATCGGAACTCTGGACTCTGCGGCGGGAGATAGTTGAGCGTCGGCAGAATCTGGGAGAAAACAGACAGGCGCTCAGTGAACCCGAAAGCGAGATTGTTGAGAGGGGTCAGAATGCTGAAATGGACGAACCTTATGACCAGTTGGACCAGCAGGGACTAGTCCAGGTCGAAGAAATCGATCGGGCCTTGAGCAAGATCGACGAGGGCACATACGGCATTTGTGAAGATTGCGGCAAAGCCATCCCCGTTGAGCGTCTGCGGGCCTTACCCGCTACCCGTTACTGCGTAAGACACAGTCTGGGGCAGGAAGCAGGATAACCGGACGACGAACCCGGAAAACCCTGGTGGTCCGCGAAAGCGGATATTTCCGCGACAGCGGTGCGATCGGCTGAGGCAGCGATAATTCAAGGCGGAAAGAAAACGGCCGGTTCCCTTTTTCGGGGAGCCGGCCGTTTTCTTTCCGCTGTTTAAGCGGGAATCAGCGCCGCAGGTAGCGGGCGCAGTCCTTGGCACTGTATGTGAGGATGATGTCGGCCCCGGCCCTCCGGATGGAGAGCAGGGTCTCGTACATCACCTTGTCGCCGTCGATCCAGCCGTTGGCGGCGGCGGCCTTGATCATGGCGTATTCGCCGCTGACGTGGTAGGCGGCGATGGGCAGATCGAACTCGTCGCGCATTTTGGCGATGATGTCGAGATAGGCCACCGCCGGTTTGACCATCAGGATGTCGGCGCCCTCTTCCACGTCCAGGGTAGCTTCGCGGAAGGCCTCGCGAACGTTGGCCGGGTCCATCTGGTAGCCGCACCGGTCGCCGAACTGCGGGGCGCCGTCGGCGGCGTCGCGGAAGGGACCGTAGAAGGAGGAGGCGTATTTGACCGCATAGGACATGATCGGGATGTTGTGGTAATTGTTTTCGTCCAACATGCCGCGGATCTCGGCGACCCGACCATCCATCATATCGGATGGGGCCACCATATCGGCCCCGGCCTCGACGTGGGACAAGGCGGTGTGCGCCAGAATCTCCAGGGTGGCGTCGTTATCGACCTGCTGGTCGATGATCACCCCGCAGTGGCCGTGATCGGTGTACTCGCAGAGGCAGACGTCGGTAATCACGTTCATTTCCGGGGCCTTATTCTTGAGCTCGCGAATCGCCTTCTGAATGATACCGTCCTTGGCATGGGCCTGGGAACCCATGGGATCCTTCTTCTCGGGCAGGCCGAAGAGAATGACGCTGTTCACCCCCAGTTCCATGCACTCCTTGGCCTCGGCCGCCAGCATGTCGATCGAGAGCCGGAAGACGCCGGGCATCGAGCTGATCTCCTCCTTGACCTTCTTGCCGGGCTTAACGAAGAGGGGATAAATCAGGTGATCGGCGGAGAGGGTGGTCTCACGGACCAGGGCGCGAAACACCTTGTTCTGCCGCATTCGGCGGGGACGATATTCTGGGAACATCATGTCTGGCTCCTTAGGTTTAGGCTGATTTTTTATAATCAAACAACTCGATTCAGGTCATTGCGAGGGGCATCGCGACGAAGCAATCTTTGGCCGATGCAGCGAAAGATAGATTGCTTCGCAATGCTTGCAATGACATTAGCGATCATATTTTCGAAAGCATCTGAATGTAACTCATGATTTCGCAAACGGGACTGCCAAGCAAAAGTTCGCAGATCGGACTTTTTGCTTAGCCATCATAGTTACACCAAAAAGCTCTTTTCCACCAGTTCGTTGATGAACTTCCCCGGATCATCCACGCCCTCGGCGGTGACCACCACCTCGTGGATATCCTTCTTCTGGCTCAATAGACGCAGACCGTAATCGCAGGTCTTGATCACTTTTTCGCAGATGGCCCGCACCATCTTGCGATTGCGCGGAGCCAGGGTCAGAATGCGGTCGATGGCCTCCTCCGAGAAGGAAATCAGGATATCGTCGTTGCTGAAATCATCCTCGCACTCCCAGATGTAGCCGACCAGCTCGACCAGCAGCTCACAGGCTTCGTGGGAATCAAGATTCTCGTGCTGGCATAAGAGGGCCAGGAGACGCAATCGTTCAGGCGAACCGGTTATTTCCCTCCGCTGGAAGCAGTCGGCCCGGGACTGTGCAAGAAATCCGACCAGCCGCTCCAGCTCCTCGTCGCTCTTCACCAGATAACGCTGGCGATGACGCTGGATCAGGTCGGCATCGGTCAGTAACTTCTCCAGTTCGAGACAGGGATTGATCACCATCTCCCGATCGATTACCAGGTGGTTGATCTCGACCGAAGGCAACTTTCTCTCGAAGGGCAGCATGACTTTTTCCATGACACTCAACAGACCGCGGGCCCCGGTTTTTTCCCGGGCGGCCAGGGTGGCCAGTTCGCGCAAGGCCTCATCTTCGAAAGCCAGCTTGATGCCGTAAGCCCGGAAGTCCTGCTTCTTGCCCATCACCACCGAACAGTTGGGGTTGAGTAGAACCTGATATAGATCTTCCTCTGATAGTTCGTCCAGAACGGTAATCACCGGTAAGCGCCCGACGAACTCACTCTCGAAACCGAACTCAATCAGATCCTCGGCCCGGGCCTGTTTGAGGAAGCGGACGTCGGCCTTACGCGACGACACGGTACTCTCAAAGCCGATGGACTGCTTGCCGACCCGCTTGCGGACTATTTCTTCCAAACCGGTGAAGGCGCCGCTCATGATAAAGAGGATGTTCCTGGTGTTGACCGCCCTCTTCTCACGCTTGCCGTGAGCCCGATAGTATTCCACCGCTTCGAGCTGGGCGATGGGGTCGTGGGCCACCTTGAGATCGACCTCGGTCTCTTCCATGGGCTTGAGCAGAGCCCGCTGCACCCCGGTGCGGGAGACATCCTGCCCCAGACGATTGGGGCTGGCGGCGATCTTGTCGACCTCATCCAGGTAGATGATGCCGTACTGGGCCTTGTCGATATCGCCGTCGGCCTCGCGGACCAGATCCCGGACCAGGTCTTCGACGTCGCCGCCGACATAACCGGTCTCGCTGAACTTGGTGGCATCCCCCTTGACGAACGGTACTCCCAGCTTCCGGGCAATCAACTTGATCAGGAAGGTCTTGCCGACACCGGTGGGACCGATCAGTAAGACGTTGCCCTTGACCTGCCCCACCCCGCGCCGTTCCAGGCTCCCGTGTTGCTGGGCGTAGCCGATACGGTTGAAATGGGTGCAGATCTTGGTGGCCAATACCGCCTTGGCATCGTCCTGGCGAATCACGTACTCGTCGAGATAGGCGATCAGTTCTTCGGGCCGGAGCCTGAAATTGAAGACCCGTTCGTCAACGTTCCGGCTCGCCGGCGCTTCCTTTTTTTCATCCTTGACCGGCTCCGGGAATAGTCCGGTCGAGATTATCTTGACTTGGGCGCCGTACTTCTGGGACAGGTATTCGCCGATTTCCTTTTCCAGTTCCTTCTGGCTGGGAATGGTATTGATGGGTTTCATATTTTCCTCGAACTTTTCACCTGGCTGAAATGCAAAATTAAACAGGCAAAATGCAAAATGTATCTCGGTTGTTACTGTTAAGGTAGTTATTGTCCGACGATTTAGCCCGACAACCGGGAATTTTCTCTTTTGCTTGTGTCATTCTTGATTCTGCATTTTTAATTCTGCCTTGGTTTTTATTCCGGCTCGATTTCCAGGGCCTTGACCTTTTTATGCAGATGGCTTCGTTCCAGGCCGATTTCCTCGGCGGTCTGGCTGATGTTGCCGTCGCATTCCTGGAGGCGGGCCAGAAGGAATTCCCGCTCGAAAAGTTTGCGGGCTTCCTTGAAATTTTTGATCAGGTAAGGTGCGGTCAGGGCGTCGCCGCCAACCGCTCCCAGTCCCGAGCCGATCCCGGCGGCCGGCAGGAGAGCAGCCAGATCTTCCCTGGTGATGGTCGATCCCGGCGACATGATTACCGCCCGCTCCACCAGATTGCGCAACTCACGGACATTGCCGGGCCAGTCGTGGTCCTGGAGGGCGGCCAGACCGCTGTCGTCGAATTCCTTTTCGCCCAGGCCTTTGCGCGCCATGTCCTGGAGAAAATCCACGAGCAGGAGCGGAATGTCGTCCAACCGTTGGCGCAGGGGCGGCACTATGATCGGCACCACGTTCAAGCGATAGAAGAGATCGGCCCGGAAATTACCCTTTTCGATCTCCTCCTCCAGGTTCTTGTTGGTGGCGGCCAGAACCCGAACATCCACCGAAATGGTCTTCCCCCCGCCGACCCGCTCGAACTTCTGTTCCTGCAGAATCCGCAGGATCTTGGCCTGGGTCTTGAGACTCATATCGCCGATCTCGTCCAGAAAGAGCAGCCCGCCGTCGGCCTGGTCGAACTTGCCGCGCCGGTTGGCGGCGGCGCCGGTGAAGGCTCCCTTCTCGTGTCCGAACAGTTCGCTCTCGATCAGTTCCTCGGGAATGGCGGCGCAGTTAAGTTCGACCATCGGCTTATCGGCCGAAGCGGAAAGTCGGTGAATCGACTGGGCCACAACTTCCTTGCCGGTGCCGTGTTCACCGCGGATCAAGACCCAGGCCGAGGTCGGGGCCACCCGTTCAATCTGGCGCCGCAGTTCCTCGATTGCCTTGGAGCCGCCGGTCAAACCCCGCTGCTTCCTGGCCTTGTCGCGAAGGATCTCGTTCTCCTCGGCCAGCCGGTACATCTGCAGACCGTTGTTGACCGCCAGGACGATCTTGTCGTATGACGGCGGTTTTTCGATGAAATCGAAGGCCCCCATCTTGGTGGCGCGGACGGCGGTTTCGATATTGCCGTGCCCGGAAATCATGATCACCGGCAACATGGCCTGGCGCCGCTTGATTTCCGGCAGAACTTCCAGGCCATCCATCCCCGGCATCCAGATATCGAGCAGTACCAGATCGATTTCGTCTTCGTCGAGAATCTTGAGTCCCGCTTCGCCGGATTCAGCGCAAACCGGGTTGAACCCCTCGTCCGAGAGGATGCCGGCCAGGGATTCGAGAATGGATTTTTCGTCGTCGATGATCAGTATTTTTTTAGCCATAACCGGTAATCTATCTCGCTCAAGGATGATGAATAGTGCTCTTCTGAAAGTATGGCTATGCCATCAAGGATGCCGGCGGCGCAAATCGTCTTCTCAGACGCCGGTTACCGGCAGTTCGATGACGAACTTGCACCCGTTGGGCTCATTGTCCCGCACCCGGATATAACCGTCGTGATCGGCGATAATCGTGCTGGCAATGGCCAGTCCCAGTCCCGTACCGGATTTCTTGGTGGAAAAATAGGGCTCGAACAGCCGCAGCTTATCAAGGTCCGGTACCCCCGGTCCATTGTCCCAGACCTCGATAAAAGCCGTTTTTTCCCGGGGATAATAGCTCAGTTCCATGCCGATTCTGCCACCCTCTTCCGGTACCGCCGCCACCGCGTTGTCCAACAGGTTGATCAACACCCGTTTCAACTGTTCGCGGTCGAAGGGGAATCTCGGCACCTCTACTTCGCAACGGCAATCGAACTCTACGTTTTTGTGGGCTTCCTGGTAGAAGATTAATACCTCCCTGGCCACTTCGCCAAGGTTGTTCAAGGATTTCCGCACCGCCGGCATCCGGGCGAAACTGGAAAACTCGCTGACCAACCGCTTCAGTTCATCCACCTGATTGACGATGGTATTGGTGCAGTTGTCGAAGATTTCTCCATCATCACCCAACCGCTCCAGGTAACGTTTGCGCAGCCTCTGGGCCGAGAGCTGGATCGGGGTGAGCGGGTTCTTGACCTCGTGGGCGATACGCCGGGCCACTTCCCGCCAGGCCGCCATGCGCTGGGCCTTTTCCAACTCGGTCAGGTTATCGAATACCAGGACCACGCCCAGTTTGTGGCCCTGCTCGTCGGCCAGCTGGGTAAAATTGACCCGCAGGGAGAAGGTCTCGTCGCCCATACTCAGACGGACCGGATGCTGAATAGTGGTTTTGCCGCTCCGGACCAGTTCCTGGAAGAAACCATCCATCAGGGCCATATGATCGGGGCGCAGCATTTCCCGGTAGTGTCGGCCGATGAAGCGTTCCCGATCGATCTTCAGGAGTTCCTCGGCGAAGCGGTTGATCGTGGTGATCCGCCCTTTTTCGTCCATGGAGATAACCCCGGCCGCCACGTTCTGGAGAATGGTTTCCGTGTAACGTTGCCGCTTTTCCAGCTCCTGGTAGCTTTCCTGCAAGGCCACATTGACTTCTTCCAGTTGCTTTTTGCTGGCCAGCAGATCCCGGGTCATCAGGTTGAAGGAATCGACCAGGGTTCCCATCTCGTCGCCCGATTCCTTTTCCAGAACGAAGTCCAGTTCGCCCTCGGCGACCCGGCGCGTGGCTTCGGCCAGCTTGGCAATCGGCCCGGTCAAACCCCGGGCCACGTAAAATCCGAACCAGATGGCGCTGAAGACGATCAGCAGGGTAACGATCAGCAGCATCACCAGCAGACTGGTCTTGATCGGGTTCTTCAGGATCATCAGCTGCCGGTAACCTTCCAGGCCGCTGGAGATGATCTCCATGGATTGGAGCCGTTGCCGGGGGACCAGCAGTGAGGTAACCAGGACGTTGATCCGCCGGTCTGATTCGGGACCGATTGAGACCGGCATCAAACCCCGGACCAGTTCACCCTCTTCGATGGCCTGTATGGCGACCTGGTCCTTTTCCCCATCCAGGGCGCGGCGCAACATTTCGGCCGGCAGTTCCGGCACCTTTTCCGCCACCAACCCCTTGCCGAAGACCCGGACCATGGGCACCCGCTGCTCGGACAGCAGCTCCAGACCGGCCAGACCGTGGCTTTCGGAAATGTCAGACAGAAAGATATCCAGGTGCTGGGCAATCAACTGCTGGTAGAGTTGCGATTCCAGCCTTATGGCGATGGATCGACCCTGGACCCGGACCTGACTGCGGGCTTCAGTGTAAACATCCTTGGCGATATTCAGCGATTCCTGCAGCGACTGCTCGACCCGGATATTGAACCAGTAATCCATGCTGGTGGAAACAAACTGCAGGGCGATGAAGAAGAGCAAGGCGGTCGGCACCAGGGAGAGCGACACGAAAGAGACCACCATCTTGATGCGCAGCCGGGTGCCGATGAAATTGCGCCGCCGCTCGAAGATTATCTGGACCAGGTTGCGCAGGACCAGGAAGACCATGAGCAGGAGCAGCATGACGTTGACATTGATGACGGTAAAGACCAGGACGTTGCCGCTGACCGGGAAAGAGACCTCGCCCAGTTTGAAGACCCGGGATTCGATGAAGGTCAAAACCGGCAGCGCGGCCAGACAGCCCAGAATCACCAACCAGATCCGCCGCCGCTTGCGCTGATCCCGCCAGGACAGGTACTGGGTACTGTTCATGTCAATATCTGAATTGGACATAATGCCAGTCGGTTTCGTAATCCCCCACTTGCCAGAAGGGGATCAGGTAGTGAAAGAAGATCGGCAGGTTCTTGCGCTCGAGTCTGACCTTGGCGCTGAGGAAATATTCCCGCCCCGGCGTCAGAGCGGCCAGGGCCAGAACCCTGGCGCCGGTGACCTCGGCCATCAGCTTCTTGGCCTGACCCAGATCGCGGCAGGTCATATCGGTGTGGTGTTCAGACAAGTGCAGGAGGAACTCCTCCTTGAGGATATCGTAGGAGAGGGTATGCTCGAAGGTGAGTTCGGTCAACTGGCGGCCGGGCCGACCTCCCTCTACTTCACGCAGGGAAACCAGAAAGGTGAAGGTCGCCGGGATACCGTTCAGCACCCCCTCTTCAATCTCGGGCCGAAAGGCCTCGCCGACCTGGAAGTAAAGCAGCAGGTCGCTGGCGGAATTGCTCACCACGATCTCTCTGATTACCGGCTTTTCCGCCCCGTTGGCGAGCCCCGCCGAAGCCAGAAATAAAAGGGCCACCAGAAGCCGGATAGAAAGCCGGGCTGTCCGCGATGCGATCTTCATGATCATTGTTGCCGGGGCAGCTCCTTCAGGCCGTGATTTTCTTCATGATCAATTGCTGTGCCCGGGCCAGGAAGGGACCGAAGGTCCCGGAATCCAGGGCGCTCAGGGCGACACCGTCGTACTGGCGGGCCAGTTCCTCCGCCTCAGCTTGTTCCAGGCGATCGGCCTTGTTGAACACCCGGAGGCAGGGAATATTAGCAAGTTCCAGCTCATTGAGCAAATCATCCACCACATTCATTTGCCGGAGGAAGGACGGATTACTCAAATCGATGACATGGACCAGGAGATCAGCCTCATTCAGTTCCTCCAGGGTGGACTTGAAGGCCTTGAGCAGCTCCTCCGGCAGGTGGCGGATGAAACCCACCGTATCGGTGATAATCACCTCCAGATCCTGGGGGAAGCGCAAGCGCCGGCTGGTGGGATCGAGGGTGGCGAAAAGCTGATCCTCGGCGGTGATAGTACTGTGGGTCAGGGTATTGAGCAGAGTCGATTTACCGGCGTTGGTATAGCCGATCAGGGAGATCACCGGCAGATCGCGCTTACGCCGTCGTTCGCGACGCTGATGGCGTTCGCGACTGACCTCCTTGAGCTTCTTCTCCAGTTTGCCGAGCCGTTCCTGGATCCGCCTCCGGTCGATCTCCAGCCTGGTTTCGCCGGGACCGCGGGCGCCGATGCCGCCGGTCAGCCGGGAAAGTGCATCGTCGCGGGTAACCAGGCGGGGCAACAGGTATTTGAGTTGGGCCATTTCCACCTGAAGCTTGCCCTCGCGGGAGAGCGCCCGCTTGGCGAAAATATCGAGAATCAGCTGGGTGCGGTCGATGACCCGCAGTTCGGTATGGTCGGTGATCGAACGGATCTGCGAGGGGTTCAGTTCATGGTCGAAGATCAGGAGATTGGCGTTCAAGACCAGGGCCTTGAGCATGATCTCGGCCAGTTTGCCACGACCCATGATGAAGCGGGGATTGACCCGGTCGCGACGCTGCAGCACCCGATCCAGCACCACGACCCCGGCGGATTTGGCCAGTTCGGCCAGTTCCGCCAGCGATTCCTCGGCCCGGGATCTGGTCTCGGTGGTGACATTGATCAACAGGGCTCGATCGCCGCCACCTTTGATCTGTAGCGTCGGACGGGTCCGAGCGAACTCATCTTCCAGGGCGGAGATGATCTCCCGGCAGCTATGGGGCTGCTGGCTGGGTACCACCGGCGCCAGAAACTGCCAGCTCTTGCCTTCGACCGGCACCGGCACCAGATGGGCGGTGTACATTCTTTCCGGCAGGCCGTCGGGGGCCACCTTGACCATGGTCATCAGATCGAGGCGCAGGAACAGGAGATCCATCAGATCGTCTTCGGTCAAATCCTCTTGGTCCAGGTGGGTATGAACGCAACGCCAGCCCTTGAGCCTGCCGCTGGCCCCCCGGCCCGGCGGCAGCACCGGGATTTCGATCTTTCGACGGTCGCCGACCATAACCTGTTCGACCCGCCCGGTCCGGTCGATAAGCACTCCGACCTGTCGGCCGATCTCCCTTGACAGCTCGGACATCTCCCTGGCCACCTCGGGACTGACGATCAGGTCGGGTGAAACCCGGCGACTGGTGAGCCGCTCCAAGCGCTTGTACTGGGCCGTTTTCAGGCCTGAGGTATTGCCGGAAACATTAGCGATGGTTGGTGCCTCAATCTGTTTAGTAATGGTCGGGCCGGGAGGATAATTTTGGGGCTCAGCCCTGCCCTCGGAGGATTCTCCGGTCACCGATCCGCAGGGTAACCTTGATCTTGTCGAAATACTCCAGCAGGGGGATGGAAAATTTTCGGGAGAGCCCGGTCAGGTTCTTGAAGCCCTGGGCGTCCAGCCCACCGGTGGACCGGATATGGGCGCTGATCTTCTCACGCAGGGAGTCTAGGGCGGCGGCGTGGAAATAGAGATCCTCATTGATCTTGATCAATCCCCCTTCCCGGACCAGAACCTCCAGCAACTCCCGGATCAGCCCCTGACGCTCCGCTCCGAAACGGGCCAGCACCTCCTTGACCGTCGGCACGGACAGCCCGGCCTCGGCATAAAAGGCCAGCATCTCGGCCCGAAGTTTCTCGGTATCACCCGCCATGGCCACCTGGTGCCCGGCCAGTTTTATCATCGCCGCCTCCTGCTCGATCACACCCTTGCGACCCAGATCGGTGAGCAGGAACTGAAAGAGCCGGGCATCATCACCGGCCCGCAGCCGGCTGCGCAGCTCCTCCAGGGACATCCCCCCTTTCAGGGGATTGGTCCGGTGGTACTCGGTCAGAATGGCGCGGCAACGATCCTGAAGATCCTGGTAAACCCCGCTCTCGATAAAGCGCTGGCGCTCGGTGTCGATCACCACCAGCCGCCGGGCGGAAACCGGAACATCCAGCAGTTTCTTGAGCTTCTTGCCGAAAACCCCCAGCCGTATGGCCAGTTCATCGGCGGTGAGCCCGGCCGCTCCTGCTTCGCGGACGTGCAGCAGAGCCAGTTCTTCGCCGCCGCCTTCACGATAGCAACGGAATATTTCCGTATTGGCCGGTCGCATACGCCGCTTCTTGGCGGCCAGGTTATTGAAGATCCGACCGCCGCCGATGGTATGCACGGGGGAATAGCTCCGGACCACGTAATGATCGCCGGGCCAGGCGCAGATAGGCTCCTCGAAGAGCAGCTGGACATCGGCGGTGGCGCCTGGTTCCAGTTCATCGTCGTCCAGCAAAACGATCCTCCCCATGATCTCGGCGGTGCCAAGATGCAGGCGGACCCGGGCGCGATTTTTCAACTTGCGGGTATTGCCGGAGAGATAGATGAACTCGCTATCCATGATATAGGTGGGAGTCAGGCTGCCCGGAGTGGCGACCACGTCGCCCCGGTTGATCTGTTCTTTATCGACACCCTGGATGTTGATCGCGGTGCGGTTGCCGGCCTCGACCAGCCCGACATCGGCGGAATGGACCTGGATACCCCGGACCCGGCCGTTTTTGCCGCCGGGATAGACCCGAACCTCCTCGCCCACGGTCAGCCTGCCGGAGATCGAGGTGCCGGTGACCACGGCACCAAAACCCTTGACGGAAAAGATCCGGTCCACCGGCAACCGGAAGGGCCCGAAGGCCTCGGCGAAATCGGAGCCGGCCACCAGCCGGTCCAGTTCTGTTTTGACCTCTGCCAGCCCCGCCCCGGTCACCGCTGAAACCGGTACCAGGGGGGCTTCGGCCAGGAAGGTGCCGGCGAAATACTGACGCACCTCTTCGGTAACCAGTTCCAGCCACTCCGGATCGACCAGATCTATCTTGGTCAGGACGATCAGGCCCCGTTCGACTCCCAGCAATCGGCAGATTTCGAAGTGTTCGCGGGTCTGGGGCATGATGCCCTCGTCGGCGGCGATCACGAAGGCGACCAGATCGATACCGGCGGCGCCGGCCACCATGTTGCGCACGAACTTCTCGTGGCCCGGCACATCGACGATCCCCAACCGGTGCCCGCAGGGCAGATCGAGATAGGCAAAACCCAGCTCGATGGTGATGCCGCGGGCCTTTTCCTCTTTCAGGCGATCGGTATCGATGCCGGTCAGGGCGCGGACCAGGGAGGTCTTGCCATGGTCGACGTGGCCGGCGGTGCCCAGAACGATTTCCCGCATGGAGTGTTACCTGGCCCAGGAATCGTTGGTCAGGAATGGATTGGTGCGCCTTTCCTCACCGATGGTTGAGGATTGACCACCGTAGCCGTGACCCGGCCAGACCCGGGTGGCATCGGGCAGGGTCAGAATTTTATCCCGTATGGCTCGGTAGAGCTGAGGGCCATCGCCACCGGGAAAATCGCTGCGCCCCACCCCGCCGACAAAAAGGGTGTCGCCGGTGAAGAGTTCCGGCGGGCTGTAAAGGCAGATACCTCCGGGAGTATGGCCTGGGGTATGGATCACCCGGAGGCTCTCCCGGCCGAACTCGATCAGTTCGCCGTCCTTGACCAAGCGATCCGGCGGCGGCGAAGGCGGCAAATCCAGGGAGGAGAAGTACTGCTCCACCTCGGGCTGCCCGAAGAAGGCGGCATCTTCGCCATGCATGACGATATCCGCCCCGGTCGCCTTTTTCAGGGGACCGTTGGCGGCTACGTGATCAGGATGGCCATGGGTGTTGACGATGTAGCGCACTTTGGCCCCGGCCTTGGAGACCTCGGCCAAAATCCGCTCCACGTTACCGCCGGGATCGACGACCACCGCCTCCTTGGTCTCTTCGCAGACCAGCAGGTAGCAACAGACCGACATGGACCCCACAGTCAGGGATTTGATCAACATCGACGCTCCTTGAATTCATTGATAACCTCGCCCCTGCTCCCGCAACCGAGCAGGAAGACCAAAGGCGCCGGAATCGGGCAAAATCTATTTTCTTTAACAGTCGCAGGTTTCGGGGTTACAGCTGCCGCCGCAACCGCAGTCGGAAGCCGGGGCCACGGTTTTTAAAGAAATTCGCCCGGCCAGACCCTTTTCCACCTGGTCGATCAAAGCCCCAAAGGCCTTGATCGCCGGGCTTTCCTGATTGGACACCAGGTAGGGCTGGCCGGCGTCACCGCCGATCACCACCTGAGGATCGACCGGGATGGAGCCCAGGAAGGGAACCGAGAATTCCGTCGCGGTCCTGGCCCCGCCACCGGTCTTGAAAATCTCGACCACCTTGTGGCAATGCGGACAGACCAGACCGCTCATGTTTTCGACCAGGCCCAGCACCTCCATCTTGACATGCTTGCAGAAGTTCAAGGATTTGCGGACATCGGCCAGGGCCACTTCCTGAGGCGTGGTCACCACCAGGGCCAAAGCGTCCTTGATGGTCGAGGCCACGGTCAAAGGCTCGTCGCCGGTGCCGGGGGGTGAATCGATCACCAGATAATCCAGCTCGCCCCAGGCAATGTCGGCGATAAACTGACGGATGGCCTGAATCTTCAAAGGACCGCGCCAGATGATCGGATCGTCGCGGTTCTCCATCATGTATTCCAGGGAGATGACCTTAAGATTGTCGCCGAACTGCATGGGCGGCACCAGACCATCCTTTTTCTCCATCCCCTGCAGCTGTTCGGTCAGGTTGAGCATCCGGCAGATGTCCGGGCCATGCAGATCGACATCCATCAATCCGACTTTATAGCCCCTCTGGGCCAACCCCAGGGCCAGGTTGGTGGAAACAGTACTCTTGCCGACCCCGCCCTTGCCGCTCATCACCAGAATCTTATTTTTGATCTTGCCCAGCGAGCGCTTGATCGCCAGATCCTGCTGGGCGATGGCGGACTGGGCATCGGCCCCGCCGCAGCTTTTGGACTTGCTGCCACAGGAACCACTGCTGCATGAATTGGACATTACTGAAACCTCCGTGATTATTCTTTTCGGTATTGCGAATTTTCCAAATGATAAAAGTAGATGTCAAGGTAAGGACGCCAACCCGTTTCGGCAAGGTCCGCGGCCTCAGCCGACCACTCGGTTACGCCCCGCCGCCTTGGCTCCATAGAGGGCCTGGTCGGCCTTCTTCAAGACATCCTCGGGGGTCTGGCGCCGTTGTTGCCGATCGGCCACCCCGATACTGATCGTCACCCCCACCTTGCGATCCGCTCCGGTTTTCCCTTCCTGGCTTTGCTGCTCCCGCTTTTTCGAGCCGCGCCCCGCAAGGTAAAGCCGGAGTCTTCAACCGATTTACGTACGCTTTCAAGATGCGGCAAGACCTCACCCGCGGTCCGACGAGGAAATACCACGGTGAATTCCTCTCCCCCATAGCGGAATGCCCTGCCGCCGCCCCGGACCCTGGCGATCCGGGCCGCAACCATTTTCAAGACCTGATCTCCGACATCGTGACCGTAGTTGTCGTTGAATTTTTTAAAGAAATCCACATCCAACATGGCAACGGTAAAAGGGCCGGAAAGTCGAAGGAAGTATTCATTCAAGGCCCGGCGCGCCGGCAAGCCGGTCAATTCGTCGCGAAAAGCCATGGAATGGGCGGCCTCTACAAATAGCACAGGCCAGGATCAAACCGGCCACCCCGAAGGTGAGGGAAAGCTGCAAGCCACCGGAAAAAGCCTAGCCCTGCCAGGCAACCAGCAGCCCCCAGAAAAGACCGTTTTCCAAAGCCCCCCTTGGTGATCAGCCAACGTCCCAGCAAAAAGGCCAGGCCCAACCAAAAGAACACCTGCCCCGCTTGGGCCAGGTGACCGGGCCAGGGTAGAGCAAAGGGCATAAAATCGACTTGCAGCAGGGTCAGAACTTTCGGGTAACGAGTGGCGACCAGGATTACCAGGAGCGGCTGCACCATGATCAGCAGCAGGCGCGGCAAGGTGTGGACGCTGAACAGGCCCCGCTCGGCGCCCAGCCCCAGCAAGACAAAATTCAGCGGCAGCAGCAGCGCCACGACCTGGACGATCAGGGTAACTACGTCCGAGGCCCCGCCAGGTAAGGGAGAATAAAAGTGTACCGCCCTTTCGGCCAGGAGCAGGACCAGAATCACATACACCGGTTTGCTGCGATTGAACCGCCAACCCAGCAGTAAAGCAAGCAAAGGCACCAACCACAGGGTCGTCCTGGCGGCCAGAGGCCGCCAGGACAGAAGCGCGGGGCTGTGGTTGAACCAGATCCCCGCCAGCAGCAACAAGCTGCCCGGAACCAGAAAACCGAATAACCGCCTGGCAATCAAGGCCACCATCAACTATCGCTCAATTCCTGAATATTTCCAGAGACCGGAGCCGGAACCCTTCGTCCCCGGTTTCACCGACAGACGAAACTGCCGAAGGCCCCATGCCGATCCTACTCGATATCCAGCAATTCGATTTCGAATAGCAGGGTGGCATTAGGACCGATATCAGGCCCGACCTCTTTCTCGCCGTAAGCCAGCGCAGCCGGCACGACAAGCTTGTATTTGCTGCCGACCGGCATCAACCGCAAAGCTTCGGACCAACCGGGAATCAGAGAAGCGAGTTTGAGCACGACCGGCTCACCACGCTTGTAGGAACTGTCGAACTCCTTACCGTCCAAGAGCGTGCCGCGATAATGTACTTTAACCATGGCCTCCGGTCCCGGTTTTGGACCGCTGCCCTGGACGACGACCTCGTACTGCAGGCCGCTGGCGGTGGTCACCACGCCTTCTTTTTTGGCATTTTCGGCCAGATACTTCTCCCCTTCGGCCAGATTCCGGGCGGCCGTCTCGGCCAGTTTGGCCTGGTAATCCTTTTGCAATTTTGCGGTAAATTCCTGTTTGACCTGGTCGATCTCATCATCGGACATGAGTAACGGTCGAGCCAGATAACTGTCTTCGATCCCGCGACTGACCAGGGCCGTATCAACTTCCGCTTGATTGGCTCGCAAGGAAGCGCCGATATCGGCGCCAATCATATAGCTGACCCGGTCGCTGAATTCTTTCAACTCGACCTTGCCGACCTTACCCGCCGCTTCTTTTTCGGCTGGTTTGTTACAACCGACGACCATCATCGCCGCCATGCCCGCCATCAGGGTTAATGCTAAAATTTTCTTTTTCACGTGGTCTCCTTGGAAATGGACATGACCGACGGCGTATCGCCGCCGGCAAAATGAACTCGGGGATCGGAAAACCGCCGGATTCCGTTACCTGCAAAAACAAAACTGCCTACCGGAGATGCTCCCGAGGTGGAGGTTCCGATAAATGCGACCGGGCATACCGGCCGGCGCCAGTAAAAAACTGACCGGCAGGAAACTCCCGAACAGCCAGGGTGATTCCGGGAGCAGGTTGTTTATTTGAAAAAGATCCTGACTGTCTGGCGGGCGTAATCATTGCCCCCTCGGGATGCTTCTCAATAAAGTTTCCCAGACCCCGTTATTCGCTCGCCGGAGATATTATCTTTTTGCAAAGCACTTCTTGGCCAGATGCTCTAGCCGCTCAA
Source organism: uncultured delta proteobacterium (assembly GCA_963807225.1). Classification (GTDB taxonomy): domain Bacteria; phylum Desulfobacterota; class Desulfobulbia; order Desulfobulbales; family JAGXFP01; genus JAGVGT01. The sequence goes on along the minus strand of CAWEAD010000008.1, from coordinate 626,501 downwards.
CATTACTACAAAAAACCTCGCTCTTCCACCTCGTATTTGGGCCTGGGCCAGTTTTTTATCCCTTCCGCCGCCGAGCCCGAGCGGTGGATATATACCAGCCGAAACCGAGTTCCAGAGTTTGGTCCGAAACTTATAATTCTCTTGCCAGTGCTGGGCTAATCGTGTTTTTTTGATATTAAAAGATGACATGATGTCTGCCGACATCTCTCAGCCCGGCAAACTGGCGAGAAATCGGTATAATTCCGAATCATGACGAGGGGAAAACGATGAAAAGAACCTTTAACTTATCATTTATAACGCTAAGCCTGGTGCTTCTTGCCGGTTGCCTGACCACAGCCGCCGCCGGAGATCAGTCCGAGCCCAAGGGACTGCGCTATTCCATCACCGTGGCCAAATTCGAAAACCAGTCGAACTGGCGGGGCCAGTGGGACCTGGGCAATGCCTGGGGGGCCGTGCTCACCGACAGTCTGGCCCAAACCAACCGTTTCGTCGTTCTGGGGGAAAAGGACATGCGGCAGGAGGCCATGGCCGAGCAGGATTTCGCCGCTAGCGGCCGAGCCGCCGGAGGCGGCAAGAAGGTCGCCACCGGCCAGATGACCCCCGGTCAACTCCTGGTCAAAGGCGCCATCACCCAGTTCGCCGACGAAACCAGCGGCGGCGGAGGCGGCATCGGTTTCGGCGGAATCAAACTGGGCGGCACCACCTCCAATTCGGAAATCAACGTGGTGCTCTACATTGTCGATTCCACCACCGGCCAGGTCCTGGCCTCCAAAAAATGCTACGGCAAGGTCTCCAAAAACGGCCTGTCCCTCGGCCTCAGCCATGACGGCTGGAGCGGCAATCTGGGCGGCTTCAAGAAAACCAATGCCGGCAAGGCCATCGAGCAGGCCGTCGATGAAGGCGTCCGCTTCATGATCGACCAGCTGTCGGAAATTCCCTGGACCGGAAGCGTAGTCATGGTCAAAGACGGCAAGGTTTACATCAACCGGGGCGAACGCGAAGGGGTTACCTTGGGCCAGAAGTTCAAGGTCGGTGAAGCCACCGTCCTGCGCGATCCCGATACCGGCGAAGTTTTGGACGAGAGTGTCGATACCGTCGGCAATATCGAGGTGGTCAAGGTCAAGGAAAAGCTGGCCATCTGCAAGATTGTTTCCGGCTCGGGCATCGAGAAGGGCATGACCGTGAAACCGGAAGAAAGTTGAACCACCAGGAGGATCTCTTCATGCACCGGCGTCTCGCCTTCCTGCTTCTGCTGGCCGCTGTTCTGACCCTGTGGTTTGGCGGTTCGCCATCCCTGGCCGCCGCCGAGGAATCCAGGGAAATCGTCGCCACCGGCCTGGGCGGCGGCAAAGATCCCGGCAAGGCCAGGGATGACGCGATCGACGACGCCTTGCGCAAGGCGGTCGAGCAGGGAGTCGGCGCCTACGTTTCTTCCGAGTCGCTGGTCGACAAGATGGTCCTGGTCGAAGACCGGATCTATTCGGAAAGCCGAGGCTTCATTGAAAGTTATAAGATCCTGAAGGAGAAGCGGGAAGACGGGATCTTCGAGGTGACCATCAGCGCGGTGGTCAAGATGGCCAACCTGGCCAAGGAACTGGAGGCCATCGGCCTGATCATCCGCCAGAAGGAAAACCCCCGGGTGATGGTCGTCGTCCATAGCCGGGAAACCGGCAGCGCTTACCGGGGGGTGGAGCAGGAGGGCAACAGCAGTTCGGAGAACCAGCTGGAAAAGATCCTGCTGGCCAAAGGTTTCCGCCTGGTCGATGCCGGCCAGACCCGGCGTCGGCAAGAACTGGAAAGTTTCCTGCTGGCTGGCGATCCTTCGCAGGCCGGCAGGCTGGCCAAGGATTTCGGCGCCGAAATCCTGATCGAGGCCGAAGTTCGTCGCGCCTTTGTCGACGAACGCCAGGTCCTGGGCCGATCCATGCGCTTCTTCACCAACGAGATCAGCCTCAAGGCCATAGAAACCGATACCGCCCGGATCCTATACTCCGGCTATGATTCCCGCCCCGCCTCCGGCGCCGCCGCCCTGACTCCCCTGGAGGAGTCGACCGGGAAACTGGCCCGGCAAATGGTCGCCTCCATTCTGGAGCAATGGAGCAAGGATGTCTATGACTCGGCCACTTACACCCTCAATGTCGACCGGATAAATTTCAGTCAGCTAAACCAGCTGATCTCCGGGCTCAAGGAACTGCGCGGGGTCGGGCAGGTCCGGACCCGCAGTTTCCAAGCCGGTGCGGCAGCTCTCGAAGTCGGTTTCCAGGGCAGCGCCACCGATCTGGCCGGTCGTCTAGCCGACTTGGATGAACCGCGGGTTGAAGTCACCGGTCTGCAGGCCAATACCATTGAACTGCGGCCGAAAGGCAAACAACAATAACGGTCTGCAGCCTCAACCTTTTAATAAGCCGCCTGCCAAACGCTCCATTCACTGCCGGTTAATAAAAAACCGGAGACCATCCCTTGGGGGATGATCTCCGGTCATGATTATTGGCTTGTCGCCAATTACCTGCCGGCACTAGAGCCGATATACCGGGATAATTATTTGCCGGCTTTGGCGGGCTTGGCCGGTGCGGCCGCAACAGGCGCCGAGATTTGCACCCGGGGAGAGACCCGAGGGTCGCTGTTGATGGTGGAACCCTGGGAGGCCTTGCGCACCTCGGGCGGGGCCTGCTCGTTATGGCAGGTCGCGCAGAAAACGCCCATATTCGCACCCTTCTGGGTATCAACCACCAGGTACTTATAATTGCTGTTGGAGGGATGAGGATTATGGCAGCTTACACAACTCAATTTACCGTCACGCAGCAACTGTTCCGGAACCTTGACATAGGTGGGAGCAACACCGGTGGGATGGGTGGTGGTCAGGTGAATGGGCATGATCCCTTCGGATTCGTTGTGACATCCGAGGCAAAGCGATTCGATGCCGTTGGTTTTCGTGTTGGTGGCCGGGTTGTCCAGTGTGGTGTTAGGCTGGGGTCCGATGATGAAGTTGCCCTTGGCGTAATGGACATTATGGCAGCCGACGCAGTTTTCATCATGGGGTCCGAAGGCCAGGGCGGTTTGAGCACAGAAAACCAACAGTAGTGCCGCCAACCAGATTGACAAGGATTTCTCTTTCACTTTGTTTTCCCCCTTCCTTAATAGTTTATTGGGCCTGGAATTCTGAAATCATGCCGGAGCTCCAGGTAACGCAGCAACCGATTAAAGCCGATATCTTTCCCGGTTATTTCTGACATTGCAAGTGAAAACGTCAGAGCATGGCCTGACCTTAACGTCCATCTGTTTGTAATAAAAAGAATGTTTCCCCGTTGATCGGTTGATTTTTTTTGTGTATTGCCAATCATTCCCGGCAGTCGTCTGCTGATCGGGAGCGTGTTAAACCATCACCATCAGGTATTCCATGTTGCTGATCTTCCCACCCGTCGCCAAGGCCTGTGAGCCGCCGGCCGGCATCGCCGTCCTGGCCGGAGCCCTGTCCGAACATGGTTATTCATGCACTCTCTGGGACGCCAACCTGGAAGGCCAGCTTTACCTGCTGGGTCTGCCATTAACGGCCACCGACACCTGGAGCCGCCGGGCTAACCGTAACCTGGAGGCCAACCTGGCGGCACTTCGGGATCCGGCCACCTACCGGAGTCCGGACCGCTACCACCGGGCGGTAAACGATCTCAACCGGCTGTTGGCGGCAAACAGCCCTGCCGGTCGAACCTCGGGGTTGACCAACTACCATGATCGGGAGCTCTCCCCCCTGCGTAGCGGCGATCTCCTTCAGGCCGCAGCCCGTCCGGAAGAGAACCCTTACTTCCCGTTTTTCTCCAAGCGTCTGGAGCAACTGCAAAGCGAGAAGCCCCACAACCTGATCGGTATTTCCCTGAATTATCTGAGCCAGGCCCTGCCAACCTTCGCTTTGGCCGGCTTTCTGCGCCGCCGATATCCCGGCCTGAAAATCATCCTGGGTGGCGGGCTGGTAACTTCCTGGTTGAGCCGGCCGGACTGGCGCAATCCCTTCGGCAATCTCTTCGACGAGCTGATCGCCGGGCCTGGGGAAAGGCCCCTGCTGGCCCTGGCGGGAGTGACGGAACCACGTCCGTGCAGCCGGCCAGACTTCAGCCAGCTACCCCGTTCCAGCTATCTGGCCCCGGGCTTCATCCTGCCCTACTCCGCCTCTTCCGGCTGCTATTGGCGGCGCTGCTCCTTTTGTCCGGAGAAAGCCGAGGGCAACCCCTATCGGGTCGTGAAACCGGCTCAGGTCGTGGCCGATTTACATAAACTTCAGGGTGACTACAAACCGCGCCTGATCCATCTGCTCGACAACGCCATCAGCCCGGCCCTGTTCCAGGCCCTGGCCGAAAAACCGCCGGGCCCCGATTGGTATGGCTTTGCCCGGGCCGAACCGCTGCTGGCGGACCCGGATTTCTGCCGGCAACTCCGGCGCTCCGGCTGCGTTATGCTCAAACTGGGATTGGAATCAGGGGATCAATCGGTCCTGGACAGTCTGGACAAGGGTATCGATCTGGGCCTGGTCGATCGGGTCCTGGCCACCTTGGCCGGGGCCGGGATCGCCACCTATGTCTACCTGCTTTTCGGAACCCCGCCAGAGACCCTGCCGGCCGCCCGCCGCACCCTGGAGTTCGTGGTCCGGCATCACCGGGAGATCACCTTTCTCAACCTGGCCATCTTCAACCTGCCCCTGGGTAGCCCCGAGGCCGAAGCACTTGAGTCCACCGGCTTCTACGACGGCGATCTCTCCCTCTACCAGGACTTTCACCACCCGGCCGGCTGGCACCGCCGCGAAGTCAGGCAGTTCCTCGACCGGGAGTTCCGCCGCCAGCCGGAAGTGGCCGCCATCATCCGCCGCGATCCGCCCTTTTTCACCTCCAACCACGCGCCGTTCTTCATTCCAAAAAGCTGAGCCGGATCGTTCGTGTTGGCGGACAGGGCCATGAAGACCACGTTCTCCTCACAGGCCCGGGCGATCTTCCGACTGGAGGTGATCCCCCGGGAGTAGGCGAACAGAACGATCTTCAGGAGAAGCTTAGGATCGTAAGCCGGAGCGCCGTCCTCATCGTTATTGAAGCGGGAATCGAAGATGGAGAGATCCAGTTCGGAGTCGATCAACCGGCTCAAGGTGTACTCGAAGGTGCCGGGTTGAATCTGGTGCTCGAAGTGGACGGGGATAAATGCCCCTTGGGCGTAGGAATGCGGCTTGTACTTGGCCATTGCAGAATCCGGTGCTGAAGTTAAGCGGTGACGATGCAGAAACCAACCGGATTTTACAGCATTTTACTCAATAATTACAGCTAATTATACTTTTTCTACAGTCTCAACGTTGAGATAAGCGGACCGGCGCCACCAAGTTGCCGCGTAGGCCGCAACGTTCTCGCGTCCGCTTAATTGACTGGTTAAAATTTTTCTATATTCAATTGTTATGCCTACAGAAGATGTTTTAGATGATACTTTAATATTATCCGATCATGTAAAAGATTTAATCTCTTTCTGCTGTAAACATACTTTGTTGCCTTTGTATTCTGAATCCAAATTAACAATTATATAATTTTAACAGCCAATGGTTTCAATCCAATGGATGGCCCAATTCTAAAATTGAAATGATATTTGTTTTGAAATATTGTCTGATATTAAATTATTGAAAAAATATAAGGAAAGTATTGGCGATGCGACATATAGAGTGAAGGATAGGACAATAGCACTTAATTTGAATGGATACCATTCCTTACTTTGCAAATGTTTTGTCTCATGTCGATCTATTTGCCATGCATGAAATACAGAGTAATCATCAATGACCTAACCAACGAACAACAATATGCGTCAATAGCTGGAATTCTGCTAGTAGGAATTAGCAATTGGGACGATTGGCATTAAACCAAAATGAAATAATTGATGACAAGCAGAAAAAATGCTGTTATGGTTAGATATCCTGACTTGCTGTAGGCACTAATCTTCCGCCTTGATGGCATGGATCTATTCATTATGGTTAATGTGATAATTTTTTATTCATGTTTAACAGTCTTTCTTTACGGGATTAGGTTAATTCTGTTATAGGCGGATTCCGCATAACACATTATTGACTTTTTCCGCATATCACATTAAACAAGGAATAATATTGCCAGGTAAATGCGGTTATCATGCTGTTTTTGCGTACTTAATAAAATAATTACCCGCTGACACCATAACATGGTTTAGTAGTTAAAAAACCTGCCCGACAATGTCAATCGAAATAACACTCCCGAAAGGCAAGGGGTCGCGTCTTCGTTTGACTCTTGCTCTCTTTATTTAACGACAGTCAGGCGATTTTCATTCCTTACTCAGGATCTTTCGCGGATAATACTTACTTATTTTCAATCGCCAAAAGCTGGAATTTACTGCTTCTTGCCAAGATACGCCGGGCAAACTTCGTGGTCCGTTCTTTCAGGTCTTTTCCATTCTGCATTTTTAATTCCTGATTTTCCTTTTCCTGCCCCGTCGGAAAGAGAAAATCGCCAGCAGTCCGAAGGCGGCCGGCAGGAGATACTGAAAAATCGCCGCCGCCGTTTTCCAGATCAGCCGGTGGGCGTAGAGGGCCGTCTCTATCGGAGACTGATCAGGCTGAGGGATTTCCCTGGCCGCCAGGGCATGGAGGATCAGGTAAGCGGCCACGCCCAGGGCCAGGTGCCACTGCCACGGGATAGCCAGGAAGAAGTCTCCAAACCCTTTTGACTCTGAATCAGCCCGGTCCATGGTGAAAAGGCAAAATTGAAAATTCGGAATGCAAAATTTATTACCTCCCCTTTCTCAAAGTTAAAGAGATTGGCATTTCGCTAGTAGTCCGTTTCTTCCTCCGGGTGCCCCTCTTGTCCAGTCCGGCCATTCACCTTCGGAGAGTCAGGAATATCAATCAGAAGAAGTACCACGGATCGTGGCTTTCGACATGGATTTTTCAACCGCCTGAGCCGGTTCGCCACAGTGGGGTTCGGGGGTATTGACGGCAAGAGTTCCTGATTGTTGCTGGGTACGGCGGGGGTTCTTGACCTGGGTCATTTTTTTCAACCGCAATCCCGGCTATTCTGCGGGTAAAGCTTGCTTAAGGAGACCCAGTTATGAAGCTTGTAAATGAGATCGGCAACCGGCAGATTATCGAGGTGATCAAGGAACATCCGCGGATCGGCGAGATTCTGGATCGTTACGGGATCGGCTGCACCGCCTGTTCGATCGGCACCTGTCTGGTCGAAAACGTCGTCGCCGTCCACGTCCTGGGCGACGAGACCGAAGCGGTAATCGAAAAAGAGATCAACGCCTATCTTGAGGGTTCGGCCGGGCAATAAGAAAGCCGGAGCCGTTCTGCTTTGAACGAACCCCGGCTTTCGCTTGCAGGTGTGGCCATGCGGGTAAGGCCCGGCAAGGTCTTAGATATTTTCAATCACCAGCTTCAATTTGGCCTGGACCGCCATGGCGATGTCGCCGAGACTGTCGTTTTTAACGGCCTGCATGGAGGCGACCGGATCGACGGCGGCAACCTCGATTCTGCCGTCGGCCAATTCCTGGACGATGACGTTGCAGGGCAGCATGATGCCGATTTTATCTTCGGCCAGCAGGGCTTTGTGGGCATAAGTCGGATTGCAGGCTCCGAGGATGCGATAATTGCGGAAATCAACATTGATTTTCTTTTTCAAGGCCGCCTTGACATCGATTTCGGTCAGCACTCCGAAACCTTCCTTTTTCAATTCCTCGGTGGCCTTGGCCACCGCCTCTTCAAAGGTCATCTCGACTATCTTGTTGAAATAATATGACATTTATTCTCCTCCATTTTTACTTGCATTGGATGTATTGCCGGGGTTGGCCGGCCCTTGTAACCGGTTAAGTCCGGCCGGTGGCGGTAAACTTGAATCCGAAAAGCATAAGCCGGACCGTTCGCGCTTAAACGGTCCGGCTTATGGGCCTCAGCTCGGCAGTAGATCAGGGTCCGCCCTTGGGGTAGTCCTTATAGACCTCGTAGCTGCCGTCCTTCTTGAACAATAACACCCGGTAAGGCTGGGGTTCGAAACCCTGAATCTCCATGCCCGGAGCGCCGATGGGCATCCGGGGCACCGTCAGACCGACGGCGTCGGGCCGTTCCTTCAATAACCGGCGGATTTCCGGGACCGGGACATGACCTTCTAAAACGTAGCCATCAACGATGGCTGTGTGGCAGGACTGGAGTTTTTCCGGAACGTGGTATTTAGCCCGGATCACGTGGGGGTCGGAAATGAAGACGATCTTCACGTGAAAGCCGTTGTGTTCCAGATACGAAGCCCATTTGCCACAGCAGTCTCAGGTGGCCACCTTGTAAAGGGTGACCTCAGTCGGGTGGCCGATGGTGGCCTCGATCGGCACCAGGGTCGCCTTCGGCGCGGCGCAGGCCGCCACCAGGAGCACCAGGGCCAACAGGGCCGGGAGCAGATTTTTTTGCATTTCATCCTCCTTTATAAGGTTGTACTCAAGGTGTAGCATTTTCCGGCCAGCTGGGCAATTATCCTCCGGCCCGATTCCCGCGTCGCGTCGGCAAGAAAAATGCTCACAATGACCAATAAGCCGGGCTGTTTATTTTCTGACCAGCAAAACACCATGCTTGGCCCCGGCCAGCCACCCTTAGTATTCTAGAGATAAAAGGTTGAAGTCGCAAGGAGGTCGGCGGAAAACCCGCCAAGCACCGGGCCCGGCGCCGAGCGGAGCGGAGCGGACCAGCCTTTCAGGAACCGAAGGCAGGACGGCTTTTGCCGGGCCGGATCATCTTCAGCAGCAACACCAAGAGCAGGCCCAGGACCAGACCGGCCAGATTGGCCAGCAGGTCGCCCAGGGAATACTGACGAGTCGGCATGAAATGCTGGGCGACCTCGATCAGCCAGGAGCAGAACAGGAGCAGGACCAGTTTGGTCAACAACCGCCGGCTGCTGGCGAAGGCGAGATCAAGGGAGATAAAGAGAATCAGATAGGTCGAGAAATGCACGACCTTGTCGAGCCCGCCTTGCATGGAGCCGGGCGGCAGCGGGTAGAGGCTGCCGCCGATGACGCCGGCCAGCAGCAGCCAGAATTGGTAGATCCGGAAAACATTCTTGATGTTGCGGGTCATTTAACCTTCCTTTATCTGTTGCGGGTTGAAGCGCGGAAGCCGGCGGTTCCTGTGGCGGACTGCCGGCGCCGCGATCAGGGCCGTAACTCCTGCTCCGGTCATTGCCGGAGAGCAGGGGCCGAGGCCGGCGGTACTCGACCAGTTGAGGCCGAAGATCGGCAGACCGGTATACGCTTTGGCGACGAGAAATCCTTTGTTTATTGGAGAACGGTTGCTCGCATTCTCTCCCCTGGGCGGTCCCTCGGATTAAGAGAACCTGATTCAGTCGGCCAGGTTGAGGAAACGGATTTCCACCCTGCGATTTCGGGCCCGACCGACCAGGGTTTCATTGTCGGCTCTCGGTTCGGCGCCTCCCACCCCGTCAATCCTGATCCGATCCGGTTCCACCCCGGCATTGATCAGATAGGTGGCCACGCTCACGGCCCGTTGTTCCGACAGCAGCAGATTGGCGGCGGCGGAGCCGATATTGTCGGTATGGCCGATGATCTCGATCTTGACCTCTTCCTGGCCGAACAGGTAAGAGGCCCAGCGATCCAATTGCTCTTCGGTCTCCTGGTCCAGGTTGAAACCGGCCGAGGGAAAGTAAATGTACCTGGTCAGCACCCCCTGTTCGCAATCCGAGGTATCGAAACTGCCCGGCAGCGCCGGTTTGATCGCCGCGAGATCCGGGATCCGGGCCATGAAGTTGTCGATGGCGCCGAGGTTTCCTCCCTTGCCGCCGGCAACCCTCAGGACCCGGAGATGATGCGCAGCGAAGCTCCTTCCGTTGCCGCTGGAGATCTTCGCCCGAAGCGAATCCGCCGAGGCGGCCAAGGCCGGGAGACCAATCAGCAGTATCAGCAGCAAAACCGGGGCGCCAAGAAGGAAGTTACTTTTTTTCACGGCAATCCTTGCTCGTGGAATAAACTTGGTTACCAACCGAAGGGCGAAAACCATGGCGAAGGTTTCACCGCGCCCCGGCTCGTTCAACAACCTCGGGAAACAGGGCTTCCTGATGAGATTAACTACTATTATAGTCTATCCGTTCGGAAAAACTGTCAACTCAGGTTTGGCTGATCGATTTCGGTTCGCTACCGCCACCAGTCCATCCGGCCAGCTCCAGGGCTATTGCGGCGGCTCGACCCGAGGCGCCGGGTTCGCCCAGGCCCGCCACGACTTGCCGCAACTCCTCCCGCATCGCGGCCCGATATTTCCGGTCGGCCAGCATCGGTTTGAGCGCCCGGGCGATCCTGGCCGGGGTCGCCTCGTTCTGCAACAGTTCCGGCACCACTTCCCGGTCGGCCACCAGGTTGACCAGGGAGGCGTATTTGACTTTGATCAGGCGATGACCGATAAAATGGGTCAGCGGCGAAACCCGGTAAGCCACCACCATCGGTACCCCGAGAATTCCCAGTTCCAGGGTGACCGTGCCCGAGGCGGCCATCACCGCGTCGCAGGCCGCCATCAGGGTGTAACGATCACCGCGAATCGCCCGGATGTCGAGGCCGCTGTCCCGCAGACCGCTTTGCTCCAGGAGTTCGTCGCTCAAGGTGGCGGCCATCGGCAGCAGCCAGGTCATCGGGCCCAGCTCCTGCTCCAGGAGATGCGCCGCCGCCAGAAAAATCGGCAGCATGGTCCGGAATTCCCGGCTGCGGCTGCCGGGCAGTATCCCGACCACCGGCCGGGAATCAGGGGTAATATCATGGCGGCGCAGGAATTCATCCCGGCTCATCCCGGCCTTGACCGTATCCACCAGGGGGTGGCCGACAAAATCGACCTGCATCCCCCGTTGCCGGTAAAATTCCTCTTCGAAGGGCAGGATCACCGCCAAGCGGTCGACCAGGCGCTTGATCTTCCGGACCCGGCCGCTGCGCCAGGCCCAGACCTGCGGACTGATATAGTAGAAGACCGGAATTCCCAACCTTTTGGCGCGCTTGGCCATCATCAGGTTGAAGTCCGGCAGGTCGATGAGGATCAGGAGTTCGGGGCGCCGGCGCCGTAAGCGCTCTTCCAGGACGCGCAGGGCCCCCCGGATGTCGCCCAGGTGGCTGAAGACCTCGGACAAGCCGACCACCGAAAGTTTGGTGGCATCGTACAGGGGCTCCAAGCCCTGGGCCAGGAGTTCCGGGCCGCCCATGCCGCAGACCTGAAGACCCGGGGCCAGCTCCCGCATGGCCTCGATCAGTCTGGCGCCATGCATATCGCCGGAGGCCTCACCGGTGACGATCATCACCCGGGGTCCCGGGGTGGAAAGGCTTGCGGTCAAGGGCTAAACTCCCAATAGTGCCCGGTGTCGGGCGGCATGTTCCTGGATCTGGGCGATGATCTTGGTGGCGACTTCCAGGGCTCTTCTCCCCTCTTCGCCGGCGACCCTGGGACGGGTGCGGTTCCGAACGTTGGCGACGAAGTCCCGCAGTTCCAATTCCAGGGCGTCCTTTTCGACATAGCAGGAATGGTTGATCTCCTGGCGGGGCAAGCCGTTCTCGTCGGTTTCCGCCAGCTGGCGAATCACCGTCAGCTCCTTCTTGCCGTAATCCACCGAAATGAACGAGTGCGGCTGAAAGATTCGGATCCGCCGGATGTTTTCCTGGGAGATCCGGCTCACCGTGACATTGGCGGTGCAGCCGTTGGCAAAGATCAGCCTGGCATTGGCGATATCGGTGGTCGCGGTCACCACCGGCAAGCCCACCGTATGAATGGTTTCCAGCGGCGACTTGACGATATTGAGGATAATGTCGATATCGTGGATCATCAGGTCCAGCACCACATCGACGTCCAGGGCCCGGTTCTTGAAAACGTGGATGCGGTGCGATTCGATGAACAGCGGGTTGGTCAGATACTCTTCCATGGCCAGCACCGCCGGGTTGAAGCGTTCGAGGTGGCCCACCTGCAGGATGCGTCCGGTTTGCGCGGCCAGGTCGATCAGTTCGTCGGCCTCGGCGACCGTTACCGTCATCGGCTTTTCCAGCATGACGTCCACCCCGGCCCGCAGGCAGACTCCGGCCACCTGGTGATGCAGGCTGGTGGGCACGACAATCGAGACGGCGTCGACCAGTTCGAGCAGTCGGCGGTAATCGGTAAAGGGCCGGCAGCCGGTGGCCGCGGCCACCTGCTGGGCGTAGTCGGCTGAGTTGTCGGCCACGCCGACCAGTTCCACGTCAGCCATGGCACTGTACTTCTGGGCGTGGAATTTGCCCAGATAGCCAACCCCGATCACTCCGATTCTGGTTTTTCCCATCGTTTTCACTCCTTCAATCAATTAACCCCAGAGAACTTTGGAAATTACGAAATATTCCGGCAAGGTACAAGTTGTTTCTGCGGGCGGTCCGGCTCGAATGGTGATCCGGATCGCCGCCGCCGCCACCAGGCCGACCCGTGGCCCCTTTCCCAACAATCTTCTTGTGATTAGTGCCTGCCATGATAATATCTCGGTGAACCCTGATATAATAAGTTGTCCGCACCTCAAAATCCGGCTCGGAACCGAGGCGGCCCGGGACGGACAATCGCAACGGCAAGGATGAAAGAATGTCTTCGGAACGCAGCAGCTGGAAATCGAATATCGGCTTCCTTCTGGCCGCCATCGGTTCGGCCATTGGTCTGGGCAATGTCTGGCGCTTCAGTTATATGGCACACCAGTATGGAGGCGGGGCTTTTCTGGTCCCCTACCTGGTGGCGCTGCTGGTGGCCGGCCTGCCGATCATGCTTCTGGAATACGGCCTGGGCCATCACCAAAAGGGCTCATCGCCCCTGAGTATGGTCCGGCTGGACCGGCGCTTTGAATGGCTGGGCTGGTGGATGCCGGTGGCCGCCATGTTCGGCATCATGCTCTACTACTCGGTGATCATCGCCTGGTGCATCAACTTCCTCTTCTTCTCCTTCACCCTGGCCTGGGGCAGCAATACCGAGAACTTCTTCTTCCAGGAATTCCTGCAGCTCTCGGCCGGGCCCGAGGTGTTGGGCGGCATCCGACTGCCGATCCTCTTCACCACCATGCTGGTCTGGGTCTGCTGCTGGTTTATCTGTTATCGCGACATCCGCCACGGGATCGAAAAAGCCAGTCTGATCTTCATGCCGCTGCTCTTTATCCTGACCATCGTCATCGTCGGCTGGACCATGACCCTGGACGGGGCGTCGGAAGCCATTTTCAGCCATTATCTGCACGCCGATTGGACCAAGATCAACCTCTTCGCCGCCGACCCGGCGCTTCGCGAGGCCGCCGGCTTGGTCTGGGCCGCGGCCTTCGGTCAGATCTTCTTCACCCTCTCCCTGGGTTTCGGGATCATGATCACCTATTCCAGCTACCTGCCGGATCGTACCGACATCAGCAAGAACGCCCTGATCACCTGCACGGTCAACTGCGGCTATTCGCTCTTTGCCGGCCTGGCGGTTTTCGGCATCGTCGGTTTCATGGCCCAGAGCCAGGGGGTTCCTTTCGAAGAGGCGATCAAGGGTGGTCCGCAGCTGGCTTTCGTGGTCTATCCCAAAGCCATCTCCCTGCTGCCCGGGTACAATTCCCTGTTCGGGATTCTGTTCTTCCTGATGCTGGTGATCGCCGGAATGACTTCCGGGGTTTCCCTGATCGAGGCCTTCACCTGCTCGATCACCGACAAATTCGCCTGGCCCCGCAAGAAAGTGGCGACGCTGGTCTGTCTGGCCGGATTTGCCGGCAGCATTATTTTCACCACCCGGGCCGGCTTGTACCTGCTCGACATCGCCGATCACTTCATCACCAACTACGGCCTGGTGATCGGCGGCCTGCTGGAATGCCTTCTGATCGGCTGGATTCTCAACGCCGCCGTACTGCGCCAGCATATCAATCGCCATGGCCTTGGCCTGAGCCCGGTCTGGGATGTTTTTGTCAAATACACCACCCCGGTCATTCTCCTTTACCTGGTCTACTTGTCCGGCGCCGGCGATCTGAGTAAGAACTACGGAGGATATAAAACCGAGCAGCTGCTTATCTACGGCCTGGGCTGGATGCTGCTCTGCCTGGTGCTGGCCCTGGTCCTGACCATTCAACCCTGGCCGCCTGGAAAATTAACGAGACGACATCAACCCGAAGAGGATGAACTTCTGGTCTGAGGCCCGGCCGCCATTACCGCCGGCCCTACTTCAACCTTGAAAAAATCCGGCGCCCGACCGGTTTCTTTCCAGCTCATCCGCAGCTTCAGGGATAGAATCATGACGATCCGGGCCTTACTATATAACCAATGAAAAAACTCATCGTCTTTCTGGCGATTATTTCCACTCTGGGCCTGGTGATCTACCATGGACCGCGGCTCCTCAACCTGCGGCCGGTCAGGACCCAGGTCGCCGCCCGCCTTTCCGCCCAAACCGGCTGGAAAGTCGACGCCGCCGCCCTGCGCTTTGAGTGGTTCCCGTCCCCGCACTTTTCCCTGGACGACATCACCATGCACCGGGAGGGCGTTGCCCTGTTTATCCCGGAAACCAGAATATATCCCCGCTGGAGCAGCCTCCTGCACCACGAGCTGGACCTGGGAGAACTCAGCCTGATGAACCCGGAGATTTCCGTGGACTCCTGGCCCGCCGATCAGGCCGGTTCGCTGCCGGTCCTGCCGCGAATCCACATTACCGTTACCAACGGCACCGCCCTGATTGCCGCGGGTCCTTTCGCCAAGGAAACCGGCCACTCCCCGCTGGTAATCCGCGCCATCAATTCCCGCCTGCAACTGACCTCGGAACTGGCGGATCTCAAGCTCGACTGTACTTCTTCGAATTTCGCTCATCTTCTCCTCAATGGCAGTTATAAAACCGGAGACCGCAGCTACCAGCTTGACTATGAAGTAGCCGACCTGAACCTGAAAGACGTCTTCCCCTCCTTGCTGCACGGCCGCATCGAACCCAGGGTTTCCGGCCTGGCCCTGCGCGGGAAGTTCAGCGGCCAGGGTTTGGAGAATTACCATTTGTCCGCCGCCGGAGACTTCCCCTGCTTTATCTCCAGCGACGCTCCGGAAAAACTCTTTCTCGACTGCGGGGAATTCGCCCTGACCGTCGATCGCAGCCCGCGGGATTTCACTATCGATATCGACAAGCTGCAGTTGAAAAACCCCGGCCTTACCCTGACCGGCAAGATTGCCGCCGGTTCCCCCCCGGAAACTCCCGAGCCAACCCAACCCGCGGCCGATAAGATCTGGCTGGTCGACCTCCAGGGTGAAAACCTGGACTTGACCGCCATCCGTGAAAAAGTCCTGGCCCTCTGGGGCGATCACCATGTTGCCCAATTGGTCGGCGACATTGTCCTGGGTGGCTCGGCCCGACAGGCCAGTTACTATTTTCGCGGGCCCCTGAGCGATTTCGCCCACCTGGAAAAGATGAACATCAAGGTCGAGGTCGAACGGGCCGAAATCCATCCTCCCTATACCAAGCTCGATCTGAAGGAAGCCGGCGGGCCGATCGAGATCAGCGATGGTTTCCTGTCGGGCCATAACCTCCGGGCCCAACTGGGCGACAGCCGCGGCAGCAATTGCGACCTCTATCTGGATCTGCTGAATCGCCAAAACGAATTCCGGCTCGATCTGGATATCGAGGCCGATGTGGCCGCCCTGCCCCAAGTGTTGCTGGACGAGGTCAAGCAGCAAAAATTTCAGGCTGAAGTGCGGCGGTTCAGCAACTGCGAAGGGCGGGCCAAGGGGCACCTCAACATCGGCAATCACCTGCACGATCTGGCGGTCCGGGTGAAAGTCGACAGCCTGGAGGCCCGGGGCCGGTACAACCGCCTGCCCTGGCCTTTCAGCCTCAGCCAGGGCACGCTGACGGTTAATCCGACGGAGGTGGACTGGCTGGGAGTCAAGGGCACACTGGGTCCGAACTCGATTCATGACTCGGCCGGTAAGGTTACCTGGGATAAACAGGTAAGCCTGAACCTGAGCAATCTCAGCGCCTCGCTCGACCTGGATCCGGTGATCAGGGAGCTAAGCGCCGCCACCGCCCTGCCGACCGACCTGGAAAAGGCGGTAACCAAGGCGGAAGGCCCCCTGGAGTTGAAAAAAGCGGAATTTTCCGGAATACTCGCTAAACCGGAAAGCTGGACCTACAGTCTTTATATCGCCACCAAAGGCTCGCGCTGGACCAGCCCCCTGTTGCCCGAACCGTTCCTGGTCGAAAATGCCAGCGCCATTGTCGGCCAGGACCGCATCGATCTGGTCGAGGGCAAACTCTGGTTCATCGAACAACCCCTGCAGATTGAAGGCAGTTTTCTGCACAACCGGCTGCAAAACTGGCGAGGCAAGGTGACCTTCAGCGGGACGATCAGGGAAAAGCTGGCCGCCTGGGTCCGTGACAAACACTGGGTCCCGGCTGACTATTTTCCGAAAATCCCCTGTACCCTGGACCGGCTGCTGATTGAATGGGACCAACAGACCACCTCGGTCATTGGCGCGATCAAAGCCGGCATGGGTAACGCCGGAGCCCCGGAAGTCAGACTCGATTTGACCAACACCCCGGAGCATTTCTCCATCCGGGAACTGGTGATCACCACTCCCCGGGAACGCGGCAAACTCACCCTGGAGAGCTCCAAGGGTAATAGCGCCCACACCTCCCTGAGTTGGCAGGGATTCGTCGATGAGGCCGTGTTGAACAAAATACTGGCCCTCAACCCCATTCACGCCCAGAGATTGGAAGGCGATTTCACCCTGCAGCTGCCGCTTAAACCGGCCGGCAAAATTTTTCAGGGCTGGGTTAAGGTCAAAGGTCTGCAATGGGCGCTGGGCGACAGCCCGCTGCACATTGTCCTGCGCGACCTTGAGCTCAGCAGTCAGGATGACGGCAGCCTGATGATCGAACAGGCCCTGATCGACTCGGATGACAGTCAGGACCTGGAAGTGAACGGGAGCATCAAGCCGACCGGAAAACAACTGGAATTCTCCTTGAACCTGACCGCTCGGAAGCTGACCGGAGTGACGGTCGACGGGCTGACCCGGGGGCTGAAACATATCGCCGAGTTGGAACCCGGTTCCGAAAAGAAAGCGGAGGTCGGGGCTGCTCCGGAGAGTTGGGAGCGAAAAGGTACCTTGCAGTTCAAAATCGACCACTACGAGGCGAATAGTACTGCTGCTCAGGCAGTGGCGCCCAACCTGGGAAAAATCCCCAGCGAGAGCTACGTCCTGTCGCCGGCCAAGGGATTTCTCACTTTCTTCCCCACCGGCGGTTACGCCCTCGACTTACGTTCTTCCAAGGTTTGCGGGATTGATATCTCGGGCACCATCTACGCCGACGGCGCCGAAGGGCAGGATGCCTTGAACTTTTTCACCGACAGCGCCTCGCCTCCCCTGCTGCAGGAGGTCCTGCCCTGCCTGGACTTTAAAAATACCGTGATTGAAGGGCCTCTCAACCTGGATGGCAGCTTGCGCGGCCGGAACAGGATCTGGCAGTCCGGCAAAATCGCCGTTTTCTCCAACCACGGTTACATTCGTAGACTCGGTTTACTTGCCAAGGTTTTCAGCGTAGTCAACCTGACCGATCTCTTCTCCGAGCAGAAACTGCCGCAATTGGGCGGGGACGGTTTCGCCTTTTCCAATCTGGACCTGTCCAGTCATATCGACAACAACCGACTGGTTATCGACCAGGCCGTGGTCAAGGGCCAAGGGCTCAATCTCTTCGGCCAGGGGACCATCGACCTCAAAAACGACCGGGTGGACCTGATCATCATGGTCGCCCCGCTGAAAACCATCGACGCCATCATCACCAATCTGCCGATCATCGGCCAGGTGGCGGGCGGCAAGGATAAAGCGGTAATCTCCATCCCGGTGGGAATCAAAGGAAATCTGAAGGATCCCACGGTGAGCCTGTTGCCGCCGGAGGCAATCGGCGAAGGTATTATCAATCTGATCACCAATACCCTGAAAATGCCGCTGGCCATCTTTACCCCGCTGGCCCAGATCGGCCAATAGCGGTTTCGCGTCGATCGGGAAGAAAACTTGCCAAGGCTTGATCAGCTTATTATTATCGGACACTGATCAAGTTGGATCGGACTTATTTAGTGTCCATCCGGAAACGGTCTTTTAGCCCGATACCTGCGTTGCGCCGTTGCCGAAAAATGCTCACGTACCCGACGTACGCTCCGCTTTTTCGCCGCTCTGGCGCCTTGGTCTCGAACAAAAATCCTCGTTTCCGGATAGACACTATTTACCCATTATCTCGGGCAAGACGGAGGATCATGTTGGTTAAAGATATCTTGGCTTCGGAAAAGACTTCCTTCAGTTTTGAATTTTTTCCTCCAAAAACCGAAGAATCCTGGAACAGTCTGTTTTTCAATATCAAGGCTCTGATTCCCCTGCATCCCTCTTACGTCAGTGTAACTTACGGCGCCGGAGGTTCCACCCGGGACCGGACCAACGACCTGGTGCTCCGTTTACAAAAGGAAACCGACCTGACCGTAGTTTCGCATCTGACTTGCGTCGGTTCCAGCCGCCGGGATATCGAGGAAATCCTCGGTAACTATCGTACTTCGGGGGTCCGCAATATCTTGGCCCTGCGCGGCGATCCGCCCAAGGGAGTGCCGGATTGGCGGCAACCGCCGGACGGCTTCCCCCATGCCGCCGACCTGGTAAGCTTCATCAAAGAACGTTTTCCGGAGATGTCCATCGGCGTGGCGGGCTTTCCCGAGGGTCACCCCGAGACTCCCAACCGCCTGCGCGAGATAGAATTTCTCAAGGCCAAGGTTGAGGCCGGGGCCGATTATATCGTTACCCAGCTCTTTTTCGACAACCGCGATTTTTACGATTTTTGCGAACGTTGCCAGCTGGCCGGGATTAACGTACCCATCCTGGCCGGCATCATGCCGATCACCACCCGCAGCGGCATGATCAGAATGGCCGAACTGGCCGGCGGGGCCAGATTGCCGGCCCGGTTGCTGAAAGCCGTGGCCCGGGCCCGGGATGACGAATATGTCGAGAGGGTCGGGGTCCACTGGGCCACCGAACAGGTCAGGGATCTCCTGGACCATAACGTCCGGGGCATCCATTTCTATACCCTGAACTCCTCCAAATCCACCTTGAAAATATACGAGTCCCTGGGCGTGACCTGTTCAACCCAGCTGGTTTCCTGAGCCGGGTCGGAATGTCTGAAAACCACCGGCATGGATCACGATCAGGAACAATTAAGCTTGGCCGAAACCAGGAAAATGGACGCCTTAGCCGTTAAGGCTTGACCATGACTATCCTCTGCCCCCACTGCCTGAAACCGCATAGTCTGCCCGAGATCGGGCAGCCGATCCGCAAAGCGGCGGTCCGCTGCAAAGGTTGCGGGCAACGATTTATTCTGGAGCTGAGCGCAGACGGTCTGCAAGTAAGTCCGGAGCAACCGACGACGGCCGAGGGTGAACGAACGGCCGGGGTCGACGACGACCAGCCCGCTGCCGCGGTACTTCTGCTCGCGGATGACGAACCTGCCGCCGGCGACGAACCGCCCGAGATCTGGGCCGGCCCCTCATCGGCATCGGCCGGGGCGGAGGACGGCCAAGCCGAAAACTCTCAAAACGAGGAGATCCTGCGCACCTTCCCGCAACTCAGGATCCTGGTTGAAAACCGCTATTCCCTCTCGGAACTCTTCAAGCCGAAATCTTCCGGTGAGTACCGGACCGGATTGAACCGCTTCAAGGTCCGCCTGCTGCTGGCCACCGCCAACCTGTTAAACGACAAGATTCTTCTGCCCGGTGAAAAGGTCGGCAAAATCGGCCGGGGCAGTGCCTATTTCCCCTTCGAAATCCCCTACGCCAATGGCCTGTTGACTCTACCGACCAATTACTACGCCCTGGTCTGCACCACTCACCGCCTGCTTCTGATCAATCTTGACTTCCGCTGTAGCCGGCCGGTGCGCTATACCTTCCAGATTCTTTACGACGAAATCGCCAAAATCTCCCGGGGCCTGTTCGGCACCTCCCTGATCGTCAAGCTCAGAAACGGCGGAAAATGGAACTTCACCACGGTTAAACCTGCCCTGTCCCGTGAACTGGCGACCTACATCAGAGCCCGGATCAACGGGCTACCCGGCGGCTTTTACGACGGCGTTCCCCGACGCCAGCTCTGCCCCTCCTGTCTGACTCCCTTGAGCGCCGGACTCAACTCATGTCCGGTTTGTCACGCTTCTTTCAAAACCGCCGGCGAGGCCCTGAAGAGATCCCTGCTGCTGCCCGGGATGGGTGAAATATATCTGGGCAACTATTTCCCGGGCTTTTCGCTGCTGCTCGGCTATCTGCTGGTCTGGCTGGTCGCCGTGGTCCTGATTATCCTGAACCTGGCCGGTGGGATCCTGGGTGCTGCCCTTCTGGTGCTGTCCTACCATCTGTTTGCCGGGCTCATGGCCCGCCGTTCAGGCCACAAGGGCTATCTGACCGATCATCCGCACCGTTACGACCCCGAGCGACCGACCTCGCACCAGCCGTCAGGCCCCGAACTCGAGATCTAGCCCGAACCGTCGGCAACGGCAGCGGCCGGGTGACCCGCTAAACCGAGACCAGAACCAGGAGATCCTATTATGGGCATGGATAATTTAGTTTTTCTGGAAGCAATCGAGTGGTTTGACGAAACCGGCCAGGAGATCGCCCACCGTATTCCCGCTAAGGGTTCCGGCGAAATCAAATTCGGCGCTCAGTTGACCGTTCGTGAAAGCCAGGCCGCCATTCTTTTCTACAAAGGCCGGGCTGGCGATGCTTTCGGACCGGGACGCCACACTCTGAAAACCGCCAATATCCCGATCATCACCAAGATCCTCTCGGCGCCATGGGGGGCGGTCAGCCCGCTCCGGGCCGAAATCTACTTCGTCAATCTCAAGATATTCCCCAACCTCAAGTGGGGTACGCGCGATCCGGTCGCCTTCAAAGACCGGGAACTGGGGCTGATCCGCCTCCGGGCCCACGGCGTCTTCAATATCCAGGTAGTGCAGCCGGTGCTCTTCATCAACACCATCGTCGGCACCATGGGTCGTTTTTCCACCCCGGAGATCGATGAATATCTCAAACGGGTCATCGTTTCCCGCTTCAACGATCATCTGGGGTCCGAACTGGATACCATTTTCAATCTGCCCGGGCGTTACGAGGAATTATCGGAGGGTTTGCGGCAAAAGCTGGAAAAGGATTTCAGCCATTTCGGTCTGGGCCTGCGGCAACTCTATATCACTTCGATCACCCCGCCGCCGGAGGTTCAGAAAACCATCGACGATCAATCGCGGCTGGGCGTGATCAAGGACCTTGACCGCCTGATTCAGTTGAAGGCTGCCTCCGCCATGGAAAAAGCCGCCGAATCTTCCGGCGAGGCAGGCAGCGGGATGGGCCTGGGTCTGGGTTTCATGATGCCGGCCATGTTCTCCCAAGCCCTGCAAACCAACCGCGCCGGCGGTTCCTCCGAGAGCGCCGTCCCGGCGGCCGTGGCCCCGGTCAGTTGTCCGGATTGTCATAATCAGGTTCCCGGCGACTCCCGCTTCTGTCCCCTCTGCGGTCATCAGTTGCTGGTCTTCAGTCAATGCGAAAACTGCGGCAAAAACCTGCCGCCCCATGCCAAATTTTGTCCCAGGTGCGGCCATTCGACCAGTGAAAAGCCCAGCGCCCCGATCTGCCGGGGCTGCGGCCAAGAGAATCTGCCCGGCTCGGTATTTTGTAATTTCTGCGGTGAAAAAATAGCTTAGCGCGGTTTCTCCGACCAGTACCGTTAAGTAAAATCGAAAAGCACCCGATGAACCTGATCTGTGTATTGGAATGCCCGCAATGCGGCGGCAATATCGAGCTGGATGAATGCGACCGCCTCCTGCCCTGCCCATACTGCGGGGTTTCGAATTACCTGCTGACCGGAGACCTGCCGCGTTTTTTCCTGCCGACCAGTGATCCGGAGGCGGAATTTATCCAGGTTCCCTATCTCCGGTTTCGCGGCAGCGTTTTCCTCTGTACCGAAAAAGAAATCGTCAGCCGGGTGGTCGACCTCACCACCTTGGGGGTACCTGATTGCCGCTTCCTGCCCTTCACCCTGGGGGTAAGGCCGCAGGCCATGAAATTAAAATATGCCGGCGCCCGGCAGTCGGGTCGGCTGCTTAAAAATCAGGTTGGCGCCGGGGTGGTCCTGGATAAAGCGGCAAAACAGGCCGGGCAGGGTTCGGCGGGGCATATTTTTCATCAGGCCCTGATCGGTGAAACCACCAGCCTGATCTACCTGCCCTTGCAGATTGCCGAAAATTTAATCAGCGACGGGGTGACCAACGATCCGCTGGTTTCTCTGCCCGACGCCGGCGATGATTTTCCAAACGGTATAGTCGAAGAGAGCCAGGACTGGGCTCCGGCTTTTCTACCGACCATCTGCCCCGGCTGTGGCTGGAATCTGACCGGGGCGGGCGACAGTGTGGTCATGGGTTGCGCCAATTGCGCCACCTTCTGGCGGCCGGCCGCCAGCGGCTTTCAGCCCATGGCTTTTGCTGCGGTCCCCACGGTTGAGAAAGCGGCGGTCTATTTACCCTTCTGGCAGGTAGAAGCCCAAGCCCCGGAACCTGCGCTCAGCACCTTCCACGACTTTCTGACCGTGACCAATCAGACCCATCTGCTGGGTCGATCAGGTCCCGACCGATCTCTAAATTTCTTCACCCCGGCCTTTAAGATCAGGCCCGACATTTATCTGAGGATTGCCACCCTACTGACCCTCTCCCAGTGGCAAATTCCGGCGCCCACCGAATTATTCCCTTCCGGTCATTTTCCGGTCACCCTGCGGCCCGCGGAAGCGGCACAATCCCTGAACCTGATCCTCGGCAACAGTGCCGCGGACAAAAAAAATATCTTCCCGACCCTGGGCCGGATCGCTTTCAGGTGCGGGAATATCACCCTCCTGTTTTTACCGTTCACCGATCAGGGCTACAATTTATACCAGCATGATACCGCCTTGAGCATCAACCGCCGGTTACTGGAATTCAGTCATTATTTGTAGATTTTCTGCTCGAGTTATGGCTCATTCCCAGATAAAAAAGGCCGAAGCTCCCGGAACGGAACTTCGGCCTGAAAACCGGTTCTTAAAAATAATTATTTGTTGGCTTCAATAACTTCCTTTACCAACTGGCCATTGGGCGCCCGAGCCTCGGGGTTGATAGCGACCAAATCCTCCCAGGCCTTGAGTCCGGCTGCTTTGTCGTTCAGGTCGTAGATCAGGACCACACCCTTGTTGAAGCGGGCCTGTTCGGTGGCCGGATTCAGGCTGATGGCCCGATCAAAGGCCTTGATGGCCTCCTGGGGTTGTTTGCTTCGGCGATACATCACCCCCAGATCGGTCCAGACCTCGGCCTGTTTCGGATTAAGTTCCAGCGACTTTTTGTAGGCATTAATCGCCTTGGCGTATTGATTGGTGTCGAAATATACGTTGCCGAGACTGGCCCAGGCGGGGCCATTGTCGGGTTTTGCCGCAACTTCCTGTTCCAGTTGGAAAATGCTGCGGGCCTGATCCTCAGTTAGTCCGCTCTGCTGTTCTCCTCCCGAAGCAGGATTGGTCTTGGTGACCACCTGAACCGGACTACTGAAACTGCTGTAGATCACCCCGCCGAGAAAACCGGCCACCAGGGCAACCAGCACCGCTACATACATGAATTCCTTTTTGACCATTCCCGTCGGTGTTACCGTCTCAGCCATCGCTTTGCCTCCAGATGAACTTTCCGGCCAAGAGTGCCGGAATAAATTTTAGTAAACGAGTTGACCACCTTTTTTTAACAACCCCCAAACACCTTAAGCAATAGCTCACTCCCAGCCAAGAACTTTCGCTTTTCGCTTGGCCGAAATTCGCTGCTCCACTCCCCTTCTCAGGAGATTTTTCAACGATATAAGAAGAGATCCAACCAGGCGGCCAGGAACAGAGTCAGGCTGATCAAACCGTTCATGGTGAAGAAGGACATCTTGATCCGGCTCAGATCCCTGGGGTTGACGATCAGGTGCTGGTAGAAGAGCGCCGCGGCGGTCACCCCTACCCCCAGGTAATAGACCAGGTGGAGCCCGGCCTGGAGCCCGGTGGCAACGAAGAGGACAAAGGCCAGCAGATGCAGGGTTACCGCCAGCCGAAAGGCCTGCCGGCGCCCGAACCGGGCCGGCAGGGAAAAGAGCCCGGCCCCATGATCGAAATCGGCGTCCAGACAGGCATAGACCGTATCGAACCCCGCCACCCACAACAACACCGCGGCCGACAGAGCCCAGGGGAATCCCTGCCAGTCGCCCCGCACGGCGATCCAGCCCCCGAAGGGCGAGAAGGCCAGGGCGCAGCCGAGAACCAGATGGCAGAGCCAGGTGAATCTCTTGGTCAATGAATAGAAAAAGGTCAAGCCCAGGGCGAAGGGGGAGATCAACAGGGTCAGCCGATTGAGCCGGGCGCAGGCGAAGAAGAAAAGCGCCGCCGCGATCAGGACCATGGCCCAGGCCTCCCATAGTTGCACGGCTCCGGCCGGCAGGGCCCGGCCGGCGGTACGGGGATTGGCCCGATCGAAATGCCGGTCGGCAATGCGATTGAAGCCCATGGCGCTGGTTCGGGCTCCGGCCATGGCCAGGACGATCCAGCCCAGGACCGTCACCTCCGGCACTCCCCCGGCGGCCAGAAACCCGCCCAGCAAGGCAAATGGCAGCGCGAAAATCGTGTGCTCGAACTTGATCATTTCGAGCAGAATTCTGATCTTGGCCAGCATGAGGACTCCTTTGCTTATATTCGGTTCTGACCGAGCGGATTCGGCCCGATCGGACGGATCAGACTTATCGGGCCAAGCCTTTGACTATGACTGGGGCCATGCACCTTGGGTACCGTCGGGGTTCGCTGGACTCACCCCGACCTACACGATTTGAGGCAGCGGGGGCTTCTATCCCTACCAGTGGCCTTTCCCTGCCGCCATCCCGCCACAACAGAATGCCGTTCTTCCCATTCTGCCTTCTGCATTCCTACTTCCACCTTCTGCCGCAGGCGGTTCATTCACCCCAATGAAACTGCCCCGGCACCGTGAGCCCCAACTGTTCGGCCAGCCTGCCGCAGAAAGCGCGGACCAGGTCGGCCACCGTTTCGGGGTGCTGGTAGAAGGACGGCAGGGGCGGAATAATCGTGGCCCCGGCGTCATGGACCTGCAGCATATTGAGCAGATGGGTGCGGTTGAACGGGGTTTCCCGCACCGCCAGAAACAACGGCCGCCGCTCCTTCAAAGTCACATCGGCGGCCCGGTGGATCAGGTTGCCGCTGTAACCGTGGGCGATGGCCGCCAGGGTTCCCATGCTGCAGGGCAGCACCACCATGGCGTCGAACCGGGCCGAGCCGCTGGCCATCGGCGCGGTGAAATCATCGATCTGATACCAGGAGTTGGCCAGGGCGTGAAGCGATTCCAGGTTTCGCCCCGCCTCGATTTCCATGACCTTTTGGCCGGCGGCGGAGATGATGCCGTGCACTTCGACTTCCAGGCGCTGCAGCAGTTCCAGAAATTCCAGGGCATAGATCGAGCCGCTGGCGCCGGTGACGGCCAGGATGATCTTCTTGGTGCTCATTTAATCCCCACATAGATGGTGACGATCCCGAAGGTCAGAGGCCGTCTGAGAACTTTGGCGAAACCGGCCTGGCGCATCATCCGCAGCAGTTCCTCCGGCTCGTAGAACCCGGCGATGGAACTGGCCAGGTACTCGTAGGCCTCCTTGTCGCCGGAAATCAGCCCGGCCAGCTTCGGCAAGACCCGGTTCAGGTAAAAATTATACAGGGGTTTAACCAACGGATTCCGGGGCCGGGAGAATTCCAGGATCAGCAGTTTGCCGCCCGGTTTCAGAACCCGGTGCATTTCCCGCAACCCCTCGTCGGTGCGGGAAAGATTGCGTACCCCGAAGGCCACGGTGATGCCCCAGACGCTGCTCGAAGCCACCGGGATCTTTTCGCCGTCACCGCAGACCGGCTGAAGCCGCCGGGACCGCTGGTCCCGGGGCAGGGTCTTGATTCCGGCCCGCAGCATCTCCTCGCAAAAATCCACCGCCAGCACCTGTCTTTTCGGGGCCTGCCGGGTCAGTTCCAAGGTCAGCGGCATAGTCCCGGCGCAGAGGTCGAGAACCACCCCCTCGGGAAACTCGCGCAGCATCCTGGTGGTGACCCAGCGCCAGTACCGGTCGATATTGAAGCTCAACAGGGAGTTGAGGAAATCGTAATCCTGGCTGATCGAGGAGAACTTCTCCCGGACAAACTTTTTCTTTTCCTCGGGATTTTGCCTGTTCATCCTTGCCTACCTTCTCCCCAGAGCTGCAGAGGCAGGGCTGCCCTCGCCCCCTCCCCGCGCTTGATCAGATAATCGTAAAAAAGGGCCAAACCCTCTTGCTTGGCGGGACCGAAATCGTACTCGATGCCCCGCAGGTAGTTGTAACAGTCGGTGGGATTCATGGGAATCCGCGGGGCAACCGTAGCGCTGATCGCCTTCAGGTCGGCCAGTCCCTCGCGCAGGCAGCTTTGCAGCTCCCGGTGAATTTCCGCCAGCAGCAAGGGGAACCGCCGGGCGAAATCACGCCGCACCGCCCAGACCGCGAAGACGAAGGGCAATCCGGTTTGATCGTGCCAGACCTTGCCCAAGTCGATGACGACCGGGAAATCATCCCGTTGGGCCAGCAGCAGGGCCTCATCGCCAATGGCCAGGATTCCGGCGAAGCGGCTCAGATCTGCCAGATTTTCCCGGACCGAACCGGTTTCATAGTGCGGGCGCAGACCGTGGAATTCCTCCAGAATGATCTGCAAGAGACTGACCGAGGTCTGGGACTGGGAGGTCAGCAGTAATCGAGCCCCGTCCAGTTCCGCCACTTGCCGCCGGGCAAAGAGAAAGACGCTGCCCACCGAACCGGAGGCGGCGATGACCGGATCCGGCAGGATCACATAGAGCTCGGGGCGCACCGCGTATTCATGGGAAGAAACGAAACCCAGGTCGATCTCGCCCCGACTGAGCATCAGGTTCAAGGCCGCCGGCACCGCCTCCACCACCTGCCAGTCGGGCGGATGAACCTTGCGGCGCCAGACCTCGTAGAGCGGGGAGGTGTTGATGAAATTGATCATCCCGATCCGGGCCGCCGCCGGTGTTTGAGCGGTTGCTGCAGTAGCCATATTATTCCACCCACTCCAGTTGGCGTGGCCGGCCGGAATCGACCAGGGTGGCCAGAACCGTTTCTTCTCCGGCCTCGGCGGCAACTTCCACCTCAACCGCCAGAAAGGATGAACTGCAGCCGGGATCGAGACTTCCCAGTTCGTCATCCAGACCGAGCAACTCGGCCCCGTTTCTGGAGGCCATCCGCAAAATAGCCAATGGTTCCAGCCCGGGATGGTCAAGGCGCAGCAGCCGCATCTCTTCCCAGAGGTCCAGGCGCGGATTGCTGGCCAGGCTGTCGGTACCCAGCACCAACCGGATTCCGGCTGCCGCCAGGGCCGGAACCGGGGCCCGGCCGACGCCGAGGAAACGGTTGGAGCCCGGGCAGAGACACACCGCCGCCCCGCTTCGGGCCAGAATCTCGATATCGTGCTGGTCCATTTGCACGCAATGCACCGCCAGGGTGCGGTCATCGAGCAAGCCCAGGCTCTCCAGGTAGCCTACCGGGCTTGTTCCGGGCACCGCAAAACTCCCGTCCCAGACCCCGCGCTGCTCCAGGAACTGGCGCAGCCGCCCGCTGCCCTCCAGTAATAGTTCGGTCTCGTCGGCCGATTCGGCCAGGTGGATCGGAAAGAGTTGGCCCAAGCGTGAGGCCCGCTCCTTGAGCAGCCGCAAAAGTACCGCGCTGGTCGAATAGGGCGCGTGACCGGAAAAGGCGTCCGCTTCCCCGGACTTTTCCAGCACCTCACGGCCGGCGGCCGTGCCGGCTTCGCTCAACCCCAGCAGTTCCCGAAAAAAGCGGACTTCAACCTTGAAATTGGCCCCGAGCTCAGCGCTGGCCGGGTCGTTGCCGAGATCCAGAAGCGCCCGGCAACCGGAGGCGTAAAGCTGGGCCAGCGCCCGCCAGGAGGCCATTTGCTTCTCCTCCGGATCGACCGGTTTTTCGCGTTCGGCCAGCAGCCGGCTGATCCAGAGGGCGAGATCGCCGGCCGGACCTTCACCCTGCCCCAGACCGGCGAGATAGGAAAGCTCCAGGTGGGCATGGCAGTTGACCAGCGCCGGCAGCAAGACCCGGCCTCGATGCTCCACCAATTCCGCCTCGCTGTCGCGCAGTTCGGTAAATGTTCCGACCCGGACGATCCGGCCATTCTCAGTGAGCACCGCCCCGTCGCGAATCACCGGCGGCAGAGTCGGATCGGCGGCCATGGGCAGTACCCAGGGCGCCCGGTGCAGGTAGTTACTAGGTTCAATCATCGCTTTTCGACCAGGGTGTAATCCATGGTTCGCTGACAGGGCTGGTAACCAGCCTCGGTCACCAGTTGGCGGATCTCCCGCTCGGAGAGGCGGAAACCCACCCCGGCGGCGGCCACCACGTTTTCCTCGATCATGGTGCTGCCGAAATCGTTGGCCCCGAAAAACAGGGCGAGCTGGGCGATCTTGCCCCCCTGGGTCACCCAGGAGGCCTGGATATTGGGCACGTTGTCCAAAAAGATCCGGGACAGAGCCAACATCCGCAGATATTCAACGGCGGTGGCGGTGGGCAGATGGGCCAGTACCGAGTTGGCCGGCTGGAAAGGCCAGGGAATGAAGGCGGTGAAGCCGGAGGTCTCGTCCTGGAGACGCCGCACCCGGTCCAGATGTTCGAAGCGTTCAGCCATGGTTTCGATATGGCCGAACATCATGGTGGCGGTGGTCCGCATCCCCTGGTGATGGGCCTGGCGCATCACTTCGAGCCACTCGTCGGCGTTGCACTTACGCGGCGCGGTCTCGGAACGGACGCGATCGGAAAGGATCTCGGCCCCGCCGCCGGGAATGGAGTCGAGTCCGGCTGCACGCAGCCGGGTGATGACCTCGGGTACGGATAGCCCGGACAGTTTGGCGAAGTGGCAAACCTCCGGCGGCGAGAAGCCGTGGATATGGATCGGATAGGTCTTGATGAAGCGCAGCATCTCCTCGTAGAACTCCAGGGGCTTGTCCGGATGCAGGCCGCCCTGGAGCAGGATCTGGGTGCCGCCAAGCTCCAGGGTCTCCTCGATCTTGCGGCCCAGTTCCTCATTGGAAAGGACGTAACCGCCCTCCTCTTCCGGCGCCTTGAAAAAGGCGCAGAACTTACAGGCCGAAATGCAGATGTCGGTATAGTTGATATTGCGGTCGATGACGTAGGTGACCCAGGGTTCGGGATGCAGCCGCTTCTTGATCGCCCCGGCCAGGAAACCGAGTTGGTAGAAGTCTCCCTCCACGGCGAGCTTGAGCCCTTCATCGACGCTGATGCGCTCCCCGGCCAGAACTTTCTCAATTAATTCATTCATCATGTCATTAAGTTTCTACATTGAGTTAACTTCCGTAGTTGTTCGCCATTTCACGCCGCCGCAGCGACGCCGGAGCGGCCGGAAAATGCGAGAAAGCTGTCTGAGGGCCGCAGGCCCGAGTTCTTTCTCGCCCGGCCGAGACCAGGAGCGTAGGGAAGTCCCGCGCAGCGGGTCCAAGTGATTGGCTGCCCTTTCTTTGGTTCGTTTCTTTGGGCAAGCAAAGAAATGAACAATACATCGAAGTTGGCAAAGAATATCCCAGTCACCATAGCCGACAAAGCCTCCAGAGATACCCGTTAATCAATAAGTGTTGATCACATTGTAGAGGGTATCGCGTTCGATCGGCTCCCTGCCCGCCTCGCGGATCAAGCGGATCAGTTCCTTGTCGCTCAGTCCCTGGGCCGATTCGCCGCCGGCCATTTTGGTGATACGCTCTTCCTTGACGGTACCGTCCATGTCGTCGGCGCCGAAGGCCAGGGCCACCTGGGCCATTTTGGGGCCGATCATCACCCAGTAGCCCTTGATATGCGGGAAGTTGTCCAGGTAGCAGCGGGCCACGGCGATGTTCTTCAGATCCTCCATGCCGGTGGTTTTGGAGATATCGTGCATCTCGGTATTCTTCGGATGGAAGGCCAGCGGGATGAAGGTCATAAAGCCGCCGGTCTCGTCCTGGGCGGTGCGCAGGGCGTCGAGATGTTCGACCCGCTCCTCCAGGGTCTCGATATGGCCATAGAGCATGGTGGCGTTGCTCTTCAGGCCGATCCCATGCGCGGTCTTGGCCACCTCGAGCCACCCCTCGCCGGAGAGTTTCCTCTCACAGGTCAGCTTCCTGATCCGCGGGCTGAAGACCTCGGCCCCGCCGCCGGGAATCGAACCTAGTCCGGCCTCCTTCAGCTCCAACAGGGTATCCTTGACGCTCTGGCCGGCCAGTTCGGCCAGGTGGGCGATCTCGACGCAGGTGAAGCCCTGGATATGGATCTCGGGCCGCACCTCCTTGATGCCCCGCAGCATCTCCAGGTAATAGGAGTACGGCAGTTCCGGATGGATGCCACCCACCACGTGCACCTCGGTGATCGGCTCGGCCAGCCGCTCGCGGATCTTCTCCTTGACCTCGGCAACGCTCATCTCGTAGGCCTGGGGCGTGCCCTTTTCCTTGCCGAAGGCGCAGAACTTACAGAGATTGGTGCAGATGTTGGAGTAGTTGACATGCTGGTTGTAGATAAAGTAGGCCCGGTTGCCGTTCAGCCTTTCCCGGACGATATTGGCCAGATAACCCACCGCCAGCAGATCCGGCGATTTGTAGAGCCGCAGCCCGTCCTCCGGCGTCAACCGCGCGCCGCTCCTGACCTTATCGAGGATATCGCCAAGCCCGGCCGCTTTAACCATCATGTCCATGTTTTCAGTCCCCAATTGTTTTAAAAATGTCTCACTTGACACGCAGGTTGGCGGTGAGCGGAGCGAACCCCAACAGCTCCAAGGGGGTCGGATCTTGTTGGGGTTCATCGTTTTCACCCCAACCTTGTTTTGCTATTTCAAAGTTGCAAACAAGGATGGCTGCGCCTTGGCCCGCGCCGAGGCTTGGGTCCCATCGCGACGAAGCCCGCCAGCTTTATTCTTTCCTACCACCAGGCCGCTCTTCAGCAGGGCCAGCAGTTCCGGCACCAGGGTCTCGCTTACCGGACCGCCCGAACCGGCCAGCCCGCTCAGAAAGCGTTCGATCACCCCTTCGATCAGGAAGATCATGGTCGCCAGGCTGACGTCCTCGCGGATCATGCCCGCCGCCTGCCCTTGCACCAGGAGCGGCGCGAAGTACTCGGCCGGAAAGAGCCGCAGCATCCCCATAAGTTGGGCTCGGTGAGGGATATCGTCGTCACCGGCCAGCTTGAGGTAGAGCCGGAAGTAGTCGGGATGGCCGGCGACGAAAGCCTCGCCGGCCCGCATCACCTGCGCCAGGCTGGTGAAGAAGTCGCCGTCCTCAGCGCCCGAAGCCCGGACCGTCTCCTTGATCGACTCGGCGAAACACCCGAAGACGTAGAGAAAAAGCCCTTCCTTGTTGTCGAAGTACTGGTAGAGCGAACCCTTGGCGATCCCGGTCCGCTCGACGATCCGGTTGACGGAGGCCTGCCTGAAGCCGTGATCGGCGAACTCCCGCACCGCCTCGCGCAGGATCAGTGCCCTTTTCGCGGCCGGCAGGTTGTTGAAGGTGCTTTTCCCAGTAAAGTTCAGTGATTCCATGGTATGACCAGTCGGTCACTTCAGATGTGACCAGGTGGTCACTTTATGGTTTTGCGCTCTAAATGGCAAGGATATTTTGGGGCAGCAATTGCGATTACCAGATGGCTCCCCTAGGTTGGCGGTGAGCGGAGCGAACCCCGACAGTGACACCGTTCAAACATTATTCGGGGTCATTGCATTCACCCCCAACCGGCCCAGCTAAAAGGCCGGGATATTTTCCGGAATTGACAAACCCGGGTGGAAACCCCGATGATCTAAGGAAAAGGAAACATCCGAAACCGATGTAGAGGTGCACCTGGTCCGTCCGATCAGCAACCCAAATCGAGAGCAAAAGTATGACCAAAGAACTTGATACCCTGCAGCAGGTCTATAACGTGGTGGTGTCCTTCTTGATCGAGTACAGCTTTCAGATCATCGGCGCCATCATCATCCTGATCGTCGGCTTCTGGCTGGCCGGCAAACTGGCGCGGCTGACCGCCAGCTTCAGCCAAAAACACGGCCTCAATCAGACCTTGAGCGGTTTTCTCGGCAACCTGACCAAAGTGCTGGTCCTGACCTTCGTGCTGATCATCGTCATCGGCAAGTTCGGGATCTCGGTGGCCCCCTTCATCGCCGCCCTCGGGGCGCTGGCCTTCGGCAGCAGCTTCGCCCTGCAGGGGCCGCTCTCCAACTACGGCGCCGGCATTACCATCATCCTGACCCGGCCCTTCGTGGTCGGCGATACTATCACGGTGAAAGGGGTAAGCGGAGTGGTCGACGAAATAAAACTGGCCGCCACTACCCTATCCTCTGAGGACAACGAAAAGATCATCATCCCCAACAAGCACGTGATCGGCGAAATCATCCACAACTCCTTCGCCAACAAGATCGTCGAGGGCCAGGTCGGCATCTCCTATAGCGACGACCCGGAAAAGGCCATCTCCATCATCAACCAAATCCTGGCCGAAACAGACGAAGTGGCCAAGGATCCGCATCCCAGGGTCGGCATCGCCGAATTCGGCGATTCCTCGATCAATATCGGGTTGCGCTACTGGATTCCCACCCGGAAATATTTCCAGATCATGTACCGGATCAACTCCGCCGTCTTCAAAGCCTTCGGCGAGCAGAACATCACCATCCCCTTCCCGCAAAGGGACGTGCATGTCAATGGCCGGCTGGAGCAGTGATGAAGAATGCAGGCCGGCGAAGAGCGGAGCGCTCCCAACGCCTCAATCGTTTGGCCATCTTTGGGCTTCATTTCATTCAGCCCGACCTAGGGCCAAAATTCATCCCTATTTCCTGGCCCTTCCCTGCGCCGCCCTTCCTGCTTAGTTTATAAAAAAGAACTCTAAAGTGAGGTGACCTCATGGCTGAAAAGAGAAAGATATGCCCGACCTGTAACGGCAAGAAGACCATCGCCGAAAGTTGCCAATGCAGTAGCGAATGGCGCGGCATGACGCAACCCGGTGACACCGGCGGCCCGGACGACTGCCAATGCACACCGAGGCAGACCTGCCCCACCTGCTGCGGCACCGGTTACTACGACGCGAGTTCCACGCTCCATCCCTGCCCCGAGACGCCCGCCAGCTAAGGTGATCGTCGTCGGGCGCCGGCAAGACGGCTCGCCGCACCGCCGCTCCTGCAGCGGCGGGAGGGAACGTTCGCGTTTCCGCCCAAACGCTCGAACGGCACAAATGAAACGGTAAAGGAGGCATAACTGAAATGAAAGCGATACGTATCCACTCTTATGGCGGCCCGGAAGTGTTGAAATTTGAAGATGTGACGCGTCCGGTCCCGAACGACGACGAGGTGCTGATCAAGGTTTATGCGGCCGGGGTCAATCCGGTCGACTGGAAAATCAGGCAAGGCTATATGAAGGAGCTGTTTCACCTGCCCCTGATCCTCGGCTGGGACGTGGCCGGAGTCATCGAGGAAAAAGGACGGCAGGTGACGAACTTCGAGATCGGCGACGAAGTTTATTCGCGGCCGTCGATCCTTCGGGACGGCGCCTACGCCGAATTCATCGCGGTCAAAGCAAACGAGGTAGCGCTGAAGCCGACTAAACTTGATTTCATCCAGGCGGCGGCGGTCCCGTTGGCGGCGCTCACCGCCTGGCAGTCGATCTTCGATTTGGGGCATCTGCAATCGGGGCAGAAGATCCTGATCCACGCGGCGGCCGGAGGTGTCGGCCACTACGCGGTCCAATTCGCCAACTGGGCCGGAGCCCACGTCATCGGCACGGCCTCCGCCGGCCATCATGAATTCCTCAAGGCGATCGGCGTCCACGAGGCCATCGACTACACCACCACCCCCTTCGAAGAGGTGGTGCATGATGCGGACGTGGTGCTGGACACCATTGGCGGCGAGGTCTGGCAGAAATCATGGCAGGTTTTGAAGAAGGGCGGCATCCTGGTCTCGACCCTGCGCGGACCGGAGGCCGGCGGGCAAGACGCCCTGAACAAGCTTTGCGCCCATGTCTTCGTCCAGCCCGATGCGGCTCAACTTGGCGAGATCGCGGCCCTGATCGACAGCGGCCAGGTCACGCCGAAGATCGCCGGGACCTACCCGCTGAAGGATGCGGCAGAAGCGCACCGTGCCAGCGAAAGCGGCCACACCCGGGGCAAGATCGTCCTCGACATCCAAGGGTGAACCAACGTTGCCATATAGAAAAACCGGGAGCGCCCCGGTTTTTCCATCGTAGGTTGGCGGTGAGCAAAGCGAACCCCAAAGGCCCTTCGGTTGAGAATCGTTGGGCTTCTTTCCATTTAGCCCAACCTAAGGGCTATCGAGAATGCTCCGGCCCCGGGATCAGTCGTGATTGACCTGCACGTCGTTGGGCGCCGGCTGCCCCTTCCCTTTTTCCAACAGATCCTTGAGGCTCAACAGGAACACCGCCCATTTCGTCGAGGTGTGCGGAAAGATGCCGTCATCATCGAGCCAACCGGAATGTCGAAATTGGACGTAGCATTGCCGCTCGCCCGCTTCCAGGGAAAAGCTCACCTCGGTCCCACCCCATTCATCCGAACCGTCTACCGGCTTTGCCCGCCAGCGGACGAGCCTGCCGGGTTGCAGCTCCACGACTTCAAACCGATGGCAGTTCTCCCCGAACCAAAACTCCAGCAGGCCGCCGACTTCCGAGCCGTTCCCACGGGTGTCGGAGGTCCACCAACCCGCCAACTCTTTCGTGTCCGTCAAGGCCAGGTAAACTGCTTCCGGCTCTGCCTCGATCCCGACCTCATGCCGGATTTCGTATGTCCTCATCTGCCGCCTCCAAGTTCCCTGCCAGCTCAATCCAGTCTTGAACTTGCACATTCATAATAACTAACAATAATCCTTTGTTCGGGAAAAGCAGGCATTTCAAAACCCGCAGCTCATTTGACGCCTCGCGGGGGGAGAACCGGCGAATCACAAACAGAAGCGATATTGAGAAGCGCTTTTTTTTTGACACAAAAAAAGAGTGGCTTAAGGCAGAAAAACGACAGATTTTCTAACAACAATCTAATAATATAGTTTGGTTGGCTTGGTCCGACCGGGACAGGAAAAGATACTGGGAACCCAGTATTTACAAGGGAGCGAGGAGGAGTTTACGGTGGAGAACAGACTGTTGAGACTATTCGCTCTTGTCATGCTCATTGCCCTGCCACTCACGGGTTGTGCTGCCAAAGCCGACCGGGTTCAGCCCAAAAAGATCAACACCATCGAAAAGGTTGCTTTTGTAACTACGGCGGCCGAGTCCGGCTTCACCGTTTTGGACCATACGGGAATTGAGAGGAGCAACCAGACTATATATTACAGTGCTACCGGTAATGTGGCAGTCGATGTTATCGGTACTCTGGTCGCGAATATTGCCGCCATGAAAATAGACGAAATGGCCGAAGCCAAGATCCAAGAATCGATGGGCGGAACACCCGACATCCTGATGGACACGCTGGTCGGGTTCGATCCCAAAGAACGACTGGACGAGAATCTGACCAATCGCTTGTCGCTTACCTTTGAGGTTGCGGATCTGGAGAAAATCGACTCCAAGCGCGAGGGCGAAAACGGGCAGGATCTGATCACCCTGTGCAGACAGGCTGATATTGACGCCCTGGTAACCGTCAAATACAGCTATGGTCTGGCCGTTTACGACGGTAAGAAATCCAGCGCGGCGATAGTAGCGGAGTTGAGGATTTACGACTTCAACCGCCCCAAAATCCTGGTCGACAAAAAAATCTTTTCCGACGCTCTTTTTCCAAGGCGGGCACACGGTAGACGAATATGCGGCAGACAACGCCTTGTTATTCAAAAAAGACATTGACTCGGCTGTTGAAAGCCTCTCTCTGATGATTACCAAACATCTTGGAGGCAAGCTGGGAACGACCTTTCTCGATTTGTAAAATAAACACAAAGACCGGGACTGCCCCGGTTTTCAATAATCTTTTGCTTGGACTTTTACTACAAGGAGACGGAAGGGAGGGATGAAGGGGAATTGCCACCAGGGGAAAGCGAAGGCTTACAGCCCTGTTTTCCGTACCGAAAAGATGCTTCTAGGGCTTAAAATCGCCTGATTTTCACAGAATATTTACACAATTACAGATAGTAGACTTGGTCCGACCCCGGCCGGGTACGGCTCTTTTTCCATCGTAGGTTGGTGGTGAGCAAAGCGAACCCCAAAGACCCTTCGGTTGAGAATCTTCGGGCTTCTTTCCATTTAGCCCAACCTACGGGCTGATGGAAGAGATTAGTTCACCACCATGATCATCGGGCTACGGCCTACTTTTATCCGCGACTTGACGCTCATGGCAGTGGTATCGATCCGGTAAATCATACCGTCGGCGGCGTTGAGCATGTAGAAGGAGCCATCCGGGGACATGTAGCCGGAATGGCCCTGTTTTTTCCCGTCTCCAACCTTTATCCGCCCTACCACTTCCTGGCGGGTCGTGTCGATCACCGAGACGGTATTATCGTCGTGACCAATCACGAAGACCTTGCTGCCGTCCTTGGTGAATACCGGGTGACCGGCCCCCTCTCCCGCCTGCACGGTTTTTCTCAGGGTCATGGTGACGGGATCGATGATAGCCACGGTTTGGCCCCCCTCGTTGCAGAGGTAAAAACTGCCTCCGTCGGGACTGAATTCGCCATGGTGGCCTTTGGCTTTTTCCCCTTGAGCCATGGGAATAATGATGGTTTTGACGATTTTGTCCGATGCCGCATCGAGAATGGTTGTCATCAGGGCGCCGTCTTTCCCCTTGCCATGGACAATATAGATATATTTCCCGGTCGGATCGGCGACGAGATGATGGGTGGTGGCATGGAGCGGGATGGTCGCAGCGATCTTCAGCGTCTCGGCATCGACTTTCACCAAGGTTTTATTGATTTCGTCTCCGGCGTATACATAGCGGCCGTCGGCCGACCAGAACGGGTGTTTGATCCTGACGATCTTTTCACCTTCCTTGTCTTGACCGATGGCGACCGAGCCCAAGATTCGGTCGCTCGCCGTGTCGATCAGGGTGATCAAAAGTGCGTCCTTATATCCCACCGCCAGGGTCTTACCATCCGGCGACAGGGCAAATTGCATTGAGGTCCCGGGCAGGGTAATGGTATGCAACACGGTGAACGAGTCGCGGTCGATAACCGTCAGACTCTTTTCTCCCCGGTTGTTAACGTAGCCCTTGCCTTCCCCGGTAAAGACCAGGGCGTGGGGTATCTTGCCGGTGCCCAGGGTCTTGACCACCTTTTCGGTTTGCAGATCCACCATCATAAGGTTGTTGTCGTCCTCATTGGTTACATAAGCGTAACGGCCATGTTGCCGGTCCACCCCGGCCTGCACCGACCCGGCACAGAAAAGACCGATCATCGCCAGCAATGTTCCCGCTATCAGATTTCTAGCCATCGTATTTCTTCTCCGTTGAGATGTTGATGATCCCCGGTCCGAAAAACCGGGGGAGAAACGTAATTTCAGCCGGGAATGTCCCTCGATGGATATTTGACCACCGACAATTAAGCTGTCTTTTTGAGGCCGAAAAGTGGCTTCCAAGGCCTGAAAAAGCCTCATTTTATAGACAAATAAAAGTATTTTCAATTAGTTATCGTGGTCCGACCCCAACTCGTATTGGTGGTGAGCAAAGCGAACCCCAAAGGCCCTTCGGTTGAGAATCGTTGGGCTTCTTTCCATTTAGCCCAACCTACGATCTGATCTCCCAGCAAAGAGTTGCCCTTCAGGCGGCGATATGCTCACTCATCCGACGAGCTTTATCAACGACTTCCTCGCTGGGGTTCGGCTCACCTTTACCGGTGGCAATGAGGTTGCGCAAACTGCCCAGGGCAAAGCCCCAGCCTTCCTCACAAATATCGTAGCACTCATAGGCAGGCACCAGCCCGACGTGGGTGAAGCGGACTTCCGTCTGGTTTCCCGTCCGGGCAATTTCAAAGACAATATCCGTACCGATCCACTCGCTTTGATCCTTAACAAAGTTAAAGTAGTTTTCTACCACGTGCCAGACGACTTTCTGACCGGGCACCAATTCGGTGATTTTGAACGTGCAACGTGAATGTCCTGATAGTGGTAGGTAAACTCGGCACCGAGCTTGTCGGTACTCCCGTCGATTTCTTCCGACCACCAGCCCCGAACGTTATTGATGGCGGCAAATACCTCTTCCGGACTTTTCTCTACTAAAAAGCTGCTCGTATAATTTTTATCGTTCATAATTTCACCTCTTGTCGATTCTACAAATATAATAAGCCCTGCGCCGGCAAAGCACCAGCGCGCGGTATTCGATCATTCTTTGGATAAATGGGGGATTACTGAGCCTGAGGTGTAAGAAGACAGAGTAGATGGATTGCCGGCAGATGAAAACGATGGTTTACAGCCTGGTTTTTAATACCAAAAAGTTGCCTTTAAGGCTCATAACCAGTCGCATTTAATAGATAAATCAAACGATACCGGGTAGTTGTCTTGCTCCACCGCCGGAAATATTTGTCTTAGCCAGATCCCATGTCGTAGAACAGGAAACGCATAAAAACATGACCGTCCCACTCTTACGACAAGATTGATCGCGGGAGTTTCGGGGACAGTAATGGGAACTATCTTGATTGTTCAGCCGAGACGGTTATAATGTCTCCCGCTCGCGATAATGTGTCGCTGCTTTTGTGAGACAAAAATGGTCGGATGACCGGGTTGATTTTCGAAAGGTTCTACCTGCTTCGGTCTCGGGTGATTAGTTAATTATTAACAAGAGTTTGGTTATGCTGAAGAGAGTGGTAATCGGGGTTTCATTCATGTCGTTGGTCCTGGTCGGGCAGGTATTCGCCGAAAACCAGGGCGCCAAAATCATTTATCTGAAAGGTGGCGGCTTTGGCAGGGTGCTATTCACCCATCAGCATCACCAAAACAAACTGGCGGACTGCCAGGTTTGCCACGGTCTCTTTGCCATGGAGACCGGCGCCATTGATAAGGGTGTCAGTGCCGGAACCTTGACGCGCGTGCAGGTCATGGATCAATGCCGGAATTGCCACAGCGAAACCGCGATGGCTGGGAAAAAGTCAGGCTCCACCGCTTGCAAGGGTTGTCACGCGAAGAGATAGCCTTTCGCTCTTGGCCCGAGCATTAAAGCGGGCAAATACTGCCGCGATCATCGTCAGAATTCCTCAGGCACCATACTTAATTCCTACCACTTCTCCTGATGCAGCCGCTCCTCCCGCAAGCGCCTCCGAGGTCCCATTTGCTCGGCCGGGTAGCCGATGGCGATGCCGCACATGGGGGATGAACTGTTCGGGCAGAAGGTTGAACTCCGCCAAGCATCTTGCTCCACCCGGAGTTCAATCCCGCCAAAAGTCGAGTAAGTTCAACAGCCAGTCCAAGTCCTTCCCACATTCTTTCATTTAACTTTTGCTGAACTCAGCCAGGAGCAGGATGTTCCTGGCTTAGAGGTAGTCTCTTCCAAGGCAGCCAGATACCGGTTCCGGTGTTCAACTTTAAGGAAACGGTTAGCTTGGTCCGACCTCCTTGAGGCTTACTGCCAGCCGCGTGGGTCAACGGGACGGTCAAGGCCAGGTAAACTGCTTCCGGCGTTGCCTCGATCCCGACCTCATGCCGGATTTCGTAAGTCCTCATCTGCCGCCTTTAATAAAACCGGGGCGATTCAATATGTTGACTTTCTGCCACCCTCCACAAAGACACCGCCGACCGAGAATTTAGTCCAGCAAGAGTCTTCTGAAACGGTAAATCCCGGTCAGGGAAAACAATTACTATCAATACGAGTAAATCTAATTCCTGACAACGAGACCCCAATTCCAGCTTTTCACCATTTCACTGCCACTTAAATTGTAAAAATTCACCGTCAGGTCAGGAAGGTTTAAGATAGCACAACTGTGGTTGTAAACACTACTCCCGGGGTTAATTACAAGTACATTCCCTAACAGTTCTGCAAACACTTGATGGGTATGACCAATAATCAGCACGTCATACGCAAAGTCCTTTAGCAATCCACTCCAGTGCTGCCTCTGATGTTCATCGATTTTTCCATTTTCATCGAGCAATCGTATACCACCATGTTGTGAAACAGGTGGGCTCTCATGCACAACGTATATGCTTTTCTCCTCAACAATAAATTCAAGTACATCAGTTAAAGATTGCAGATAATCTCGGCATTTTGAATTTTGCGCATATTTGTTTTCTTCAAGATAAATTTGATCGTGATTCCCGATAATAGCATCGCAGTCGTTTTTAATCAGCAGATCGACAGTCGATTCGAGCTGGTAGTTATAACCTGCAATGTCCCCAGCACAAATGATCTTATCGACCTGCCAATGCTTAAATAAAGCCATCGCTTCCTCAACAGGAGCCGGGCTTGCATGTACATCACTGATAAGTCCTATACGAGTTGGCATAACGACATTATATGTTCATTTCTTTCCAAATCGTCAGACAACCTGTTCAAGAGATATGTTGACTTATCGCCAAGCAAAAATGTCAAATTGTCAAGCCTGACCCCATCACTGATACTCCAACGGGCTCAAGGCGGTCATGGCCCGGAAGTGATGATGAAGAGAAAGAACGAGGGTCAGGTCGCTGGGTCGTTAAGAGTCAAAAACAGATCCGACCCCTTCATCACCCCTTCACATAACTCAAGCACAACTCAAACAACATCAAACAGTTAGCTTGATCCGCCCCCGACCGTTGCTCGAGTGTTCATAGACTTATTCGCTGTTGACCATAGTTGATAAGGTAATCTTCCGCAGTGCATGTTTTGCAACTTTCTCAATTTTACGGGCATCATTCTTTGATACTACTTCCAAAGCTGGAATTGCCTCAGCGGCCTCAGCCCCAATTGCTCCTAGTAGTTTTGCCGCTTTGGCTCGCACTCCTCCGTTATCACTTGCTAACAAATTAATTAAGTTCTTCACAGAATATTTGCCCATTTTTGCTCCAACCAAATAACTTGCTATTTTAAGTTTACCTCTCTCATTCATGTACTGAGTTGAGTAACTGCTGATAGCTTCAGCCATCAGAGGTGTCCAAGGTTTAGCATCCATAAGAGAATTAAATGCTTCCTCTCTGACTTGCTGGTTCTCAGACGGCAAGAGCTGAATCAATTTATCCACATCAACAGGATCAAGCTGAGTTGATTCTTTACCCTTTGGAGTTGTGTCGCCCCATAAATCGTCTTGCTGCTCTGCCAAGCTCGCGTGAGCTGAGCGCACAACTTCTGGCTTGATTCCCCATCCATAAACTGCAAAAAAACTTACCAGAAGCAAGGAAATAAATATTCTCAAGTTAATCCCCCTCCCCGAGGGCATAAAACCGTTGAGATTATGCAAAATGGACTTCCCCCGATTTCGTTGGCGGAAGCGAGTCAACGACGGGTCAACGGGGCGGTCATGATTTCATAACTTTCTCAATTTCGAGATCGTATCAGACAATCATCTGCCGAAACGCATGTAATCATCACCGTTCCCTTCTTCCTCCCAACCCCGACACCGAACTCGTTGGTCCGATAGCGCCAGACGTAAGGCTGTTACAAAATATGGGGGCAAAGCTTAGAACCAGCTTTTTGGCATCGAAAAGGTATCTCTAAGGCTCAAAAACTGGCACTTTTCAAGCACAACTCAAACAACATCAAACAGTTAGCTTGGTCCGACCCCGACCGTAGCCGATATAGCCTGTTCTTGAAGTATAAATCGCATAATTACAGCCAAAATTTGATGTGATTTGACTTATTCTACAAGCTCAACGGCTGCTATCAGCTGAAAACTGGCCGCAGGCCAGGTTTTCAGCCTTAATAGATTTGTTAAGCAATTTTGTTTCGTAAAGGACGCCACCTGCTTGGGTAAACTTCTGCGCTCCCTGTCAAAGCAAATGAAATGTATCTTTCGACTAAGTCCTCAAGAGTCCTAGTGTTCTCGTCAAAATTTATATGGCTACGAACATTCTTTTTCCCAGCATGAAGCAATAAATTTCTCATTCGATTGAATTTTTTGAACGCTTGGACATCCAACTCCCACCCAGGAATCGCAGCTGATCGGGCAAACGCCTCGAAGCGTGAGTTTAGAGTTGGTCCAAACCTAGTTTTAGCGTTTTTGATGAATTGAAGAAGTTTGTCTTTATTTGTAGCGTTACATGATTTTACTATGATTTCAATTTCTTCAAGTTCTGATGTGGAATCGGAAGGTTGTTCTTCGATGAATTGCATTAATGATTCAAGCGGAATAAACAAATACATGAATCTAGAGATAGAATCACTTTCTTTCCACGCCTTGAGCAACCAATGTAAAATTGAACCTGCATTTAACAACACGTCTTTGGGTGCATGAGACATGCCCTCCATAAGCCTGTTTATGTGCGGCTGGGTATTGATATTAGTGTCAATGCCTTCCAACATTTCAACAACTGGGCTCTCATATGAGCGAGTTGGTTCAAAATCACCATATATAAATACATTTTCGATAAGAGGACTAAGTATTAGTTGACGATGCAAGCGAAGTGCTAATGCTCCACTAATTGCGTCTAGAATATTTTGAGTTTCTTCAGGGTTCTTCCTTGCCTCATCGAGAAATTTTTCTTTGATTTTATCGTCTTTGTTCTTGAGTTTCGCAACCTGGCCAGGGGTGATTGTTCGTTGTGTTAATACGCAAATTTCTAAAAAACATGAAGACTCATGCTCGTTACTGCTTTTTAAAATTGGAGATTTCCTTCCAAGTACTGCGAATCGAGTCCCTTCAAAATAATAGATTCCGTGAGGAGGTTTGGGGCCTAAATATATTGAGATCGTTTTGCCTATGGCGAACTTTTTCTGGATGTTGATCTCGCCCGATTTATTAGTACATACTCCGAGCGCGTCGTAAGTCGTCTAGTTCCTAGCTTAATGGTAGACATATCTTTTTATGCTTAACGAGTGTGTAGAATTACCCACCGGCCAGAAACTTCTTCCCCGCCTGGTTGCCGGTTTCTCTAATGACCTTGATTTATGGTTTTTCTTGCCGTTTGCCTGGATGGATTCTACTCAATCACCAAGTTAAATCCTAGCCTGAATTATCCGCCTGGAACCTTTTAGGCATATGCCAGGCCGAACTGGTGGATCTTCTTGAGGTTGTGGATCAGGCAGAACATTTGCCACTGGCTGTTTACCTTGGTTTTGCCCCGGAAGGAGAAGCGTTTCAACCCCAGGACGTGGCAGATATGGGCGAAGACCGGTTCGACCGTCCCCAATCTCCGGCTGTAGATGAAACGGCCGACGGCTGAATCGATCTTGTGTTTCATCTTCTCGGTGAAGGTGGTTTTGCCCTGGGCCGACCGGCCGTGGAAGTAAGCTACCTGCCGGAACTCCGTGGTCTCCGGCTTACGCAGACACTGGTGGCGGAGATGGCATGGTACGCAGGCCGACTTCGTACCTTTGAACCGGTGCGACAGGTGTTTGCCGTCATCGATATTGGTACCGCTTCGATACATCTTCTTGCCGGCCGGGCAGATGCAGTAGGACAAATCTTCGGCGAAGGTGAAATCACTGCTCTTGAAAGTGCTTTTGCTCCTGCCCTCGAAGGCGGCTCTTTCCTGCCGATGTCGTTCCTTGTAGCGCTCGGCATCCTGGAAGAGAGGATCGCGCTTGCGGAAGCGGTTGTCGGCCACGTAGCCGTCGACCTCCTTTTCGGCCAGCATCGCCATGTTCGCTTCGTTGTGGAAGCCGCTGTCGGCGGTGAGCCGGGCCTCCTTGAAAACCTCCGGCTCACCAAGCGCCTTGAAGTTCTCTGCGGTTCCCTCGACCATCGGCTGCAGAAGATCGTGCTCCTGCGCCTCGCCGAAGGCTTCGGCATGGACAACTATCTGGTACTTGCTATCCACTGAGGCCACTCCGTCATAGC
The DNA here is from genome assembly GCA_963807225.1 of uncultured delta proteobacterium. Taxonomy (GTDB): domain Bacteria; phylum Desulfobacterota; class Desulfobulbia; order Desulfobulbales; family JAGXFP01; genus JAGVGT01. The sequence goes on along the minus strand of CAWEAD010000008.1, from coordinate 582,518 downwards.
CCTGAATCACGCCTTTGGAAGTCTTCATCTTGGCCGAGTCGTTGTCGGTGATGTTGCTCTTCCGGGGCTTGCCGGTCTTGCCGGGCTTGTCGTCATTCTTGTCCGTGAAGTCGCGGATCTTCTTGATGTGACGCCGGAGCTTCTCGACATACTGGTCATCACGCTTCTTAAGTTCGCGCTCGGTGCCTGAGTGGTCGGCGATCTGGTGGCGCTGGATGATCCGCTCGATGGCCCTCTCCATCTTGGCCGCCTTCTTGGCGAAGTCCGCCTTGGTCCCACTCCATTCCTTGCTGGCGTTGCTCGGCAGCTTGCAGCCGTCGATGGCGAACATCTCCCGACCGATCAAGCCCATCTCGTCACAGACCAGAAGTACGTCGCGGAACAGGTGGCTTATCTCCTTATCCAGGCTGGAGACAAAGTTGGCGATGGTGGTGAAGTGCGGTCGGGTGTTGGCCGACAGCGCCATGAAGACCACATTCTCCTCGCAGGCCCGGGCGATCTTCCGGCTGGAGGTGATGCCCCGCGAATAGGCGAACAGCACGATCTTCAGGAGCAACTTGGGATCGTAAGCCGGAGCGCCGTTCTCATCGTTATTGAAGCGGGAATCGAAGATGGAGAGATCGAGTTCGGAGTCGATCAACCGGCTCAGGGTGTACTCGAAAGTGCCGGGTTGAATCTGGTGCTCGAAGTGGACGGGGATGAAAGCCCCTTGTGCGTAAGAATGCGCTTTGTATTTGGCCATTGCTGTAACCGGTGCTGAAGTTAAGTGGTGACGTTGCAGAAACCAACCGGATTTTACAGCATTTTACTGAATAATTACAGCTAATTATACTTTTTCTACAGGCTCAACGTTAAGGGTGAGACGCGGAAAACCGCAGGTTTTACCGTCGAACTCCACCCATTTGTTATGCCAAATTAATTAATTATATTGAATATTTACGGTCTTTATCGAAGGTTTATTTTTTATATGTTGTGGCTTTTAGTTACCTGTAATAAATCTAAAAATGTATGAAACGATGAAAACAAAAATGAACATTAAAATGAAAAGAAACAACACCCTTGAAATTTTGAATAAAAACACCAGTTCTTGATCATTAATATTTTTATAACCTTGGCTTAACACATAGTTCATATAAATAAAGGATCGGTGATCATTCCAAAACCACCAAGGTTTCCCAGCTTTTTCATACTCTTCTGTACTGACTTGTTTGAGTTTATTGATCAAATATGCGTTTAAACAAAACACAGAAATAATAAACGTTGAGCTAATTTTCCAAATCCAATCCATTATTTTTCACTTTGGGGCATAACGACCGGCATAAGCAGACCGCGCCAATGAAGGTGCAGATAAATTCGGCAACGTTCTCGCGGTCTGCTTAATGTCTTTGTTGGGTGATTCCTTTTATTTTAAGTAGCTTCAATCAACGCAATTGTGATAGCAATTACGAAAAATATAGCCGAAAAAGCTAATAGTTTTTTGTCTATTGGTTCAAGAGGCTTTGTGAACTCATTCCACACCCTTTTTTCCCAAATCATCCCTATTCTATCTTTCTTTCTCAATTGGACAGCAGCTAAGCAGCAACCGCTGGCTAGAAAAAATATTGCAAATATATATTCCATATTATTTGTCTTGTTTCATTTTAGGTCTAAATTTCAATATTATTGCAGCACCAACTAGACCCAAGACCATGCTCATATAACCCATGTACGTTGAGCTAGAATTCATGTTTAGCCAAATAGCTAATAAAACGAATATAATTCCGATTGCGGCTTGCAAAATTTGTTACACCCAACGTTCAAGTTAAGGGGCGGATAGGCCGTAGGCCTAGACGTCACTCTTGAACGCCTGGTTCGGCAATGTTTTTATTTTTTTTGATATTTTTTCTTCAAAACAATTAGTTGCATAAATATGCCTATATATATGCACATGTAAGACAAAAAAATGGTTTTTCGTACTAACCAGCTATCAGGATTTTTAAATAGAAGCTCAGAAAAAATCACATCAATATCAAAAGTATAAAAGAACATGTAATAAGCAAGTAGAAGCAACAACGAGATTAGACCAACTCCAATAAATGGGAATGACTGCCTGAGCGAAACAATATCTTTGCTTCCCTTGCAAAGGATAAATGTCGAAATTGTAATACTAAATATAAAAAAATATTGTATAAAACCCATTCTTTGAGCCAACTCCTATTCAGTGTTGCACCTGATCCTGTTATTAATTTGTATCTCTTTTCTTTATTTTACTGCAGCCGAACGTTTCAAGTGTGGGGCGGCTGCGTGGCAGCCGTCACGCACGACTTGGTTGTTATGCATTATGTTTTTGTTTTTATTAATAATTTCAAGCAAATATACACACAAATGACAAATAGTAGCCAAACAAGTTTAACGGTATAGAAATTACTCCTACTAAATTGCATATTCTGTGTGAATAACCTTCTTTTCTTCTATACCAAAGGTTTGGATAGGCCCAGTATAGTTCCTTATGAACCAGGACCCGAAAAGTAGCAAAAGTTCCGAAAAGTGAAATGGACAAGAAGAATATCCCTATAAAAAATGCAGTATCCATAAATAATTTCTAGTGCCTGTCCGCTTAATATGATGTGCTCTCTCTATACGCTCAATGCGAGAAAAATAAGGAACAGGACAAATGAAACCCCAGAACAAATAGCTAGTTTTTTATCAATATTATCAATAGGTTGCTCGAGCTCATCTCTTGCAGCTTTGAACCAAAGAGGCAACATGCCATTGGGCCTTCGAAGTTGAATTGCCATAAGTAGTACTCCTGATATGACTGCAAATACGATAGCTACGTTTTCCATATTTATATGAGGCATAACGGCGGGCATAAGCAGACCGCGCCTATGAAGTTGCAGGAAAATCGCGGAAATTTTACGCGGTCTGCCTTAATGCCTTTGTTAGACCATCTTTATCATTGAATGCTGTTTTTAATAACTTCTGTCATGTTGAACAGGCTGGCGCGTGCAATCTTTTTGCCAAATTCAACCAGTCCAATGCCGCTTGCACCCATAAGGATTGCAAAGCCAACAAAAACAAGAATGAATATGCCAGCGGCAGAATGAAACGTGTTAACGCCTTGATTTATAAAGATAACAGAAGTAGCGATAAATGACGCTGCCGCAAGGCCGCCAAACCATACACATAAAAATAGAGTCACAAATCTTGATAGCCTATACGTACCGATGAGTTCAGAGCCGCTTGGGGTTGACCTGAAATTGCCTTTAAATATAGGATTAAACGAATTTCTCATTCCTCGCATAACCCATTGCAACTTTACGCTTTTACCTTTTACCTTGCCTATCAGAGAATCTTCACACACCGGGAAGAATAGAAAAGGTGTTTCTGTAATTTGCTGTTTCAATTTTGATGCTGCAAGTTCGGGCGAATATGGACTGGCGAACTTTAGTGATTCAGCACCGAAGATGAATTTAAATACTCCAGTAGTTCCGGTCTCCTTTGTCCGTTGGTATTTCTCAATATCTTTTTCAGTCTTTCGGATGGAAGAGACAAAAATTGCGCCAAACGTTCCACCTAATAATGAAATACCTAATGAAAACGGAAGTGAAAAAAACAGATCAAGCCTACCGAACTCAAGGTATTGGCCTAAAGAGACCAGCGTTATGAACGCACCAAAAATTGCAGAAAAATATTGCAGGAATATATTCTTGAATTGCATAAAATTCATTATCATTATTTGTTGGTCTAACGTTTGAACTCAGCGGCGGCGCCACCTGAACTTGCCGCGATTAGCGCCGCATGCGTTCACGACGTCCGCTGAAGTGACTGGTTAGAAGCATTTCCTTTATAATTTAAAAATGCAGATAATGGGGCAAATAATGCAAACATAAAATATATAAAAATTTGTATTAATAGGTTTTGAGAAATAAGGTTGTTCCATCCATCATTAATTAATGAATATATTCCACCAGAAACAAGCAACAATAGTGGTGTTGATGTGACAACTATGTATATTGTTGTTATTTGTTTATTATTAATAAATTTTCTACTTGGCCATACATATAAAACACCAATAATTAATAAATATATTCCAAACACACTCGTATAAATTGAATGATGAGGCCCGTCAGGTCCTGTCCCTTTGATGCCGAGCATATAACCATAAATGATGCAAAACATCCCAACAGCACATGCGGGAATTTTTAGTAATAAAGAAAATTCTTTCATTGTTGTATTTGCTTCTAACTATTTATTAAACAGCATGCGTGTTTTGTTTTTTTGCGACCTTGTGGGGCCTATTTTTCTACTAATCCTAACCCTTGCAAGGCCTGAAAACAACTCCAAAATTTGGTTATATACCCCGAAATATCCTGTATAGGGCTAATAACTCGCATGCGAGTTAATTCCCGTATATTAATATCCGTCACATTAATTCGGGAGAGAGTTCCGGGGACACCTTACTTAATTATTTTGATCCGCCCAATCTAAAGCAGAAAGAGATAACAAGCCTACCAACCGTTACCAGTCGCACCGATACAAATCTGCTCCCTTTATTTCTTGTCATCATTGACCGAAATCGGTTGCCCCCTTTCCCCCCTTTTCAAAACAAACGTGGCCGGTGCTAAATCATGTTTAATTCTAAAATTGGCGAACCATCATGGCAAAATTCTGGGGACAAAATACTCAATTGTCAGTCAAGATATTTCCAAACCATCTTGACCCCGACCACCTTTATGGCATTCCTGACAATAACTCCTCACCAGGAGTTCTGCTTTTCTTTTTTCTGCGATCCAAACAGACGGTTTGACGAGACGCCGATTTCGGCGTGGAACGGCGGGATTCGGCTAGAGGGCGGAGCGGCGCACCCACTCCGCCGTGCGCTTCAACCCTTCAGCGGTGCTGACCTGCGGCTCGTAGCCCAGATCGCGGCGGGCGGCTGCGATGGAGAACCAGTGGGAGTGGGCCAGTTGTTCGGCCAGAAAACGGGTCATCAGCGGTTCACTTTCAATCCGCAACCAGCCGTAAATCACTTCCAGCAGCCAACCGGCCATTTTAGCCTGCCGAAAGGTAACCGATTTTCTGACCGGCGGGATGCCGACCAGTTCGAAAAACTCATCAATCCAGTTCCAAAGCTTGACCGGCTCGCCCTGGGAGATGAAGTAGGTTTTCCCCGCGGCGCTATGGCTGCCGGCCAGGTTGGCCGCCGCCAGCAGATGCGCCTCCACCACATTATCGATGTAGGAGATATCAACCAGGTTGCTCCCCTGCCCCACTCTTTTCAACAACCCTTTACGGCCCCGTTCGACCAGGCGGGGGATCAGGTTGGTGTCGCCCGGCCCCCAGACCAGATGCGGCCGCAGAGCGACAGTTTTCAATTCCGGACCATTGGCGGCCAGCACCGCTTTTTCGGCGGCGGCTTTACTGGCCGCATAGTGGCAAAGATATTTATCAGGGTAAGGCAAGGATTCGTTGCCGCCTTCAATATTCCGGCCGGCGAAAACCACGCTGGGGGTGCTGGTATAAATCAGTCGTTCAACTCTGTCGGTGCGGCAGGCGGAGATAACGTTTTCGGTGCCGGTCAGGTTGATGCCGAAATATTCCTGCCGATTCCCCCAGATCCCCGCCTTGGCGGCCACGTGGAAGATGGTGTCACAACCGGTGAAAGCCCGATCCAGAAAGGCGTGATCGCGGATATCGCCCACTGCCGGGATTCCACCGATCTTCTCCAGTTCCGGGTAGTTGTGGCGACCGATCACCACCGTCTCCACCCCCAGGTCCAGGAGTTGACGGACGAGATTGGCTCCGATGAAGCCACCCCCACCGGTGACCGCCGCTTTTTTGATCATTTCCGAAGTCACTCTGTATCTCCGGGGCAGGGCTCTATCTTCCGCCCCCGGCCTCACCATTCTGCATTCTGCATTCTTAATTCTTAATTTTTAATTGCTCCGCCGCCCAGAGCGCCAGCTTCTCCCGGAAGATCTTGGCATTGTGCCGGATATCCACCGGAAAATCCGGGTGGATCAGAAAATGCTCGATGGTCTCGGTCAAAGGATTGCCCAAAGCCCGCTGGCGCAACTCGGCCAGCAATTGTTCCTCGTCCATGCTATTGGCCGGCTCGGCAATCAACACCGGGGTCTGGTAACTTTCCGCCGGTTTTTTCACCCCGACCAGGGCCGAACGATTGACGGCCGGGTGTTCGTTGAACACCGCCTCACAGGGGATGGTATACATCTCACCGCGACTTGTTATCACCCGGTGGGCGCGCCGGCCGCAAAACCAAAGCCGGCCCTGTTCATCAAGGTAACCCAGGTCGCCCATCCGGTGCCAGACCCGGTCATGGCCGACGATCTTGGCCAACTCGTTTTCCCGGTCGTTATGGTCGTACCCCTCGGTGACCACCGGCCCATCAACCACAATCTCGCCGATTTCCCCCTGCGCCAGTTCCTCGACCGTTGCCCAGTCCGCCAGGGGCTCATCACTGGTCTTGATAATTTTGATTTGATTGTCGGGCAGCGGTCTGCCCACACAGACGCCCCAACCCTTGCGGGTCAAAGGCCAGGTCTCGGCCAGGATCTCGGCGCCGGTGATCGAGGCCACCGGCAGTGCTTCGGTGGCGCCGTAGGGGGTCTGGATTTCAGCTCCGCTCGGCAGGATGCGCCGCACCCGGTCGATCAGCTCCCCCGCCACCGGAGCGCCGGCCATCAGCACCAGGCGCAGGGAATCGAGCACAATCCCCTGTTCCAGGCAATAGCGGCTGACCACGTTCCAGATAGCCGGCGAACCGAATGAATAAGTGACCCGGCGGCTCATGATCGACTTGACGAAGAGGGCCGGATCGACCTGGGCCGGCCGGGAAGGATCCATCTCGGGGATTACCGCGCAGGCGCCCAGAGCCGTGGAAAACAAGGCGAAAAGCGGAAAGGCCGGCTGATCCACATCTTCCGGGGTGATCCCGTAATAATCACGAATCAGCCCCAGTTGCGCCTGGAAGACCCCGTGGCGGTAGCGCACCCCTTTCGGCGGCCCGGTGGAGCCGGTGGTGAAGATGATGGCGGCCAGGTCATCCGGGGTGGTCGCCGGAGTGGGAAAATCGCCTTTGTCGTAATCGGCCAGCCCGGCCAGGGAATCGCCCAAAATCCCCAGGCCGGTTCCAACGCATACCGCTTTCCGGACGCTGAAGAAGGTGAAGGTATTGAGCAGGCGGAAGAGATTGGCCTTGGGACTGCCGATGAAGATGGTCGGTTTGATCTTGGCGATGCAGCGCAACAGGTTGCGGTAGCCCATGCCGGGATCGATCAGGATCACCGGCACCCCCAGGCGAAAGAGGGCGTAAGCCAGGGCGATGAACTCCATGGAGGGCGGCACCATCAGCACGGCCCGATCCTGCCGGTTCAAGCCCAGGCCGGCCAGTCCGTGGGCATAGGCCGAAACGTTTTCGTCCAGCTCGCGAAAGGTCCAGCTCCGGTTTCCGCCGAACACCCTGGCGATGATGGCGGTGCGCTCCGGCCGCAGGCTGGCCGCCTCGCTCAAAGCTAGAGCGATGTTATGATTCTGCAGATCGGTCATCACAGGTTATGAATAATTTGCCGAGTGCTCAGGTTTTATTGATCGGAAGTCGTAATTCAATAGTCAGGATATGGATGATACAGCATTTCCGCCGAATTCCGAATTCCGAATTCCGGTTCCTTAATACTGAGTTCATTCCACCCTTAGATAGTCAGCCAGAAAACCTTCGAGAAACTGCTCCGCTTCGGCGGTGGCATCCTCCAGCACGTAATGCCCGGCGTTGACCAGGTAGATCGAGCGGGCATTCGGAAAACGTTGCTGCCATTCGTGGAAGAAATGATCGTTGAAACAAAAATCCCGCCCGCCCCAGAGGATCAGGGTCGGCAGATCCTTGAACAGATCCAGGGCCCCTTCCGCCCTCAGCAAGGTTTCCCAAGAGGGATGACGCCAGTTCAGGGGGATATCCTCGATGAAGCGCATGACCGCCACCCGATTCTCCCAGGAATCATAAGGGGCAATATAGGCCTTGCGGACCTGGGAGGTAAGTCGCTTCTTGGCCGCCATCCAGACCGCCGCCCCGGCGAAGGCGTTCAAGCCCCGGACCAGGAATGGCCCCAGATATGGAGCTCGGCAGAGCCGGATGCGCAGAGGTATCCTCCGAGAGCGGAAGGCGGCGGTGTTCAGGACGATCTGGGCCGTCAGCCGTTCCGGGTGGCGTTCGGCGTAACCGTAACCGATGGCGCCGCCCCAGTCATGAACCATCATGGCGTGTCGGGAGATACCCAGGTGGTCGATGAGCTTTTCCAGATTGTCGATATGGTTGACCAACCGATAGGGATAATCCTGGGGCTTGTCGGAGAGGCCGCAACCCAGATGGTCGGGGACGATCAGCCGGTAACGGTCCCGGAGACGGACCACCAGGTGGCGGTAGAAAAAGGACCAGGTCGGATTACCGTGCAGCATGACGATAACCGGCCCCTTACCCTCGTCCAGGTAGGACATGGCATGACCGTCGTCCAGGTCGAAGCGGCGCGGTTCAAAGGGGTAGAGTTTGGCCAGGGATTTCATGACTTATTCCGCTTGTCGTAAAGAAGTACAGGACCAGCACTGTAGTTTGGCCATCCTTCGACAAGCTCAGGATGAACGGCAATAGATATCCGATCAGTAAACACCATAACTTTAGGCACTTATAACTTTAAACTTTAGGCACTTTCATTTTCACCAGTCAACTCCCAACATCAGACAGTTGATCCCGCTGCCGATGCCCAGGAGGGCGGCGCGCTGGCCGGGCTGGAGAACTCCCTCTTCCAGTCCCAGGGCCATGGTGATCGGGGCCGAGACCGACCCGACATTGCCCAGCCGGGCCAGGGTCTGGTAGTTGCGGGCCGGATCGAGTCCCAGGGTTTCGAAGAGCAGCTTGGCATGGGCGCTGCCCACCTGGTGGCAGAAGAAGCGGCTGATCGAATTCGCTTCCCAGCCGGTCTCAACCAGGAAATCAACCCAGGTCTGGTGCGCGGTTTCCACCCCCCGCCGCAGCAGTTCCTCGGAGTCGGTGGCCATCAGGGTGCCGGCCGAATCCTCCCGGCCACCCTGGCAGAGATCGTTGAATGAGGTCCGGGCCCGGTAGCTTCCGCCGGTCAGATAGTGGCCGCTGTCCCGTCGGGAGCGGTCTCCCATGACCAGAGCGACCGCCCCGGAACCGATGGTCAGGGAGGCGAAGGCGGATTTGATGGTTTTACGGGTCAGGGTCAGGTCACCGAGCAGGGCGGTGATGGTCGATTCCACCAGATCCTCGGCGGTCTCGCCGGAGACGATCAGGCCGCAGCGGATCTGACCCAGTTCGATCATGCCGGCCAGGGTCAGCATGCCGTTCAGAAACCCCAGACAGGCATTGGAGATATCATAGATCAGGCACTTCTCCGGCAAGCCCAGCTGCCGGTGCACGAAGGCGGCGGTGGCCGGTTCGATCAGATCGCGGCACACCCCGGTAAAAAACAGGCAGTCGATCTCTTCGGCGGTCGAATCCGGAAGCGGCGATGGCCTTGGCGCCGGCCCGCACCGCCCCGTCACTGGGTTTGGTTCCGGGCTCCCAGAACCGACGTGCGCCGATGCCGGACATCAGTTCCAACCGGCCGGCCGGTAATTTCAGGCGTTCATAAACCGGAGCCAGCCGCTCTTCCATGGCGGCCGAAGTGATCACCCGGGGCGGCAACTCGTAGCCGAATGAGTGCAGGCAGACCCTGGAAAAGTGCATCAGTCGACGACCTTGCCGATGATCTCGGCATCGAAATAATTCAGCCCCATGCCGCCGTCCAGCACCAGACGCTGACCGGTGATCCCCGAGGAGCGGGGCGAAAGCAGGAAGGCCACGGCGTTGGCCACCTCGCCGGTCTCCAAGGCCTTTTTCCGCAGGGTCAGCTTCTCGGCGTAGAGGTAGCTGTCGATATAACCGGGGATCCCGGCCGAGGCCGAGGTCTTCAGGAGTCCGGGACAAACCGCGTTGAAACGCACCCGGCTGTCAGCGGCGAAACTCTTGGCCAGAAAGATCAGCGACGACTCCAGTGCCGCCTTGACCGGGGCCATATAGCCGTAATTCTCGGCCGCCATGGAAGTGGTGGAGATGGAGATGGTTACCACCGAACCATCCGAATCAAGTAATTCCTTAAAATGATTGGCGATGGCGACCAGGGAAAAACAGGAGATATCCAAAGCCTGCAGGAAGTCGGCCTTGACGGTCCGGTGGAACGGCACCAGACCCCGGGAGTAGTTGGCGAAGGCGATGGAGTGGACCAACCCGGCCAGCTTGCGTTTTCCGAGATGGTTTGCAACCTCGTCCCGAACCCGGACGATATTGGCCTCGTCTTCGACGTCGCAGACAAATACCGGTGAGTCCGGGAAAAGTTTGCGGGCCGTCTCCCGCCGTGCCTCGCTGCGCACCACGTGGATGACCTCAACCCCTTCCGCCCTTAGCACCTCACCCACGGCGCAGGCCACCGACTTGCGGTTGGCCAGCCCGAAGACCACGATACTTTTGCCGGTCAGTTCAAGAAAGCTCATTCATAACCTATAAAAATTGCAGAAAAACCCAGGCTGCCGGTAAGCCCGCGAACCGGATCAATCAAGTAATTTAACCGGCAGCCAAGCGCATTTTGCCCGGAACCTTCCCGACCGCTGCGATTCTTTCTGTACCGCATCCTATGACTGCTTGACCAGGGCACAGGCGAATTCCACGCTGACGGCGGTCTGGCCGTCCACCGTCAATTTACCCTTCATGAACCAGGCCGGGCCGACTCTTTCCTTGAGCGTCACTAAGATCTTGATCAAGGCACCCGGTTGGACCTCGCGCTTGAACTTGGCGTTGGCGATCCGGGTCAGGACCGGCATCTCGCCCTGCCCTTCCAGGCCTTGCCGGGCGGCGGCAATCAGCAAGGCCCCGGACTGGAAAATCGCCTCGCAGAGCAACACCCCCGGCACCAGGGGATGACCGGGATAATGGCCATGGAACAATTCCAGGTCGGCCGGGATCAGCTTCTCGGTTTCGATCCGTTCGGCTTCCCGCCTGACGATCCGGTCCACCCAGAGAAAGGGCGGCCGATGCGGGATCAGCGCCAGGATCTCGTCAATCTCGGCCATTGCTCAGCCGTGCAGATAGGCATCGGCGTCGTTGGCGACGATGATGCCGTAGTTGATCGCCCCCAGCCAGCCGCTCATGATGATCCCCACCGAACCGACATGAAAAAGACCGGCCACGTCGCGAAAAATCGAACGCGAGACCTCAAGCCCCTCGAATTTGGTGCCGAAAGAGGTGCCACGGGTATGCAGGGTGTAGCGCTGAAAGGTCTTCGGAGTAGCGGCCTCCAGCCAGTCGATTTTACCGCGAACTCCGGGCAGGTAGCGCTCCAGATCCACCAGGCTGCGCTCGATCATCCGCTCTTTTTCCAGGGCGTAACGCCCCTCGGGCAGATCGGCCCAGTCCTCGTAACGGCCGTTCATCGAGGCGACGATGGTATAGCGATCGAGACCGGGGCGAGTCTTCGGGTAATAAAGGGAAAAGGTCCGGCTTCTGGTTTCGCGGTCGAGCATCTCATCGGCCGAATACTCGGGGGCGGTGGAGGTGAAAAGCAGGTCGCCTACATCGTCGATCTTTTCACCCTCGCGGATGCCGATGTAGACCTGGCAGCTGGAGTTGTTGACCTTGACCGGCCGGACCTTGTCGAGGAATTCGGCCGAGAAGGATTCACGCCCGGCCAGGTCGTCGATGGTGTTCAGGATTCCGGCATTGGAAACCACGCTGCGGGCGGCGATGAACTTCTCTCCCACCTGCACGCCGCGCACCCGTCCGGACTCGATGACTATCCGGTCGACTTTAGCCTTGGTGCAGATGGTCACCCCGTTCTTCTCCAGCTCTTCGGCCATCAGACCGATCAGGCGATCGGTGCCGCCTCTGAAGGTAAATACTCCCTTGTTCATGAAGTTGGAAAAGACAATGCCGTAAGTAATGGCCGGGTCGTTCCAGTTCGAGCCGTTGGCGTAGGTGATCGGCTCCATCAGCAGGCGATGCACGTCGCTGCGGCCCGGGAAGAACTGCTCGAAGAGCTCGCGGGTGGTCATGGACCGGTCGTCATAGAAGTTCATGCCGGCCACGGTGGCGAAGAACTCCTCCACCCGGTTTCGGGCGATGCCAAACTGGCTGACCAGGAGATTGGTGAAATCCTCTCGATCAAAGGTGGTGCTCAGGGAGAACTGCGGATTGTCGAAGACGATTTTATTGAGCTGGACGATGGACTCCATGATCGTCCGGTTCCAGTACTTGCGACAGGTCTTGACCATGCCGTAGGGAAAGCCGTGCAGTGAGATGTCGAAGATGTGGCCCTTGCGCTTGAACCAGGTGGCCAGCCCGCCCAACCGGTGATGATGCTCCAGCAGCAGGATCCGGTGGCCGGCCTTGGCCAGGTGATTGGCGGCGGTCAGGCCGCCCAGACCCGAGCCGATCACCACCACGTCGTAAGAGTCGTCTACCTTGTCGATTGAATTGAAAGCCATGATTAATAATTCCGTAATATACCGCTTTGCCGTTCCCCATCTCATGCCGCCGAGCACCGCAGAAGCAGCCGAAAAGAGGGTTTTAACTGTCTGGGCGAAGCGAGTTTTAAAACTCTCGGCTGCTTCGAGGAGCAAAGGGAACGCCGCGCAGCGGGACAAATGATTGGGGGTGCCCTTTTTTTGGTTCAAATCTCCCGAAGTCTACGGAATAAAGTCTCAGCCGGCTGATCTATGCTCCTGCCTCAACCGGCTTCCGAAAAAATATGCTGATTGACCATGGTCACCCCGGAAAGCATGGCGCCGACGATACCCAGATAGCCCTGGTCGGTGCCGGCCACGAAGAGGTTGGCCAGCGGGGTTCGCCCATCGCGGAGCTTGACCGGGCTACCGTAGATTGCGCCGTGGACTTTACCGGTAAAACGCTCGACCGTCACCGGCGTAAAGACATCCTGATATAATATGTTCTGCCGATAATTCCCAATGGTTTCCGCCACCACCGCCGCCGAACGCTCGGCCCAGAGTTCTTTCTGGCGGAGATATTCCGCCGGGGAAAAACCCCGCCACAGCCGGTAATTGGCCGGATGGGTCACCCTGATCTGCATCTCCTCACGGGGGGGCAGGTCGTGGAAATTGTCGGGGAAGCAGATCACCCCGCAATTGATATTGACCGCCTGGTCCGGACAACGGTAGTCGAAGGTCTCGTCGAAGTTGAAGAAGATGATGGTCTCGTCACGATGTCGCAATTCCCGGCGGACCGAGGCCGGCAGAACGTTGATGATCTCGACGAAACTCATTTTCCCCTCATAGGGCGCGCGTGCGGTCGGCGCCCCCTGGCCCATGAAGCCCAAAGTGGCCGGATAGCCGGCGGTGGAGATGACCTGGCCGGCGCCGATCTCCTCACCGTTTTCCAGCACAACACTGGTCACCCGCTCCCCTTCGATACCGAAGCGAGCCACCGGGGCGCGCAGCCGCAACTCGCCGCCGGCCGCCCGGAAATGATCGAGCAGCAACTGGAGAAAATCGCGGATCGACCCGCGCGGCCGGAACATCCCTTCCAGATACAGGGCGCTGAACATGATGACGAACTGGTCGAAGTCCATATCATGTTCGTTGCTGTTGCCGTAGATCATCACCGGCCAGAGCAGCATGTCGATCAGGCGCTGATCGCCAAGCAGTTCTTGCAGCTTCTCCCGGGCCGAGGTCCAGGGCCGGGGCTGAAAGGGATCATGGTTGCGTACCAGGTCGACCAGGGTTTTGAAATGTTCGGCCTGACCGGGAAAAACACGGGCCACTTCAGCGGCCAGGAAGGTTGGGTCATTGGTGAAACTTAGCGATTTACCGCCGGAGAAAAGGATGGTGGAGCGGAGTTGTTCGCAGAAGGCGAGATCCCGTCTGGAAATCTTGAGCTGCCGAAGGAGCCGATTCAGGGGGGCATGCTTGACCCCTGGAGCGGCATAGTTGGTCATGGCATGCAGACCGGTTTCCAGCAACCTTCCTTGTCTGGTGTAATAGGAATTGAGGCCGCCGGGTACGGCATGCTTTTCGAGGATCAGGACTTTGGAACCGAAACGGGCCAGGCGGATGCCGGCGGCCAGGCCCGATAGACCGGCGCCGATTATAACCTGATCATAATTCCGCACTTATCCGGATTCCAAATCTTTCGTATAACTTCGCCCTCCTCAAGGGAGGACTGAACTTAGTCAGCCGCGCCGTGCGGCTCCTCACCGTAACCTGTGTACTGTCCGTCACTGCCCGGCTTGCTTCATCGTTCTACTTTGGATTTGATACTGGCTTTATACGTCCTGCAGGCGGGGCTCCAGGTAGTTGACGCAGCTGGCCAGAGAGGCGAGTTCGGGGTAGTCGGCTTCGGGAATCTGGAGCTTGTAGCGTTTACGCAGTTCCATGACGATATCGAGAAAGTCCATGGAGTCAAGATCGAGCTGGTCACGCAGGGGCTGGTCATCCTTGATTACCTCGACCGACGAATCCTCGTCGATATCATGGATGATTTCCAGAATAACTTCCCTGATTTCTTGCCTGTTCATTAAAGACAACCCCGATAAAAGTGGCGGGTGCCCCCGGTTTGGGAACACCCGAACAATAGTTTTCGAATGAAATTACAGCATAAATCCGGGCGCATAATAGCATAAAAAATATTTTTGTAAATCGGCGAAGGCGCTCATTCGACAAATTTCTTTACGATTACCACCGAGTTGATCCCAACCATGCCGAATGAATTGTTGAGAATGGCGTTGACTCGGGGTAGACGTCGCGGCTGCCCGAGAACCAGGTTAGGCAAGGCGCATTCGGGATCGAGCTGTTCGACGTTGATGGTGGGATGGACCAGGTGGTCCTCGAAGGCCGGCAGATTGCCGGCCAGTTCCAGGCCGCCGGCCGCACCCATGGCGTGGCCGATCATGCTTTTGGTGTTATTGATATAGGTGTTCGGCGAATTACCGAAGACCTCGCGGACGGCCCGGCACTCTTCGATGTCCCCCTGCCTGGTCCCGGTGGCGTGCGTGTTGATGATATCGATATCCTCCGGATTCAGGCCGGCCCGGGTCAGGGCCTTGCGCATGCACTCGGCCTGCCGGGGCCCATAGGGCAGCACAAAGTCGCGGGCGTCGGAGTTCATGGCATAACCGGCTATCTCGCCATAGATTCTGGCCCCCCGGGCCAGGGCGCTGTCCAGGGTTTCCAGAACATAGAGACAGGCCCCCTCGGAGATCACGATACCATTGCGTTCCATATCAAAAGGCCGGCTGGCCCTGGTGACATCAGCGTGCTGGGCCAGGGCGCCCTCGGCCCGGAAACTGGCGAAGATCCCGAAGGAGCCGGGGCTCTCGGAGATGCCGCCACAGAGGGCCAGATCAACCTCGCCCAGCCGCAACATCTGGGCGCCTTGAATCAGGGCGGCGTTGCCGGCGGCACAGGCCGCCCCCACCGAATAATGGGGCCCGGTGATACCCAGGCTCATGGTAATCTCGCCGGCCGGATTATTCAGCACCGTCCGGGGATTGTGATGATGGGTCCAATAGTCCAGGTTAAAATTGTATTGGCTGACGTTGTAGACCTCGTTCTCGGTTTCCACCGTGCCGTGTTCGGTCAGCCCGACGTAAACCCCGACCCGGTCGCGGTCGCGGGTTTCGATCTCGATACCGGCGTCCGCCAGGGCCTCGTGGGCGGCATAGACCCCCAGACAGCCGGCCCTGGTGCCGCGTTTATTTTCTTTTTTCTTGCGGTATTTGGTCTCGGGAAAATCGCAGATCCCGGCCGGCACTTTGCCGATGTAGCGCAGTTCGATTTCGCGGATGCCGCTAACCCCGGCCAGGAGCCGGGCTCGGAAATCGGTGAGGTTGTCGGCATTGGGCGCTGCCAGGCCGATGCCGGTAATGACGATGCGTGCGGATATTTTATCCATGCAATTCCCTTTTCCCAAATGGTTCCTCCTCACATACGGCGCAATTCGTTTCGACCGGTGACGCCCTGTAGCGATTCGACGCTCTGCGGTTAAATATACCGCGGTTCGATCTGCCGTGGCGAGCTGCCGCCGATCATCTCTATATTCACAGCACCGCCTCGGCCTGACCAGGTTTGTACTCGGGGATCAGCTCAAGCAGCAGTTGCTTGATGCCGTTCCCCTCATGGTCCGCGGCCAGTCCGACCAAACGGGCCAGTCGCTCATGCAGGTCGGGGATTTTCCGATCATCGCCCCGCAGCACCATGATCTTCTCATGCCCGGTGGCGACGATGCCCTCCCCTTCGGTAATCAATTCTTCGTAAAGCTTCTCGCCGGGCCGCAGCCCGATATACTTGATCTCGATCTCACTGTCCGGCTCTTTGCCGCAAAGGCGGATCAGGTCGCGGGCCATCTGGGCGATGACCACCGGGGTACCCATTTCCAGGATGAAGATCTCCCCGCCCTCGCCCATGCTGGCGGCCTGCAGGATCAGCTGAGCCGCCTCCTCGATGGACATGAAGTATCGGGTCATCTCCGGGTCGGTCACCGTCACCGGCCCGCCCATTTCAATCTGGCGCTTAAAGAGGGGAATGACCGAACCGCTCGATCCGATCACGTTGCCGAAACGCACCGCCATCAAGCGGGTCGCTCCGATAAGTTCCCCGTTCTGCAGGCGCTGGCAGCAGTCCTGCAGGAGCAGCTCGGTCATCCGCTTGGAGGCGCCCATGACATTGGTCGGCCGGACCGCCTTGTCGGTGGAAACCAGGATGAAGCGGTCGACCTGGTTCTTTACCGAGGTCTCCAGCAGCAACCTGGTGGCGATAATATTATTATCGACCGCCACCCAGGGGTTGTTTTCCACCATCGGCACATGCTTGTAGGCGGCGGCGTGAAAAACCACCTCCGGCCGGTAATGGCGGAACAGATGCTCCAGCAGCCCCTGATCCTGCACCCGCCCCAGGATCGGAATATACTCCTGAAAATTCAGTTCGTGCCGCAGTTCCATTTCGATCTGGTAGAGGTTGTACTCGCTGGCGTCGAAGAGCAGTAAACGGGCCGGCCGGAAACGGACGATCTGCCGGCACAACTCAGAACCTATGGACCCCCCGGCCCCGGTGACCAATACGGTCCGCCCTTCGATAACCTCCTCGATCCGCTCCAGCTCCAACCGCACCGGGGGGCGGCCCAAGAGGTCCCGGTAGGAAACCTCGCGGATCGCCTTGATCGAGAGCTGGCCGCTGATCATCTCATTCAAGCCGGGCAGGGTCTTGAAGGGTTGGCCGGCCTCCCGACAGAATTCGACGATGCGGTTCATCTGTTCGCGCGTGGCCGAGGGAACGGCGATGAGAATTTCATCGGCCTGCATCCGGCCGGCAATCTCGCCCACTTCGTCGATTTTTCCCAGGACCGGTATTCCGTGGATCCGCTGACCGATCTTGGCCCGGTCGTCATCAAGCAGGGCCAGGATGGTATAAGGCAGCATCCGGTTATCATGCACCTCGCGAATGATCTTTTCGGCGGCACTTCCGGCCCCGATGACCACGATCTGTTTCCGGGGCCTTTCCTGATCACTTTTTCCGTGATGACTCCGGGCGCTCCGCAGATTAAAGAAAAGCCTTAAAGAGACCCGCAGGCCGGCCACGAAGACAAAGGTCAGCAGGCCATCCAGCACAAAAACCGCCCGGGAATATCCCAGGAAACGATTGAACAGCAGAATGGAGCCCATGGTCACGAAGGAACTGAAGACACAGGCCTTGAGGATGTTGACCAGGTCCACCAGGCTGGTATAGCGCCACATCCCGCGATAGAGCCCGAAAAAAAGGAAGGTGGCGATCTTGAAGGGGATCAGGATCGGCAGAATAACCCGGATATTGGCCCATTCCACCGGGCCGAGCTGTCCGCCGAAGCGGATCAGATAAGCGATCAGGTGGGCGGCCAGCAACAATACCACGTCGGAGGCCAGAATGAACCAGAAGGAAGGTTTGCGGAAATAATATTTAAGCATGACAGGATAAGTACCTCGCCCATCTACCTGGTTATGGGAGAACCAGACCCGCCTTGAATTTGAAGGCCAGTGCCAACAGGGGCAAATAGGCGACAATTGTAATAATTCCACCGAATCGGGGCAATATGACACAAAGATAGGAAAGGGGCAACAGCCATAACAGGTTTATGGCCAGGACCGCAACCGTGACCAGGAGATGGCTCCGATAGCGAGCGGCGATCTGCTGGTAGGCATGAGTGCGGTGGGCGGTATACCATTTCTCGCCCCGAAGCATCCGCCGCAGGAGAGTGACGGTGGTGTCGACCAGAAATACGCCGGGCAGGATCAGCCAGCAATAGATCGGCAACAAAGGATAGAAAATCGAGGTCCGGAGGGCCAGTCCGGCCAGTACGAAGCCGAGAAAGCCGCTGCCGGCATCGCCCATGAAAATTTGGGCCGGCGGCCAGTTCCAGATCAAAAAACCCAGACAGGCCACGGCCAGGCAGAGCAGCGGCATAACTCCGGCGGATACACCCTGGACCGATAAAAGCCAGGCGGCGCCACCGGCGACGAACACTCCTTCTACTGTTGCCAGACCATCGATGCCGTCCATGAAATTAAAGAGATTCACCCACCAGACGACGATCAGAACCAGGAAAACCGCCGGAAGCGGGAAAGGGATGGAGTGCAACCAGGAAGCTGAAATCGTTCCAACACCCTGGCTCCCGGCCCAGACCAGGATTGAGGCGGCAAAAAGCTGAACTATGAGGCGATAGCGAGCCGGCAAAGGCCGCAGATCATCCCAGAATCCGATCGCGGCAACCAGCAGGGAGGTTACAGCCAGATACAGCGGATAACGCTCGGGTCCGAAAACGCCGGACCAGAGCAGATAAAGCATCCCGACCAGGAAGGCGATGACGAAGGCCAGGCCGCCGCCCCGAGGGGTAGGAACGGTATGGGAGCTGCGCTGATTGGGGACGTCCAGCACACCGCCTCGCAGGGCCAGGGCGCGAATCAGACCGGTCAGCAGAAGGGAAAGAACCAGGATGGTGAGCAGCAGCAGCCAGTCAGACATTATCGTCGTTTCCAGCCGGAGTTTGTCGGTACCAGGTCGTGGTGGCTTCCAGTTCCTGCGCCAGGCTGTAAGGCGGTTGCCAACTCAAGAGTTCCACTGCCTTGCCGCAGTCGACTTCCAACGAGTTGCCGAGACGCGCCCAGATCGCCCCACGACCAAGCAGCTTGGCCCCCAACTGCAACAGCACGGGGGGTACACGAATAAGATGGACAGGACGGCCGAGGGCCAAGCCGAGGGCTCGAATCAACTGCGGGGTGGAAAGTGCAGTGTCATCGGCTACCTGAAACACCTGGTTGGCGGCCCCCGGATGATCAAGGCAACAGGCGATAAAATCGGCCAGATTACCGATCCCGATCAAGCTCCGGCGGTTAACGATCGAGGCCAGGGGCAAGGGCAGCCCCCGGTCGACCAGACGCAACAAACTCAGGAAATTGGCCCTGACCCCCGGCCCGTAGACCAGGGCCGGGCGGATAATGACAAATTCCATGCCGGTTCGTTGGCAGATTTCCCGCAATGCCTCTTCGGCCCGGGCCTTCGAGATGGCGTACGGGTCGACCGGCATCGCCGGTTGGTCTTCCGGCCAGCCGCCAGAATTTCCGGCCTGCGGGGAGCCTTCGCCGCTGACCTTGATGGTGCTGACCAAGATAAAGCGCCGGACGCCGGACGCGGCCGCCGCCTCGGCCAGGCGCCGGGTCGCTTCGGTATTGGTTCGTAAATACTGGCTTAAAGGATCGGCAGACCGATCCCGCATGATGTGAACCCGCCCGGCCAGATGGACCACGGCTCGGCATCCGCTCAGGAGCTCCGGCCAAGACTCCTGTTCGTCAAGGTCGCCGATCTCGACCAGACGGCCCCGGCGCAGGGAGGGCCCCGCTCCGGCCAGCTTTCTAACTCCGGCCAGAACCGTCCACCCCCGCTTTTCCAGCTCCGGACAGAGCCGATTTCCAACGAAGCCGGCGGCGCCGGTGACCAGTACTTTATTTTCAATCGGCGGCAAAATATTCAAGGACGAGAATAGGTTTTAAAGCTTGTACCAGACGGTGCGATTGACATATTCGATGTAGCTGAGAATGACCCGCACCACTTTCAGGGAAACATTGTCGACCTGATAATCGGCGACATACCCGGGTGGGTCTGGTTCCGGGCCGATGCTGGTCGATAACCGTGGCAATAGCGCGCAACACCGACTCCCGAGCCAGGCCGGACATGATCAGCACGCCCTCGTCCATGCCTTCGGGACGTTCATGGGCCTGGCGGATGGTAATGGCCGGAAATCCCAGGATCGATGATTCTTCGGTGATGGTACCGCTGTCGGAGACCACGCAGAGCGCCTCCTGTTGGAGCCTGACATAATCGGGCAAACCCAGGGGTTTGAGAAAGCGGACCAACGGATGGACTGTCACCCCGGTATTTTGCTCCAGTTTCTTCCTGGTTCGAGGATGGGTGGAAAAGATCACCGGCAGCGAGTAGTGCTCGGCAATCCCGTTCACTGAGTCCAGCAAGGCCGAGAAATTAGCGGCGGAATCGATGTTCTCCTCGCGATGGGCGCTGACCATGAAGTATCTTCCGCGGCTTTAAGCCCCAGCCGTTCCAAGACCTCCGAGGCTCAATCTTCGGCCCGATAGGCAGTCCAGCACCTCGCGCATGTGCGAGCCGGTCTTGATGATCGTCTCGGGCCGGAGCCCTTCGGCGATCAGGTAACGGCGGGCATGCTCGGTCAGGCCATATTGATGTCGCTAGTATGGTCCACGATCTTGCGGTTGATCTCCTCCGGCACCCGTTGGTCGAAGCAACGGTTCCCGGCCTCCATATGGAAGACCGGGATCTTGCGGCGTTTGGCGGCGATCACCGCCAGGCAGGTGTTGGTGTCGCCCTAGAGCAGGAACGCGTCCGGCTCTCTCCTTCTCCATCACCGCGTCGGCCCTTTCGATCACGTCGGCGATGGTTTGGGCGACGCTGTCGCCCACCGCGTTCAGGAAATGGTCGGGCTTGCGGATCCCCAGTTCGTCGAAGAAGATCTGGTTCAACTCGTAATCGTAGTTCTGCCCGGTGTGGACCAGGACTGTGCGGTACGCCGAAGTCGAGCTCGGCGATGACCCGGCACATCTTGATCATCTCCGGCCGGGTGCCGACAATGGTCATGATCCTTAAGCATTCAGCTCTTCCTTGATGTAATCCAGTTTCAAGAGCAGCTCTTGATTTGCTCGACCGTCAAAGTCTCCGGGTGTTGTGCGAGGTGTAATCTTCCAGCTGGGAGATCTTCTCCTCACCCTCGCTGAAATACTTGGCGTAATTCAAGTCGCGGTTGTCGGCCGGGATGCGGTAATAGCCGCCCAGATCCTGGGCTTTGGCCATCTCCTCCCGCGAGATCAACGATTCGTAGAGTTTCTCACCATGCCGGGTACCGATCACCCTGATCTCGTTGTCGCCCCCGAAGAATTCCTTCAGGGCCTGGGCCAGATCGGCCACGGTCGAGGCCGGCGCCTTCTGCACGAAAATGTCGCCCTGTTTCGCGTGTTCGTAGGCATAGAGCACCAGGTCGACGGAATCCTCCAGCGACATCAGGAACCGGGTCATGTTCGGATCGGTAACGGTCAGGGGCTTGCCTTCCTTGATCTGGGAGACGAACAAGGGGATCACCGAACCGCGCGAGGCCATGACGTTGCCGTAACGGGTGGCGCAGAGGACCGTCTCCCCTTCTCCCTGCATCCGCGATCTTGGCGACCAGCAGCTTCTCCATCATCGCCTTGGAGATCCCCATGGCGTTGATCGGGTAGACGGCCTTGTCGGTGCTCAGCAGCACCAGGCGTGCCACCCCGTTGGCAATGGCGGCGCTGCATCACGTTCTCGGTGCCGAGCACGTTGGTCCGCACCGCCTCCATCGGATAGAACTCGCAGGAGGGCACCTGCTTCAGGGCGGCGGCGTGAAAGACGTAATCGACCCCCTTCATGGCCTGGTGGAGGCTGTCGTAATCGCGCACGTCGCCGATGTAGAACTTGAGCTTTTCGATTGTTCAGGGCGATGCGCATGTCTTCCTGTTTCTTCTCGTCGCGGCTGAAAATCCGGATTTCCCGGACCGCGGTGGAGAGAAAACGCTTGAGAACGGTGTTCCCGAAGGAACCGGTACCGCCGGTGATCATCAGTACTTTGTCTTTGAACATGTCAATCAATCCCGATTGTTTGCATCTGCAGGATCAAGATAAACTCCGGCACCGGGAATCATCCGTTTTCCCGGTAACGATCGCAGAGTTCCTTGATCATGGTTTCCCATGCCGGAGGGCGGTAAGCGAATTCCTCACGGAACCTGGCTGAATCCAGGCTCCGATCGCAGAAAAATTCTTCTTCCGGCTCGATCGTAAGCCCCAGGCCCAGCCGCTCGTTCATCCTGACCAGCAGATCGTATTTACTGATCGGCTCGCTGGAAACATGGTACATCCCGGATGCAGCCGGAAAATCTACCAGCAGCCGTTCGATAAGCCGGGCCATTTCCATGGTAGAGAAACCAGAATAGATGGCTTTTGTAAATCCCTTAATCTTCCCGGATTGAGCGACCAGCCATTCAAGCAGGCTTTTCTTGCGGGAAAGTTCCCAGCCGATGATCGAGGTGCGCAGGGTCAGACAGTGCGGTTCGGTTACCTCGCCCAGCAGCTTGGTCCGGCCGTACAGATCATCGGCGTCCGGGAAATCGTTCTCCCGATAGTTGCCCTGGCGGCCGCTGAAGACGCAATCGGTGGAGAGATGCAGCAACCGGGCGGAGTGTTCTTCGCAGAGCAGGGCCAATTGATGCGGCAACAGGGCGTTGATGGTGATGCTGGGGATCGCCTCCTTGGCCGTGGCCCGCTGTTTGACGATGCCGACGCAGTTGACCACCGCCTGGGGACGGAAGGCACCCATTATCCGTTTCAGTGGTTCCGGCGTGGTAACCTCGATGCCGTAACAGGCTTCCGCAGGTTCGAACAGGTTAAAACGGGCATAATCACCTTCATTCCTCCGTAAGGTGACCCGGACTTCATGCCCGGTCCGCAGGAACCTGTAAAGCTGGTGCCCCATCATGCCGTCGCCGCCCAGAATCAGAACCCGCATCTTAATATCCCTTCCCGGTCATATCGCGCATCCATTCCTCTAAGCGATCAGTCAATTTCTCGGCGGCGAAATTATCCTCGAAATAGCGCCGGGCTTTCCGGCCCATCTCCTGCCGTTCTTCAGGCTTCAGCTTGAACAGGGCAAGAATTTTTTCAGCCAACAACTCCGGACTCTCGGCCGGGACAACTGCAACCCAGCCCCGCCTTCCTCGACTACCCGTCCTCCTTCCCCATCCAAAGCCGCTAATATCGGTCGGCTTGCCGCCAGGTACGACTGGATTTTGGAAGGTATGGTCCGGGCAAAAACCGGATTTCTCTTCAGGGTTGCCAGGAGTACATCGGCCCGGGCGAAGAACTCCGGCATGGTTTCGGGGCGTGGCGACCGAGAGTTGGACGTTTTCGGCCAGGCCGCGCCGGGCGATCTCGCTTTCAACCCAATCCGTCTTCCGGCCGTCCCCGATAATCAGCCATTTGATTCGCAATTGCTCACGCAGGATCTTCGGCCGCCGCCAAGATGGTCGGGAAATCCTGGGCCTCGCCGATGTTACCGGCGAACATCACCCGGAAACCCTGCGGCAATCAGACAACCATCGACCGATTCCTCCCTCGGCCGTCATGCGGCCGGCAGAAACCCTCGGCGCTGTTGGGAAAGTAACGCAGCCCCCTCCTCCACCCCCTGCTTCCTGATATAGTCGGCGAAGGCCCGGGACTGGATCAGCACCAGGTCACAACCTTTATAGATGAAACGCACCAGTCGGTCAACCATCCGCAACAACAGGGGCGATTTAACCGCCCCCACTGCCGCCAGGGTTTCCGGCCAGAGATCCTGCACCCAGAAAAAAAGCACCGCCCTTTTCAACCGTTTCAGCAGCAGAGCCGGCAGCCCGACAGTGACCGGCGAAGGCTCATAGACGAAAATCAGGTCGACTTTACCCCGGCAGAGAAATGGCCCCAGCAGGCAGGTAAAAAAAACGAAGGAGAAGTAATTGAGCAGCAGCCGCAATCCTCCCCCTTTACCGCGCGGCAACAGCGGCACCCGGTGGATATCGAGTCCCTCGCCAATCCTCCCGGCCGATATTAAAAAAACCGTAGCCGGGGAAAAATCTGCCGGCCGGGTAATTGGGTAGCCCGGTAAGGACGCTGACCCGGTGTCCCCGCGCCTTCAGATCAAGAGCCAGGTCATTGATCCGAAACTCTTCCGGCCAGAAATACTGGCTGACGATCAGAATCTTCATTTCCAGTCCAGCTCAGCTCCCCAGGAGTACATCTAGAAATTCACCGGCGCTGCGGAGATGTTCCCGATCAGCAGGCAATTTCAAATATCTTTTAACCGCCCGGGCGATGGAAAGGCTGGAGCTTGGGTCGAAGCTCTGCTGCGGCTCCACCACATCCCGAACATAGTCAAGTTCGGCGGCAACAATATCCAAGCCAGCTGCCTGGGCCTCCAGCAGAGGCAAGCCGAAAGACTCCAAAAGGGAGGGATAGATCAAAGCTCTTGAAGAACGATAAATTTCATCGACCTGAGTACGGGGAATCAGACCGAGATTCTCGATCACCCCACCCTTCTTCCGGACCTTGTCCAGCAAAGTCTTTAGGCTTGTCACCTGCTCAGGGGGCAGGGTTACACAGATGGATGGGCGAATGCCTTCCGAGGCAAGGATATCCCAGGCCTCAAAAAGCCGGGCATGGTTTTTATGCGGTTCACCGGTGGCGACATAAACGAAATCATACCTGGGAGATACATTGGGAAGATCCTGGCAGGACGAATTACCTTCAATGGTGTTGAGAGCAGCGAAGGGCAGGATTTCCGCTCGCCGGCCGAAGCTTCCCTGCAGCAGCCTGTCCATACTGGGAGTCTGGACCATGATTCTACTAACGGCTGAAATTCGCCGTTTGAGCCATAAACGCTCAACGGAAATTCTAAGCCTTACCTGAAGAGGGAAGCTGCCGAGAGAAATCCTGTCGAGCAAATAGCGGTTCTGGATAAAAAGATAGACCGGTGATCTGACCGGGAACAACGGCGGCAGGTTGCCGATCGAAAAGATCAAATCATCTTGGCCGGCCATCTGCCGCAACCGTCGTTCAGCTGACAACCGACCGGTTATTGTGGGTGTTACTTGGACAACCTTCATTGAACCGGGCAAATAAGTCGGCAGAGTGAAGCGCGAATCAACCATCAGGACCGTGTCAACGCTACGAATGCTGAGCTCCTTAAGAAGAACAGACAGCAGCTCGGCTCCACCGCCGGTATGGACATTATTTGCGTGAACGATCAAGCTCATGGGCACACTATCTCAGGGAAGGGCGGGGACGGTACGTCCCATCCCGCCCCGGCCAAGATTTCCGGTTGGGCGCCATATAACCAGGCAGGGGCGCGAACACGGCGCCCACGAACAGCCATACGAGGAAAAAGCAGCAAATTTAGAATTTCAACTGCTTGAGTAGTCAATTAACAACCTTGGCCGAAGGCTTTCCGGTGCTGATCATCGGTTGAATACTGAGTGCTCCAAGGCTTCCATGGCTATGGCAAGTTCATGTCGCACTCCCTTCATCCTGAGCAGTAGAGCTTCGCGCAGTTTGTTTTCGTTTGTTTCCAGATATTGAAAAGCGTCGAACAAGGAATCGGCACCAAGCTCATGCAAATCCAAGACTACTGGTTCATTCTCCAGCAGATCGCTGTTTATCCCCTTGGCTTTAGCGCTATATGCTATTGATATGGTTGGAATCCCGCTCGACAGTGAAGCAACGGTAGAGTGGGTTCGTGCTCCGATAAAAAAACGGCAGCGACAGATAACATACTTGGTCTGCACAGCGTTCAAAGAGCTATTCATAATCTTCACCCTCCCTCCAAGTCCGGGCAAGCTCTCTAAGATAGATCTCAGGTAAAATTCATCATTGTTGGCCGTTGATTGATTAAGGGGGGTTACATGCGGCACCAGTAGAACCGAATAACCTTTTTCGCTAACAATCCGCTGGATGAATCGGGATATTTCAGACCCGAGCGGGTTGTTTTTTCCTCTAAACCTTTCAATGAGAGGACTAACATTCAAGCCGACAACCCCTTTGCCGGAATCATCGGGCCAGAATCCATCAATATCCGTCGGCTCTGGCCTGAGACAAAAAGCCGAATCAGGCATGCGAATCACATTCTTTAAACCGAATGTCGTGGTCAGGTTAGACTCCGAAATACTTTCACGTACGGCAATCAACGCCATATCATTCAGGTGCTCACGCAACCTGGGGGCGAAAAGCGGTTCAGCAGCAAAAGTGTCAACCGTGGCTCCCCACAACACCACCGGCTTGCCAAGCCGCATAGCAATTTCGTTTATCCCCATGATCCAGGCCGGCAATCTGCCTTCGTAAGTGTACATGTCACCGCCGATGGACAAAACAAAATCAACATTTTCCAGTTGCATCCTCAGTAATTGAGTTGCAGGAAAAGGCCAGTCCATTCTTTTAATCCATGCCAGTGGCAACCTTTGCAGCTGCACCCAGTAACGAGTCAAGCGGGGGTAATACAATGGCACAAAAGAGACACCTTTGTCGGCGGCATCCGGCCATTGCTTACTGTCGCGGGCAATATCATCTGAAGGGACCAGTACTTCTATTTCGCCAAATTTCTCCCGAAGCAACTCAATGGTGCTGCGAACAATCGCCTCACAACCACGATTTCCGAAAGTCCTCTGACCGGTAAAATATATTTTTTTCATTCCATTATCTCCAAACCAGCCTTAACAACAATGACGGCTGTTTGAATACTCGTCTGATGCGAGCAATGAGGCGCTCCAATTTTAATGGCAGACTGAGCCAGAACAAGCAAAACCTAAACAGAAAAGGTCTGCTAATTCCGATCATTCGCCATTGATTTTTGCTGAACTGTTGGGTGGCGAAAAGCGCTTCAATCTGACGCCTATGGCGTTTGTAGGCCTCCGGTTCGGGAGTAGTACGTTTAGCCGGTGTTTTGAAACCCAGCAAAGCGGCACCATGAAGCCTGGCTCCTAGCATTCTCACTTTTTTCTCAATCACACCTTGTTGGCTCTCGAACACCTTGTTAATCGGCAAAGGCTCCAAATGGCAATCACCATAAGCAGCCCCCTCGCGCAAGAGTTCCAACAACATTGGACTTCTAACTACCAGAAGTGAATGCCCCAGAGGATCACGCACATATTCCGGAAGCCAGGCATCCATGAAACAAATATCTGCAACTTCGGCAAAAACATCTTCGCAGAAGTTGCAGGCATTGACCTGAAAATAGCCATCCACCCAGAAATTGCTGATTTTATTAAAAGAAACAGCAACCCCGGAAAGACCGGCCTTGTCTACCGCCCGGAATTTATAGTTAGCGGCGTTACCGGTTCCTTCCTTGTCACGATATTGCACCGATGCTAACAAGTTCGGGTCTATCCCGGAGAGGCAAGCAAGGAATTCGGTGTAATAACGGTTGGGCATATGGCCACAGGTTAATCCCAGAATATAGACAATTCGACGCCGTAGACGAGGCAACGCTTCCATGGCTAGACGTAATCCTTTTAATGCACAGGGCAACCCAACTACGGCATAACGGACATCATTTTTTTCATTGTTGATGAACGAAATGGTTTCACCGAGATCTGCCGGATAGTAACGTGATCCGGAGGTAGTTCGTAAACTATTTACCTCGGTGTATATTTGGTATTCGAACAGGCGCTCGCCTGATGTTCCTCCACCGACGCATACAACAGCATCGACCAGATTCTTGGTCAGTAACCTCTCTGACAGCCAACTGGCCATCCCTCCAGATGAGCCACGTTCACGGTGACTGTCAATTATTGAGTATCCGGCAAAAGAGCCCAAATAATACCCAGCCACCTTGTCGTGTTTGATCCCTGACTGGCTGTCAAATCTGGCATGTGCCAACCAATCTTCACTATTAGCACTGGGACCGAAAGGGCATACTTTTAAACAGAGTCGACAACCTTTGGCACATTGGCCAAGTAATTCAGGGGCAAGATCCCCATTGTCCCGCCACACCATTTTCAGGTTCTTAAACGGGCAAGCGCCGGCACAAATTCCACATCCACAACAAATGTCATGTTCAACAATCTCTGAAACGACCTGGAGAGTGTTAGACATTGTCGTTCCTGAAGTTAAGAGTCCATCCACGCCAAGCCTCGTCTCCAAACACATAACTTTTTGCGGCTAAGAGATAGAGTGAAAGCAACACCACTTCGCTTATCAGGGTTGCAATTGCTGCTCCGTAGATACCGAAAAATGGGATCAGTATGAAGTTGAGAATCAGGTTCACAACTGCCACCACTCCCATATACAAAATTTTACGACGCATGTGCTCCTGAGTGACAAGAGTTGAACCTACACTGGTTGCAAGAAAACGCATCGGGGCACAGAAAGAAAGTATTGTCAAAACACTGGCTGCGGTTTGGTATGATGGGCCAAAAACTCTTGGAACCAATATTGGCATTACCAAGAGCAGTACAATCGTCGCAAATCCTCCCATAACAAGCATGATGCCGTTCCCGGCTCTATAAACCTGCAGAAACTTTGCACGATCATGATTGGCCCAACGGTGAATTTTGGGTAACAAAAATTTTTGATAGATAACGGTTGGCAATATATAAACAGCAACCATTACAACAAAAGCGACATTGTATATTCCTGCGGCCTCTGACCCGGCTAAATACTTAAGCAAGATGATATCGCTTTGGAAATAGATTAAATAAAAAAATCCAGCTAAACCAAAAGGCCAACTCTGAGATACAAATTCCATTAATTCCGGCTTTTTGGATTGGGTTGTAGGTTTTTCAGAACCGTGTCCTTTTAGATCAAAATTTGTTCGGAACATCAGCAACAGTTGTTTACCGCCGAATATCAAAAAAATGATAGACACTATTGAATAGGCCAAAGCTACATTCAGAATATTCATCCAGCTGGTTAAGGCGAAAGCCAACAACAGAACCATGGTAAATCTAACCAGATGAGGTAACAGCTGCCAGACGGCAAGAAAAGAATACTGCTGCTCCAGTTGCAGCTTAGCCCCCACCAGTTCAATGACAACCTGCCCTAAGACATAGAGGGAAAGAGCAGCAATAACATTTCTGGTGGCCGGATCATGGGGGCCGAACCGAGCCCAGACAAGAAGAACTATGAGCACCAGAACAGTACTGAAAAAGACGAATCTGAAGGAAGTGGGTAGCCAGCGCATTGCCCCCCACCCTTCCTGACCAAAGGCTTTCAGCCAATATTGCGAGACCCCGAAACCGGCGACTGGTGCAAGCATAGTTACCGTGGCCAGCGCCGCGGAGAAGATCCCGAAATCAACAGGGCCAAGCTTGCGGGCCAGAATCACTTGGGTAAGGAAAGCACAACCGGCTCCCAGAACCGCTCCCATCCACAACAGGGAGATTGATTTAACGGCTTGTCGTTTACTCATTGCAGATCCAATAATCGTGACCTTAACGACGTCAAGGAATAATGATTTGCCGTTCGGCAATTCCCAGTTCATGTAATATGTTTCTGGCGACTGCCACTTCGGTGATGCTGGTAATCAGAATTCGATCGAAATCAATGGTCTTGAGAGCTTCCGGTTCCAAAACTGTGATGCCGAAATGTCTCTCACCGGATTTCTCGTTTTCGATCAAAGCAACCAACTCAAGACCGTTGGCATCCTGCAGTGAAATGAAAGCGATTTCCGCCAGTTCACCCGTTCCCCAAAAAACCAGCCGGGAATGCCCAGATTTCTTCAAATCTTCCAAAATTATCCGCAGTTTAGCCCGAGTTTGCCGGTAATAACTGAATGAGTATTGGATGTACTCGTAAGTCAGACGGGTTTTTTCGGCCATGCCTTGAGGAGTAAGCAGATACTTGACCCGGTTGGCCGGCAGGTTGGTTACTTTGAAATAGCCTTTGCGGGCCAGGCGTTTAAGAAACGCGTTCACCAGCCCCAGAGAAATATCCAGTTTCCTGGCTAGTTCCCGCTGACTTGGAGCTTGTTCATCCGCCACTGCCTCCAGTAAAAGCAAAGTTCTAATATCCTGGTTTTCCATAGTTTATTCCGTGTGCTAATTATACTTGGCAACCGGCTAGGTGTTCAACACGTGAACAATACCCGGTTTAATTGTCAACAATTATCGGATACGATTAGAATAAATCCCCAGCTGAACCGGCGAATACTTATACCCACCGGGACAAATTATGAAATGCTTTTTGAAGACAAAATGTTAATATCTGCAAAAATAAATATTTCGTAGACATTTCTTATTGGATTGGAGAACATTTACAAATGAATAAAAAAGCGCTGATAACCGGGGTAACCGGACAGGACGGCTCCTACCTGGCCGAGTTTCTACTGCAGAAAGGATATGAAGTCCACGGCCTGAAACGGCGAACTTCTCTGTTCAACACCGACCGTATCGACCATCTTTATCAAGACCCCCATATGGATAACCGCAATTTTATCCTGCACCACGGGGATATGACCGATTCCTCCAGCTTGGTAAGGATCATCCAAAAAGTCCAGCCCGACGAACTTTACAACCTGGCGGCCCAGTCGCATGTGGCGGTCTCCTTCGAAGAGCCCGAGTACACCGCCGACTCCGACGGCCTGGGCACCTTGCGGTTGTTGGAGGCCATTCGCATCCTGGGCTTGACCAACAAAACCAGGTTCTATCAGGCCTCCACTTCGGAACTCTACGGCCTGGTCCGCGAAACACCGCAAACCGAAAAGACTCCTTTCTATCCGCGCTCACCCTATGCCGTGGCCAAGCTTTACTCCTACTGGATCGTGGTCAATTACCGGGAAGCCTATAAGATGTTCGCCTGCAACGGCATCCTCTTCAATCATGAATCGCCGGTCCGGGGCGAAACTTTCGTCACCCGAAAGATCACCCGGGCTCTGGCCCGGATCTCCCTTGGGCTGCAGAGTTGTCTCTACCTGGGCAACCTTAATGCCAAACGAGACTGGGGCCACGCCCGGGACTACGTAGAAATGCAGTGGCTCATGCTCCAACAGGAGAAGCCCGACGATTATGTCATCGCCTCCGGGCATCAATACTCGGTACGGGAATTTGTCGAGCTTGCCGCCCGGGAGTTGGGTATTTTCTTGCGCTGGCAGGGCGAGGGGGTGGAGACGACCGGAATTATCGATGGAATTGACGGTTCAGCCGGCACCAATGGACTCGAAGCGGGACAAGTCATCGTCAGGGTGGACCCGCGCTATTTCCGGCCCACCGAGGTCGAGACCTTGTTGGGCGATGCCTCCAAGGCCAAAAGGGAACTGGGCTGGGAGCCGAAGATTTCCTTTGCCGAACTGGTCAAGGAAATGGTCGCCAAGGACCTGGATGGCGCTAAACGGGACGAACTCTGCAAGAACCATGGCTTCAGCACCTTCGACTATAACGAATAAACCTTGCCGGCCACTTCGAACAAGCGACCTCTGTCCATGACCGAACCGATCCTAAAAGCCGATTCCCGCATTTACGTCGCCGGCCACCGCGGCTTGGTGGGCTCAGCCCTGGTCCGTAATCTGGAGGACCGAGGCTGCCGAAACCTGATCCTGCGGACCAGGAGCGAGCTCGATCTCCTGAACCAGCAGGCGGTGCAGGATTTCTTTGCGGCCGAGCGGCCGGAGTTCGTCTTCCTGGCGGCGGCCAAGGTCGGCGGCATCCAGGCCAACAATAATTATCCGGCCGAATTCATCTACCAGAACCTGTCGATCCAGAACCACATCATCCATGCCGCCCACCTGAACCGGGTCGAGCGGCTGCTCTTTCTGGGCAGCTCCTGCATCTATCCCAAACTGGCCCCTCAGCCGATGCTTGAGGAGTACCTGCTGAGCGGCCCTCTGGAACCGACCAACGATGCATACGCCGTCGCCAAGATCGCCGGAATCAAGATGTGCGAGGCCTATAACCGCCAGTACGATACCGCCTACCTGGCGGTGATGCCCACCAACCTTTACGGACCCGGCGACAACTTCAACCTGGAAAATTCCCATGTCCTGCCGGCCCTGCTCAGAAAGTTTCACGAGGCCAAAATCAACCGCCAACCGACGGTAACCGTCTGGGGCAGCGGCGCTCCGCGTCGCGAGTTCCTCCACGTCGACGATCTGGCCGATTGTTGCGTTTTTCTGATGGATTTGCCGGAGGCCCGATTCAAAGCCCTGACCAAAGATCTCCACCCGACCATCATCAATATCGGCGTCGGTGAAGACCTGACCATCCGGGAACTGGCCGAAACCGTCAAGAAGGTGGTGGAATTTCCAGGAGATCTGGTATTCGATCCCAGCAAACCCGACGGCACCCCCAGAAAACTCCTGGAGATCGGTCGGATCCGGGGACTGGGCTGGCAGGCCCGGATTCCCCTGGCCGAAGGAATCGCCAAAACCTACCAGTGGTACCTGCGGTCACTGGCTGGCGGCAATTGATCAGACTTCATTTCGCTCGTCCGACTCCCGCCTCACCGAATCACTACCTTACCCGTCCGCCGTTTCACCGGGCCGGTTTATTCTCAAGACCAGTTGCTCAGCAACAGATCGGCCGCCACCGCAAGAAATGAAAGAAAGAAGATGATCAGATAGTTTAGATCTTCACGCGATTTGGCAATCGAGGCCAGCAGATAGACGACCACCTCCCGCTCCTCGCCGGAAATGGGCGCGCCTTGCCGCAACTTATCCAACAACCCGTAATGGCGGATGGCCCGCTTGCGTTTGTAGGAAATCCAGTAGCGGTAGAGAAAGAAAATCAGATAACCGATAGTGCCGCAGTACCATACCGGTCGGAACCATTGTTGACCGGTATGGGTAAAGATAATCAGCGCCCGGAATGACACGGCGGAAAAAACCCCGATCAGGAAGAAGAGGTTGATGACAAAAGGCGGCAAGGTATGCGGCAGGCTAGTTTGATTCATGGGCTGGTCCCTGTATTGTTGCCAGATAGCTGGCCGAGATCGATCTGCCGGCCCTTGAGCCGGGAGAACTCGCAGAATCTATACCTCAAAAGTCTTCCGGATAAAACAGTTTCCTCACCCAACGATGACCAGCCCAACATGCACCCGGGCCTCGACCTGTTCCATTGCAGTCCCACTCTGTGATTTAATGGGGTCAGATCAATTCTCGTCCCGGGCAGTTCGGGATTATCCCACGGCCCGGCGATGCGGCAAAAGAGGAATAATGCCCATGCAAGCCCGTGGCCCCCTGATGATCGAACATCGACTGATCGAAAGGATGATCGATCGAATTGCCCAAAGCGTCGCCATCATCAAATCCGGCGGCTCAGTCGATCCAGCAACCATCGATCTCTATGTCGATTTCATCCGTACCTATGCCGACCGTACCCATCACGGCAAGGAGGAAAACATTCTCTTTCGGGATCTGGATAATAAACCCATGACCGAGGCTGACCGACGTCTGATGAACGAACTGGTCGAAGAACACGTCATGGGTCGCCGCCTTACCGGAGAGCTGGTGGCGGCCAACGAAGTCCAACGCCGGGCGAGTTCCGATGCCTCGGCCCAGATCGGCATCATTCTGGAAAAGCTGGTCGGATTCTATCCGCTGCATATCGACAAGGAGGATAAGATCTTCTTTCCCGCCGTCCGCTCCTATTTCTCCGCGGAGGAAGAGCAGGCGATGCTGCTTGAGTTCCGGCATTTCGACCAGGGCATGATCCACGAAAAATACCGGGCGCTGGTTGAGAACCTAGAGCGCAAAAAACAAACCCGTTGATCCTGACGGTGTGGGTGGCGAACCATCTACCAGTCCGTCGAAAACTCCGTCTGAATGATCCTTTATTTTCTCTTTGCTCTCTTTGGCGGATAAAATTCTTTATGCGAATGGATCTGATTTACCGGTAAGCAAATTATATATTGTCTTTGACAAGCTGGTCGTAGTTCAACCATCATATTTCTTACGTAACCGGTAAAATTCTCTGTCTCGTGAGGAATATGAAGACCGAGTCGCTTATTCAGGCCGTCGAACTGGCCGGGAAACTGGGTCATCTGCTGGTGGCCACCGCCGGTCCGGACGGTATGCCCCATGTCGCCGCCGCGGGGAAAATCTCGCATTATGGGGATACCGTAGAGGTGAGGGCCTGGTTCTGCCCGGTCACGGTTGAAAATCTGCGGACCGGCAAGTCGGTCTCCCTGGTAATCTGGGATCCACAACAGGATCATGGCTATCAGCTCCTGGGTCGGGCGGAGTTGGTGACCGAAGTCGCCCAATTGGACGGCTATCTTCCGGAACTGGAAGAGCGCGGTCCCTTGCCCCAGGTGGAAAGAAAGCTGGTGATTCGGGTGACATCCATCCTGGACTTTAAACATGCGCCGCATAGCGATATCGAGCCGGGTTGACCGGCCAGCTTATTAAATCAACATAGGAGGTAAATGATGAAAATCGGTGAACTTTATCAAAGCGCGGATTGGAAAACCGAAAAACATGTCCCGGTTATCGATTGTCCGGATACGGTTAAGGATGGTGAAGTTTTCGAAGTCAAGGTTTCACTCGGCAAGGAAGTTGCCCACCCCAATACGACCGCGCATCATATTCGCTGGGTCCAGTTGTTCTTCAAACCGGAAGGGGGAAAATTCAGCTACCAGGTAGGCAATTTCGAGTTCACCGCCCACGGCGAATCCTCCGAGGGCCCGGATACCGGTCCGGTGCATACCAATCATTCAGTGACCGCCACCTTGAAGATCTCCAAATCCGGTGCCCTTTACGCCGCCTCACTATGCAACATCCACGGCCTTTGGGAAAACTCACGGGAAATCAAGGTCAAATAACGGATCGACCGGAAAACAAAAAAGATCAACAATAATAGGTGCCAGCCATGTTTGAAGTAGTAGTCGATAAGGACAAATGCACCGGCGACGAGGAATGTGTCAACGCCTGCCCGGCCCAGGTCTTTGAAATGGTCGATGGAAAATCGGACCCGGTCAATATGGATGAATGTCTGGGTTGCGAGACCTGCGTCGAGGTCTGCCCGGAAGGGGCGATTACCGTTACCGAGGTATAAATTTCGTAACCGCCAACCCCTTTATCAAATCGGGGTTGGCGGTTGTACCACCTTCCAGCCCATCGGTCTCCGGTAACCATTGTTCAAGCCGAACCATCGGCACCCGGTGCTGAATCCTTCAGGGGTAGCCGGATGGTGACCAGCAGCCCGGACGGCTCGGTATTGGCCGCTGCGATTGATCCGCCATGCAGGAGGACAGCCTGTTCGGCGATGGCCAACCCCACCCCGGCCCCGCCGCTTTGCCGATCTCGGGATTCGGCCACCCGGTAAAAGGGACGAAAGAGTTTATCCAGGGCATCAGGTGGCACCCCTGGGCCTTGGTCGCGAACGGTAATCACCGCCGCCCGCCCTTCCCCATCGATTCTTAGCGTCACCTCGACCTCGGAATCCTCGGCTGTATACCAGAGACCATTCCGGATCACATTTTCCACGGCCCGGTGTAACAACTCCCGGGAACCATGCACCACCCCGCCCTGGTGGACTGTCAACCGGACTCGTCTCCTCCTGGCCTGGGCTTCATAGTTGGCATCGGCCACCACCTTCGCCAACAGCTGTGGCAGATCCACTTCTTCGCGACTCACGGTGGTCCCTGACTCCAAACGGGTGACGCGCAGCAGATGCCCGATTAATTCGTTCAACCTCTCCGCTTCCAGGCCAATCCGGTCAAGGGCACCGGCGGCCCCCTCTCCGGCTTTACCACGGGCCAGTTCCAGGGCAACGTTCAGCCGGGCCAGGGGCGAACGGAGCTCATGGGAAATATCCCGTAACAAACGCTGCCTGGACTCAACCAGGTTGGCAATCTGATCCGCCATCCGGTCGAAATCCCGCCCCAGATCGGCAAGTTCTCCCCCCTTCAGGCCCAGCTGCGGAGCGACCCTGACTCCCAGGTTGCCACCGGCCAATTCCTGGGTGGCCCGGCGCAGTTTCATGATCGGTGCGGTCAGAGAATGGGCCAGAAGATAGCAAACGCTGGTGGCCACCAGAAAGATCGCCACCAGCCGCAGGGAGAGGGCCTGGGGATCCAGCAGAAGTTCAAGTTGTGAGGGTCGCGGCACTTCGGCCAGGAGCACGTAATCCTGGTCCAGGGGGATGGCGAAATTGCGAAAATTCTTGTGGTGCCGATGACCCGGCTCGTCGGGTAATGGGATCTGCAGCTGCCCCAACAGGGCCTTGCGGGCGAAGCGCAAGAGGTTGGGCTGGATGGGCTGATGGCTCAAAGACTCGGTTTTGACATTCAAGAGAACCAGGTTGACGTGCTCTTTCTCCTGATACTCCAGGATCTTCTTGGAAAGGGCCAGATCCCCGCCCTCTTCATAGGCCTCAATCAGGTGCTGGCCGTAACCGGTCAACCTCTTTGTTTCCCTCCGGGCGAAGCTTTCCATAGGGCTGGTGGTCAGGGCCAGGGCGACCAGGATTGCGCCGATCACGATCATGGCCAGCCAGAACCAAAGGAAGATCCGGATGAAAAGTTTCGACATGGTTCGCCTCTCGCTTAATCGCCTTCGACCAGATACTGGTAGCCGACCCCGCGAACGGTCAGAATCCGTTCGCGTCCGTTCTTTTGATGACCCAATTTTTTACGCAAGCTACTGATATGGACATCGATGCTGCGGTCGAAAATCTCCAGCTTCCGGCCCAGAACGCCGGCGGCCAGTTCATCACGACTCACCACCCTTCCGGCATTCTTCAATAGATGATAGAGCAAGGAAAATTCCACTCCGGTCACCTCCACCGGCTTGCCGCCGCAGGCAATCAGGTGTTGACCGGTATCCAGGGTCAGGTCGCCGCATTGCAGAATTTCCGGTCTGGCAGGTAGCGAAACCACCCCACCTTCTTCGACCAAAGCCTGACTGCGCCGCTGGATCGCCCTGATCCTGGCCACCAGCTCCCTGGGATTGAAAGGCTTGGGCAAGTAATCATCGGCGCCCAGTTCCAGCCCGACGATCCGGTCCACATCGTCGCCCCGGGCGGTAAGCATCAACACCGGCACCATCGAAACGGTCCGAAGCCGCCTGAGCACGTCGAAACCGTTCAGTTCAGGCAACATCACATCGAGGATAACCAGGTCGAAATCACCGGAACCGGCCAGTTCCGCTCCGACGCCACCTTCATGCACCGCCGTGGTCTCGAAACCTTCCGAGCCCAGGTAATCGCTCAGGAGCTGACAGAGTTCGGTATCATCATCGATAATCAGAATCCGGTTCATGTATCCACCAGAGATGCCGATTGGCAAGCTCCCAGGCTAATGGCTTAATTTCCCAAAAATCTGGATATTACCAATCGGTGCAGGTTGCACTAAGCGTGGTGCATTACAGCAAATTATATTGTGAAGGTCGGGGCTTCGGTATGTGGTGTCTGAACCATGTTACTTGCCGGCAAAGCTGCGGACATCTTACCCGAAAGCGGTCAGGTTGACTGTAAAGTTTTGTAAAGGACAAATCCGGTGATTACAAAACTTTACACAAATTAACGGTAACTTAACAGCAATCCCCGAGACCATCGCGTATCTTGGAGTCTGACGATGTCCGGGAAGATCGACTGACGGAAGAGGTGACCCGGACCATAAAAAATCGATATTCAGCAATGGAGGTTCACATGGAAAAGCGAAAGCAATATTTCGGCTCCCAAATGGTAAAGAGCGGTAGTGCGGCTGCAGCCATTTCGCTGACCGCCGTAATCATGGTTTTCTCGGTAGCTATCCTGGTCCCCGAACCCAGCCTGGGTGGTGAACAAAGCGAACGGCGCCATCCTTCGCCTGAATTGATGCTTGATCGACTCAGCTCCCACCTGCAGCTCAGCTCTGAACAGCAAGCAGCGATGAAACCGGTCATTACCGAAGAGGTCCAAAGGCGCCGGGCCTTGCTGGATCAATATCGGGCCGAGGATCAGGAGCGTCGTCGTGAAATCCGTCTGGATATGACCGAGATCGACGAGGATACCGCCGACCAGTTGGCTACCATCCTCAGCCCCGAACAACTCGATAAGTTCAGCCGGCTCCAGGAAAAAAGACGAATAAGCATTGCCTGGCGGCAAAATAATCGGCATGGCCACCTTGCGCATGACGGACGCACCCCCTGGCCGGAGGGTCAATCCGACAATCAAGCACCCATAAACGACTGAGTATCGGTAACAGTAACTTGAAAAACTCTTTTCGTCGTCAATCTGAATGACGGCGAAAAAAGAGATTAACGAATTTGAAGACATGAAAATGGCAGATCGAGCAATTCAGCAAACCAAATCCTTAATCTCAGCCCCCGGCCGGTTGCCCCCCGGCCGGGGCGTTTCAATTCCGCTAACAGACAGGAAGGCCAGGGAGATGAACCAACTTCGACAGACCACCGAACATCTTAAAGTCCTGGCTCATCCGTTGCGATTGTTGATCATCCGAGCCCTGCGCCGCAACCAGCACCTGACCGTGGGTCAGCTGGCCGGTCTGTGCGAGGTCTCGCAGCCCCTTGTCTCCGGGCATCTCCGGTTATTAAAGGATCGTGGACTCCTTTGGAAACAGCGCCAGGGCAGACAGACCTTCTATCATGTTTCGGAACCGGCTCTGGCCCGGATTGTCGATTGCTTCGGCATCGAAGCCGGTTGAGACCGGAAACCGCATTGCCAGCCCTTCCCGGTATTATCTCCTCCTCCGTCAAGATGTCGCTTAAGCGCCTGTCTGAATCGCTACCACAGCGTAGGATTCGGTTGATATTTCATCAGCATATTTATTGCTATGGGTGAGAATTTGTCCTATATATGGGGCAATTTCTACGCAGTATGGCGACCCTTTTCCGCCAAACCAAAACCTGAACAAACATGTCGGCAAAGAAAACAACCATTGACCCACTGGAAGGATTAATCAAAGACCTCCAGGTCTTTATCGATCTCTCGTTTCTGGGGAACAATGGCTCCATACAGGAATGGATCGATGAAACCATTAACCGACTTGATTGCCACTGTTGGGAAACCAAGCAATGCGCGGAGACCAACTGTCCGGCCTACAAAAATGAGTGTGGCCGCTGCTGGCTGATCGCCGGCACCATGTGCGGCGGAGAGGTCCAGGGCAAGTTTGCGGATAAATATAATTCCTGTACGTCCTGCGAGGTTTATCAACAGGTTGTTGACGGCGACCAGATTCTGCGGCTGCGTGAACAAATTATCGCCTTGATTCACAGTCTGCGTCTGCGCCAGTCGGAGTTGATCGAAACCCGCTCCGAATTGAAGATCCTCAGCGGACTATTGCCGATCTGTATGTCCTGCAAAAAGATCCGCGACGACCAGGGTTACTGGAACAAGCTTGAGGCATATATCCACAAGAACTCCGAAGCGCGCTTTTCCCATGGCATTTGCCCGGACTGCATCGAGAAGATTTATCCGGGCATCATGGACCGGCAGAACAATCGGAAAAATCCGTAATTAGGTTCGGCTCGGAGCCCTAATTGGGTGTTGACTTAAAGTTCCGGTCATGGTTTATCAGTGCTGAAACCTTGGGGCTGTAGCTCAGCTGGGAGAGCGACGCGTTCGCAATGCGTAGGTCAGGGGTTCGAGCCCCCTCAGCTCCACCATAAATAATTCAAGGCCGTCGGTAACCGCCGACGGCCTTTTTGTTTTTTGGCCTATTGGTTTAATCTTCCACAGGTTTATAAACAAATCGTTCCCGGGATTAACGGGATTAAACCGATCCCGATTTTGAGCCACCGGGAAGATACATCGAGTACGCTCGGTCGCCCCTTGGAATTGACGGCCAGGGAAGAAGTGGGGTGTCCGAGAGGTGAGAATTACTTTGAAACCAAATAGCCATTTAGAGTATTATAATTCGTATAATTAGCCGTAAAGATTAAAGAAAAGATGTGAATATGAAAGAATCTCCGCACGACTAGGAAAGATGATCTGCAAAGTACCGATCTCTACCGGATTATCTTCGAACAATCTCCGGACGGCATCCTCGTTACCGACCAGGAAGGCAATCTCCTGGATTTCAATGAAAATGCCCACCGCCAGCTTGGTTATTCTCGAGAAGAATTTCAACACCTGGATCTCTCAAGACTCAATTCGGTAGACGAAATCACCCAGGCGGAATCGCACCGGAAAGAGGTGGAGGAAAAAGGCCAATGCCAATACGAGATCCGGCAAAGAACCGGCGACGGTTCTGAGCGGGATGTCCTGGTCACCGTCAGGAAACTGGAACTAGCCGGGAAACCCCTCTTTTTCACGACCTGGCACGAAACTACCGAGTGCAAATCCGTTCAAGCGGAACTGCTTGAATCCGTTCGACAATTGGAAGCGGAAAAAAAGAAATCGGAAGCGATAATCAATGCCATCGGCGAAGGCATAAGCATTAGGGACCGCGAATATCGCCTCATTTATCAAAACCGGATCAATATCGACGAAGTCGGCAGTCACCTTGGCGAATATTGCTACCAGGCCTTCCACGGCCGGGACCGGGTGTGCGAGGACTGCCCGGTGGCCTTGTCTTTTAAAGACGGCGAAATTCATACGGCGGAAATCAAGCTGGCAATCGGTCAGGAACACGAGCTATACGAATCCACCGCCTCGCCCATCCTGGATCCTGACGGAAACATCGTCGCCGCCATCGAGTTGGTCAGAAACATTTCGGAAAAGAAGCGAGCCGAGCAGGCGTTGCGAGAGGCCAACCTCAGGATGGCCGCCCTGCTCCACGCCATACCGGACATGGTTATATTCAAGGATGTCAAAGGGAGGCATCTGGTCGTAAACCGGGCGGCGGAGAAAATCATCGGCCTCCCG
Source organism: uncultured delta proteobacterium (assembly GCA_963807225.1). Taxonomy (GTDB): domain Bacteria; phylum Desulfobacterota; class Desulfobulbia; order Desulfobulbales; family JAGXFP01; genus JAGVGT01. The sequence goes on along the minus strand of CAWEAD010000008.1, from coordinate 541,629 downwards.
GCGGAAGAGTTGCTGGGCAAGTACATCGAGGAAATCGCCCCACCCGAAGTGGCCTGCCATTGCCGGACCAGCGACGAGAAAGCGATGGAAGCTCCGGAGTCTGTACATTTCGAAGAAACGACGGTCGGCTCTGCGGGTGAAACCATTTATCTCGACGTCATCAAAGCTCCCATCCACGACGACTGCAACAACCTTGTCGGGGTGGTGATGGTCAGCAGGGACATTACCGAACGCAAGCGAACCGAAGAAATAATCAAGGCCAGTGAGAAGCGACTGCGCGATATCACCGCCAATCTGGGTGTGGGACTTTATGTGACCGACGTGAATGGAGAAATCGTCTTCATGAATCCCATGGCCGAACAACTCTGGGGATGGAACCTGGAGGAATTGAGGAATAACGGCATTCATCAATTTGTTCATCGTCGCGACGCGGACGGTCGCCCTCTGCCAGGTGACGAATGTAAGGTGATGCAGGTTATCGAAAGCGGCCAGGCATATACCTCCACCGATGAGGTTTTTGTCCGCAAGGACGGCTCCGTCTTTCCGGTCTCCATCATCAGCACCCCGCTTCAGGAAAACGGCGCCATCGTGGCCGCGGTCACGGCCTTCCGCGACATCAGCATGGAAAAGAAGCTGGACGCTGAGCTGCTCAAGATCCAGAAGCTCGAGTCGGTCGGAATTCTCGCCGGGGGTATCGCCCACGATTTCAACAACATCCTGCAGGCCATCCTGGGCAGCATCTCGCTGGCCAGGATGAATTTCGAGAAAAACGACATCGCGAAAATTCCGCGCCTTCTGCAACAGGCGGCGGAGGCCTCGGAGGCCGCCAAGGAACTCAGTTTTCGTCTGCTTACTTTCGCCAAGGGGGGGAGTCCCGTCAAAACCAGCACTTCCGTGGAAGAAATCATCAAGAAATCGGTCAGCCTCTCGCTGAGCGGTTCAAACATCGACTGCGTAATCGATCTGCCGTCCGATCTCCCGACCGTTCTGGTTGACGGCGGGCAGATAATGCAGGTTTTCAACAACATTCTCATTAATGCCAAGGAAGCGATGCCCCAAGGCGGGACCATAAACGTCAAGGCAAACCTGGTGTCGATCACAGAAGGCAGTTCCCTGCCCCTCGGCGCTGGGAAATATCTGCGCATTTCCATCCGGGATACCGGCTGCGGCATTCCCGCCGACAACCTCTCCAAGATCTTCGACCCATACTTCTCGGCCAAAGGCAAGGGCAGTAGAAATGGTTCGGGCCTCGGACTCTCCATTTGCCTGGCTATTGTGAGAAAGCATGACGGCCATATCAGCGTCGAGTCCGAACCCGGCCGAGGAACAACCTTCCATATCCATCTCGCGGTCTCGCCCGAGGAGGCGCTACCCGCCGGGGAAATCAAGGAGGAGAATTACGCCCCCCTTGTTCCTAAGCGGATCTTATTCATGGACGACGATAAACAGGTAAGAGATCTGGTCGGGGAAATGATGGCCGCGCTGAATTGCGAGGTCGAATGCTCCAGGCACGGTGCTGAAGCTGTAATGCTTTACCGGGAGTCGCTCGCCGAAGGCCGGCCCTTTGCCGGGGTGGTCCTGGACTTGACGGTCAAGGGTGGAATGGGTGGGGATGCGGCAATCGCCGAACTCAGGAAGATCGATTCAGGAGTGAAGGCGGTGATTTCCAGCGGCTACGCGGACAGCGAGGTTATAAAGAATTTCCGGGAATACGGGTTCCTGGGGGCACTGGCCAAGCCGTTCACCATTGATCAGCTTAAGGACGTTCTCGTAAAGCTTTAGCCCGGATTGAAGCCCCCCTTCGTCAGCTGGAAGACCGGAAAAAGACTCCGACCCGCGGCACTCGTCGCTCAAGTTCAATACCACCCTTCAACCCCGGCGCGACTACCAATATTCATATTCATAGGACCATTCCTGCCGACACCGTAGCATCAACTGGCGCAGCCGTTGCCGGAAGGAGAACCTGGTCCGTTCGACGGCGGGATCGATCACCCCGGTCTACCAGGCATTGGCCAGGTTCTGCCCAAGCAGTCGGGCGTGTTCACGCATTTCCTCGGAGAAACGGCCATCGGCCGGAGACCCATTGTGGCCCACACCGCGCCCACCGGACGGATGGCGGCGGTGAGCAGGAAATGATTGATGTACTCCGACGGGCGCCTCGCCACCTTGGCTTGAAAAAGTAGCCGACCCCCCAACGACCAGCCAATGTCGATAGTCTGGCCGCGCGGACAATTTTTTTGCATCCGGATGTAGGGATAGTCCTACACTTTTCCTCCCTGTCCAAAATGTCTGGCCCATCCCGCTCTGTCGAATCCGGAGATATTCGTCCCCAGCTCGACACAGGCAGGAAGCGGAGCGAAAAGGATGAACCTCCCGAAAGCTTTGCGCCACGCTGAAGTACGATCAACAACGGCCTGTGCGCTACGTCAGCCGGGGCTTTGCCAATGACAACCCGCCGAAACCCGTTCACCAACCTCCAATAATCGGGATCTTGGCATACATCGTGCTAAATAAATATACGAGAACGGTCCATGTCGAGGCCGGAACTTCGGAATATTTTTTTATCCACAAAGCCTCAGCTCCGGGCCAAGGTGCCAGCTGGGCTGTTTCCCCCAACGATTATAAACGGCGCCGCGTTAATGGCCAGGGGGGAAAAAGACAAAGGAGGGAAAAATGCTCGCATATCCCGAAACAGATCTGAACTGGCAATGCTACCACACCTCAGACATCATGAGATGTTCCCATTGCAGTCTGATTTTTTGCGGCAAATGCCATCGGATTCCGGCCTGTAATTGTCTTTCTCAACAGGAGGTCTCCATCACTGCTTGCCCCAATTGCGGTGAAATGGTCCTGATCTACCTCAGCCCCGGAAGTCAGCCGATAAATGTTTTCAGTGAACCAACTGTCTATCAACTGAGGCCGGAAGTATAAACGGCTTGGGTCGCAAAGGTCCGCACCAGCCGTTCAATTCCTTTTCATAGGAAAACGTAGATAATTGCGAAATCATGAGCAGGCTTACGCTTTATCCATCCAACATCTTATTACCCAGGATCTGCTCAAAGCATAAAAAAAGGGTTTCAGGAAGTTCCTGAAACCCTTTGGATCTACTGGTAGCGGGGGCCGGATTTGAACCGACGACCTTCGGGTTATGAGCCCGACGAGCTACCGAACTGCTCCACCCCGCGTCATTGAGCCCATTAATATAACCCGGATCGGCCTAATGTCAACAGCTATCTCATCAGGTTGTCTCTCTTTACACCTTATCACTCAAGGGTTTAACGGGATAATTTCACAGTTTCGCGAGGATGCCGGAAAGATGCTATTGAAGCCTCCACTCAGCAAGATTCGGGGAAAATCCGTATGAATGGAATTTACTCATCGAATTCGCCCGTTAACCCCGCAGCACTTAGCGGGGAACGATCTCGCTATACATGTTCGCCGGAAATTTCCCGCAGCTTGGCGATGAAGTATTCCGGGAAGGGAGTGAGCTTGCCGCCCCGGTTAATGCAGGCATGCAGGGTATAGCCCTTGACCAGGAGTTGGCCGTCGGAAACCCGGCTGATCCGGTGGTTGAAGCGGCAGGACATATTTTTGACCTCGGCCACCGAAGTCTCCACCACCAACAGGTCGTCATAGCGGGCCGAGGCTTTATAGCGGGTGTGGCATTCGACCACCGGCATGATGTAGCCCTGCTCCTCCAACTCCCGATATGACGTCCCGTGGGCCCGGAGAATCTCGGTCCGGCCAGACTCGAAAAAGCGCAGGTAATTGCCGTAATAGACCACCCCGCCTGAATCGGTGTCACCGTAGAGAACCCGGCATTCGTTGCGGTGGATCTTGGTCTCCCGGTCCATTACTACCCTACCTCATCAGGTGCGCGAAGAAATCGGCGCCGCTGGCGTAAGAGATGGAGGTGGCCGCGGCGTTTTTCTCGGTATACCCGAGTCCGCTGGCTCCCAACGCGCCGGTCGAGTCATAGATCGCCACCGGCACCGGTTGCCGGTCATGGGTGCGCAGGGCCAACGGGGTGAAATGGTCCATGGCCACCACCAGTCGAAAGGGCGTACCGGATGCCTTGAGACCGGCCAGAACCGGTTGGACCACCAGCCGATCGAAATCGCCGATGGCCTGCAGCTTGTCATCCCGGGAGCCTTGATGGCCCGCCTCGTCCGGGGCCTCGACATGGACCAGGACGAAATCACCTTCGTCCAGAGCCGCCAGGGCCGCTTCAACCTTACCCCGGTAATTGGTGTCGAGATAGCCGGTGGCGCCTTCAACCTTGACGATCTTGAGCCCGGCGTAAACCCCGATCCCTTTGAGCAGATCGACGGCCGAGATCAGGCTGCCGTCGATACCGTATATATCTCTAAGCGTGGCCATGACCGGAGCCCTACCCTGGCCCCAGAGCCAGATGGCGTTGGCCGGGTTCAAGCCCCGAGCCCGGCGCTCCAGGTTAACCGGGTGCCCGGCCAGAATATCGGCGGCCCGGAGGACAGTCTCGCCCAGGGAACTATGCGCCAGCCTTTGCCAGATTTCGGTGACCGGCCGGCCGGTATGGTCGTGGGGCGGCTCGGTGGCCAATTCCTCGGGGCCATTGGCGGCCACCAGCAGATGGCGGTAACTGACCCCGGGATAGAAGTTAAGCCCCGGCACGCCAAGCTGCTTCTGCAACTCGACGATCAATTCCCGGGCCTCGGCGGTGGTGATATGGCCGGCGCTGTAATCGACCATCACCACTTGTCCTTCTCCGGCAAATTCAATGGTGACCAGATTGCAGCGGAAGGCGATATCGTCGGCGCCCAGGTTGACGCCCATACTGGCTGCTTCCAGCGGTGCCCGACCGGTATAGCAATCCTCCGGCCGATAGCCGAGCAGCGAGAGATTGGCCACATCGCTGCCGGGCTGATAGCCGTCCGGTACGGTCTTGAGCAGGGCCAGCTCACCCTTGGCGGCGACGAAATCCATGCCCGGAGTCTCGATATACTCCAGCGGCGTCAGCCCACCCAGTTCGGCCAGGGGCAAATCGCCCATGCCGTCACCGACCAGGATCACCGTTTTACGTTTTTTAGGGGACATTTTCTTGTTATTTTGGCTGGACGGCGTGAACTTGGTGGGCTGAGTGGACAACCAGCCGCTTGAAACTTGGCATCACCAAATCAAAAAGTAACCACCACAACTATTAATTTAATTATTGTCATCTTCCTGCAGAATGCGGATCTTCACGGTCTTGACCGGGCAGGTCGGCAGGGCGTCGATTTCGGCCAGGGCGGCGTTTACCGAGGACTCGGTGGCCTTGTAGGTGCGGATCATCACCGGCACCGTGCCCTTTTTCTTGCGGCCCATCTGGATCACCGATTCGATGCTGATATTGTTTTTGCCCAGGATGCCGGCCAGGCTCGAGAGCACCCCCGGTTTATCCTCGGCGGTGATCCGGAAGTAGTAGGGGCAGCGCAGCTCGCTCATCGGCGTGATCCGGCCGGGACCGATCTTCTCGGGCAGATAGGCCAGGCTCGGCACCCGGTTCACCGAACCGTGGTCGATGTTGCGGGCGATATCGACAATGTCGGCCACCACGGCGCTGCCGGTCGGCATCTTGCCGGCCCCCAGGCCGTAGAAGAGGACATTGCCGACCATGTCGCCGTGAAAATGGATGCCGTTGTAGGCCCCGCCGATATTGGCCAGCATGTGGGAAACCGGCACCAGGGTCGGATGGACCCGGGCCTCGACATGATCGCCGTGGTTGACACTGATAGCCAGGAGCTTGATGCGGTAGCCGAAGTCGCGGGCGAATTCGATGTCGATCGGTTCGATGGCGCTGATCCCCTCGATGGAAACGTCGGCCAGTTTGACGCTCATACCGTAGGCCATGGTCATCAGGATCACCAGCTTATGGGCGGTGTCGATACCCTCGATATCATAGGTCGGGTCGGCCTCGGCATAGCCCATTAACTGGGCCTCCTGCAGGACCTCGGCGAAGGCCACCCCCTCTTCGGTCATCTTGTTCAAAATGTAATTGGCGGTGCCGTTCATGATGCCCATAATGGATTCGATCCGATTGGCGGCCAGCCCTTCCTTCAGGGCCTTGATCACCGGGATGCCGCCGCCGACGCTGGCCTCGAAACCAACCTCGACACCGCGCTGGGCGGCGGCGGTGAAGATCTCCATGCCGTGCTGGGAGATCAGCGCCTTATTGGCGGTGACCACATGCTTGCCGGCCGCGATGGCCTTGAGGATGAAGGTCCGGGCCGGTTCGATGCCGCCGATCAGCTCGACGACGATATCGATCTCAGGGTCATTGAAGAGGTTGGCGGCGTCGTTGGTCAGCGCCACCTCACCGAACTGGGGGGGCAATTCCTTGGTGGCGATATCGGCCACGGTCTTCAGCCGGATCAGGCAGCCGGTTTTCCTGCTCAAATTTTCGGCCTGTTGCAGGAGGACTTCGGCGGTACCGCTGCCCACTGTGCCAAACCCGATTAACCCGACATTGATGGTCTTCATGGGAACCCCGTTCTCGTAATAAGTTATAACCGCACCGATTTACGGCACTATACCCCGAAAATAAACGGCAACAATTAACTTCTTTGGGCCGGCTTGTCAAAAAGAATCAAGCGGCAGCGGAAATACGGGCGAAGGCTTCACATTGACATATTGGCCAAAAAAAATTAAAGATAACAGGACATTGATTAAGACTAACCGCGAGCCAAACTGCATGTTTCGGCCCATTCATACCGAAGGAAATTCACCTTGGAAGAGTTAAGCCTTGTCGCCATGTTCTGGCACGCCGGAGCCATGGTCAAGTTCGTCATGCTGCTCCTGCTCTTTTTTTCGCTGGGCTCCTGGTACATCATCTTCACCAAGCACATGCTGTTCAAACGCAGCCGCCGGAATTCGGCCGACTTCGTCAAGACCTTCTGGGCTTGCAAAACCATGGCCGAAGCCAATCAGGCCGCCGCCGAGATGCCGCCTTCTCCGGAAGCGGCAATTTTCCGGCAGGGCTACAGTGAACTGCTGAAGATCAGCAAAAGTAAAGGCGCTGCCGCCGAGTCCGAATCGCTGAAATCCAGACTGGCCGGCATCGACAACCTCAAGCGCTGCCTGGAGAATGCGGAAAACCAGGAAGTGGCCGGACTTGGCCGCAAGCTTGCTTTTCTGGCCACCACCGGCAGCGCCACCCCCTTTATCGGATTATTCGGCACGGTCTGGGGCATCATGACCTCCTTCCACGAGATCGGCAAGGTCGGCTCGGCTTCACTGGCCGTGGTGGCGCCGGGTATCTCCGAGGCCCTGGTGGCCACCGCCGCCGGTCTGGCCGTGGCCATCCCGGCGGTTATCTTCTTCAATTACTACTCCAATCAGGTAAATGATCTGGAAGGCGGCATGCAATCCTTCGCCTCCGACTTCCTTAACCTGGTGGAGCGTGACATCATCACCAAAAAATAAAAGCTAATTGAAATGGGATTTTCCACCCCGAAAAACGGCCGTCGTCACCTGGTCGCCGAAATCAACGTCACCCCGCTGGTCGATGTCATGCTGGTGCTGCTGATCATCTTCATGGTCACCGCCCCGATGATGAGCCAGGGGGTCGACGTGGACCTGCCGGAAACCACGGCCAAGCCCTTGCCTCAAAAAGAAAAGCCGGTGATCATCACCATCGACAAGAAGGGCGAGATTACCCTGGACCGGATTAAGCTCAGCCGGGTTCTGCTGCGCCAGAAACTGGCCGAAATGGCGGTCAAGGGCAAGGACCGGCCGGTTTTCCTGAACGCCGACAAGAACGTGGCCTACGGGCAGGTGGTCAACATCATGGCCGACGTAAAGGAATCCGGTTTCGACAAGCTGGGGATGATCACCAAACCCCTGTACGACAAAGCCCAAAAATGAGTTCCCCGCTACGACAGTTTTTCCTCGACCTGAAGTACTTCGCCGGCGATCTCCTAGACCTGATCAGCGGCCGCCACCTGCGCCAGGCCCTGGCCGGATCCTGGCAGGAACTGCGCCAGGACCGGATGCGGCAGCTGCCGCTGATCTTCACCGTGGCGGTACATTTGGGCGCCCTGCTCCTGAGCCTGGCCGGGCCCCTGCTCTTATCCGGCAAGGTACGGATCCCAGAAGTCTACCGAGTGGAACTTTACAACGCCGTCGAACTGCCGCCTGAAGCAACCCCGGTCGCAAAACCGGAGCCGGTCCCGCCACCGGCTCCGATTGCCAAACTGGAGCCGCCGCCACAGATTAAGGTTGAGGTAAAACCTACCCCTGTTCCTACCCCTGTCCCAATCGCCAAGCCCAAGGCGGTTTCCCTGTCGCCCATCAAGGAAAGGCTGCTCAAGGAAGAAAAGGAACGGCAGAACCAGGAGCGTCAGGAGCGCCAGGCCCAGCTTCTGAAGCTGCGTTTGGAAGAAATTAAGCTGAATCAAAAAAGCAAGGAGGCCGAAGAGGCGGCTCTTGAGGCCAAAGAAGCAGCCAGGAAAGCGGCCATTCAGGCGGTCGACAATCTCGCCGACCAACCTCTCTCGCACCGCGCAGACGACCACGCATAAACCAATCCGGACCGGTGGCGGCCACACCAACCAAACAGGAGGCAGCGGCGAACCGAGCCCCCGGCAGCTGGAGGCCATGGAACGCTACAAGGCGAGACTTTTCCAGCAGATCAAACCCAACTGGCAGCTGCCGGACCTGCAGAACTGGGACGAAACCCTGACCGCCAGAATCGTCCTGAAAGTGAACTGGGACGGCAGTGTGGACAGCACCTGGTTCGAGAAGAGATCCGGCGATTACCGTTTCGATCAGTATGTCAAGAAGGCCATCGACAACTCCATCCCCCTGCCGCCGCTACCCTTGGAGTTTGACCGAAAAAGCGAAGAAATTGCCGTGACTTTTACTCCCGGAGGATTAAGTTAGTAGTCTTCGACCTGCAATGAAAACCCAGAGATCCTGAAGCGTCACCCATGAAGAAATTCCCTGTCCTGCTTTTTTGCCTCACTCTCAACCTGTTGACCTGGACCATACCGGCCCTGGCCCGCATCGATATCGACATCACCTCGGCCGCGCTGCGCAAGGTGCCGGTGGCGGTGCCCTACTTCGTCAATCCGGCGGCGCCGGGTCAGGCCGATGCCCGCGGCAGCGGAATGGCTGACCTTCTGGGCCGCGCCCTGGAATTCCATGGCTTTCTCAAGGTAATCCCGGCCGAAACCTATGGTGGCGGCCAGGAAAACGACTGGGTCGGGCTGGGCGCCGAATTCGCAGTGCTGGGCAAGTACACCATTGAGGGCAACAGCCTGGTCGTGGAGATCCGGCTGAACGATATCACCACCGGCCGGATGATCCTGGGCCGTCGCTACCGGGGCACCTTCGACAAGGAACGGACCATGATCCTGAAGTTCTGCGACGAAATCATCGAAAAGATGACCGGAGAGAAAGGGGTGAGCCAAACCTCCATCGCCTTCGTCTCCGCGAAGAATGGGATCAAGGAAATCTACCTGGTCGACGTTCTGGGCGACAATCTCAGGCAGATCACCAAACACCACAAGCTCGCGGTTTCGCCGCGTTTCACCCCGGACGGCAAGTATCTCTCCTACACCTCCTACCACCGGGGCAATCCCAATCTCTACATGACCGAACTGGCCCAGCACAAGGTGACCCGTCCGATCTCCCAGCGAGCCGGGTTGAACATGGCCCCGGCCTGGCGCCCCCCGGACGGCAAGACCATGGCCATCACCCTGAGCACCGAAGGCGACCCGGATCTCTACCTGATGGACCGAAACGGGCATATCCTGGAAAGGCTCACCCGAGAGGAGGGGATCAATGTTTCCCCCACCTGGTCACCCGACGGCAACCGCCTGGCCTTCGTTTCTGACCGTAGCGGCAGCCCGCAGATCTACGTGATGAATATGAAAACCAGGTCGGTCAAGCGCATTACCTATCTGGGCAATTACAACACCACTCCGGCCTGGTCGCCAAAGGGCGATTTGATCGCCTATTCCGGTAACTACGAAAATCAGTATCAGATCTACGTCGTTGATCCGGCGGGCATACGCCCCACCCGGCTTACCAAGAGCTTTGGCGATCACGAGTCACCCAGCTGGTCGCCGGATGGCCGACAGATCGTTTTCTCCCGCAAGCGTAACGACGAGCAGAAAATTTGCGCCGTATTCAGCAACGGGGCCGGGGAACGGGTGCTCTTCGACTGGGAAGGCGAGGAATCGATGCCCCAGTGGTCGCCGGGCACCAACGAATAGGTCGCCCCTTTTTCCTTATGAAAAGCGGGGATAATCAGTTATATTGACCAGATCTTGAAAAGTTAAAATCTGATTTAAACAGTCATAATCAGCCGGAGAGGAACCTTCCCCCCATGAAAGCACTTCTCACCCAGCGGCACTTCTTACTCATCCTGCTCTGCACCCCATTCCTGGTCCAGTGCATCGCCACCACCCAGGATGTACGCACCCTGGACCTGCGGTTGCGGACCCTGAACAACAAGCTGATCAGCATGGATCGCAACGTCAACGACCTGCAGGAAGATACCACAACCAGGGCCAACAAATCGTCGGTTGAGGATCTGCAGAAAAATCTGGCCGATTCCTCCAACTCCCTCGACTATCTTAAGACCCAGCTTTTACAGCTCAAGGGGCAGCTTGAGGAGAATACCCACCTGGTTCAGAAACTCCAGGAAGACGAAACCTATTACCGAGACAGCCTGAGCACCCGTTTTCACGACCTGAGCGAGGGCATCGAGAATCTGCGCATCAGCCAGGAAGAGTTCAAGACCAGGCTGGCTGCCCTGGAGAAAAAGGCCCAGGACAACGCCGCCGCCTTGCAGCAGACAACCGGAGAAATCGACAAAATAAAGGAAGCCCGAGCCACTGAAGCCACCGAAAGGGCGCGGAAGACGGCCGAGGAAGCGGCCCGAGCCGCCCGGGAATTGGATGAAGCCCGGGCCCGCAAAGCAGCCGAGGCGGCCCGCATCGCCAAAGAGGCCCAGGAAGCCAGGGCTCGGGCCAAGTCCCCGGCCAACGATGAACCCCGGGTGATCGAGCCGGACCAGAACAAGAAACCGGTTGCCGCCGGCGAAACCAAGGCCCCAGCCGAGAAACCGGCAGCTCAGGCGGCCACCGACCCGGCCCAAAACCTATACGATAACGGCATTGCCGCCTTCACCGCCAAGAAATTTCAGGACGCCTACGCCGACTTCAACGAATACATCGAGAAATACCCCAAAGGCAACCTGGCCGGCAACGCCCGTTTCTGGCTTGGCGACAGCCTGTATAATCAGGGTGAGTACGAACTGGCCATCCTCGAATACCAGAAGGTGATCGGCGACTATCCCAACCACCCCAAGAGCCCTGCCGCCTTACTCAAGCAAGGGTTGGCCTTCGAAAAGCTCAAGGATAAGGAAACCGCCAAGCTGGTTTACTACAAGCTGGAATCCGACTATCCGAAAAGCGATGAAGCGGCCACCGCCAAGAAACGCCTGAATTCCCTGAAGTAACCACCGGCCCACTAAAGAAACCAGCAGAGGCTTGATCCAACTCCGATCAAGCCCCTTTCCTGCAAGTTACGTTAACGAACCGGTTGAACACCGCGTATTTGATGTGGTGAGCTCAGGCCGCAACAAAAGTGTTTCGACTCAAGACCTGTAGTTCCCCGTCTCCATCTCCCAGCTATGTACCAGTGCAACTATCCGTTCCGCGAACCCGGGAAGATATTCAATCATAATTCGCCGGTTCAGGACACCGGCGGCGGCCGTCAGGCTGGAGCCGCCCTCGTAATATCTCGGCCGGAATTGTTCTTTCCCGGCCCCATAGACAATCCGGGCAATTCCGGCCCAATAGGCGGAGTGCAGACACATCAGGCAAGGTTCCAGGGCCGAGTACAGGGTGGCGCCCAGGAGGTTACCCGTGCCTTTATTCATGGCGGCGCCGCGAATCGCACTGACTTCGGCATGGGAAGTGGGATCCGGGATGATCCGCGAACAACTCAACCCTTCCCCGAGCACCGAACCATCGAGGACCACCAGTGCACCGTTGGGGAACCCGCCCGCCTCGGCCGAGCTGGCCGACAAAACCACGGCCCGATCCAAATAGAGACAATCTTGATTCATCAAGTCTTTGTCACTCCGGAGATTAGGTCAGATCCTTGTTGATGGCTGAGAGCAGATCGTTCTGTTCGATTGGTTTTATCATAACCTCTCTGACTCCTATTTCCCCAGATATCTCGCTGCCTCGAAAACAAACTGAAATTCGATGATAAGCAGATATAATCTTGCCGACACTAGGAAAAATGTTTAATTTGACCTACTCAAAACTGACTGACTACTCAGACTAATATGCCGGCCAGGATATGACCAAAAAAGACGCTATTATCAGTGCTGCGACCCGGTTGTTCGCAACCAAGGGGTTCAATGAAACTTCCACGGCCGAGGTGGCCCGGGAAGCAGGGGTGGCTCAAGGTACCCTTTTCTATCACTTCAAGACCAAGGAAGGTATTATGCTGGAGTCCTTCCTTGCCATGATGGAAACCTATCTCGCCGGCCTGGAGAAAGCTTCGGCCAAGGCCCCCACCGGTCTGGCCGCGGTCGAGGCCATCCTCCGTTACCATTTTCTCTTCACCGAAAAGAACTCCCAGCGCTTTCTGGTGGTGCTCCGGGATTTCCCCTTTTTCTTTGCAAAGTCCGACTCAGCCACCCGCGAGCAGGTTAGAGAACGCATCCTGCGGAGCGTGGGGATCCTCCGGGATGCCCTGGAAAGGGGCCGGCGCGACAATTCTATCCGGTCCGAGGTGGAGGCTGAAGCAACCGCCCATCTCCTGCGCGGCCTGATGCACGGCCTGATCCGGCAGAAATTGCTCGGTCCGCTGGAGATTCCCGTAGGCGCCGACGAGGCCATTGCCTTCTGTCGGCGGAGTCTGGCGTCGGCGTTTTGAAGCCACTGTTTCCGACCACCTTGATACTTTTCCAAATTTATTAATTCAGCCAAGTGATACGCCATGGGAACCAATAGTTCCGAACACGATACCCCAACATCCCCGGACCCACGCCGCCCCAGTTATAGCCGCCTGAAGATTCGCTTGCTGATCTTGTTGGTTCTGCTGGTTGCCGGGGCGGCCCTGAGCCCCGAGTTCATCTATCTCATGAACCACGAAAGCACCGACGACGCCTACCTGGCCGCGACCATCGTCCCGGTCAGCGCCGAGGTCAAAGGCCAGGTGGTGCGAATGGCCATTGTCGACAACCAGCAGGTGGCTGCAGGCGACCTGCTCCTGGTCATCGATCCACAGGACTATCGCCTCGCTCTGCAGAGTCGGGAGCAGAGCCTGTTGACCCGGAGGGCAGAACTGGAGAAAGAGAAAGCGGCCATCGACGAAGCCAGCCAGCAGGTAGCCGCAGCTCGGGCGACCCTGGCCGAGGCCATGGTCCGGGAAGAATTCGCGGCCCGCGATAAGAAACGCTACCAGGCCATGAGTGAATCCGGCGCTGTTTCCGGCCGCCAGTACGATGATGCCAAAACCAAATGGCAACTGGCCCAGGCCGTGCGCCAGACTGCCGAATCCCGGGTTGCTTCGGCCGAAGCGGCAGTCAAGACCCTGGCGGCGGAAGAAAGCGCCCAGGAAAGCCGGATTGCCGAGGCCTCCGAAGCGGTTCGGCTGGCAAAACTGAACCTGGAGCGGACCGAGATCCGGGCTCCTCGGGCTGGACAGGTGACTCAGCGCAACGCCGAGGTCGGTAAATATGTCGTACCCGGCCAGCCGCTCCTGGCCCTCGTCGATACCAGGGAGGTCTGGGTGGCGGCAAATTTCAAGGAGAGCCAGATCGATAAGATTAAGCCGGGTCAGAAGGTCGACATCAAAATCGACGCCTATTCGGGCCTTAAACTACAAGGCCACGTCGACAGCCTGCAGGCCGGCACCGGCTCGGCCTTCAGTCTGCTGCCGCCGGAAAACGCCACCGGCAACTTCGTCAAGGTCGTCCAGCGGCTGCCGGTGAAGATTATCGTCGATTCGTTGCCGGACCCGAACCATCCGCTGTTGCCAGGTCTCTCCGTGGTGCCGAGCATCGATCTCAAAAGCCCCGGCAGTCCGGCTGTCCAACCGCAACCATGAAACCGGGAAGTCCCGCCACCGATTTCGAGCCGGTACCACACCGCTGGCTGATCACCTTAACGGTGATGATGGCGACCATCATGTCCGCCATCGACATCAGCATCGTCAATGTCGCCCTGCCTTACATGCGCAGCAACCTGGGGGCCTCGGTCGAGGAGATCACCTGGGTGGCCACCGGCTACATGCTTTCCAACGTCATCTTCATGCCGATCATCGCCATGCTCACTGCCCGCTTCGGCCGAAGACGCTTCTACCTCTTCAGCATCCTCCTCTTCACCCTGACCTCCATGCTCTGCGGGGTGGCCTGGAGCCTCTCCTCGCTGATCGCTTTCCGGGCCCTGCAAGGGGTTGGCGGCGGTGCGATCATTCCCATCTCCCAGGCCATCCTGCGGGAGAGCTTCCCGCCCCAGGACCAGGGCAAGATCATCGGTATCTATGGTCTGGGTGTTATCCTGGGCCCGGCCTTCGGCCCCACCCTGGGCGGCTGGCTGACCGACACCTACTCCTGGCGCTGGATCTTTTTCATCAACGTGCCGGTGGGGATGCTGACTATTTTCCTGATCAGTCGTTTCATCCACGACCCCTCTTATCTGGTGCGGGAAAAAGGGAGGATAGACGCCCCGGGCCTGGCCTTTCTGGTGATCGGCCTGGGATCTCTGCAACTCATGCTGGAAAAGGGCGAGCAGTGGGACTGGTTCGCCTCCCGGCTCATCGTTACCCTGACTGTCCTGGCCGGGCTCGGGATCATCTTTTTCATCTGGCGGGAAATGCTGATCGACAAACCAGCGGTGGACCTGCGCTTGTTCAAGAATATTAATTTCGCCGCCGGCACCTTTCTAGGCGGTATCTTCGGCATCGCCCTGTACGGCAGCCTCTTTCTGCTGCCCATCTTCCTCCAGGAGACCCTGCATTACACGGCCCTGGACGCCGGACTGACCCTGATGCCCCGGAGTCTGGCCATGGCTGCCACCATGCCCCTGGCCGGCAGACTCTACAATCGGGCCGGCCCCAGGTTTCTGGTCGGAGCCGGCATGCTGATCAGCGGTTTCTCCTTCTGGCAGCTGAGCCGGCTCAATCTGCAAGTTGGATACTGGGATCTCTTCTGGGCCCAGGTCCTGCAGGGGATTGGCTTTGGGATGGTCTTCGTCTCCCTGACCACCACGGCGATGATGACCATGGCCCGGAGCAAAATGACCGCCGCCACCGGTCTCTACTCGGTGGTCCGGCAGATCGCCGGCAGCGTAGGCATCGCCCTGGTGGCCACCAACCTGACCAGGACCCAGGCTCTGGCTCAATCGTTGCTGGTGGAACATCTCAGTCCTTACCGCGACATCGTCAACCAATGGCTGGCCGGCCTTGGCCAGGCCCTGGCCGCATCGGGGATCAACGCCGCCAACCTGGCCCCCGCCAGTCTGCGGCTGCTGGAAGGGATGGTCATCCGGCAGGCCGCCATGCTGGCCTTCAACCGGGTCTTCTTTCTAATGTCCCTGCTGTTCTTCTTGAGTTTCCCGTTGCTCTGGGTGCTCCGCGGAGAAAAGAAGACCAGCCCGCCGACCGCCTCTTGAGAAAAAAATAATAACTGAGCGAGAGCGAGGCGCTGACTTTTCGACACCAAGGATAGATATTCATGTTGCGGCAAACCAACCCCCATTCACCCAGGTTGTCAAGCGACCGGCTCAACGCGTCAGCTCCCGCCCCCTGCCGTTTGAGCGCGGCCACAAAGTAATTTCTCGCCAAAACCCTGGCCTCGGAGTACAAAATTCTCAGGAAGATCAAAAACCAAAGGCAATCACCGGCAGCCATCACTTCTTCCGAGCCTCACGCTCCCCGACCCAGGCGGCGCCGGGGGGCAGAGTTGCCTACTTTCACCCCTTGACCCCTGGCGGAATCGCCGCCCCTTTTCCCGCCGACCAGAAGGAGATTGTCGTCATATGAAACCGGCTCTCACCTGTATTTTTTGCCTGGCGCTCGCTCTCGTTCTCTCCTCTCCCATGTCCGCCTTCTCGACCGAGGAAACCGTTCAGTTCGGCAGACTCGGCAAAATCAATATCTACCGTGCTTCACCCCACCCCAGCCAGGTAGTGCTGTTCGTTTCGGGAGACGGCGGCTGGAACCTCGGCGTCATCGACATGGCAAAGGCCCTTTCTTCGCTGGATTCTCTGGTGGCCGGCATCGACATCACCCATTATCTCGGCAAGCTGGCGGCCTCCTCCGACAAATGTTACTACCCGGCCGGGGAATTGGAACAGCTGAGCATGTATCTCCAGAAGAAATACGGCTTTACATCATACTCGGCCCCGGTACTGGTCGGTTACTCCTCCGGCGCCACCCTGGTTTATGCCGCGCTGGTCCAGGCGCCGCCAGGCACCTTTCAGGGTGCGATAAGCCTTGGCTTCTGCCCCGATCTGCCGGTGAAAAAACCACTTTGTCGCGGGAATGGACTCGAGTCGCGGCCGGGCTCCAAGGGCAAGGGTTACGATTTTCTCCCCGCCAAACAGCTCGCCACGCCCTGGCTTGCCTTTCAGGGAGAAATCGATCAGGTCTGCAATGCCGCCCAGGTCGCAACCTACGTCAAGCAGGTAAATAACGGCGAACTCGTCCTCCTGCCCAAGGTCGGTCATGGCTACTCGGTTCAGCGGAACTGGATGCCCCAATTCCGCAAGGCCTTCACCGATCTGGTCGACAGGAAAAAGAGCGATCCCACCTCCACGGTGGCAAGACTGAAAGATCTGCCCCTGGTCGAAGTTCCCGCAACCGGCGAAGAAACGGACAGCATGGCCGTCATGGTCTCAGGGGATGGCGGCTGGGCCGGAATCGACCGCGAGACGGCCGGGGTGTTGGCTGAGCATGGTATTCCAGTGGTGGGCTTGAACTCCCTTGATTACTTCTGGCAGGGGCGCTCCCCGCAAGAGGCCTCTGGTGATCTGGCCAGGATCCTAGAATATTATCTCGCCGCCTGGCACAAGACCAAAGTCACCCTGATCGGCTATTCTATGGGGGCCGAGGTTCTGCCCTTCATGATCAACGGCCTTCCCCGGGAAATCGCCGACCGGGTCGGACTGGTCGCCCTGCTCGCCCCGGGCAGCCGGGCCGTGTTTCAATTTCATCTCTCCTACTGGTTGGGTGAGCAGCCGAGCCATGAAGACTCCTATCCGGTGCTGCCGGAGGTGCTGAAGGTCAAAGGCATTAAAGTCCTCTGTTTATATGGTGAGTCAGAAAAGGACTCCATCTGCAGGGGGCAGCAGAAAGGACTGCTAGAAGGCGTAGAGCTGAAAGGCGGACATCATTTCGCCGGAGAATATGAAAAAATCGCCAGGATCATCCTGGATAAATCCAGTTAACGGTCGCGGTGATCGACTGGTTCGACCGGATCATTTGAAGTGCTTCCGGAAAATCCCCCACCGTCCATGTTCAAAACTCGGCGAAGCCGTACATCAGAGTTCTGGCAGTTCTTTGCGATGAGACCCGGAGATTAAGGATTCCGGCTCGCTTCCGCCGGGCGCCGTTTCTTTCGCCGGTTACCGTCGATGATCAGCAGGGCCAGAAAGAAAATGCCGATCAAGGCAAAATAGAAACCGTTACGGAAGGTATCCTGAAAGGCGAAACTTCTGGCCTGCAGTCCCTGGGCGGTACCGAGCAGAATTCGGGCCTTCAACGCCGCCAGCTCCGGCGGGAAGAACCGGCTCAGATCAAAGGCCCGCTGGTCAAGCCACTGGTTAATGTAGGCGTGGTTCTGCAGGAGGCCGATATTCTCGAAGTGCAGGGCCTGGTGTTTCTCCAGGTTATTGGTGGCGATGGCGGTACCCAGGGAGCCGCCCAGGAAGCGGAGATAGTGCATGAGACTCACCCCTTGGGCTGTCTTGTCGCCCAGTTTACCCAGGGCCAGGGCAGAGACCGGCGCGAAAAAGGCACCCAGGGAGATGCCCAGGGGAATGGTGAGGATCGCCGCCCGGACCGACGGGGTGTAGTAGTTCAGCGAAGGGATCAGAAAAAAACTGGTGAAGAGATAGATGGCGGCGCTGACAACCAGCACCTTCTGCGGTTTGAAGCGGTCACTCAGGATTCCGGCCAGGGGCGAGACCAAGGCGATAAAGATGGCAAAGGCCAGCATATGCAGACCGGTCTGGAAGGTGGGCAGCATCTTCAGGGTCTCGTAGTAGAGCGGCAACATATAAAAGAGCTGATAGATCGAAAGACCCATGGTGGTGAAATAAAAGCCCATGGAAAGGGTGTACTCGCGGTTGTGAAAGATCGCCGGATCGATCAGCTTGTGTTCCGAGAACATCTCCGAGAGGAGATAAAGGAGCAGGAAAATGGCCGCCGCGTAACTGAGCAGGACGATCAGGGTGGACTGGCCCCAACCCAGCTGCTGGCCCTTTGAGAGCAGGATCAAGAGGGAGGTGGTGAAGGAGCCGATCAGCAGATAACTGACGAAATTGAAGCGCAGATGCTGCCGGTGCCGGACCACGATCGGCAGGAAGAAGAGCCCGGCCACGAAATTCATCAGACCCACCGGCAGGTTGATGAAGAAAACCCAGCGCCAGCTCAGATGTTGGGTAATCCAGCCGCCGACGGTGGGCCCCAGCGAGGGCGCGAAGCTCACCCCCATGGCGTAGATGCCCATGGCCAGGCCCTTCTTCTTGGGCGGATAGATGGCGAAGAGGATGGTCTGGGCCGAGGCCATGATGAATGATTCGCCGAATCCCTGAACGATTCGGGCGCCGATCATCTCGTGCAGGGTGCCGGACAGGCCGCAGAGGACACTGGCCGTGGTGAAAATCACCAGGCCGATGAGAAAGAGGCGCTTGAGCCCCAGGACCATGCTTAGATTGTGGGTCAGGAGCAACCCCACCGCCGCCGCCGTCATGTAGGCTGTAATCACCCACTGAATACCATAGAGATCGGTGGCCAGCGGCCCCATCATCTTGGGCACCACCACGTCGACCACGGTAGTGTCGAGGATGGCCATGAAGGCGCCGAGCATCACGATCAGGGTCAGAAAAGCGCGCAACCCCGGGGTGATGGTTTCGTAGATCGGAGGTTCTTCCCCGTTCGGGCTGTTGTCGTTGGTCGGTTGCATGGTCGGCGGTTATTTTTGCCGTTTGATCTCAACCTCGCCGCCCAGTCCGACCCGCAGCAGGGCGAGGTCGCCGTCGGTGATGGCGATCCGGACCGGAATTCGCTGAGCCACCTTGGTAAACTCTCCGGCCGAGATATCGCGAGGTACCAGGGCGAAGGTGGCGGCCGAGGCCGGCATCACCTCCCGCACCACCCCGGTGAATTTCCGGTCGGGATAGGCATCCAGAGTCAAGTCTACATGGGAACCGGCCGCCACACCCTGGAGCTTGTTCTCCTCCAACAGGGCGACGGCGAAGACATCCTTGGGATTTACCAGGGCATAGACCGCCCGGCCCGGCGCCATTACATCGCCCGGACTGGCGAAACTCCGGGCCACCCGGCCGTCGAGCGGGCTTTTCAGCGAACATTTGGTCAGCTTGTCGCGGGCCTGTTCCAGAGAGGCGGTAAGCGCCGCGATCTTTTGGGTCTGGGCCTTGATCGACTGCTCGGTTTCTTTGACCAGAAGTCGATTATTGTCGGCCAGTTTTACTTTTTTACCGGCCCCGGCTTCAGCCGCCGCCAAGGCGGTCGCCTGTTTACGCAGTGAGGCCTGTTCCTCGCTGCGAGCGGAAAGCTCGGTGGCAACATCCTCCACCTGGCGAAGCGCCACGGCCTTGGCCTCGACCAGGGCTCCATAGCGATCACGATCCCGTTCGAGTTGCGCGACCTCCGCCGCCACCGATGCTCCTTTGGCTTCGATGGCCGCCTTTTCCGCCTGCAGACGGGTAACCTCATCGTCGGCGATACCCACGTTCAATCTGGTTTCCGTGGTCAGTCTGGTCTTGGTCAGGCGTCGCTTGGCCAGCTCATTCCGGGCCTCGGCCAGTTCAGCCGTGAGACGCTCCACCTCCAACCGGAACTGGCGGTCGTCGATGGTGGCCAGTATCTCGCCGACGGCAACCGCCTCTCCTTCATTTTTGCGCATCTCGGTGATCCGGCCGCCAACCCCGTCGAACCCCAGGTTGGCCAGGCTGTCGGTCCGGATGAAGACCGCATCGGTGGTCGCATATTTCAACCGATGGCGAATGAAGCGCAGGGCCATCAGGACCAGGACAATGGTGCCGCAAATCAGAATGACGGCGGCAATGGTTCTCTTTCGCGGTAACTTTTTCATAGTCCTGTTCAGTTTGCCGGTGTTGCCGGGGCGGTTGACGGTGCGGTCCCGGCAGCGGCCGGGTTATCCTGTGTTGCGGAGTTATTGCCGGTTCCAAGGTCACGTCCTACCGCCCTTTCCAGCTGGGCTCTGGCACTCAGGTAACCGTAGATCGAGTTGTAGGTATTGGCCTCGGCCTGACTAAGCAGGGCTCGGGCATCCAGGACGTCGCTGGAGGTGGCCAGGGCCTGCTGATACTGCAATCGGGTAAGCCTGAAGTTTTCCTCCGCCTGGATCTGGGCCTCCTCGGCGGTCTTGATGCTGGCCCGGGCCACTTTCAGTTGCAGCCAGTTCTGCCGCACCTGCAGTCGAACTGTGTCCATAGTCTCCTCCACTTGGGCCGCCAAGGAATCGCGGGCATGGATTTGGCTCCGGACCTGAGCCCGCGTACGGCCCCATTCGAAGAAGGTCCAGGTGGCCTTGACCCCGAGACTTTCGTTGTGATCGTTGGCATAATCGTTGTTGCTGGCGGCCGGATCGTCGCCGGTCCGGGAATAGCGCCCTTCCAGATCGACCTCGGGATAGTAGGAACTCTTGGCCAACCGCAGCTGTTGATCGTTCTTGTCCAAGGCCAATTGCAAGGTACGCGGTTCGGGGCGGTTGCTCAGGGCCTCTTCAAACAAGGGGGCCAGTTCGGGCAAGGGCTCCGGGTCCGGGGTCTGATCGACGATGGCCGTGGGCTGCTCCAAGGGAAGGCGCAACAGCAGGTTGAGCTGCGAAACCGCCAGTTCCAGGTCGCTTTCGGCCTGCAAGCGGATCTGATCGGCGTTGGAGAGCGCCACCTTTGATTTCAGCAGGTCGTTAAGCGGAATCAAGCCCTGATCGAAAAAGTTCTGGGCATCCTTTAAATGGGCGGTCAGCTGGGTAACCGTTTCCTCCGCCACCTTGAGCAACTGCTTCTTGCGCAAAATCTCGTAGTAGGTCAGCCGAACTTGGGCGGTCAGATCCAACACCGCCAGCTGTTGATCCACTTCGCTGATCGACACCCCCAGTTCGGCCAAGCGGGTCTTGGCCGAGAGGGCGAAGCCGGTGAAAAGGGGCTGGGTCAGCTTCAGGTCCCAGTTGAACTGGTCCCGCGAGCCCACCACCACCTTGTTGCCGTTGAAATTGGCATAAGGGGAATCGGCCAGGGTGGCATAGGAATACGAGGTGGAGAGCTTAGGCAGCCGGTCGGCCCTGGCCGCCTTGGCGCTTTGCTCGGTGGCCGCCAGATCGGCCGCCGCCTTGAGAACGGCGGGATTATTGGCCAGGGCCATCTTCAGCGCCTGATCGAGAGTCAGGGGGGCCTCGTCCGCCTTCGCCACCCCGAGGAGTGGGGAGGCCACCAACATGAACACAGTAAACAGCGAGCAGATCAATCTGGACATCGGTATACTCCGGGAATTGGCCTGGGATCGGCTAGTCAAACAAACGTTTGACTATTAGCAATTGAGAAACGGCTTGTCAAAGTTTTTCCCAGTTGGAAGAGATTTTAGCAGTGATGAACTAAAGAAGGAAAGGAACAGATGAATTATTTTGCCGCCAGCCACCCACTATCGCCGAAAAGGGTCTATCCGGTAACAAAATCCGAGACCGCGCTTGCCACTTTTCCGGCAGCTGAAGAACAAGCCCTTGAAACCAGTTTCGACCATTGTCTCCCAATCGTCTAATGAGCGCTGCCACAGGCCTCCATGACGCCCAGACACGGAGGCAAATTCACCATGAACTCCTTGATCTTTGCTCGGCTGAGTTTCCTGGCCATAACCGTGCCACCGCTTTTATCCGTGCCATGAAGCTGAAAGCTCCTTTCGACAGATCAATTGCTACTACCTCGATTCCTTTGCTTCCGGTATAATCTTGCATGGTTCGCTCCTTCTCCTCGTCGTTTTGGCACAAGTCATAAGCCGTTTTTAATGCCGTCATTCTAATCATCATTGCGGGAAGGAGATGACCATTTCATTAATGACAAATTTCAGTCGTTTAATTAAGCAGTTGGCTTCCTGCATACTTCAAAACCGTTTAATGATCCGGAGAGAACCATCATGAAAGTCAACTGGCCGGAACGCATCTGGGTCAACAGTCCTGTCCGTCGTTGGGTGCAGCGGCGAGAGGCACTCTTTTTCAAGGCGGCGCGCGATCTTACCGCCGGCGGTCATTGTCTGGAGATCGGCTGCGGCAACGGCTTCGGAGCACAACTCATCGCCGAGACTTTTTCACCTGCCGCACTCTCCGCCACCGACATCGACCCACGGATGCTGGGTCTGGCCCGGCGCCGCATGATGTCCAGGGGTTTACGCCAGGTTGAGGTAGTGACCGCCGACGCCCAGAATCTACCGTATCGCGACGAGAGCTTCAACGGCGTCTTCAACTTCGGCATCGTCCATCACCTGGAGGACTGGCAATCGGGAATCCGGGAGGTGGCCCGGGTGTTGAAACCGGGCGGCACCTTTTATTTCGAGGAGATCTACCCGCCCTTATACGCAAATCCCCTTTTCAAGCACATTCTCGACCATCCTCGGGAAAACCGCTTCCACGGCCCCCAGTTCCGCGACCAACTGGCGAAATGCGGCCTGGTCCTGCAACCGGGTTACCGGGAATCTCGCTTCGCCATCCTGGGCATCGCGGTCAAAGAGTGAAAACCTCTCGCCGATACTCCGGATGAATCCCCCGGAATTTGCG
The DNA here is from genome assembly GCA_963807225.1 of uncultured delta proteobacterium. Taxonomy (GTDB): domain Bacteria; phylum Desulfobacterota; class Desulfobulbia; order Desulfobulbales; family JAGXFP01; genus JAGVGT01. The sequence continues at coordinate 518,606 of CAWEAD010000008.1, read as the reverse complement.
CCGAAAACAAACAAGCCCCTCCCGCACCCGACAATCTTCCACAATTAACACTTGCCAGAAGGGGTATGCGCCGGTTTAGGATATCTAAGCTTTGGGAGGGATTCGGTGGTTTTAACCATCCGAATAAATGATCAGAACGACATACGACAGCCATTTATGACTGTAATCGATCGGCGGGAATTCCTTAAAATTCTAGGACTGGCCGGATCATTAAGCTGGAAGGTAAACCAGACCAGCCGATCAACCGGGGTGCCCTCTGCCGCCGGGGTCAGGCAGCCTTGCCCGGCCTTGAAAATCCGGACACCTACCTTACCCCCCGGCAGCGCTCCGGCGAGGCTCTGATCCCATCGCCTTGGAAAAATGGCTGGCAGCTGCCTGACGGAAGTCGGTAATAACCTGAGACTGTCGGGAAAGGGAGAGATGGTAACCTGCTTGTGACCATGATAACGACCGGATACGAGTTGAAAGGATAATCAGCGCATGGAATCAATTACCGTCACCACCCCTTTCACCTGCTTGGCCCGGCTGAAACTCTTCCTGGCCCTGTCGCGCACCCCCCATGGTCTTCTGGATCTGGCCACGCCGTTACTGGCCATGCTTCTCTGGCATGGAAGATTGCCGGACCAACGGACCGCGATTCTCGGGATCGTCGCCGCCTTCGCTGGCTATACTGCGGTTTATGCCTTGAACGATCTGGTCGATTACCGCAGCGACCGGGAGAAACTCCGACTTTCCAAACCTGAGCGGCAGGCCGGTTATCTTGACGCTGCCCTGGTCCGCCATCCCCTGGCCCAGGGGTTGCTGTCATTGCCTGAAGCAGTGGGCTGGACCGGATTCTGGGCTCTGATTTCCCTGATCTGTGCCTGGCTGCTCAATCCGGTCTGCGCCCTGATCCTGGTGGCGGGCTGCTTTCTCGAAGCCGTCTACTGTCTCCTACTGCGGGTAAGCCGGCTGCGCGCCCTGGTCAGCGGCATGGTCAAGACCTTGGGCGGCCTGGCCGCCATCTTCGCGGTGGACCCAAATCCCGACCCCGCCCTACTGCTCCTGCTCTTCCTCTGGCTCTTCTTTTGGGAGATCGGCGGCCAGAATGTGCCGGCCGACTGGCATGACCTGGAAGAGGACAAAGCTCTGGGCGCCAGGACCATCCCGGTTCATTACGGCCCCCGGGGGGCCGGAACCATCGCCCTGGGCAGCCTGGTGGTGAGCATTATCCTCGGCAGTCTCTTCCTGAAGATGGCCCCGGCGGACCTGCCGCCGCCCTTCCAGGCCGCCGCCCTGGTAGCCGGATTTTTCCTGCTCCTGCTCCCGGCTTGGCGCCTCTTCCAGAACCTGCGACGGCAGGAAGCCTCGGCTCTCTTCAACCGGGCCAGCTACTACCCACTGAGCCTGCTGGTCTTGGTAGGGATGGCGTTGCTGCTGAGGGGATAAAAAATTATACGTTGCGGTATTGCTTGCGATTTGGACGAAATAATTGCCGGTAAACGTCCGGGAGTGCCCCTGATTCGCGCATACAAACCGGTGGGCAATAATCATCTATGCGAACCGGGTTGATCGTTGAAGATGAGGCACTCCCGGACGTTTACTTTTTTTCGAGAGGGAAGGTGAGCTTGGCCCCAAACCAGCCGATGACACTGACCAGCGGCGCCAGGGCGAAGACCAGGAGCAGATACCCCAGCCGCTCCGGCCCCGGGCTGACCAGAATATCCGGCACCAGCAGGCGCCAGATGAAGGCAGTAACCGCCACTGTCATCAGTAAAGATGAACACCAGATCTTTATCCGAACGGCCCGCATGGGCCTGGCCAGATAGTTAAGCCACCAGCTGAAGAGACCGGTGGCAATCGCCAGTGGGGTGAAGAGAATTGCCGCGATCAGACAGTGCAGGGCGGTGGTCGCAAAACTCATGTTCCCGGTGAGCAGGGCCAATAAGGTAAAGGCGGGAACCGAGATCATGAAGACAATCGGATAATGGACCAGCATCGGGTGCGGATGCCTGACCAGAAAAGGAAATCTGTCAAATAGGGTTTCCACCCAGGCCGGCAGTCGACGCCTGGCCGTTATGCCGGATGATTTATTAAGCACCCCAACCTGACTTACCCTGGCGAAGACCTCCTCGCCGTGCGGTGCCGCGCCAAAATCGACCGAAAGATCGGTACCGGCCCGATGCCGCCGCATATGGCTGCCGCCCTTCCAAAGCTTGCTGGCGCTGACATCATAAACCTTGCCGTCACGGGCCACGTACACCGGCTGATCGGGCTTGTCACCATTAAAAGTCGCTAAGGTCTCCGGATCGAATTCTTTCATTGCCTCTTGTTCCAGTTGATCAGGGATCTTACCACCTGATTTTATTTTCCGATTACTATCGAAACTTGAGCCGTTCACCCTTCACCAAACTCAGGGTGAACATAATTACTGTCCGTGCATCCCGACAAGACCACTACGATTCCATCAAACGTTATACTCTGCAAGGGCAATCTCCGGTCCAGGAGAATTCGACCGACCATCAACAGCACGATGCAACTCTCCGTATGAGCGGTTTGGTCCGCAAACACCGGGCGTTTTACCGCCGCAACAGCACCATGGTCTCCAGGTGGGCGGTTTGCGGGAACATATCGATCAGGCGGAATCGTATGATCCGATAGCCCTGATCAATCAGGCGGGCCAGGTCCCGGACCAGGGTGGCCGGGTCGCAGGAAATGTAGAGCAGATCAGGGGCGGCAAGCTTGGCCAGGAATGGTATGACCTCAAGGCAACCACGCCGGGGCGGGTCGAGGATGACCAGATCGAAGCGCTCTCCGGATTCGGCCAATTGCCGAGCTGCGTCTTCGGCGCTGGCCTGGATGAAGGAGCAATCCGTGAGACCCAGATCCACCGCGTTGCGTTTGGCGCTGCGGATGGTGGATCGTTGCAGGTCGGCCCCCACCACCCGGATTCCCGAGAGGGCCAGTGGAAAGGTGAAGTTGCCCAGGCCGCAGAAGAGGTCGGCGACCAGGGCGATCTTCCGATCAGCCAGCCAGGAGAGCATGGTGGTGATCATCTCCTGGTTCTGCTCCAGGTTAACCTGGCTGAATCCGCCGGTTTCATGACTCAGGCTGTATGGCGGCAGCTTTGCATCGGGCTTGGCGGGAAAGTCCAGCCGGACCAGGCCCAGCTCATCGTTGGCCGCCGGCGACCCGCGGTCGGGAAAAGGCCCCAGTCGGGCGCAACCTTCGGCCTCAAGGAACACCGCTTTCACCGGCGGCAGTTCCGCCGCCACCCGGGTCGCCGCCTGAAGATCGTTCGGCCGGGATTTACGACGCAGGACCAAAATCAGAACTACGGTCCCGTCGCCGGGACTGGAGACGATCTCGATTTCCCGACTCCGGGCCAGGAGTTGCACCAAGGCCGGGCTGGTCGAAAAATTGCGCAGCACGATCGAAACCTCCGGCCGGGCCAGGGGACAGTCGTCGACCTGTTCCAGATTATGGGAGCGGCGGCGAAAGAACCCCCAGCGCCCAACTTCATCAACCTGCAGCCGCAAACGTTGTCGATAGCCGAAGGAGTGGCGGGCAGCCGCCGGTTCGGCTCGAATACCAGCGTGGTCGTCCGGCATAATCCCGGCCCGTTGCAGTTGCCCCAGCAATATAGCCTGTTTGAGTTCGATCTGGAGCGAATAGTCGGCGTGTTGCAAATCGCAGCCGCCACAGACGCCGAAATGCGGACATAACGGAGTAACCCGTCCGGGATGAGGCTTGAGTATCTCCACCAACTCCCCTTCCAGGTAGTCCTTCTTACGGCTCCGAAGATTGACCATCACCTCCTCGCCGGGCAGGACAAATGGCACCATCACAACCTGGCCCGAGGCGGCACGGGCCAATCCTATTCCGCCGGTGACCAATTTATCGATTTTCAACCTTTCCCGGTGCACGATTGTTCCCGATATTCTGTTAAATTTTTGAATTCTGCAAAATGATTGGTCATTTCATTGGTCTGCTAACTATAATAATTCTGAATCCGTGACCGGACAAAATCCCGGTGTTTCCGGCCAGCGGCCTGAAAGCAGAGAACAGGCCGATGAAAACAAGGTTCCTGTCACGGATTCGAGTTAATCGCCGGTTCCGGCAACAGAATAATAATCCGGATCATCCCGGCCACCCATCGATTCCCGGACATCAGCAATAAACACAAATTACGCAGGTTACCATGAAAATTTTCATTACCGGCGGTTCCGGTTTCATCGGCAGGGAGTTAGTCAAATACCTGAGCAGTCAAGGGCATCGAATAACCATCCTCAGTCGGGCGACGTCTCCACCTCCCATGACCAATATCCGCTGGGTTCAGGGCAATCCCTCTCAACCCGGATCATGGCAGAATGAAATGCTTGATCACGAGGCGGTGATCAATCTGGCCGGAGCCTCCATTTTCTGCCGCTGGAGCCGGACAAACCGTAAAAAAATTTACGCCAGCCGGGTGCTGACCACCAAGAACATCGTCAGCTCTCTCAGCCATTCCGACCACCGGGTTCAGGTGCTCTTGAATGGCTCAGCGGTTGGTTACTACGGTGACCCGGGAGAGGTCGAGGTCGACGAATCCTCTGGTGCTGGCCGTGGTTTCCTGGCCGAGATCTGCACCGCCTGGGAAGCGGAAGCAATTCGGGCCGAACAATTCGGGGTACGGGTAGTACGATGTCGGCTGGGGGTGATCCTGGGCCGGAACGGCGGTGCCCTGGCCCAGATGGTGCCGATATTCCGGCTGGGACTGGGTGCCCGGCTGGGTTCCGGTCGCCAGTGGTTTCCCTGGCTTCACCTGGGTGATCTGGTACGGATATTCAATCGACTTTTGATCGAGCGGAGTTTTTCCGGCCCGGTCAACTGCGTGGCCCCGGAACAGTTGACCAATGCGGCACTGACCCGGGCTCTGGCCCAAGTCCTGCGAAAACCGTTGATTATGCCGCCGGTCCCGGCCTGGGTGTTGAAACTGGTTCAGGGCGAGGCCAGTTCCCTGTTGCTCAACAGCCTCAAGGTCCGGCCGTACGTGCTTCTTGAGGCCGGTTTCAGCTATGACTTTCCTTCTCTGATCGTGGCCGTGGACGACCTGGTACATCCGGCATCATGAAATCGGCAAGCCCGAATCTCGGTTCTTAATCAGCCGGGTTTCCAAGATAGATGCAGAATTTCCTTCAAATTGCCGAGTATTATAGGTATAAATTCCCCTGTTATTTTCTGTTTCTGACATTAATCTGCGGCCGTACCCCATCCGGGAGCAAACGGCCGTAAAAAAATTAGCGGTGAGAACATGAAGAACATCCTGATCGTCGATGACGAGGAAACCGTCCGAGTCACCCTGTCGGAGTGGTTTTCCGCCACCTACGGACCAGGCCAGTACAAAACCTTTACTGCAGCTAACGGCATTGAGGCTATCAAGGTTCTGGCGGCCAATCCCATCGACATGCTGATTACCGATCTGAACATGCCGAAGATGGACGGATTCGAACTTCTGGCCCAGATGAAGAGTGATTATCCGCGCGTACCGCTGATCGTCGTTTCGGCCTTTTCCACCCCTGACATTAAAACTAAGGTCGTCGACCTGGGCGCCCTGTATTTCATCCCCAAACCCTTCTCCTTCGAAGATCTGGAGGATGTCGACTTTCCCAGGATGCTGCAGCCCAAAAAACCGGAAAAGGGCTTCGTCAACGGTATTTCGCTGCAATCCTTTTTGCAACTCATCAGTATGGAAGGCAAGAGCTGTACCCTCTATATCTCGGCTAACGGCAACAGCGGCGAGATATATCTGGAAAATGGCGAACTGTTGAATGCCAAAACCGGCAAACTGGAAGGCGATGAAGCCGCCTATGAGATTATTTCCTGGGACGACGAAGGACTGAGCATCGAGATTGATAACGAATGTAAAAGCAAGGAACGCAAGATCGAATTACCCATTATGCATCTTCTGATGGAATCGGCGCGGATGTCCGACGAACGTTCGGCCCGGAAGTCCGAAGCAGAGGAGAACATAAGCAAAAAGCCCGTGGTCACCCAGAATCCTGTCCCACGGAAGGAACCAGCCAAACCGGCAGCTGAACCGAAACCGGCGATTAAAACCGAACCGAAACCGGAATTGTCGTCCCCGCAAAAGGCAGCGGAGCCGCTACCGAATACCCCGCCTGAGGGCAGCATCAATCTCAGCAAAATAAACCTGATGAAGATCCAGGAAAAATGCAAGGATTTCGCGGCACTGGACGGCTTTGCCGGGGCGGTGCTGCTCACTTCCAAGGGTGACATCCTGCAGGTGGTCGGAAGCAACGGCGGCAACATCAACCTGGAACGGGCCAGCGTCTACGCCAACAGCATCTTCTCGACGATCCAGAGTTCCACCAGGAACATGGGGCTGGGTCTCACCGGTCTGATTCAGATCGATACCCAGGGTGGCCACCTGATCATCGTCGGCCGCTCCAAGATTAACATGATGCTGATCCTGGCCACCAGCAGTAGCCTGGGGTTGGCCCGGGTCATGGCCAATTCGGCCGTAGACGAAATCTGCTCAGAGATCGGCTGCTGAATCACAGTTACATTTCTAAGATTAAAATACAAAAAGGCGGGGTCCGAAATTTCCGGACCCCGCCTTTTTGTATTTTGCCCTGCTTGTTGCCCCTTGGGCGCAACTGGTTATGCTAACCAGTTCAATACGATTGGAGACGTCCAGGGCTTCGATTCTGGAAATTGCATACCAGAGGTTGGGCTGAGCCAAACAAAGCCCAACGTCATTGCACCCCTGGCAAGGTTGGGCTTCAGAATTCTGAACATGAACAGCGTGTGCATTCCCCACGGCTCGGAGCCTCCCTCCGGGCACTCACCTGCCACATGGATCAACGAGCGAACCTGAAGCGTAACTTCCTTACATCCGCAGATTCCCCGCGGCATCATACCACGGGGATCTGCAATTTGATTTCCTAATAATTCTTATCGGCATAGGGCAACCAGCCGCCGGCCAGGACCAGTTCCCGATCAAAGGGGTTGAGGGTAAAGGAGAAGGCCAGTTCATGATCCCGGTTGGCGGCTGTCAGCACATTATGCTCCAGATCAACCGCTACTTTAAGGCCTTGGCCCAAAGCCATGATCCGGTCAATATCCTCCTTCTGCAACTCAATCGCCAGCATGCCGCAATTGAACATGTTCTGCCGGAAGATACGGGCGAAGCTCTCACCGATCACCACGTTGATGTCGTTGACCTCAAAGACCCAGACCGCATGCTCCCTGGAAGAACCGCAACCGAAATTGGCCCGGGTCACGATAACCCTGGCCTCCTTAAGATCCTCCGAAGCCGGGTCGAAACCGTCCAGCTTCAGATCTTCCAGAATGTAGGGCTTGAGGGCCTCCTTGCTGTTCTCGGTAAGATACTTGGCCGGGATGATCTCATCGGTGTTGATATTGCTTCTGTCCAGGCAGATGGCCGGACCGCCGAAGGTTTTCATGGAATATGCTCCTTATCTCGTCAGTCAAGAAAAGTCCGGGGATCGGTGATCTTCCCGGCCACGGCGGCGGCGGCGGCGGAAAGCGGGCTCATCAGGTGGACCATGCCCCCCTTGCCCATCCGGCCGTTGAAGTTACGATTGGTGGTCGAGGCGCAGACCTCGCCGGGCGCCAGCACCCCGGTGCTCATGCCCAGACAGGCGCCGCAGGTGGGGTTGGTGACGCAAAAACCGGCCGCCATGAACTGCTGGATGATCCCCTCGGCCAGCGCCTGGTTGAAGACGGCAGGGGTGGCCGGGGAGAGGATGCCCCGCACCCCGTCGGCGATCTTCCGGCCGGCGATGATCTTCACCGCCTCGCGCAGATCCTCGATCCGACCGTTGGTGCAGGAACCCAGGTAAACCTGGTCGATCCTGGTACCCTCAAGCTCGGTGACGTCCTTAACCTCGTCGGGCTTGTAACCCCAGGTGACCTGGGGCGCCAGGTTGGAGACATCCAGGTTGAACTCGCCGGCGTAGTCACAATCCGGGTCGGAATGCCAGCGGCCGAAAGCGGCCACCGCCTCGTCGATGGTGGCATAATCTCCGTTAATGAAGGGCCAGAGGTACTCAGCCGTAACCCGGTCCGGCAGGCAGATGCCACAGGTACCGCCGGCCTCGATCGCCATGTTGCACAGGGTCATGCGCGATTCCATGGACATGGCGTCCACCACCTCGCCACGGAACTCCATAACCTTGTCGGTGGCGCCGTTTACCGTCAGTTCCTTAATGATCCTGAGGATCACGTCCTTGGCATAAACTCCCTTGGGCAGTTTGCCGGTAAGATTGACCCGCAGGGTTTCCGGGGTCCGGAAGGAACAAACCCCCTTGAGGATGCCGACTTCCAGGTCGGTGGTGCCCACCCCGGCGGCGAAGGCCCCGAAGGCGCCATGGGTACAGGTGTGGGAGTCTCCCATGATCACCGTGTAACCGGGCCGAATGAAACCCTTTTCCGGGAAAAGGGCGTGGCAGACGCCATTGGCACCGACGTCGAAGAAGTCTTTGATCTTCCGGCGGTGCGCCCAATCCCGGAGGATTTTGGCCTGGGTGGCGGTCTTGGTGTCCTTGGAGGGGGTAACATGGTCGATTACCACCTTGATCTTGTCGGGATCGAAAACCCGATCCATACCCCGGGCCACCAGATCATTGATGGCAATGGGAGTAGTGATCTCGTGACACATGACCACATCAAGGTCCAGGACCACATTATCGGGTGAAGGATTGTCCCTGGTGTGGGCCGTAAAGATTTTTTGGGCTATGGTCTTACCCATGAGCTGCCTCCATGTCGGACAGGGGTTACGGTTGTCGGATAGGGTTCCCCGGCAGACGCCGATGGAACAGGAAATAATAGTTCATGTCAGAAACTTTTCAAGCGGCATTTGTCCGGGCGGCATAAAAAAATGAGATCCAGCCTGGTTTGATTGTACAGTAAGCGGCATCGGTCCTGACCAATCATATCCGCCCATGGATTAATGATTGACCTTTGCGGCTCAATCCTGCTAAATATTTTCATTTACTGTTCGGAATATTTCCCCAGCTTCATCGAAGAAAATTGTGGGAGAAATTTAGATGCTTCACCCCGGGACCATCTCGGAAAATGAGCGAAACGAAATCAAGATCAGGCATAACTTGATCCTTGATGTGGCCAGGGCCGAATATGGCCGGATCCCGCCACGCCTGACCGGGTTGCTCGACGATGTCTCCAGCCTTTACCTGGGCGGCTGGGAAACCTACGAAGCGTGCCAGACCGGTTATCACAACCTGGGCCACGCCATCGATGTCACCCTGCTCACTGCCAGAATGATAGCCGGCTGGAACCGGCTGGATGACGAAACGCACCCCCGCCTGAACGAAGAACTATTCCTTACCGCCATGGCCGCCGCCATGTTTCACGATGCCGGCTACATCAAGGAAAAAGGCGACACTCAGGGTCGCGGTGGAAAATATTCCTTTAATCACGAGGATCGGAGCATGGCCATGGCCGGCCGCTACCTGTCCGAGCACGGCTGGCCCGAACGGAGCTTGAAACTGGTCCCCAATATCATCTCCACCACCAAGTTTCACCGTCCCCTGGAACTCCAAGGCCTTTTCGCAAACAAGGATGAAGAAGTGATCGGCAGGATGATGGCCACGGCCGACCTGGTGGCCCAGATGGCCGACGTCAACTACATGCAGCGAATCAACGACCTTTATGCCGAACTGCAGGAAGCCTACAATTTTGAAGGCGAGGAAAATCTGGAGAAACGTGGTTTCAAGATCTTCTCCTCGGCCGGAGAAATGGTCGCCGGCACCGTCGATTTTTATGAGAATTTCGTGCTGCCGCGTCTGCAAACCCTGGGCCGCATGGACCAGTATCTGGTCTCCTTTTTCGGTGGCGGACGCAACCCTTATCTCGAAAACATCATGGCCAACCTCTCCGGCCAGCTTCTGGACCAGCGCAGCCGCTGGCGGAGGTTGGGAGACATCCTCGAAGATCTGGGACTGGTCAGCAAGGAACAGATTGACTCGGCCCTGCAGATGCAGCGCCGATCGCGATCAGCCAAACCCGAGCGCAGGAAAGCTGTAGGGCTCTCCCTGCGCGAAAGGCTACTCACCTGGATGGATGGCACTCAGTTCAACGAACGCTGCCTCGGTGAAATGCTGATGGACATGAAGATCATCGACCCCACCGTTCTGCGCCAAGGCTTGCTGCAACAGATCATGCCCACCTCGATGATCGACAAATTCTCCCGCTCCGAGTTGCTGTTTTTTCTGGAAATTTCGTTGCTGCTGCAAAACATCGGCCGCGGCCCCTGGCTCTTCGACCAGATTCTTGAGATGACGAACGAGCTGCTGAAATGCGAGGCCAGCTATATCCTTCTGGCCAACCCGGAAAACCAGGAGATGCTCATCGCCATTCCTACCGGTCCCAACAAGGAACTGCTCGACGGCCGGGTCATCCCGTCCGACAAGGGGCTGGCCGGCTGGGTTTTCAGCCACGGCCTGCCGGCCATTGTCAGCAACGTCCACCAGGACGATCGCTTCGATTCGGAAATCGACAGTAAGGTGCGGCAGGGCTTCGATACCCGCTCGGTGCTGGCGGTCCCATTGCACATCAACGGTGAATTGATCGGGGTCATGGAGGTGATCAATAAGCAGTCGGGCGAGTTTTCGAATCATGACATGGACATCCTTACCATGTTGGCCAATCTGCTCGCCGTCTGTCTGGACAGTGCCTTCCGACTCCAGGAACTTTACTCCTGAGCCCCGTCCCACTTGCATCCCGGCCCCTGAACTATTCCCTGGTGCAAATAAAATTCAGCCGTGCTTTACCGTCATTCCCGTTATGGGGTAATTGACTTGACAGGTGCAGAAAATGATTTTCTTTCAAAATAACCGCCGGGGCCGAGTTCTGGCGCCTCTGCCCATGTTTCTGCTCTTTCTATTCCTGCTTGGACTGCCGGCTCCGCTCCTTGCCGCCCACGGCATCAGCATCGACGGCAAGGTCAAATATCCGCCCGACTTCGACTATTTCGACTATACCTCGTCGAAGGCCGTCAAGGGCGGCAACTTGGTGCTGCATGGTCTCGGCGGTTTCGACAAGATGAACCCCTTCACCCTGAAAGGCACCGCCCCCGACGATCTGGAAAGCCTGGTCTTCGAACCACTGGCCGTCCCCAGCCTGGACGAGCCCTTCTCCGAATACGGCTTGATCGCCCGGGATATCGAATTGGCCCCGGACCGGCTCTCGGTAATCTTCACCATCGACGAGCGGGCCCGTTTCTCGGACGGCAGTCCGGTCACCGTCGATGACGTAAAATTCTCCCTGGAAACCCTGAAAAGCGAGGCTGCCCACCCTTTCTACCAGTCTTATCTGCAGGATATCATCGGGGCCGACGTGCTGGACGCCCACCGGATCCGGTTCAAGTTCGCCAAGAAGAACCGGGAATTGCACCTGATCGCCGCCCAGCTCCCGATTCTCTCCCGAAAGTTTTATACCGACCACCCTTTCAGCGAGGAGTCGCTTGCCGTGCCGGTCGGTTCCGGACCATACGTGGTGGCCGAATTCTCTCCCGGCAAAGCGATCACCTTCAAGCGCAACCCTGATTATTGGGCCGGCAATCTGCCGGTACGCCGCAATCAGTTCAACTTCGATACGATTACCTATAAATATTTCAAGGACCAGGTCGTGGCGGTTGAGGCTTTCAAGGCCCACGATTTCGACTTCATGTATGTCAACATCGCCAAGCAATGGGCCCGGGACCTGGTCGGGCCCCGTTTCGAGAAAAAGGAAATCATCAAGCAAACCCTGCCGCATAAGAACGACCAGGGCATGCAGGGTTTTGTTATGAACCTGCGCCGCCCGCTCTTCCAGGACCGTAGGGTCCGCCAGGCCCTGGGGCTGGCCTTTGATTTTGAGTGGACCAACCGCGCCCTCTTCTTCGATCAGTACACCAGAAGCGCCAGCTACTTCAGCAACTCCAATCTGGCCGCCACCGGGCTTCCCCATGGGGTGGCTCTGGAGTACCTGCAACCTTTCCGCGACCAGCTGCCGCCGGAAATCTTCACCATCCCACCGACCCCTCCCTCCACCGCGCCGCCCTCCTCCCTGCGCGACAACCTGCTCCAGGCCAAGAAACTGCTGAACGAGGCAGGCTGGCACGTGCGCGACGGCAGGGTCCTGACCGACGAGGCCGGGCAGCCCTTCGTCTTCGAGATCCTCCTGGTCTCCCCCTCCTTCGAGCGGGTTATGGCGCCTTACGTCCAGAACCTGGCCAGACTGGGAGTTCAGGCCACCTACCGGACCATCGATCCGGCCCTCTTCCAACGACGCCTGCAGGAATTCGACTACGACATGATCGTCAACGTTTATGGCCAGTCGCAATCGCCCGGCAACGAACAGCGCGACTACTGGTCCTCGGCCAGCGCCGACCGGCAGGGCTCACGCAACTATATGGGTTTGAAGAATCCGGTGGTCGATAAACTGGTCGACCGGATCGTTTACGCCGATACCCAAGAGCAGCTTACCGCTGCCTGTCGAGCCCTGGACCGGGTGCTCTGGTACGGCTATTACGTGGTGCCGAACTGGTATCTGGCCTACCACCGGGTGGCCTACTGGAACCGCTTCGCCCGACCCGACAAGCTGCCGCTCTACTATTCCCCGACCCAGGAACTTTATACATGGTGGGTTAAGGATATGAAAAATTAAGCAGGCGGAATTCAGAATGAAAAAATCGATGTCATGCACCGACAAGTCATTCCACGATGGTACGCCGGGTTACCCAGAGTATATCCACGACCATGGGTTAACCAGCCTTACACATTCAGAGGCTTCCAGGCCTGAAGTGATTCCCGACCGACCCACAACTTCCTATTCTGCCTTCTTAATTCTCAATTCTTAATTTACCCATGGCCGCCTATATCATCCGCCGCATACTTCTGATGATCCCGACCCTGTTCGGGATCATGCTGACCACCTTCATCGTCACCCAGTTCGTGCCCGGCGGGCCGGTGGAAAGGCTGATCGCCCAGATCGAGGGGCACGGCAGCGGTGGCGCTGAGGTGCGTTCCACCCCTACTCTCTACCAGGGGGCAAAAGGGCTCGACCAGGACCGGATCGAAAAACTCAAGAAACTCTACGGCTTCGACCGCCCACCGCTGGAACGTTTCCTGGTAATGATGAAGAACTATCTGGTCTTCGATTTCGGCGAGAGCTACTATCACCATGAGAGCGTCGTCGCTCTAGTCGTCTCCAAGCTGCCGGTCTCCATGTCGCTGGGCCTCTGGTCCTTCCTGATCGTTTACCTGACCTGCATTCCCCTGGGGATCAAGAAGGCGGTAACCGACGGCTCGCGTTTCGACGTCTTCACCAGTTCGGTGATCCTGGTGGGCTATGCCATCCCCGGCTTCGTCCTGGCCATCGTGCTGATCGTTCTCTTCGGCGGCGGCAGCTTCTGGAATATCTTTCCCCTGCGCGGCCTGGTTTCCGACAACTGGTCCCAGTTGGGGCTCATCGACAAGGTTCTTGATTACCTCTGGCACATGGTCCTGCCGATCATCTCGATCGCCGTCGGCTCGCTGGCGGTGATGACCATGCTGACCAAGAACAGTTTCCTGGAGGAAATCCGCAAGCAATACGTCCTCACCGCCCGGGCCAAAGGTTTGAGCGAAAACCGGGTTCTCTATCGGCATGTCTTCCGTAACGCCATCATCCCGATCATCACCGGTTTTCCCGGCTCTTTCATCACCGCCTTCTTCACCGGCAGCCTCCTGATCGAGACCATCTTCTCCCTGGACGGCATGGGTCTGCTGGCCTACGACTCGATCATGAACCGCGACTATCCGGTGGTCATGGGCACCCTCTATTTCTTCACCATCATCGGCCTGATCTCCCGCCTGCTCTCGGATCTGAGCTACGTAATGGTCGACCCCCGCATCACCTTCGAGAGCGTGGAGTCCAAGTGATGCCGCAGAAAACTACAGATTCCCGAATTGAAAACAACCTCCCGAAAAGGCGCAGCCTGACCCGGAGACGCTGGTCCAAATTCAAAACCAACCGCCGCGGCTACTGGAGCCTGCTGCTCTTCAGCATCCTCTTTATCCTCAGCCTGGGGGCGGAACTGCTCAGCAATGACACCCCATATCTGGTGCATTATCAAGGAGGCTGGTACTTCCCAATGGTCAAGACCTACCCGGAGACCACCTTCGGCGGCGACTTCGCCACCGAGGCCGACTACCGCGACCCCTATATCCTCGACAAAATCACCTCCGGCGGCAACTGGGCAATCTTTCCTCCCAACCACTTCAGCTATGACACCATCAACACCAACCTGGACCGGCCGGTGCCCTCGCCGCCCACCAGCAACAACTACCTGGGCACCGACGACCGGGGCCGAGACGTGCTGGCCCGGCTGATTTACGGCTTCCGCCTCTCGGTGCTCTTCGGATTGGGACTGACCATGGTCGGCACCCTGGTGGGCATCGTCGCCGGGGCACTGATGGGTTATTTCGGCGGCAGCACCGATCTTCTGGGCCAACGCTTCATCGAGATCTGGAGCGCCATGCCGGAACTCTATCTGCTGATCATCTTCGCCGCCATCTTCAAGCCCAGCCTGATGCTGCTGCTGATCCTGCTCTCGATGTTCGGCTGGATGGGTCTATCCGACTATGTCCGGGCCGAGTTCCTCAAGGGCCGAAACCTGGATTACGTCCTGGCCGCCCGGGCTCTGGGGGTGGGCAATCTGACCATCATGCACCGGCACCTGCTGCCCAATGGCATGACCCCGGTAATCACCTTCCTGCCCTTCCGGATGTCCGGCTCCATCCTGGCCCTGACCAGCCTCGACTTCCTCGGCCTCGGCGTGCCGCCCCCGACCCCCAGCCTTGGGGAACTGCTGGCCCAGGGCAAGGGCAATATTGAAGCCTGGTGGCTGTCTTTGTCGACCTTCACAGTGCTGGTCGGTACCCTGGTCCTGCTGATCTTCATCGGCGAGGCACTGCGGGAAACCTTTGATCCCCGGAAGGTTTGAGATGGACCGGGACAAGGTTTTGCTGCGCATGGCCGGCCTTACCACCTCTTTCCAGTCCGATGGTGAGGTCAACCGGATTCTGCACGGAGTGGATCTGACCATCCATCGAGGCGAAACCGTGGCCCTGGCCGGCGAATCCGGATCCGGCAAGTCGGTCACCGCCCTTTCCATCCTGCGCCTGCTGGACCCGGATGCGGCCCGAATCGAAGGCCGGATCGACTTCGACGGCCACGATCTCTTGTCGCTTACCGAAGAGCGGATGCGAAAAGTTCGGGGTAACCGCATTGCCATGATCTTCCAGGAACCGATGACCTCGCTGAACCCGGTTTACGACGTGGGCAGCCAGATCATGGAATCGTTAATCATCCACCAGGGGTTGAATGAGAAGGAAGCACGTCGGCGGGCCATTGGTCTATTGGAGCGAACCGGTATTCCCGAGCCGGCCAGCCGCATCGCCAACTTCCCGCATCAACTTTCCGGCGGCCAGCGCCAGCGGGTGATGATTGCCATGGCCCTGGCCTGCCGCCCGGCCCTGTTGATCGCCGACGAACCGACCACCGCCTTGGATGTCACGATCCAGGCCCAGATCCTGGCCCTGATCGACGACCTCCAGCAGGAGCTGGGCATGGCGGTGCTCCTGATCACCCACGATCTCCACATGGTTCGCAAAATCGCGCACCGGGTCAACATTATGCACCAGGGCCGGATAGTTGAGAGCGGGCCGACCGAGGAGATCTTCGCCAGGCCGCAAGATCCTTACACGGTGCATCTATTGAACAGTGTGCCCAAGGGCCGTCCTGCCGAGAAACCGCCGGCCCGACCCTTGATCGAGATCAAGGATCTCTATTGTCATTTCCCGATCAAGAAGGGCTTTTTCCGGCGCACGGTGGGGGTGATCAAGGCAGTGGACGGGGTGGAACTTACCATTCCGGCAGGCGCCACCCTGGGCGTGGTCGGCGAGTCCGGTTCCGGCAAATCGACCTTGGGTCAATGCTTGCTGCGCCTCACCGGTTGCCATGGCTCCATCCTTTACAACGGACAGGAACTCCTCGATTACAGCAATCGACAGATGCGACCTCTGCGCCGCGAACTACAAGTGGTCTTCCAAGACCCCTATTCCTCGCTATCGCCCCGCTTGACGGTTGAACAGATCGTCGCCGAGGGCTTGCAGGTCCACCGGATCGGCGGCAACCGCCAAGAACGGCGGCAACTTGTGGAAAAGGCCCTGATCGAGGTTGGCTTGGCACCGGCAATGGCCGACCGCTATCCCCATGAGTTCTCGGGCGGCCAGCGTCAGCGCATCGCCATCGCTCGGGCCGTGGCCCTGGAGCCGAAATTTCTGGTCCTCGACGAACCTACCAGCGCCCTGGATATGACCATTCAAGCCCAGATCATTGAACTGCTCAAGGATCTGCAAATTCGCTTCGGGATGACCTACCTGTTCATCTCCCACGACCTGCGGGTGGTTCGAGCCCTGGCCGACCGGGTGGCGGTAATGTTGGACGGCCACATCGTCGAACAGGGCGGCAGCGAGATCTTCGACCAGCCACAACACCCTTACACCCAAAAACTCTTCAAGGCGGCCTTCGAACTGGAAGAAAATAAATGAAGATTTCAAATGCAGAATGCAAAATGATAAAGAGAGATGTTGGGCTTCATCGCCTTCAACCCAACACTAATCATGCATCCGGGCTTCGAGTGTTTTCCGTCCGCACCCAAAACCACCCATTTTGCCTTCTTAATTTTGCCTTCTTAATTTAACCGATGGAAACCACCGAGGAAAAAGTCAGACGCTTGATGGCCGAGGAGGTCGAGGTGGTTCCTTACGATCCGGCCTGGCCGGAGATGTTCCGCCTTGAGGCGGCCCACCTGCGCGCCTGCCTGCCGCAGGATCTCGTCGGCCGGATCGAGCATTTCGGCAGCACCGCCGTGCCGGGCCTCGCCGCCAAACCGATCATCGACATGCTGGTCGAGGTCGCTTCACTGGAGGAGACCAAAAAACGGATCGTGCCGATCCTGACCGCACAGGGCTACGACTACCTCTGGCGCCCCACCTGGGGAAACGACACTCCGCCCTGGTATGCCTGGTTCATCAAACGCGACGTCAGCGGGCGCCGCACCCACCACATCCATATGATTGAAAGGGATTTCGAGCACTGGGACCGGCTGCTCTTCCGGGACTACCTGATCGCTCACCCGGAAACGGCCCGAGCTTACGGTGAGTTGAAAATTCGCCTGGCCCAGGAGTTTACTCACGACCGCACCGGCTATACCGTAGGCAAAAACGAATTCATCGCCGAGATCATGGCCCGCATCCGGGCCGCCTGATAACGATCAGACCAGGGCCGCGATGTGACCGCAGTCGGAGTTGGGGCATAGCCAATACTTGCCGGTCATGTGGATGCCGGCACTGATCTGCAGCTCCATCCTTTCGCCGCACTTGGCGCAGATGGGCGGCGTCCCGAGTTCTGGCTGGCCCAGGTTGCGGCCGGTCTCATTGGTCTGCGGCTGGAACCTCGGCAGGGCTTGAGCGGCGCTGATCGTTTCGGCCAGCAGATTGCGGCTGGATTCCGGCAGGTTGTTGATCAGTTCGCTCAGCTTGAGACAGTCAATCAGGTTGATCTGGTTGGCCGTGGCAAATTCCCGGATCGAACCCTCGGTACTACCGGTGGTAATGAAATAAGCACTGGGCAATTTGAGTTGAATGAGGAAATCCTTCAACTGCCGGAGCAGATTGAGGTTGATCTGGGCCTGCCGGACCGCGCATTGGTAAAGTGCGAAGGAAGTGTTGCTGTTCTTGCTGTACAATACCGAAATACCGCTGACCCCGGAAATAGAGGGCGGGAGGGCCAGTTTGATCGTGAAGCCCAGCTGATCGAACAAAATCTGGCAGACTTTTTCCAGTATCCCCAAGTCGAGTTTTTCCATGGCCAAAACTTCCATACCAACCTCGCGGCATATCGGTATATTAGCAAGCAAAATTATGTATTAACGCTAATTGCTACACCACAATTTTATATCCCCAGCACCGGGTCAGACAAGACATATCGGCACAAGGAGCGACAACACCCCTACCGCATCGACCGCCACGAAATTGGGCACGAAACACGGCCAGAAGTTTTCCATTTCCCGCCGCGAGTATCAGCAAGGCAGCTTATCTTCCCCGGTCAAGCCCGGGCCAGTTCAAAACCAGATCGAGCAGCGTGCGCACCCCTACACCCGAAGGCCCTTTCGGTATATAAGACTTCTTAGTGAAGTCCCAGGCGGTGCCGGCGATATCAAGGTGGGCCCAGGGGATCTCGCCGACAAACTCCTGCAGAAAACATCCGGCGGTCAGGGTACCGGCCGCCCGATCGCTGCCGACGTTACGCAAGTCGGCCACCTCTGATTTGAGCTGCTTCAGGTATTCCCGATCCAGGGGCAGACGCCAGAGCGGTTCCCCGCAGCGCTCGCCGCTGTCCAGGAGCCTTGCCGCCAGGGAGTCGTCATTGCTCATCAGACCGGTGCGATGATGGCCCAGGCCGATAATTACCGCCCCGGTCAGGGTGGCGATATCGATCACCGCCGTCGGTCGGTATTTCTTGATCCCGAAGGACAGGGCGTCGGCCAACAGCAAGCGTCCCTCGGCATCGGTATTCGCCACTTCCACGGTCTTGCCGTTGTACTGGCTGATGATATCGCCCGGCTTCAAAGCGGCCGAGCCCAGCAGGTTTTCGCTGGCCGGCACCAGGGCCGTCACGTTGATCCCGGCCGGCTTCAGTTCGGCCAGGGCCTGTAAAGTTGCAAGCACCGCGGCCCCGCCGCACATATCAAATTTCATGTCCTGCATGCCGGCCCCGGGCTTGAGAGAGATGCCGCCGGAATCGAAGGTCAACCCCTTGCCGACCAGGAGCAGAGTAGGATCCTGGGTTCGGCCCCCGTGATATTCCAGGGCGACCAGGTTCGGGGCTTGGGCCGAACCCTGACTAACCCCGAGAATTCCACCCATGCCCAGCTTCTTCAAAGCGGCCCGGTCGTAAACCTTGCAGGTCAAACCGTACTCCTTGGCCAGTTTCCGGCCGGCCCGGGCGAAATGGCCGGGAGTCCAGTGATTGCCCGGTTCGTTGGCCATATCCCGGGCAGCTCGAACCGCCTGGGCCGCAGCCAACCCCCGATTCACCTCACGGACCAGATCCTGATCGTCTCCGGCATGGATGACGATTTCTCTGAGCTGTCCATCTTCCTGGTCCAGCTCGTCAACCAGACTCTTTTTGTATTTAGTGAAACGGTAGGAGCCGAGAACCAGCCCTTCGGTCAAGGCTCCGGCCTGGACGGCGCTGCTCAACCCGCCCACCGCTTCCGGCAACGCCACCCGCAACCGGACGGCTCCGGTGCCCATGGCCGCTGTCGCCGCTTGGCCTCCCGCCTCGCGAAAGAGTTCCTGATTCGCCTCGTCCTTACCCAACCCCACGACAATAACCCGCTCCGGCCGGACCTTGGTGGTTCCAGAGATAGACGGTCGGTTTCGATAGAATACCAGATTCCGGCCGGCCTGCCCCTTGAAGTCGCCCAAAGCTCCGGCTTGTTTGAGATAGGCCGAGATTTCGCGATCGGCAACTTTAGGGGCACCACTTTTCTTTTCCCTGACAAAATAAACCAGGGTATCGCCATCACCCTCGGTCAGGGGTAGTTTGCTGATCTTGATCATCGATCTCTCCATTTACAAGTTTTTCTACCCGTTCTGCATGCAACGGGCTGCCGGAATAATCAGTTCGGCAATAAACACTCCCATATATTCTATACATTCTGTATATTATTTTCGCAGGATAATCTTGAAGCATCACCCGTGCAAAAGGAGGCATGATTTGCTACTGCAGCTTTGTCTGGCGGTGGGTATCGCCGTTACGGTTTCCGCTCTCTGTTCAGTTTTGGAAGCAGCCCTGTACTCGGTGCCCCGATCCCATTTGGAAGTCCTCCAGAAAAGAGGCCTGAAAGCAGGCTTTGTTCTTCAGGAAATGCGCGGCAACATTTCCCGTCCCATCATCGCCATCCTTACCCTCAATACCGTGGCCAACACCATGGGCGCGGCGGTGGCAGGAGCCTCTGCCGCAGTGATCTTCGGCGATTCCGGCTTGGTCTGGTTTTCGGTCACTTTCACCATGATCATCCTGATGTTTTCGGAGATCCTGCCCAAGACCATCGGGGTAGCCTACAGTCGGGAACTGGCCCCCTGGATCGCCCTACCCCTGAAGGTCATTGTTAAATTGCTGACCCCGGCCATCTGGTTCTGTCAATTGCTCACCCGCATGATTCCCCGGCCCACGGATGCGGGGCTGGCCTCGGCAGAGGAGGTCCGAGCCATCGCCGCTCTGGGATTGCGTTCCGGCAGTATCGACCCTCAGGAAGAAAAGGTTATCGTAAATATTCTGGAATTGAAGAAAAAATCCGTGATCGACGCCATGACCCCGCGTCCCGTCACTTTTACCTTGAACGGCAGCCTCACCGTCGGCGAGGCCAAGGAACATCATGAAGCCTGGGACCATCACAGCCGGGTGCCGGTCTATCGAAAGAACCCCAACGAAGTTACCGGCATCGTTCTCCGTAAGGATCTCCTGCTCGCCGCCATGGCCGGAAGGAACACCGCCAGCCTGGAAAGCCTGGCCAGTCCGGTCCACTTCGTCCCGGAAACAGCCCCCTTAAGCCGGGTGTTGGTTGAATTTTTTGAGAAACGCCAGCATCTCTTCGTGGTGGTGGACGAGTATGGCAGCTTCACCGGTGTAATCAGCCTGGAAGACGTGATCGAGGAGATCATGGGCCGTGAGATCATGGACGAGTCCGACCAGATCCGCGACATGCGGGCACTGGCCAAAAGCCGGCGTAAGGAACGGGTCGGGAAAGAAGCGACCCAGCCTTAAGGACCGAGGCTGGAAGGCGGATTCGGTCCCGTATAGAGCTAACTTCGCTTCCCCAAAAGGGCAGCGTCCCCCTTTAAATATATTCAAAGAGGAATCGTCCGATGAATGAAAGCAAGAGGCTGAATCCCTACCTTACCACTCTGGCACTTGCCACCTCTCTACTCCTGTGGCATCCTTGCCCGGCCAACTCCTTTCCTCAGAACGGGGGCAAGGCTGGTGCCGGAAGCGGCAAGACCGGCGGGATTACCATGATGGAGGTGTCCGGAAAGGTGATCGAAACCATGACCAGTGCTGGCTATACATATGCCCTGGTAGACAAGGACGGCGTCAGGATCTGGGTAGCCCTGCCCAAGTCCATTATCACAGTGGGGGATGAAATCGCCTGTCGCTCGGGCATGATCATGAAAAACTTCCGCAGTACCTCGCTGAATCGAACCTTCGAACAAATCGTCTTTTCCAACGGGGCAACAATAACTTCAAGCTCTACCAATTCAGCCGGAGAAGCCACCGCCCCGGATGCACCGATCAAGGAGGCCGAGCCCAAACCCAAACCCCCTGAAGACTGGAAGAATTTTTAAAGCAACAGCCTTACCGACAAAACAACGGAATCAGTGAACGAAGCGATCGGAACCTCCTGCTTCGCTTAGATGCTTCATCGTTGAGCTTTCCCTTGAACTTAACTTCACGCGATGACTGTGGATGCTCAAGGTCAGCGCGTGAGTCCGCAGAAAGCCAAGCAATTTCTATCATTCCCTTGCCGCGGCATGGCATTAATCCCCCGCTGTGGGATTGATCCATCGTGAATCCAGCAATTGAATAGGGTAAATTTTACCGACTCAGAAGATAACGGCCAGGTAGGTGACTAGCATGGTGACGATCAGCAGGTTGATACCGATGAAGTTTTTCAGCCTGACGATGCCTTCGAAGTCTTCAAGACACATGCGCCAAAGGATGTAGGCCCCGGCTATGGCCCCGTTCAGCATGAAGAAGGCCGAGAGGATCTGGACCGGAAAATCGGGAATGCTGAAATGAAGGTGGGTGAGCCAGGCGAGATGAAACTGGCGTCCCACCGTGGGTAGAAAATCTCCCAGCCCGGCGGCGAAGAAGGACATACGGTAGACCAGCTCGCCGGTGAAGGCCATGGGGATCAGGATCGGCACCAGGGGCGAAAAGCGGCCGAACATCGGATCCTCATTGATGCCGAAGAGGCGGGAGCCTAATTTGATCAACGCCAGTATCACCAGGAATCCCACTACCAGCAAAATACTGAAGGAGGCGGCGTCGGGCAGGCCGAGCCAGGACTCGAACAGGGCGTAGGGTCCCTTGAAGCGGAAGAAACGAGCCAACTGGGAGCCGATCAGAAAAGGCACGATGTAGGAGCAGGTTATATAACGCCCTTTGTTGCGGATCAGCTCCGAATAAGGGTTTCGCAACAGGAGCTGGGGTGAATCCAGTTCGCAGAGCGGCAGGCAGTGGCCGCAGATCAGGCAGTGCAGGTTGTTCTGAACGCTGTAGGCTCCCAGATAAACCGGGCAGCCACTCTTGGCACCCATGCCCTTCTTGCAGGCGAAGGTCTCGCAGACCCGGCATTTTTCGTGATCGGGGCGGAACTCAATAATCGAAAGCGTCGCCGCCGCCCCGCTGATTCGACCCAGGGGGCAAAGATGACGGCACCAGGACTGACCGGTAAAAAGTACGGCGAAGAGCGCCGCCCCGGCGACGATGGAGAGGACCAGGTAGGAAGTGCCCACCGGTGAGCGGTCGAGCCCGGCCACGACTTCGATCCAGATGATCAGGGCCAGCAGGAAGACCGAGGTATAGACCCCGTACTTCTGCAAGAGCTTGGGCACCGGCAGGTTCAAAGTCAAGCCCCGTCGCTGCAGGAAGACGCCCAGACCGGGAAAGGGGCAGATTCCGCACCACATCCGGCCCACGAAGAACCAGCTCAGGACGATGGCCGGCCAGAGCAGACCCCAGGTCAGAAAAGTGGCGATGTTGCTGTGCGGATCGGTCGGCCCGAAGAGTCCGGAAAGGACTACCAGGAAGAAGAGTACGTCACCGCCGGTCCGCAGGTAGGCGTAATGATGCCGGGCCGCCAGAAAGCGACGGACCCCGGGAAAGATCCGGAAGAGATCGAGGCGCTCGGCCTCGTGCGACGAAATCAGACTCTTAATGGCCTTGGTCCACCAGAGCATCTAGCCTACATCCTCCAACTCCACCTTTACTTCCAGGGGCTGCCCGTCGCGGATGATGATCAGGGTCACGCTCTCTCCCACCTTGTACCGTTCCAATTCCTGGCTCAGTTCGTCGTAGTTCTTGACCTGGTGTCCATCGACCGCAACGATGATATCTCCCAGTTGAATCTCGCCGAAGGAACGATAAGTGCCGCGCAGACCGGCCCGATCCGCCGAGCTGCCGGGCTCAACATTGATGATCAAAACTCCCTTGACTCCCAACCTCTCGGCGATGGCGCTGGAGGCCAGGGTCACAGACAGTCCGGGCTGACTCAGACGCCCGTGCCGGATCAGTTCCGGTACCACCCGGTTGATCTCGCCCACCGGCACCGCGAAACCGATGCCGGAATTGGCGCCGGAAGGACTGTAGATCGCGGTATTGATGCCGATCAGGCGTCCGGAACTGTCCAACAGAGGGCCGCCGGAGTTGCCGGGATTGATGGCGGCGTCGGTCTGGATCACCCCCTGGATGGTGCGGCCGCTGGCGCCTTTGATCTCGCGGCCCAGGGCGCTGACGATGCCGGCGGTGATGGTGTGGTCGAGGCCGAAGGGGTTACCGATGGCGAAAGCTTTCTGTCCAACCTGCAGGGAATCTGAATCTCCTACGGCTATTGGTTGCAGGAGTTTGGCCGGAGCCTCGATCTGCAGCACCGCCAGGTCTTTGTCCGGCGACGCCCCGACCAGCTTGGCCTTCCAGACCGAATTGTCGCTCAGGGTCACCTCCACCCGGCTGGCGTCCTCGATGACATGGAAGTTGGTGACCACCCTTCCCTCCTGGTCCCAGATGAAACCTGAACCGGTGCCGCTGGGGATCTCATAGGCGTTCAGGCTGAAAAACCCGCGTCGCACCTCGATACTGTTGATATAGACCACTGAAGGCGAGGCGGCCTTGAAGATATCGATGGTGTTTTGTTCGTCGGAGGCCAGGTCGCCTCGGGGAGTCACGGTTCGGGAGGTAGCCTCGGAGTCGAGGCGTGGATTTTCCGTCCGGGAGTAATAGTACCAGGAACCCAGAAAGATCAAGATCAATAATAAAAAAGCTGGGAAACGACTCCGTGGCCGCGGCTGTTGCCGGTCAGTCATGACTTTTACAGTCCCATTAAAAATTTGGCGATAAGGAGATAGTTGCAGACCCCGAGAATATCGATGGCGGTAGTAACGAAGGGACCGGTGGCGATGGTGGTATCGATATCGAAACGCCGCAGAATCAGGGGCACCAGGGTACCCAAAGTCGAGGCCAGGGTCATGGACATCAGCACCGAGCAGCCGACCACCAACCCCAGCCGAGCCGGCGAGGTGTAACCGAAGTGGGCCAGGATACCGAGGAATAGGCCGAAAAAGGACCCGAGCAGGATTCCCACCCGCATCTCCTTGAAGACCAACTGGGCCACGGCGTTCATATTGATCCGGCCGGTGGCGAGGCCGCGGATGACGATGGTGCTGGACTGGGTGGCGATGTTACCGCCCATGCCCATGACAATGGGGATGAAGGAGGCCAGAGCCAGGACCTTGCTCAGTTCGTGTTGAAAGCTGGTAATGATCAGCACCGAGATCAAGCCGCCGATCCAGGTGGCGAACAGCCATGGAGCCCGAGTCTTGGCATTGTCCAGGGTCGATTTAAGCAGGATTTCGCGGTCCTTACCGGCGCCGGCCATCTGCAGAAACTCCTCGGTGGCCTCCTCGCGGATAACGTCGATGACATCATCGACAGTGACGATGCCGACCAGGTTGTAGGCCGAATCGACCACCGGAATGGCCAGTAAATTGTACTGGGCGACGATGTGAGCGACATCGCCCTGGGAGGTGTCGGTAGTCACCGCCAGGACGTTGGGATTCATGATGTTCTTCAGTTGCCGGTAAGGCGGGTGCATCAGCAGTTCCCGTAACGACAGTACCCCGGAGAGCTGTTGCTCCTCACCGTGGGTGATGTAGAGATAGAAACTCATTTCCATCTCCTCGCTGCGCTCCTGGACCTTTTTGATCGAATCGCCGACGCTCAGTTCCTCATCCAGAGCCATAAAATCCCGCGACATCAAACCGCCGGCGGTATCCGGCAGATACTGCATGAGCTCGTCCACCTCGCGCCGCTCATCGCGTCCCATCAGGAGCCGAATCTCATTGGCGAAGGATTCCGGCAGGGCTTCCAGGATATCGGCCGTATCGTCGGAGGGCATGTCCTTGATGATGGTGAGCATGAACTGCGGAGTCAGGGTCTCCACCAGTTCGACCATGATCGACTGATCGAGTTCACTGAGAAACTCGCCGACGGAATCGGTTTGCGCGATAATATTGAAGACGAACTTACGTTCAGCGGGATTGAAGTGGCGGAAGACCAGGGCAATGTCGGCCGGGTGGGTCTTGTTGAACAGCTTCAGCAGGTTATCCACCGCGTTCCGGCGGATCAGCCGGCGGGCGGTGTCGAGGATCAGCATACCCTCGTTGCCGATCAGATCTTTTTTGACTTTACCTGCCATTGCCGAACTCGGAATCTTATGGTTAACCTAACGAAAACTCAATAATATATAGAGTTTCCGCGGTAAAGGTCAAGATTAAAAGGGTTGATGGACACAGCGCCGATTGGGACCGGACGGCCGGGAACGGAGAGGGTTGACTTAAGTAATAAGTGTACAGTTTTAAGTCATATCTGGCCTTGGATAGAGTTTTGATCGGGACTGACGTTGTGCTGATTACGGTTTATAATCGGTTCAGTGAACTATTTATCCTTTATGAATTATTCATTTCCCCCCTTTTCTCCCGGCCGGAAGTGCAGGGACACTCCCGCCCTGCCTTGACTGATCCGGAAACCATATGGAGCCAGGACCAGAAACAGTGGGCGCCCCAACAGGAAGAGTTCCTGCCTTTCCCGGGCTGGAAAATCACGGAGAAATAGTTCCCGCAGAGCCAGATCGGCTCGGACCAAATCGGTCAGGCGAGCAAGAACCGAGCCTTCCCCGGCCGGCTCCGGGCCGGCCAGCAGTTTCATAACGGCCTCATAAGGAATCTCTCTTTCCTGCCTAACAAGGAGAGGGATAAGTGGATCGTCGAAGTCGAGTAGATCGCGCCGGGTCAGAAGGTTGCGCCCCATGATCGCCTCCAGCGGCCCGGTAGCGCGGCAAAACAGCAGGCGACATTCGAGAGGCCGATGGCGATAAATGGCACAACCCATCTGCTGCCGGTCGAAGAAGCGGCAGCACCAGCTCCCCGCCACCCCAGACATTTTGAGAAACTCATGCGCGGTCGGGACGACCTCTCCCTGCCGTGGATCATGGGCCGGCTCCCCGAACCGGACCGTCACCAGGTCGGCCAGGACCAGCCCCCCTTCGCCGATCAGCTCTCGATCCTCCAGATGCAAGGCCGGCCCCCCCTGCTCGCAGCAGGCACCGCAGCGGCGGCAGGTTTCAGTGGTTTGGTCGCGGGAGTCGTCCATCGAAGAGCGAAATTTAAGTTATAAGTTACGTTGATTAACGTTTGATTTGCTTATTGCCGCATTACTGGTAGCCCAAAAAACTGGCACTGTTTTCGGTCCGCGGCTGGAGGAAATAAACCACGCAAGGCAATCCTCTGATTCTGATCTTTTGAGCAGGAACCCCGGCTTTGGCGAGATTAGCTTCGGTTGCGGGATTACGTTTTGCTACCCCGCCCCGCACTTGTTAATGGCTTACAGTCTGAACCTCAAAACTTATTGTCTTCCTAATTCTTATCTTTTCGCATTTTGCCTTTTGCTTTTAATTAGGCAAGCCTTAAATTGCACCTCTGGCCAAAGCGGCGGTCGGATAATCGATTCCGGCTTGTCCAATCCTGCCTAATGGTGTATAGAAGAGGCCGCCGTTCGTGCCGGTAAAAGCACGGAAAGATAAAAAGTTACCTACGGAAATAGAATCTTGAGCACCAGACTTCAGAAAGAAATCGCCCGTCGTCGAACTTTCGGTATCATCAGCCACCCCGACGCCGGCAAGACCACCCTCACCGAAAAACTCCTCCTCTTCGGCGGTGCCATTCAACTGGCCGGTGCGGTCAAGTCACGGAAGACCTCCCAGCATGCGGTCAGCGACTGGATGGCCATCGAACAGGAGCGCGGCATCTCGGTTACCTCTTCGGTGATGAAGTTCGACTACCGCGACTACGAGATCAATCTGCTCGATACCCCTGGGCACCAGGACTTCTCCGAAGACACTTACCGGGTCTTGACTGCGGTGGACAGCGCCCTGATGGTCATCGACTGCGCCAAGGGGGTCGAGACCCAGACCGAGAAACTGATGGAAGTCTGCCGGATGCGCAACACCCCGGTAATCACCTTCATCAACAAGCTCGACCGGGAAGGTATCGACCCCCTGGATATCCTCAGTGATATCGAGGACAAACTGCAGATCGAATGCACCCCGCTTTCCTGGCCCATCGGCATGGGCAAGGGTTTCAAGGGGGTTTACAATATCTATCGGGGAGAACTGCACCTGTTCAAATCCGGCCAGGCGGTACGCCCGCAGGACGTGGTGGTGGTCAAGGGGTTGGCTGACCCGCAACTTGACCAACTCCTGGGCGCTCAAGCCGACCAGCTGCGCGAGGACATCGAGCTGCTGGCCGGGGCCGCCAACCCCTTCGAGCACCACGAATACCTAAAAGCCAGCCAGTCGCCGGTCTTCTTCGGCAGCGCCATCAACAACTTCGGGGTCAAGGAGTTGCTGGACGCCTTCGTCGAGCTGGCCCCGCCCCCCGGTCCCCGCGCCACGGCGACCAGGATGGTCCAACCCGACGAGGAGCAGTTCACCGGTTTCACCTTTAAGATCCAGGCCAACATGAACCCGGCCCACCGCGACCGCATCGCCTTTTTTCGGATCTGCTCCGGCAAGTTCACCCGCGGGATGAAAGTCAAGCATCACCGGCTCGGCAAAGAGATCAACCTGGCCAACGCCACCATCTTCATGGCCCAGGACCGCAGCAACGTGGAGGAGGCCTATCCCGGCGACATCATCGGTATCCACAACCACGGTACGATCAAGATCGGCGACACCTTCACCGATAAGGAAGAGTTGCAGTTCACCGGCATTCCCAGCTTTGCCCCAGAACACTTCCGGAGGGTAATCCTGAAGAACCCGCTCAAAGCCAAGCAACTCGGCAAGGGACTGGTTCAGTTGGCCGAGGAGGGTGCGGTCCAAGTCTTCCGGCCGATTCTGGGCAGCGACTATATCCTGGGCGCGGTAGGGGTGCTGCAGTTCGATGTGACTATTGCCCGGCTCAAGGCGGAATACGGAGTGGAGGCGATCTACGAACCGATCAACTATGCCACGGCTCGCTGGGTAACCTGCAAGAACCGCAAGAAGCTCGATGAGTTCCGGGCCAAGTTCCAGAACAACCTGGCTCTGGACAGCGCCGGCGAGCTCGCCTACCTGGCCGATTCCGAGTGGCGATTAGGCCGCACCATGGAACAGAATCCCGAGATCGTCTTCGAGAAGACCCGCGAGTATCGCTGAGATTACCGAACGACACCGCCCTGCCTCGCTATCCTCCAGCCATCAACCCTACGGAGTTATTCAATAATCGGGGTAGATCCCAGCCGGACATTGGCGAGCGACCCGGTCCCGATTTCCAAGAACCGAACTGGCCCGGAACCTTTGATTGACAGCCGTCAACCGCATTCTTAAACTTTCAGTTTAAAGAGGAGGGGATGGCGATATTTTGACAACCGGGAACCAAATCGGACTCCCGGATTGAAAGCAGCCGTCCTTCCCGGAGGAGGGCGCATGGAAATAGCCCCGGATGTTCCAAAACCAGAAGAGTGCTCGATCCTGATCTTCGAATACACCGGCCATAAGTTCGATCCGCAACGGGCCGAGGAATTGTGCCGCAAGATCGTCGCCCATAAGTGGGCCATCTCCGAGAAACTCGGGCGGGAAGTGGGAACCAGGGTAGCCGCCATCGACTTCATCGATAATGTCGAGCCCCTGGACCAAGAGATTCAGGATACCGAACGCTTGCGCCTGCTCAAGTCATTGGGGGCTCAGATCATCGAACCGGCGCTCTGGAAAACTATCGCCGACTCCCAACCCCCCAAACAGATCGTCAACAGAAGAATCATTCTGCCCCTGACCGCCGTGGAACTGGCACGTAAACACGCAGTGATCCCGCCCCGGACCATCATTTTCTTCGGACCACCCGGCACCGGCAAGACCCATTTTGTCAGGGCCATCGCCGCCGTACTGCAATGGTGGTACATCGAGGTCAGTCCCAGTTCCCTGATGACCGACGGGGCGGACCGTTTGGGCGCCAATCTCAAGCTGCTGCTGGAAAAGGCCGGCGACCTCGACCATGTGGTGATTTTCATCGACGAGTTCGAGGAGATCGCCGGCAGCCGGGACAGCGCCTCCCGGATCGACAAATCGATCACCAACGAGTTCCTCAAGCAGGTGCCACTGCTCAAGCACCGGAACCGCAAGAACCTGCTGATCTGCGCCACCAACTTCATCCGGCAGCTGGACGCGGCCCTGCTGCGGCCGGGTCGGTTCGACTGCATCATTCCGGTTGGAGGTCTCGACGATCCGGGGCGGAGAACCATCTTCGAGCATTACCTGGCCGACACCAATTCCGGCGAAGTCGACGTGGAAGAGCTGGTCGCCAGGATCGCCCACTTCACCCCGGCCGATATCGAGTATCTCTTCCAGAAGGTGCGGCAGATCGGCTTCGAAAGGGAATACAGCACGGGCGGTGACTATCTGATCACCACCGAGACCTTCATGGAGGTCATCCCCATGGTGCAACCCACCCTGACCGACGAGATCGTCGAAGAATTCCGCCAGGACAGCGAACGGTTCACCCGCTATTGAGCGGCTACCGGGGCGATAAGCGCCTACCCCTTGAGGATCTCCACTACCATGTCACCGAACGCGCTGGTCGAAAGAATTTTTTCCGGGGCATAACCTTTGGCCAGCTCGTTGGTGGTATAGCCTTTTTCGAAGACCCCGAACAAAGCGTCCCAGACCGCCCTGCCCTCCGCCGGTAAATCCAGGCATTTTTCGAGCATCAGAGCGACGCTGCCGATCATCGAATAGGGATTGGCGATGTTCCGGCCGGCGATGTCCGGAGCCGAGCCGTGGGCCGGTTCGACGTAACTCTTTTCCGGGCCGATGCAGGCCGAGGGCATCAAACCCAGGGAACCGATCACCCCACCGGCCTGATCGGTGAGGATATCGCCCATCATGTTTTCCAGCAGGCAGACCCCGTTGAACATCCCCGGGTTGATCACCAGCTGGTAGGCGGCGTTGTCGACCAGCACCGACTGGTAGACCACCTCTGGATAATCCTTGGCCACCTCCTCCACCACTGCGTTCCAAAAGCGAGAGGTGGCCAGGACGTTGGCCTTATGGATATTGATCATCTTACACTTGCGCTTCCGAGCCTCGTCGAAAGCAACCACGGCCACCCGCCGCACCTGCTCGGCGGTATAGATGCACTCGTCCTCTGCGTACTTCATGCCGGTGGCCGATCCTTCGGTTTTCTTGCCGAAGTAGATGCCGCCGACCAGCTCCCGGATCATCAGGATATCCAACCCTTCGCCGATCATCTCCGGTTTCAACGGCGAAAAACCGGCCAGCGCCTTGGGCAGCCGCACCGGCCGGAAGTTGGCGTAGGTATCGTAACGCTGGCGGAGCGGCAGGATGGCGCCGACCTCGGGTCGATGCTCCTGGGGAATCTCGTTCATCCGTTCGACCGCCAAACCCACCGGCCCCTTGATAATCACATCGGCCCGGTCGCAGACCGCTTTGGTCTTCTCGGGAAAGGGCGAGCCTTCGCTGAAATAGGCCCCGGCGCCGAAGGGGGCGAATTCCAGGTTGAACTTGTGGCCGTACTTCTCCTCGATGATCTTCAAAACCTTCAATGCCTCCCGGACAATCTCCGGACCGATGCCGTCTCCTTCCAGAATGGCGATGGTCTTCTCCATGTTCCTCTCACCTCCCTTGGTAAATTTCTTATAGATATAAAAACTGATTATTTTTCTTTGGTTTGATGACGGCAGGCATGGGTGACGATAATCGCCTCGGCCATCTCGGCGTCCAGGGCCAGCCGCACCTCGTCCAGAGCGACGATAATGGGACCGGCCGGATTGTTGTTGATTACCTCCAGCATCAGCCCGGGCCGTAAGCCCATGGAGGTCAGGCGGCCGACCAGCGGCCGCTCGCCACGGACCTCGACGATCCGTCACCTTCTCGCGGACCGCCGCCCGGGTCAGTGGCAGGTTCAGCTCCCGCCGATCGAGACACTCCGAACAGATTCCATAGATCTCCATCTTGTGTTGCAGGACGTGGAATTTAAAATCGGCGGCGATCTCCATCTGCAGACTTTCCAGCCGCGGATTGTGGAAATCTTCGATCCGGCCGCAAGAGGTGCAGATAAAGTGATCGTGGTGGTCACCCAGATGCTGATGTTCGTAGGTGACCTCCTGGGTCTCGAAGGTACGTTTCTTGGCAAAGCCGCACTGACAGAACATCTCCATGGTGTTCCGGAGAAAGCCGATATCCTGCAGGGAGGGATCGCTGTCCAGCATCAAGGCGGCCAGGCTGGCCAGGGTCAGATGATGCTCCACCGAGAGAAACCGGTCCAGCACCGCCAGCCGGTCGGAGATGCGGCTGGCATGGATCGCCGCCAGCAGCTTGCGAAACTGCTCGCGTTCCAAATCATGTTCGCCATGCCTGGCACCGGCCGCCGTTTTTTTATTGGTGCGGCCATTGAAAAAGGGGATCTTGACCATCAATTATGTCCTGTTATTTCAGTAACTATTTTTTCTACTAAACTTCATCTGGCCCGCAGTCCATGGTTGCCAAGGGCGGACTGGCCACAGGAATCAATATAGCATAAATTCCCGGCGCAAACGGTCGAACTCCAGCAGTTCCTCCCGCCAACCTTTCACCAGTTCGGCCACCGGCCGCCCGGTTTCCAGGGCGTGACGCAACTCGGTGCTGCCCAGGATCAAATCCAGCGGCAGCCTTTCATATTCATACTCGTAGGGCGGCTCCTTGTAGGCAAAACCCTTATCCCCGTATATTTGCATCATCGCCCGCAACAGGGCCAGGGAGGTGCGATAAGAGCGATACTCCTTTGAATCGGTAACCTGCAGATGAAAGCCCCGGCAGAGTTCACCTTGATACTTGTTGCTGGTCGGTTCGAAAGCCACCGGCCGCAAAAGACAGCCGGACAGGTCAGCCGGGTCAAGCGAAGCGACAAAACGATCATGTTCGAGATACGGCGCGCCCCAGAGCTCGAAGGGCAAACAGGTTCCCCGTCCCTCAGAGACATTGGTGCCTTCCCAGATCACTTGGCCGGGGTAGACCAGGGCGGTTTCCGGGGTCGGCATATTGGGCGAGGGAAAGACCCAGGGGAAACCGGTCTGGCGGAAATACATGGATCGCTGCCAACCCCGCATGGGGATCACTTCCAGCTCGGCGCCCAGTCCAAAATGGTCGTTGAAGAGACGGGCCAACTCGCCGATGGTCAGGCCGTGGCGCATGGGCAGCGGATAGAGTCCCACGAAGGAGCGGCAATCACCGGCCAGCAGATTGCCCTCAAGCATCTCGCCGCCCAAAGGATTGGGCCGGTCCAGTACCACCACCAGCTTGCCCAGCCTGGCCGCCGCCTCCAGACAATAGGCCATGGTGTAGATAAAGGTATAGACCCTGGTGCCCACATCCTGCAGATCGATCAGCAGCACGTCCAGCTGGTCGAACATGGCCGCATCCGGCCTGCGCTGCTCACCGTAAAGGCTGAAAACCGGCAGGCCGGTCAGTGCGTCGATGTTATGGTCCGACTCGACCATATTATCTTGCTTGTCGGCGAAAAAACCGTGCTGGGGCGAAAAGAGACAGGCCAACTGCCCCGGCAGGACTCCGGCCACAACCTCCCGACTATGGCGGTAATGGCGATCAGTGGAGGCCTGGTTACAGAGCAGCCCCAGTCGCCGACCCTTGAGCCAGGATGGCGAAGATGTCGCCAGTTCTTCCAGTCCGATGGTGATCATGAAAAAATCAACCGCTTTCTCCATTGGGTGAAGCCGGAAGTAAATTCACCGGAACCCTTTTATCTTGGGGAAAAAAGTCTTACATAAACAATTAACGGTTAAAAGTAAATAAATCGCCGTTAGCGACCTTACGGCGTTTCGGATAAAAAAATCAACCAGAGACCTACAATGAAAATTGCGATCAGTGGCAAAGGCGGGGTAGGTAAGACCACCATCATGGCCCTTATAGCCGAACAGCTCAAGCAGGACGGGAAAGAAGTCCTGATCATCGACGCCGACTCCAGCCCGCATATGGCCCAAACTATCGGAGTCGAGGATCCGGGCAAGATCGTGCCGATCTCGGAAATGAAGACCTTACTGGTAGAGCGCTCCGGGAAGGTCGAGGGCTCGCCTTTCTATAACATCAATCCCCAGGTAGACGATATCCTGGCCCGCTACATGGTCGAGGCGGGCGGCATCCGTCTAATGGTCCTGGGCGCCATCGAGACCGGCGAGCAGGGTTGTGCCTGCGCCGAAAACACGGTGTTAAAAAGAATGCTGACCAAGCTGCTTCTCTCCCCCACCCAGGTGGTGCTACTGGACATGGAGGCCGGAGTCGAGCACCTGGGCCGTGGCACCATTGCCGGCGTAGATCATTTGTTGACCGTGGTCATCCCCACCCGATCCAGCATCCGGACGGGACTCAAGGTAAAAAAGCTGGCCGGCGACGTGGGGATCAAATCTGTGCACTTTGTCGGTAACCGGGTGGTGGACCAAGAAGACGAGGAATTTCTCACCGAAGGGCTGGGCGTCCGCCCCATCGCCTTCTTCCCTGAAACCCCGGCCATCGGCAAGGCCGAGCGGAGTGGCTTACCGGTCACCAGTCAGCTGGCAACAGTCCGCTCCCAGGTCAAAGAGCTACTGGCGGCCCTGGTTTAGCCGATTTAGTCACCAGGCATGACCAAACAGGTTAAATACCGCTTGAAATAATTAGCATGGCTACTTGCCCGTGTCGGATGTAGTATACGCAGACGCTTACTGATAGCGATAATTTGCCAGGCACAAGAAGCTGCCATTGCCTGCATCGCTGCACATGCATCGGAGACCGGCATCACCGGATGGTCATAAGGTTTTGGCCAAGAATTTTGTCGGTGCGAGCGACGCATAACCCTGGCCCGGGGAATTTTCCATGCCCAGCGACGTTCCCGTAACTTTGCCGACAACCACCAGGCCTGACCAGGCTGTCGAACCCGACCAACTGGCCGCTGAACTACTGGCCCAGGCTTACGCCCAGCTCCCGGCAACCATTACGGCTAGCTTCTGCCTTTCGCTCCTGGTTGTTGTCGTCCTGCGGGGTTCTATCTCATTCCCCGTTCTGCTCGCCTGGCTGCTGACGATCTGGCTGATAACCGGACTGCGCTTTATTTTATACTTTTTTTACCGCCGGGCCGAGGTAAAGAAGGATAACGACCGCTGGATGAATCTTTTCCTGGTCGGTCTGTTGGCCGCCGGTCTGGCCTGGGGCAGTGCCGGGGTCATTCTTTTCGCCGATGATTCACCAGTCCTCCGGGTTTTCCTGG
The DNA here is from genome assembly GCA_963807225.1 of uncultured delta proteobacterium. Classification (GTDB taxonomy): domain Bacteria; phylum Desulfobacterota; class Desulfobulbia; order Desulfobulbales; family JAGXFP01; genus JAGVGT01. The sequence continues at coordinate 483,924 of CAWEAD010000008.1, read as the reverse complement.
CCTTCGTCCTCGGTGGCCTGGTGGCCGGCTCCACCACCTCCCTGGCCTCCCTGCAGGTTCCCCTCCGAATTTTCATCTTTCTGCTCATGGCCCCATTAGCCCTGCGATTTTATCTCGCCGACGGCGAAATCTCCCTGTTCATGAGCCTGACGATTTTGCTCTATAGTTTCATGAATGGCTTCATGTCCGCTAGAATCCACCGGATCATCAGATCAACCATAACTTTACGTCTGGTTAACCAGGAAGAAATTGCCTCCAGGAAAAAAGCGGAAGAGAGCCTGAATCAATACAAGAGCCAGCTCGAACAACTGGTCATCGACCGGACCGAGGCACTGAGCAGAGCCAACGAGGAGCTTATTCAGGAAATCAGCGAGCGGAAAAAGGCCGAGGATGAAAAAAACCGGGTGGTCAACCATTTGTTGCACACACAGAAAATGGAGGCCATCGGCACCCTGGCCGGTGGTATCGCCCATGATTTCAACAATATTCTGAGCATCATCATCGGCTATACCGAACTGGTGCTGGAAGAACTGCCGGATAGTTCGCGCCTCAAGGCGGATCTCCAGGAAGTATTCACGGCGGCGCATCGGGGAAAAAATCTGGTCCGCCAGATTGTTCAGTTCAGTCGCAAAGACCACCGGAAACCGGAGGTGATTGAACCCCATGAATTCATCGACGACCTGCAAAAACTGCTGCGGGCCACGATCCCGACCAGTGTGGAGATCAAAACCGAATTGGACCGGGAATGCGGCTCGATCCTGATCGATCCCAATCAAATGCATGGCGTTCTGACCAACCTGGCCACCAACGCGGTTCATGCCATGGAGGAGAAGGGCGTTCTGACCTTCAGCCTTAGTCAGGTGCAACTCGACAAGGACGATCCGGCGCCCCTGTCCGAGCTGCCTCCCGGCCCCTACGCCAGGATCTCGGTAAGCGACACCGGAGCCGGCATCGACTCGGAACTGAGAGAGCGCATCTTCGAGCCATTCTTCACGACCAAGGAGGTTGACAAGGGGACAGGCCTGGGACTGGCGGTGGTCCACGGCATCGTTGCCTCTAATCAGGGGTCGATTACGGTTGACAGTGAGCCCGGCCAAGGCAGCACCTTCCATCTTTTTTTCCCGATCACCAAGCTTGAAACCGGGCCTGCAGTAGAAATTAACCCGGATCCGCCCTCCGGCCGGGAGCGAATCCTGGTAGTGGATGACGATCGGACCATTGCCGAGATGACCGGACGTCTGCTTACCGGTCAAGGCTATCAAGTCTCAACCTGTAACGGCGGTCCCGAAGCGCTGCAACGATTTCGTGACGCCCCCGATTCCTTCGATCTGGTCGTCACTGATCAGACCATGCCGGGAATGACCGGGCTGGAGCTTAGCGAAGAATTGTTAAATATCAGGCCCGACCTGCCGGTCATCCTCTGCACCGGTTATAGTTCTAAAATCTCGACCGAAACCACCACCCGGACCAAAATCAAAGAGGTGTTGATGAAACCGGTAGCCCGTGAGGTACTGGCTCGGCGGATCAGAGTGTTACTTGACCAGAGACCGAAGCCGACTCCGAGCTGATCTTCTCCTTTTCCGTTTCCACCCGGATAATTCGACCAAGGCAAGATAATTTATGCAGAACTTCGTTCTCCACTTGTACACCAAGATCATCTTCGGTCGGGATACCATTGCCAAAATCGGTCCGGAAGCTGCGGCCTACGGCAAGAAAGTCCTGCTTATATATGGTACGAACAGCGTTCGGAAAAACGGGATCCACCAACGGGTAGCAGCTTCCCTTGCCGCTGCCGGTTTGAACATAGTCGAGCATGGCGGGGTAAAATCGAATCCGGTTTTGAGTCATGTCCGAGCCGGTGTGGCACTGGCCAAGAAAGAAGGAGTGGAGATGTTGGTGGCGGTGGGCGGCGGCAGTGTCATCGACAGCGCCAAGGCCATCGCCGCGGGCGCCCTGGTCGACCATGATGTCTGGCAATTCTTCAAAGGGAAAAAGAGCATCGCCGCCAAGTTGCCTCTGCTCTGTGTGCTGACCCTGGCAGCCGCCGGCTCGGAGATGAATGGCGGTATGGTGCTCACCAATGAAGAGAAACAACAGAAATTCGGGATCGGCAATCAAGTGCTGAAACCCGAGGTTTCCATCCTTGACCCCACCGCCACCTTCACCGTGCCGGCCGATTACACGGCCTACGGAGCGATCGATGCCATCGCTCACCTGCTGGAATTCTATTTCACCACCACCGACCCGGCAACACCGGTACAGGACCGGCTGACCGAGGGGCTGATCGTCAATATCATGGAGAGTTGCGAGCGCTGCCTGGAGAAGCCGACCGATTACGACGCCAGGGCCAGCCTGATGTGGTGCGCTACTCTGGCCCTGAACGGCTTGACCGCCGCCGGCTTGGGGTTGGTGGGCTTCCCTATGCACATGATCGAACATTCCCTGAGCGCCATCTACGATGTCCCACACGGAGCCGGACTGTCAGTGATAATGCCGGCCTGGATGAGCTGGCGGCTGGGGGGAGCCCAGGCACGATTCGCCCAGTTCGGCCGCCGGGTTTTCGGCCTGGCCGGGTCGGATGATGAAGTGGCAACGGCGGCAATCGCCGCCTTGAAAAAGTGGTTCACCAAGGTCGGTGGCCCGATTACTTTGGACGCCCTTGAGATTCCGGCCTCGGCCATTCCAGCCCTGGCCGACAATGCCCTGGCCCTGGCCCGACTCTGGCGCTTGCGTGATTACGATTCAGACAAAATCGCCGAAATTCTACGACTTGCCCGGTAAACTCCGACCGGAAAAGGATTAATCAGCATTGACAAAATTTATCACAAGATAAACATTTACAAATATTTTCTCAGTTGCTAAGTAAAGCGAAAACTTACAAACCATTTAATATTTTTGTTTAGATCATTTATTACGAGAAATTAATGGCTTCCAAGAAATACGAAGAAGAAAACGATGATTTCCTGCCCTCCCCCGAGGACGAGATGCTCTACGAACAGGCCCTGCGCCGCTTGCGCCTCGAAATCGACAAGGGGCGGACCTACGACCAGGCCTGTAAAGCCATCGCCGGAATCGAAGCTAAGTTGCAAGATGAGATTGGCGAGGACTTCCTCCGTATCATCATCGCCGAACGCCACTTCGGCGAAGGCTACGGGATCGACGACCTGGCCCTGCTTCTGGACGTTGCCTACGACAAGATCGAGGTTATCCGCGATTACATGCTGCGTGATATCGGTAATTCCTTGACCAGGGAAAAGCGTCGACGGGTCAGCACTGCCACCCACTGATTTTCACCGGGCGTGATCCTACCTTCGTTCTCAGACCGGGCCGGTAACAGCCGTCCCCCAAAAACGCTGCCGGTTTACCGCCGCTAAGCCCCTGCCGGGAAATACACCGATGCCCGTCCATTCCCAGCAACTTGTAATTTTCCAGGAGCGAGGGTCGGGAGAAAAAAAGCTTGCCGGTTTACGACGCTACGGTCGTGACCTGGAGATTGCCGCCGTCTACGATATCACCGAAAACCTCCCCTCTTTCATCGAAAATCCGGACCAATATCTCCCGGACGATTTTCGCGGTGACCTGGTTATAAGTTTTCTCAAACATCCAGATCTGCTTGATCGCCTGGCCCAACTCTGCCGGCGGAAGAATATTCCACTGATCGCCTCCGGTAAGAAGGCAGAAAAGGCCATTACCCCCTTCACCTGTTGCGGCCTCGGGCGACTGCCCGGTCTTGGCGTTTACGGGGAACAGTTCGGTCTACCGGAGATCGAGATTACGGAAGAGGAGGGGCGCATCAGCCGAATCGAGATCATCAGAGGGGCTTCTTGCGGGGCTACCTGGGTGGCGGCCAGTCGGATAATCGGCCTGTCGACAGCGGAAGCGGCCGTCACTTTTGCCCGGGAAGTACAATATCTCTGCGTCGCCGATCCTTCGGCTTTCGACCCGCTCAGCGGTAAGAGCAGCCTGCACTACGCCGGCGACGTCCACGCCGCCGCCTTGAAAAAAGCGCTGAAGAAAAACGCATCACGGAACTGATCAGAGAAAGCCTGACCTTTCGAACCTGACCTACAACTCCGAGAGACTCGATCCCTTACTCAGCTACCCGCCGGACCACAGCCCCTACCCCGGCCAGCTTGCCGACCAGATTATCGTAGCCCCGGTCCAGGTGATAAACCCTGGAGATCTCGGTTTCTCCCCGGGCAGCCAGGGCCGCTACCACCAGTGAAGCACTGGCCCTAAGATCGGTGGCCATCACCGGGGCACCTGTCAATGCCTCCACTCCCTTGATGATGGCGCTATGGCCGTCCACCTTGATCTCGGCCCCCATGCGTCGCAATTCGGCCACATGCATGAATCGGTTCTCGAAGATGGTCTCGGCGATAACGCTCAAGCCGTTGCCCAGGCACATCAGGGCCATGATCTGAGCCTGCAGGTCGGTGGGAAATCCAGGGTAAGGCTGGGTCTTGATGTCGACGCTCTGCAGCTCCCCTTTTCGACTGACTTTGATATCCCGGCCGCGCACCGAAACCTCCACCCCGGCCTCACGAAGTTTTTCCAGCAGGGTACCGAGATGTTCGGGATTGCCACCGGTGACCTTCAAGTCGCCACCTGCGGCGGCGGCGGCGATCAGGTAAGTGCCGGTTTCGATCCGGTCGGGAATTATGGTGGCCTCGGCTGGGCGCAATCGCTTAACTCCGGTCACCCGCAAACAATCGCTGTCTCTCCCTTCGATCTTCGCCCCCATCCCGACCAGCATATCGATCAGGTTGGCGATCTCCGGTTCGCGGGCGGCGTTGTTGATTTCGGTGACGCCTTCGGCCAGGGTGGCGGCCATCAACAGATTTTCGGTACCGGTCACCGAGGGGACATCGAAATAAATGGTGTTGCCCTGCAAACGGCCGTCTATCGAGCCTTCCACATAACCGTTGTCCAGGGTCAGCTCCACCCCGAGCCGGGTCAAGCCCTGGATATGGAAATCGATGGGTCGGGCGCCGATGGCGCAACCGCCCGGCAGAGAAACCCGGGCCCGCCCCATTCGGGCCAGGAGCGGCCCCAGGACCAGGACCGAGGCACGCATGGTTTTGACCAGATCGTAGGAGGCCTCGATATTGTCGATGGTGGTGGAATCGAGCACCAGCGCCCCGTCGCTCTCGCGCCGATGCCATTTGAGACCGAAGGAGGACAGCAGGGTGAGCATAGTCCTGGTATCGCGCAGATCCGGCACATTATGCAGAACATGCTTACCCGGGGCCAGGATGGCGGCAGCCATCAGCGGCAGAGCCGCATTCTTGGCGCCGCTGACCTTGATGGTGCCGTGCAGGGGTCGTCCCCCCTCAATGATAATCTTGTCCATTAACCCTCGACCTTAGAGATTTTCCGGACCACGGCCAGGCGGGGCAGCCCTCCGTAGTCCCTGATAATTTCAAGCAATTCCAGATCCGGTATCGTTCGTAAGACCTCGGTTACCGCCTCCGCCTGATCCGAACCGATCTCCATGAGGAGCCACCCTCCGGTCAACAGGTAGGTAGAGCTTCGAGGCACGAATTCACGGATGGCCGCCATCCCGTCGGCGCCGGCATACAGGGCCTGCTCCGGCTCGAAATCCAGTTCCGGTTCCAGTTCATTCCTGGTGCTCTCGGCCACATAGGGCGGATTGGCGAGAATAAAGTCAAAGCGGCTTTCCGGCCCAACAGGTGTGAACCAGTCGCCAAGCAACCAGGTCACCCGGTCCGCGACCCCGTGACGCCGGCTGTTCTCAGCCGCCAAAGCCAGAGCGTTCGGGGAGATATCCACCCCGACCAGTCTGGCCCGGGGCAGTTCACGGGCCAGAACCACTGGAATTATCCCACTGCCGCTACCCAGGTCAAGAATGTTACCGGCATAAGTTCGGGGTTCGTCGATCCGCTTCAGGACCTCTTCGATCAGCAGCTCGGTTTCCGGGCGCGGAATCAGAACGGCCGGAGAAACCTTGAATGGCAGGGACCAGAATTCCTTTTCGCCGACTATATAGGAAAGCGGCTCCCGGGACAACCGCCGGGTTACAAGCCGTTCGAAATCGGTCAAATCACCGGACACCAGGGTGCGCTCATCCAGATGCAGTGCAACCCGGTCCAAGTCAAGGAAGTAGCGCAGGAGGATTTCCGCTTCCAGGGCGGGGTCGGGAATCCCGGCCGCCTGCAGACGCTTGGCGGTCTGGCACTTTAAATCCCGTGGCTTCATCGGCAGATGCCCGGCTCAGCCGGCCTTCTTCAGGGCCTCGGCCTGAAAATGGGCGGAGAGGGGAACAAGCAGATCGTCCAGCTTGCCAAGCATGATGCTGTCAAGCCGGTAGAGGGTAAGGTTGATCCGGTGGTCGGTGACCCGCCCCTGGGGAAAATTGTACGTCCTGATACGCTCACTGCGATCACCGCTGCCGACCTGGCTTTTGCGATCGGCGCTGATCTTGTCGTGCTGCTCCTGCTGCTTCAGGTCGAGCAGACGGGCGCACAAGACCTTCAAGGCCTTGGCCTTGTTCTTGTGCTGGGATTTTTCATCCTGGCAGGTGGCTACCAGCCCGGTGGGCAAATGGGTGGCCCGGACCGCCGAATCGGTGGTATTGACACTCTGTCCCCCCGGACCGGATGAGCGAAATACATCGAAGCGCAGCTCATGGGGAGCAATGTTGACCTCCACCTCCTCGGCCTCGGGAATCACCGCCACGGTGACGGCAGAAGTGTGGATTCTACCCTGGGCCTCGGTTTCCGGCACCCGCTGCACCCGGTGCACTCCTGATTCATACTTGAGCCGACTGTAAACCTTGTTACCGCTGATCAGGGCGATGATTTCCTTGAAACCGCCTATGCCGAGAGGGTTACTGTTCATTACTTCGACCCGCCAGCCTTGGGATTCGGCATAGCGGCAGTACATTTTAAAGAGGTCGCCGACGAAGAGGGCCGCCTCGTCGCCACCGGTCCCGGCCCGGATCTCCAGGAGGATATTCTTGTCGTCGTTGGGATCCTTGGGCAGCAGAGCCAAGCGCATTTGCAGCTCCAATTCCGCCTGGTGTTCGCTCAATTGCTCGATCTCGGAGCGGATCAACTCCTGCATCTCCTCGTCCTCCTCGCCCTTGAGGAGTTCGCGATTTTCCCGCAGACTGTCCCGAGTCCGACAGTAATCAGTATAGAGCTGATGCAGGTGGGAAATCTGGAAATGTTCTCGAGAAAGCTTGCGGAAAGCGTCCTGATCGTTCAGGCGTCCGGGATTGGCCAGCTTCTGCTCCAATTCCTCGAGTTTATCACCAAGATTGGCAAAACGTTCAAACATGCGCTCAACATTCCATCAAACGATTACAGGGCCGAAAAAGGACAAGGGTTCAGGCGGACTCTAAAGTCCAGCCTGAACCCTTGTTGAAAACGACGACAGGAGGACCGGAAAACCGGCCTACTGTTCCTGCTGCTGCAGATGCTTGGCGTATTTCTTCTTGAACTTCTCGATCCGACCGGCGGTGTCGATCAGTTTCTGTTTGCCGGTGAAGAAGGGATGGCAGGCGGAACAGATTTCAGTGCTGATTTCCTCTTCCACCGAACCCAGCTCGACCTCGTTGCCGCAGGCGCACTTGGCGGTAATCTTGTTGTATTTGGGATGAATGCCTTCTTTCATAGTTAAAGCCTCCACTAAAAACTAATTCTTTCGGGGTTCAGCCCCGGTTTCTGGTTCCATTATTCTTCGGCAGCCAAGGCCGGCCCCGAAGAAGCAAAAGAATATAACCTAATTTCCCCGTTTGGCAAGCAAAGATTACCGGGCAAACCCGACCGACCGGCAAAAGAATTACCTGTTTTCGGGCTGATCGGTGCTGACCGCGCTCAGGTGTTCATCATCTCGAAGAATTCGGCATTAGTCTTGGTGCCCTTCATCTTGTCCCGGAGGAATTCCATGGCATCGATTGGGTTCATGCTCCCCAGTAGTTTGCGCAGAATCCACATGCGGTTGAGAACTTCCGGGGTCAACAGCAACTCCTCCTTGCGGGTACCGGACTTGTGCAGGTCGATGGCCGGAAAAATCCTGCGATCGGCAAGCTTGCGGTCAAGGACAATCTCCATGTTACCGGTACCCTTGAATTCTTCGAAGATGACCTCGTCCATCCGGCTGCCGGTCTCGACCAGGGCCGAGGCGATGATGGTAAGACTGCCGCCCTCCTCGATGTTCCGGGCGGCCCCGAAAAAGCGCTTGGGCCGATGCAGGGCGTTGGAGTCGACACCACCCGAGAGAATCTTGCCGCTGGGCGGCACCACGGTGTTATAGGCTCGGGCCAGACGGGTAATTGAGTCGAGCAGGATAACCACGTCCTTCTTGTGTTCGACCAGACGCCGGGCCTTGTTCAGGACCATTTCGGCCACCTGGATATGACGCTGGGGCGGTTCGTCGAAGGTGGAACTGACCACCTCGGCGTTGACACTTCGCGCCATATCGGTGACCTCTTCCGGCCGCTCATCGATTAAGAGGACGATCAGGATGATTTCCTTGTGATTCTTGGTGATGCTATTGGCGATATCTTTGATCAGGACGGTCTTGCCTGACCGGGGCGGAGCCACGATCAGACCGCGTTGGCCCTTGCCGATCGGGGAGACGATGTCCATGATGCGCATCGAGAGGTTCTCCGGATCGCGCTCCAGACGGATTGTTTCGTTGGGATGCAGCGGGGTCAGATTGGAGAAGAGGGTTTTGTCCCTGGCCTTTTCCGGCGGATCATAGTTAACCGAATCAACCTTGAGGAGGGCGAAGTAGCGCTCGCCTTCCTTGGGGGAACGGACCTGACCTTCGACGGTGTCACCAGTCATCAGGTGCAGGCGGCGGATCTGGGAAGGAGAGACGTAGATATCGTCCGGACCGGGGAGATAATTATAGTCGGGAGCCCGAAGAAACCCGAACCCGTCGGGCAGAATCTCCAGTACCCCGCCACCGCGATTGGTGCCGTTTTTCTCCTCCAGGGCCGCCTGGGCCTTGACGATGGCGAAGATCAATTCCTGCTTGCGCAAACCGCTGATGCCCTCGACATTATACTTCTGGGCCATCTTGGTAAGTTCGTTGATCTTCAACAACTTCAACTCAGACAGATTCATCAGCCACTCTCTCCTCTAAACTGTTGCATGATGGTTGTACCGCTTGTTATCTCGATAGAACAAAAAAGTGCTCTGAAACACAAGGGGGGGAAATTAGCAAATATCAATGTGGTAAGATCGGCGAAGGCCCGGCTGGGCCGGGAAAATAGCTGGGCTGGATTTTCGTTCGGGAATCAAGAATCAAAGATTCTTGGCAGGAAATAAGCTGCAGTCGCCGTTGGGATTAATGAAATTAGGTATTTATTTTTCTATGACGCATAGTTTGGAAACGAAGGATTTCCACAAAGAGAAAAGATATTATTAATCGATATGTATTAGTTAATATTGTCGATGTCAAGAAATTTCAAACATACTTTTTTTATCAACTAACTGCTCTATTCATCTTGACTGGTAGGCCGCCGATAATTTCCATTGACCGATTCGACGACTTTGGGAGTGAACGCACCATGCGGGACTACTATCGTAGAACGACAAGTAAAAACTAAAACTGGCACAAAGGCTGGTACAAGGGGAACGAGACCAGAGTCCCGCCCCCCTTGCTATAATTGCTGCAACCGTCGGCCTATTCGGCTTTAAGCAACTCGACCTCGAAAATCAGCACCTGGTTGGGTCCGATCCGGGGCGGCGCGCCCCGTTCGCCGTAGGCCAGAGCGGACGGCAGGTAAAGCAGCCACTTGGAGCCTACCGGCATCAATTGCAAGGCCTCGGTCCACCCGGGCACTACCCGGTCAACCTGGAAGGTGGCGGGCTGCCCACGCTGGTAGGAGCTGTCAAATTCAGTGCCGTCCGGCAGGGTGCCGCGATATTGCACGGTTACCTTGGAAGTGGCGGAGGGCTTGGCACCGTCGCCCATCTTCAATACTTTGTATTGAAGACCGCTGGGCAGAGTAGTCACTCCTTCCTTGTGGGAGTTTTCCTCTAGAAACTTCTCTCCGGCCTTCTTGTTTTCTTCCGCCGCCTTCAGGTACTGGTTCCGCCGCTCCGCCTCGACCCTCTTCTGGAGATCGGTGAGCACGGCATGCATCTCATCCTTGTCCAGGCCAGGTTCGCTTCCCTCCATGGCGGCCTTGACTCCGGCGGCCAAAGCCGCATTATTGACTTCGATACCCTTGGTCTTGAAATCTTGGCCGAGCTGGTAACCGATGCTATAACCCTGTTTAGCGGCAGGGCTGGTTAAATCGATCCCTTTCGTCTCCCCGGCCCAAACCGGCCCGCAAAAAAAGACAGCCAGCACGGCTGCCAGCCATAAATTCCGCATGAATAGTAACCTCCAGTTCAAAATGAATATTGACGGACTCGCAAAAGCCCATTGGAATTGACTCGGAACGAGCGAATGTAAAAATATAATACAGGCGCAATGAATAAACCAGCCCCATATATTTCGAGCCCCGGGAAGATTCCGGAACGAACCGCCCGGCCGATAACTATTCGCACCGTGATACGATTATGGAGGACAACCGGACGATTATCCCGCCGATTCCGCAAAACCCCAGAATGGAAAATCAAGTCGGTAACGGGCAATGAGCCCCGGGCTATATTCGCGGCTGGCCACCAACCAGAGGGAATTGTGCCGCTCCGCCGGAAGTGCCGTCTCCTCGAACTGCGCCTCGGGCTGAAAAATCAGGGCGTTGTCGGCGGTGTACTCGATATCGCCGGAACCCTTGAACATTCCCATGTGAGGGATGCCGTCATAGCGCCCTTCCGCCTGACGGCTCAATTCGGAGAGGACCAGGAAGGCGACCCGCAATTCATCGCGGATTGATTCCAACTCGCGCAACCAGGCATCGATACCGGTGCGACGTTCGGCAAAATCCTTGAAGGGCAGTTTGTGCAAACTGTCAATCACCACCACCGCATCATCCCGGCCGGTCTCATGACGCAGGAAATCGATATGCCGCCGCATGATTTCCGGGGTCAATTGCCGGTCGGTGACCACCCGAAAACAACTTAGCATGGCTTTTAACTCGGCCCGGGCACTTTCGTAACGGTCCTTTTCGCCGCCGACCAGTCCCCCGGCCACCAATTTCTCCACCGCCACTCGGCTTAAGCGGGCCAGGGTTCTCTGATAAATCTTCTGGCGGCCGTTTTCAAAGTCGTAGTAGATTACCGGCACCTGTTTTTTGGCAATTTCGGTGGCCAGCTGGATTCCCAGGCAGGATTTGCCCGACTTGGGTGGACCGCCGATGACGTTGATGCCGTGCACTCCACCCAGGGCCGCGTCGAAACGAGGCAGGCCGGTTCGCAGGGCTTGGTAGCTTTCGGAGTGTTGCCGTTCCAGATCCTCGTTGAAAAGCTGATATTCGCGTTGCGGCGGCCGGAAAGGCGAATAGGCCCGGGCGGCGCCGATCATCCTGGTCACCTCTGCCTTGAAACCAGACAGATCTTCCAGGGCCAGCTGGGTCAGATCAAAGCCGCGCGACCGGTGGGTCGGCCATTGCAGGAGGCGGACCTTGAAGCCGAGACGGGCGGCAAAAGCCCGCGCCGCCGCTTCCGATTCCGGCGTATTTCTCATAGCCAGAAAAACGGTCTGCACTTGGGCAAAGCGCTGAACATCGACTTCTTCCAGATCCCCGGCCGTTGGCACTGCCACCCCCGGAAAACCGAGTTCCCGCAGACAGAGAAGATTCGCCTCCCCTTCAGTGACAAAGATGGTCCCATCCTCGCAACGATCAAGGTCTTTAAGGTTGAAGATCTGCAGGCCGGCGGTAGTGAACTTGGCCTCCCCCATCCAGAATTGATCAGTGTCCCGTTCCGCTGAAATACAATGCGCCGCATAGCAACAGTCATTCTCGCGGAAATAGGGAAAGACCAGATAGCGGCCGTTGAAGCCGATTTTCAGCTCAGCCAGGGTCCCGGCCTCGATAGCGCGGTCTGCGAAATACTTGCTGATCTCGGGAGTCAGAGTCGCATGCAGCCGCTCGATCTCCCGGTTGAGAGTCTGCAACGGCCAATCATCCGTCTGCACATAGGGCTGGCGGTCCGGATCATGCCCCGGCACCAGGGCCGGATCAAGGCCGCGTAAGCGGGCGAAATGCGGGGCGAAGCCGCCCGGCAAGCAACGGCTCAGGCAGCGGAAGTAGCCGGCGAAAAAGCCCTGGGCATTGAGATAGACCACAATACGGCCGGCCTCTTTACGGCCCCGCTTCAGACAGAAGGGGCACTGGGCCTGCAGTATCGTCCCCTCGAGGACGCCATCCGGCAGCTGGGACTGGTAGAACTCGGTCAATTTTTCATGCAACGCCATTCAGATACCCTTGGCAAAAGTTGGTGAGGTCATCGCCTTAACCACGCACATGGCGCAGAAGGGGTGAAACCTTCAAGCACGCGATTCATATTACCGGACCTAGCCGAGCGGGACACGGAAAAAAGGTAGGCACTTGGAGCAAGCGCCCGAGACCTGCGCTTCGGAAAGAAGTTTGGCCCAGAGAAGATTCACCCTTGGAATGGCAAAATTGGATTTTTGCCAGCGGCTCTGCTCCCAGTGAATCAGGTGCGATACCCCTGAAATTCCGGGGGATTCGCCGATTCGTCAATACTGAACAGCCACCAGCGTGAGCCCTTGCGGCCCCGACGGGCCTGGCGCTCAAAATAGATCTTCATGGTGGTGCCGTCATGCGTCGCTACCTCGTACCAGTGCTTGCGCACATACATCTCATCACTCCCATGGCGGCAGGGTCCGGTGTCATGCCAACTGCGAAGAACGGCAGTGATTTCGACGATCCGGCCGCGCCAGATAAACTGACGAGGCAAGCCCGGTTCGCCCAGGCTCATCCGAGTGGTATCGCAGGTCGCCACCAGGGGTTCAATCGCTTCGCTGACAAAACGTTCGGTCACCGGCACCCTCACCTTTTTAAATCATCTCCTCGAATCAGCGCAGTCACCAAGCCTGATAATTATCACGCTGCAAATAATTTAATGCCGTTGGACATTTCGAGCCGGTACCGCATGAATTTCCGCCGACAAATCGACAGCACCCCCTGCCATTCATATACTTTACTCAGTGAGAAAGTAATGCCTGCCTCAGCGCATCTTCACCAATATTGCAGGAGGACGTCATGAATAAAGAACTCTTTAAGCACGGCAGATTCAGCTGGAACGAGTTGCTGACCACCGACGAGGAAGGAGCCAAGACCTTTTACACCAAGCTCTTCGGCTGGGAATATGAAAAGTTTCCCTCTGAGGAGATGACCTATAACGTGATCAAGGCCGGTGGCGAGGAGGTCGGCGGCATCATGAAGATACCGCCCCAGGCTAAGGGGCAACCTCCGATCTGGGGAATATACGTGACGGTAGATAGTGTCGATGAAACAGTGAAACTGGTGGAAAAGCTGGGCGGCAAGATTCACGTCCCCCCCACCGATATTCCCCGGGTGGGCAGGTTTGCCGTTCTTCAAGACCCGCAAGGTGCTTATATATCGGTGATCACCTATGGGATGAAATAGGGCGCGACTTTATAAACCGCTGGCACCATCTTTCCAATCATCAAAAAGAGGAGAAGAGGTGCAAGCGACATGCAACACCGACCAACCCCCAGTTGGCACGCCCGAGTTCCCTTATGGCGGAACCGGGAAGAGGATCACGATGGCACCGAGGGAGTCAGGCCTGAGCTAGACCGGCCAGGCAGGTGGCACCGTGAATCGGACCGAGGCAAGGGCCGGAGGGAGCGACGCCCCTCCAGCCCCCCACTCATCGTGCCCGTCCTAGACAGGGTCGAAAATTCCGAGCCGCCGAAGGACGGCCCGCGGAACCGTCCATATTCTTTTGCCGCCTACGGCAGGGCCGGGACGGTCTGGTCCTGGAGCGCAGCCGATTGGGTATTGCCGCCCAGGATCGAGGAGAACTGACCGCTGGCGGTGTTGTTTCGACCACCGGTGATGCTGGACAGTTCCCCGCTGGCGGTATTGTTCATGCCGCCGATGACGTTGGCGCCGCTGCCCCGGGCGGTATTTTGCGTCCCTCCGAAAACGGTGCCGTAATTGCCGGCGATGTTCAGAGCGCCGCCGATGGCGACGGAGTAATACCCGTTGATCGTATTGAAATTCCCGCTCACCAGGCTACCGTATTGGGAGTAGTTGTCGTAATCGCCCATGACCAGGTTGTGCGAACCGCTCTTCAAGCTGACTGCCCAGGTCCCGTAATCGTTTTCGCAGGAAACCTGATCCGTATAGACCCCTTTGGAGCAGAAGTACTGGCCATCGTTGCGGACCAGATCGTAGCCGAGGATCAGATTTCCCCAGCCGTTGGCGCTCTGGGTCGAGCCGGTGCCGTTGACCAGCTGCAGGTTGACGCCGCTGAAGCGGACCAGGGGCCCACGGCTGTCGGAGATGGTGTCCACGGTCAGGTAGGGCGCCAGTTCCATGGTGCTGCTGTGGTTGATCCCGGCGATCTGCCCGGTGTGGGTGCTGACCGTCGATTCCAGGGCGGCGATCCGGCTGTCCTGGCTGACGACCGTCGATTGCAGACTGGCGATCTCGGTTGCCTGGTTACTTATGGCCGTGGCCTGGGTGGTGACCGTCTGCTGCAAGGTGGCGACCGCCGTCTCCAGCGCGGCGATCCGGCTGTCGTTGTCGTCCACCGCCGTCTTGACGGCGGAAAAGTTGCGCTAACCTCGGCGGCCTTGGCCGCGGTATTGGCCACGAAGGTGGTGGTAATGGTCACCCCCGCCGCACTGGCGTTAACGGCGGCCACCGCCAGCAGCAATATACCGAAAAGACCCTGTCCTAAATATCTATTCATGATTGTCTCCTTCCTGTTCGTTACTTATTGCCAGTTCTTCTGATCCCATTGCATCTGATCCCAGACCCCTTCGGTCGAAGGCGCCTGGCTCACGGTATCGCCCCCACCCCCACCCCCACCTCCGCATCCGTACAGGACGAGCAAAGCCAACAACGCCAGCATGGTCGGGAACCAGCCGATTCTCTTGGACATCTTCTACCTCCTTGATTTATCGGCCTCCCCGCTGATCGTCTCAATGTTTCGGGCGGGAAGGTTGAACAACGGCCCTCGGCCTTTGCCTCAGGCCACCTATTACTTTTAGTCTTTGAAAATGTGCCCCCGCGCACCGGGCGGATAGTCTTCTACAATCGACATATGAGCCTCATCCCTCACATCGAGACCTCGCTTGCATCCGCTCCGGCGCAAATACCGGGGCCTGTGGCCGTTCGCGGCGGCAGCACGCCACCTCGCGACCGTCCCTTCCCCCCGGTATTTCGGAAGAAATGGCCGCTTCCGGCGCCAGAGAGTTACGATTCCGTATCCGCGTTCGGCGTCGTCGACTGTACCGGGGAGAGATTCCAGGTCTCGGAACAGGAGGTGGGCGGAGCCCCGGCCATCCCATCGCAGTTGCGGGTGGTGGAGATGGCGTAATCGATCGCCAGGGAAATTGTGGTGCTGTTCACCCCGGTATAGGCATAGGCCCAGGTCCCGTTAGCCGAATCTAAGGTGATGACCGCATCCACCTTCACCCCGGTGGCATCGCCGGCCGGATTGGTCGAGACGACCCGCAGCGGAGTGGAATCCACTGCCGTGGTGTCGCTGCCACCGCCGCCGCAGGCGGAAGGGAGGGCCAATACCGTGGCCAGCATCGCGATTCGCAGTGCCCGGCCGATTTTCATGATCCTTTCTCCATTCGTCTTCATCCGTTCCTCCTTTCAATCCGAATATCGCCGGGCAGGTCGTCCAGAGCCAGGATCCGCCACAACTCCTCGCGGGACTTGAACCCCCTGACAAGTTGTTCGTCGACGATCTCGACGACGCCGGCCACTGTTTCGGGCGACTCACGGTCCCGCCGGTAGATGCGCACGATATACGCTTTCATTCCTACGCCTTTGCCCGTGGGACCGGTTCAAGCTCCGCCGGGCGATCCATTTGCAACCAAGCTTGCCCCGGAGCGTCTTACAGCGATCTTACGGATTCGATTTTTTTCGGAATAATTCTGAAAATAAGAGGGAGGGAAGAAGCAGAACGTAGAGGAAGAAGGGCACCCTGGCGAGGATTTTCAGGCGAGAAGGGTCAGGCATCGCTTGGCTCTGGCTGGGCCAAGTTTATTGGCTAGCAGGTTGGTGAAAAACAAAAAAAGGTTATTGCCTGCGGCTAAGCGTGCGGTAGAGCGCTTCGGTCTGCGGGGATGGGGCCACGCCGAGCGTCCCGGCCAGTACCTCCCGACAGCGGGAATAGGCGTTGACCGCCTCGGCGTACTGGCCCAGTTCCCGACAGCAGAGCATCAGCCCCCGGTAGAACTCCTCAACCAGGCCGTCGACGTCGAGCCCCTTGAGGTAATAGCCCTCGGCCGCCTGCCAGTCTCCCGCCCGTTCCCGGTAGACGGCGGCCATCCCGACCAGCCGGATGAACTTTGAACGCAACCGTTCGCGCAGGGAGATGCTCCAGCCGGCCCCGGTTTCCGCCGCCAGGAAATGCCCGCAGTAGAGACGCTGGGCCTTGTCGAAGAGACCGGCGATCTCATCGAACCGAGCCGGCGGCTGACCGGCGTCCCCGAGCTGACCGCCCAGGAGATGCTCCAAGCGGGTGAAGAGCTTTTCGAAGGTCCGGGCGTCGATCCGCCAGAGCAGCGGGTCGAGTGAGAGTTTGCCCTCGCTGAAGCGGACCGCCCGGTCGTTGCCGAGCAGTTTGCGCAAGCGATGGAGGGTGGTGTCCAGTGAGCGGCGCGCCAGGTCGCCGTCGGCTTCGGGCCAGAGCGCCTCACTCAGCCAGTGTTCGTCGACCTCCGTGGTGCCGGCAGCGACGATCGCCTTGAGCAGGTCAAGCGGCTTTTTCTGCGCCTTGCCGGAAAAGCTGAAGAGCTGACCGCCCCTGATCAGTTTGAAGCCGCCGAGGGTGGCGAGCTCGAAAGGCCAGGGCCAGAGTTCCGTGGTCACCCTGGAAGGAATCGGCTTCAGATCGAGACGGCGGATCAAGCCGCGCACGTACTCAACCTCGATCCCCTCCTCCAGCGCCTCGCCACAGAGCCCGGCCAGGAGCTCGGGCAGCCAGAAATAGCAGAGAGTGGCATAGTTCTTCTCCCGACCGACTGCAAGGGCCTCCCGTAGCGCCCGGTGGCCGGTCGGCCGGTCGTGGCGGCTCAGGGCGGCATGGGCCTCGGTCAGACGGCAGAGATCGAGCCGGCGGGCGCCCAGCCGATGGCCAGAGCCATGGCGCGAGCCAGTGCTCCTCGCCCCGCTGTTGGTGCCGCAACGAAAGAGGGCAGCACCAGACAGAAGCGGACCAGACCTCGGGGGTCGGCAGCCAGCCTCCTCGATCAGTTGAGTGCTCTTTTCAACCGCGGCCAGGGCGCGCTCGTTTTCACCGTCCACCAGATCGCACCAGGCCGTAAGCAGAAAGTTACGGGACAGGTGCACTCGGCGGTAGGGACAGTCGGACGCTCCGCCTGCCTGAGGAATTTCCGGGCCATTTCGAGATCACCAACGTTCAGCGCCGAAATCGCCCCTTCCTGGCAGAGCAGGGAATACATGATCTGCACCCCGCTCTCGGAGGCCATCCGCAATCCCTCATTGACTGCGGCCAGGGCCTGTTCGCGGGTATCGACCGATGCATTGTAGTGCATGGACTCGACGACCTTCAGGGTGGTAAAGCGTAGCGGTGAAACGCCATGCGCGCGGATCATCGTTCGTAGTTCCTCGATGAGGAGACGGCAGGGAGTTGCCTCCCCCATAAAGACGTGAAACAGAGCGCTGTTAGTGAAAAAACAGGCACAGACATCAACATTGACGTTCTTGTCGGGCAGTTGCCGAGCCCGAGCCAGCCACTCCTCCCGGTCGGGCCGTTCCGGCTGACGCCAGGCCAGGATGCCGGTCATGGCCGCAACCACCCCACCCTCGATCTGAGGCGAGAGAAAGGTGATGCCCTCGGCGAGACGTTTGTCGATCCAGGTAATCCAGGGATCGAGGCGGTGGAGGTCGTCGAACTCAAACAAATAGGTCTGGACGATCGCCGACCAGCAGATCAGAAGACCGTTCTTCTCGCCGCGTTCTTCGAGAATGCGGAAGGAGCTTTTCAAGCATCCCCCGGCTGGCCGAGGGATTGAAGGTGAGGGTACAGACGCCGGACCAGAAGAGCAGCCAGGGTTCGGTCTCGGAGATCTCCGGCGGCAGATTGCCGATCCATTCCAGCAGGGTGCGGGTTCTCCCCTGCCCCACCAGGGTCGGGGCCTGCCCCAAGATCAACGGCACCAGGCCCGGCCAGTCGCCGGCGGCAAAGTAAAGCGGCACCGCGTCTTCGAGTTGTCCGGCTTTGACCAAGAGACCGGCCGCCTGTCTTTGCAAGGCGGCGAACTCATCGGCCGCGAACTCTTCGCGGGCCTGCTGCTGCAGGAACTCGCGGAATAGCGGATGGTACTGATAGCTCGGCTCCGGGTCCTGGCGGCGGACAATGAAGAAATTCCTCCGAGTCAGTTCCGCCAGCATCCGTCCGGCCTGGGGTATACCGCTCAGACTTTCCGCATCGTTTAAAGTAAGAGCGGCGGGAAAGGCGGTTTTCAGCAAAAATTGCCTGGTGTCGGGATCCACCTTGTCGAACAGCTCGCCAGCAAAATAATGAAATATCTCCTCTGGTGGTTGCCGATCTACACCGATAATACCGGAACCACTGTTTTTCGCCATTTCCAACAGCAAAACCAGCCCCGCCGCCCAGCCTTGCGTCCGGGCATGCAGTTCACCAGCCGTCTCGGGCGCTATGTTCTCGCCGCTGTTTTCGTGGATTAATTGCTGCGATTCCTTTTCCGAAAAGCGCAGGTCCGCGGCCGTCAAGGAAAGCAGACGATTATTGGCGATCAAACGGGCAAATGGCGGTGGCGGCCCGGTCCGGCTGATAATCACGATCCGGATTCCTTCCGGAACGACGGACGCCATCTGCTGGAAGATTTCATGAATCAGCGCATCCGCCGGCATTTCCTGATAGTTGTCGAAGACCAGAAGAAAGGGCGGCTTCAGCCGGCTGGCGAACGCTTCGAAGTACCGTTTGGCGAAGGTGGCGAGTTCGGGCAGATATTCGGGGGTCAGCAGCGGCAGGGGGGTGCGGTAGCGGGGGGCCGCCTTTTTGGCGGCCAGGCCGAGGTAATAGAAAAAAGAGGCGGCATCACTGTCACGTTCGTCGACCTGATACCACAGGCAGCGCAATTGCCGACTGTCAAGATAGGAGGCGACCAGGGTGGTTTTGCCCGCCCCCGCTGCGGCCGATACCCAGAGAACCGGCCGCATGCGGCCGTCATCGATCAGGCGGAAGAGACGCTCCCGCAGTACGATTCCGGATACCCTTGGGCGAGTGATTTTGACCAGGGAGGTTTCTCGACGATTCATGCCTCTATCTTCCGGCGTTAGACTTGCCAAAAACGGCGGTGTAATCTAACCAGCGTCAGGATAAATCACAAGAAATAGTTGAGCCCAGGGCAAGGGGGATCAGGCAAGGAGAAATCAGGAGAGACTGAAGAAGACAGGGTTAAGTCGGCTGCTGCCGCGGCCTACTTAACCAACGGTGGAAGCGTTGATCATGGGCATGATTAAGCAGTATTCCGGAAAATCAGAGAGAACAATTTATCCTGACTGTCCCCAGCACTTTACATTTCATCATCGCCCGGTTTCACGAGCTTCCCCGTAATCATATCATTCATGTCCTGGGGTTGGGCGATAGTCTGGCAAAGCAGTTCCTTGACGCCGGCCCTGAACTCCTGTCGATCCTTGGTAGTATGGGTCCCGAAGACCAGTTCCAGCGCCGGGTAGGCCTCCCGAATCACTTTTTCGTAGTTCTTGATGAAGGGGCAGAGGGCGGTGACGCAGAAAGAAAAATGCAGTGCGTCCAGCCGGTACTCGGCCAGGGCTCGCACCCGTTTGAGAATCTTTTCGGGCGCGGCCAAGGTCGGGCAACCGGCACAGTTGATGATGCCGATCAGGTCGAGATTTACCCCGCTCCGATAGCGCTCGAAGAAGCCCCGGCGCTTGCGGAGATCGCCCAGACAGACCACCGCCGCGCAGTTGGTTTCCTGGGTGCAGTTCGAACAGGTGAGAATTCCTATGCGCGCCATATCGTTTTAAGATCGGTTGATATTGTTATGAGTAAAATCGGTGCCGATTTTATCTTCGGCCCCGGAACCAGAACCTCGCTCTATCACTTGACTATTATTATACCTTCTTAACAAAGATCGATTTCAGCTTCATCGCCCCGATGCCATCAATCTTGCAGTCGATATCGTGGTCGCCATCGACCAGGCGGATATTCTTGACCTTAGTGCCGACCTTGACCATCTGTGATGAACCTTTAATTTTGAGGCCCTTGATCACCGTGACGGTATCGCCGTCCTGCAACTGATTGCCGTTGGCGTCTCTAATAATCTTCTCGCCGCCGGAATCACCTGCCCCCGCCTCCTTCGACCACTCATGCCCGCATTCCGGACAGATCAACATCAGCCCGTTTTCGTAGGTGTATTCAGAGTTGCATTTCAGGCAATTTGGTAATTCACTCATCAATCTTTCCTCTTTATGGACACGGAAGTGGTTCCGGTGTCTTTTTTGACTGTTAATCGCCTGCCGCCAGGCTGATTCCGACTCCAATAAATGTGACACCGATGATTCAATTGATATAGGTGCCGAAGGCTACTTCCAAAAGCAGAGAACAACCTTCTGCCCGAATCGCACATAAATCATAAAGCATCTGAAAGCGATAATCGAACCGATGTGTCATAATCAACACTGGCGATTTGAATCAGGCAGGACGTGATGGCAACTGCTTGTTTACATAGGTGTTGATTTTTTCCTCGTCGCAGTCCTGTAAAAACATGAAAGTGACCGAAGTTTCCAGGATGTTGTCCTTGGCAATTTCTTCCACCACCCAACCCATCACCCGAATTGGCTCGGTTTCCCCGGATAGGTTGAACTCCAGAAACACTTCCTTTGATCCGTGGCTGTTAGCATTGCCGGGTTTGGTATAGCGCATGCCGGTGTTGCTTGAACTGACAGCCCTAGCTTTTGCTGAGCCGGAAACCAATTTTTCTGAAACAGTAACATCCAGCGCTACCCTGACTCCCTCACGACGTTCTTTCATTATTCCTGCCCCCCCTTTTGGTTATGGTGGCAATAAATTATTTCCTAGATTTTGCAAAGCTTCGAGTCAGGCTTGCATCTTTACCTACCCGCAATCTCTTCATTCACAATAAAATTACTTACAGATCTGAAAAACTGGCAAAGCAAGCTTTCCTTCAATAATGAAGAAGCGGCCCCCGGCCAACCAAAAAAAATTTTACCCCCTCTTCAAATTCGGCTTGAATGGCCATTCAAATCATAAAACTGCCTCCGGTTACAGGGATGTATTGACCGGTCAGATAGTCTGCCAGCGAAGAGGTCAGAAACACGGCAACACCGGCAACATCCGCAGGCATGCCGACACGTCTGAGGGGAGTGAAGGCGGCTGTCTGCTCGAACATCTCCGGTGGTTGACCGGCAGTGGCATCTGTTTTCACCAGACCGGGACCGATTACGTTGACGGTAATCCCCTCCGGGCCAAGTTCCGTGGCCATTACTTTGGCCATGCTGTCCACTGCCGATTTGGCCGCAGAGTGGGCGGCAAAGCCATAAGCCGGGTGTCGGGAAAGACTGCTGCTGATAAATATTAATTTGCCGGTTTTTCTGGCAACCATACCCAGCAGAACGGCTTGCGAACAGTTGTACAGAGCCTGCATTTCACCGGTGATCTTGGCATTGACTTCTTCCCAGGTCAGGGCAATGAATGGTTTGATCGGGAAATCGATATTGGCATTGTTTACCAGGGTATCAATTTTTCCAAAGGTGTTGATGGCAGTAGCAACCATGGCATTCACCGCCTCAGCATCCCGAACATCGGCTTGGCAGATTATGCCATTGCCACCGTTTTCTTTTACCTGAGAGAGCACTTCTTCTGCTTGATCCCGGTGGTTATGATAGTTAACGATCACCGTGGCGCCATGGAGCCCAAGCGATTTAGCAATGGCTGCTCCTATTCCTCTGCTTGCACCTGTAACAAGAACCACCTTGCCAGCAATTCCAAGTTCCATCATCGCCCTCCTTGGTCATATTTCGAAAAATAACCCTGTCCCGGTTGAAAGTTTGTACTGCGTAGAGGTGCTTTTTCGGGGTCAAAAACTGGGTTCTAAGGTCAAAAAAAACTGCTGGGATCTTGTTCGATTTCTCTAGAAGTTTGGGCTAAGCTGCGGCCAAAACATGCAACTTTTCGCGTCCCACCCAGGTTACAAAAAGCCAAACTCACACGCTACCTTTTCAAACTACTTCTTTCGTTTATCACGAACGTAAAGGGCCTTTGATTTGGTCTCACCTATTTGCCTTTCTTCCATATCGAAAAGCTTTGTTGCCGACACCAACTCGCCCAGCTTTACGTAGCCGTAATTTCGCGGGTCAAAATCAGGCGATTGTTTCGCGATATTGCTGCCGACCGGCCCAAGTTGTGCCCAGCCGCTTTCATCGGAGGACGCTTCCACCGCATTCCGCAACAGGTTCACCAGTTTTGCATCTTGCTTCAGCTCGCTACTGGATTTTTTAACTATCTTTTTACCTTCATCGGTCTTGGCGCGCAGGACCTCGGTATAAATGAATTTGTCGCAGGCCGAGACAAAAGGGGCAGGAGTCTTTTTCTCGCCAAAACCATAGACCAATAAGCCGGCTTCCCTGATTCTCGAGGCCAGCTTGGTGAAGTCGCTGTCGCTCGAAACGATGCAGAAGCCGTTGAAGTTGCCGGTGTACAGCAGGTCCATGGCGTCGATAATCATGGCGCTGTCGGTGGCGTTTTTGCCTTTGGTGTAGGCAAATTGCTGCATCGGCTGAATGGAATATTGCAACAGGACATCTTTCCAGCCCTTCAGGCCGGCCCCGGTCCAGTCGCCATAGATTCTCTTGACGTTGGCCGTACCGTAATTGGCAATCTCTGCCAGTAAACTATCGACAATGCTTGGTTGCGCATTATCCGCATCGATAAGAACCGCTAATTTGTCAGTGTTTTCCATGGTCTTTTACCTATTCCCAGTTGACGAGACCGATAAAGTGCTCAAGTCCGTTTTTGCATTTCCCAGAATAATTCGACTCTCATTTCGCTTCCAACGGCACCAGCACCAGATCAAACACCCCGTCGCTGCTGTTTTCCCGGGGATAATGCTGAGTAATCAGTTGCTCGTACCCTGCGGCGCTCACCATGATGTGGATATGGGGCTTGCGGCCGACGTAATCGGTTGGGCGGTTGCATTGGAAACGATACCTTCCCTTCCGGTCGGCGAAGACCGTGGCCCGATGGGCATCGTCGTATTCGCCTTTAGGATTGACCAGCCAGAACTCGATCCGGGTCTTGGGCAACACCCGGCAATCGCCGGCTGAAAGAACCGTGCCGGTCAATCGGTAACCCTCCCCTACTTTATTGCGAACCGGGGCTTTGGGCCGGTAAAAGGGGCCTATCTCCTCATATTGGGTCGGCCGGCAATCGGTTCTCGGTGTCACCGGTTCTTCACCGCAGCCGAGCAGCACCAGACAACCGAAGGACATGACAATCCAGGTAAGGTTGCGATCATAACGAATCTTTCCTTTGGGAGTCATGGGCATAAAGTCTCTTGATCGCTGTCTCCCGAAATACGGTTCAGACTCTCAATACAATCAGGCTGTATTCTGCTTACCTCTAACCAGCCGTCTGTTCAACGTAATTTCGACAGTTCCAGATGCAATTTCACCCTATTGCCCCAACAATAAAAAGAAGGCCCAAGCAACCCTTCATCAAGGCGCGCCTGGCTAGTTAGCTACGTCGATAACTTTGATAGTCTCAACAAACCAGAAGACTAAAACCGGCGAGGCCCGCCATGCTTGTTCCTGCGACAATATGCCACATTGATAAGGCATTATAGCCCTGTTACTACATTGTGGCAGCCTGTGTGATGTCAGGCATCGGATAATCGCGAGATTTGCCGGTTGATAGATAAAATATTCGGAATTTCAGATCAGACTCGTTTGACTCTTTAACATTGTAGTTGATAGCATGAAGCGAATCGTCAGCTCCGCAACCTGGCAGCTTTTTGACAAACCGATTGTTCCGAGACCGGCCCCAGAACCTGTTCGCCGATAAAAGCACCTGAAAAGGACTTTTTACCTAATGAAAAACCCAAAAAAGAGAGGAGGAAAACCGGATGAAAGGAAAGAGGCTCATGATCACCGCGGCCCTGTTGGGAGTGGCATTTACCGTCGGAGTTGCCGGGCAGCTTTATGCCCAGGCCGAACCCTCCAGCCAGGAGTGCATCAACTGCCATACCGATCTTGACCGCATGGATGAATATGGCGCCGCCGCCGCCGGAGGTAGCGCAAGCATTGCCGGTTGAGGCGTCTCCGCCCCTCAGGTGAGGGGCCGGGATACTTACGGGGTCGACAAGGAATTCGTCGCTTCGCAGCACGGCCAGATCGGCTGTATCAACTGCCATAAGGGCAAAAACGTCGATGACGTGGACGAGGCCCATGAGGGGCTGGTCAAAGATCCTTCCGAGGAAGGCGGCGGTGGCGTCTGCCGTGAATGCCACGACGGAATCGCTTCCTCCTACAAGGATTCCATGCATTACAACCTTACCGGCATCAAGGACATCGTCGGCACCATCATCTCGCCCCACAAAATGGAAGACACCCTGCTGCCCGCCGCCTGGACGCTGGACTGCAACGAGTGTCACGCCAGCTGCGGTTCCTGCCATGTCGCCTGGCCGGCGGTGGCCAAGGGCGGCCTGCTCGACCGGCACCGGTTTCAAAAGAAACCGCCCATGGACAAAACCTGCTATGCCTGTCATGGCTCCCGCTTCGCCGGCGAGTACATGGGCAAACTGACTCCCATCGCCGACGTCCATTACGAGAAGTACCAGATGGAGTGCGTCGATTGCCATAAGGGCGAACAGCTCCACAACACCAAGCCGGCCGGGGTCAAGCGCTACTACGCCACCGAAACCCCGCGCTGCGAGCAGTGCCATCCCGACAGCGAATCCGGCCGTTCCGAGATCGCCATGCATAACGCCCACGCCAAAGACGCTCTGGCTTGTACGGTCTGCCACGCCAATGACTACTTCAACTGCACCAACTGCCATGTCTCCCTGGATGTCAAGGAGGCGGGTCAGATCAAGGTGATCTTCCCTTCCGAGCCGCTGGTCACCTTCAAGATCGGCACCAATATCGACCGCTCGCCGGGCAATCCCTACAAATACAATCTGGTTCGTCACACCCCGATGAAGAAGGACTCGCTGGCCTCGTTCCGTTATTTCCAGGCAGTGATCAAGGGGGCTCCGGGACCGACGGATCTGGTGGCCAACTACGATGCCCTGCCCACTTGGAACTCCGCTTCGATCCACAACATCCAGCGCCGGACCAAACAGAACGCTTCGTGCAATGCCTGTCACGGGCACCGGGAACTCTTTCTTACTCAGGACGATCTGAAACCGGATGATCCCAAGGCCAACGGTCGGATCATCGTCGATAAGATCCCGACCACAATCTCCAAATGAGCTTTGGCCCATGAACAGCAATGAAAGAGTAAAAGAGGATAAAAGGAGAGCTCCCATGCAAAAGAAACAGTGGTATCTCTTGATATTTTTGCTGGTGCCGGCCCTGGCCGGCCTGATGGCGCCAACGCCGGCGGTCTCGGCAGGCGCCGTTCCCCCCATCGTCAGCACCGAATGGCTGCAGAAAAATCTCAATACCAAAGGAGTGGTAGTTATCGATGTCAGGACCGAGGCCAATTACGGCTTCGCCCACATTCCCGGAGCGATAAGTTCCCCTTACCTGCAGTTCGAGCCAATGAACACCGAACAGCAGTGCCAGCTGATGCCCACCCCGGAACAGTTCACGGAGATGATGCGGCAGCTGGGGGTTAACAATTCTTCCCAGGTGATCATTTACGACCATGGCAATACCGAAAGCGACGCCACCAAGGGCGGAGCCTCGGTCTGGATCATGGAAAGCATGGGACACGACCGGGTTTCCTATCTCGACGGCGGATTCACCAAATGGACCTTCGAGGGGCGGATCATCGACAATAAAAAGCCCTCGCCCAAGCCCGGCAATTTCCAGGCCAAACTTGATCCGGCCAAGGTAGCGACCATGCAGGAGGTGGCCGCCAATCTGAAAACCAGGGAGTGGCTCCTGGTGGATGACCGGAACGCCCTTCAGTACTTCGGCACCACCAAGCATGCCAATGCCTGGCGTTTCGGCCACCTGCCCGGTGCCTTGAGCTTCCCGGCCGCCTTTATGACCAACGCCGGGGCCAATCGAGCCCCCGCCACTCTCAGGAGCACGGAGGATCTGGCGGCCATGGCCATGGGGATCGGGATTCCCGCGGACCGGCAGACGAAAATCATAACCTACTGCAATTCCGGGCAGCAGGCGGGTATGGCCTATTTCGTCCTCCACGACCTGCTCGGCTACGAAAACGTCAAGGTTTACGACGGTTCGATCCTCGAGTACTCGGCAGCCGAAGATCTGCCCCTGGTCAAATACACCTGGGAACCGATGGCCCAATGAACGAACCTTTCAACGACTATGGAGGAAAAAATAATGAATAGCCATAAAGCGAAGCTGGCGGGATTGCTGGCCGCCCTCATGGTTCTGGCGCTATTGCCGGTCTCGGCCCTGGCCAGGAAAGACGCCCTGGTCAGTGTCGACTGGCTGGTCGAAAACCTCAACAACCCGAAGGTGGTGGTCCTGGATGTCGGGGAATTTTTCCATTACGAGAAGAAGCACATCCCCGGCGCCGTCAAGGCCTTCGGACCATGGCAGACGGTCAATGACCGGTACCAGCCTTACATGATGCCGCCGGCGGCCGATCTGGTTAAGATGATCCGCGGCTACGGCGTCAACCAGGATTCCTTGGTCGTCGTCTACGACGAGGGAGTCACCTCCGACGACACGGCCAAAAGCGCCAGGGCCCTGTGGACCCTGCATGCCCTGGGATACGACGAGGTGGCCCTGCTGAACGGCGGCTTAGCCGCCTGGGTGAAGGCAGGCCAGCCGGTCTCCAGCGCTCCGGTCGTCCCCATGCCGGGTAACTTCAACGGCGAGCTGGTTACCGCCAAACTCGCCACCCTGGACGAGGTGAAATCGCGTATCGGTTCCGACCGGGTGATCCTTGTCGATACCCGTCTGCCGGAGGAGGATTTCGGCCATGAGAAGAAGAGCTATATCAAGCGCTACGGACACCTGCCCGACTCGCGCCTGTGGCCGGCCAGTACCATGACCAATGCCGGCGAAGAGTTCTCCCCTTCCCTGCTGCGCGACCGGCAAGCACTGGAAGAGATGGCCCGGGGGGTCGGCCTCCCGGCCAACAAAGAAGTGGAGATTATTACCTACAGCAACCAGGGGATGCAGGCCGCCTTGGCCTACTATGTCCTGCACGATCTGCTCGACTACGCCAACGTCAAACTGTTTGACGGCTCCATCCTGGTCGCCGCGGAAGACGGAAGCGTACCCATGGAGAAGTTTTCCTGGGGTTTCATCAGCAAACGGTAGTTCGCCGCCGCAATCGGCGAATCTCAGGGGAAGCCGCTCCGGTCGGGGGGCTTCCTCTTTTTTTTCAGCGCAATTGATTCTTGCCCACCGGCCTCGAAGGGTTAGGGTCAGGTTGGTCATTTGATTGGCAAGGAAGCCGGTTATCTCAACTTGACCGGGGCGAAAAAGCGCAAGCGCAGGGCGTTGGAGACCACCGAGACCGAGCTCATGGCCATGGCCCCACCGGCGATCATCGGGTTTAAAGTCGGACCGCCGAAGATGTAGAGGACGCCGGCCGCCACCGGAATGCCGACAATGTTGTAAATAAAGGCCCAGAAGAGGTTCTGCTTGATGTTGCGCATGGTGGCACGGCTTAAGGCCAGGGCGGTCAGGAGGCCGCTGAGCTCGCCCGTCATCAGAACAATATCTCCGGACTCGATGGCCACGTCGATACCGGTGCCCATGGCGATGCCGACCTCGGCGGTAGCCAGGGCCGGGGCGTCGTTGATGCCGTCGCCGACCATGGCGACCTTGACCCCCTGGTTCTGAAGTTCCTTGACCTTGGCCGCCTTGTGCTCCGGCAAGACCTGGGCGATGACCTCGGTGATCCCGGCCTCGCGGGCGATGGCCTGCGCCGTGGTGGCGTGGTCGCCGGTCAGCATCACCGAGCGGATTCCCATTTTCTTGAGGGCGGCGACGGTGGCCCGGGCCTCAGGTTTGATCTGGTCGGCTATGGCCAGCATGGCTGAGAGCTTACCGTCCAAGGCCAGGTAGAGAGCGGTCTTGCCCTGACCGGCCAGACGGGCGGCGGTGGCGACCACTTCTTGATCAGCCTCGCCGACGATTTCACGATCCCGCATCAATTCCTGGTTACCCAGTAACAGATCGTGGCCCCCCACCCGGGCAACGATACCTCGACCGGTAACGGCCTCGAAGCTCTCCACCGCCGGCAGACCGAGGTTCTTCGCCCTGGCCCCTTCGACTACCGCCCGGGCCAGAGGATGCTCTGAGGCGGTTTCAGCTCCGGCCACCAGGGCCAGGGCCTCGTCTTCCGTAAAAATATCGGTGAAGAGGACAAAATCGGTCAGCACCGGTTTCCCGTAGGTCAGGGTGCCGGTCTTATCGAAGACCACCGCCCCCACCTTCTGGGCCATTTCCAAGGCGGTGCCGCTCTTGATCAAGACCCCGAGCTGGGCGCCGCGACCGGTGCCGACCATGATCGAGGTGGGAGTGGCCAAGCCCATGGCGCACGGGCAGGCGATTACCATCACCGCCACGAAGATCCGCAAGGCGAAGGGAAAATCCGCGCCGCCCAGGAAATACCAGGCCAGCCCGGACAGCAGTGCGATTCCCATGACGATCGGCACAAAGTAGAGCGAGATGCGGTCGGCCAGATTGGCGATCGGCGCCTTGCTGCCCTGGGCGTCGCGGACCATGCGAATGATCCGGGCCAGAACCGTGTCCTGCCCGACCTTTTCGGCTTTGACCTGCAGCACCCCGTTGCTGTTGAGGGTGGCGGCCACCACCTGGTCGCCTTCGCCCTTTTTGACCGGCATGCTTTCGCCGGTCAGCATCGACTCGTCGATACTGGAATTGCCCTTGACCACTACGCCGTCCACCGGCAGCCGATCACCGGGCCGGACCAGGAGTAAATCTCCAGGGGCGATTTCCTCGGCCAGGATCTCTTCATAACTGCCATCCTCGCGGATCAGGGTGGCCTTGTCGGGTGCGAGCTGCATGAGCTGGCGGATGGCATCGGAGGTATGTACCTTTGAACGTGCTTCCAGGTACTTGCCCAGTGAGATCAGAGCGATGATCACTCCGGCCGACTCAAAGTAGAGATCGTGAGCCCGGTGCAAATCGCCCAGGAGGATCTCGCCCAAGTTCCAGGTGCTGTAGATGAAGGCGGCGCCGGTGCCGACGGCGATCAGCGAATCCATGTTGGGCGCGCCCCTAAACAGGCTGGGGAAACCGACCAGGTAAAAGCGCCGGCCGAGCCAGAGCATCGGCAATACCAGGCCGAACTGGATTAAAGCGTAGATCAGGGGGGAATGGTCCGGAGCCAGGAAATCCGGCAGGGACAGCCCCACCATCGGCCCCATGGAAACGGTAAGCAGCACCGCGCCTAAAATCAGGGCCGGAATCAGGTCGCGCTTCAGAGCGACAAGGCGGGCCAGGGCCTGCTCCCGGGAGGCGGTGAGCATGTCGCTGCCGCTGGCCAGCAGGTGCGCCTTGTAACCCAGACTGTCGATCTTCTCGCGGATCTGGCGTTGGCTGATCCGCTCGGGATCGAAGATCACCCGGCCACTGTTGGCCGCCAGGTTGATCTCGGCCTGGTCGACCCCGGGCAGATTACCGACCACCTTTTCGATCCGGCTGGAACAAGAGGCACAGGTCATGCCCTCGATGGTAAACTGGATCTCGCTGCGCTCGGCCGGCAGCACCAGTTCGAAGCCCAGGCCGGCCACTTTGGCGGAAATCTCCTCCAGGCTGGTGACCTCCGGGTCCCAGCGCACTTCGGCACTCTCGGTCGCCAGATTGACGGCGACGAAATCCACACCGGCCATGCCCGACAGCACCTTTTCGATGCGGCTGGAGCAGGCGGCGCAGTGCATGCCCTTGACTGCCGCCCGGGTGGTGATCAATTTATTAATATTAGATGACATCTTGTCTCCTTTTTCCGGCCTCGGAGGACTGGTTGTGGACAAAAAGGTTAATTAAATGCTTAAACTCCTTGCCAAGCAAGTTAATAATCATTTAAATCAGCACCAGCCGAATTTGCGGAATATTTCATCAAGCCCCGTTAATCGGGAAAAATCGGGAGGTAATCATGACCACGGTAAAAATCAAAGGCATGCGTTGCGGTCATTGTGTAGCTTCGGTCACCAAAGCGTTGAGCGATATCGACGGCGTCGTGAATGTCCAGGTCAACCTGGAAAAGGGCGAGGCGACTTACGATGAGGCTAAACCGGTCGAAGCAGGCCAAGATCAAGAATGTGATCAGCGGCATTGGCTTCGAAGTCGAATAACCTGGCTATTCTGGAGCCGATCTTGGCGGTTCTACCGCGTCATCGGGCGGCCGGCATACCATTATGGCGGTCGCCATCTTCCTTGCCTTACCTACAATCTCGGCCCTGACCAATCCGGGTTCCCTCCTCCTCCAGTATAGCTTAATTGCGCTTGTCGGCTTTGCCGCCTAGCTCAGCTCCGATCCTCCCGGGTCACTCACCATTTCCCTTTCGACATCAGAAGGGGTAGAAACTTTCCATTCTATAGCACCGTCTTGACCACCGCGCAGGCCGCCAGGGTTTGGTAGAGCTCATCGCGGTGGGACTCACTTTCCACCACCACCTCCAGGTTGAAGCTGTGGTACTTGCCGCTGCTGCTGGTGTTGGAATAGGTGAGCAGATGCTGTCTTTCCCCCACCACCTCGGCGATCGCCGCCGCCAAGGCAGAACGATCACCACCGATGACCTTGAACAGCCAGGGGCAGGGATAATCGATTTTCGGTTTGCGTTCGCAGAATCCTTCCATTCTTAGTTGATATTCCTTTACTTATTGTTGCATGGGTTTGGCGGTTTCGCTTCGCTAACCACCTTACATGATGAACTAATAATATATTCACCGCCGAGGGCGGAGAGAACACAGCCGAATTCCCGGGTAACTATTTCCTCTGCGGTCTTCCTGCACTCCGCGGTTAAATAGAATCGTTCGCTATTCAGCGCTTCTCGATCCGGACCGGCACCCGCCTTCTTCCCCAGGCCAGTGCCTCGTCGTGGTCGTCCATGTAGAGGTCGAGGCGATCCGGCCCCTTGATGGCACCGCCCCGGTCCTCGACCACACCCCAACCATAGCCCGGCACGTGCATCCTGGTTCCGAAGCGGTAGTAGTTGGTGTCGGCGGCAATAGTGCCGTCCTCGGGCATGAACAACCAGGGAAAGAAGATGATTCGGAAGGGAATCACCCAGGGGCGTTGCAGGCTGTCCCAGGAGAACAGGCCGGGATAGGGTTCGCGCGGCACGGTGCCGCTGGCTGTGCGCCCCGTGTATTCGCGCCCCCGAGCGGGCCCGGTCGAGACATAACGGTTCCAGACGTCGAGCTTCAGATATCTCCAACTCCCCCGCTCCCAACTGCAGCAGTCGCCGCATCCGCAGTAGGCGGTGGTCAACATCGGCCGCGCCACCGGTTTGGCGGCACAACCGGTCAAGCCAACAAGCAAAAAAACCAGAGCCGTCAACCACCAAAAAACATTATTCAACAGCCGGCGGTGGCCGGCCGGAAACAATTGAGGCAAAGTTCCCCCCCGCACAAATTCGGCATTTTTCCGGCCTCCGGCGGCCGTAGTTTTCCTTTTACAGAACCAGCATAATAAATTGAATTAACAGGATGTCAAATTCAATAGTCCCTTGGTCCAGGAATCGTCAACCGGCTCCGGCAGCCAGACGGCCAGGCCGCCAGGGCCAGTGCCGGAAGGGACAGGAGATCCCCAGGCCTTTTCACCCGAACTGACTTTGGACCGAATGAACATGGAAAACGAATTGGGGATTGATTCAGAGAGCCCCGTATTGGGGAGAAAAATGTAGGGATATATCGACCTGTAATCCGGGCCTGGGAAATTATCTGGCCAGCAATTCTTCGGTGCTGAGCACCTTGAGTCGAGCCTTACCCAGCATGAGAGTGGCCCGCTCAGGTTCCCGGAAGGCTATATCGATTAGAGCCCGCTCGCCGGTCCGGTGCGAAAAGACGTGCAGACTATGGAAGGTCAGCTTCTGCTCCCGAATGATCTGCATCAGCCAGGCCAACCCCCCCGGCTTATCGGGAATCTCCACCACTACCACCTCGCTCACTGAAACGGCATACCCGGCTTCAACCAACAGGAGGCGCGCGTTATCAGGGTCATTGACCAGAAGCTGCAAGAGGTTTGTCCCTCCTTCGCCTCCGTTCTCGACGTAGTTGAGAGTGATGATGTTGATACCATGGCCGGCCAGGGTAGCAGCCAGGCCGGCCAGCAGGTCGGCCCCGTCCGGCATCGCTAGGGAAAGCTGTTTTACTTGCATGGTCACACTATAGTTAAGTATTAGTGCAATGCTCGGTGCTTGACGGGAAATTATCACCGCCAAGATCCTGGGCGGGGGCAAGCTATGGTAAGGGAACAAATCCGCTAAGCTCGGCCCGGCTTTTTCTTCCAGACTCCGCAAGGCACCAAGGCCTCGCCGACACATAACCTTGCCGGAGTTGGAGCCACCGAGGAGAGTCGAACTCCTGACCTGCCGATTACGAATCGGCTGCTCTGCCAACTGAGCTACGGTGGCCGTCCCACTGTGCCGAGTGGTCGGAGAAAGCCGCAGCCGACCAATGTTCTGCTGCTAGTAGCAAGTTTGCACGGAACTGTCAAGATAGGACCTGGTGCATCGTCCACAAATCACGCCCTGAGCCCGGCCTCGTACCGCCTCCCCCTTGCTCCGAGGTAAAATTCACCAGGATTTACTTGTCTTCTTGACCCTGGATTCCCTGATGTTATCATGTCACCCATGAAAATTTCCAACGTTAGAGATTAAGCTGAGCTACTACTTGAAATCAATTGCATTCATCCTGGTCTTTCTGGGTACAATCCTGCTTGGCATTTCGTTACTTCCCACAAAGCACATTTGCGCCGGAAAGCAGCAAGACACCAAAGCCTGGAGGCTTCTCGGGGCACTTATCGTCCTTTTCCTCCTGGGTTATGTCGCCGACGGTTTTTACCTTTTTCGGGCCAGAACCGAAGTTGGACGCCTGGATCTTATCGTCGCCCTAACCCTTTTCGGCGGTAGTATTTTCGTGCTTTCGGTTGCTAACTTAACCCGAAATACCATCGACCAGCTGACCAGGATGTCGGCTACCGAACGCCATCGCTCGCTGCACGACGAACTGACCGAACTGCCCAACCGCAATTATTTGCACGAACAGATCGATCGGGCCGTTATCCTAGCCCGGCAAAGCGGCGAAGAGTTTTCCATCCTCCTGATCGACCTGAATAGATTCAAGGAAATAAACAATGTTCTCGGTCATTTTTACGGCGACTTTTTGCTCCAGAAGGTCGCCAACCGCCTCCAGAACAACGAATGGGCCGACGCGACCCTGGCCCGCTGGGGCGGCGACAAATTCGCCGTTCTGCTACCCGACACTTCCAGCCGGGAAGCAGTGGCAGCGGCCCACCAGACTGTGGCCTGCATGG
Source organism: uncultured delta proteobacterium (assembly GCA_963807225.1). Taxonomy (GTDB): domain Bacteria; phylum Desulfobacterota; class Desulfobulbia; order Desulfobulbales; family JAGXFP01; genus JAGVGT01. The sequence continues at coordinate 450,130 of CAWEAD010000008.1, read as the reverse complement.
CCCGTCCGTTCCAGATCGAAGGGAACAGCCTTTCGGTTAATATCAGCATCGGCATCGTTTCCTATCCCGAGCACGGCACCGAAACCGAAATCCTCATGCAACACGCCGATATCGCCATGTACGAAGCCCTGCGTAACCAGGTTGACTATGCTGTTTTTAACCCCGTCGCTACCCGAACCTCCTGGGATCGGCTGATGATGGCAGGAGAACTCCGACAGGCCATCAGCAACGGAGAATTGAGCCTGGTCTACCAACCCCAGGTTTCGGTACTTAACGGCAGCCTGAGCGGGGTTGAAGCCCTGGTCCGCTGGGACCACGGTGAGAAAGGGACGGTTCTCCCGGGTGAATTCATCGAGGTGGTTGAGCAAAGCGGACAAATCAACGCCCTGACCGTCATGGTCCTGGAACAGGCCTTGCGGCAGCTGTGTCTCTGGCAGGAGCAAGGATTGAACATCGATCTCTCCATCAACCTCTCGGTCAAGAACCTGCATGATTACGAGTTTCCGGTCATCGCCGAGAAACTCTTGCGCAAATGGCGAATCGATCCGACCCGAATCACCCTGGAGATCACGGAAAGCAGCATCATGATCGATCCCGGCCGGGTCTCCGTCGTCATCGCCGCCCTGAAGGAAACCGGCTTCCATCTGGCCATCGATGATTTCGGCACCGGTTACTCTTCCCTCGCCTATCTACGCAAGTTTCCAGCCCGGCAGATCAAAATCGACAAGTCCTTCGTGCTGGATATGCTGACCAACGAGGACTGTGCAGTGATCGTCAAAACGACCATCGACATGGCCCATAATATCGGCCGGCAGGTCGTGGCCGAAGGGGTAGAGAACCATGAGACCCAGGTACTGTTAAAACGACTGGGATGCGATGTCCTGCAGGGTTTTCATATTTGCCGACCACTCGCCGCGGCGGATTTTGAAAACTGGTATAATCTCAACACTAAACGGAAAATTCTCACAGTACTTAAGTGATCCGGAGGCGCGGCTTCCCGGCGCCGCCGGCAACGACGGATACGGACGACCCCGTCAGTTCAGCCAGCTTTGCCATTCTTGCTCCGGGAGATTGAGCTCTCCGGCAACCTCAATCTCCGGCTCGCCGCCCTCAGCGGCGTTCAGAAGCACCAACCCTCGGCTCCTACCCTCGCCTTTTTTGCTGAAATGCCGGACCAGGCCGGCAGCCAGGGCCAGATCTTCACCACCGGCAAAATTGCGAATGACAGCCACCGGCCCGGGCCAATCGCTCATTCTCAGCACCAGATCGCCGCCCAGAACCAGTTCGAGCAGGTGTTCGTTCTCTTGTTGATCACGTCCCAGAACCAGCCAGCTGCCAGCCGGCAGCCGGAACTGGCGACCGGTCAGCAGCAGGCGTAGATCATCGGCCCGGACCTCGGGATGCTCTTCGAAATATCGCCGGATCCGGAAGGCCTTATTGGGATCGGTAAGGATGCAACCCCCGGCCGGGCTGGGATAACCGCTGATGCCCAGGCTTGCCGCCAATTCAATCTGCGGCGTCCTGGTCCGGCCGGAAAATTTCGGTAATCTCTCCCGGGCCACCAGCCCTTCCCGCTCCGGGGTTGTTTCCGGTAAGCGCCCGGCCGACAGGGGACGGAGCAATATCCCGGTACAACCGCTGTCTCTTTCCACCACCCGCATGGCATCCAGTCTCTGCGACATGGGGCGTTGTCCCACCACTTCGCCGGAAATGATAAAGGAGGCGCCAAGTTCGCCCAGCATGGCCCGAGCCGTTGAAGCGATCAGGATCTTGCAGTCGAGACAGGGGTTGAAATTCTTGCCGTAACCGTAAGCCGGTTTCCGCAGCATTTTCAGATAGGAGGCGCTTAAATCGCGGAGTTGGACATCGATGCCGAACCGGGCCATGATCTCGCGGCGGTACTCGTTCTCCCTGGCCAATAGTCCGTCGTCGAAAAAGGGGGTGACAAACTTGACCGCCTTTACCGCTATGCCTTGGGCCATGATCACCCGGCAGGCCAGAATACTATCCAGGCCACCGGAAAAAAGGGCCAGGGCCGTGGGCTGGTCGCCAGCCATCAGCAAGGCCTTTTCTTCCCGAGAAGTTCCTCGGCGTAAGCCCGGGTCTTGTCGGTGGCCGCTACTCCGTCCAGCATCCGGGCCAGTTCCCCGACCTTTTCCTCGCCGCGCAGCAAGCTGATGGTGGTCCGGGTCCTTTGGTCGATCTCTTCTTTGGTCACGGTAAAATGGGCGTCGGCCGCAGCGGCGATTTGCGGCAGGTGGGTAATGCAAATAACTTGATGATGCCCGGCCAGTTCCCTGATCTTACCGGCCACCGCCTCGGCGGTCTGACCGCTGATTCCGGCGTCGATCTCGTCGAAAATCACTGTTTCCACCCGATCATGCCGGGCCAGCAGACATTTCAAGGCCAGCATCAGCCGGGACAGCTCACCGCCGGAAGCCACTTTGGCCAGGGGCTTCAACAATTCTCCTCGATTGGCGGTAAAAAGGAACTCGGGCTGATCCCAACCGCGTCGGGTCAGGGAGGCCAAGGATTCCCCGGCCTTGGAAGCACCAAAATCCACCGCGAATGAGGCTTTTTCCAGACACAGGGCCGAGAGCTCGTGGGCCACGGCGGCGGCCAGCTCCTTGGCGGCCTTTTTCCTCCGGCGGCTCAAGTCGGTTGCCGCCGCCGTCAGTTCCCGCTCCAGGCCGGCCAGTTCCTGCTCCAAGTCGAGCAGTTCCCGATCCAGATCGTCCAATCCCTGCAATTCCACCGCAGCCAGCCGACCAAACTCCAGTACTTCTTCCAGAGTCGAACCATATTTTCGCTTAAGTTTCTGCAAGGTATCGATGCGGGCCGTGACCTCGTCCAAGCGGCCGGGGTCGGCGGTCAACTCATCAAGATAAGTCCTGAGCTGTTGGGCCGCGTCCTCGAGCTGAAAGCTTTGTTCGGCGACGTTCTCGGCCAGATTTTCCAGGCTCGAGTCAAAGCCGGACATCTGCTGGAGGTTGCGGCGAATTTCGGCCAGGGCATCGAGAACCCGGTCGACCAGCAGATCGTGGCTGCTCCCTCCTAGTCGGGCCAGGTCGGCGGTCGCCCGCAATCTTTGTTTCTCCAGTTCCAGCCGTTGATCCTCATCGGCGAGCACTGCCGCCTCCGAAATCTCCCGGCATTGGAACGAGAGAAAATCGCGCCGCTGTTCCTTTTCTTTTTCCCGCTGCCGTAAAGTCAGACATCTCTCCCGCAGTCCGGACCAGCGGTCGTGGAGTTCGCCCAGGGCTTGCCGCTGGGGGCGTAACCCCGCGTAGGCATCGAGAAAATCCAGGTGAAAGGCGCGGGAAAGCAACTGTTGATGATCATGCTGGCTGGCGATATTGACCAGGTTTTCGGCCAACTCGCCGACCGTTTTACCGGTGGCCAGTCCGCCGTTTATATAATAGCGGCTGTTGCCGGTGGCCGAAACCACCCTTTTCAGAACGATCTGACCGTCTCCATCCCAACCCTGTTCAACCAGAAGGCGGTTCAGGGGATGATCAGGAGCACATTCGAACAGGGCTTCGACAACAGCGCTCTCGGCCCCGCTCCGGACCCAGGAGCGGGCCGGTTCGCCATAGAGCAGATTGATCGATTGGAGAATAATCGATTTCCCGGCCCCGGTTTCGCCGGTAAGGACAGTGAAGGCCGGACCGAACTCAATATTCAGTTCGGTGATCAAGGCCAAGTTGGAAATGCGCAATTCACGGAGCATGGTATCTCTATACCTGATTCAATGGAGATTTCAAGTTCCAGACACCGAAGACCAACGTTTAGCAGCCTCGGAGTGGTGACAACCTTGATATATTGCCAAACAACTGATGCCAGGCAGCCAGGCAATGATTATAATCGGTCTGCATAGACCATTAACCCGGCTTTAGTTGCCGATAGGTAATACAAACCAGATGAATCATTCAACTTACAGACTTCCCTCCCGTCATCCTCTCATCTTTCGTAGCGGGCTGATTATTATATTACTGACCTTGGTCTTCAGACCGATGGCCAATGCCTCATTTACGGTCGGCGAAGAAAAAAAGACCGGCGAGAAGATTCAATCGACGATCAGGCAGGAATTCAACCTGCTCGACGACCCCGACATCGACCAGTACATCGACCGATTGGGACGGGAGATCCTGGAGGTGGCCGGCCCCCAGTATTTCGACTATCACTTTTTCGTGATCAACGATAAGGACTTCAATGCCTTCGCCGCCCCCTCGGGACTGGTATTCATCAATTCCGGCCTGATCGAGGCCATGGACAACGAGGATGAACTGGTGGGGGTAATGGCCCACGAGATCGGCCATGTGGTCAGGCGCCATATTGCCGACAGCATCGACAAGGGCGGCAAGATCAGTATGGGCACCGCAGCTCTGCTCCTGGCCGGTATCGCCCTCGGTGGCGGCGATCTGTCACAAGCCGTGATCGCCGGCGCCGTAGCCACAGGGGCCTCGATGAATCTGAAATTCAGTCGGGAAAATGAGGAAGAAGCGGATCGGCAAGCCTATCGCTGGATGCTCCAACTGGACCGCGACCCCAATTCCCTGCTCAGCATGCTGGCCAAGATGCGGCGGATCGCCATCCTCAATATCGGCAACCCTCCCCCCTACCTGCTTACCCACCCGGCTCCGGATCAGCGCCAGGGTTACGTCCAGGACCTGCTCCAGAGTTCGCCGCCGCCGGCCGGGTTGATTAGTCACCGGGACGATTTTCACTTCAACCGGATTCGCTACCGGACCCTGGTAAGCACCAGAGACACGTCGAACTTGTTGCCGCGCTTGCTGAAGAAGGCCGAGAACGATAACGAGGAAGGCTGGCTGGCCCGCCTGGGCCTGGCCTTGCTCTATCAACAGGACGGCAATTACGCCAAATCCCGCCAGTACTTCACGGAACTGATCGCCCACTTCCCCCGGGAACCCATCCTCAAAGCCGACTTGGGAGTAACCTGCTTCCGGGAAGGCAAAACGGCGGAGGCTATCAAACTGCTCAACGAGGCCCATGAGGCCGACCGGCAGGACGCCTACACAATTTTTCATTTGGCCCGGGCTTTGGATGAAACCGGACAAAAAGTCCCGGCCCTTGAACTCTACCAAAGCATGCTGACCATCACCCCCACCTTCGCCCGGCTTCACTTTTACCTGGGTCGCGCCCTGGCCGCGAACGGCCAGGTTGGTCAGAGCGATTATTATAATGGCATGTTCAGCTGGCTGGAGGGCAATATTCCCACCGCCCGCTTTCACTTGCAAAAAGCCCTGGAGAATTTGTCGGCGCAAGATCCCCTGCGGGAAAAAACCCGGAATCTGTTGGAAAAGATGAAGCAAATCGAGAAAATGTAGCCGCACTCCGGAAAACTGTCGGAAACGCTGCTACTTAATGCGGCAACCGTACCTTACCTCCAGCCGTGTTGACTAAGCCGGAAAAACCCACACCCTGTTCAAAATAATTCGTCATTGGTGTCCAAGTATGCTAATTATGTCCGAAGTAAATCGGCTCGAACATTCATCTCAAGTTTTATACCAGGGGGGAAAAGATGGAGGAATGGGCATTAATTCTTAACCATCGCGTCATCAAGCGTTTCTCGATTGAAGAGGGGCAGACCCTGACTATCGGCCGGGGACAGGACGCCGATGTCACCGTTGACAATAGCGCCATATCAAGGCAGCACTCCTCCCTGGAAATGAAAAGTGGCATCTATTACCTCACTGATTTATATAGCCTCAACGGCACCAAGGTGAACGGCAAAAAGATCGTCTCGTCCGTCCCGATCAAGAAAAAAGACCAGCTCGAAATAGGTAAATTCATCCTCAAACCGGTGGAACTGCTGACCGACGAGGAAGAAGTCGGTTCCTTTTCCACTTCTCCCGAAAGCATGGATCAGACCATCTTTGTCCAGACCAAGGCCAAACTGAAGTCAACGGCCGGCCAGTATGCTCTGGAAGTCATCGACGGCAAAGCCTCTACGGAACAATTCAGCCTGAGCGGAAAAGACAGCATCAAGGTCGGTAGCGGAATTTCCTGCGACCTGATTATTCCCGGTTTCTTCGTGGCCAAAACCCAGTTCTTTATCACCAGAGGCCAGGGAGGTTACTCCATTATCCCCCAGTCGGGTCTGCGCAAGGTTTACGTCAACGGGAAAAAGGCCAGTAATGAGATAAGGCTGAAGAAAGGCGACCTGATCAGAGTAGCCGGAACCACTCTGAAGGTATCCTGATTGGTCCGCTCGTGCTTGTTTTCTACTTGCCAAACAGACACCTTCTTAGACCTCTCTTTCCTTCTGATCCGCAACGCTGATGATTGAATTTTTCAGAAGATTTTTCATTCACCATAAACTGGCCCTTTCCTGCGCGGGGCAGAGCGATCCCGGACAAGTCCGAAGTAAGAACGAAGACTCCTACTCCGTCTCAGCCGAACGTCGACTCTTCATCGTTGCCGACGGAATGGGTGGGCACAACGCCGGGGAAATAGCCAGTTCAGCCACGGTTAAAATCATCGACGACCATTTTACCCCGGTGAGACTGGCCGCCATGCATGGCAATCCTCAGGAGATCAGACACTCTCTGGTCAGAAGCTTCGAAAAGGCTAATACCATTGTCAGCGCCATGGCCGAAGAAAAAGAGGAATGGCTGGGAATGGGTTCTACTCTGGTGGTCGCCTATATTGACGATGCCACCTTACATCTCTGCCATGTCGGCGATGCCCGCTGTTATATCGTAACCAAAGGTTCCATCCGGCAACTGACCTCGGATCATACAACCATGGTGGAGAAGCGGCGGGAACTTTCCGATACCAGCGAACTGGTCACACAATTGCAAGACCGTCATGTGGTGACCAGGGTCATAGGCTATCCCTTCCCCGAACCCCCGGAATACAACTCCTGCCAACTCCGCGACGATGACCGCCTTCTACTCTGTACCGACGGTCTCTGGTCCATGGTCACCGATAAAACGCTGGTCGAGGTCATTGCTAAGTCGATAACTCCCGCCGAAGCTGTCAATCATTTGGTGGATCTGGCCAATCAGGCCGGAGGATCTGATAATATCACCGGGGTGGCGATTTTCTGCTGAAGAACCGAACCGCAGAAACGCTTTTCGTACCGAAACTTTCCTCATTGGCCCGTTATATTACACCCGCGAACTCGCCTTCCGGCCCTTCCTGTTTGACAATGAATTCTCCAAGTGGTTTAATAGCCCTGTTTTGTTGGATTTTATTATCCAATATAAAGGGGGGATCTGCATGGATAACAAGTTGCACATCATTGTCACAAGTGAGCGGTCGCAAGCGCGAACTTTCGCTGTTCCCAAGCCAATTCTAAAGAAATTAACCGCCCTGCTGGCCTTTGTCTTCGTCACTTCAACAATTGCCGGAATTACCTATTCGATTCAAAACCTGTACCTGAAAAAAGAACTCTCAAACCTGCAGAACAATCTCGGCAGCCTTACCCGAAACAACCGGGATTTACGAGAACAGGTGGTCAGCCTGGAAGAAAAGAATCGAGCCCAGCTTACCGGGGCCTATGGCGAACTTAATCAGCGCAGCCAGGTAATCGACGCCATCCTCTCCACTCTCGATATAACGCCACCAGCGGTTGGTAACGGTGACGGAAGTGACAGCGGTGGTCCCTTTACCAAGATTTCCGATACCACCTGCGAGGGCCTGATCTCCAAAGTTGATCAGGAGATCAAGATCATACGTCCCATACCCCTTGGTTATCCGGTCGAAGCCAACCGAATATCCTCACTATTCGGCCGGCGGGTAGATCCGATGAATGGGGAAGTTGCATTCCACGAAGGAATCGACCTGAGCGGCACTCCAGGGAGCGAAGTAAAGGCCACGGCCAATGGCCGGGTGCGCGAACGGGGCCACAACGACAGCTATGGCTGGTACATTTTGCTCGATCACGGCAACAACTTCACCACCATGTACGCCCACAATCAGAAGATCCTGGCCAAATGGGGAGAAAAGGTCGTCCGCGGACAAACCATTTCACTGCTCGGTAATACCGGTCGGAGTACCGGCCCCCATGTGCACTACGAAGTTCGTTACAAGAACCGGCCGATCAATCCCATCAAGTATCTGAACATCACCAAACTTCTTTCGGTTAATGCCGGGTAGTAAATTATTTCAACAGGAGCGGCAGATGAAAATATTCTCCGACAGCAAAGCCAGCGCCAATAATGCCTCCACCGCTATCAGCAGTATTATCGGACAGGATATGGCGATCGTTGGTGACATTTCCTTCAAGAGTAAAATACAACTGGACGGAAATCTTCAGGGCAATATTTCCGGCACCTTTCTGGTCTTGAGCGAAAGTGGCAGAATCACCGGCGATGTTCTGGCGGAAACCATGGTCTGTTATGGAAAGGTAGACGGAAACGTCAAGGCCGACAAACTCTTCCTGAAAAAAACCGGCGTGATCAACGGTCGGGTTGAAACTTCGGATCTATCGGTGGAATCCGGAGGTATTTTGAACGGCGAAATTAAGTCTCAGACCCAACCCCGGGAACTGCAGGTCGAGGGTACCTCAAAGACCAAGCTGGCTACCGCCAAAACCTTGGTAACTCCCCAGCTTTCAGAGCCACAGAAAGCCTGAACTATTGCCAGTCCGCAATCAGGTCACTTTCCGGGGAACTTCCGGTTAAGACAACCATGAGCATCCACTCAGGAGTTTATGGACTGTTGCGCGCAACGGCTTAACGTTTTACCGCAAAGGTTCCCGGAACGCCGCACGGCACCGAGGACTACACATGTCCCCTTCGTCACGACCTCAGCCAACGGCACCTGCCAGGGACCGTTTTCCCGACGGATTCAACATGACCATATTTTACCGATTTGATTTTCCCCGGTGAAAAACGTTAACCAATCACATATTCCCCTGGCCGAACGCATGCGCCCCCGGCGGCTGGAGGACTTCGTCGGCCAGGAACAATTGCTGGGCGAAGGGAAACTGCTCGGGAGACTCCTGCAGCAAGGACAAATCCCCTCCTTGCTGCTCTGGGGGCCACCCGGGGTTGGTAAAACTACCCTGGCCCATATCCTGGCTCAATCCACCGGGGCGAACTTTGTTTTTTTTTCGGCGGTCCTTTCGGGGATCAAAGAGGTTCGGGAAATTGTCGCCCAGGCCCGGCAGGTTCTAACCGAACGCCAACAACCGACGATATTGTTCGTCGATGAGATTCACCGTTTCAACAAAAGCCAGCAGGACGCCTTCCTGCCCCATGTCGAAAGCGGCCTCTTGACCCTGATCGGCGCCACCACGGAAAATCCCTCCTTCCAAGTCATAGCCCCACTATTGTCCCGTTGCCGGGTCCTGGTACTTAATTCTTTGACGCCGGAAAATCTGGCCGAGATAATCACCAGGGCCATCCATGACCGTGAAAACGGCCTGGGTGAATACCGAATCGAGCTGGACGCAGGCGCCCTGGAATTCCTGGCCGGGATGGCCGATGGCGATGCACGACGCGCTTTAAACAACCTGGACCTGGCTTTCTCCATTACCAGGCCGGACCAAGATGGAAGCTACCGAATCACCCGGACCAACATCCAGGAGGCAATTCAGGAAAGAAGCCTGCGTTACGATAAAACCGGCGAAGAGCACTATAATCTGATTTCCGCCCTGCACAAGAGCTTGCGCGACAGCGATCCGGACGGGGCTCTCTATTGGCTGGGTCGTATGTTGATGGCCGGCGAGGAACCCCTCTACCTGATCCGCAGGATGATTCGTTTCGCCTCGGAAGATATCGGCAACGCTGATCCCCAGGCCCTGATTTTGGCGATCAGCGTCAGGGACAGCTACCAGACCCTGGGTTCCCCCGAAGGAGATTTAGCCTTGGCCCAATTGGCCATTTACCTGGCCACCGCTCCCAAGAGTAATGCCAGCTATCTGGCCCTGAATCAGGTCTATCAAGAGATCGGAAAATCCGGTAGCCTGCCGGTTCCGCTACACATCCGCAACGCCCCCACCGGTTTAATGAAAGGGTTGGGATACGGGAAAGATTACCAGTATGCCCATAATAACCCGGAAGGCATTGTTCTTCAGGATCACCTCCCGCCCGAACTGATCGGGCAACGCTTTTATCAACCCACCAATCGCGGTTATGAAGCTGTAATTTCCGACCGCCTTGAGAAGTGGCATAAACTTTTGCAACAACGGGCGGCCAAGGGTAAAACCAAAACCGGGGTGAAAAAATAATGAGCAGGATTACCGCACTACTGACTTTGCTGATTTTCCTCTGCGGCCAACCGTTCCCTCTGGCCGCGGCTACCAAGAGCGATTCAGGCTTCACCCTTCTCTATTCGAATAGCCTTAATGGTGAAACCGATCCCTGCGGTTGAAAAAGTCATCCCTTGGGCGGTCTGTCCAAGAAAGCCTCCAAAATCGAACAGATCCGCCGTCAAAGCCGGCTTCCTACCCTGGTTCTGGATGGCGGCGCCCTACTCTTCCGTTCCGGTCAGCCCGATCTGAATCAGGCCGGTCAAACCAAGATCTTCGCCACCGCCTTGGTCGATTCCTACAATCTCATGGCTTATGACGCAGTCGGCATCAGCAGTCGCGATCTGGCAGGTGGAATTGAGCTTCTGCTGGAACTGCAAGCCCGGGCTAAATTCTCCTGGCTGAGCGCCAACCTGCTTGACAAAAAGACCGGACAACCGCTGTTCAAACCATACTTGGAAGTCCAGGCCGGCATTCACCGGGTGGCGGTGGTTGGTCTCACCGACCGAACTGCGGAGGTGAGCAATAAACTCGGCGCCGAATACCAGTTGCTCGCTTGGCCGGAGATACTCCCCGCCCTTATCGATAAGCTCCAAGAGAAGAACGACTTTATTATCCTGTTGACCGGCTACAATCCGGCAGATTGCCGGGATATAGCCGCCACCTGTCCGCGGATCAACCTGATCATCCCGGCCTTCGGTGGCAATAACCACCCACCGGAGCTGTTGTCCGATACCACTATGCTCACCCAGACGGGCCGGCAGGGCGAATATCTCGGCATCCTGACCGTCCACCCTCAGCCGAGCGGCCGCTGGGACAGAGGCGAGAAGGAATTATTGGCCGGTAAACGACGCGAGATGGCAACTCTCAACCGGCAGAAAGAACGTTTCCGTGATCGCCCCGAATCACAGGGACGTTATCGGCAACTGCTCAAGAGAATCGATAAAATTACCTTGCAAATCAAGAACTTGGAAACAGAACTGCAAAATCAGCCGACCCTGGATGCAGGCTCTACCTATACCAGCCAGTTCGAGGCCATCAGCCCTAACTTGCCCGATGACCCGAAGGTACTTGGCGTAATTGAACATGCCAAGAAGCTGGTCGCGAGATAGGTCGGCGAATAGCCGAAAAATGCGCTGGATCAAAAGATGAACAAGACTGGCCAGAAGTGGGGGAAAGCTGGAGGTCGAGGAGCCAAGCCAGAGCGATTTAAACCTGGGTATGGCAAGACTGATACCAACAAGAGAACTCTTGTTCCTGACGCACAGGGATAAATAAAAAGCCCCGCCGAAGCGGGGCTTTTTATACTTAAGTAAAAAAACTTGCTTCAGCAGCCGAAAGCTTTCTGCAGGGGCGGTATGGTCTGCTTCTTGCGGCTCATCATGCCGTCGATCCACATGGAACCACCTTCCAACTTCTTGCCAAAGGCCTGCTCAATGATGGCCGGTTCATCGGAAAGAACGATCAGATCGGTACCTTCCTTGACCACATCGGTCAGCATAAACAGTACTGAATGACGACCTTCGGCCTTAACGGCCTGTAAACCTTTGATCAAGTCGGCCCGGATAGCTGCAACCTGGTCCAGAGTGGCCAGTTCGAGTTGTCCAACCCCGACCTTTTTTCCCTTCATATCAAAATCTTTGTAATCCCGGAAAACCAGATCCTTGATCGGTACCCCGTCCACTGCGGATTTGGCCTTGAGCATCTCCATGAACAGAGAATCGGTATCTGTAATCCCAGCGATGCCCTTGAGGGCGGCAACGGCCTGCTTGTCGGCCTCGGTGCAGGTGGGGGACTTGAAGTTCACGGTATCGCTAAGAATAGCACAAAGCATGGCGCCGGCAATGTTTTTGGGCAGGGCGACTTTATTGTTGGCATACATCTCATGGAGCACGGTGCAAGTGCAACCGACCGGCTGAGCATAGAAGAAAATCGGGCTGTTGGTGGTGACATCACCGATTTTGTGATGATCGACAATTCCTACAACCTCGGCTTTGTCGAGGTTGGCCGGAGCCTGGGCGATATCGCTGAAATCGACCAGAGCCAGTTTCTGTCCGGCTGCATCGGTCAATTTCTCGGGGGCGGTCAGGCCGAATTTTTTCAGGACCAGTATAGTCTCAGGGCTCAGGTCAGCGGCGGCGGCCTGGGCACAAGGCACTGCGTCAGTGCCGGTGGCTTTAAGGTAATTGGCATAGGCAATGGCGGAAGCCACGGAATCGGTATCAGGGCTTGAATGCCCCACAACTTTGACAGACATTGGTCGATCCTCCTTAATTTTAGCTTGTTGAAATATGGAAAACCAAATAGACAAAACAAGTCACAACTCTGAAGCCGGGCCTCCGACTATCGGGGCCGAAAACCGCTGTTACTCAATCAAATGGCGGGAATCATAGTTCTAATAGATAGGGTAGTCAAGCAGAAAAAATGGTGAAAAAAATCAGTTCGGCGCTGAGTTAAAGTACTTTAAGCGGCCCCCTCCCGTCACCTTGCCGCAGGTAATACGATCCTTGAAATGGCAGGAACCTATGTCCGGAAACTTACCAGTGAAAAGAATATTTCACGCCGTCATTTTTGACTTGGACGGTACCCTTTTCGACAGCTTGATCGATTTGAGCGAGTCCATGAACGAGGTGCTGAGTGACCAAGGATTCCCGATTCATCCGCCCGACTCCTATCGTTACTTTGTCGGTGATGGCATGGAGAAGCTGGTCATCCGGGCTTTGCCCGAGAAAGCACGCAGCGACCGGTCCACCGTTGCCCATTGCTTGGTTCGGATGCGAACCATATACAGCCAGCGCTGGGATCGCTGCTCGACACTTTACCAGGGAATCCCAACCCTGCTGGATGGGTTGATAGCCCGCAACCTATCACTCGCGATATTTTCCAACAAACCACAGGCATTAACCGCGGATGTTCATGACAAATTCCTGACTGCCTGGCCCTTTCACTCGATAATCGGCGCCAGCAGCGAATATCCCCTGAAACCCGACCCGGCAGGAGCCCTGGCTATCGCCCGTAAACTCTCTCTGCCCCCTGGCGAGATACTCTACCTGGGTGATACCGATGTCGATATGAGGACAGCGCAAACCGCAGGCATGTATTCCGTTGGTTGTCTTTGGGGTTTTCGGGAAAAGACCGAACTGAAAAAGGCCGGAGCTCAATTGTTGCTGAACCACCCCCAAGAGCTTCTGGAGTGGTGGGATCGCCAGCTTACCGGATGATGGAGATAAAAAACCGATCCGACTGGAGAATTCGCCAGCCGGATCGGCTCCCAAACAGAATTATTGCGGTGTTAATGAATTCCGGTTCAAGCGGCCAGACGAGCAGCTTCCTTGGTCTTCCTGATCGCACAAGCCCGCTCAAACGCCTTTTTCTTGCCATGCTTTAGGATCGAAACCGAGGTTTTGCCCTGTTTCCCTTCCTTGTTCACCCAACTGACTTCATAACGGTGCAGCTTTTCGTTCAACCTGACTCCGACCACTCCGGTTGAGGTGTTGCTCACCGTTACCACGTGCTTGTCGGTCCGCTGCTTACCTAGATCTTTCTCGGTCTTGTCGCGCCAGGCCAAGGCAGCCAGTAGGCTTGAATAGCGTCCGCCGTTTTTCTTATCCGAGAAAAACTTGGAATAAGTTTTGCCGTAAAACCTGACCCTGACGTACCAGCCGTGGGTTCTTTTGGATTCCTGGTCGATTCTGGCCACATCTTTGTGTTTTTCAAGAAGTATTTTCTTTGACATATTAAGCGCTCCTTTGTTGCTTTTGCCCCCCGGCCCAGAGCCGGATGGCCTTAAAATAAATTACCCGAACAAATTAAGTACTGAGATTTATTAACAAATATCTTATGCTCTCGTGACACAACATCAAACAGTGAGGGATGTCAGGTCTATTTTGTGATACATATAAGTCTTTCGCTATTATTTTCAATTAAATATTAGCTCTTTCTTGATAGGCTAAGCAATTTTTTTTGTCACATTTTTTGCTCCATCTTAATTTTACCATACAGGAATAACAAAAAATAATTCCTAAGAATTGGACGAACTAAATATATATGGAAGAAATCGGCGACAAATTTTCCCGGCTGGTCCAGATAATCAAACGTTTACGACAACCGGACGGTTGCCCCTGGGACCAAAAACAGACCGTGGACAGCTTTCGGCCCTATCTGATCGAAGAACTGCATGAGCTCCTGGAGGCCATTGACTTGGATGACCGCCAAATGATCAAGGAAGAAATGGGAGATCTGTTCTTCCAGGTAATCTTCCTCAACAACCTCTATGAAGAGCAGCAGTCCTTCTCCCTGTCCGAGGTACTGGAAAGCATAACCGACAAGATGATCCGCCGGCATCCCCACGTTTTCGGGGACACTGTGATCAATTCGGAGAGAGAACTTCGTAACAATTGGAATCGGATTAAAAAGAGCGAGAAAATCGAAAAAGGGCAACAGACCGGGAGCATCTTCTCCTATCCCCGTTCTCTGCCGGCCTTGATGAGGGCGCAACGAGTTTCAGCCCGGGCGGTAAGCAGCGGTTTTGAGTGGCCGGACCTTGAGTCGGTCCTGGTCAAACTGGAAGAAGAAATTGCCGAATTACACGAAGCGATCGATCTCAAGGATCGGGGAGGGATTGAGGAGGAAATCGGCGACATCCTCTTCACCATGGTTAATGTTGCCCGCAAAGCCGGTTTTGATGCCGAAGCCACCCTCCATAAAGCCACCGACAAATTCACCAACCGCTTCACCAGGATGGCGGAACTGGCGGCAAAGTCGGAGGAGAGTCTCGAAAATCTCGATATTGCCGCCTTGCAACGCCTCTGGATCCGAGCCAAACAGGATGAGCAGGGTTAATTCCCAGAGAGTTGAAACCGCCTCACTTACCGCAAAAAATGTTGACACCAAAACCGGCCCGTGTTAACAAGAGCGCTTATTTTTTCTGCCTTAAACGAGGCAGATCAACACTCCTTGCTCATCCCCCCGATTTTGGACCAGTGGGATGGGCCGCGTAAACAAAGTCCAGAAGGAGACCACAATGCGCAGATACGAAACCATCGCTATCCTTAAGCCGACCCTGGCCGAGGATGATCTCAAGGCGGTCGTCGACCGCTCCACCTCCATCATCGAAGGCTTTGCCGGTTCAATAATCAAATTGAACCACTGGGGCTTGAAGAAGCTGGCCTACCTGATCGAGAAGGAACAGCAGGGCTATTACCTCTACCTGCAATACGCAGGAACCCCTGAAGCAGTCGACGAACTGGAGAGAATCTACCGGATCGACGACCGAGTCATGAAATATCTCACCGTCAAACTGCAGGATGTTTTCTCCGCCCTGCCCGAAGACGTGGCCGCCGAAGAACAGGTAGAGGCAACCGACACCGCTGCCGAATCCGAGGAAACCGAAACAGCCTGAACCGACAGGTTCTTCCGGTTTCATTTCTGAATATTCCAGTAAAAATATCTGACGGAGATCAGCTATGAGTTTTGCCAAAAAAACCACCAGAACCAGAAAACCTCAGGGAAACAAGACCTTCATACGCAAAAAGGTCTGTCGTTTCTGCTCCGATGATAAACTGGTTATAGACTACAAGGAAATCCGTACCCTGAAAAATTTTGTCACCGAACGTGGCAAGATCATCCCGCGGCGGATCTATGGTAACTGCGCCAAGCACCAGCGTCAGTTGACCGAAGCGATCCGGCGGGCTCGACAGATCGCTTTACTGCCCTACAGCGGCAACGTAAATTTCTAAGCCGGGCTTGCAGCCGACGGCTTGATGGACAAGAAACCAGATAACTTTTTGGGAAAACTGAATCTAAGCCCCACGGGCACGATTGTCACTGTTTTGACTTGGACCCTACCGGCGATTTCCCCTTTATTCATGGGGTTGCAGATTCTTGCTCCGCTGCCGGTTTTTTACTACCTGATTGAATCAGGGCGGAGCAGAGGTATCAACACCGTCTCCGCCGCGCTGTTGGTAAGTTCCTTGGTCATGTTAATGGCCGGGCAACTCGGAGGCTTTATTTTCACCCTCTCGATGTTGCCGATGGGGGCAAGCCTGGCCCTGGACGCGCAAAAAAAGGGACGTGATCCGGTTCGGTCCGGTTTCAAGGCCGGTTTGATTCTGTTGCTGGGCTGGTTGCTCTGGTCGTTGTTTTACGGGATGACTCAAACCGGATCCACCGGCCTGTATCATGATATCCTGAACAGCCTGGATTCGGGCTTGGTGGAAGTTGGCAAGTCCCTGAAAAATACTGCCGAAATGACCGCAGAGCAGGGGCTGCAAGTGGAAACAACCATCAGCCGCTTGCGTGAATTTTTGCCCAGGGTCATGCCGGGACTATTACTGGTCACCATGTTGAACATGGTTTTTTTGAACATGGTGGCCGGAAAATGGCTCCTGCGCAGGAAGGATATAAAATTGGCCCCATGGCCCCCCGTGGCTGAGTGGCGACTGCCTGAGCCGCTGGTGCTCCTGGTTGTCCTGGCGGGATTCGGACTGCTCTTACCGGTAGCCTTATTCAAGACGATCGGGCTCAACCTGGTACTGGTTTGCGGGACCGTTTATTTTTTCCAGGGGGTGGCGATTCTGACCAGTTTCCTGGCCCGGTGGGCAGTTCCCCTGCCGCTCAGAACCCTGATCTATATCCTGGTTCTGATTCAGGCATACGGAGTAGCCATGTTGGCCGTAATCGGGCTGATCGATGTCTGGACCGATTTGCGCAAGCGAAGGCCCCGAAACGAAGTTGAAGACAAATAATAATATAATAACAGATCTCACCATGTTATTTCCCAGTGAGGAGGAATAAGACAATGGAAGTTATTCTCAGACAGTTGATCGACACCTTGGGTGAAGAAGGCGATGTGGTAAAGGTAAAGAATGGGTATGGCCGCAATTTCCTGTTGCCGCAGGGTCTGGCCATTTCCGCCTCCAAGGCCAACCTGGCCATCCTTGAAAAAGAGAAGGCCGCCATCGAGGCCCGCAAGGAGGCCATGCGCTCCGATGCCGAATCCATCGCCAAGAGGATCACCGGCATTACCGTTGTCATCGAACAACGCGCCGGTGATGAAGACAAACTTTTCGGTTCCGTTACCGCCGCCGATATCGCCGATAAGCTGGAAAGCCTCGGGGTTACCATCGACAAGCGCAAACTTGTCCTGCCAGAACCCATCAAAACCCTGGGAGAATACCTGATCCCGGTCAAGGTCGGCTATCAGGTTAATGCCGAAGTAAAAGTACAGGTCATTCCCTTAGGGATAGAAACGGCTGTGGTTGCCTGAGGTCCCTTCCGGACCGCAACCGGCGACTTACCGGCCACCGGCATAACCGCCAGACGGCCCCGACCCCCTTGCAGCATGGGTTTGGGGCCTTTTATTTTGGCCTGTTCCGACCGAGAAACTAGTGGACGACCGCCACTATTTTTTTTAAGGTATCGACTCGATTACCGGCTGTCAGTCCCGCCGTCTCATCTTGATCAAACTTGTCCATGGAACCGGCCAGAAAACCAGCATCTCCAATCACCCGCCTGCCCCCTCAAAACGTAGAGGCGGAGCAGTGCGTGCTCGGGTCTATCCTTCTGCAGCAAGGCGCCATGCCCAAAGCGGTGGAGATTCTGGCCCCCGAGGATTTCTACCGGCCCGAACATCGACAGATTTTCACGGCTATGATCCAGCTCTTCGACAGGGCTGAGCCGCCGGACCTGATTACCGTCGTCAATGTCTTGAAAGACAGTAACCAACTGGACCAGGCTGGCGGCCCTGCCTACCTGGCTACCCTCACCGATATCGTCCCGGTGGCGGCTAATATTACCTACTACGCCAAAATCGTTCGCGAAAAATCTATTCTTCGCCGACTGATCTCCACCTCCACCGAAATCGCCAGCCGCTGCTACGAAGAACAGGACGATATCGATCTGCTCCTGGACGAAACCGAGCAGAATATCTTCGAAATCGCCCGGGCCAAGAGCAACCAGTCTTTTTACCCGATGAGTACGGTGATCAATGAAACCTTCAAGGAGGTACAAAAACTCTCAGAACGCAAGGAGCTGATCACCGGGGTACCTTCGGGATTCGAAGATTTCGACCGCAAGACCGCGGGCATGCAACCGTCCGACCTGATCATCCTGGCTGGCCGGCCCAGCATGGGCAAAACCGCGCTGGCCATGAACATGGTGCAGAACGCCGCCCTGCTCTATAAAGTACCGGTGGGGGTTTTCAGCCTGGAGATGTCCAAGGAACAGCTCGGCATGCGGCTGCTCTGCTCCCTAAGCAAAGTCAATTCCCAACGGGTTCGCACCGGCCATATCCAGGAAAATGACTGGCCCAAACTGGCCCGGGCGGTGGGCATGCTCTCCGAGGCGCCGATCTATATCGATGATACTCCGGCCCTCTCAGTCCTGGAACTGCGGGCCAAGGCCCGGCGCCTGAAGACCGAGCACAACCTGGGGTTGGTCGTGATCGACTATCTCCAACTCATGCGGGGCCACAGCGCCACCGAGCGCCGCGAACAGGAGATCAGTGAAATTTCCCGCTCGCTCAAAGCCATGGCCAAGGAACTGCACATCCCGGTCATCGCCCTCTCCCAGCTTAACCGCAGCTTGGAAAGTCGCTCCGACAAACGCCCCCAGCTTTCCGACCTGCGCGAATCCGGCGCCATCGAACAGGATGCCGATGTCATTTGCTTCATCTATCGCGACGAGGTCTACAACAAGTCGGAGGCTAATCCCAATAGGGGCAAAGCTGAACTGATTATCGGCAAACAGCGTAACGGCCCGACCGGCACCATCGAGTTGGCCTTCATAAGTGATATCACCACTTTCGAAACCCTGGCCCGGGCGGATTATCAGGACGCCCACTGACCTGAGACCAAACCATGAGCAACCCGCAAAACCTGAAATACGACTTTGCCGCCATCGAAAACAAGTGGCGAACCAGCTGGCTGGATAATAAAACCTTCAAGGCAGTTATCGACCCTGCTCGTCCCAAATACTATCTGTTGGAGATGTTCCCCTACCCCTCCGGCAAAATCCACATGGGTCACGTTCGCAACTACACCATCGGTGACGTGGTGGCGCGTTACAAAAGAATGCGCGGCTACAACGTCATTCATCCGATGGGTTGGGACGCCTTCGGTCTACCGGCCGAGAATGCCGCCATCAAGCATGGCACTCATCCGGCCAAATGGACCCACGAGAATATCGACTACATGAAAATACAGCTGCGACGCATGGGCTTCAGCTACGATTGGGACCGCGAGCTGGCCACCTGCAACAGCAACTACTATCGTTGGGAGCAACTCTTTTTCATCAAGATGTTCGAACGGGGGCTGGTCTACCAGAAGGAAACCAAAGTCAACTGGTGCGAGGGTTGCCAGACAGTTCTGGCCAACGAACAGGTGATCGATAACCTCTGCTGGCGTTGCGACCGCCAGGTCGAATCCCGACAGATGACCGGCTGGTTCTTCAAGATCACCGATTACGCCGAGGAACTACTGGCCGAATGCGATCATTTGACCGGCTGGCCGGAAAAAGTGCTGACCATGCAGCGTAACTGGATCGGCAAGTCGGTGGGCGTTGAAGTGGAATTTCCGGTGGAGGGGCTTGACCGCAAGCTCTCCATCTTTACCACCAGGCCCGACACCATCTACGGGGTGACTTTCATGTCACTGGCCCCGGAACATCCCTGGCTCGCCGAACTAACCGCCGGAACCGGGAACGAGGCCGAAGTCGCCGAATTCGCCGCCCGGATCATCGCCGCCAAACGCCAGCAGCAGCCTGGCGAGATGGAAAAGGAGGGGGTCTTCACCGGCCGCTACTGTCTCAATCCCTTTAATGGCGAGCGAATTCCGATCTACGTCGCTAATTTCGTCTTGATCGATTACGGCACCGGCGCGGTGATGGCGGTGCCGGCCCATGATCAGCGCGATTTCGAATTTGCCCGGAAGTACGATATTCCGATCAAAGTGGTGATCCAGCCCAGCGGCCAAGAATTGGTGGCAAAGGAGATGACCGAGGCCTACGTCGACCCCGGCACCCTGACCGCCTCCGGCGATTTCACCGGTCTGACCAGCGAAGCTGCCAAAGCCGCCATCATAGCTCACGCCGAGAAGAAGGAACTGGGCCGGGGCCAAGTCAACTATCGGCTGCATGATTGGGGCATTTCCCGCCAGCGTTACTGGGGAGCGCCGATCCCCATGATCCACTGCCTGAAATGCGGGGTTCGGCCAGTGCCGGAGGCAGACCTGCCGGTGGTGCTACCAACGGAGGTCAACATCGATCCCAGCGGCAAATCGCCGCTGCACACCCTGGAATCTTTCTATCGGGTTGAGTGCCCGGCCTGCGGTGGTCCGGCCCGCCGGGAAACCGACACCATGGACACCTTCGTCGAGTCTTCCTGGTACTTTGCCCGCTACTGCTGCCCAGACTTTACTGCCGGGCCTTTGCAGAAAGAGGCGGTCGACTACTGGCTTCCGGTGGACCAGTACATCGGCGGAGTCGAACATGCCATCCTGCACCTGCTCTACTCGCGATTTTTCACCAAGGTTTTGCGTGATTTAGGTTACCTGACGATCAGCGAACCTTTCACCAACCTGCTTACCCAGGGCATGGTGATCAAGGACGGCGCCAAGATGTCAAAATCCAAGGGCAATGTGGTCGACCCCAATGAACTGATCGACCGCTACGGAGCCGACACGGTTCGGCTCTTCAGCCTGTTTGCCGCCCCTCCCGAAAAGGAACTGGAATGGAACGACCAGGGAGTCGAGGGAGCCTCGCGCTTCCTCTATCGGATCTTCCGCTTTGTCCTGAGCAACCTGGATTCGCTCAGGAACGCCCCGGTCCATTTCGATTCCGAGAGGCTGAACGAACCCGGTCGGCTTTTGCACCGCAAGACCCACCAGACTATCCGCAAAGTCGGCACCGACATTGAAACCAGATTTCATTTCAATACCGCGATCAGCGCCTTGATGGAACTGACCAACCAGCTCTTCGCTCTGACCGGTGAGGAGGCCGGGGAAAAAGTCGCCCCTGCGGTGGTGCGTGAAGCGGTGGATGCCTTGCTCATCATGCTGTCACCCATGACTCCGCATCTCTGCGAGGAACTGTGGCAGTTAATCGGACACACCACCACCCTGGCCCGGCAAACCTGGCCGGAATTCAATGAGGAGTCGGCCCGGGAAGACGAGATCACCATCGTCCTCCAGGTCAACGGCAAGGTGCGAAGCCGGCTGCTGGTCGCCCCCGGCACCAATGAGGAAAGCCTTAAGGAGCAGGCCCTGGCCGATGGCAATGTCGGTAAATTCACCGAGGGTAAAACGATCCGCAAGGTTATTGTGGTTCCCAACAAACTGATCAATATCGTGGCCTCGTGAAGCTAACCAATCGCCTTCTGATCCTTTTCGTTCTCGTCTTGTGCGGCTGCGGCTATCATCATCCCGCCGTCCGTTTAAACGACAGTGGTGATCTGGCTATCTTCGCCGGAGCCTGGGAGAACCGGACCAACGAACTGGCACTGTCCGGAATGTTGTTACAGAAAACGGCGGACTGGCTCCAACAATCGCCACAATTTCGCCTCGAGGCCGATCCCGAGCTGGCCGAATACCAGCTCTCCGGCACCATCGAGGCGGTAAATTATCCTGCCACCGCCTATGATAGCAGTGATCGAGCAACTACTCAGAGAGCCTGGGTCAAGGTAACCTATCGCCTGCGCGACCGGGCCACGGGTAAACTGCTTTGGGAAATCAACGACGACGCCCGTGAACGAAACTTCCAGACCGGCAAGGATGCCCTGCTCCAAAAAAGCAGCAAAGAAGAGGCCCTTGCCGTCATCGCCGATGAGCTGGCTGAAAGGATTTATTTGAAAGTGCTGACCAGTCTTACAGCGTCACCCGCCGGTAAAGCCGCCGATTAATAATTTTATCATTTCCTACTGAACCACAATCTCAATGAGGTAACCAATGCCGTCCCGCAGAGAATTAGCCAATGCCATCCGCGCCCTTAGCATGGACGCCATTCAGAAAGCCAACTCCGGTCATCCCGGCGCCCCTATGGGCATGGCCGATATCGCCGAGGTGCTCTGGAACGACTTCATCAAGCATAACCCCGCCAATCCTAAATGGCTTGATCGGGATCGCTTCGTCTTCTCCAACGGACACGGCTCGATGCTGATCTATTCATTACTGCATCTTACCGGCTACGAGCTGAGCATTGAAGATCTGCAGAATTTTCGGCAATGGCACTCCAAGACCCCGGGACACCCCGAATACGGCTATACTCCTGGGGTAGAGACCACCACCGGACCTCTGGGCCAGGGGATCGCCAATGCCGTCGGTATGGCCATCGCCGAACGCACCCTGGCGGCCCAGTTCAACCGCCCGGGACACGAGATTGTCGATCATTTCACATACACCTTCATGGGCGACGGCTGCATGATGGAAGGTATCTCCCATGAGGTCTGCTCTCTGGCCGGTACTCTTAAACTTGGTAAACTTATCGCATTTTATGATGACAACGGTATCTCAATCGACGGGGAAGTGGAGGGGTGGTTTACCGATAATACTCCCGAACGCTTCAAGGCCTACGGCTGGCATGTGATCAAGCAAGTCGACGGCCACGATCCCGAGGCCATCAAGGCCGCCATCGAGGAGGCCCGAAGCATAACCGACCAGCCTAGCCTGATCTGTTGCCGGACCGTGATCGGCTGCGGCTCCCCCAACAAGCAGGGCAAGGAAATCTGCCACGGCGCTCCGCTGGGAAATGAGGAAATCGCCCTGACCAGAAAAGCCCTGGGCTGGAATTTTGCTCCTTTTGAAATCCCCGCCGAAATCTACAGCGCCTGGGATGCCAAAGAAAAAGGGCGGGCAGCCGAGGCGACCTGGGCTCAGACCTTCGCCGCCTATCGTCAGGCTCATCCTGAACTGGCCGCTGAATTCACCAGGCGAATGAATAATGAGCTGCCAAGTAGTTGGGAGAAGACCGCCGACGCCTTCGTGACCGCCACCGATGCCAAGGCGGAAAAGGTCGCCAGCCGCAAGGCTTCGCAGCTCTGCCTGAACGGCTACGGACCCGCTCTGCCGGAGCTGATCGGCGGCTCGGCCGACCTGGCCGGCTCCAACCTGACGATCTGGCAAGGCAGTAAGGGCATCCAGAATGATCCGGCCGGCAACTATATCTACTTTGGAGTACGCGAATTCGGCATGACGGCCATTGCCAACGGTCTGGGCCTGCACGGTGGTTTCATCCCCTATACCGCCACCTTTCTGATCTTCTCGGATTACGCCCGTAACGCCCTGCGGATGGCGGCCCTGATGAAGCAACGATCAATCTATGTCTTCACTCATGACTCCATCGGCCTGGGTGAGGATGGTCCCACCCACCAGCCGGTGGAACAGGCCGCCGCCCTGAGACTGATCCCCAACATGAGCGTCTGGCGTCCCGGCGACGCCGTGGAAACCGCGGTGGCCTGGAGATCAGCCATCGAGAACCGGACCGGCCCCACGGCGCTTCTGCTTTCCCGCCAGAACCTGACGCCCATGCCCAGGAGCAAGGAACAACTGGCCAACATCGCCCGTGGCGGCTACATCCTGCACGACTGCGGTTGCGCCAGCCCGGAAGCCATCATCATCGCCACCGGCTCGGAACTGGCCCTGGCCATGGATGCCGCCAAACTTCTGACCGAAAAAGGGAAAAAGATCCGGGTGGTCTCCATGCCTTCCACCGATGCCTTCGAGGCCCAGCCCGAATCATATCGGCAGCAGGTCCTGCCGGATCAAGTCAGCGCCCGGGTGGTGGTCGAGGCCGGTGTCACCGGCCTCTGGCACAAGTACGCCGGCTGTCGGGGCAAGATCATCGGCCTCGACCATTTCGGCGAATCGGCTCCGGCTGAGGTACTCTTCAAGGAATTCGGCTTTACCGTGGAAAAGGTGACGGCAACGGTTGAGGAATTATTGGCCGAGTAGAATCATCCCTTGGGAGCAATAGTCAAATGGGAGTTATAGGATTGGTACCTAAGGTTTTTTTATTCCGTAACTCCCATTACTCTTGACCGGATCGAAGGCTTCACTACAAGTTTCAACCCCAATGCAACTCGGCCCCCTGCAACTTTCCTCGCCCTTTATCCTGGCGCCGCTGGCCGGATACACGGACCTGCCCTTCCGCCTGCTGTGTCGTGAACACGGGGCCGCACTGTGCTATTCGGAGATGATCAGCTGCCACGGCCTGGTATACCGCCAGCGCAATACCCTGGAAATGCTGGATACCGTCACCGAAGAACGACCAGTGGCCATGCAGCTCTTCGGCGCGGAACCCGAGATCATGGGCCAGGCCGCATCCTACCTCTCAGAATTGCCGATTGACCTGATCGATATCAACATGGGCTGCCCGGTTCGTAAGGTGGTCAAGAAAGGGGCAGGTTGTGCCCTGATGCGCCAACCCCGACTGGCCGAGGCGGTGATCCGGCAGGTCCGCGCCAATACCAGCCTCCCGGTTACGGTCAAGATTCGCCTGGGCTGGAACCATCAGGAAATCAATGGCCCGGAATTTGCGAAGATGGCCGAAAATGCCGGCGCAACGGCGATTATCGTCCATGGCCGCACCTGGAGCGATGGCTTCGGCGGTACCGTTAACCGGACCGGGATTGCCCAAGTCAAGGCGGCGGTTACCATCCCGGTGATCGGTAATGGCGATATCCTCACCTACCAGGACGGGTTGACCATGATGGCTGAAACCGGATGCGATGCGGTGATGATCGGGCGAGGAGCCCTGGGAAACCCTTTTGTTTTTCGCCCCGAGGATCGGCCTGAAAATCTTGCCACCATCCTGTCGACCCTGGTCCGCCACCTTGATCTGATTGAGCGCTTCTGTCAGCCCGAACTGGTTCTGGCCCGGACCAAAAATCAGGCGGGACGATATTTCAAGGGCCTGCCCGGCAGCAGTGATATCCGCAAAAAAATTTATGACGCCGCAAATTTTATCGATCTACGCCGGGAGATCCAACAGCTGGCGGAAATCCGCCATGAAAAGTTATAAGTGTCTAAAATTACGAAAGTGGTAATATGACCGGAGTTTTGGAACGAAGCGAATTATTTTGACCGGGACGAACCACCACAGTCCCACAAAGTTGACTGGCAAGGGAAGAGGAACACCATGCTGGAAAACCTAATTCTCTGGTTGATCATCGGTGCGGCCGTGCTCTACATCGGCCGCAATATTTACCGAATCCTCACCGGCAAAAACAAAGGCTGCTCTTGTGAAGGTGGCTGCGAAATCCCCCCACCCCAGCAGATCATTCCCGATTTAAAAGGGCAGAAGAACAAGAAGGACAATCACTCCTCGTGAGCCTTTCTCTCTGGCCGGCAATTCAAAAAAACCAGCCATGTTCGCCACAATCCTGATTACCGTCATCACCTGCGCCCATCTCTACCTCTTCTGGCGCATATCCACGGTACCTTTCTTCCGTCACCATGTCCCAAGAAGAACGCTGATCACCAGCAGTCTGCTGCTGTGGGGACTCTTCCTGGCCGCACTGCTCTATGGCCATCACCATACCAACCAATTTGCCACCTGGGTGGAGTTTCTCGGCATGCTCTGGATGGGCACGCTCTTCCTGCTAACCGTTGCCATGCTGGCGGTGGAGTTAATCTCCGGTTTCGGACTGTTACTGCCCTGTCTGGCCCCTCCCCTGAGAGGTTTTGCCCTGTTTATCGGCACCATCCTGTCGGTTTTGGCTCTGGTTCAGGGGATGCGGGCGCCGGTAGTCGACAAATATGAAGTAAAGCTTACCGGCTTACCCGTTAAGCTGGACGGTACGGTACTGGTCGCCATGTCCGATCTGCATCTCGGTCCTCAGCTCGGAGCGAAATGGTTGGCAGCCCGTCTACTCCAGGTCAAGGCCCTTAAAGCAGACCTGGTGGTTCTGGACGGCGATATCTTCGAAGGCCACGGAAGACCGCGCCAGGAAATACTAACGGAATTACGAGGACTCAAAGCACCGATGGGGGTCTGGGGGGTAACCGGCAACCATGAAATTTACGGGGGCGAAGAGACCATCAAGGCCCTGCAAGAGAATGGCGTAAAGTTACTGCGAAACTCCTGGGCTCAAATCCGTCCCGGTCTGATTCTGGCCGGTGTGGAAGAGTCTACAATCAGCCGCAGACCTGAAGACGGGATGGGCCGGATCGGCAAGGTTCTGGACGGCCGGCCGCCGGGAGCCACCATCCTCCTGAGCCATAAACCCTGGCGCGCGGAGGAGGCGGCGGAGCATGGGGTTGGTCTAATGTTGAGCGGTCATACCCACGGCGGCCAGATCTGGCCCTTCAACTATCTGGTCAGCCACTTCTTCCCTCGCCTGGTCGGTCGTTACGAAATTCAGGGAATGACTCTGCTGGTCTGCCGGGGAACCGGAACTTGGGGCCCCCGGATGCGACTCTGGCATCCGGGAGAAATCATGAAAATAACCTTGCGGTCCGGCTCCTGATCGAGACCAAAGCGCAGGACTGAACACAAAAAAAACAGAGCCCGAAGGCTCTGTTTTCTCGAGGGAGGCGTCTTTTTCTCAAGGATACGTGCGTTTTGACCGCCGTTTTATTTTTAGAGTTAACCCGTCCCTCATTAAGTTCAACTTATCATCGGCACAGTTTAAAAGTAAAGCCCCAAAAAAATAATTTCAAACTCACCCTATTTTAGCCAACATACCGATATTAAAAGAAAAATGTATTTTTAAAAATGCCAATTAAGACAATAAATCTAATTATTTCAATGAATTAGCAGCAATTAAAAAATATTTTTATTTTTTTCCGCTCCTCCTGCCTCTAACAATTACAGGTGCCTACTATATGCCAAAGAACATCGACAATTCAACGAGCAAGAAGAATATTTCAACAAATAAGCGGCTACCTAAAATCTTTAATCAGCCGACTCCAATCGCCAAGCAATCCTGGAAACCCGGCAACGTGCTGGCTCCGGTACCGGTGGTTCTGGTCAGCTGCGGCGGCAGTGGCGAGTTCCAACCTAACCTGATCACCATTGCCTGGACCGGCAACGTTTGCAGTGAACCACCCATGCTCTCCATCAGCGTGCGTCCCGAGCGCTATTCCCATAAAATCATCAGCACCAGCGGGGAATTCGTGGTCAATATCCCTACCACTGAACAGGCCCGGATCATCGACTGGTGCGGCATGGTTTCCGGGGCCAAAGTAGACAAGTTCGCCGAAGCGGGTTTGACATCAGGACCTGCACTGGAAGTTGGCTGTCCGATTGTCCTGGAATGCCCGATTAATATAGAATGCCGGGTCCGCCAGACTTTGCAACTCGGCAGTCACGATCTTTTCCTGGCCGAGGTTCTGGCCGTGCAGGTTTCCACCCACCTTATCGACATAAAAGGCAAATTCCGGCTGGATCAGGCCGGGTTGCTGGCCTACGGTCTAGGGCATTATTATCCCTTGGGTCGGTCCATCGACCACTTCGGCTTTTCGATCAGAAAAAAGAAAAAAGCGGCAGCCCCGGCCAATCGACGGCCGAGCTCCAAGAGATGAAGAGTGAGACAAATCAGGTTGATTACCGATTAGACCTACTCCACCACCATCACCGCGCAGTTGCGGGCATGGTGGAGTATCTTGTTTGAGGTGGAACCGAACAGGAACTCCTCGTTGTGACTCAAGCCCCGTCGCCCCACCACCACAATGCAGCAACGCAACTTATCCTGCTCCTCCAGGATGACCTCACCGATGGAGGTGCATTTTTTCTCCACCAGACGACAACTGATCTGCTGTTCGGCAAAACCGGCCGAGAGCAGGATCAGACGGTAATCGGCCAGGACCTTGTTCAGCACCGCTTGACGCTCCTGCAACCAGACCTGACGCTCTTCCTCGGTAGCGAAAAAGTCTTCCGAAGGTTCGGGGATGACGGCCAGCAGGGTGATGAAAACTTCCGGGTGCCCGCAGAAGAAATCGGCCAGATACATCACCGCCCTCCGAGAATTGTCCGATTCATCAACCGCCGCCAGTAAATGCCGCTCCTGGTCACGCCTTGCCAGGTCCCCGAAGTGGTTATCGTTCATCATGTTCCTCCCGAAAGTTCCTTCAGATCACTCTGGGCTACGGCCAAATCGTCGAGCATCTGGCCGGTGTTTTCGTAAAAGATAGGGGCACCGACGGAAAAATGGCGCAGAATCAGGTTCAAGGAGTCAGGGATGTAGGGGAAAACCTTCTGCAGATTGGCGACCCGGTTCCGGTAGGAGATGCTTAGATCCTCGCCGACCAGCCGGTCGTAAATCTTCCGACTGCTGCCATAGAGTTCCGGCACCAGCAGATCTCCCCGGCCGACCAGAAAGATCAGGATATTACCCAGACCATGGAGGTCGAAAGCGAACATTGATTCGCCGTGCTCATAGTTGTAATCGAAATCGATCCAGCGCGGAGTCTCGGTCTCACGATCCCAGAGGATGTGGTCGCGACGGATGTCGCCATGCTTTTCGCCATGATCGTGGAGAAATTTTATCGCCCTAACCATTTCGATGTATACTTCGAGCACCCCGGAGAACTGGCGATAAAAATATTCCTCGTGCTCCCCTGCCAATTCCTCCAGTATGACGTCGTAGCGCTTCCCCCGTATATAATCCAGGATTCGAACGTTGTTGCCGGCCCGGTCCAAAACCCCGCGGCCATGCATGAAATTGGGATGTTCCCGGACCAGATCCAGAATACGCGCTTCTTTGCGGGGACTGCGAAAACATTTGACCGCCACTTCGCCGATTTTAGTGGTAAAAGTCTCATGAAAGACCAGCTTGAGGATGCGGGTCGCACCGCTGGTTAACTCCACCGCCCGCCGCACCCAGTACTTGGGCTCGTCATCCAGGCCGAAACGCCCTTCCTTTTCATAGCCTTTAACCCAGAAAGGGGTAGAACCCAGCACCACTACGTCGTTATACTCAACTCGGAAAAAATCGGAGGTGTCGGTGATCACCTTGAAACGTTCCGGGACGGCGGCAGCCCCGCCATGCTCCATCATCAGTTCCACCAGTTCGGCCCTGGTCGGCAATCCAGGCTCTGGTCTATTCTCCATCATATTGCAATGTTATCACCGGGAAAAGCCAAGACGCAAAGGGTTTCGTTCCAGGGGTTGCGTTCCGGCAATGGCTCATTCCCGGATAAAAAAAAGGGCCGACGGAAACTCCATCGGCCCTTTACAGGTAATATAATATCCGGCGATGCGCCTAACTGAGATTTCCTAACGCCTCTTTGAAACGTTTCATGCCCTCTTCGATGACATCCATCGAGGTGGCAAAGGAGAAGCGGATGAAGCGGTCGGCTCCGAAGGCTATTCCCGGCACGGCGGCGATCAACGCCTCTTCCAGCAGGTAATCGGCCAGATCGAGCGATCCGGAGATTTTCTTACCCTTGAAAGATCTACCGAAGTAAGCTGAAATGTTGGGGAAAACATAGAAGGCGCCGCTGGGCTTGACGCAGGTAACGCCTGGAATCTCAGCCAGAACCTTGAGGATATAGTCCAACCTGGGCCGGAAGGCTTCTTTCATTACCACGGGAAAGTCCTGGGGTCCAAGAACCGCCGCCAGGGCCGCTTTCTGGGCCACCGAAGAGGGGTTGGATGTGGACTGGCTCTGGATCTTGTTCATGGCGCCGATCACATGTTTGGGTCCGGCGGTGTAGCCGATCCGCCAGCCAGTCATGGCAAAGGACTTGGAGACCCCGTTCAGCACCATGGTCTGATCCATTAGTTCCGGGCAGACATCGAGGATGTGGGGCAAGCTGCCATCAATATAGGTGATGGTTTCATATATATCATCGGAGATCACCACCCAATTGTGCTCCAGGGCCATTTTGCATACACCCTCCAAGGCAACCCGGGAGAAAACCGAACCGGTTGGGTTGGAGGGGCTGTTGAGAATGATGCCCTTGGTGCGGTCGGTGACATAACGGGCCAGCACCTCAGGTTCCAGATCGAAATCCTTTTCTTCGGTGAGCGGCACGATTACCGGAGTAGCTCCGGCCAGCTGGATGATGTCCGGGTAGGAAACCCAGTATGGTGCCAGCACCAGAACCTCGTCGCCGGGGCCGAACAGGGCCTGGGCCATGTTATATAGGCCGTGTTTACCGCCACAGGCCACTTGGATCTGCTCGGGCTCATAATGCCAGCCGTGGTCCTCGGCGTAACGATTGGCAATGGCCTCGCGCAGTTCCGGAATGCCGGGTACGGCGGTATAACGGGTGAAGCCTTCGTCAATGGCCTTTTTGCCGGCCTCCCGGACATGGGCCGGGGTGTCGAAATCAGGTTCGCCGACACTGAAATTGACAATATCGGCGCCGGCCGCCTTCATGGCCTTTGCCTTGGCATTAACCGCCAGAGTCGGAGACGGTTGGATCTGTTTTACTCTTTCCGCCAGAGAGATTTTCGATTCCATCGTTCCAGAACTTCCCCTTTAACCGGGTCTTGCGACCCATTCTGAATTAACCTGCAAGAGATACCTGACCAAGTGCAATCATATACCCGAAGCACGGGGAGACAACAAGACTCCGGACCGGGATATTTACCTTAATAGTAAACTTCTTTCAGAAAAAGCCCGCGCGCCGGAGCAGTGGGCCCGGCCGCAGATCGGTCGCGCCCGGCCAGAACCGCCGCAAAATCGGCCACCGTCATCCGGCCCTGCCCCACCTCCAGAACAGTGCCGACGATGTTCCGCACCATGTGTCGCAAAAACCCGTCGCCCGCAACTTCAATGGTCAGGGGCAGGTTCTCGCCTACCCCTGCTTTCAGTCCGGCCCGGGTAATCCTTCGCACCGCTCCCCTGCCGCCTTGATATCCTAGATCGCGGGACCCGGCGGCCTCAAATGCGGAGAAATCGTGCTCTCCGACCAGGAGTCTCAGGCATTGTTGCATGGTCTCCATTGCCGGCGGTTTCGCCAGATGATAGGTGTATAGACGTTCGGTCGGAAGCCCGACACCGCCAGCGGTAAGCCGATACTGGTAAAGCTTGCCCTTGGCGTTCAAGCGGGCGTGGAAGCCGATCTCCCTTTCCTCGGCGGCCAGAACCCGAACAGCCGGTGGCAAGAGGCTGTTCAAACCCTGGCGGAAGCCCTGACAGGGTATGGCGGAATCGGTCTCGAAGCTGGCGGTCATCCCCAGGGCATGAACCCCGGCATCTGTGCGACCGGCCCCGTGCAGGGATATAACCTCGCCGGTCATCCGAGCCAGTTTGCTTTCGATTATCCCCTGGATGGTGGGATCAACCTTCTGGCGCTGCCAGCCGGCAAAGTCGGTGCCATCGAAAGCCAGAAGGAGCAGCAGGACTCGCATTCGCTCAGGGAAAGAGCGGTACAGTGCCCAACCCCATCCCTTCGGGCAAACCGCACATCAGGTTCATATTCTGGACCGCCTGACCGGCGGCCCCCTTGACCAGATTATCGATGGCGGAAATGATCACGATCCGCCCGGTTCGTGAATCGATTTTCCAGCCGATATCGCAGAAGTTGCTGCCCCGGACAAACTGGGTGGCCGGTAACTCGCCGGGGTTGTAAAGACGAATGAACTGCTCCTGTCGATAGGAATCGGCGTAGATCTCTCGCACCTGCTCAGTATCGGTGCCAGGGATCAACCGGGCATAGATGGTACTCAGGATGCCCCGAGACATGGGCACGAGATGCGGGGTAAAGGAGATTACCACCGGCCGCCCCGCCACTTCGCTGATCTCCTGCTCAATTTCAGGGGTATGTCGATGTTCCGCTACCTTATAGGCCTTGAAGCCCTCGCTCACTTCGCAGAACAAGCTGCCCACCGCGGCCCCCCGCCCTGCTCCGGAAGTGCCGGATTTGGAATCGGCAATGATGGTATCAGGGTCGATCAGACCGGCTTTAATCAACGGGGTAACCGCCAGAATGATGCTGGTCGGGTAACAGCCGGGGTTGGCCACCAGAGAAGTTTTCTTGATGGACTCGCGATGCAGTTCGGGCAATCCGTAAACGGCCTGAGCCAGGTAATCGCCGGCGCTATGGGGCTGGTACCAGTGCTCATAGACCGCCGCATCATGGATCCGGAAATCGGCCGATAAATCCACCACCTTGCAGCCCTTCTCCAGAAGTTGAGGGACGATGCCCATGGCGGTCTGATGCGGCACGGCAGTGAAGAACAGGTCAGCCCGCTTGACCAGTTCTTCGAGCACCACATCCTCGACGGTCAAATCGATAATCCGTCGCAGGTTGGGATAGATGTCGGACAATTTCCTGCCGGCGTACTGACGGGAGGTGGCGACGGTTAGTTCCACCTGCGGGTGCAGGGCCAGAATTCTGGCCAGTTCTTCGCCGGTGTAGCCGGAGGCTCCGATAATGCCAACTTTGATCATCATGCTGCTCCTCGGTTGATCTACTGCAAAGCGCTATCTTAACAAAAAAATGGGGAAGTACGATCTGAAATCGCCTTCCCCATCGGGACTGATCTGGAAAATAAATGATTAACGCTTGGAGAACTGGAAGCGGGCTCGAGCTGATTTGAGACCGTACTTCTTTCTTTCCTTCATCCTGGGGTCACGGGTCAAAAGACCGGCCTTCTTCAGATTCAGGCGATATTCCGGGTCGACTTCGAGCAGGGCTCTGGAGATCCCGTGCCGCAGTGCATCAGCCTGGGCCGATTTACCGCCGCCTTTGACGGTAGCCATCACATCGTATTTGCCGAGGGTATCGGTAATGACCAGAGGCCGCTCGACAATGAAACGATAATCGTTGCCGCCACCGAAATAGTCCTCGATGTTGCTGGTGCGATTCAGCTGGATCTGGCCTTTGCCGGGGCGCAACCAGACCCGCGCAATAGCTGTCTTCCTTTTCCCGGTCGCGTAGTAACTATCTGCCATCTTTTCTCCCAAAAAACTATCGGTTGATTACAGTTCAAGAACCGCCGGCTGCTGAGCTTCGTGCGGATGCGCGGCTCCGGCGTAGATTTTCAATTTCTTCAGCTGAGCCCGGCCCAGGGAATTCTTTGGCAGCATACCCTTGACGGCCTCCATCAGGATCTCGGTGGGTTTTTTTTCCAGCATTTCCTTGGCAGTCATGGTCTTGAGCCCACCCATGTAGCCGGTGTGATGATGATACTGCTTGTCATCCCACTTCTTACCGGTCAGATGAATCTTCTCGGCATTGACCACCACGACGAAATCGCCGTTGTCCATGAAAGTTGAATAAGTCGGCTTATGCTTGCCGCGCAAACGTGTGGCAATCTCCGAGGCCAGGCGACCCAGCACCTTACCATCGGCATCCACCAGGTGCCATTTCTTCTCGATCTCTTTGACCGGGGTCAGATAAGTCTTCATGATAACCTCTGATTAATACCTAAATGCTACCGACAGTCCAGCCACCGGTGCGGTTTCCAGCCATTGCCGGAAACATTAATGAAAAAAGGCCCGAACCTGGTTCGAACCTTGACAGATCCTGGAGCGGGAAACGAGATTCGAACTCGCGACTTCAACCTTGGCAAGGTTGCACTCTACCACTGAGTTATTCCCGCTTGCAATCGCTGTTTTGAGCGACGGTGCGAATATACACAAAGTCTTTCCGCTGTGTCAACAAAAAAAGCGGCGACAAGCCGCAATTCAACGGGCTTTGCGACCACTCGATATTTTTTGGCGCCGCTACGCCCGGTGGGGTGGAAAACCTTTGAGATAAAAGAGTTACATGTTATTCTCAATCCACTGATCAAACCGGCTCCGGACGCCGTTTTCAGCACCGCGAACTGTCTGTCGAATACTTTCATATCTATAACAGGTAATCAGGAGATTAACAATGAAAGCGCGGAGTACCAGAAAAAGCGAGGTTAAGCGCCAGACCAGGGAAACCGATATCCGTCTAGCATTGCAGATCGACGGCCAGGGCCAGGCCAGGATCGAAACCGGGGTGCCCTTCATGGACCACATGCTGACCCTGCTCGCCGTGCATGGCTTCTTTGACCTTACCATCAAGGCCAGCGGCGACACCGAAGTCGACGACCATCATACGGTCGAGGATCTGGGCATCTGCCTGGGCCAGGCCTTGAAGGAAGCCCTGGGCAATTTCGGGGCCATCAAACGTTACGGTCTGGCCGCGGTGCCCATGGACGAAACCCTGGTCCGCGCCACCTGCGACTTCTCCAACCGTCCCTATTTGCATTACGGGGTCAGAATTACCGACCAGAAGGTGGGCCGGTTCGATACCGCCCTGGTCCAGGAGTTTCTCCGGGCCTTGAGCCTACACGGTGGACTGACCCTGCACATCGAAGTGGTGCACGGCGAAAACACCCACCATATTCTCGAGGCCATATTCAAGGCCCTGGGCCGCTGCCTCGACCAGGCCAGTTCCCCCGAACCCCGGTTGAGCGGCCCGCTTTCATCAAAAGGTTCGCTCTAAGAGGGCCAAAATGCGCCGAAGCCTACTTGCCATCCTGATTATTCTGCTGGCCACCTGCACCGTCTCAGCCAACGCCAGGGCAGGAGAAGACGAACGGATCATGGTGTTACCGGTTAAAGCCCAAAACCTTGAAGTTGAAACAGACTTGACCGCTTTTACCACCCTGCTGCAGGAATATTTCGCTGATCGGCAACAGGTGGTGCTGCTCAGTGAAGACCAACTCGAAGCACTACTGGGGAACGCCACCGGCAACCGCCAGCAACTGATCCAGGTGGCTGGTGAGAAGCTGAACTGCCAGGCCGCCCTGCTCATCACCCTGAAACGTTTCCGGGAAAGACTGGGAGATGAATATTCAGTCAGCGAACCGGCTTCCGTGGCCTTCGAGTACCGCCTGGTCTCCACCGGCGACGGCAAATTGCTCTGCTTCGGTCAGTTTGACGAAACCCAGCAGTCGGTGATGGAAAACATCCTGGCCATCGGCAAGGCCATCAAGCGTGGTTTCAAGTGGATCACCGTGGCCGAACTGACCCGGGAGGGTTTGCGTAGCAAGTTCGAAAACTGCCCGGCCTTAAGCTCCGACGCCAGGTAGTTCGGAAACGCCGTCCCTGCCCCAATAACTACTCTCCTTTTCAAGATGCTCAAGAAGTCGGTAAATCACCGGATCGGCCTGGCCCTGCATAACTATGAAATGCTGGACGACGGCGATCGGGTCATGCTCGCCGTCTCCGGCGGCATCGACAGCCTGGTTCTGGTCTGGATTCTGAAGTTCTGGCTCCGCAAGGCGCCGATCGGCTACCAGTTGCTGGCGGTCCACCTGGACATGGGTTTCGGGAAAGATGAGGCCGGGCTGGTAGCCACCCAGCTTGATCGCCTGGAAATACCGTATCTGATCGAAAAGACCGACTTTGGAAAGCGCGCCTTGGAGGCGGAGGATGGGAGGAGCGGCTGCTACCACTGCGCCCGACAGCGCCGTAACCGGCTCTTCGAACTGGCCCGGGAACACGGCTGCAACAAGATCGCCATGGGCCACCATCAGGAAGACATCATCGAAACCTTCTTCCTAAACCTGCTCTGGGCCGGCAATCTCAGCACCATGGTGCCCAAGCAGGAGTTGTTCGGCGGCAAACTGGCGCTGATCAGGCCCATGGCCTATCTGGAAAAGAAGGAGATCAGGGAGATCGGTGCCACCCTGGGAATCGAACCGGTGGCCAACCCCTGCCCACTCTCCGAAGAGTCGAAAAGAATGCAGACTAGAGCCCTGCTCGAAGAGTCCATCTACTCGCTGAACCCAGCCACCAAGGCCACCATCTTCAACGCCCTGGGCAACCTCCGCCCCGATTATCTGCTTAAAAACACAAACGTCAGGTCTTAACTCCCAACCGGAGATCAGCGAACTCCGGGTTTCTTGCGACGGGGCGGTCGGCCCAGCTTGGCGGTGAAGTTTTTGATCACCTGATAGTACATCTTCCCGGTCCGGGCGATGATATCGTTATGGCCGGCGCCCGGCACCATCTGCAACTCACGAACCTGAGAAGGACATTCGGCATGCAGTTCGGCGCCCTGACTCACCGGGATAATTTCATCGTTCATGGCATGGATGATCAAGGTCGGCTTCTGGTAAGTCCCGATTTTGAGTAGATTACCGAAACCGTTTTCTTCGCTAAGCCCCATAGCTTCACAATCTACCCCCACTAGCTCCAGCAACGGCAAGGTCCGTGAAAAACCGCTTTCGATGATCAGACCGGCGAAGTCAGCTGAGCGGAAGGCCGCCAACTCCAAGGCGCAGACACTGCCCAGAGAACGCCCCATCACCGCCAGATGACCGGTTCGGCCCGCCGCCGCCAAAAACTCCCGGACCCGGTCGAAAACCGGGTAGCTGTCACGGACCAGACTGGTGGCGCTGGGAGTTCCGCTACTCCAGCCATAGCCTCGATAATCGACCACCAGGAGACTGATCCCCAATTCCCGAAAGCCGGCGCCGACTTCATCATAGTCCGCCACCGTTTCGCCATTACCATGAAAAAAAAGGATATTGGCTCCGGTCAGCTCCTCCGCCAGATGGAACCTGGCGCCGACTGCAATCCCGTCTTCGACCTCCAGCTCCAGGTCGACGCAACCGGGCGGAACCGAGTTGTGCTCTTCCTTACGGGGGTTGAAAAGATGCTGCAGGATCGTGGGTTGATCAAGCTGGAAGTATTCCTGCTTGAGGATATGTGCTTTGCTTTTCATCAATATGACCTCATAAAATATGACTTGCCGGCCGTTACGGCAAAACTGTTAAGATACCCGGAAAGGCCTCCCGCAGCCAGGACTTTGCCGAATCAGCCAATGACGCTGGGAACTCCCCTTCCTGCTGTAATGATTATATTAGTGGGTAATGACCGACAAGAGGTGAATAAATGAGAAATTTAATCTTGCTGCTACCCTTCCTGTTTTCCACCTTGGCGATCCTGGTCGCTCTTGCCGAACCGGTGAATGCCGAGATTACCCTGAAAAAGGCGACTTTCGCCGGGGGCTGTTTCTGGTGCATGGAAAAACCTTTCGAGGAACTGTCCGGGGTGCGCAACGTCGTTGCTGGTTATATCGGCGGCATCACGGCCAATCCCACCTATGAGAATTATGCCGCCGGCGGACATATAGAGGCAGTGGAGATCGATTTCGATCCGGCAGTCATCTCCTATCGTCAACTTCTGGAGGTTTACTGGCGCCAGATCGATCCCACCGACGGCGGAGGCCAATTCGTCGATCGGGGCCATGCATATACTTCCGCGATTTTCTATCATAACGATAAACAGAGAAAGGCGGCGGAAGAGTCGCGAACGACGCTGGAAAAAAGCAGCATCTTCGACAAGCCCATCGTCACCGCCATTCTGCCGGCCTCGACTTTCTATCCGGCCGAAGACTATCATCAGGACTACTACAAGAAAAATCCGCTGCGCTACCAATTCTACCGGGCTAACTCCGGACGCGACCGTTTTCTGGAAAAGGTCTGGGGTAATCGTGAAAAGTTGCAGGTGCCCAAGGGCGATGATCTGAAGTATACTCTGACCGATATGCAGTATCATGTCACCAGGGAAAACGGCACCGAACCGGCTTTCAAAAACGCATACTGGGACAACAAGGAACCCGGCATCTATGTTGATATTGTCTCCGGCGAACCGCTGTTCAGTTCGCTGGATAAATTTGACTCCGGAACCGGCTGGCCCAGTTTCAGCCGCCCCCTGGTCCCGGAAAACATCGTCGAGCGAGAAGACCGCAGCTTCTTCTCGGTGCGCACCGAGGTCAGAAGCCGCCTGGGTAATTCACATCTGGGACATGTCTTCAAAGATGGCCCGCCGCCGACCGGCTTACGCTACTGCCTGAATTCGGCGGCACTGCGTTTCGTCCCGGCCGACGACCTGGAAAAAGAAGGCTATGGACAATTCAAGGGATTGTTCTACCGCAAGCAAAGATTAGAAGGAGAATAAAATGAAGAGATATCTTAGCGTAGTTCTGCTGCTGGCTTTCTGGTTCCTGCCCACCTCGCCGGCTCTGGGGGGCGAATGGCAGATCGACGACGATCATTCCAACGCCTACTTCTCGATCCAGCACCTGACCGTATCCAAGGTACGCGGCAGCTTCAACACCGTCAGCGGCAGCGTCACCATCGACGACAAGACCGGATATCTGACCGGCCTGAAGCTGACTGTCGACGTCAACAGCATCGATACCGGCGTAGCCAAGCGGGATGAAGACCTGAAAAGCCCCAATTTTTTCGAGGTGGCCAAGTATCCTACCATCACCTTCGTTTCCAAAGGAGTAGATAACATCGGCAACGGCATCGTCATGCTCATCGGCGACCTGACCATCCATGGCGTCACCCGCGATGTCACGGTGACCGCCTATGGCCCTACCCCGGAAATCAAGGACCCCTGGGGCAATATGCGGAGAGGATTAAGAATTGGAAACCGGCTGAATCGTCAGGACTACGATATGAACTACAACAAAGCCCTGGATAACGGCGGCCTGCTGATCGGCAACATGGTCGATGCCGAAGCCGATCTGGAGATCGTCAAGAAGTAACCTTGGCATGGCTTATCGCTCAGAAGCCATGAAGTTATAATCTGGACTCAACTTTAAAATCGCCGCAGCGGGGCTTACCGGTTTTACCGAGACGTTTTTTCGGTACAATCAGGTTAAATCCGACCCGCCCAACCTAACTTCTTAAGCACCAGCGCTACCCGCTCCCGTTCTTCCGGCACCACCAGGAAGCCCGGAGCCGGTTGGTTGGCAAGCAAGCGACCGGAGGCGTGGTAGTCACCGGTTGCCTGCCCCGACAAAATGGCCAGGACATCGGCCAGATTGCCCCAGGAGCCGCCCTGGTCCATTTCTTCCAAGATCTGATTGATCACTATGGTCAGGGTTACGAACCAATCCGGCGCCAGGGCCTCGCCGGTTTTCCCGCAATGCACTTTGGAACCGAAGCTACGGCAGGCGAAGGGACGGACCTCATAGATGATGCAGAGCCCATCGCGCAGAAAGAAGCAAGGCTCGAACAACCAGGGAGATTCATTCCCTTCTTCCGGAGCCCTTCCGGCAAGATAGAGGGCGGCCAGACCGTTGGTGGTCAATCCCGGCCGCAGCGGTTGCTCATCGTAACGGCAACGGCGGGCATTTCCGTCTTTGCTCCCGCAGATAGTCAAGGATCAGCCGCCCTTCCCCGGTGGTCAGGGTTACGCTTCTGGTGCAACAGGTGGCACAACCGGGCCCGCAGGCAAAATCAATGCTTGCCACTTCCTCGGCAAAAATCTTATAAATAGCGTTGATTGACAAAAAATTACCCCTTTTGTCGTCATTGCGAGTACAGCGAAGCAATCCATCATTTTGAACAAAAGGAAGAACAGATTGCTTCACGTTGCTGGCATTAATGGCGGAAAGTCGGTTATTATCAGAAAATTAAATTTACACTTAGCAGACGAGCCGCTATTTTGACCAAATACCTCTCCATTCCGCAAGGCCAAAGGCTGGTCATTCT
This sequence comes from uncultured delta proteobacterium, assembly GCA_963807225.1. GTDB lineage: Bacteria > Desulfobacterota > Desulfobulbia > Desulfobulbales > JAGXFP01 > JAGVGT01. The sequence continues at coordinate 410,532 of CAWEAD010000008.1, read as the reverse complement.
CTTCATGGCCCTGTTCGTCTGCCTGCTTCAGTCGGCTCCGGCAATATCCCAAGCCAGGGCGGCAGAGCCGATCACCTTCCGGGCCGAGCCCGCCACCAACACCATTACCCTGGTCGGCTTCACCCGGGCCCGGGCCCGGATCAAGTTGATCGCCCAAGTCACCGGTACCTTACTGGAAGTCCGGGGTGAAGTGGGTGATACCATTGGCGCCGACGGAATCTTCGCCCGCATCGATCCGGTCCTGACCGAACTGGAGCTGACCTCCATCCGGGTCAATCAGGACAAGTTGAAGAGCAAGATCGCCTACCTGGAAAAGGAGGTGGGCCGCTACCAGACTCTGTTCGATCAGAACTCCACCGCTGAATCCCGGCTCGACGCCCTCAAGGAGGATCTGAGCCAGGCCCGCCTCGGGTTGGCAGAACTGCTGACCGAAGAAAAGAAGGCGGCGGAAATTCTCAGCCGCCACACGGTAACCGCGCCGCCGGGCTGGCGGGTCATCAGTCGCCTGGTTGAGCCGGAAGAATGGGTAAGCGTCGGCACCCCACTAGGGGAAATAGGCGATTACCGCAGCCTGCTGGTACCCTTTGCCTTAAGTCAGGAGGAATACCAACAACTGTCGGGCAGCAGCAGTAAAATCAAGCTCCGGCTGCCTGAATGGCAGCTCAGCGTGCCGGCCACCCTGGCCCGGGTCTCGCCGGAGTTCGATCAGGTTACCCGCAAGATCAACCTCGATCTGGAAATCGGCGGCAAACTCCCGGCCCGACGCGGCGGCCTCCGGGCCGAACTGGATCTGGAATTGCCAGACCCCTCCGGAGCGCTGCTGGTTCCGGCCTCGGCGGTCCGGAATCGTTATGATAGTTCCTGGCTCACCACCCCGGCCGGCGACAAGGTCATGGTCATCGTCCTGGGGTCCGGCAATAAACCCGAGACCATACGGATTTCGTCGAAAAACATCAGGCCCGGTGATCGCTTCCTCTCCGCCCCGCCGGCCACCCCCGGCAACTGATCGGGCGCCATGAAGAATCTGGTCCGTTTCACCCTCACTCAGAAGGTCCTGCTTAACCTGCTCTTCGTCATCCTGATGGCCACCGGCGCCTTCACCCTTTTCAAGGCCCCGGTGGAACGCTACCCCAATATTGACTTCGGCAAGGCCTACATCAGCACCTATCTGCCCGGCGCCTCGCCGCGGGACGTGGAAGCCCTGGTCACCCAGAAGATCGAGGACTCCATCGAAGACCTGGAAAATCTTGAATATATCCGCGCCACCTCCTATCGGGAGCGCTCCTCGATCCTGGTCAAATTCCTGGACGATACCGATTACCGGAAAAGCTTCGACGAGATGCGGATCAAGGTCCAAGGCATCATCGAGGAGTTGCCGCCGGAAGCGGAACCGCCGGTTTTCACTTACATTGATGTAAATTTCTGGCAACCGACCTTCAGCGTCAACCTTTACGGCGACCGGGACAACCGGGCCCTAACCCTGATGTCCGAAGAGCTCAAATCGACGCTGCGCCAAGTGGCCGGGGTCAAGGAAGTGCGCCTACAGGGCGAATATCCCCGCGAATTCCATATCCGACTCGACCCGCAACGCTTACACCGGGCCGGAGTCACCTTCGACCAGGTGGCATCAGCTCTGAAGTCCGCCAACATTTCGGTGCCGGCCGGTGACTTCACCAGCAGTGCCGGCGACTTCGTGATCAGGGTCGACGAGCTTTTCCGTAACCGTCAGCAAGTAATGGATACCATAATCCGGAGCGATCTGGACGGCTCCTTCCTGCGGGTGGGAGATCTCACCGCCGAGGCCGAGCTCTCCCATCGGGACCCCTTCGTCCTTACTTCGGTTAACGGCCACGACTGCGTGACCCTACAAGTCATCAAAACCCCAGAAGCCAACGCCATCTCGATCATCCGCGATACCCGGGAAATTCTCGACAGTTACCGGAAGAGCTTCTCCCGCGAGAACGTCAACCTGCTGATGACCCAGGATTCGACGGTCAAGATCCGCGACTCCATGGTGGTTCTGGGTTCCAATCTCTTACTTGGCGTCTTCCTGGTCAGCCTGCTGATCTGGTATTTCATGGGCTTCCGCAATGCCTGCCTGACCACTATCGGCATCCCATTCTCGTTCCTGGTGACCATGATCCTGCTTTACTTCACCGGCAACTCGGTGAACGAGATCTCGCTCTTTGCCTTCGTCCTGGTCAGCGGCATAATTGTCGACGACGCCATCGTGGTGGTGGAGAACATCTACCGCCACTCACAGATGGGCAAACCCCTGCAGACCGCCATCGTCGACGGCACCGCTGAGGTATTTCTGCCGGTGACCTCGGCCACCCTGACCACCTGCGCCGCCTTTTTGCCGATGCTGATCATGACCGGCTCCATCGGCCAGTTCTTCGCCATCATTCCCAAGGCGGTCTCCTTCGCCCTGCTGGCCTCGCTGGGTGAATGTCTGTTCATGCTACCCATCCACTATCTGGATTTCGGCCCGGAATACAAGGGCGACACCCCGGCCGATCCCGAGGAAACTTTCAACCCGGGCCGAGAGAATCTGGTCATGCGTTACAGCCGCCGCTTTTTCGACCGGCTGCTGCGGCTGGCCCTGAACTACCGTTTCACCACTCTGTTTCTCCTGGCCGGGGCCTTCATCGTCGCCATGACCATCGCCCTGCTCTCGCTGGCCGGCCGCTCCAACCTGATCCGGATCGAATTCTTCCCGGACGACTACTCCCTCTACTATGTCGAGGTCAGCGGTCCGGTCGGCGCCCCGATCGCCGACACCGATCTGGTGTTGAAGGAACTTTCCCGGGAGATCACAGCTAGCGGCACCGGCATGGCATCCTCGGCGGTGGCCTACGCCGGCTACTACATCAACGACGACTACCAGCCGGTCTGGGGCAACCATCTGGGTCATGTGGCGGTTACCCTGCCACCCCGCAAGGATCGGCATTTCCACGATTACCCGGTCAATGATGTGGTGGCGCACCTGGACTGGCTTCGGGAGAAACTGACCGGAATCGCCGCCGCCCGGGGTTACTCCCTGCGGGTCCGACCGGAAAAGGACGGGCCGCCGGAGGGCAAGGATGTCAACATCCGTGTCCTGGGGGCCAACCTGGTTTCGGTACAGAAACTGACTGATGATCTACTGGCCTTTTTACGTAGCGACCCGGAAATGCATACGAATCTACTCGACCTGCAGAGCAACCAGGGCCAGGCCAGCCGGGTCTTCCGCTACCGGGTGGAATCGGAAAAGGCCGCCGAGTACGGCCTTACCGTGGCACGGGCCGCGGTCCTGGCCGCCTCGGTGATCAACGGTCGGTTGGTCGGACAATACCGCCTGCCCGACGAGGATGTCGATATCAAGCTGATGATCAGCCCTGACCACCTGGAAAAAATGGAGGATACCCTGGGCCTGGTCCTGCTTGAACATGCCAGCGGCCCAGTGCGTCTCGGCGACATCTGCCGGGTGGAGAACTATCTTGAACCAGGCTATTTGAACCGCTTCCAAGGCCAGCGGGCCGTGACCCTGACCGCCAACCTCCGGACCGGATCGAATCTCTCGTCCACGGCGGTAGTCGAGCGAGTAAACCGCCATTATCAGGAGATTCGGGAGGACTACCCCGGAGCAACCATCAACTTCTCCGGCGAGTTCGAATCGACCCGCAATTCCTTCACCTCGCTGACCTACGCCTTCCTGATCGCCCTGCTGGCGATCTATCTGATCCTGGCCACCCAGTTTCAATCCTACCTGCACCCACTGGCTATCTTATCGGCGGTGATCTTTTCGCTGATCGGCATCATCTTCGGCACGATGCTATCCCGCACCACCTTCACGGTCAACAGCTTCATCGCCGTGGTCGGGGTGACCGGGGTGGTGGTCAACGACTCGCTGGTGCTGATCGAATTCATCAACAAGCTTTACCGGAAGGGGATGAGCCGGAGGCGTGCCGCCATCGAGGCCACCCATATCCGCTTGCGTCCCATATTGCTGACCACTTTGACCACCACCCTCGGGCTTTTGCCCATGGCGATCGGCTTTCCGGAATACTCCCTGGTTTGGGGCAGTATGGCCATGACCTTCGTCACCGGCTTATGCACCGCCACCTTTCTGACCATCTTCGTGGTACCGGTGCAGTGGGAGTTGATCGAAGGAATGAAGGAACGGTGGGCCGGCAGGCACGCCGACAAACAACGCGAGCCGGGGCTCTATCGGGAAGAATGAATAAGACCAACACATATCAGTCCAACCGCAGACGAGCGGTTGTCTCAAGGCTGTCGTCACCCTGCCCTTCGCCGTCATCCTAGCCTTCGGCGGTCTACCGGCCAGCTATCTGGCCGGGGCCGAAATGGTTTTCAGCGCCGCAATCATTGATCTGACCATCAAATGGTTCGGCGCAGAAGTTGGCCATGGCAGCTTCTGCTCTACTTTTGAGCGCTGTTATTAATGGGTGGATTACCAAAAAGCCTGGCACCAGGCCAGGTTATTCTTCGGTTTGTTCTGGTTCTACGCATCATCAGACTGTTGCCTCTTTGGATTTTGCCCGAGGCCGAGGTCGGCCGGAAGCCCGGAAAAACAATGCCAAGAAGAGCGTCCTTCCTCTCTTCGCCATAATGGGGCCGACCTCCACTTAGCCGCCTTCGTCAGCGGTAACGACAGCACCATGATCGGCGCCACAACCACCGTGGTTTTCTTCTTCCTGAGTGGATTTTTGAATTGAAATCACGACACATCGAAAAGGTCTTTGCCGGCTGCCACCAATGCTCCACCGACCGCAATAGAATTTTCCTATTGCGCCACAATGTGGCATAGGTGATATTGATTTCTCAATCTGGAGAATTCAACATGCACCTGTTTTCCGCCCTGAAGAATGTTTTTTCCCTTGCCGATCTGCGGAATGCCCCGGAAAAACTGCGGCGTGGAGTCCGCGAATCCTACTCCCTTGCCGCCACCAACCCGGGGGCTCGCCACCCTTTCCCCTGCGGTAAGGACTTCGCTCTGAGCCTGGGCTATCCCCAGATCCTGCTGGCCACTCTCCCGCCCCGCACCACCGCCTCATTTGTCGGGGTCGCCAATGTTTCCGTTTTTGCCCGGCTCCCGATCGGGGCCTCGGTGCTGGACATTGGCTGCGGCGCCGGTCTTGACGCCCTGATCGCCGCCAGTCGGGTCGGCCCCGGCGGCCAGGTGATCGGCCTCGACTTTAGCGATGAGATGCTGAAGGTGGCCCGGCAGTCGGCCATCGAGAAGGGCTTCACCAACCTGAAATTCATCTGCGGCGAGGCCGAGCGCCTGCCCTTGCCCGACAAGTCGGTTGACGTTGTTTTGATTAACGGCATCTTCAATCTTAACCCGGATCGGGCTGCAGTTTTTAAGGAAATCGGCCGGGTTACCAGGTCCGGAGGTATGGTTTACGCCGCTGAACTGGTGCTGACCGGACCGTTGTCGAAAAAAAGAATCCGCCATGCGGACGACTGGTTCTCCTGAATAGCCGGAGCCGAGGAAAGCGGGACTTTCCTGAAAGAATTCGCCACCGCTGGTTTTACCGAAACCAGGATTATCAGGTCCGGCAAAAATTCCAGGACCAACCACCCACTGCTGGTCGCTGCCGAAATCGCCGCCCGGAAAGACGACTCCAGAAACCAATGAAGCTTCAATAAAAAAGCCGCCCAGGGGGCGGCCGATGGTTAAAGTCTAGACCTTGAGCGCTCAGGCCCCGACTATTTCGAACTTGAGGACGGCTTCGTCGCCTTTTTCCTTCAATTTAACCAACATTTCCACTGATCCGTTGCGCAACCCCAGGGAGAGTTCCGATTCGCCTTTTTCACCCTCGAAATGGAGAATGTTTTGGATAATTTGAATAATCCGGGAGAACAAAGCGGCCGGCGGCGACGGCAACTCTTCCTTGCTTCCGTCTTTTTTGACCTTTACCGTAATCTCGCCATTCTTCTGTGTGAGGCTTAGCTTGCCGGCCTGCTCGGTAATGGTATGCATCAGTGCCAGGGCCAGATAACGCATGGCCTCGTCGTCCGGATCGGGGCCCGGCTGGGTCCGGAAACGGGCCAGCTGGAGCAGAAAATCGGTTTCCAGATAGCAGTCGCACATCTCCTGAAGTTTCAAGTGCAGGTTGGGATCACTGATATGCATAAAATTCCTCCTGATCGATTAACTTGTCGTATTAGTCAATAATTCTTCCTAGTTCCAGCGTACAATGGCTAAGCATGACCTGTCAACGCTGGCCTCATTACCATTGCGACCTGGAATCAGAAATCGCCCCGCTCTATCCATTTTACCTGAGCAAACTATAGCCGATTGGTCAATTCCCGACGCACGATCAAAAAAGCCGGTGGTGGGCGGCGGCAACAAGAATACCCCTCCACACCTGGTCATATTTTGGCCAATACTCCTTCTATTCAAGCAAAAAATTGCAAATACTTGCCCTACTGCTTAATTTCGTGTTGCTATTTTTAGCGGTACTGGTAAAGATTTTGATTATTCTTTGTCAGGTTAGCTTTACGGGTATCAGCAAAGTACTAAACAAAACCAACGGAGGAGATATGAACAAGACTGATTTGATTAAGGTGATGGCTGAAAATGCGGAGATCAGCCAGGCGGCCGCGGGGAAGGCTTTACAGGGGGCAATGGCGGCTATTACCAAAGCCCTTAAGAAAGGCGACAAGGTCACCTTGGTCGGGTTCGGCACCTTCTCCGTATCAAAGCGCGCCGCCCGGAGCGGCCGGAACCCGCAGACCGGCAAGGCCATCAAGATTGCCGCCCGCAAGGTCGCCCGCTTCAAGGCCGGCAGCAAACTGGCCGCCACGGTTAAATAAACTTATATTATCTGTACACTCGGCTATCTTCTTCAGGAAGAGGCCTCGGGGCGGAGACATCCGGGTTTATTCTTTCCCATGTCTCCGCCCCTTCTTTTCTACTCGCTCCTGTCGCCATACATCCGGTACAGCTAGGCCTAATCGTGCAACTTTTCCATTAACCGCAAATCGAAGGGGCGACTCTTTTCTCCCATATAAATGGTTCGGTGCGGAAAAGGGATTTCGATATTGTTTTCGTCGAAAGCCAGTTTGATCCTGCGCAAAAATTCCCGGCCCACTTCCCACTGACGAATCGGTCTGGTCTTGATGCGGCCCTTGATGATCACGGCTGAATCGTCGAACTTGTCGACCCCGAAAATCTCCGGCAGACCGAGCATGAGTTTGCCGAAGGTCGGATCATCCAGCATTCCCTGGCCTACCTGATTCATGACTTCGATAACCCGATCGGTCTTCTCCTTATAGGCAACGCCGATATCAAACACATAGGCGGACCATTCCTTAGTCATATTACTCAGAGTATTAACGCTACCGTTCGGAAAAACATGGACCACTCCACCCAGATCCCTCAAAACGATGGTGCGAAAGTTTATTCTTTCCACCAGCCCACCGGTACCATTGACCACCGCCACGTCGCCGACCCGGATCTGATTCTCCAGAATGATAAAGATACCGGAGATGATATCCCGCACTAAATTCTGGGCGCCGAACCCTACCGCCAAGCCGAAGATACCGGCACTGGCAAGGATCGGGCCGATTTCTACGCCGATTTCTTTAAGGATCATCAGGGCCACGGTCATCCACAAAGCCAGAAAAGTGCCCTGCTTCAGTAAACGGACGATGGTTTCGACCCGCTTTTCCGATTCTGACGGAGGCTCTCCTTCGGCCAGCCCTTTCTGGATCAATCGTTTTTCCAACCGACCGATCAACTTGCCCAATACCTTCATGGCCAACCAGCCGATGAACAGGATGATGACGAGACGGAACCCGATCTTCACCATCTCTTCCAAACTGGTGCTATGCAACATTTCAGAATAAAACGACATTAACTATTCCTCCTTTTTCAGGAGTTGAGGCCGGTTAGAGCCTCAATCCCCTGTACCACCCCAGCCGACTGGCGACTTATCTAAAGAAATGGGCCGCTCAAGAGTGAGCGGCCCGCAGAATCCGAAGTTACTAGTACCAGACTACTGCACGCTATATCCGCGCGCCTCCAGGCAGGCCTTCATGGCCCTCTGGTATTCGACATGCTTGCCGGCGTTTTCCGCTGCCGAGACGTTGCCGCCCGGCTGGGTCGGATCAAAACCGGTCTGCCCTACCGACCAGCGGTGGCATTCATAACGATCGTTATCCTGCTGTTCCTGACTCTGCCCCTGCTTGGGGTAGATAAAAAGCTCCCGCGGAATCTCCGACTCCGGCACCACCTGTTGCTCCGGCGGCGGTTCGCTCACCACATAAGTCCTTTGCTCCGGCAGCCAGCGGTAGTAAACCCCGTCGGCGTAATAATAGGGGATACCGCCGACCCAGATCGTGGTGTAGAAGGGGGGCAGAAGGGAAACCTCCAGACCGAAAGGCGGGGTTACCACCACAAAGCCGCCCGGACCGGGCCGATACCAGATACCGTCGTCGAAGTAATAGCGGCTGTTCCGATACCGGAAGATCCGGTAATTTCTCGGCAATTCTCTGACCACATAGCCATGACGGGGATAATAATGGTTGTGATTGTAGCGCCGGTCCATTACCCAGTCCCGATCCCTGACATGCTGTCGTTCGCGCTCCCGGAAGCGTTCATGGCCACCTCCCCGATCATCGTCCCGTTTCCATCCCCGGTCAGCCCAGACCGGCGTTACCAACCCCGTCAGCATCACCGCCAGGGCCAATCCGAAACAAAATACGCGTCTGATATTCATGGACACTTCCTCTCCAGATTCATTTTTCAATAGCGGTCGGCTCTTTAGCGCACGGTATAGCCACGCCCTTCCAGACAGGCAGTCAGGGCGCGGCGATACTCGATGGCCTGGCGCTCGATAACTGCTTGACGTTGTCCACTCCGACGATCGTAATTTTCCTGTAGCCTGGCAGCCTCTTCCTGGCGTGCCGCATCGGCGGCAGTACCGAGCACGCCGCCGGCCAGGGCGCCCACCAGGGCGCCTTCCGGCCGGTTACCATGCGAGGAGACGGCGGCGCCCAGAATCGCCCCGGTCACGGCACCGACCGCAGTACCGGCGCCGGGCGGCGGTTCGGGTATCACGGCTACCCGAGCATGTGGCGCCAGATTGGGAGCGCTGGGATCATAACCGGTCTGCTGTTTAGCCCAGAGATAGCATTCATAGCTGTCGCGATCCTGCTGTTCGGTGGTCTGACCTTGAGTGGGATAAAAGTAAACCCGGCTGGGTGGTGGCGGCGGTTGTTCCGCCTCCACGGGAACCTCGGCGTACCGAGCCGGCACACAGGCCGTCGTCAGGCCGACAACCGCGAGGGTGAGCAGCAGATTCCGACAGAGAACCTTATGCCCCCTCTTAAATTTACGCTCGTTTTCAATCATCATGTTCACCTCAACTTGCCTCTAAAATTCCAGATCTTCATCCAGGGGAAATTACCTCCAATCGATCGGCGATTAAGTTAAGGCTATTACCGGCACTCCGGGAATGTCAAAAAAAATCGCCAAAAGTTCCGAGGCCGGGCATAATTCATCGGCATGTCACATGTCGCCTGACCCAGGAGAGTAAGGCCTCGTAGGACTGGGCCCCGGAGGTCTGATCCACCACCCTTCCCTGTTGCAGAAGAAACAGGGAAGGAATTCCACTGACCCCGAAACGACTGCCGATATTAGGGTTTTCCTGGGTATTGATCTGCACCACCGCCAGACAGCCGGCCATCCTCCTAGCCACTTCTCGCACCACCGGTGCGAAGTTTACGCAGTGTGGTCACCACGGCGCCCAGAACTCGGCCAGAACCGGACCGTTGTAGGAATGGATAAAGTCGTCGAATTTCCTTTCGGTTAGCGCGTGCGGCTGATAATAGAGGGGCGGCAACTGCGCTCGGCAATTACCACACCGCCCCACCAGCCCTTCCTTCGCGGCCGGAATCCGGTTGCTTTTTCCACAGGCCGGACACTTCACCAGATAATCCGCCATATTCACCTCCTTGCTTGAACATGAACAGTGAGTGCATACCCCTCAACTCGAAGTCTGCGCTTATCTGCGGCGGGGAGCTTCAATCTCCGTTAATTTACCTTCATTCTCAGTTTAGCATACAAACCAAGTGTTTTCGGTAAACCCTAAGAAGAAATCTATAATCGGGGAACCCTGATTCCCTTAGGTCGGATGAAAATAGTGGACACCAAGCGCCGGTTATTTAAACGGAAGATGGAGGTGTTAGAATGGAAAGAATTCCCAACGGGAGGTACACGAAAGATATCCGGGAAGAGGCAGTGAAGCTGGTAACTGATCATATTCACCAGTATTTCCTAAAGATCTGCGACCAAACCCGAAACGAAGAATATTCGGTGAGTCACCCGGTACAATTACGAGTTGAATTAGCGGGTATAGGCCGTCCGAACCCTGTTCAATAAGATTTGTGGGCGATCAGTCAGCTGTTTTGCTTATTCAGCAAGGAGACCTGTCGTGAAGCATCGGCGACATTACCTACATACTTCCAGTGCCAGGGTTCCCAGGAAAAGCCCTTGGGGTTGTTGGCCGGGTAGCTTTGCACGAAGGAAAATCGACCGGCGTTGGCGCGCAGCCACCGGTCGGCAGGGGTGTCCTTGAAGGACCAGTTGCTGGGAACCAGATCGAGGGTGCAACCCAGCATGTGCTCGGAGTAGCCGGGCGGCGCCACCGATTTGGAGATCTCGGCAAATTCGATTCCCTCAGCCAACCGCTTGCGGTAAATGGCGCGCTGATAGCCGGCGCTGCGGTAACCTGAATCGACTTTGAGGTGCACCCCGTCCCGGTCGGCCGCATCGGCCATCTTCAGAAAGGCCTGGCGGGTATCGGCGGTAACGTAAATTTTTCTTTCCTCGAAGGTCATCTCCCGGGGCAGCATGACCAGACCGGGATGACGGGGATCGATTACCTGGTGCAGACTGTGTCCCAGCCAGGGCGGCGTCACTGTAAAATACTCACCGTCGATGGCGACCAGCTCCTGCCCGGGACCGGCCGACCGGATGATCTTACGAGGCCCGTCGATCATCCGTGGTTCCGGGCTCGAGTCTGTGTCCTCGGCAACCGATCGCGCCGGAGGCAGTAACGGCTGCAAAGTAGACCTGAATACTGGCTTTTTCGCTTGAGCCGCCGCAAGAGGAACAGCTGGTTGAGCCTCTTGGAGTGATGCCGGATGCGTCCGGTCCGGCAATGGCAAGGCTTTAGAACCTCGCGGCCAGAGTTGCAAAACCCCCCAGAGCATCACCAGATTGAGGGCCAGACCGGAGACGATGACCAGGTTATTTATTTTTTTTCCGCGACTCGTCATTGCAGTTTTCCGCCCGGGTTTTCCATTAGGGAATGCTCCGGATATCTCAAGCAATTTTACCGTCAATACGATATTCTGCCACAAAAATCGAGAACCGACGTAATGACCGGGAGCGATTAACCGGTCAGCCACAAGGCAAAAAGAGATGAGTATGAAAAAGAACGGCACCGAACTCTCCCCTTTTCACCGGCTCAATCCAGACCAGGTCATCACCCTGGCCGAGCGGGAGTTGGGTGAGCCGTTCACCAACATCTGCCGGCCCATGAACAGCTATATCAACCGGGTTTATGAGCTGCAAAGCCGGGCTGGACTGGGCTTTATCGCCAAGTTCTATCGGCCCGGCCGTTGGTCGCGCCAGGGCTTGCAAGATGAACACGACTTTCTCCTGGAACTGGCTGCGGAAGAGGTGCCGGTCATCGCACCCTGCCGGTTGAAGGACGGAGACACCCTCGGCTCTTTCGATCAGGTGAGCTTCGCCCTTTTCCCCAAGAAAGGCGGGCGCTTCAGCAATGAGTTCAGCGAGGAACAATGGCTCTCCCTGGGGCGTTTGCTGGGTCGAGTCCACGCCATCGGGACCTTGCGCGATTACCGGGAACGGCCGACCATCCACCCGACCCACTCGACCAGGGAACATCTGGATTTTCTGCAACGGGGCAAGTTCCTGCCGCCGGAACTGGCGCCAGACTTTTTCCGAACCGCCGAGGAGTTGCTGGCGGAAATCACCCCGCTTTTCGAAGGGCGGAGACTGCTCCGCATCCATGGTGACTGCCACGCCTCCAACATCATATACCGGCCGGGGGAATCGTTCTACCTGATCGATTTCGACGACTGCGCCCGAGGACCGGCGGTACAGGATTTCTGGTTGCTGCTTCCGGATCTGCCGGAACGATCTCTCTATGAAATCGACCTCTTTCTGGAGGGCTATGAGACCTTCAGGGCTTTCGACCGGCGCGAGTTGGGGTTAATCGAACCCCTGCGGGCCATGCGCTTCATCCACTTCCAGGCCTGGTGCGCCCGCCAGGCCGACGATCTCAACGGTCCACCTACCCGTGACTGGGGTAGCGACCAGTACTGGCGCCAGGAGCTGGCCGACCTTGAGGATCAACTCCAGCGGATCCGGGAAACCAGGGATTCGGGCAACTGGTAGGTCCGACCAGGGCTATCAAAGTTTTTCCATTATGAATTTTGAATTTAATTTGCTCAAGCCCCTTTCAAAATACTGGAAAAGATTGTTATCTAATGGCGTCCGCAAGCTTCCCTTACCAAAAAATTCCAAGCTGTGAGGAGACCACCACATGACCAGAAATCCCACCTCATTATCCCTTGTCCTGTTGCTGACCGCCATGTTGACCACCTTGCTCTGGCCTGCCTCCCCCTGCCGGGCTGCGGATAACACCGCCAGCCTGACCATCAACCGGCTGGTCATTTGCAGCGGCATCGAGAACCGAGAGCCTGTCGATAACGTCAGCACCTTCCCGGCCGGCACCGAAATGGCTTATGCCTTTCTGGAAGCAACCAGCATCAGCCGCGATGTCGAAGTTAGCTTTGTCTGGCTGTACGATGGCCAAGAAGTTGCCCGAGTGATCCTGCCGATCCGACAAGGTAATCGCTGGCGTACGTACTCCAGCAAGAAACTGTCCGGTCGCGCCGGATCCTGGCGGGTTGAGGTCCAGGACAGCAACTCTAACATCCTGGCCGCCACGGATTTCACTGTAGAGTAAAACCGGCCGCCTGACGGCAAGATAACGGCTGGTAGCCCGACAATAGGCCTTGCCCGCCGTTGTCTTGTTAGGAAGGTTTACAGTCGGACGGTTGACGCCAGAGTCAATACGGCAATTTGAAATCACTCGAACTGGGCCTGAAAATCCCGCAGAGCCTGCCGTGTTTCCTCCAGCTCGTCCCGCAGAGCGCGGACCTCATCTTCCAGAGCCGCCAACCGCTCGTTCTCCGCCCTGACCAACCGAGTGGCTTCTTCCGCCCTGGCTCCAGATTTTCCAGCCGGTAACTCCGACACTTCACCACAAAGGAGGTGGACAAAGCGGCTCTCTTTCTGCCCCGGCAACCTTTCCATTTTCTTGACCACCTCCAAATCAATCAGGTTTTGCAAAACCTCCTCCACTTCCTCCATGGAGGAAAATGAATAAAGCCTCTCGCTGCGCCCCCGAAGCTCGCCCAAGGTCTGACCGCCCCGCAATAGCAGCAGACAGACGAGGGCGGCCTCCCGGTCGACCAGATTGCCGTTGCGGATGAATATCTCTTCGTATCGGGGTACCCGGCTGGCATCGCTCTGTCGCACCAATCTTTTTTCTTTGAGGGCATCCAGAGTCCGAACCACCGTAGTCTCGTCATAGTTCACCACCGGCTCTCGATTCGATTTCTGATTGCAGGCGGCAGTCAGGGCCTTGAGAGTAAGCGGATAGTATTCCGGAGTGCTCATTTCCTTTTCCAATAAGGAGCCAAGCACCCTGGCCTCGGCCTCGGTCAATGTGTAGTCGAACATTATCGTCCCGTGTTTCATAGAGGTTCAGTAAGTCAATAAGCTATCGGTTGAAGTCGATAGCTTCAAGTCAGAGGCGTTTATAGTACCCTTGAGGAGATTCAATTCCCGAACGAAACCCTCTCCTGATGAAGTGGGTTTATATTCTTCTCCGTGTTGAAACACTAAAGCCGTTGGCCACTGGGCTCAAGAGATTTATTCTGGGGTGAAGGCGAAAACGGATGGTGGGGTGGAGCGATCTGGCAGCGGGAAAATGTGGTCAATCGGCGCCCCGGACCAGGCTTTGCAGGGCCTCCCGGACATATGGGCTCTCATAACGAAAGTCCACTTCATGGCAATAAGCCTTGTTTTCCCATCGAAAAAACACCGCACGACCTGGCCGTTATCGATGGGTGGCAGAGTCTGGCTCGGGTTCAAACCATGCTCGGGAATGGAAATTATATGCCCTGTAAATTTGCGCCGAAATCAATCCCGAAAGCCTTGGAGCCGGAGCAGATCAACATGCCGTCGTTACTGGTATCCCGGACAAATAAAGCACTTATGAACTTGCCTATTTTCCGGAGCATAGCCCTGGTGCCGCACGGTACGGTAATTCCTGGAGATTGCCGTCTCTGGAGAAAGCAAATTTCATCGGCAGGGGGAAAAGAGAGGGTAAAGGGATGAATGTCAAAATCCTGGACCCGGAAACCAAACCAGAGATCGTTATTTCTCCGGAAAAAGAGTCGAAAATCGGTTAGCTTTTCGTCCCAGTCCAGGGGTTTGTCAACCTGCAAAACCCTTGTTTTCAAAGCGATCAGTAAATTCGGCGCAAAAATCCTGCCATCGCGGCTACCGGCGTAAAAAAGAAGTGCTGCCCCCTGACTTCGCCCTGAATCGTCTTGATCCGTTTCCCGTCCCGTAAAGTGGCAAACGACGATTCGGAGCTCACCCAGGGGCATGGTCCGGAATGGTTTATTTCCTGGTTCCGATGCAGTTTCATGACATCTTTCGATCGACCTTCTGCCCGTGCTCCATAAGTGCCTCGACGAAACGTGCCAATTCCCGTTCCGACTCCTCATCATATTCAAAGGAAACCCCGTGACAGATCAGGTTAGCGCTGTCTTTGAAAGATCTGACGATTCGGCCCTTATGAATGACCGGCAGCACAGCTCTTTCCTCGGTTTCCTTGCAGCAGTCCGAAGGAAGATACGGCAAGGCGATGGCAATTTCATTTAGAACCGACTCGTTCTCGAACTTGACTTCGGAGTGACCGGTGCAGATCAACATGCCGGTGGCGCTCAGATCCTTGACATACCCGCCATCACACAGATTGTTGTTCTCCCAGAAAACCGTCCTGGTCCCCCGTGGTACCTCCACCCGGTGATATTGGCGGCGTTGCAGGCGATAAAGACTTTCCGGATAGGTGGTGCATAGGGAAGAAAGACATTCGGATATCGTCTTGACCTCGAAGAAACTCCAAACGCCGAGGATATCCTGAAAGTAAATACGAAACCATTCGACGGACTTCTCGTCGAAATCGGAGGGGCGGTCGATGGATAGGATATCCCGATCGAATTTGACCAGAATGGTGTTACCGTATCTGCCCCCTTCCATCGAGGCCAGCACCAGTAGCACGTAATCGTCCTTGATTACCTGCAGAGTCTTTTCGATCAGTTCGGGTGCGTCGATCCGGGCAAAGTTCTCAGCCTCGATTTCCCAGGGCGCCAGTTTTAGTTCCTGATCATAGAGAGGATTGCCGGAAAGCATTTTCTCGAACGGAACCATCTTGTTTTTTTTCATCCGAGAAATATTTCAGCTTAGTTAATTTAATAATAAGGTGAAACAGGGGGCCAGGCCAGGCCGTAAAATCAAGCACAAACGTTAGTTAACCCCAATCTACCTGAGAATTTTTTATATGTTTTTTTTCGACCTATCTGGCAACGCCGGAAAAATACTTGGAGAATACGGGGCAACACGGGCTTATCTAACGTAACCTTCGAGAATCAAAAGTATTTTTCAGCATTTGCATTATAGCTGGAATCTTCTGAACGGGATCGATTCACAATCATGTCGCCGTCTGGGTCCGCCGGTATTATATTAGCCCCATGTCAAACATAAGTGGCGATTTCTTGAAAATCTGGGCGATGCAACTGGTCCGAGAACATCGCCGGATCTGCTGGCAACACAAGGTGGATCTACCCTCTCCCCTGATCGAAATCAGTTCGGCCACCGGTTATTGGGGGCAATGGCAACCAGCCTTTCGGTCCATCTGCCTGGCCGAACAATTAATTCGCCGCCATCCCTGGGAAGTAGTTTTGAATGTCTTCCGGCACGAAATGGCTCACCAGCTGGTCTCTTCCGAAAAGGGTGACGAAAAGGCCCATGGCGTAGCTTTCCATCGGGCCTGCGAACGACTGGGGGTACCGGAGGAGTACCGTTGCGCCGCTGGAGCCCTGCCCCTGACCAGCCCCCTGCCCGATCCCCTGGCCCACGATCACACTCGGGCTCTACTGGAAAAAGTGCGCAAACTCCTGGCCTTGTCCGAGTCAGCCAACGAGAACGAGGCCTTACTGGCCATGCGCAAGGCCCGGGAATTACTGGCCCGCCACCGTTTACCAGGCGGGACCGGCTCGACATTATATTGCTCCAGAGTCATCAATCTAAAACTGCAGCGACTGGCTGGCCATCACCGCCTGCTGGCCACCATTCTCATTGATTTTTTCCAAGTGGAAGTAATCCTGGCAACTACTTTCGATTCATCTGCCTGCCGGGAGTTTAAATGTTTCGATCTCATCGGAAGACCAGGTCAGGTCAAGGTGGCCGAATATGTCTTCGTTTTTCTGATCGGCCGTCTGGCCACCCTCTGGCGACAACATCGACGGGAGTTTAAAACCTCTGGAGTAACCGGGAGGAATTCCTTTTATCTGGGAGTCCTGAAGGGTTTTCAGGAGAAATTGGCCGACGGAAACCGGCAGCAAACGGCTCCGAACGGAGCCAACCGAACCGAGGAGATTGCACATTGGCCGGTTCCGGGGCCGGACCCGGACCGGGAGCATTTCCTGGCCCTGCGCTATCCCCGTTTGCGTAGGAGCCGACGTCGGGCAGTCCGGATCGATACCGATCAATATAGGGCGGGCAAGAAACAGGGGCGCCGGCTGGAACTGCACGCCGGACTAGAGCAGAAATCTCCAAATGGAACTCCCCTCCCCCTACCCGGAACCGCGGCGAAGCAAATTTGCTCAACTCCGGAACGATCGGCAAATATCGGAGTGAAGAGCAGGTAACGATCTAAACCACGCCCGGCTGAGATTCCATCACCCTTCATAACGTCTGGAGGACCGAACGCAGACTGGTGCGCCGATCGCCGATGCCAAGTTTTTTTCTGATGTTGTCGCGGTGAAACTCCACCGTTCGCGGAGACAGGTATAAAAAACCGGCGATTTCCTTGGTCGACCTGCCCTGCCTGACCAGATTGGCGACTTGGAGCTCGGCCGGGGTCAAATCGGTTTCACCCGAAAAAAGGCGATACATGGCCGGGGAAGCGATGTTTTCCAGATTGTACCGAAGAACTTCCAGATAATCTCGTTGCGTCGCGGTCAGTTCGCTGGCCGCCAGCCGGTCCAGATAAGGTCCGGTGAGTTCCTTGATGTTCATGACCAGCATCTGGTCCAGTTCCCTCTCCTGCGGCTGCGGTCCGAATTCACCGCCGGATACGTTCTTCAGCAACACCTTCATGGCCACGTTCGATTCATAGAGTTCGGTCGATTGCCGGTCGAGCAGTTCATCCTTCTGCTGCAGATCGGTCTGAACCCGGTCCAGATGGTGCTCGGTATGCTTCAATGCTGCGGTCCGTTCGTCCAACAACTGCTGCAGACGGTTGCGAGCGGCAGCCAATTGCAGATTGGCGGTACGCAACTCTATCTCGGTCCGCCACTTGGTGGACAGGGCTGCGGCGAACTGGCGTATTTCTGCGGGGCGCAAGGGTTTCTGAAGATAGAGCAGTTTGTCGGCCGGCTTGACGGTGGCCGAGATTTCGGCCGGATCGATATCGGAATAGGCGGTCATGATCAGGATGTTGACCATGTCATCCAGCTCTCTGATCCGAGCCGCCGTCCACAAACCGTCCTTACCCGGCGGCATCCGCATGTCGAGGAAAACCATGGCAAAGGGAGCATCGATTTCCAAAGCCCGTGCCACAGCCACCAGCGCATCGTCTCCCTGGCGACAGAAAACTAGATCGTAGAGAGCCGTTTCATCCTGTCGGCTGGTGGTTTCAAACAGAGTAGCGGCCAGGTCGGCCAGTTCCCGGCGAGCCGAATGGTGCCGGTTTTCCGGAGCCAACACCTGGCGGATCGCCTGATGAATATTTTCTTCGTCGTCCACCACCAGTATCCTGGGGGTCCGTTTTTTTGCGGGAATACCGCCGCTCATGTTCACCTCTTCCCCTTGTCCTACGGCAGACTTTTCGGCAACATCAGATGCAGAGTGGCGCCCCGGTCGGGGCCGCCGCTCTCGGCCCAGAGCCTGCCGTGCATAGCGGCCACAGTATTGGCGCACCAATGTAGCCCGATCCCTGAACCGGAGTTATTTTTTGTAGTATACCCTCTTTCAAAAAGATGCGACAGATCGTCGGGCAAGATTCCACAACCGTTATCCCTGATCATGATATGTACCAGTTCCGGCTCAACGTCAGCTTCCGATACCGCCACGATTTCGATTAACCCTTGCCGCCGCTCGGCTCGGGAAATGGCCTCGCTGGCATTATTGATCAGATTGGCGAAGACGTGCAGCAGGGCGTTTCGTTGGCCCACCACCACGCCGACCTCCTCCAGAGTGGGATCAATCCGCAAATCCAGCCCCTTGTGAAAGTTCAGATTTACCAGAACGGATGCTTCACGAATCAGTTGAGCCAGTTCGATTACTTCGCCCCCCCGATTGAAGCCGATAAATTTTTCCTGGTTGCCCAGGATCTTTTCAACCTGAACTACTCCGGCATCCAGGTTCTTTAGGCGGACCCTGATATCGGAGATCATTTCGGAGAGATAACCAAGCGATTCCCGCAGGTATCGCACCAGCATCTCTCGCCGCTCGCCGCTTACAGCGGGATCAGCCAATTCGCCCCCGGCCATTTTCATCTGGGCCAGAGGCAGATCATGAAATTCTTCCTTGAGCAGATCTAGGTTGGCGGTGACCGGGGTCAGGGCATTACGCAGGTTATGGATCACCCCGGAAGCCATCTCGGTCATTCCGGAGTGATAAGAACGTTCGGCCAGTTGCCGGCGGGCCTGAAGCAACTGAGCCACCATCGTATCGAATTCGCGGGCCAACACGCCGATCTCATTTTGCGAGTTGATTACTCCGGTAATATGACTGCCGTTTCCCTCGTTCCGGCGTAAGGCCACCACCTGCTTAGTCAACAGGCCAAGCGGCTTCAATACTGAAAGATTCAAGGCCTCCAGTAGTACGAGCAGGATCAACAAGCCCACACAGAGCAGCGATAACATGGCGCCGTGCAGGACATCGCTGCCCATCGCCGAAATCGGCATCTCGCTATGACTCTTCAGGACCATGAAGCCGGCGCCAACCACCTTGGGAAAGAGTGAGTAGGCGCATAATTTTCCACCTTTCTCCTCCCGCAGGACCACCGGTTTTTCCGCGTCGATGGTGGAGATGGCCCGCAAGTCTTCAGCGCCGGGAATATCCGGCCCCTGCCAGTCACAATCGGAACTGTCGGAAACCGGGGTAAGGAGGTTTTCCTTCCCGGCATCAGCCCTACAGGACCAGACCGTCAACCAGACACCAGTCTGAGTCGCGATGGCTGCCAGCTCTTCCTGATCCATCAGGCGTCCCATCAACAGGGTTCCAAGCGGCTCCCCGGTTTTGCCGGAATCAATGATCGGGCGGGTGGCGATCAGCATCGGTCCCGCTCCGGTCAGCAGAATCCCGCTAACTGAATCCTCCGCCGTCCGCTGTTTGCGCAAGGGACTTCCAGGCGGGAGAGCATCGCCGGGTAATTCAGCCAGGGGCAATTGCGTTAAATCGTCCAGTTTGCGGGACCGGCCCCAGACGGCCCGGCCATTCTGATCCAGCAGAAAGATGGCGTTGAGATGGTTGTCAAGGAAGGTCTTGGGACTCAGGTTTGTTTCAATGAAACCGGTGTTACGTTCCCGCATGAAACGCAGGAGGTCGTCCCTGGCCGACCAGTTCTGCACCTGCTTATCCAGATGCAGAATTTCACGTTGCAGGACGGCGAGACCGCGCTGGAGATCTTCCCGGGCACGGCTCCGGTCCAGTTTCCGATAGCTGGGATAAATCACGAAGCGCTGGACCGTGTAATCAAGGGCCGTGAACAGGCCGATTACCACGAGCAGAATCAGGGCGATCTCTTTCTTCAGCGACATGCAGGGGTTCATCCAGGGTACTTTTGTTCCCATTTGATAACATAACTTCCCCTGTCGGCCAACCGACTTTTCCAGCCGCCATGGTTCAGGAACCCAGAAGGTGAACAGGTCAGGAGTGGACAGGGCCGATACATTTGTTTAAGCTTAGGTAAATTCCGGTTCTACATAGCTATCTGGCCGGAACACCATTCCATCCCCGCGAGAGTACTCGATGCAACGCAAGAATCTTATCCGGCTGGGACTGTTGGTGGCATTTTTACTGGCCGCCTTCACTTTTCGAGCCCTGGACCTGGGGCATTACCTAACCCTATCCTACCTGAAAGAATCCCGGGAACATTTCCAGCTCCTATATGCCTCGAACCGTTTCCTGGTTCTGGCCGGGTACGTCCTGCTCTACATCGTGGTAACCGCCTTGTCCTTACCCGGTGCGGCCGTTATGACCCTGGCCGGCGGCGCGCTGTTCGGTTTCTGGACCGGTAGCATCGCAGTTTCCTTTGCCAGCACCATTGGGGCTACCCTGGCTTGTGCCGTCGCCCGTTTCCTGCTGCGTGACTGGGTCCAGAGCCGCTTCGCCGACAAGCTGGATAAGATCAACCGGGGCATTGAGGCGGAGGGCGCTTTCTATCTCTTCACCCTGCGGCTGATCCCGGTCTTTCCCTTTTTTATCATTAATCTGGCCATGGGCCTTACCCGGATCCGGCTTTCCACCTACTACCTGGTATCCCAACTGGGAATGCTGCCGGCCACCATGGTTTATGTTAACGCCGGCCGGGAATTGGGACAGATCGATTCCCCTGCCGACATCCTTTCACCTGGCCTGCTCATCTCCTTCAGCCTGCTGGGTCTTTTCCCCCTGGCCGCCAAAAAACTCCTGACACTCTACCGCCGTAAGTTCCGACCGACCTCGTTGGAGGAGCAAAGTAAATGAAGAAGTTCGACTACGATCTGGGCATTCTGGGCGGTGGCGCCGCCGGCTTAACCGTGGCCAGCGGCGCCGCCCAGCTGGGCGCCAAAACCCTGCTGGTGGAGAGGGATTCGAACCTGGGCGGCGATTGTCTCCATTACGGCTGCGTACCCAGCAAGACCCTGATCAAGACCGCCCGGATCCATCATCAGATGAAAAACGCCCACCGCTATGGTCTGCCGCAACCGATGGTGGCGCCGGTAAACTTCACCGACGTCTCCAATCGCATCAAAGAGGTGATCGATACCATCCAGCGACACGACTCGGTTAAACGCTTTTGCGACCTGGGAGTCAAAGTGCTCTTCGGGTTACCCAGTTTCACCGATGAACATACTATCGATCTGGACGGCCAGGCAATCACCGCCAAAATCTGGGTGATCGCCACCGGTTCTTCTCCGGCCATACCTCCAGTTGAGGGGCTGGATCAGACTCCATATCTGACCAATCGGGAAATCTTTTCACTGGAGAAATTACCCGAGGAGTTGATCATCCTGGGCGGCGGGCCCATCGCCATCGAAATGGCCCAGGCTTTTCAACGTTTGGGCAGTCGGGTTAAGGTAATCCAGCGCAGCGACCAGATTCTCAGCAAGGAAGACCGGGATCTGGCTGAAACGGTCCGGCGGGTTCTGACCGGAGAGGGGGTGGAATTCCATCTGGATTGCAACCTGAAGAGGGTCGCCAGCCAAGGTGAGCGGCGAGAGGTTACCATCGAAACCGCCGACGGCGACATCATGGTCATTACCGGCACCGACTTGCTGGTGGCTCTGGGAAGGTCGGTGAATATTGAAGGTTTGAATCTGGAAAATATCGGGATCATTTGTGACCGGAAAGGGATCAAAGTCGACCAGCGCCTGCGTACCGGTCAAAAACACATCTTCGCCGCCGGAGACGTGATCGGCGGCTACCAGTTCACCCACGCCGCCGGATACGAGGGCGGCATCGTAGTCAGCAACGCGGTTTTTCACCTGCCCAGAAAAACGGACTACACCTGGATGCCCTGGTGCACCTACACGGCACCGGAACTGGCCAGTATCGGCCACAACGAAAAGTCGGCCAGACGGGCCGGTCTGGAATTCCGGGTCCGGACCGAGGAGTTCCAGACCAATGACCGGGCGTTGGCCGAAGGCGAGAAGTCCGGTCGGATCAAGTTGCTGCTCGACCGCCATGATCGTCCGCTAGGGGTGCAGATCCTCGGTCAACACGCCGGTGATTTGCTGGGCGAATGGGTAGCTGCGTTAAACGGCGGGGTGAAACTTTCCCGCCTGGCCGGTGCTATCCATCCCTACCCAACCCTGGCAGAGATCAATAAGAAGGTGGTCGGCAGCATCTACAGTGAGAAAATATTTTCGGACAAAGTTAGAAAAATCCTGCGGCTCCTCTTCAAGTACAATGGCCGTGCCTGTTGAATTTACAGAAGTTGATTATTCAACCGACATTGCCGATGCACCGACATCACCACTGGATCACGTCATTCTACTCCACGGCACGGAAAGACTGATATTATTAGTTATTGCATTGAAATTACTGAAATAATCGTCAATAATAGTTGAAAAGTCCATATCCGCTGGTTATACCAATATAAACTGTTATGCACGTCCGCAGTTGGTGTTACCGTGAGGAGACTCCGCATGTCCGAACACGATAAAACTTGGAATGAAATCCCCACCTTGAAGCTGGAGATGGACTCCGATTATGAAGACCGTCTCAAGACCAAGCAGGGTCGAAGACATGAACGAACCGAGGTAGCTTCACTAAAGTCCATCCTGCCCGGGAATCTTTCACGACTGCCGGTCCGGGTCGGCACCGTCGCCAAGGGTGTGTTCGACGGCCTGATCCTCGACCTCAGCGAAAGCGGGGTACGAATCAGAATTCCCAAGGCCCTGAACAAGGACGAACTGGTCAAAGTCGGTTTCATCTTGAACAAGCGCACCGTCATGGCCAGGGCCACTACCCGCTGGGTCAAAGTCAAGGAAAAATTCTGCGATGCGGGGTTGGAATTCTCCGATTTGCGCCAGGACGATGCCGAGCTGATCGGCCAGTTAGCCACCGCCTCCATGCTCAACCGGGTCGGCAAAATCAAATAGGCTGCAGAGAACAGTTGCCTTAGTTTCCCTTTACCGCTTGCTTTTGGCCTTCAACCAAAGTTTGGCCTTGCCGTTTCCCAGACTGGAGGCCTTACGGATATCGGTCAACCCCTCCTGTTTTTCCCCACTCTCTCGCCGAATCAACCCCCTGAGAAAATAGGCCTCGGCCAGCTCAGGCTTCAGTTCCAGCACCATTTCCAAATCGGCCAGGGCGAGGTTGGATTTCCTTAGTGTCCGGTATGCCCGGCTGCGCCAAAGGTAGTTCTCTACGGTGGGATGGGTTCCGATGGCCCGGCTGAATGAGGCTGTTGTTTTTTCTCACAAGAAGATCCATGGATACCTCTTTCATGGCAGGGAAACTATAACGTTGTCAAAATATCGACGCGGAGAGGGTAATCAGCTGAGCTTATTAATGGCTTCGTAGCGAAAGCAATCGATCAGATGATCGTTGACCAGCCCCACCGCTTGCATGAAGGCATAGCAGATGGTCGAACCGACAAACTTAAAGCCTAAGCGCTTGAGTTCCCGGCTCATCCGGTCGGATTCCTTTGACGAGGCTGGCACCTCAAGCATCTCCCGCCAACAATTGCGAATCGGTCGGCCTTCGACAAAGGACCAGATAAAACGGTCGAAACTGCCGAATTCCTCGACCAGGCGCAAAAAGGACCGGGCATTGGTCCGGGCCGCTGCAATTTTCAAGCGGTTGCGGATGATCCCCGAGTCCAGGGCCAGTTCCGCCAGTCGGTCATCGCTCCAGACCGCCATCACTTCCGGTTCGAAATCGTCATAGGCGATCCGGTAGTTCCCGCGACGCTTCAGGATGGTGAGCCAGCTCAGCCCCGCCTGTGATCCCTCGAGAATCAACATCTCAAAGAGGCGGTGATCGTCATGGACCGGCACCCCCCACTCCTGGTCGTGATAGGCCAGATAGAGTGGATCGGTTGTAACCCAATCGCATCTTACCATCCGCTTACTCAACCCGGCACGACGGATAAACCGGATAAGCACCGCTATGGCTGGTTCTACGGCACCATTCAGCCAAGGAAAACCACTTATCTTGTTCGTTCATCCGGCCACCAACGCCAAATAGAATTTGATCCCGGTATAGAGTTGCAGAAGCACGAAGAAGAGGATCACCAGGTTATTGCCCCCATGAATCGCAGGCAGGACCTTACGTCTGGCCGGATTAAGATAAAGATAGAAACCGGTGAAAAGTCCGAAAAGCAGAAACGGCAAGGCAATCATAGCCACCTGACCATGCAGCCCTTTTAACACTGGCCGATGCAGGTAGCGTGAAACCATGATCAACCCCCCGGCGATGCCGCCCAGCATCATCATCAAGGCCAGGGAACCAACCAGCACGTGGCGGTCCTTTTCAAATTTGTCCACGCGGCCGAAATGCAAGGAGGCGGCACGACGCCAACCCAGACCAGCGGCGTATACGGCCAGGGAAAGGGCCAGCGCTTGCAGCAGGGGATGGATGCCGAGCAAAATCATTTAATTACCTTGCCAGTGTCCGCATCCCGACCTTCCGGTTCATCCCGCTTCCCGGCCAACCAAGCGATGGGAATTACAAAAACCATTCGTCTAAAAAAAGCCGATAGCAAAGTTAACTGAATCGACAGAACAGCCGCCGGAAGGCATCAACTGCCGGCACCCTCCTCCACCTGATTTTCCTGCTCACCGGATTCCGAAGAATTCTTGACCAGTTTGCGTGCCTTTTTTTCTTCCTTTTTCTTTTTTTTGGCCAGGTCCCTTTGTCGCTTTTCGTAGGAATAATTGGGTTTCGCCAACTTTTCACCTTTGCTTGATGGGTTATGAATGAAGCCGGATATTAGTCGCCTCGCATCCCGACTTGAATTACTGCCGCTCTGGCGCACATCATCTCATGAATGACGTCGCTTGGGAAGAATTTCCATGAATATTGGTTGCCGATCCGACGATCAATCTTCTGCCGGCATCAATACCAGCTGATTAAGGTTCTGAATGCTAAACCGTGGCGCCGGCCTTCCTGTACAGAATATTGTTCAGAAGTTTAAGAATTTAACCAAGTATTAAGCGTCCAGGGTTGCTGGAAAGTCAACCTCCGGAGTTTTTTGACCAGCCATCTTCCTGTATTTACATGGTTTCCAGGCAGACGACAGCTCCTCAACCCATTCTGGCATGATCATTGAATACTTATAAGCGGCAGAGGCCGGACGACAACCGGCCGGCCTCTGCCGAATTCTTGTAATCGGTAACTCCCCACCCGACCTATCGGGTCTGAGTTGCTGAGTATCAACAAGAATAAAAGTTACTTCCGACCCGGAAGTAACATATCCGATCGGCTCAAACCGGCGGCCCGGCCGCAAGGACAAAGTGCCGATAGATTCAGGAGTTACGCGACAATGAAAACTTCAGTCTTACCCAGAGTGACATCCACCGCTACCCAGCCGATCAATCACGACAAACAGTCTGCCAATGAAGACGGGCTTCGCACATATCTCCGGGAAGTTGGCCGCTACCCCCTCCTATCGGAGCAGGAAACAAACAGCCTGGCCAGGTTATTCCAGGAAAATAACGACCCGGCGACCAGGAACCGGCTGATCACCGCCAACTTGCGGCTGGTGGTCAAAATCGCCTTGGATTTCAAGAAATACTGGATGCCGGATTTTCTTGATCTGGTCCAGGAAGGCAATGTAGGCCTGGCCAAGGCGGTAAAAAAATTTGAACCGGAGCGCGGTATCAAATTTTCTTACTACGCCTCTTTCTGGATCCGGGCTCACATTATGAAACACCTGATGGATAACAAACGGCTGGTGAAAATCGGCACCACCCAGAACCAGCGCAAGCTCTTCTTCAATTTGAAAAAGGAAAGCCGCCGCCTGGAAGCGCTGGGGATCAAAGCTGAACCGAAAAATTTGGCCGCCAATCTGCAGGTCAGGGAAAAGGATATCATCGAGATGAAGCAGCGCCTGAACGGTTCCGAAATCTCCATCGACGCCCCGCTTGGTCCCGATTCGGAAACCACCCGCAAGGAATTCTTACAACAGACCGGCCCCTCGGCGGAAGAAATCGTCTCATTCCGGGAAATAAAGAGCCTGGTGCGGGATATTCTGGACCGTAACCAGGATACCTTCAGCCAACGGGAGAAGGCCATCCTGAATCAGCGACTGCTCAATCCGGATGGTCAGACGCTGCAAGTTATTGCCGAACAGTTCCAGGTTTCCAAGGAGAGGATCAGGCAAATTGAAATCGGCTTGCTGGCGAAATTGCGTGCCACATTCAAAGAGGAAATACCCGATTACCGGCAAGCCTGCAGCCCGGCAAATTAAGGCCTGGTTAACAAGCCTTCTGGCTGACCAGGCGGCTTAACAAACAGTTTGTCAGTTGTCCGCCCTTTCGCTCAGAACTCCATTTTTCATAACCAATTGGCGATGTGATTGGGCGGCGATGGTCTTGTTGTGAGTCACGATAACGAAAGTAGTCCCAAAATCCCTGTTGACCTGCTTGAAGAATTTGATGATATCACCTTCGGTTTCCTCATCCAGATCACCGGTAGGTTCGTCGGCCAGGATGATCGATGGGGAATTTATGAAGGCGCGGGCGATGGCCACCCGCCTTTGCTGGCCCCCGGAAAGCTGGGCCGGATAAAAATGGGCCTTGTCGGCCAAACCTACTTGTTCCAGAAGCCCCAGAGTTCGACCGACCAGATTATCCAGGCCGAGCCCGAAAGCGCTGGGCAGAAAGACGTTCTCCTGCACCGAAAGGGTGGGAATCAAACTGGAAAATTGGTAGATGAACCCGAGTTCGCGATTACGCAATTCGGAAAGATCGTTATCGGAAAGGGACCAAATGTTCGTTTTCCCGATTTTCACCTGACCGGAGTCGGGACGGGTCAAACCACCCAGCAGGCTGAGCAGCGTGGTCTTACCGCTGCCGGAGTGACCGATTACCGCCACCATTTCGCCTTTGTCGACCGCCAGGTTCACCCCATTGGCCGCAGACAGGGTCTGCCCTCCAACCCGATAGGATTTTGCCAGATTTATCGCCTCGATCATTTCCCAGCCACCTCGGAATAAACTTATTTATCGGCCCCGATTCTTTTCATCAGTTCTTCGGCCATCGTTATGTCAAACTTTTTCAACTCCACATACTGCTCCATGGCGCTCTGCCGGTCGCCTTTCTTGAGATAAATCAGCGCCAGGTTAAAGCGGGCAGCGGAGTAGCGAGGCCGGATTTCCAAGGCTTTCTTGAAAGCGGCGATCTCGTCGTCCAGCCGGTCCAACTTGCCGTAGGCAATCCCGAGATTATTCAGGACAATCGGATTATGCGGCAGATGTTGGGCCGCTTCCTTAAGCACCTCAACCGCTTTTTCAGGCTGATTGAGACGACTGTATGCCGTCCCCAGCTTGAAATAGGCAAAGTTTCTCTCCGGATCCAGTTCGAGCACCTTTTTAAAGGTATCGACAGCCTTCTGGTATTGACCCTGGCGGTCGTAAAGATCGGCCAGATGGTATAGGGCGTCGACATTGTTCGGCTCAGCCTGGACCTTCCGGTAAACCTGGATGAAGACGTTATCGCTGGAATATTCGTTGAGCGCCTGCTCGGATACGACCGGCTTCTCTTCTTCCTGCTTTTTTCCGCAGCCGGGCAGTAAAAGAACCGCAATCATGGTCAGCAGGAGAAAAACGGACGATATTTTTGCAAGCTGTTTGGTCATTTAGTCACCCAGGATGAAAAGGAAAACGGACACCACTCATTCCCCTTTACGAATTGCCTCGTACGGTTCCAGACGGCTGGCCAGGAAGGCCGGCAAAAGCGCCGAAACCAGGCCGGTAAAGACCGAGAAGAGCACCGAGGCCGCCACCAGTTCCTGCACCACCGAAGCCGAGGGCATTAGGTATGGCAACTGCAGACTGGCGCGGATCACGTCGGCCAGGGAGAAAAGCAGTCCGAAGCCGAAGCCGATTCCGATCAGGCCACCGACCAGGGTAATGATCACCGCCTCCAGAACGATCAGGCGGAAGACTTGCTTTTTCTTGGCGCCCATGGCCCGGAGCATTCCCAGTTCCCGCTGTCTCTCGTTGACGATCATATAAAAGGCGAATCCGATCATGAACAGACACATGGCCCACAACACCCCGCTGACAGCGACAATGCCGGTCAAGAGGCCGGAGAGCTGGTTCCGCACGGTATTGACCACTTCGTCCGAGGCAATCGCCGTCACGCCGTCGACCGCATGCATGATCCGCAACGCCACCCGGTCCGGAGAGATCGTCCCGTCGGTCTTGACCATTACCGCCGAAATCTTGTCACGATCGATGTGAATGGGCTCGATCGCCTTGGTAGCCGAATCATCGGCCATCTTGTAGGCGGCATCCATGGTCATGAAGATCGATTGGTCGAAAAACTTCATGCCGGTGGGATCCATGACGCCCACAACCTTGAAAAGAGTGCCGAAGAAGGGCAGCACCGAACCCGGCATGATCGGCAACAGCCGACCGGAGATTACCTGATTGCCGGTCAGGGACTGGCGGTCGCTTTTTCTGATCCAGGGCATGACGGTGAAGTCGGTGGCCGGATCGATGGCAACCAGAAAGACATCGACACTGTAGCAGCAGGTAAAGGAAGAGGGCTGGATGAAGAGTTGAGGCGAGGCGACCTGCACCCCTTCAACCTTTTTGATCTTATCCAGAACCGAGCGGTTCATGTAAAAGCTGGTCGGCTTGCCGGCCAGCAGTGCGGTGCGGGCCTGTTCCTCATTGGCGGCCGGGACTACCAGCACATCGGCGCCCAGGCGATAGGTACCGATCTTCAGAGCATTCTGCATCCCGAAGATAAAAACCGTGGCGCTGAGCAGGGTCCCGGAAACCAGGGCCGCAACCAGCAGTAACAAAACCGTCCTGATCAGTTTGCGCCGCAGATTACTGATCGCCAGTTTAAAGAGATTCAATCGTTTCATAGTATCCGGTTTTTCCCGACCGGAAGAACCCGGCCCATTCGTCAAGCAAAAGACTTACCTGGCAGCGGCTTGAGACTCAACTGCCAGGCCGCGGCCGATCCAAGGATAAAAAAAATAACCTACGACAATTGTCACGGGAATGCAAGCGTCGGTCCGGCGGTAGGCTCAACCCCAAAAAAGAAGGGGCCGGGTTTCCCCGGCCCCTGTAAGACATTTCTGGGACTAATCAAACACCGTTACATGCGGGGATTGGGGTTCCAATCGACCTCGATACCGCAGAGCAGCGGTGAAGCGTTGTCCATTTCGACCTCAATGTCGTTGGCCCTGTGGCAGCTATAGCAGGCCGAAACGGAATGAACGATGGTGAAGCTGGCGCGCTCCATGATGTTAAGCTCGCTGTCGACGCCGTAAGTACGGGAGGAAAGAAAAGCGTACTTGCCATCGGCGGTGAAAGCGAAATCGTGGGGCCGAATATCGTTCGGCATTAAGACCCGCTCCTTGATCGTATCTGTGGCGGTGTCGATGATGACGACCTGGCTGCGATGGGTGCCGGGCTTCAGGCCGGGATCGAACTCGTTGGGCGCGCTGACCCACAGTTCCTTGCCGTCCGGAGTCATCCGGGCCTGGTGGATGAAGGTCATCTCGGGGCTGGTGATCTCCTTGATCTTCTTCTTGGTGATCCAGTCATAGACATAGACGGTGCCGGTGGGCATGTCGGTGATATATGCCTTCTTGTTGTTCTTGGTCCACTGGATGCCGCAGACGGCATTGCCTACCGGCATCGCA
Organism: uncultured delta proteobacterium; assembly: GCA_963807225.1. Taxonomy (GTDB): domain Bacteria; phylum Desulfobacterota; class Desulfobulbia; order Desulfobulbales; family JAGXFP01; genus JAGVGT01. Next base: position 380,582 of record CAWEAD010000008.1, on the reverse strand, counting down.
TCGACGGTCTTCAACTTGACCGGGTCGAAAACGTAGACTTTACCGTCGGCCATGTCTTCGAAATAGACATTGCCGTCCGGACCGGTGACGGCGCCGCAGAATTTTTCGCCGACCTTGATCGGGCCTTCCTTCTTGCCGGTGGCCAGATCGACCTTATAGACGTCACCTGCCAGGGTGCCGGCAATCAGATACTTCTTTCCGCCTTCCTTGGTCAGGGCCTGTCCGTGGCTACCACCGGACTTTTTGATCTGCTCGAAACTCATGCCGGCGATGATGCCTTCCATTTCGGAACCGGCCTCGGTCAGCACGATACGATCCTTATCGGCATCGGTCGGCTCCCGAAGGGTGCGCAGGTCGATGATGGCCAGGTGGCCACCATGGCCGGCGATGTAAGCAACGGCGTTAAAGGTGGGGCCGAACTTGACTTCTATGGAAGGTGACTTCTCCATCGCAGGTGCGGCAACTTTGGCCTCGTCGGCCATGACCGCCGAACCGATGAACATGGTTGTGGACAGTACAGCCAGGGACAGCGCCATTTTACTGATTTTCTGCTTCATTTTCCTCTCCGATCTGTTTGTTGGTCTTGACTCCGGTAATTCCCCAAAATTACCGTTTATGGTTGCTTCGCCTGCATCGTTCACTCCGGATCCTCATCACCCAAACGCACAGTTGAAACCGTTCTACAACAGAGTCTACCTTGGGTAAAAAATTCATCATCCGTCATGATAACGACAGGCACCTGCAATCAGCCCGATACCACACAGTGGTACTGTATGGGTAAACCTCCGCCGCAATTCTGTCAAGAAAAAATATAGGAATTTTAAATTTACAACATTCCGGCAGGTAAATACCAGAGGTCAAAGCAGAAAATCTGCGGACTAAACAACAACGGTGTTGGAACGGATGGTTTATCTTTATGGTTTTTCTTTAGTGAATCGAAAGTCCGGCCAGACCGGCAGGTTCAAGCAGTAGGTTATAGTCCAGGTCGAATTTGCCAGGTGGCATACGCCTTAAAGTAAGTTCATAAAGTCGGCGGTTGAAATCTCATCCCCTTCACCGGAACATGGCGAAGGTCCCTTTTGTGGCACCATTAGACCAAGAAAGGCTGCGTTTCTTGGTGCGGACTCCGGCTTGAAGCGCGACATTATTTCAGCCTGGCCGGTGAAATAATAACTTAATTCCATCCTATTAGTTCCGCTGGATCCCAAGTTTGCGCATCCGGGCGCGAAGGGTGCTGGGGTTGAGACCAAGTAGGATCGCCGCGCCGTTTTTCCCTTCGATTCGACCCCCGGTTTCCCCAAGCACCACCAGGATATGGTCATGCTCCAACTCGGCGATGGATTTGACTTTCTGTCCCGCCGTTTGCACTTGCTGCCGGCAGCCTTCGAACCGATCTAATACCTGCAAGGTGTTGCCCTGGCTGATGATTACAGCCCGCTCCAGGACATTTTCCAACTCCCGCACGTTACCGGGCCAACCGTACCCCTGCAGAAGATCCATGGTCTCTTTTGAGACCTGCGCTATCTTCTTGTCCATTTTCTTGTTGAATTTGGCCAGGAAATGATTGACCAGCAGTGGGATATCGTCCTTGCGCTGGCGCAGGGGCGGAACCGTGATGGGGAAAACATTGAGCCGATAGAACAGGTCCTCCCGGAACCTGCCTTTATTGATTTCCTCCTCAAGATTGCGGTTGCTGGCCGCGATGATCCGGACATCGATCTTAATGGTGCGCGGGTTGCCCAGTCGCTCGAATTCGCCGTCCTGAATAACCCGGAGCAGTTTGGCCTGCAGCTCCAAAGGCATCTCGCCGATTTCATCGAGAAAGATAGTGCCGCCGTCGGCCAGTTCGAAACGCCCGATCTGCCGGGCGTCAGAGCCGGTGAAGGCGCCCTTCTCCCGCCCGAAAAGCTCACTTTCGATGAGATTCGCCGGTAGCGAGGTGCAGTTGATGGTGATCATTGCCCGCTCTTTCCGGGCACTGCGACTATGAATGGCGCGGGCGATCAATCCCTTGCCACTGCCGGTTTCGCCAAGGAGAAGAACAGTCGCATTCATGGGCGCCACCTGCTCGACCTGCATGAAAACCTGCGAGAGGGCTTTGCTTTGGCCGATGACCTCACCGAAGTTGTGCTGCCGGGCCACCTCCTGCTGCAGATAGATGTTCTCGGCCTGGAGCCGGTCTTTCAGCTGTTTTATTTCCTTATAGCTACTTTGCAGCGACTCCTCGGCCTTCTTGCGTTCGCCGACTTCCTGGGTGAGTTGCATATTCGCCTGGCGCAGATCCCCGGTCTTTTTCTGCACCGTCTCTTCCAGCTCCTTGCTGTAATTCCCGAGTTGTTTATACAGCAGTCGCACTTCCAGCAGGTTGTGGATCCGGGTCTTGACCTCGAGCAGATCGAACGGTTTACCGATGAAGTCTTTGGCGCCGGCCTGCAGGGCACGCAGCTTGTGGTCCGGCTGGGCGGTGATCACCAGGACCGGAAGATAGTCGTCCATATCGTTGGCCTTGAGTTCTTCCATCACCTGGAACCCATCCATGCCTGGCATCTGCAGGTCAAGCAAGATCAGATCATAATGGTTTTTGCGATGCAGCGCGCCGACTTCCCGCGGATTCTTCGTTGAGGCTACTCCGGTGTAACCGGCGTCTTCCAGCAATTGCTCGAGCAGGAGGACATTGGCCTCCATGTCGTCAACAATCAGGATGCTGGCCTTGAAAATATCGGCATCGGTAATCATAATTTTTTCTTCCTCTTCAAATAACAATCACGTTGTTCAGGCTTAGTGGTGTAGTACAAGTTTTCAATCAAGTTAAATCAACCGAAAAAAATTGTCAGCCCAGGGCGATACCGTGGCCTGTTTGCTGGGCGTGCCTGAACTGGCTATAGCCTTCATTCCTCAACCCGCAGCCCTAGTGATTAATCTTTTTAGCGACCAAAGCCGCATGGGTTTCGGCGTATTTCAGCGCCACGTCCAAAGTCTCCATGAACTCGTTGATCTTGATCGGCTTGGTGAGATAATGGAAGAATCCCGCTCCCAAACTTCTCTCAATATCGTGCGGCATGGCATTGGCGCTGATGGCAATTACCGGGATATGCGAGGTAGCGGAATCTTCCCGCAGGATTTTCAGCACCTGGTCGCCGCTGATGCCGGGCAGGTTGATGTCCATCAAGATCACCTCCGGCAGATGGGTCTTTGCCAACGCCAGACCTTGCGGACCATCCGTCGCGCCCAACAGCCGCAAATCGGAACGAAGCCCGATCAGTTGCTCTACCAACTGCATGTTGGCCTGATTGTCTTCGATATAGAGCAGGAGACGCAACGCTCTCCCCTGGTTTTGTTCAGCCTCAAATGACTCCAAGGTTTCGGGATCAACGATGGAAATTTCCGGTTCATCCGCCAGATTCAGTTCGATCCAGAACACGGTGCCCACCCCGACCGAACTTTCCACGCCGATGATGCCGTCCATCATTTCGACCAGTCGTTTGGTCACCACCAGGCCGATACCGGTACCTTCCTCCAAGCGAATCTCCCGGCCTAGACGATTGAAAGGCTGGAAAAGCTGAGCGATTTGCTCGGCAGATAATCCGCCGCCGGTATCCTGCACGCCGATGCGTATCCGCCCCGGAGCATTTGCTCGGCAAGTCACTTCAACCATGCCGTTGGCGCTGTTGTATTTGATGGCATTGGAAAACAGGTTGATCAGCACCTGTTTAACCCTGGTTCGATCGGCGTAAACAAAATATGGGGTCTCGAATTGGGGGAAACTAATGCTGATCCCGTTTTTTTGCGCTAGTGGTTCGACCATTGCCTGACATTCGCGAATAACTTCGTCCAGCGCCATGGGCTCTATCGAGAGAGACAACCTGCCCGAGTCGATCAGGGCCAGATCGAGAATTTCGTTAATCAGTTTCAGCAGATACCACCCCGCTTTGATAATCTGCTCGATGCTGGACTTTTGCTTGGGCGACGGCGGCGGCAAACCCTTTTCCAATAATTGAGCGAAACCGAGGATCGCATTGAGCGGCGAACGCAACTCGTGGCTCACGCCGGAGAGAAACTCCGATTTGGCATGATTGGCTTTTTCCGCCACCCGCCAAGCGTCCTCCAGCTCAAGGTTTTTCTCCTGCAGCGCCTCTTCCGACTGCTTGGCCCCCGTGGCATCAATGATTGAGGAAAGGATACAACCGTTATTGCTTTCGGGATTGGCCACCGCGATGCTCTGAAGCTGGCCGTGGATAAAGCTGCCGTCTTTTCCGCGAAGCCTGAGTTCGCACCTCTGCAATCCCTGTTTTTGTGTAACACTTTCGAGGTGCCCGGCGAAAATCGCCCTCTCATCCGCCACGGCAATGAAACGGCTGAAGGGTTTATCGACCAGCATTCTCCTTTCTATACCCAGCAGTTGCGCCCCGGTAAGATTTACTTCCCGGATCACTCCGGCACCATCAAAAGTGAAATACCCGACTGGCGCAAAGTCATAGAGTTCGAGATACTTATCCCTTGAAAATTCCAACTCTTCCTGGGCTCGGCGCAGCTCATCATTTTGCATCTCCAGTTCGATCTGGTGGACCTGCAGTTCATGAAAAAGCCTTTGCCTCTCATCCTCCGTCTTCAGCGGCAGCTGTTCCAAGGCCCGATCATGCAGCCGCTGTTCCGCTTGACTACGCATAGTGGATGCCGCCGAGAGGTTCTTGTCTTTTTTACTACCCATTACTCACCTAGATATTATTGTTCAGATTGCCGGCCCTCCGATACCAAAACTCCGCAGATTACCGGAGACGGCCCACAGATTATGAATCTTTGGCGATCAGTTGATCGGCGCAACTCAAGATACTTTTAATTTATCCCCACTTGGGACCCTGGGAGCCGAAACCGGAGCCGACAAATCTTCCGAAGAGATGTAATCATTTATACGAGGTCGGCAGCGAGGCGCTTATTGCCGGCGGATGCCGAGTTTGCACATCCGGGCATGAAGGATGTTGGAGCTTGAAACCCAGGAGCACTGCCGCTCCGTTTTTTCCCTCGATTCAGCCACCAGTTTCTCCAAACACCATCAGGATGTTAAGCGGGCCGGCGAAGTTCGGCCGCCTCTGTCGCTTTTCAGTCTTTAGTGGTTTTAATCCCCGCCCTCACTTACTTGGCAACTTCCTTTAGCTGGCTCTTCAGTTCGGCATTCTCCCGGCGCAGTTCCTCCTCCAACTTCTTGGTCTCGGTGATATCGGAAAAGGTGATCACCACCCCGGCGATCATATCATTCATGGTGCGATAAGGCATGATCCGCACCGAAAACCAGCGGCCGTCGATGGTGGAGACCTGTTTTTCCGAAAAAACCAGGGTCCGCAGCACCTCACGCGCCTCTGCGGCCAAACCGGGATAGACCAGATCGCTGGTAATATCGGAAAGGGGACGTCCCACGTCTGCCGGGATCAACTTGAAAAGCTTATTCGCTCCGCTGGTGAAACGCAGGACATGGAGCTGGTTATCCAGAAAAATGGTAACTATGCCGGTGCTGTTAAGCAGATTTCGCATGTCATCGTTGACCCGCGACAACTCTTCCATCTTGAATTGCTGCTCGGCGTTCAAGGTCTGCAGCTCCTCATTCATGGACTGCATCTCCTCTCTTGAAGTAGTCAGCTCCTCGTTGGCGGACTGCAGCTCCTCGTTGGTTGACTGTAACTCCTCATTGGTGGATTTAAGCTCTTCCTGGGAAGATTGCATCTCCTCACGGGTGGTATGCAGTGAATCTTTGACCTGTTGGAGTTCATGCTCTAATTCTAGGCTCCTGTCCTTCCCGGACGTAGATTTCTTGGCACGGCCTGAGGTTTTCTTTGCCGAGATATGCGCAACGTCGTTAAATACGATCATCACCATCCCCCGCAGAGCCTCCGGTTCATTAATCACCTCGACCGTGATATCAACATCCTGGGTGACGCCGCCTTCTCCGATCCTTTGCCCACTGGCAATTACCGGTTTTTTGCTCCGCAGCGCTTTCTGAAAGGCACTGCTCAGATCAAAACTGAGCCCTTCCCGGATCATGGCAAAAATATTCCAGTTGGCCTTGCCGGCCGCCGGCTCCAGATATTTGCCGGTGCGGCCGCTGATATAAATGATATCCCCCTTATCGTTGACCAGCACGGCCGGTGGAGAAAAGTGCTGCAGCAGCACCTGGTCGGCCAGCGACTGCAGATTGACGGCAGGTTTTGACATTATTAACTCCTTGGGGACTCCCGACCGGCTGGGGACATAAGAGTAGGGAAAGGTTGGCGGTTCAACCGCCAAGATCGATTCGCGTCGCCGATAGAGTCTCGACTTGAGGTGCAGCGAGCTGAAAATATCCGTGAAGTCGTTGGCGGTCTCCGCACTGCCTAGAAACAAAACGCCACCGGGGTTCAGACTGTAATGGAAAAGTGGCAGAAGCTTTTTTTGCAGCTCCGGGGCCAGGTAGATCAGCAAGTTGCGGCAGATCAGGATATCCAGCTTGGTAAAAGGTGGGTCCATGATCAGGTTTTGGGTGGCGAAGGTCACCATCTCCCGAATCTCCTTGCCGACCCGGTATCCGGTTTCTTCCCGGACAAAAAATCGTCGCAGCCGGCTGGCGGAAACATCCACGGCGATGTTGTCGGGGTAGAAACCCTGGCGCGCCTTATCGATGGCGTCCGCATCCAGATCGGTGGCAAAGATCTGCAGGGTGAATGATGCTGAGGGCTGGACTTCCTCCAGCACCTCCTTGAAGACCATGGCCAGGGAATAGGCCTCTTCCCCGGTCGAGCAGCCGACCGACCAGGCCCGCAGCACCCTGTCGCCCGGGCGGGCGGTCAGGAGCTCGGGGATGACCACTTTCTGCAGTTGCTCCCAGGCGGCCGGATCGCGAAAAAAGTTGGTGACGCCGATCAGCAGTTCCTTGAAAAGCAACTCCAGCTCCTGGGGATTCTCCTGCAGAAAACGGACGTAGGCGGCGATGGTGTCAATCTGGTGAATGCTCATGCGCCGCTCGATTCGGCGATAGACGGTGTTCTTCTTGTACAACGAAAAATCCTGGCCGGTCCGATTCCGCAAGAGAATGAGGACTTTCTCCAGGCCGCTTACTTCCTTCTCCTCCAGGATGTACTCAGTTCTGGAAACAACTCTGGCGTGGCGGAGATAGTCGATGATCTTGGCGGGCAGATCAGCCGCCGGGGCCACCATATCGGCGAGCCCGGCCGCAATGGCGCTCCTGGGCATACTGTCGAATTTGGCCGAGGCGGGATCTTGAACCAGCACCACTCCAGCCTTTTCCTTGATGGCCCGCAAGCCGATGGTCCCGTCCGAACCCATCCCGGAGAGGATGACTCCGATGCTTGCCGCCTGGCGGTCCTCGGCCAGGGAGCGGAGAAAAAAGTCAATCGGCAGGCGCAGGCCGCGAGGCGCCGTAGGCTCAAACAGATGCAGCACCCCGTGCAGAATGGACATGTCCTTGTTGGGGGGGATCACATAGACACAGTCAGGTTTTACCCGCATCCGATCACGCACCTGCGAAACCTTCATCCCGGTGTTACGCTGGAGTAGTTCGTCCATGATCCCTTTGTGGGTAGGATCCAGGTGCTGGACGATGACGAAGGCCATGCCGCTCCCTGCCGGAACCTGCCGCAGGAATTGCTCCAGTGCTTCCAAACCTCCGGCGGAGGCGCCGATGCCGACGATAGGAAACAGCAACTTACCTTTATCTTTCAGGGAGTTTCGGGGGACAGGCGGTTTTAGCCTTTTGGGACTACCGACCTTTTTTATCTGTTTTTCCATAATTTATTTGTCATTGTAACAGAATCCGTCATATTCAACCGTATTGTTTTTTCTCCGGGATTGAAGCGCCCCGCGGCAGATAAGCGATGGACTTCGAGCCACGTGGTATCTCCGTATGGAAGGATGTTTTCATCAAATTCGCTCACTAATCCCACCGCGGATAAGCAAACGAAATGCGACTTCGAGCTGCGGGGAATGCGTCTCGCTATGCATGTTCAGGTCCTCCTCTTTCGGTCTCAGCTGGGCGGGTTCGAACCGGGTTCCCGGCAAAACATCCCTCAAGATATCGCGGCTCCGCCAAATATAACGGACTTGCAGGTAAGCGAGCCTGCGAGACTCCGAAAGGTCCGTCCTACCGGTTGAGATGGCTAAACTTAGAGCTCGGCATACATGAGTGATAGTGTCGTGTAAGCGGAGACATACGTGAGGTTTGTCGAGCCTTTCATGAACCTGCCACGATGCGGCAGATCAGACTTTTGGCGACGCCATCAAATATTAAGGCAAAGGTTTTAGCCACTGTGTTTCAAACCCCGCCCACCGAAGCATAAACAACCGTAATTACATCATTATATAAAAGACGCTACTTATCGTGGCGCCGTTGGCTGGCTAATTGCATACCTACCGTACAAGATTCCGCTCATCCCAACCAAAGGCGCTCTCTTCGGGGAAAGGTGAGCACAATCTCTTTAATGGTTTTGAATTTTGAAACTGCTGAGAGGGAAAGGAGAAGATATGCGCACAAGAAAACCAGCATCACACGATAGAGTGCAATCAACAACAGACAAAGGGAAAATTATGAAAAGATTAGAGATACGGAAAGCTTATCTGCTGTTCGCCTTAATCCTGAGCGTATTCATTATACTGCCGGGATGCGGAAGCGAAGGTGGCGGCGGTGAGTGGGACCAGCCAGTCAGCACCGCCAACCCCAACCCCAACCCAACCTCAACCGCACCCACAGTTACTGCCGTGGCGCCTCTGGCCAATGCCACCAGTGTACCGGTCAACACCAAAATAATTTCCGTCGCCTTCAGCAAAGCGATGGATCAGACCACGCTGACCCCGGCCAGCTTTAAGCTGACCCATGGCAACCCGGCCGTCGCTGTGGCCGGAGGCGCCGTTACCTATGTGGCCTCCAGCAATGTGGCCACGCTGACCCTGCCGGCCGCCGATCTGCTGCCTCTTACCGTTTATACCGTAACCGTTACCACGGCGGCCAAGGATGCGACCGGCGTGGCATTGGCCGCTAATTTTGTCTGGACCTTCAGCACCGCCACGATTTCGGTTGTCGATACTACCCGGCCCACGATAACCGCCACCGGGGTCTACGGTATTACCGGCAATACCAGTGGCGCCATCGATCAGCCCCTTAACCGCTCCACTACCGCAATCTTCAATGAACCGATGGATCCGTTGTCCATTACCACCCCGCCCGCCTTTACCTTGACCCACGGTGCACCGGCGGTGGCAGTGGCAGGTGTAGTTACCTATGCGGTCGCCAGCAAGACCGCGACCTTCAACCCTGACGCCGACCTGCTGCCTAATACCCTCTATACCTCAACTATCATCACGGCGGTCAAGGATCTGGCCGGCAACACCATGCTGGCGGATTACGTCTGGACTTGGACCACCGGAATTCTACCGGACACTGATCCGGCCCACGGTGACTTAATACCAACCCGAACGATACTTGCCTCCAATGTGCCTCGCAATCAGAACATCACCGTTACCTTGAGTGAGGAGATGGACTCCCCTACGATCACCAATCTTACCTTTACGGTGACCGGGGCAGGCTTCCCGGTACCGGGAGGATTGGTCTCTTATGACCCTTTGACCAGCGTTGCGACCTTTAATCCCGACCAACAATCTGACTGCCAACGTCACCTATACCGCCACGATCACCACCGATGCCACTGATCTGGCCGGCAATCAACTGGCAGGCGACCCCCTGCCGCTGCCGCCGCTGCCAGTGACTATGTCTGGACCTTTACCCCCGGTACCGTTTTGGTGCCAAGCGTAAACCTTGGCCTGGCCTCTTCCTTCGGGATGGCGGCCACCGCCGGAGTGACCAATACCCTCACCGTCCCTATTGTTACTCGGATCGATGGCGATGTGGTGCTGAATCCCACGGCTGAGTGTAATGGCGTGCCCATTACATTTCTTGACGCCGGCAGTTTTGGCCTTTGCAATGGCGGGCGCACCAATCATCAGCGGGGACAGTAATCACCCCCCTCTACCCGGACACAGTAACCGCCCAGAAGATCACGGATGACTTGAGGGCCGCCTACCTCGACCTCACTCCGGCGAATATGCCGGGTGCGACCCCGATCGCCGCCCCCACTACACTGGGAGGCTCACCCCCGCCCGCAGCCCTCGTTGAAGGAGTCAACCTGTTCTATCCCGGTGTTTACCAGTCGATCACCTCGATCCTGATTTCCGGCGAACTGACCCTCGACGCCCAGGGCGACCCCAATGCCAGTTTCGTCTTCCAGTCGGCCTCAACAATCGGCACGGGACCCGGCACTACGATACTCCTGGCCGGCAATGCCAAGGCTTCCAACGTCTGGTGGCAGGCGGGATCCGATGCGACCGTGGACACGAACTCTATCTGGCAGGGCAACATCCTGGCCTATAGAGATGTCACGATGAAAACCGGCGCCACCTCCTGCGGCAGATTCTTTGCCGGGGCGTTTACAGATGGCGCCTTTACCTTTGACGAAAACCGCGTTTCCGTTCCGGGGGATCCGAATTCACCCCCCAGCTGCCAGTAAATAAGGCAGGCGGAAGTCGGCGTGAAAGCCGGGGCACAGTTAGGGGAGACGGCTAAGTCAAACCGTCTCTCCTTGAAGCCCGAAAGATAACGGTTAAATATCGGAATAACCTGAAGATAGAAAACAAGAATACCCAAGCGCAACAAGGAGATTTCAGATGAAAAAAATATTTGCAAAAGTTCCGGTCATAAAAACCATGGCGGCGTTGATGCTCGCCTCGGTTGCCTTCGCCCCCGCCTCGGCCAGCGCCGAGATCAGGGAAGGCAGCATCGAACTGAGCCCGTTCATTGGCTACAATTTTTTCGAAAGCCAACAGAACCTCAAAGACAGCTTTGTCTACGGCGGCCGAGTTGGCTATAACTTCACCAATCATTTCGGCATTGAAGGAGTCGGAGAATTCATCAAAAGTAAAGTTGATGACAGTTCCGCGCCTTGGACCGAGGAAGGACAGTTCACCAGCCCGATCGATGATGTCAAGATCACCATGTATCACCTCGATCTCCTTTACCACTTTATGCCGGAGAGCAATTTCAACCCCTTCCTGGCCGCCGGCTACGGCTTCGCCCACTATAATCCGGAAATTAACAGCCGGGACATGGCTATTGTTGATTATGGCGTGGGTGCGAAATATTGGCTGGCCGACGATATTGCCCTGCGCGTCGATCTCCGGGACAACCTGCTCTACGATGAAAACATCCATAATGTTGAAGCTACTTTCGGAATAGTCTTCGCCTTCGGCGGCAAATCCGCGAAAAAGCCGGTAGCTGTCGCCAGTTATGAACCAAAACCGAAACCGGAAGCAACCCCTGCCCCGGTAGCTGAGGCGCCGGTCGTTATCCTGGCTGCAGAACCGAAGGCTGAGAAGAAAGTCAAGGCGGCGATCAGTCGAACCGAAGATTGTGGTCCTCGATTTAGAGGATGTTCATTTCGATTTTGATAAGTCGACCCTCAAACCTGAGGCCAAGGAGATCCTGAAAAGTAACTTCGAACAAATGAAAGACAACCCCAAGGCCCAGATTCGTATTGCCGGCTATACCTCGGCCGCCGGCACCGATGAATACAACCGGCAGTTGAGCGTTAGAAGGGCCAAGGCCGTCGATAACCTATCTGATCGAGGAAGGCCACATCGCACCGAGCAGGCTTTCGACCATCAGGTTACGGGGAGGAGGATCCGGAAAGATTTGAATTGGCGCCCAAAAAGCTTAACACAGCGGCCGCCAAATCAAACATGCGCGTACTCTTTGAATTAGTCGTGAAGTAAAGCCTTGGGTAAGGGTTGAAAATGCCTTCCAGAGCTTGCCGGATGAAATTGGGACACCTACCATTAAGTGGATTCATCAACCCTGCAGCAGCTCTAATCAACCCCTGGAGCAAAACTCTTGGGGTAGATGGCACAACCAACTCGGACAAAAGTGAGAAGCCCGCAGCCAGAATCCTGACTGCGGGCTCTCTGTGCTACTCCCGACCGGAATTTTTGCGACACCCGGTAAACTGAAGTTTGGTTTGATTCCAACCATAGCTGCAACATGGTCGCCCGGCGGCATCGACAAATGCTTTCGATTCCGCCTGAGGGCACTGATTTTATGAGAAAACTATCATTTTTTTATCCGGCCTCATTTTACTTTTCCACTGGGTTGGCCGCACAAGTCTCCTGCCATCGAGCAAGTTGACCGTCGTCTCGCCCAGGCAGGATTCGGAAGAAGTACAGAACAAACCCCTTGGTCCCTTGCAAGAGATTGGCGGAGTACTCCAAAATGCCGCACAGGGTGTATTCCAATAACAAGAATTCCTTACCGTCTATTTTAAATTATCGGCTTCATCGCGCTTCGTATCTCTGGTCGCAGGAGCCACCTGATCAATGCCCGCTTAATTAGAGAAATGAACATGCCCGACAAAATCGCCCGCTCTGCCGTTCTCAACCTCGCCCCAGGCACAGTCGAGGGTATCCGCGAGATCCGACGCCAGGAAACATTGCTGAAAACCGGAGCCCTGCAGAATGCAATTTTGAATAGCGCCAACTTTTCGAGCATCGCCACCGACGAGATGGGCGTCATTCAGATCTTCAACGTCGGCGCCGAACGGATGCTGGGCTACACCGCCGCCGAGGTGATCAACAAGATCACCCCGGCCGATATCTCCGATCCCCGGGAGTTGATCATCCGCGCCAAGGCACTCAGCAATGAACTCGAAACCCCGATCACCCCGGGCTTCGAGGCCTTGGCGTTCAAAGCCTCACGCGGGATCGAGGATATCTATGAACTGACCTATATCCGCAAAGACGGCAGCCGCTTTCCGGCGGTCGTCTCGGTCACCGCCCTACGGGACGCCCAGGACGCCATCATCGGCTATCTGCTGATCGGCACCGATAACACCGCCCGCAAAGAGGCGGAAGAGGAACTACTCAAGGCCGGGGCGCTGCAGAGGGCGATATTCAACAGCGCCAACTTCTCGAGCATCGCCACCGACGCCCAGGGCGTCATCCAGATCTTCAACGTCGGCGCCGAACGGATGCTGGGCTACACCGCCGCCGAGATGATCAACAAGATCACCCCGGCCGACATCTCCGATCCCCGGGAGTTGATCATCCGCGCCAAGGCACTCAGCAATGAACTCGAAACCCCGATCACCCCGGGCTTCGAAGCCTTGGCTTTCAAAGCCTCACGCGGGATCGAGGATATCTATGAACTGACCTATATCCGCAAAGACGGCAGCCGCTTTCCGGCGGTCGTCTCGGTCACCGCCCTGCGTGACGCCCAGGACGCCATCATCGGCTATCTGCTGATCGGCACCGACAACACCGCCCGTAAAATGGTCGAAGCAGAGCAAGAAGTGCTCAGTCAACTTCTGCGCGATCATCAATTCTATACCCGCTCCCTGTTCGAGTCCAACATCGACGCCATCATAACCACCGATCCGGCCGGCATCATCACCGATGTCAACAAGCAGATGGAGGTGCTCACCGGTTGTATGCATTCCGAATTGATCGGCACTCCATTCAAGAACTACTTCACCGATCAAAATCGAGCCGAAGCGGGTATCAAACTGGTTTTGAACGAGAAAAAGGTCACCGACTACGAATTGACGGCGCGGGCCAGAGACAACCGGGAAACGGTGGTCTCCTTCAATGCCACCACATTCTATGACCGAGACAAAGTATTACAGGGCGTGATCGCTGCCGCCCGTGACGTTACCGAACGAAAACTCATGGATCAGCTGGTGCAGGAAAAAAACCTTGAGCTGGAAAGCGCCCGGTTCGTGGCGGAAAAAGCCAACCTGGCGAAATCTGAATTCCTCTCCAGCATGAGCCATGAGCTGCGCAGCCCGCTCAACGCCATTCTCGGTTTCGCCCAGCTGATGGAGGCCGAATCCCCACCGCCAACCAACTCACAGCAGGAAAGCATCGATCAGATTCTTCGGGCGGGATGGCATCTGCTGAAGTTGATTGATGAAATCCTTGATCTCGCCAAAGTCGAGTCCAGACAGGTGGAGCTTTCGCAGGAGCCGATAGCGCTGGCCGAGGTCATGCAGGAATGTCTGGAGATGATCGAACCGCAGGCGAAACTGCGGGGCATCAAAGTTATCTTTCCCCAGCTAGACACCCCATTATTTATCCTGGCTGATCTGACCCGAGTGAAGCAGGTGGTCCTCAACCTGCTCTCCAACGCGATCAAATACAACAGCAAGGGGGGGAATATCGAAATCAACTGCACCGAGAAAACGTCTGGACGCATTCGCGTGAGTATTAGAGACACCGGCAAGGGGTTGTCTCCGGAACAGTTGGACCAGCTCTTCCAGTCCTTTAATCGTCTCCAACAGGAGGGGGGCGAAGAGGAAGGCACCGGCATCGGTCTTGTGGTCGCCAAGCGACTTGTCGAACTGATGGGGGGGATAATCGGCGTGGAAAGCACCGTCGGCGAGGGAAGCGTGTTCTGGTTTGAATTCGTTTCGGTTGCCGAGCCTCGCCTCTTCTTGGACGAAGTGGAAACGAGGCCATCGGCCCAAAAGCGAACGGGTCGTGAGGCTAAGCCATACAACGTGCTCTACGTAGAGGACAACCCGGCGAACATGAAGCTGGTCGAACAAATCATCGCCCGTCACCCGGATATTTGCCTGCTGACCGCGGTGACCGGGAAAAGCGGGGTCGAGCTGGCGCACCTTTCGCTGCCGGATGTGATCCTGATGGACATCAACCTGCCCGACATCAGCGGTTTCGAAGCCCTGATACTTCTGGGTTCGGACCCTCTCACGGCGAACATCCCGGTCATCGCCATCAGCGCCAATGCCATGCCGCTCGATATAAAAAATGGCTTGGAAGCAGGATTCTTCCGCTATTTAACCAAGCCCATCGTGGTTAATGAGTTCATGGAAGCACTGGATATGGCCCTGGGTTTTGCGGAAGAAAATACTGGAAAAGTTATACGCTCGCGAGAATTCACCGAAAAGATCTTTTGCAAACCGCAAATTAAGGAGCTGAGATCCCGATGATAAGTTCAAGCGAAATTCTCAATGGCGCCATCCTGATCGTCGATGATCTGGCAGTCAACATCCTGCTGCTCGAGCAGATGCTGCGAAATGGCGGTTATAACAACATCACGACCACCATGGATCCGCTTAAGGTTTGCGACCTGCACCGCCTGAACGGATACGACCTGATCCTGCTCGATATCCAAATGCCCATCATGGACGGATTTCAGGTCATGGAAAACCTGAAGAAGCTTGAAAACGGCGACTATCTGCCGATCATTGCCATCACCGCCCAACCGGCTCACAAGTTTCGGGCTTTGAACGAAGGGGCCAGGGATTTTATCAGCAAACCTTTTGAGCGGGCCGAGGTCATGGCGCGAATACATAATATGCTGGAAATGAGCCTGCTGCACAAGGAATTGCAAAACTACAACAACATACTCGACAAACGAGTAGGAGATAAGACCGCTGAACTTCAGGAAAGCTACCTGGAAACGATTTTGACCATGACCCGGGCGGCGGACCACAAAGATGAAGCCACCGGTACTCACGTGCAGCGCATCAGCAGTTACTGTCGCAGGCTGGCCATAACCCTCGATCTGGGTGAAGAGTTCATCGACAGGATATATTTCGCGAGCCCGATGCACGATATCGGTAAAATTGGCATCCCCGACCATATCCTGCATAAACCCGGATGCTTATCCCCTGATGAATGGGAGATCATGAAAGAGCATACCGTGATCGGCGCTGAAATCCTCGGCCAAGGCAAGTCACCTTATCTGAAAATGGGCGCCGATATAGCACTCAATCATCATGAGCGCTGGGGCGGCGGGGGGTACCCGCATGGCATCTCCGGCAAGGATATCCCTCTGGCCGCGCGAATTATGAGCGTCTGCGACACCTACGACGCCCAACGATGCAAGCGCGCCTACAAGCCCGCATTTGACCATCTGAAAACCATGAGCATCATGACGAATGGCGATGGCCGTACCAAACCGGAGCATTTTGACCCGGATATTCTGATCGCCTTCATCCAAGACCAGCAGGCGTTTAGCGATATCTACGATGCATACACGGAAAATCTTTAGGTCCGATCCTTTCCGGAAGTAAGAATAAGCAATGGTACGGATCGCCCTCCATATATTGTGGCTTAACGCCTTATATTGTGGCATAATGCCTTGAATTTTTCTGAGCAGTAAATTTATTTCCAGCCTAAGTCCTTGTCTTTATGGATGAATAAAATCTTTCGCTCTTTCATCATCCATTGGCAGGTTAATTGCTTTACTACTGGATGATTCTGGTCATTTAACCCTACTGCGAGTTTTGCAGACAGCCAGGATGGAAACTACCCATTCTGGGCCGGAAACAACTACCAGTCAACAGAGGAACCGTAATGCGTACAAAATCCGTTCTCTTGCTACTGCTGATGACAGCAGTAGCCATGACACTCAGCCCGAATGAAGCCAAGGCGGGATTTCCCTTACCGCCCGGACTTCCAGGGGTGAATGTCAGTATTAATGCCATCGTGCCTCCACCGCCAACGGTGGAAGTTCACATCGATGGCTACCTGCCACCACCGCCAGGGGTCCACGTCCTGATCGATTCCGGCCGCCCTTACTATATTGAAAGGGAACGCCGCGTTTATATCGAAAAGGAAAAACCGGCCAAACATCGCAAAAATAAACGGAAACATCATCGGGACAACGGCAGAAGACACGGTCATAACGATTAGGCCGCTGGATCATGCCGAGATGAATCTCCTCTTTGCTAAGTTGAAGCCGAAGAGGTCCGGGCCGAGGATGATCCGGAACAGCGCCCCGGAGTTTTTGGTAATGCGGACTAGATAGACCGAACCCATACCACAACGAGTTGCACCTGGCGCAGTCGCTGGCGGCACATCGGGCCAAAACTTCTCCCGGCCGATATCCTCCTAGACTAGCCATTGACTCGAATACGGTGACCCCCTTCCCAACCCCCGCCGTTAAGCCTTACCGGGCTGCACCAGGTGCATTGATTACCAACGGGAAGTCGAGCAAAGCCCCTGACCGGCTTCCGCTCTTTATCCTCTCTCCAAGCCTCGGCGGGATTTTCTCCGCCGGGGTATTTTTTTACCGCCCTGAAAGGGTGTTGCAAAGTGTAAAAACATCACAAAGGTAGAGGGGCCCATAAACCAGACCCCCTTAACCTTTACTGTCTGGAGCGAGAATCGAACTCGCATTGCCTACCCCACAAGGGTTTGCGGGGAGGGCATCATATTTTCGGCACCCATTTCCCATAAACCGGTATTGCCTATCAGAAAAAAAATCCGGCTCGGGAGTATCTCCCTGGCCGGATTTTTTTGTCCGCGAGTTGCTAGGCTTTCAGTCAGACTTTAGTCATAACTTTTTAGACCCTTACTTCTTCAAAACTTACTAACTTTACTAGGTAAAAAATGGTGCCTAGGGCGAGAATCGAACTCGCACGGGGCGAACCCCGAGGGATTTTAAGTCCCTTGCGTCTACCAGTTCCGCCACCCAGGCCATGATCCTGCCTCGCTGGAAAACAGAGGTTTTATAACACGGGGTCGTTCGGAGTTCAAGCCGGTTGTTATCCATCCTGATGGCCGCCCTGATGGTGGAGTTCAAATCACTTGATGACAATAAGATCAAGGATCTTGTCGACGAAACTTTTACGCAAGGCTATAAGATATCTAAGATCGACAGCCTGGCCGGAATCGTTCCGGGCTTAGACTGAGCGAAAAACCAAGCGGCACAGCCCTGAACCCTCTAATCAGTAGGAGAGGTAATGTCATATCGTAAATCCATCATTGCCGTCTCGGTTACCGTCGCCATTTTACTCTGCCTGGTGGACGCGCTGATCGACTACAAATTTTTCTATCACGAAAGCCTGGCCAATCTTCTTTTCCTAAAGGTTCCCCCGGCGGAATTATTCACCCGCGGCTATCTCGTGGTCTTAACTATTCTCTTCGGCCTTTTCACCATCCGCTTGACCGACTCCCTGAAGGCCGGAAGAACAAGTGACGATCTCTACCGTTCACTGATAGAATCCACCGCCGCCATTCCCTGGGAGATCGACCTCAAGTCCTTGCGCTTTACCTATATCGGCCCCCGGGTGGAAGAACTCTCGGGCTACCCGCCCGAGCAGTGGATCAATTCTGAGTTCTGGGCCGCCAGGGTTCACCCCAATGACCGGGAAACTGCGGTAAACTACCGCCAGACCGCCAGCAGTCGCGGCGAGAACCATGAGTTCAACTATCGCCTGATCAAAGCGGATGGGGGAATAATCTGGATCAGAGACATAGCCTTTGTCTCCAGTGAAAACGACCAGCCCTCGATGATGAGAGGTTTCTTCTTCGATATCACCAAGTTCAAAGATGTCGAACTGGAAAAACAGAAACTTGAATCCCAGTTGCGGCAGGCGCAAAAGATGGAGGCCATCGGCCAACTGGCCGGGGGCATCGCCCATGACTTCAACAATTACCTGATGACGATTATGGGTTTTGGCGAATTGTTACTCATGAACTTTCCGGAAAAACATCCGAACCGGTCCAACCTCGATGAGATTCTGGGCGCGGCGGATAAGGCTTCGGCCCTGACCCGCAGTCTTCTGGCCTTCAGCCGCAAGCAGGTAATGGATCCACGCCCGGTCGATCTGAACGAAGTCATTGAAAGAATAGGTAAAATCATTACCCGACTGCTGGGGGAGGAGATCAACCTGCGTTTCAAGCCGGCCCCGGGAAAAATTATCGTCAAAGCCGACCAGGGTCAGCTCGAACAAGTCATCATGAATATGGCCGCCAATGCGAAAGACGCCATGGCCAACGGCGGCGATTTCTTGATCGAGGTAACCTCGCTGACCATTGATCAGGAATACATCGATCACCATGGTTACGGCAAACCCGGCCCATACGGTGAGATCAAATTCGCCGATTCGGGAACCGGCATGGACAGCAGGACCAGCGAAAAGATCTTCGAGCCGTTCTACACCACCAAGGAAAAAGGCAAAGGTACCGGCCTGGGAATGTCGATCGTGCATGGCATCGTTAAGCAGCACGAAGGATTTATCAGTTTAACCAGTGAAATCGGACGAGGCAGCACCTTCAGAGTGCTCCTGCCCTGCCTGCCGAACTTAGTTGAGAAGAGAATCGGCCAGACGCCACCCTTAACCGAGGCCTTACAGGAAAGCAACGGAAACGAAATCATCCTGCTGGCCGAGGATGAAGAAGCGGTACGGCGATTGCTGACCACCATTCTGGAGGAAGCAGGCTATGAGGTGATCCAGACGGTGGACGGCAATCAAGCAATCGCTGAATACAATTCGGCCCGCCGGCAGATTGCCCTGCTCATCCTCGACGTGATCATGCCGAACAAGAGCGGCAAAGAAGTTATGGACCATGTGCAGAAGCTTGACCCGGACGCCAGGATTCTACTGATCAGCGGCTATACCGATGAAATCATTCACAGTAAGGGCATACTTGACAAAGAGCTGGATTTTCTCACTAAACCTATTCTCCCCCATCAGTTATTAAAAAAGGTCAGACAAATTCTGGATCGCTGATTATTCGGCCAGGTAACGGCTCCGATCCGGCCGACCCTGAGAATCTTCAACAAGGGGCAGTTTGCGCGAAGTTCTTATGCCGGAAATTTACCTTTTCAACCTGAATGACCGGCATTTCGGCCTGAGGTAAGAAGAAATCGCCACCGTCTTCGGCGACAATAGAATATCCTTATACTTCATCAAACCGTGGTGGACTGGGATCAGTTCTCGCGCGGTCTACGTCCGTGCCCCGGATCACCTTATAACCCTGCCAGCCGATAACCATTCCCAGCCTAAGCGCTCGAGCCAGAACAACAGCCAGGCTGAAGCCGGCCAGACCCAGTACCAGGTGGGCCAAATGTCGATCTCTCCGACTTTCCTCTTCAATGCGACTTTTCATGGTTTGACCGGATCCTCATGAATGATGATGTCGGCCTCGGGCATTACAGCCTGGATTTTGAGTTCCACGTCCTTGGCCACCTGGTGGGCCTCGTGCAGAAGGAGGTCGGCCGCCAGTTCCAGATGCAGCTGGATAATCCTGGTCTGTCCTGAACGCCGGGTTCGAATGTCGTGCACGCCAAGGACCTTGGGATGGGCCAGGGCCAATCCGGCAATCTCCGCCTCAGTTTCGGCCGGTAATTGATGATCCATGAGCATCTGGCCTGCTTCATAGGCAATCTGCCAGGCGCTGTAGATGACGAAAAGGGCGATGAGCATGGCAATGAACGGATCGAATCCGGGCCAGCCCAGCCAGGCCAGAACCAGGGCCAGAATGGTACCCAGGTTGGTGAAAATATCGGCCGAGTAATGCAGGGAATCGGCCTTGATCGCGGCACAGCCGGTCTGCTTGATCACCCGCCGCTGGAAGAGGACCAGAGCCCCGGTAACCAGGATCGCAAAGCTCATCACCAGGATACCGGTGCTGGCAGCGGACAAAGGCCGCGGCTCGGAAAAACGCTGGATCGCCTGGTAGATGACGAACAGGGCCGAACAACCGACGAACAGGGCCTGGCCCAGTCCGGCCAGGTATTCGGCTTTGCCGTGCCCGAAGGGATGGTCCCGGTCGGCCGCCCGCAGGGAATAGCGGACCGCCACCAGATTGAGCAGGGACGCGGCGGCATCGAGGACGGAATCGGCCAATGAGGCCAGGACACTCAGGGAATCGGTAAGCTGCCAGACCGTGGTCTTGACCATGATCAACAGTAGCGCCACACTGACCGAGGCCAGGGTGGCAAGGTTCAGCAAACGGGCATTGCCGGCTTTTTGATTGTGATATTGGCTCATCGGCAGACAGGAAAAAGGCAAAAAAGTTCCATGAGTCAATTCCAGACCCCGGGGATCTTGGTCCCGCAGAATTTGCAGCGACCATCCTCGAGATTAAAGACCGGCAGAAAATACCCCTGCCTCTCCACCAACAGTTTACCGCATTGATGACAGTAGGTATGGTTACCCTCATGGTCGGCCAGATTGCCGACATATACGTATCTCAGCCCCTCGCGCAGGGCCAGTTGTCGGAACTCAGTCAGGGTCGAGGTCGGGGTCGGCGGTAACCGGTCCAGCTTGTATTTAGGGAAAAACTTGAGGAAATGCAAGGGATGATCGGGCCCCAGGTTGGTCAGGATCCAATTGCACATCCGCTTGACCATCTCCGGATCATCTACATAACCCGGCACCACCAGGTTGGTGATCTCGAAGTGCACCCCTTGCTCGTGCAGGGTTTTGAAGGTTTGCAAAACCGGTTCCAATCGGCCACCGTTAAGTTTTCGGTAAATCGCGTCGTCCAGGGATTTAAGGTTGATGTTGGCTGCGTCCAGAACCTTGCAGAGTTCGAGCAGCGGCTCCCGGTTGATGTATCCGTTGGAAATCAACAGGTTCTTCAAGCCCCGTTGCCGGGCCAGCCTGGCGGTGTCGAGCATGTACTCGAAAAAGGTTACCGCTTCGGAGTAGGTATAGGCAACGGCCCGACAATCCGCCTCGACCCCATTTTGCACCACCTGGTCCGGAAACATCTCATAGTTGCGCAGATCCTCCGGCCGCATCTGGGAGATTTCCCAGTTCTGGCAGTTCAGGCAGCGAAAGTTGCATCCGGCGGTGGCGATGGAAAAGACCTTGCTCCGGGGGAGATAGTGGAACAACGGTTTTTTCTCGATCGGATCGATATGGACCGAGCTGGGATTGCCGTAGGCCAGGCTGTAAAGCACCCCATCGATATTGACCTTGGAACGGCAGACACTGCGGTCGCCGGGGGCCAGAACGCAAGCGTTGGGGCAGATCGAGCACATGACCCGGGAGTTGTCGAGTTTAACGTAAAGAAAGGCCTCCTTGGACCACTTCCAGGGTTGGGCAGGGGCGTCGTGATGAAAAATCCGGCCGGTAATATCGGCCGGGCCGGAACTTTGCCAGCCTCTGGTCCGGGGCCAGAAGGCACCGGCCGACAAGGCGCAGGTTGCGGCCGCGGCGGCGCTGCCCAGGAGCAGATGGCGACGATCAATCTTTTTCATGCGCGACTCACCAGGATCAGGCTGGTTGTTTTGATTAGGGCCAGGGCCAGGGTGGTCATGGCAATCCCCAGGAAAGGAATCAGCACCACACTGGTCAGCAGGGCTCCGGCCGCCGCCCCGATCAGGTCGGCGGAGAAAACCCGGGTGGCGGCCGGGTTGTCGCTACCGCCCATCCTTAGCGCCGGGGCAAATTGCATCCCGCAACCCAAGGAGACCAGAAAGCCGAAGAAAAGCAGGAATTGCACCGTCATTCCCTCTCCCACCCGCACCAGCAGCAACCAGAACAGGCCCAGCAACAAAACCAAAAAAAGATCGGTCCAGACCATGACCCGGGCCGGCCGGGAGACCAGGCGCTCGCCCAACCAGGCCCCGGGCAGCAGGCCGGCCAGGAAGACGGTGACGATCAGGCCGATCTGGGTATATATGTAGCCATAATATACCTGAAAAGCGAAGATCACCAGGATCTCGCTGCCCATGACCATGAAGCCGGTGGAAAAAAGAACCATCTCCTCCCTTCTGGCTCGCCAGAGGTAGGTTGCCAGCAGGAGCCCCAGCAAACCATAAAACCAGAGCGGTGAGGTCTGAAATTTGGCGAACCACTGTAAAAACATGAGCTGCATCAACTGCGGTTTCAGGTCGGTATTGACCGGTGCCGCCGATTCCAGCTCTCCGCGCAGATAGGCAATCCGTTCCCGGCTCATCTCCCCGGCGAAGTAATTGCCCACATACCAGGAAGTGATCCCCCGAGCCGTCAAGCGGGCCGGTATTTCTTCGGTCAGAGGGCGATCCCGGCAAAGAAAATAAATGCTGCCGCCCGGCAACAATAAAAGGTGGGAGAAATAGCGGGAAGCCGTATTGAATATTGAGGAAACCTTGTGCCTTTGCGCTTCCCCGAGAAAGTTATCATAACCCTCCAGACTGAAGGAAAAGATGCCGCCGGGTGTCAGATGTTGTTGGACAATGGCAAAAAAACCGGTGGTGAAAAAACGATTTACCTGAAAAGTTTCCGGTTCCGGCAGGTTCATGATGATGGCGTCATAAGTCCTGTCAGTGGCGCTTAGCCAGGCCCGGGCATCCTGATGGATCAGGTTGAGTCCTGGGATCTCGCGGACCATGCCATAGCGGAACTGCAGGGTGGTGATGGCCGGGTCCAGTTCGACATAGTCCACCTGTTCCGGGTGATATTTGGCCACTTCCCGGAGCATCCCGCTTTCCGGAGCGATCAGCAGTACTCGTCGAACCCGATCCAACTGGATCAGGGGATAATGGACCGCCTCTTCGGCCCGACTGCGATTTTGATCGCTGACGGCAGGTACACCGTCCCGGAACAGGGTGAACTGCTCCCGGTCCCGATAAACCTCTAGTCGGCCATAGCGCGATTCCTGATAATGCACCAACTCGCCGGCCGGCCTCAATAGCGAAGCGCGCTCCAGACCCAAAACACCGCTCATCGGAATCAGAAAAAGTCCGGCCTTGACCAGCCACAGCCGGCGGTTTCTTGATCCGGGAGGGGAAAGCAGCACGGCACAGACCAGCAGCGGCAAGCCGGCCAGGAACAGGGCCTGCAGGGGAGTCACCAGCCAGACCAGGAGAAAGGAAAACAGTGCCCCGCCGCAGACATCGCCCAGGTTGTCGGCCATGTAGACCCTGACCCCTGAATAGCCAGGGGTTTCATCACGGAGGACGAAGAGACTGTAAGGCAAGGCAAAGCCGACCAGCAGACAATAAGGAGCCATCCCGGCCAGGACAAAGAGAAAGGTGGGATAGAAACCGACCGAACTACCATGGATGAAGACCAGATCGCGCAACTGCCGAAGCGCCGGAATCTGCAGAACCCCAAGCAACGCCAGGATCAGGGAAATCCAGGCCAGGGTGGAGCGGGAGGCGGTGCGACCGGTCGCCCAACGGGCCAGCCGGGTGCCGATTCCCCCCAGGATCAGCCAGTTGAACAAGATCAGGGCAATGACGTATTCGTTGCCCCGAAAAAGGGCGAGAAACTCGCGAATCAGCAGGAGTTGGGCCACCACCGAAGCGATCCCGGTGGCGACCAGCAAACGGATGATATCCCGCTCACTTCTCCTCGGCAAAATACTGCACCTGATAGATCTGGACCTCCAAGCCGCCCTGACGCCAATCCTGCGGCGACAAGCCGGCCTTCCGGCAGAGATGGCTCAGAAAATCGGCCGGCTCGGGCAACTGCTCCCAAACCTGAGGCAGAAAGGTAGCCGATGCCCCTCCCCTGTGAATGATGACTCCATCCATTCCGGGCCGCAAACTGGTCAGCAGTTGTTCAGCCCCGTCGTACTGCAGAGGCTGTGGTTCGGTAAGGATGGATACCTCAATCTCCAGATCGGCCAATTCCTCGGCAGTCACCGGCCCGAAGCGGTAGTCGTTAAAGGCGGCGTTGATCGCGTTTTCCCTTACCCCATCGACAATTGATCGATAACCACTGAGACTGCCGATGCATCCTCGCAACTGGCCATGTTTATGTAAGGTCACGAAGACCCCGCGCTTCTCCTGGAATACCGAGGCTCGCAAAGCCTGAGCCAGATTCTCGGCCTGGAGCCGGTCCACCGGCTGCCGAAGCCGCTCACTTATGGTCTGCCTTGCCAGTTGCACCAGGTGCTGACCCTGGGCGGCGCCGATTTTATTCGATTTTTCCATAGTCATGTTCTTCTCCACTGCATAGAAAGCAAGTGCGGCGTAGCCCACCACCCGGTCTCGCTCACCGGTCGCATCGCCGCTGTTGGCATAATGGAGCAACACCGGACGCCAATGATGCCGGTTTGCCAACTCCAACAAGGTCAACAAAGCCTCCCGGCCGCAAGCCCGGTTGTTATCGGCCACCAGGCCCGACGCATCAAGGTCCAGCAGTTGGCCGATAGTTTGTCGGTCACGGACCACCGCCTCTTCATAGGGCAGATAATGGGACAGGTCGCTACTGACCACCAGCAAGGTCCGGGTATCTAAAAGCGGCTCCACGGCAGCAGCCATGGCGGCCGGATCGGTTGGTCCCAGAACCACCGGCACCAACTTAAAACTTCCCATAAATCGCTGGAGAAATGGCAAAACCACTTCCAGTGAGTGTTCGACCCGATCCGAGGCGGGCACGGATCGGAAAAGCTGTTCCTGTCGCAACAAAGCAATTACGTCAGGATGCAGCTGGACCAGTCCCAGGGGGGTGCGATAAAAAGCTGCCGAACTGATGGCTCCATTACGGAATCCCACCCGGTGGTCCGGTCCGAGCAGAACTACTTTGGAGAATTCCCCGGGGGAAATGACCCTAGCTGCATGAGCCGCCGTCAAACCGGAGTATAGGTAACCGGCATGGGGCATGATCAATGCTCGCAAGTGCGCCGGGGGAAGTTTGAGAACCGTGCTTGCCGCCTTGGCCCGGTAGGAATCAATGGCGGCAGCCAGGGCGGAAGAATCCGCCGGGTAAAAAGCCCCGGCCCAGGCCGGCTCCCGGATCTGTCCACCACCCACCGGCGCCGCCTGGAGCGTGATAGCCAGAATCCCCAAGATCAGGCAGGAGAGCGGAAAGATACATTTAGCCGGCATCGACAAACCCATATCGAAATTCCTTTATTACTAAATTTCTCCGAGGGCCAGACCGATATTTACCCGATCATTTTAACTTGAACTCAGATGAAAACCACAAGCAAGATCGCAGATAAGGCAAGCAGGGGGTTATGATTGAGGTAAAAAAAAACCCCCGGCCGAAGCCGGAGGTTTATATTCTTCGCTTTGGTAAACAATCAGCCGCAGCTACCGGATCCGCAGCTGCTGCCGCAACCGCCGCCACCACTGACCGGAATCCGGGAAGAGATGGTGAAACCCGAACGCATACCGCTATCGATGAAATCCACCTTGATGTCACCGCAGTTTTTCATCAGATCATTGTCTACCAGGAAAGTCAGTTCACCTTCCTCTACCTTCATATCGTTGTCTTTTGGCTCATCCAGAGCCAAGCCCAGAGAGGGACCAGATCAGCCCCCCTGCATCAAGGCCACTCGCAGGGCAGAACTGATACTGTTCTGCTCCAGATAGGCCTTCAGGTTTGTAAGAGCCTGTTCGGTAACTTCCAACATACCCAAATCCTCCATGTGTTAGATTAAAAAATAACCCTTTCAAAGGTTTGATTTCACGAAACAACTTCACTACATCCTAACAGTGACATGCTTCAAATCAGTAAAGCTTATTGACTAGTAATATATCATATATGTTTCCAATTGGTAAATGTCAAACAACCGTTAAGAAATAATTTAAATACTTTCATGATTATGGATAGGACGGAATTTCAGAAGACCCCATGTTATTTCTGCCAAATTTGATAAACTATCGGTATTCTAAAGTCTGGCAAGATTATAACTCGAGGAAATTCATGAAGAGAATCGTAATCTCCACCGGCGGCGGTGACGCCCCGGGCCTGAACGCGGTAATTTATTCGGTGGTCAAGGCCTCGCTTTTTCGGGATTGGGAAGTATACGGCAGTCGCACCGGCTATAAGGGCCTGCTGGACCCGGACGAACTGGTACGTCTCACTGCCGACAAGGTCGAGGACATCACTCCCACCGGCGGGACAATCTTGGGCTCAACCAACAAGGGCAATCCTTTCGCCATGCCGGTGGAGAACCTGGCCGGAGAATACCAGATCCGCGATGTTTCGGACCGGGTGATGAAAAACTTCACCAGAATGGGATTCTCCTGTCACATCGCCGTGGGCGGCGACGGCAGCCTGGAGATCGCCCATCGCTTCGCCACCGAGAAAGGCATGCCGGTAATCGGAGTGCCCAAAACCATCGATAACGACCTGGAAGCCACCCAGATGACCTTCGGTTTCGATACCGCCGTCTCTACCGCCACCGAAGCCATCGACAAACTCCATTCCACCGCCAAGTCCCATGACCGGGTCATGGTGGTCGAGGTAATGGGCCGAGATTCCGGATGGATCGCTCTTAGTTCAGGGATCTCCGGCGGCGCCGACGTTATTTTGCTGCCGGAAATCCCCTTCAGCATCGAGGCCATCTGTCGCAAGATTTCCGACAACGAACTACACGGCAAACAATACGCCATCGTCGTGGTGGCCGAAGGGGCCTGTGCCAAGGAAGGTTGCGTATTCCAGAAGGACCGCAGCCCGCAGGAAATCGGTCGCCAGGAAATGCTGCTGGGGGGAATCGGCGAGTGGGTGGCCAACCAGATCAGGCAAAGCGCCGGCAAGGACACCCGCTCCATGGTCCTGGGCCACTTGCAGAGGGGCGGTTCACCCACCACATTCGATCGCCTGCTGGCCTTGCGTTTTGGCGCGGCGGCAGTCCGCATGGCCGAAATGGAACAGTTTGATCAGATGGTCGCCCTGGTCAATGGCGAGATGGAAGCGATTCCCTTGGCGGAAGCGATCAAGCAGCGCAAAAAGGTGCCCATGGACAGCGACAAGATCCTTACCGCCAGGGAAATCGGGATTTGCCTGGGCGATGAAATCTGAAAGGCAAGTATAGGGGAAATTATTTTTTAATGATTTTTCCTGAAAAAAGAACTAATAGAATTTGTTAACTATATTTTTGCATAGGGGGAAACCGTCATGAGTACCGATCCCAAAGAATTCGGCAAGATTATCCGGCAAACCAGTCAGCGTAAGGTCATCCTCGAGGAACTCTGCAAGGTAACTTCGCATCCGACGGCGGCCGATGTCTACGAGATGGTGCGCAAAAAACTGCCGCGGATCAGTTTGGGCACGGTGTACCGGAATCTGGAACTGCTCAATGAATGCGGCACCATTCAAAAGCTCGATTTCGGTGAACCCCATAAACGCTTCGACGGCAACGCCTCACCGCACTATCATGTCAACTGCAACAAATGTGGCCGGGTCAGTGATGTCTTCATTCCCCTGAAGCAACTGCTGGACAACGAAGCTGAGGAGGTTACCGGCTACCAAATTACCGGGCATCATGTCTCTTTCAACGGCATCTGCCCCGATTGCCAGGGAAGTCGGAAAAGCAACTGATCCGGCCGAAATTACCCGGCCCCGCATTTTTCCAGGTACTCTTCCCACTCCTGCGGCAGCAGGTTCTTCTTTCGGTTATTGCACTCCTTGCAGCAGGCCACCAGGTTACTCTTGACGCTGCGTCCCCCACGGGTCAGCGGCACGACATGGTCCATGGTCAATTCCGCCCTGGGCGTGGCCCGGCCACAATAATGGCACCGCCCTTCGGCCAGCTTGCCTTGCCACCAGCGGCTTTTCCGGAGATCACGCGCCTTGGCTTTTTCCTGCCTGATGATCTCTTCGTCGACCCCGGCAAAGAAGTTGTCCTCATCCCAGCCCATCAGGCAATCTCTCCCAAGAGCTGCCTGCGAGCCGCCCCGACCAGATAAAGAGAACCGGCCACACCGATCAGATCGCGTCCGTCCGTCAAGAGCCGGGCTTGTGCCAGTGCCTCGGCAATATCGGCGGCCGCCAGCGCCCGGTCACGAAAGGATGGCGGCAGGCATTCCCGCAACTGATTCTGGGTAGCGGAGCG
Source organism: uncultured delta proteobacterium (assembly GCA_963807225.1). GTDB lineage: Bacteria > Desulfobacterota > Desulfobulbia > Desulfobulbales > JAGXFP01 > JAGVGT01. The sequence goes on along the minus strand of CAWEAD010000008.1, from coordinate 352,022 downwards.
TTCCGCTTCCGGCCGGGTGAAGATGATCTTCCGGCATAGCGGGATAATCCTGGCCAGAGAAGAGGTAAAGTCTTTGTCCGACATGCTGGACCAGACCATGACCAGATCCCGATATTCTCTCCGATCTTCCAGAAAACGAGCCAGACTTTCGACTCCGGCCGGATTATGGGCTCCGTCCAGCAGATAGCGGCGAAAGCCGGTGGCCGGCAAATTCGCCTGCCCGGCAGGACAGACGATTTTCTCTCGGCCCGGTTCGGAAAGGCAGAATTTTTCCAACCGGCCCGGCCACCGGACCTGGCTCAACGCCGGTCCGATCAGTGTCTGGTTGACCGAAAAGCCCTGCCGGCCCAAGAGTTCGCTCACCGCCAGAGCAACCGCGCTGTTATCCAGCTGGTAGTCACCAAGTAAATTGGTCCGCAAGTTGTCAAGCAGCATCTCCGGGTTAATCCCCCGATAGGTCCAAGAACCATCCGACCGGGTCGTAACTTGAAAATCCCGACCCAGAAGGTAGAGTGGTGCCCCTTTTTCACTGCAGGTACGGCTCAACACCTCACGTCCTTCGTCCGGCGCGATGGCCGAGACCAGGGGAACTCCGGACTTGACGATTCCGGCCTTCTCGGCGGCAATTTCGGCCAGAGTGCTGCCCAGGTAGGCCTCATGGTCCATGGCCACATTGGTGACCACGCCGACCAGCGGCGTCACCACGTTGGTGGCATCCAACCTGCCTCCCAACCCCACTTCCAGGATAACCAGATCGACCCGGCGCCGGGCAAACCAGAGCAGAGCCAGGGCGGTGGTAAACTCAAAGTAGGTGATCTGCCGGCCGGCCAGGATCTGCCGGATGGCGGTGGCCTCTTCGGCAAACTCCTCCTCGGAGATATACTCATCGTTGATCCTGAACCGTTCTCGTACCGAAGTGAGATGCGGCGAGGTGTAAACCCCGACCCGGTATCCGGACCGGCCCAAAATTGCCGACAGGCTGGTGCAGACCGAACCTTTACCGTTGGTACCGGCCACATGGACGAACTTCAACTGTTGCTGCGGATTGCCGAGGCTGTCCAGGAAGGCCCCCATGGACTCGAGCCCCAGCTTGATCTTAAAAAACTGCAGATCGTTGAGAAAATCCCAGGCCTCTTGGTAATTCATCAATCCAAACCCTCAAATGGGGAAATCCCCAAAAGTATAGCCAACTTGGAAATCGATGGCCTTTGCAGGGTGCCGCAGATGCGCCCCGCAGGAAGTGCTCTTGGGGTGCGAGGCAGAGGTCTGTTCACTTTACTTGGGTATGAAAACAGGCCAATAACCGGTAAGCGAACGAAGTGAGACTCCGAGCGGCTACAGTGCGCTGCAAACGCCATCATTCCAACACCTCTAAGCGGGCATAATCAAGATGCAGGGTTTTGCGGCCGTGTCGGGGGAAAAAGACATCCACGCTCCGATTGCCGGAAATATTCTCTACCTTGCCTTCGCCGAAAAATGGGTGGCGGACCCGGGCGCCAACGGTCGGGGGGGGCTGCACCGCTCGACACGCTACCCCAGATTTACTACTTCGAAGAGAAACGGCATCAACCACGCCCGGCAGACTGCTCGCCCGGCTATCCCAGTTCTGCAGCAGCGCAGACGGTACCTCGGCCAGGAAGGGGGAAATCCCCCCCGCCACCGCCTGCTGGTCGAAAGACTGAACCTCACGGGGATAACTGAGATAAAGCATCTGGCGGGCTCGGGTGGCGGCGACATAGAACATCCGCCGCTCCTCCTCCCATTCATCTTTCATGAAAGGCTGGCTGGAGGGAAAACGGCCGGCAGTCAGATGGATAACGAAGACATGGTCCCACTCCAGCCCCTTGGCCGAATGAATGGTGGAAAGAACCAGGCCGGCAGGTTTACCCAGGCGGCCGCCCAGCGACTCGTCACTGGCCTCGGGCGGATCCAGGGCCGTATCGTCAATTATTCCCTGCAGATCGGCATAGCCGGCGACCAGCTGCCGCATCTGCTCCAGATCGCGGCTGCGGGTGGGATAATCATCATGGTAAATCCGCTCGAAGAGCTCCCGGTAATACTCCATTACCTCGTCGAAGATCTCTACCGGCGACCAACCTTCGCCACTAACCTTCTCCAGCAGGGCCACCAAACCATGCAAACCGCCCCGCCAGCTGCGGCCGGCCGGATAAGCCCGTAGCGCCGCCAGGGGTTCCTCGGCCTCACGAACGGCGGCCAGGATCTGCCGGGCAGTCTTCGGACCAACCTTGTCGAGTAAGAGAAGAATCCGGTTCCAGGAAAGATTATCGCGGGGGTTGTTGATCACCCTGAGGTAGGAGAGCATATCCTTGATATGGGCCGATTCGGTCAGTTTCTGGCCGCCGCGTTTTTCGAAGCCGATCTGACGGTTGTTCAATTCCAGCTCCAGCTTGTAGGAATGGAAACCGGAGCGGAAGAGCACGGCAATCTCTTCCAGCACCACCCCCTCTTCCCGCAGGGCGGCGATACGCTCAGCCACCCAGCGGGCCTGGGCTTTTTCGTCCCAGGCCCCATAAATCACCGGTCGTTGGCCGCCGGTGATATTGCTGAACAGTTTCTTCTCGTACTTCTCCCGGGCCTGCGCAATGATGGCGTTGGTCAAGGCCAGAATGGCCTGGGTGGAACGGTAGTTTTCCTCCAGCCGAATCAGACGGGCTCCGGGAAAGAGCTGTTGGAACTCCATGATGTTCCGGAAGTCGGCGCCCCTGAAACTGTAAATCGACTGGGAGTCATCACCCACCACCATGACGTTGCCCCGGTCGCCGGCCATCAGACGAACAATCTCGGCCTGGATGTGGTTGGTATCCTGGTACTCATCGACCAGGATATGCTGGAAACGGGCGGCGATCTCGCTTCGCACCTGGGGGAACTCACTCAACACCTGCCGCAACTTGACCAGCAGGTCGTCGTAATCCATCAGCCCGTGCTCCAGCTTGAAGCGTCGGTAATGCTCCTGGATCAGGGCCAGATCTTCGCCGTAGTCGGCCAGGTGGCCATACTGCTCGTCGATGATCTCCTCCAAGCCCAGTCCTTTATTGACCGCCCGGGAGAAGATGTTGCAGACCATCCGCTTTGAGGGGAAGCGCTTGCCGGTGCCGCCCAGTTCCAGTGAAGATTTGAGCAGGTTGATGATGCCCTCGGAATCGGCCCGGTCTAGGATGGTGAAGTTGGGGGGATAGCCCAGATGATGCCCGTGCCGGCGCAACAGCACGTTGGCCATGGCGTGGAAAGTCCCGCCGGTGACGCGTTGTCCCGGGTCTTTTATCAGGAGCGCGGCCCGTTCGATCATCTCCTGGGCGGCCTTGCGGGTAAAGGTCAGAAGCAGAATATTCTCGGCCGGTACTCCCTGCTCGATCAGGTAGGCCATGCGGTAGACCAGGGTGCGGGTTTTGCCGGTGCCGGCCCCGGCGATTACCAGAAGAGGGCCACCCATGGCGGTCGCCGCCTCCAATTGAGCCGCGTTGAGATCACCCCGCCGAAATTTTTCCGCCCCTGGACCGGAAGGATTCTTTTCATTTATAAATAGGGAATGTTGCATATCTTTCCGATAGCGTCCGGACAACTTTATCTCGGCGAAGGACGAAGAGGCTGACGAAGCTGATTCGTATCAAGCCGGGTTACGATTAACTTCCGGCCCTTTGCCGGGTCGACAATCTACCATAGTGGCGCTGGAGCCGCAATCAACCGGCGGAGCCGGGCATCTTTGCCGTTGACGCTCCGGTCCGGGGTCGGTATTTTTATAGGTTAACAAATTCTCAGCCGATCAATCTTCATCAAGCAAGCGACCAAATGGACTCCGATAAATTTAAACATCTTTTCACCCCTCCGCTCCTGCTGGAAATGTTTCCGACCGACCGCAGCAACCAGTTCTTCGAAGCACTTTATGGAGACATCGAGGAAGGCGTCTACGACATCAGTCTGGAATATGAAGGGTATTCGCCCCAAGACCAAGCGCTGCATTTTCTCTTCAAGCTCACCGAAAGGCCCGGCAAATGTCTGGCCTGCCACCTAACCTACGGTCTACCGGAGGTCTTTGCCCGCCATCCGCTTATCGGTGTCGCCGAGCTGGTCAAGGAGATCAACCAACGCCTGGGCGATCTGGCCGATTGCGGTGATTGGCGTCTGGAGCCGACCCGAACCATTTCCCGCAAGATCTACGGGGTTCCGTTGACCATTACTCTCCGGTGAAGACCGGGAAACCCTGTTCCACCATAAAATCCCGCAAGCCGGCGAACTGCCCCACGTCCTCGGGACGATGGGCATCGGAGCCGGCCGCCAGGGCGATCCCGCGCCGCAACGCCTCGGCGATCAGTTCCCGGTTCGGGAAGGGTTCACCCCGCATCCGGCAGCCGGAGGCATTTACTTCCAAGGCCAACCCCCGCTTACTCATGACTGTAAAGATCTCGTCGATCTGGCGGTAATGTTGGCTCTCCAGGCGAATTCCCGGATGGTAGCGCATGGCCGCATCCAAGTGGCAGACTACCTGGCCTGGCAGAGTTTCGATAGCCTCCAGCAAGGTGGCGAAATAATCGCTTAAGACCCTGTTCACTCCCAGTCGCCCGAGGGGCTCCAGATTATCGCTCTTGCGGCTGACCAAGTTGTAGTGGCGCCCCGCCACCTCCATGAAATGGTAGGAAATACCGATCCGATCCCAGGGTCGGGCCGCCAGAGCGGCCAGAATTTCCGGGCGACGCTCCGGGTTGTAACCCACTTCAACTCCGAGTCCGATCTCTACCTTCCCTTCCCAGGTCTGCTGTAATTCTCGCCCGAGGCGAAAATATTCATCAAAGTCAGGCTCGGTCAACCAGGTTCTTTCAAAGTAATCGACGCCCTTTTCTAGATGCTCCAGAAAAAACAAACGTTTGATCCCTCGAGCCTCGGCCATCCGGGCATAATCGTCCATGCTGCCGACGGCGTGACGACAGAGACTGGTATGGACATGACCATCGGTGGTCAGATCAAGCATTGAGATCCACTCCTGGGAAAAAGACTCCCCCTCTTTGGCATACCGGTCAATTTACTGCTAGGCATTGCTTCCTGACGAACTTTCCCGCCGTGCATCACCACCAGCAACCCCGGAGAAGATCAGAGGGCAAAAGTTAAAAGCTATCTGAAAGTGCATGACCACTCCCGCAACTGGTGCGCCATGATGCCCAGGGAGAGGCATTCACGCCCACTCAAGCAGCGTTCGACATCCTCCTCTTCCAGAAAGGCCACGGCATGCCGCCCTTCCTTATCGTAACTGACCCGCCATACTTGTAACCGGTCGTCAAAGGAAACATTCAGATCCACTCCGCAATTCCCAAGTGCCGGCAGAATTTCGATAATTTTCCGGCATATCTCTGTTCTGTCGTGCATGGACTCACCTCATGGTTACACAACTTCCCACCCGGTAACCGGGCAATCGATTTCAATTACGATTCTTATTAGTAACAATAAGGACGCACTAGAGAATTTCCAGGCCGAAAACAGAGGATTATGGGATTAACGAAGATGGCGAATATAGGGGCAGACTCCGCTCCGGTTGCTGGAAGAGAGGAGAGGATCAGTACGATTTTCTGGCCAGGACTTCACGGGCCTTGGAGCCATCGGCCGGGCCGACAATCCCCTCTTTCTCCATGGTCTCGATCATTCGGGCCGCCCGGTTATAGCCGACCCGTAACCTTCTCTGCACCATGGAGATTGAGGCCTGACCAGTTTCGCAGACAAAGGCCACGGCCTCGTCGTACTTTTCGTCGACTTCCTCATCTTCGGACCCGTCACCGTCGGCCGGGGTCTCCACCACCCTGACCACCGATTCGTCGTAGACCGCGGAACGCTGGCCCTTGATAAACTTGACGATCCGTTCAATTTCCTTTTCGGATATATAGGCGCCATGAATGCGTTGCAGACGCGAACTGCCGGGTGGCAGAAAGAGCATGTCGCCGGCGCCCAGAAGATGCTCGGCGCCGCTGGAGTCGAGAATGGTCCGGGAGTCGATCTTGGAGGAAACCTTGAAGGACATGCGGGTGGGAAAGTTGGCCTTGATCAAGCCGGTCAATACGTCGACCGAGGGGCGCTGGGTGGCCAGAATCAGATGCATCCCTGCCGCCCTAGCCATCTGGGCCAACCGGGCTACCGAGTCTTCCACCTCCCGGGAGGAAACCATCATCAGATCGGCCAACTCGTCGATGATGATGACAATCAGGGGCAACCGCGGTTCGCCCTCCTCCGCCTGCTCATTGTAGCTGTGGATGTTCTTGACCCTCTTTTCCTCCATGATCTGGTAGCGCCGTTCCATCTCCCGCACCGCCCATTGCAGGGCGCGACTGGCCATTTTCGGATCGACCACCACCGGGTGCAGAAGATGCGGGATGTCTTCGTAGCAGGAAAGTTCTATGCGTTTGGGGTCGACCATCAGCATCCGCACCTCTTCCGGAGTGGCCTTCATCAGAATGCTGCAGATGATACCGTTCACCGCCACGCTCTTGCCGGCTCCGGTGGCTCCGGCGATGAGCAGGTGCGGCATCTTGGCCAGATTAGCCATAACCGGGTTGCCGACCACGTCCATGCCCAGACCAATGGTCAGTTTGGCGGCGGCCTTCTGAAACTCTTCACTGGCCAGAATGTCCCGGATATAAACGATTTGCCGTTCGCGATTGGGGATCTCGATGCCCAGCGCAGCCTTGCCGGGAATGGAGCCGACGATCCGAACACTTTCAGCCTTGAGGCCCAGAGCCAGGTCGTCGGCCAGGGCGACGATCTTGTTGATCTTGACGCCAGGAGCCGGTTCATACTCGTAGGTGGTAATAACCGGACCCGGCGAAATCCCGGAAACCTTTCCGGAAACCCCGAAATCGCTGAGTTTCTCTTCCAGTTTGGCACTGACCTCCAGGTAATGTTCACGATCGGCCAGAAAATCGCCACCCGGTGACTTCTCCAGGAGATTGATCCCCGGCAACCGGTAATCGCTGGTGGTCAATGCCACCGGCTGGAAATCTTCATCGTCGGCATCGTCTGCGAGCAAGCGCACCGGTTCATTGACACTGGGTACGGTGATCAGATTTTCGAAGCTCCCGGCGGGGACTGGCAATATCTTTTCGGACATGGTTCTCCGGCCCGGAGGAACAACCGGTTTGACCGATTCGTCGCCTGGGGCGGACTCCCTTTGTCTGAGGCGTTCCCAAAGGAGTCTCGTCCACATTTTAAATTTACAGGTCAGGATATAGGGAGACAGCCTCACAGCCAACATCAGGGCCATCAGCAACAGGCAAAGGAAAAAGAGCACCGCGCCGGAACGACCGAAATACTCGCCCAAGAGGTTGGCCAGCATGTCACCCAATTGACCGCCAGCCGGATAGACCCGGCCTGGCAACTCCAAGGTTCTCCGACCGATGGCGGCCAAAAGACCGCTTGAGGCTATGAGAATGCCGGAAACTCCGGCCAGAATGTGAGGTAAGCGCTGGAATGAGGCGTGGGGCGAGAAGAAATACAAGGAATAGGCGAAGAGCAGCAGGGCCAACCCGAAAGAGCTGAAGCCCAGAAAGCTCATCAGCACCTGAGCCAGGAAGTAACCAATTTTGCCGCCCCAAAGCAAGGGCTGTGGACCACCAAAATCCTGAACCGGCAGCGTGAAGCCGGCCAGACAGACCAACACGAACAGGGCCAGGAACAATCCCAGCACCGCCACCAGTTCCTGCAATAGCGGGGGTCTTTCTCTCTGACTCTCAGCCTTGGCCATCTCTTGTTGTCCTTCCGGCGCTAAGATTGGCGACAACCGGAGTTATTTCCGGCCCAGCTTTTTTCTGACCGCGTCCAGGATGCCGTTGATGAAAGAGGAGGCGTCATCAGACGAATACCGGGCAGCCACCTCCAAGGCTTCGTTGATTACCACCGTAGCCGGTACATCCTGCCGAATACTGAGTTCGAACACCCCGATCCGCAGGATGGCGGCATCCACCAAGCTCATCCGCTCCAGTCGCCAATGGGCCGAATGTTCACTGATCAGGCTGTCGATCTCATTCCGATGCTCCGCGATACCCTTGAGTAGCTCGCGGGCATAATCAACCGCCTTTCTGTTAGCCTGGAAGTTTTCCAGCACCAGAATCAAAGCCTGGTCGCAATCCTGCCCGGTGGTCTCGCATTGATAAAGTACCTGCAGAGCCAGTTCCCGGGCTTTGCGTCTTAGGGGAGTAAGCATAAAGGAGATCAGAGCTGGGCCAGGAGATTGATCATCTCCAGCGCCGCCAGGGCACAATCCGCGCCCTTGTTGCCACCCTTGGAACCGGCCCGCTCGATGGCCTGTTCGATGGTCTCGGTGGTCAGCACCCCGAACATCACCGGAACTCCACTTTCCAGACTTACCTGGGCAATACCCTTGGCAGCCTCACCGGCCACGTAATCGAAATGGGGGGTAGCGCCACGGATCACCACACCCAGACAGATTACCGCGTCATAGCGTTTGGATCGCGCCATTTTCTGGGCCACCAGGGGAATTTCGTAAGCACCTGGTACCCGGGCCACCTCGATATTCTTATCGGCCACCCCGGAACGCACCAGGGTATCGATGGCGCCTTCCAATAGTTTTTCGGCGATGAAAGAATTGAAGCGGGAGACGATGATCCCGATTTTTCTGCCATCCCCTTTCAGGTTACCGTCAATGTATTTAGCCATCTGGTATTCCTCCGCATTAACCGCCCGCGAAAATCGGGGCCCATCCACCGGTCGGGGATAATGATTTATTTGTCCGCCAAGATAGCAGAAAATTTAGCGGTTGTCAGCCAGCCAATTCAGCTGGTTATATTAGATCGAGCATATGCCCGAGTTTGTCCTTCTTGCATTGAAGGTATTTGAGATTCTCGGGATCCGGCTCGATCTCGATGGGTAATCGGTCCACCACCTCAAGCCCGTATCCTTCCAACCCCACGATTTTCTTGGGGTTGTTGGTAATCAGCTTCATGCGCCGGACTCCCAGATCACGCAGGATCTGGGCGCCGATGCCATAATCGCGCAGATCGGCCTTGAAGCCCAGTTTCTGGTTGGCCTCTACGGTATCGAGCCCCCCGTCCTGCAAGGCATAGGCCTTGAGCTTGTTGACCAATCCAATGCCGCGGCCCTCCTGGTGCATATAGAGAATGATGCCCCGGCCGGCCTTCTCGACCATTTTCATGGCTGCCTTCAGCTGCTGCCCGCAGTCGCAGCGCATCGAGCCGAAGACATCTCCGGTCAGACACTCGGAGTGGACCCGGACCATCACTTCCTCCTCGGCATTGATCTCACCTTTGACCAGGGCCAGGTGCTCGTAATTATCCACATCGTTGGTATAGACCATGGCGGTGAACTCCCCGCCGTACAAGGTCGGCAGCCGGGTCTCGGCGGCGCGGTGGACCAAGGTATCCTTGAGCAGCCGGTAGGCGATCAGGTCGGCGATTGTGACAACTTTCAGATCATGCTTTTTGGCGAACTTCTTGAGGTCCGGCAGCCGCGACATGGTGCCGTCCTCGTTCATGATCTCGCAGATCACCGCCGAGGGACGCAGACCGGAGAGTCGGGCCAGGTCGACCGAACCCTCGGTCTGACCGGTACGGACCAGCACCCCGCCGCGCTTGGCCCGCAGGGGGAAGATATGGCCGGGGCTGACGATGTCTTCCGGTTTGACGTCGAGCCGCACCGCGGTCTGAATGGTGTGAGCTCGATCGGCCGCCGATATGCCGGTGGTAACCCCGCTCCTGGCCTCGATGCTCACCGTGAAGGCGGTCTCGAACGGAGACCGGTTTTCCCGCACCATCATCGGCAATTGTAATTTGTCGATCTGCTCGGCGGTCATGGCCAGGCAGATCAGGCCGCGCCCGTGGGTGGCCATGAAGTTGACGGCGGCCGGGGTCACCATCTGGGCGGCCATGCAGAGATCGCCCTCGTTTTCCCGGTCTTCGTCATCCACCAGGATGATCATCTTGCCGGCCCGGTAATCCTCTATTGCCTCTTCAATCGTGTTTAGGGTCATTTACCTCACCGCTACTTGATAAAGCCGTGCTCGGCCAGGAAGGCGGGATTAATCCCGGAACGGGTGCCAGCCCCGCCCTCCGGCTTCGCCGACAGAAGTTTTTCCACATACTTGCCGATCAGGTCGACTTCGAGGTTGACCAGGCCGCCCTTTTTGAGCCGGCCCAGGGTGGTCACCTCCAGGGTGTGCGGAATAATGGATACTGCAAAGGTCTTATCGTCACAGCGATTCACCGTCAGACTGATGCCGTCCACCGTGATCGAACCTTTCTCGATAATATAACGCCCCAATCCCTTCGGAACTTCGAAGGTGAAAAGTACGAAATCGCCCAGGGGGTGCCGCTCCAGGATTCGGGCCGTGGCATCGACATGACCGCTGACCAGATGACCGCCAAGCCGGTCGCTCAAGCGTAAAGCCCGTTCCAGGTTAACCAGGCTACCCACGGCTACCTGACCAAGGTTTGTTCGGTCCAGGCTTTCCGGTGAAACATCTACCAGGAAGTGCTTACCCTGGATTTCGCGAGCAGTAAGGCAGACGCCGTTGACAGCGATGGACTCGCCCTCTAACGGGTCAGTAAGATCGAAATCGCTATCGATCACAAAAAGCAGGCCGCCACCGGCCACCCTTTTCTCTACGATCTTTCCGCGTCCCTGAATGATACCGGTAAACATTATTACGTTACTCTCCGAATATACCTTCGATCATGACATCTGGTCCCAGTCTCCGCACCCTTTCCACCGTAAATCTTTTTCCCTGCTCGAGCCGATCAAGTCCCAGCTCGCCGACCACCGGCAACCCTTCGGCACCGAGAAAAAGCGGTGCCACAAAGATACAGGCCTGGTCGTAGAGATCGCCATTCAGAAAGGCGGCATGGATCCTCCCACCGCCTTCCACCAACAGACTATTGATCTCCCGTTGCCCGAGGAGATCCAGAACCGCGGCCAGATCAAGTCCGCCTCGCGGGTCGTCTTTAACTTCGACAACAACCGCCCCGGCCTCAATTAGAGTCCGACGGCGGTCGGCATCGGCCTTCTTGCTACAGAAGACCCAGGTCTGAGCCTCCGACTCCTGACTCAACAAACGGGCCGTAACCGGTAACCGCAGTGTGCTGTCCAAAACCACCCGGAGAGGATCCTGCCCTCTGCCCCCCCCGGGTCGAGCCGTAAGCGAGGGATCGTCGGACAGGACCGTCTCAATCCCCACCAGAATAGCATCGACCCGGTCGCGCCAGAGATGGGTTCTGCCCCGAGCCTGGGCTTGGGTAATCCATTGGCTGTGCCCGGTCCGAGTGGCAATGCGACCATCGAGGCTCTGACCGGACTTCATTATTACCCAGGGTCGGCCGGTGGTTATGTGTTTTATAAAGGGCCGGTTTAAAGCCCGACATTCATCGCTCAATACCCCGGAAACCACTTCCAGGCCCCTGTTCTGCAGATAGGCATTTCCGCCACCCTTGACCAGGGGGTTGGGATCATCCATACCCACCACCAGTCTCCGGACACCGGTAGTCAAAATCTTTTCTGTACAGGGCGGGGTTCGGCCCTGATGGTTGCATGGCTCCAGGGTCACATAGAGTGTGGCCCCAAGAGCTTCCGCGCCGGCCGCCTCCAAGGCGTGGACTTCGGCATGGGGAGTACCGGCCCGGTGGTGATATCCCTTGGCGACAACTTGGTCGTTTTTGACCACCACCGCACCGACATAGGGATTGGGTGAAGTCCGTCCAATTCCTTTTCTGGCCTCGCGCAGGGCCAACCGCATAAAATGTTGATCGCGGTCGAGATGAACAGCCATCAATTTTCGCTTTTATGATTCAACATGGATTTCAACTCATCCATAAATTCGCTCAGATCCTTGAACTGGCGGTAAACCGAGGCAAAACGGACATAGGCCACCTCATCCATCTGCCGTAATCCTTCCATGATCCGCTCGCCCACCAGCTTGACCGCTATTTCCCGCTCACCCAGGCTCTGCAAATCGATCTCCATGGCATCGACGAACTCCTCGATCTGGGCCATGCTGACCGGCCGCTTCTCACAGGCTTTTTTCAGACCGGCCACAACTTTGTGCCGGTCCCAGGCCTCGCGGCGGCCATCCTTCTTGACCAGCATCGGCATGGTCACTTCCAAGCGCTCGTAAGTGGTGAAACGTTGCTGGCAGGCATCGCAGGAACGGCGGCGACGGGTGATGGTGTACTCCTTGTTGAGGCGGGAGTCAACCACCCTATTTTCAAGGTGTCCGCAATAAGGGCATTTCATGATTAAATCCTCCCTGTCTCAGGAGAAAAAGGGGGCCAATGGCCAAAGAATCGAGACTAAACCAGCTGACGGAGGGGGATCCCGGCCTCGGCCATCAAGGCGTCGGTAAGATTGTCGGCGTAACCTTCACGGTAATACACCTCCGAGATCCTGGCGTTGATCAACATCTTGCTGCAGATGGCGCAAGGCATGTTGGTACAGTACAGCGTGGCGCCGACGATACTGGTACCGTGCTTGGCGGCCTGGATGATGGCGTTCTGTTCGGCATGCAGCCCCCGGCACAATTCATGTCGTTCGCCGGAAGGAATCCCCTGCTGCTCCCGCAGACAGCCCACTTCTAAACAATGGCTGATGCCGGTCGGCGCCCCGTTGTAGCCGGTGGCGATAATATGCTTGTCCCGGACCAGGATGGCACCCACGTAGCGTCGGGTACAGGTGGCCCGCTGCGCCACCAGTTCGGTGATCGACATGAAGTATTCATGCCATGAAGGTCGTGCGTCGGTCATCTTCAGATCATCGTCCTTTGCAGTTCCGGGTAGATGGGAAAACGTTGACAGAGGGTTTTCACCTCGGCCCGGATGGTGGCCAGAGCCTGCTCGTCATGCCGGCTGATTACCGAACGATCGATCCACTCGGCCACCTGCTTCATTTCTGCTTCCTTTAGGCCGCGAGTGGTAATCGCCGGGGTGCCGATCCGGATGCCGCTGGTAACGAATCTGGGCTGGGTATCAAAGGGGATGGCATTCTTATTGGCGGTCAATCCGGCTTTTTCCAGGGCCTCTTCAGCTTCTTTACCGGTAATCATCTTGCTGCTCAAATCAACCAACAGGAGATGATTGTCGGTCCCGCCGGAAACCAGCCGGAAGCCGGATTGAGTTAGATGTTCTCCCAGAACCCGGGCATTGATCACCACCTGCTGCTGGTAGGTATGGAACTCCGGAGTCAACGCCTCTTTAAAACTCACGGCCTTGGCGGCGATGACATGCACCAGGGGGCCGCCCTGAATGCCGGGGAAAATCTTGCTGTTCAAAGCCTTGCCGAACTCCTCCCGGGCCAGGATCAGGCCGCCGCGGGGTCCACGCATGGTCTTGTGGGTAGTGGTGGTGACAAAATCGGCATAGGGTACCGGCGAGGGATGGACTCCCGCCGCCACCAGCCCGGCAATGTGGGCCATATCGACCATGAACAGGGCGTCGATCTGGTCGGCGATGCGGCGAAAACCCTCGAAATCTATATGCCTCGGGTAGGCGCTGGCCCCGGCCACGATCATCTTGGGCCGATGCTCGTGGGCCAATCGTTCCACCTCGGCCATGTCGATTCTTTCGTCTTGCCGGTCAACCCCGTAAGAGACAAAATTATAAAGCTGCCCCGAGAAATTGACGGCGCTACCATGGGTCAGGTGGCCACCATGGGCCAGATCCATGCCCAGTACCTTGTCACCCGGTTGCAGGACCGAGAAATAAACGGCCATGTTGGCCTGACTGCCTGAATGAGCCTGAACGTTGGCATATTCGGCCCCGAAAATCTCCAAGGCCCTGGAGATGGCCAGGGACTCGATCTCGTCGGCGAATTCGCAGCCGCCGTAATAGCGCTTGTGCGGGTAGCCTTCGGCATATTTATTAGTAAAAATAGACCCTTGCGCCTCTAGAACCGCTTCGCTGACAATGTTCTCGGAAGCAATGAGTTCCAGTTGAAAGGCCTGGCGCTCCAACTCTCGACGAATGGTCTGGTAAATCTCGGGGTCTACGGATTTAAGGTGGGACACTGATTTTTACCTGACTTTAATATGAAACATACCGGGAGGGTGATTGCCCACCAGGCCCAAAGATCTTAACAGGAACAGTCGGAGAACATGGCCACCCGTTCAAGGTGACGGCCTCCGGCGAATTCGGTGGTCATCCAGGTGCGGAGCATTTCCAGCGCCAAACCTGGTCCCACAACTCTGGCGCCCAGACAGAGGACATTGGCATCGTTGTGTTCCCTGCTCATTCGGGCTGTAAACAATTCATGGCAGAGTGCCGCGCGGACCTTGCGGGAGCGATTGGCCGCCATCGACATGCCGATGCCGGTACCACAAATCAGAATGCCGCGCTCGGCCAGACCTTTCTCTACATCGCTTACCACAGCCTGGGCATAATCGGGATAATTGACCGACTGTTCTGAAAAAACACCATGATCGATGACTTCATGGCCCATTTCGCCAAGAAGATCAACGAAAGATGACTTTAAGGCAAAACCGCCATGATCGCAGCCAATCGATACCTTCAAATCCGCCTCCGGTTATTTATATGGAACCTTCCCACCGTTACTTACCGGCAAAGCGTTTCATGACCAGAACCGCATTGGTGCCGCCGAAGCCGAAAGAGTTGGAGACAGCGGCGCGGATTTGCCTTTCCCGGGCCTGCTTAGGAACATAGTCCAAGTCGCATTCCGGCTCGGGATTTTCCAGATTGATGGTCGGCGGGATCACCCCGTGATACACGGAGAGGGCGGTAAAGACCGACTCGATTCCGCCGGCCCCGCCCAGCATATGCCCGGTCATGGACTTGGTCGAACTGATGGCCAATCGGCCGGCATGGCTGCCGAATACCTTCTTGATGGCTCGGGTTTCCACCACATCGTTCAAAGGGGTGGAGGTGCCATGGGCGTTGATGTAATCGATATCTTCGGGATTCATCCTGGCATCGTTCAAGGCCATCTGCATACTACGGGCCGCCCCGGCGCCATCCTCCGGAGGAGCCGCCATATGGTAGGCATCGCCACTCAAACCGTAACCAACCACCTCGGCATAGATCCGGGCTCCACGTTTAACGGCGTGCTCAAGCTCTTCCAGAACCAGCATGCCACCGCCTTCGGCAATGATGAAACCGTCCCGATCCCGGTCGAAAGGACGTGAGGCAGCCTGAGGATCATCGTTTCTTTTCGACAGAGCCTTCATGGCATTGAAACCGGCCACAGCCATGGGGCAAACAGTTGATTCGCTGCCGCCGGTAATGGCCACCTCGCAGTCCCCCCGACTGATCGACCGGAAGGCTTCACCCACTGCATGGGTGCCAGCTGCGCAAGCAGTGGTAACCGACAGATTGGGGCCTCTGGCTCCCAGGATAATGGACACCTGGCCGGCACTCATGTTGGAGATCACCATGGGGATAAAGAACGGGGTTATTCGCTTGGGTCCCCGTTCCAGAAGCACCTGATGATAATGCTCGATGGTAGGCAGGCCGCCGATTCCGTTGCCGGTAAAAACACCTACCCTGGTACCGTTGGTTTCGTTAATCTCCAGACCGGCATCGTCCCGGGCCATAATGGCGGAAGCCACCGCGAATTGGACAAAAAGCTCCAGATGCTTGGCCACCTTTGGGTCGATAAAGCTCTCCACTTCAAAATCACGTACTTCCGCCGCGATCTTTACCGCATATTCGGTGGTATCGAATCTAGTGATCAGATCGACGCCGCTTTTGCCGGCGCAGAGTTGATCCCAGGTTTTCCGGACCCCGGTTCCGAGTGGGGTTACCAAGCCGGTTCCAGTCACAACAACTCTTCTGTTCACCAATTACTCCTTAGCGAGGGCAACAGTTAAGCAACATGCCTGTAAAAAATCGATCAAAACGATGGTTCAGCCGGCGACTTTCTGGACGTGATCGATGGCATCCTTGACGGTGGTAATCTTCTCGGCCACCTCGTCGGCGATCTCGATATCGAAGGCTTCTTCCATGGCCATGATCAACTCCACCAGATCCAGGGAATCGGCCCCGAGATCATCGACAAAAGAGGCACCGGGCACCACTTTTTCCTTATCGACACTCAACTGCTCGGCAATGATATCAATGAGTTTTGCTTCGACGGACATAGTTTTTCTCCTTTGTTAATCTACAGTAAAAGACAACTTTATCACTACCCCATAAACATTCCGCCGTTCACATGCAGGAACTGGCCGGTCACGTAACGAGCTTCATCCGTTACCAGATAAGCAACCGCAGCCGCCACATCCTCGGCGCTGCCCATGGAACCGAGCGGGATCTCCGCCAGAATTTTTTCCTTTATCTCTGGTGCCAGTTCACTGGTCATATCGGTATCAATATAGCCCGGAGCTACCCCGTTGACGGTGATCGAGCGCGAAGCCAGTTCCCTGGCCACGGACCTGGTCAAACCGACCAAACCGGCCTTGGCCGCGGCGTAATTAACCTGCCCGGCATTGCCCATAAACCCGATCACCGAAGAAATGTTGACTATCCGCCCCCAGCGACGCTTCATCATTGGCCGGCTCACTGCCTTGATACAGGTAAAAGCCCCCTTGAGATTGGTATCGAGTACCTGATCCCAGCTTTCTTCCTTCATCTTCATGAGCAGCCCGTCTCTGGTAATCCCGGCATTGTTGACCAGGATATCGATCCCGCCGCATTGCTCGATTATTTCCTCGATGGCCGGCACGACCTGACCGGCCTCGGCCACATCGAACCTACTTAACCGGGCTTGGCCGCCAGCGCTTTCGATCAGGGCTATCGTTTCCTCGGCCGCCGCCGGGTTACTGACATAATTAACCACTACCTGGGCGCCCAAACCGGCCAGGCGCAGACAGATCGCACGTCCGATACCGCGGCTGCCGCCGGTGACCAAGGCAACTTTGCCGGATAAGGGAGCGGGCATCATTTGCCCGCCTTACCGCTGCGCTGATCTTTCAAGCGATCGATCAGGGTCGGCAACACTTCGAACAGATCGCCGACGATTCCGTAGGTAGCCACGTCAAAAATCGGCGCGTTCGCGTCGCGATTAATGGCAATGATGGCATCGGCGGAATTCATGCCGACCAGATGCTGAATCGCGCCGGAAATACCGCAAGCCACATAAATCTTCGGACAGACCGTCTTGCCGGTCTGGCCGACCTGATGAGGATAGCCGATCCAGCCGCTATCCACCGCCGCCCTGGAGGCAGCCACTGCCCCGCCCAGCACTTCGGCCAATTCGCGGACCAGGCCGAAACCTTTTTCATTTTCCAGACCACGACCGCCGGCCACTAGTATATCGGCTTCGGTTATATTAACCTGTTCGTCCTTGCTCCGGACACTTTCAACCACCGTCACCCTTGACTCAAGCAAAGCAGGGTCGGGCTTGACTTCGATGATCTCACCCTGGCGTTGGTCGTCATAAAGGCATGGTTTCATGACCAGGGGCCGAACCGTGGCCATTTGCGGCCTGGTATGCGGGCATTCGATGGTGGCCATGATATTCCCGCCGAAGGCCGGCCTGGTCTGCAACAGCACCCCGTCCTCGGAACGGATAGCCAGATCGGTACAGTCTGCGGTCAGACCGGTCGCCAACATGGTGGCCACCCGCGGGATAAAGGAACGACCGATGGCGGTCGCGCCGGCCAGCAGGATCTCCGGCTTGTGCTCCCGGGCCAGCGCGGCCAGGACATTGCCGTAAGCATCGTCGGTAAAATCGGCCAGAGCCGGTTCATCTACCACATACACCCGATCCGCCCCGTAGGCGATCAATTCCCTGGCCTGTCCATCCAGACCGCTACCGAGTAGGACGGCTACCAAAGGGGCCGAGCGTTGATCGGCCAACCGTCGCCCCACACCCAGCAACTCAAAGGCCACTGGAGCGATCCGACCGTGCCGGAACTCAGCGAAAACCCAGACTCCGGACCATTCGGCCAGGTCACCGCCGACTTCCTTGGCGGCCCGCTCGATGGATAGGGCTTCAACCTCGCAAACCTCGACACAACTGCCGCACAAAGTACAGTTGTCGCTGACCACCGCGTGTCCGTCTTCCACACGGATGGCACCGAAGGTACAAGTGCTTTCGCAAACTCCACAGCCGATACAGGCGTCTATATCGATCTTAAGCATTGGAAAATTCCATCTCCGAAGCCGGCTGGGAGACCGGCCTGTTGAAATCTACAGCAGGGACTCAAGTTTTTCCAGGAGCTGTTCGACCTGCTCGGCCACAGTCCCGGTAAGCATGCAACGTTCCGCCCTGAATTCTGGGGAAAAGACCCGAACCACCTGAGTGGTTGAACCCTGTAGTCCCAAGCTGGCAGGATCGGCCTCCAGGTCGGCGGCGTTGAGAACCAGGGCCTTCATCGATTTGGCCTTCATCTTGCCTTTCAGCGACGGCACCCGGGGCTCGTTGATTTCCTTGACCACGGTAAGCAATCCAGGCAACCGCATCTCGACCACATCGTACCCGTCATCCATCAACCGCTCAAGGCGAATCTTGCCATCGGCACAGCCGAGGATTTTCTTGGCATAGGCGACGTAAGGGAGATCAAGCCGCTGGGCCAATCCGGGACCAACCTGGGCGGTATCGCCATCAATGGCCTGCTTGCCGCAAATTATCAGATCGACACCGCCGAGTTTATCAATGGCCCGGCCCAGGGTATAGGTAGTTGCCCAGGTGTCGGCCCCGGCGAAAGCCCGGTCGGAAACCAGTACTGCGTCATCGGCGCCACAGGCCACGGCATCGCGCAGCGTTTCCTCGGCCTGCGGTGGTCCCATGCTCAAAGCGGTAACCGTGCCGCCGTACTGCTCCTTCAGCTGCACGGCAGCCTCCAAGGCATGCCGATCATAGGGGTTCATAATACTCTGTACCCCTTCCCGAGCCATTGTATTGGTTTTGGGATCCAGGCGTACGTCCTTGGCATCAGGGACCTGTTTCACACAGACGACAATCTTCATCAGTTTCTCGAATATTCCTTGTTCAGGGCCTGACCGATCACGTTGCGCTGAATCTGGTTGGTGCCCTCATAAATCTGCAGAATCTTGGCGTCACGCATCATCTTCTCCACCGGATATTCCCGCATGTAGCCATAACCGGCCAAAACCTGAACCGCGTCGGTGGAAACCTTCATGGCCATGTCGGTGGCCATCACCTTGCACATCGAGGAATACTTCGCCATATCCTTGGGTTCGGTGTTGATATACCTGGCCGTGGCATAAACCAGAGCACGGGAGGCCTCAAGTTGAATGGCCATATCAGCCAGGATATGCTGAACCGCCTGGAAGGAAATCACCGGTTTACCGAACTGTACCCGTTGCTTGGCATAATTGACCGCTTCGTCAAGGGCGGCCTGACCCAGACCTACCCCGAGAGAGGCAATACCGGGCCGGGAAAGGTCGAGGGTCTTCATCACCGTGAAGAAGCCGGTTCCCTGGCGACCGATCAGACGCTCCCGGGGAATCCGGCAATCTTTGAAAATCAACTCCCGCGTGGAAGAAGCCCTGATTCCCAGCTTCTTCTCCTTGGCTCCGTAGGAAAAGCCCGGATCGGTGTTTTCGACCACGAACATGCTGGCGCCCCGAGGTCCCTTGCTGCGATCGGTGATGGCAATAACCGAGTAGACCTGGGCATCGCCACCGTTGGTAATCCATTGCTTGGTACCATTCAAGACCCACTCGTCACCATCGAGAACAGCAGTGGTCTGGATGCCCGAAGCATCACTGCCGGCGTTGGCCTCGGTCAGGCCGAAGGCGGCCCATTTCTCACCGCTGGCGATGGCGGGCATGTACTTCTGCTTCATTTCGTCACTGCCGGAGATCAGGATGGGATAGGCGCCGAGGGCGCTGGCGGCAAAGCTGGTGGCAATGCCGACACAACCTCTGGCAAACTGCTCCAGAGCCAGGACCATTTCAAAACAACCACCTCCGAATCCACCGTACTCTTCAGGAATATAGAGACCGAACAGGTCGGCCTTGGCAATGGCTTTCAAGATCTCGGTGGGAAATTCTTCCTTTTCGTCAAGTTCAGCCCGCTGAGGGATGATCATCTCTTCGGTGATCTGTCGCGCCACATCGACAATCATCTGCTGCTCTTCGGTTAGGAAATAATCCACGATAAACTCCCTTTAGATCAATTATATAAAAATCATAGATTTACCAGCTATAAGCCGAGGGATTCCCGACCGAATGGTAGAAAAGACTTACCAGCGAAGGATTACCGAACCCCAGGTGAAGCCCCCTCCGAAAGCGCACATGAGAACCAGATCGCCTTCATGCAAACGCCCTTCCCGATTGGCTTCGTCCAAAGCAATGGGAACGGTTGCCGCCGATGTATTACCATATTTATGAATATTTATATAGATTTTTTCCTGAGGTACACCGATCCGTTGACCGAGACATTGAAGGATCCGGATGTTGGCCTGATGCGGAATGACCAGATCAATATCGGAGCCTGATAAGCCGGTTGCCGAGAGGGCTTGGCTAACGGAGTCCTCCATGGCCCTGACGGCATTTTTGAATACCTCACGGCCCACCATTTTTATGTATGAACCTTGATGCGGACGGGGGTGACCCAAAAACGCGGCATCGAATGGGCCGGCGTCATCGGCAGACATGTTGAGATAAGGATTCTGGCTTGGGGCCGCATCCATACTCAAAAGATCCCACAAACGCCCGTCGGAGAATAGTTTGCTCGCCAGGATCCCCCGACCGTTCGCGGCCGCGCCTAGTACCGCGGCACCGGCCCCGTCGCCGAAAAGGACACAGGTATTGCGGTCCCGCCAGTTGATCCGGGCTGACAGGGTCTCGGCCCCGATCACCAAGACTTTAAGGTCGGGATTGGCCCGGATTTGTTTGTCGGCCAGATCCAAACCGTAAACGAATCCGGAACAGGCGGCCGACAAATCGAAGGCGAATGCGTTGACCGCCCCGATTTCTTTTTGCACCAGACAGGCACATGAGGGCATGGTCATTTCCGAACTGATGGTACCGACCACGATCATGCCGATCTCTTCCGCCCCCACTCCGGCCTGAGTCATAGCCCGACGAGCAGCCTCGGCGGCCAGCATGGAGGTCTCTTCGCCGGGGCCGGAGATATGGCGACACCTGATCCCGGTTCTGGTAGTTATCCACTCATCGGTGGTATCCACCAGCTTTTCCAGATCGAAGTTGGTCACCCGGTTGGTGGGCAGACAGGAACCGGTGCCCAGAATGGTTCCCACGGCCATCAGTTCACTACCGACAGAGAATTGTCGCCGTCACCCGCAAGCTCATCGGCCGCGAGGATTTCATCGTCTGGGAGCAATTCCATGATTCTGTCGTTCACCTTATTTTGGACCAGCTCACCAGCCACGAAGATGGCATTCTTGATCGCCTTGGCATTGGATCGGCCATGGCAGACGATACCTGTACCATTTAAGCCCAGCAGCGGCGCCCCACCGTACTCGGAGTAATCGATTCTTTTTTTAAAACTGGCAAAGGCGCTCCGGGCAAACAAATAGCCGATCTTGGCCCAGGGGCTTTTATTGATTTCGATCCGGAGCAGACCGGTCAACGCCTCAGCCAAACCTTCGCTGATCTTCAGGCAGACGTTACCGACAAAGCCGTCGCAGACAATGACATCGACATCCCCTTTAAAGGTGTCGCCGCCCTCGATATTTCCTATATAATTGAGGGAGCTGCGCCGGAAGAGATCGTCGGTTTTTTTGACCAGGGAATTGCCTTTACCCTGTTCTTCGCCGATACTGAGCACCCCGATTCTCGGCCGGTCTATGCCCAGAATTACCGAGGAGAACGAGGCGGCCATGACTCCGAACTGAAAAAGATGCTTAGGTCGGCAGTCGACATTGGCGCCGACATCCATCATCACCACGGGCTTTTTCAGGGTGGGGAAAACACTGGCAATGCCGGGCCTTGAAATGCCGGGCAAACGACCGAGAGAACGCACCGCGGCGGCCATGGTGGCGCCGGAGTTGCCGGCACTGACCACCGCGGCGACCTTACGGTCCTTCAAATGTTCAAAAGCCACCACGATCGAGGAATCGCGCTTGCGGCGAACAGACTCGATGGGTGATTCAGCCATCCCCACCACTTCAGTGGTAGGAACAATAGACAACCGTCGGGCTCCGGGGCCGGAATAAGCACTCACCAGGGGGGCCAGGATTTTCTCATCGCCGAAGAGCGTGACCTCCAAGTCGGATTCGGTCACTGCCTGCCAGGCCCCGTCCACCATCTCGTCCGGTCCCAGGTCGCTCCCCATGGCATCAAGCGCTATTCGCACCTACGCCTCCTAATCCAGCTCGTCCTCTTGCAGCTTGACTACACTCCGCCCTTTATAGGAACCGCAACCGGAACAGAGTCGGTGGGGCAGTTTGGGCTCACCACAGTCGGAACAGGTGGAGACGGTCGGCGCGACCAAGGCGTCGTGGGCACGTCTGGTTCTGGTGCGAGAGTGAGAGTGTCTTCTTTTTGGTAAAGCCATTTTTTCCTCCATATACCGGTCGCCAAATGGAGCCGGTCCGTTATAAGCAATGACGGGACAGTGGGATATACACCCGACAAACTATTTTTTATCTCTGGTCAAACGCCCAAGAGCGGCAAATGGAGAATGCGCCGAATTCTCCGCGCATCCGCAGCCCTCCAGGTTAAGATTGGCGCCACAGTGTTCGCACAGTCCCAAACATTCGGGGCGACAAAGTATCTTCTGCGGCAAAGCCAGAATCAACTGCTGGTAAAGCAGATCGGCCAGATCAACGACCGGTTGCTCCACCGGCACAACCTCTATATCACTGTGGCCACCAACGTGATCGTCGATTTCGACTTCCTGTACCTCGTCGAACTTAGTCAGCTCCAAAATCAGACGAAAATCAATCCGCTGCGGCCGTATAAATTCTTCCAGGCAACGATCACATGCCTGGAGCAAGGTCAGATCAATACTTCCCCGGAGCAGAACCATCTCCCCGTTACGTTCGAGGAAGACTTCAACCCCGAGGTCACCGCTTCTGGTCAATTCCCGGTCGGGAAACCAGGAAACATCATCGACCTTGAGCGCCAACCCATCTTCGGGGATTTCGGCAAACTGGATCTGTAACAAGGGACTCCGCCAGCAAAGCTTTAAACACTACATTTAAACCGCGGAATTATACGTTATTGTCGTGGGTTGTCAAGCGATTTCCAATGTGGCAATTCCTCGTAATCCCGTCCTGGAATAATCCTGCCCGGAGGCCAAAATCAGACAATCAAACTCGGGCCCGCCGGCAAACCGCCCAAACCCAGAAGACCAGAGCTTGAACTGCGGCCAAATCAAGGCTCCAACGCCGATAATCCAAGGCCAAATTGGCGCTGTCAAAGGTTTTCAGAAGAAACCCCATAGGTACGGCCAAAAGGAGGAAATGAAGACTAACCACGGCTAAGAAAAAAAGGAAAAACATCAGGAATGCGGCGTGAATACGACCTAAAGCCGCCTCTATCCGGATTTGCAGGCGCCACAGCGAATCGGGAATAAAATACAAGCCGGCACCAAGGAATGCCGTAAACGGTAAACTCCCCGGCACCAGCCAGAAGAGCCCTGAGTTCCGGATGGAGAAGACCAGGTTAAACCCGAGAACCGAAGCTAGGCAGAGCAAGACCAGGCCCAGCTGTTTTGACCCCATCAGACTCTGCCGAAACTGTTCGCCATAACGCCTGATCTCGGATTCGCCCGGAGTTTTACGGCTTCTTTGTAAAGCACGTCTATGCATTTAAGCTTCTAGATAACGGCCGGCCACCTGCAACCAACCTGCCGACGGATGGGGGGAACCCAGCCAGCGGTCGAAGGTCTTTCACAGCAGGGTAGAAAGCCGATCATAGGCTCGACGCTGTCTCAAGCTTAGAATGTGGATGATCCTTTTCAACAATTTAATCCCCAGGACGGGACGCTCCTGGAGCATGCGTTCCAGATTGTCGCAGGAAAGCAGCAATAATTCTGCCTTTTGCATGACAACGACAGTCGCGGTCCGCAACCCCCGATCCACCGCGGAGATTTCGCCCACCATCGCCCCGCGGTCCAGAATGGCCAGCAGGGTGAAACGACCGGGAAAATCGGTTTCTTTCTTGACGGCCAGTTTTCCTTCCAGGATAAAACCCATGAAATCTCCGGGTTCACCGTCGTTCATCACTATTTCACCTGCTTCCCAGGCTCGGTACTCCAGGTAGCGACAGAATTGGGTCACCTCTTCGGGAGAAAGGAATTTCAATACCCGATGCAGGGTGGCGACGCCAATATCGCAGACTTTGGAAATATTGCCAGCCATGAATTTACTTCTTCCCCTCCGCCTCGTTGGCGATTTTCTCCCGCATCCTTTTGATCAAGCCGGCAAATTTCTCCTCGTTGATAATCCGAGCGAACTCGGTGCGATAGTTGCGAACCAGACTGACCCCCTCGATCATTACGTCGTACACGTACCATTCGCCATTCTTATTCAACAACTTGTAGTTGATCGGGATTTCCTGATTGTTTTTGATCACCTTGGTATAGACCAGGGCTCTGGTCCGCTGGTCGGTATCGAAAATTTCCCTTTCATACTGCACTTCTTCACCTGAATAGGCTTCGATTCTGCCGATATAGGAATTTTTCAGCAGCTCGGAGAACAACTCCTCGAAGTTTTTCTTCTCTTCGGGTGTCCGATCCCGCCACTTACTGGCCAAGGTCAGTTTTGACATTTCCTCGAAATCGAACCGCCGGTTTACATAGTCCATGATCGCCTTCCGGCGTTCCGCTTCCTTGTCTGGTTGCTTCAAACTCTTATCCTGCATGACGCCGATTATACCTTGGACCGTGGCCCGCACCTGCTCCAAGGGGCCGACGGCCGCCTGCGCCGGAACAACGAAAGATAAAAGCAGCAGGAATAATGCTAACCCTAGGAGGCATCGGGATTTGACAGATCTCATCATCATTTTAATCATAGCTATTTCCATTTGTTCAAGAACGGCTCATCCGTCCGTCTCGTCATTGATCTTGCTGCGTCGGCGCTGAATGTAACCGTCACGGATTGCGCTGTAGGGATCGAATGAACCTTCGATCAGGGCTTCGTAATCGCCCAGTCGCAGAGAGGTTCGATTGACCGTGTCTTCAGCCTTGATTCCCAAAGCCTCCGAGGTTTCATTGTTCATAGTCAGGTAATTGACCGGATCCAGAAAGTAGTCGCCGGCCAGGCCCAGGCTGTCCCGCAGGTTGGAAGGCCCCAGGAAGGGCCAGCAGATGTAGATTCCGTCTCCCATGCCGAATTTTCCCAGGGTCTGGCCCAGATCTTCGTTGCTGGGCGAAAGATTGAACCAGTCTCGGGCCGGATCCCAGAGACCACCGATACCGATCGTGGTGTTTACGGCAAATCTGGAAAACTCCTCACCACTTCGCTGCAGCTTACCTTGCAGGAAGGTATTGACCAAACGGATCGGCGTCCGCAAGTTAAAGAAAAAATTATCTATGCATTCCCGGACCATCAGCGGAAGCACTACGGCATACCCCCGGGAAACCGGCTTTATCAACCAGAAATACAATTTATCGTTAAAAGTGAAGAAAAGACGATTAACCGGCTCCAGCGGATCGGCGACATAGTTCTTGACCGGCACCGCCTTATTCCAGTCATCTTCGGTAAAAAGATCGGGTTCGGTTATGACCTTTGGGCCTGAAGAAGATTCCGCCAGAGCGATACCACGATCAAGCAGGGAATAGATCGGCCCGACAAGCAGGAACATCAAAAACACTAGCGCCAGTTGCCGACGTGAGCTGATTGAGGTTGTTAAAGATGAAATCAAAGAAATCATACGCCACCAAAGATATACTTGCTGATCAACTCTTCGATATCAATGGCTGATTCCGTCTCATGGATCTGCCCCCCATCCTTGAGCATCTTCTCGGAGCCGCCCGGAGTAATCCTGATATACTTATCGCCAATAATTCCCTGGGTGCGCACCGAGGCTACTGAATCCTCGCTGACCTTAACTTCGCGGTCGATCTGCATGACGACCCGAGCCCGGTAATTGTTGTCCAGACTGATCTTCGCCACTCGGCCGACATTAACCCCGGCAACATCAAGGTTCGCCCCCTCCTTAAGCCCCGAAATATTGTCGAAATCGGCGGTCAAATCATAAGTCCGGTTGCCGGAGAACAAGGTAAATTCCCCAAGTTGCAGAGAAAGATAAACAAAACAGAGAAAGCCGCCGATCATGAATAACCCGACAACTAGTTCTAAATTGATTTTTTTCCGATCCATATCATGCCCTCACTGGTTTTCGCCGCCAGCGGTTATTCGAGGTCGCTGCTTAGATAAAGATGCCCCATGGTGGCCTTGACGAAGGCCTGAATTTCCGGAACCTGGGACAACTGGATTTCCTCGGGATTATTAAAGGTTACCAACTTACCGCGATTCAGAACCACGACTTGATCGGCCAGGTTGAAAACCTTGGGAATATCATGGCTGACGATCACGGCGGTATAGCCGTACTTATCCTGAGTCTGATAAAACAGCCGGTAAATCTCCATGGTTTTTTCCGGGTCCAGACCTGTAGTCGGTTCATCAAAAAGCATAATTTCAGGATGCACTTGCAAAGCCCTGGCCAAACCCACCCGTTTCTTCATCCCGCCGCTCAGCTGGGCCGGAAATTTTTCTTCGTGTCCGATCAAGCCCAACTGAATCAGAGTGGCCAGAACCTTTTGCCTGATCTCTTCTTCGGAGTCATCCGTGCGTTCCCGGAGAGGTAGCGCCACATTATCGAAAACCGACAAAGAATCCAAGAGCGCCGAGCCCTGAAAGAGCACACCGAAATGTGATCTGGTCTCGTTCAATTCCCGCCGGTTCATGGTGGTGATATCCCGGCCATGCACCAAAATGGCCCCGGAATCCGGTTTCATCAGGCCCAGAATCAATTTCAGGGTAACACTCTTGCCCTGCCCGCTGCCACCGGCAATCACGGTGGTCCGCCCCGGGTAGATGTCCAGGTTGACCCGGTCCAGAATCCGTTGATTCCCGAAGGCCTTGACTACCTCACGGAGTTGGATGATCGGCTCTTCACTCATAGCATGATGGCGGTAAGGATATAATCCCAGACCAGGATCGAGATGGATGAAAGCACCACCGCCTGGGTGGTCACCCTACTTACCCCTTCGGCCCCGTAGCCCGCGCCGCGGATCTGGTGGACGTAATATCCGCGACCAGCGCAAATCCAGACGATCAAGGCGCCGAACACCAGGGATTTAGCCAGACCCATGAAAATATCCTTATTGACCACACTCATCTCCATCCCGTTGAAAAAGGCCCCGGGATTGACGCCCAGAAGAGTGACCCCGGTAAGGTAGCCGCCAAAGATGCCGACAACATTGAATATCATGGTCAGCAGCGGCAAGGAGATCAGGGTGGCCAGAAATTTCGGCATGAGCAGATAGGGAAAGGGGTCAATAGCCATACACTCCAGGGCGTCGATCTGCTCACTGTTGCGCATGATGCCCACTTCGGCGCACATGGCTGAACCGGCCCGACCGGTGACCATAAGGGCGGTCAAAACCGGCCCCATCTCCCGCAACAGGGAGAGGGCCACAGCCGAACCGAGCAATCCTTCGGAACCGAACTTGCGCAAGGTGTAATATCCTTGCAACCCCAGAACCATCCCGGTGAAGGCCCCGGTGAAAAGGATGACCCCCAGGGAATTCGCCCCGATCTCCCGAATCTGCCTGATCATGGCCCGGAAACGAAAAGGCCGCTTTACTCCACCCCGCCAGATCCGGAGCAGAAAAACACCCATTCTTCCCAGATCGTGAAGGTGATAGAGGGTCAACCGCCCGATATTTTCCAGATATTTCA
The DNA here is from genome assembly GCA_963807225.1 of uncultured delta proteobacterium. Taxonomy (GTDB): domain Bacteria; phylum Desulfobacterota; class Desulfobulbia; order Desulfobulbales; family JAGXFP01; genus JAGVGT01. The sequence goes on along the minus strand of CAWEAD010000008.1, from coordinate 324,211 downwards.
GAATCATCTCTCAATCTTCACAGAAGAATTGCCATATGACGGACCTTTTCCGGACCCGCAATATGGCAAGCATTGGCCAGAGTACCTAGACGAGCAGAGTAGTGTCAAGGTTTACTTGGCACTTCCCGGGACAGCCTGATTGAAGCCCAAGTTTCCGTCATGAATGGTGTAGGAGCGACCTCTTCCTCATAACAGATGGAGAAAGAATCAATCCGAACCTTCCAGACCATTTTTCGGCGGGCTCCCACCCTTAAATTTTAAGAATTTTCGACCAGAGTTCCGGTAAAAGAGCCAATCACCACTTTGCTCGTAATTTTGACTACCATTCTTCTATCGTCAGCGGTCACCCAAAGGGTCAGGCGTGATTTATCACTCTTCTCAAATACTCCCTTAACCCCTTTAAGATCCGGTTCGACCTGGAAAGTGTCGTAAAGGGTGTTGTTCAAATCAATCTCTTCTCTCTTCATGACCCGGACCACACCATTGACATTCCTCTTACCGTCACTTATAGGCCGGACAATCTCAAGATTCTCGCAAAGGGGTTGGCTCCGAATAAAATATAGCGCGGTCAGTGGATCTAGAGTTCCAGCGGCAATATCGACCGGCGGCAATGCTTGGCCATAATTGGCAAAGATGGCATGAGATCCGTCATGGTCGAAGTTTACTTCCACCTCGCGCCTGGTTGTTCCTTCCTGTTGGGATTGGCGGTAAAGAAGAGACTCATCCAGAGAAAGGACGGCATAGGAATCGATTCGATCTCTGACCTTATAGAACACATCGATGAAATCGTTTGTCCTAACTGTCAGTTGAAAATGCCAGGCCGGAACACCATCGATTTCCGTCATGGGTAAAACTCTTAATTCGGCCTGCCCGGCTGGAATCAACCCCCAGTGTAATTCGTAGACAAATCTTTCTCCTGGTTTGAAAGGCAGGTTCCTGCTTGCCGGCAATTCCGTTGCGGCCAGGCTTTGGTCAGCAGCCTGTGAGAGCTGGCAAGGCGAGAGCATTAGTGCAAGGAACAACAGTTTTGCAACAAAACCAAAGAAAGGGCGAGGAGATATTTGTAGCTTCATAAGCGATCGGCAACGGAGAACTGATTAAGTGGTAAAGAACGGCTCAAGGGCATTAAACAACACTGGATTAAAATTGAATATTGTCGCTGATTACCCTCTGCTTTTCAAGAACAATCTCTCTGTCGGCGAGACATTGAAACGACACGGACCATCCCCATGGGACTTTAGGGGGATAAAGTTGTCGCCAGCTATAACTGAAACAAACCTGGATCATTCATTGATGATTATTGAGGGCGGCCGGAAACAAGAAACCCTGCTATCCAATTTTTGGGGGAAGGAGAAAGACATTTGGATAGCAGGGCTCCTGCACAGAAAGGAAAGAAAGCATTTAATTAATAACTTAAACTAAGAATAATCCATCGTCAACCAGTTTTTCGTGACAAAAAAATCCCCGCCGCACAGAATTTCTCGGGCGAAGAGAATATCTGCACGGCAGGAATCAAGGAGAGAAAGGGGTTTCTCATTTTTTATTAGTAATCATTGCTATTGAGTAAGACAAGTCAGTTACTCTTACTCACCCGTGAAACGGTTACGATATCCAAGAACTCAGCCTCGATGACTATTGGTATGAAGGAAACTTTCGCCTTACTATCAATGTCCACCCAAAAAAACCCAAAAAGTAAGGAAATTTGCGCGCCAAGTTAATCGGGGCTTTGATGTTGGCAGTTACATTATTATAATCTTAAACTATAAAGATATTGACGCCACTTGGACCAGCCTGGCGAAATCTGGCAACCACATAATGCCCCAGCGGGAGAATTCAATGAAGAATACCGGACAGCCAGTCATTTCCATATGTCTTGCCCTTCTCCTGCTCTCAGTTGGTGGCTGCGCCCGTGTCTCCTCTCCTGGTGTAACTGAAGCCGGCTCAGCAACCATCAAGGTAAGCACTTCCCCTTTGATGTGGCAAAGAGAAAGAGGACCTTATTTTAACGATCCCGACGAGGCCAGAAATTATGCGGAACATCTTGAACTGGGTGGCTATTCCGATTGGCGGCTGCCTACCCGGGGTGAGATGCTGGATTTTTACTATGCCTTTGATTTCGGCAGCGCCCAAGCCTCGAAGTTAGGCATCAACATCGAGGGCTATTACTGGGTAATGGATGAAGACGGAACCATTAATGCCGGCAGTTGGTGCGACGGAGAAATCTGTGAAATTTCCAGAAGTTATCGGGCCTCCCCCAAGGGAGGCTTTGTCCGGGCGGTACGACCGTGATCCCCAAACCCACGGTTTTCCAAAACCTCATCTCCTGAGCTTCTTGGCCAGGAAGACCCGCAAAGGACACTGGCAAAGATAGATGTCGGCAAAAGGGAGAGCGAACCGACAAAGGGAGCGGTTCTCATCCAGGCAATCGAGATAGCTTTCAACCCCGAAATCACGAGCCTTGCAGAGATTTTCGAAACCTGATTCGGCACAACGAAAACCTTTCGGGCAGGTCATCTTGCCGATTATCTCTTCAATGCGCCGACAATCTTCTGCCCTTAAGGCTGGTTTTTCCCTACTCATCTTTTTTCACCCTGTAGCGCCCGTCATCTCGGCTGTGAATGTTCAAACCCGGTAGGCGATATCGTTCTTCCATCTTCTTATTAACATTATACCTCAGTTCATAAGTGATTTTCATCAACAGATCGCTATCTTCGGGCATCCTGGCAAAACTTACGACCCGACACTGAAGGTATCCAGCCAGCCCCCGATGCAATAGCAGCCCGCAAAGTCTTAATAGCGTGCGTAAATGCCTCTCTGGTTTCAGCTGCCGCAATCTCCGGCAACAAAACGGCAAATTCATCACCATCCAGCCGGGTGACTCGATCGATACTCCTTAAACTGCCCCGCAGAGCCTCTAGCAACCGGCGAAACAATTGGTCGCCCGTAGAGGGTCCCAGAGGATCATTGATCTGTTTGAAATCATCGACAGACAGGCCGGAGTAAAGATCCGACCATAACGGTTCCTTCGATCATATTCCTCGACCATCTTTTCATGAAACTTCCAGAGATTTACAGCACCGGTGAGGCTGTCGTGATCGACCAACCGTTCTTCCTGGTCCAGGACCTCCCAATATGCCGTGACCGGCAGCGCCAAGATTAAAAAAGTGGAAAAGAGGACATAGATATTCCAAGGGAGAATGCGGGATTAGGATACGGATTCCCCAGCGCGATTTCGGTCAAAATCCAGATCAACCCGATCGGCAACGCTATCCAAATATCTTGCCATCGCAATTAGCTCCAGCCCGCCGTCATATTCGGCAATACATATAGACGTGCGGTGATAACCTAGGGTGGCAGATCATAATCACCGCCCGATCAAACAGGTCAGCAGGAGACTGCAGAAAAAAGCGCGCTCGGGATACCCCTTCAGTTTCTCAATGAATCCCACAGGCCCCACCGGCCAAATCACTCACCGGGAGCTTTTCCTCGAATCCACCAGCACCGCCGGCCCGCAGCAACTTTCAATTATGCTCATATCGTAGTTGCAAAAATTCGACATCCAGGGCAAACCCCAGGGGCAAATAGATACAAACCTTGGGTGCATGTTTATGCATTCCTTCCAATAAGATAGCGATGTCGATGGTGATCAGAAAGGATAGAGCCAAAATTATAATGGTCGGATGGGTAACAATGAACTCGCCGATGACCTTGGAGAAGATCATAATCGGCAGGATAATCACCCAGGTCTCAGAGGTCGGGCCGATGGCGGTAAGCACCGAGTCGATGGAAAATACCAGGTCCAGCAAGACAATCTGGGATACCACCTTGGCCAGGCTGCCTCGCGCGGGGCCTATGCCGTACTCACTCTTTTCCTAGTTCAGTTCGACCGTATGATGTCTTTCCTTGACCGCCTTCCAGAGCGGGAAAAGTACGCCTGCCGGCAGTGTGTCGGCCAACCGGGTTACGCGCAAGAGCAGCAGCAGTAAGACCCGGGCACCCAACGCGAAAGCAAGCCCCAGCAGCCGCGCCTTTCGCCGGTAATCGGCCACGAAGATGGCAATGACCAGAATTTTATCGGCCCCTAGTACCAACTCAAGGCCAACGAGAATCAGGAGAATGGCCAGTACGCCAGTCATCAAGAAACCAGGGAAGAACGGCGAAATCTGGGTCGATCCGGTTGAATAACCGGTTTTAAGACTGAGCCCGAATCTTCGGGGAAAAAAGGAAAAAGTTCACCAGCGATCAGGAGAACGGAAAAACCCTGTTGCCCGGAATATTAACTTCCCCCCACTTCTCTCCTTACAGAGACCGGACAACAGGGCATATCAAGCATATTATGAAATTCGAATCTAAAAAATAAGAATTAACCAGTCAAGGTTATTTTCCATTTATTGGCCGTGAACGGAGCATCTTTGCCGGTAATTGCTGTAATTAGCAGAGTCGTCCGCTGTCTGTTAACGATCCTCCGGATCTTATCCCCGCTTGTGTTGTAAAACCGCCAATCATTCTTATTTTTCCTTTAAACCCCAAAGGGAAAAGAAATGTCTAAAAACAGCGTAACCTTGTTGGAACATCTGATCGAAGATGAACCTTATTATCTGACCCAGGGAGATGAGTTGACCATCGCCCGGGCCGCGTACAATTTCGGCATACCCCTTCTCCTGAAAGGCCCGACTGGCTGCGGCAAGACCCGTTTCATGCAGCATCTGGCCTGGCTCCTTAAACGACCGCTGATCACCATCTCCTGCCATGACGATCTTTCCACCAGCGATCTGGTGGGCCGGTACCTGATCAAAGGCAACGAGGCGGTTTGGGCGGATGGTCCCTTGACCCTGGCAGTGCGGCACGGCGCCATCTGTTATCTGGACGAAGTGGTCGAGGCCCGCAAGGACACCACCGTGGTGATCCACCCCCTGGCCGACGACAGACGGGAACTGCCTCTGGAAAAACTGGGAGAACTGCTTATCGCCCCACCGGAATTCATGTTGGCAATTTCTTACAATCCTGGTTACCAAAGCGTGCTCAAGGACCTGAAGCCGTCAACCCGGCAACGCTTCGTGGCAGTGGAGTTCACTTACCCCGAACCGGAACTGGAAGCCACAATCGTCAGCCATGAATCTGGAATTGAACCGGCCTTGGCCGCAGCTCTGGTGCGTCTGGCCGCCATGACCAGAAAACTTAAGGACGAGGGCTTGCCGGAAGGGGCCAGCACCAGGCTCTTGATCCATGCCGGCAAGCTGATCGAATCCGGGATGGACCCGCGACGGGCCTGTAGGGCGGCGATCACCGAAACCCTTACCGACGAGAGCGAGTTGCTGGCCGCCCTGACCGAAATGGTCAACTCTCTGTTTTAAACGGGATCCGGAGGTTTCATGACCCTGAGAGGGCTGAAAGTAAGGTTTCTCGAACTGGTTCCTGCGCCCCGACCCAACGACTGGGAGGTGGAAGAGGGGCTGGACTGTTTGCAGGAACTGTCCACGACTCAACAGGAACTGGTGCTGGACCAGGTGCCGGCAATCTGGCCGGTGAGCAACTCCCTCTGCTACTCCTATCTGAACTTCGCCGGACCGGCCCTGCAGTGCCTGAAAGACGACCAGATCTCCGACTGGGTAGCCGCCATCCTCGACACCTATGAAAAGCAGGGGTTGCACCAGGCGCAACTGTTCATGGCCGATGCCGAGAGCAATTATCTCTGTCGCCTGCGCGGTGAAGACGGAGTAGAACTTTCCGCCTTACCACAACTGCGGACCTACGCCCAGGGGCTGATCGGCCAACCGATCCGTCTCGCTCCGGGCCGAGAGACCTGGACCGATACCGAGACCATTTACCTGCCCGCCAAGATCTCCGTTTTTGCCGATCCGGCAGAAAATTTCATCTACTACAAGTTGCTGCTCACCTTCCAGACCGGACTCATCGACAGCACCACCCTGCGACTCACCTTTTCACCAGAATCGATCCTGATCGAGAACCTGCGGGAAGCTTACGGATCTGCCCGAAAATCTACCGAACCCCTGAATCTCGCCGATTTTTTCCAACTCTTTCCGCTGCCCCGCCTGGCCGCCGACCTTTTCAGCCTGGCCGAGGCCCAACGTCTCGAACTCTGGCTGGCCGCGAGCTTCCCTGGTCTTTGGCGTGACAGCGCCCCACTCAGAAAAAAACTACTCGGCCACTACCCTGCTTCGCCACGGCCTACCAGTCGCACCACCATTGTCGGGCAGCTCTGCCGTCTGCTCCTCTCTTCTAAAACAGAGGCGAATTCCGGGCAGAACAACGAACTCTACCGATCCATCGAGGGACAATTCCTCGAAGATGCCGATGGTCCGCATGACTCGGCCATTAAGAGTGCAGCTCTCTACGCCCTGCTGAATGGACTGCCAGAAAACTACCGGGAACCGACGGTTTTACCTTGGATCGGCCGGTTGCATCCTGAAGAAGCCTGGCAGGTGCATCTGCGGCAAAGAGAAGCTACCCGGGAAAAATTCGTCAAAGAACTGGCCACTTTACTGTCCAAAGCCACGGATACAAGCGAACAGGAGACCCTGGGGGAGGGTTTGCCGGCCGCAGCTGCGAAGCCCGAGGGTTCTCCAAGTGCCGCCCTGCTCATCCCGCCGGGCAAAAAGCAGGAAGAAGCGGAAAACCACCTGGAGCGGTTCATCAGCCAGGAACTGCTGACCCTGGCCGGTACCGACGCCGAAATCCCCGAATCATTTCGCCGGGTACTCGAGGACATCGGCAATGACCTGGGCCAGGTTCCGGCCGAATATATCAGCGCCGCCCAAGGTTTGGCCGGCCGGGGAACGCCGGCCTCTGGCGCGAGCAGCGGCGGAGAGGGCGAAAGCCTCACCGCGCCTTTACTTTATGACGAATGGGATTTCCGGCGTCACGGATTTCGCCGTAACTGGTGTGCGGTGAACGAGAGGTCGCTGCAACCGGTGAAAAGTAGCCTGGTGGAACATACTCTGGTTAAGTACCGGGGCCAGGTCCGCATGCTGCGTAAACAGTTTGAAATGCTGCAATCCGGGGAGCGTTTCGTGCGGCGCCAGCGCGATGGCAACGATTTCGACCTGGACCAGGTCATCGAGTCACTTTCCGACCGCCGAGCCGGACGGGCCGGCTCGGATCAGCTCTTCATCCGCCTTTGCCGCGATGAGCGTGATATCGCCGTGCTCTTCCTGGTCGACATGTCCTCTTCCACCGAGGGTTGGGTCAACCGAGCCCTGCAGGAGGCCCTGATCCTGACCGGGGAAGCCCTGCAGACCATCGGCGACCGCTTCGCCATCGCCGGTTTTTCCGGGATGCGCCGCACCCGCACCGATATCTACCAAGTCAAGGATTTTACCGAACCCTATAATGCACTGGTCAAGGGCAGGATTGCCGCCATGGCCCCGAAGGAGTATACCCGTATGGGCTCAGCCTTGCGTCACTCCGTCCAACAGCTGGGGAAAATCGAGGCCCGCCTGCGCCTCCTGATCGTCCTCTCGGACGGCAAACCTGAAGACTATGACGACTATAAGGGACGTTACGCCATCGAGGATACCCGCCACGCCTTGATCGAAGCCAAGGCGGCCGGCATCCACCCTTTCTGCATCACCATCGACCGCCAGGCCCACGATTACATGCCGCACATGTACGGCGAGGTAAACTACATTTTCCTGAATGACATCCGGCAGTTACCCCTGCGACTGCCCTCCATTTACCGGACTTTAACCACCTGAGCAGTAAACCCTCAGCTTGCGCCATTTCCCTGATAACCCAGGTCCGGAGGCAAATCCGGCCGGGCGGCGGCGGCTACGGCCAGTTCATCGCAACGTTCGTTCTCGGGGTGACCGGAGTGCCCGCGTACCCAGTGAAAGGAAATCGGCCGGCCCTCCAGCAGATCGAGCAGTTCACCCCAGAGATCGGCGTTCAGGGCCGGACTGCCGTCACTTTTACGCCAGCCCAAGCGCCGCCAGTTCTTGGCCCACCCCTTGGCTATACCGTTGACCACGTATTGCGAATCGGTATGAATTCTTATCGGTCTCGACTCCGTTCTTTTTAAGGCCCGAAGAGCCATGATACAACCACGCAATTCCATGCGGTTATTGGTGGTATGCCGGAATCCCCCGGATAACTCGCGCTTGACACCGTCTTCTATAATGATCGCTCCGTAGCCGCCTGGACCGGGGTTGAAGCGGGCTCCACCGTCACTGTAGATAACAATCTCGCCTGGCTTCGGCGCCTCGGTATCGCTCTCCTCCCCAGCTCCGGACCCGGTGCTTTGCCGGGCCGTTTTCTTGCTCCACACCGGGTTGCCCAACCAGGCTTCGGCCTCGGTTCGGGTGGCAAAACCCTTGTAACGGGCACCGGGATAACCCATAACCTGGGCTTTGGCCTGCGCCCAGTTATCGTAAATGCCGGGTTGCCGCCCCACGGCGATGGCATAAAATTTTTTCGCGGCCATATCCACTCAAAATATAGTTAAAGGAACAAACTGGAGGTGTAAGTCACTAAAGACATAGATCCAGGCTCAGCCTAAAAAAGAGACCACGCAACTTTCTGCGGGGTCTCCTTCGCCGGCTAATTTACCAGACCCATTTTAAATGAGAAACGTTTTAGCTCGAGATCTCGACGTTATCAGTGAAATATGGAAAATTCCGATGCCGATAAGGCACCGGAATTCCTCCGGGCAACTGTCTCTTAACCACAGCTGGCCTGTTGTACATAGAGGTCGTGTAATCCACGACGCAAATCTTGAAGCAACCGATGATCGGCCGGGTCTCCACCCCGCGGCTCACTCAGGTAAAAAACCTCCTTGTGCAGATGGTCGATCAGTCCCTCAATTTCCGAACGCCATTCGGCCGAACCGACATAACAGGTGGCGCCGCTCTCGCGCATATCACTTCCGATCAGATCCAGTGAGTGTTTCAGGGCACGTCTGATCTCCGGCCGATTCCCGGCCATTTCAGCATTAATAATATTTCTGGTCGCTGCCATTTATCTCACCTCCAAAACAAGAATAATTATCTTAACTAACAAGATAATTATTCTTGCGTTGATTGCCGGGAAATTTCTGCCCAGATTTCCCGGTTAGAGAGAGATGGGACTTTTCATCTCAACATGTTAAATTGATAAATTAGCTGTGGTAATTCCAATAACCGAGCCAATAGGGCGACGAGCATGAATAACAAGGGCAATATTCTGATAGTCGATGACGAACTCAGCATGCGGGAGTTTCTGTCAATTTTTCTGGAAAAGGAGGGCTATCAAACCCTAACCGCCAGCGATGGCAAAGCAGCTCTGACTCAATTGGCTACCGCTCGGGTCGACCTTATCATCTCCGACATCCGCATGCCCGGCATGGGGGGGCTCGATCTTTTGGCGGCCGCGAAGAAGATTGACAATAATCTTCCGGTAGTAATGATCACCGCCTACGCCTCACCGGATGACGCCGTCACCGCCATGAAGAACGGGGCCTACGATTACATCACCAAACCATTCAAGCTCGACGAGATCAGAAACGTCATCACCGGGGCAATTTTACGCCAGCCACAGACTGATGCGGCTCTCGATCATGAAGGAGAATTCGCCGGGATTATCGGTCAGAGCAGTGAGATGCTGAAAATCTTTGACCTGGTGCGCCGCATTGCTCCAACTCACGCCAACGTCATGATCTACGGGGAATCAGGTACCGGCAAAGAACTGGTGGCCCGGGCCATTCACCATAACAGCCATGTAGCCGACAATGCCTTCGTCCCCATTACCTGCAGTGCCATTCCCGAGTCCATCATCGAGAGCGAACTTTTCGGCCACGTCAAGGGTTCCTTCACCGGGGCCATCGCCAACAAGGAAGGACTATTCGAACTCGCCAACAACGGCAGCGTCTTCCTGGACGAGATCGGCGAATTATCGCCGCTGATCCAGACCAAGCTGCTCCGGGTTTTGCAGGAACGGGAGTTCAAGCGGGTGGGCGGCACCGAAACCGTCAAGGTCAATGTACGAATCATCTGCGCCACCAACCGCGATCTGGAAGAAGAGGTCATCGCCGGTCGCTTTCGAGAGGATCTCTTCTACCGGTTGGCCGTCGTTCCCTTACGCCTGCCTCCTCTACGCGATCGTAAACAGGATATCCCCCTGCTGGTCGAACATTTTCTAAAGAAATACGCTGAGATCTTTCGGAAGGATGTCCGAGAACTCTCCTCCTATGCCCTGCAGGTTCTGATGGATTACGACTATCCCGGTAACGTCCGTGAGCTGGAGAATATCATTGAACGCGGTGTAGCTTTAGAGAATTCCAACATCATTCTGCCCGAAAGCCTTACCCTCTCGGCTCACCGGCGGAACCGTCTGGAGCAGCCGGTCGAACAAGTGCAAATCGATGAAACTCTGGCCATGAACAAATATCTTCAGGAAGAGGCCTACGAAATAGGACTGGAGAAAACCATGGCTCGGATCGAGAAGGAGCTCATCGAAGCCGCCCTGATTCGAGCCGACAATTCCAAGATGCGGGCGGCCGAACTGCTGAAAACCAGTTTCCGCTCGCTGCGCTATAAAGTTCAGAAGCTGAACATCTCTTCATGAATTCTCCGACCCGAAAAATCATGAAACGTCTGATTAAAAATTTTCATTACCCACCCGGTTTGTATACCACCTCGCCGGAGACTATGCGCACTCAGCTGCAATGGCTCCTTTTCCTGCGAATCATCATTCTTTCCATCCTTCTTGGCACCAGTGTAATTCTGCAAACCAAGACGCATGCCATCATTATTCCGCCTCTGAATTACGTGGCCTTCTTCATTGCCGCCGTCTATCTATTCACCATCGTCTCGGCCCTGGTCTTGCGCCTGCTCAAGGACTACCGGCGTTTCGCCCTGACCCAGATCGTCAGCGACGCTTTGCTGGTTGCCTGTGTTGTCTATGCCACCGGCGGCAGCCAATCGATCTTTACCATCCTTTATTTCCTGCCCATCGTCAGCGGATCCTTCATCCTGTTGCGCCTGGGAGGGCTGTTGATGGCAGCCATATCCACCATCACTTACGGCTTCATCCTGCTGGTCGAACTGCTCTACGAGCATTGGTTCCTGAAAGACCTTATTAACCCGCTGACCGATGTCTTCGTGGCCATGCACTTTTTCGCCATCCACGGTATCGTCTTTTTTACCGTCGCCATTCTCTGTATCGTCGTTTTCGAGCGCATGCGCCGCACCGAATCGGCTTTGGCCCAGAGCAACCTCGATTACGACCGACTGGCCCGGATTTACAAACAGGTCTTCGATGACATCACCACCGGTATTGTTACGGTTGACGCCCGGGGCAACATCTCGACCATGAACAACGCCGCCGAGCGGATCTGCGGCTATCCGTCCGGCGAATCGGCCGGAATCGGTTTCGATAAGATCTTTACCGATTTCGATTCTGGTCACGGTGGCAAACAGCAGCGTTTATTAGCCGAAATCACCAAGCGGGACGGCACTATTATCCCAGTAGGCTATTCATGGGCCAAACTCAACATGCCTGAGGAAAGTACGGATTGCCGGGTATACACCATGCAAGACCTGAGCGAGATCCGGGACATGGAAAAACAGGTCAAGCAGGCCGAAAAGATGGCCACCATCGGGGGCATGGCCGCGGGCATCGCCCATGAATTCCGCAACCCTCTGGCTGCGGTTTCCGGTGCCGCCCAGATGCTGAAAAGTGAGACCCAGCTCTCCTCTCCCTGCCGCAAGCTGGTGGAAATCATCGTCCGGGAAAGTGATCGTCTGGAGGGCACCATCGATGACTTCCTGCTTTTTTCCAAACCGGCCGAACCGAATCCCGAATGGTTTTCCTTTAAGACGCTGGTCGAAGAAACCATAGCTCTGCTGCAGCAAAGCCGGAAATGGCCAAGCCATAATTGCCGGACGGTGATCTACATTTCCGAAAACCTGGACTGCTGGGGTGACCAACGCCAAATCCAGCAGATCCTGCTGAACCTGATTTCCAATGCCTGCCAGGCCATGGCGGAGAACGGCGGAGAAATTGAAATAGCCACCGAAATCCTGGCCGGGCAAGATAGTCGCGAGGTATTTGTCTTCCGGGTTAAAGACAACGGCCGCGGCATCGAGGAGGGATTGCGAGACAACATCTTTGAACCGTTTTTCACCACCCGGGAAAACGGTACCGGCCTGGGCCTGGCCATCGTCCAACAGCTCGTGGAGTGCCACGAAGGCACGGTAGAAGTAAAGTCGAAGCTCGGCGAGGGTACCGTTTTTACCGTCACCTTACCTCTTCCTTCCTCCTGATCCGCGTGATCGCCGAAGCTCAGTACCAACCCAGCACGGTCAGGACCAGGTAAAGGGTCAGCCAGGCGGCCAGGCCGAACAGGTGCCGCCGTTCTCCTGGTCGCGTCAAGGCCAGGTATCCCCATGCCAAGCCGATTAGGGGAAAGACGATGCCACACAAGACCGGCGGCAGAAAACGTAACAATTCCTGGACACCGACGAAGAACCAGGGTCCGATGATATGGAATACCCCGACCCGAAAAGGATCGAAAGGGGCCGGCAGGAAAATATTCACGGCCAGCAATCCTGCTACCAGCATGCCGAAATCGCCGAATCTGATTCGGTAGCGGCGCAGATGGTTCCAGGCCAGCATCCCCCAGACCAACCCCAAACCGATCAGATGATCGGCATAGACAACCCGCATTCCAGCTTCTGAAATATTGAAGAGCAGCAGATTGAGCCAATGCCCAAGAATCGGGATGGCTCTAGTGATGTTTTCGCCGATTGCCCCGGCCGCCCGGCCGGTGGCATCGCCACGCAGGACATAACCGGTAAAGAGCAGGAGCAGAGACACCGGCAGGGTCAGGTAGAGACGCCCCCATGCCTCCCCTGGACGTGCTGACAAATTGCTCGGTTCCCGGCCTGGAGTGACGATAACCGCCCGCCGGCGGTTGACCAGGACAACCATAAAATGTCCGAACAGCAAAATAAAGAAGACCTGGCTCGAATAAAAATGGCATGAACGCCAGAAGGATCCGAAAGGCGCCACCAGTTCCAGGGTGCCACTGGAGTAATAGGGTTCGTTCGGATCATATTGCCAGGCCAGAACCATACCCGAGAGCACCGAGAGATACAAGGCAGCCAGACTGTTGCCTCCCCAGCGAAAGTCCAGTAAATATTGAAAAAAGCGGCGCGCCATCTGGGTCAGGTTACGGTAACGATGAAGGAGTCGCGGGCGGCCGGATCACCAACTACCCGTACCGGGTAAACCGGCAGATTACGGCGGGCCGGACCGGCCACCCGCTTGCCCCGGCGCGTAAATCGGCTTTGATGGCAGGGGCAAACCAGCAGGTTGATCTGCTCGTTGAAATTCAACCGACATCCCAGATGGGTGCAGGTGCGAGATAAGGCCAGAGGACCGGAACCAAGATCAAAGATGATGAATTCCGGTTCGATGATAAACCCACCCGGTTTCAGATAGCGATTGACCTTGATCAGCCGTGGTCGCCGCGGCACCTGGAAATTGACGAATTCCAGGACCGGGAGAAAGAGCAGGAGGCCGCCGATAGTCCTCAACCACCGCCAGTTCTCCCTCAACCAGCGCCTGCGATCAGGGCTACCGGGTGGCGCAGTGATTTCCCGATCCTGCATGCTCATCTCATCGTTAAAGGCTAGGGAGGAAATGTTTCCCGGGCAGACCAAATCTGCCCGGCTCATACCTTGAGGAATTTCTCCCTGAGTTTCTCGCAAACGTGGTCCGGAACCAGCCCGCTGACATCGCCGCCGTATCTGGCCGCTTCCTTGATAATGGTGGAACTGATGAAGATCCAGCGAAATCCGGTCATTAAAAAGACCGTTTCGACTTCGCGCTCAATGCGCCGGTTCATCAAAGCCAGCTGGAATTCGTAATCAAAATCGGAAACCGCCCGCAGACCGCGGATGATTGCCTTGGCTCCTTTACGATATGCATGATCAACCAGTAAACCTTCAACGGTATCGACTTCAATCCTGCTCTCGGAGTCGGGAAAGCAATCGCGGATCATCCGTAATCGCTCTTCGCAGGTAAAGAGGGGTTGCTTAGCGACATTGACGGCAACGGCGATAATCACCTTATCGAAGAGGGTCAGACCACGGTGAATGATATCCAGGTGGCCCATGGTAATGGGGTCGAAGGTCCCTGGATAGACAGCGATGGACTCATTGGTTTCGCAGGGTACGAAAGGCTCGTACTCATTCATTCGCTTCTCCTTCGATCAGGTCGATAAAACCAGATACCGGTGTCGCCGTAAACCCTATGATCGACAAGCACCAGCCCCGGCCATTCCCCGGGAAGATCCACCCCGGCCGCCTCTTCAGCCACCACCAGACCATCCCGGGCCAGGAGCTCGGCTGCCCCTAACTCGGACAACATCGCTTCGACCAGCCCTCGCCGGTAGGGAGGATCCAGAAAAATCAGGTCAAAGCCGTGGTCCGGTCGGAATTCCCTTAAGATAAATGGCCCCTTGGTCAAGTCGCGGCGAATGATCGTCGACCTCTCCGAAAAGCCACAGAGTTCGACATTTTTCCTGAGCAAACCGAGAGCCTCAAGACCCAGATCGACGAAGAGCGCCGCCGTCCCACCCCGACTCAAACCCTCCAACCCCAAGGCTCCGGTGCCGGCATACAAGTCCAGTATCTGTTCTGGTACCGGCCGGGCCGCCAGGATATTGAACAGCGCTTCGCGTATCCGATCGGCAGTGGGCCTGATCGTGGCTTTACCGATCGCTCGCCCCGGGGAGCAAAGTCTGCGGCCACGGCATGTTCCAGAGATAATGCGCAATCCTGCCCGATTCACCCGGATGGTTAAGCGCCATCAAGCAATCGGCTCCCAGTTTAGATTCATCGATTGTGCAAAACAAAGATGGGTTAAAGGTAATCACTGATCAATACTTCGGCGATCTGCACGGCATTCAAAGCCGCCCCTTTGAGGATGTTATCGGAGACCACCCAGAGATTCAAACCGTTGGCAATAGACTCATCCTCGCGAATCCGGCCCACCAGGGTTTCGAACCTGCCGGCACAATCGATCGCCATTGGATAACGACTTAAGCTCGGTTCGTCAACCAACTGAACTCCTGGGGCATTCCGCAAAAGCTCCATGGCTTCGGCGGCAGTAATTTTCTTTTCGGTCTCGACATTAACCGCTTCGGAATGACCATAGAAGACCGGCACCCGAACGGTGGTCGCGGTGACGCCGATTTTATCGTCACCGAAAATCTTCCGGGTTTCATTGACCATTTTCATCTCCTCCTTAGTATAGCCGTTGTCCAGGAAGGAGTCGATCTGCGGCAGGCAGTTGAAGGCGATCTGGTACGGGTAGACCTTGTGCTCGATTTTCCGGCCGGCGGCAAAGGCCTTGACCTGTTCCTGCAATTCTTCGATGGCCTTGGCCCCGGTACCGGAGACTGCCTGGTAGGTGGAGACCACGATCCGCTTGATCCGAGCCCGGTCGTGAATGGGCTTTAATGCCACCAGCATCTGGATGGTGGAACAATTAGGGTTGGCGATGATCCCCCGTTTCTTGTACCGGGCGATGTCTCGGGGATTAACCTCCGGAACCACCAGGGGAATCTCGGGATCCATCCGGTAGGCGCTGGAATTGTCCACCACCACCGCACCGGCCATCGCCGCTGCCGGAGCAAATTCCAGAGAACGGGAAGCCCCGGCCGAAAAGAGGGCGATATCGATACCGGCGAAGGAGTCCTTGGTCAGTTGTTGGACCGGGATCTCATCCCCTTTAAATTTCAGTTTCTTGCCGACGGAACGCTCCGAGGCCAGGAGACGTAATTCCTGCAAGGGAAAGTTTCTTCGGGCCAACACGTCGAGCATGGCCCCACCCACGGCGCCGGTGGCACCGGCCACCGCCACGTTGAATCTGCGATTCTGCTGAGTCATATCAAAATCCTTTAAAGTTGAAAAAATAACCCGCTATTCGACTGCAGGGCGAATAACCGTCATTTACCGCTGCAGCTGCCCGACCAAAAGAAAACTGTTTGGCGGTACGTTAGGATGTACCGCCAAACAGCCTTTTTTTCCAGCATAGATTTATTTCAGCTTTTTTTCTGCGCCCGGGTCGATTCCTTTTTCAGGTAGATCATGCGGTTCAAGGCATTCAGGTAGGCCTTGGCCGCCGCGGTGATAATATCCGGATCGGCACCCTGGCCGATCACCACCAGGCCATCCTGCTCGATCCGGACCATCACCTCACCCTGGGCGTCGGTGCCGCCGGTAATGGAGTTGACCGAGAAATAGAGAAGCTTGCTGGTAGTTCCGGTCAACTCGGCAATGGAACGGAAGGTGGCATCAATCGGGCCGATACCGATGGCGGCCTTCTCCACTTCGCGCTCGTCGATCTTCAGTCGCACTCCGGCGGTGGGCATAACCCTACTGCCACTCATTACCCCCAGGGTCATAAGTTCGTACTTCTCCGGGATTCGCAGCACCTCATCCATCATTATCGCTTCAAGATCCTCGTCGAACATCTCTTTTTTGACATCGGCCAGTTCCTTGAAACGGATGAAAACGCGATTCAGCTGTTCTTCATCCAGGCTGTAGCCCATGGTTTCGATCCGATCCTTCAGGGCGTGGCGGCCGGAATGCTTACCCATCACCAGATTTCCCTTGGAAAGCCCGATATCGGCGGGGTTCATAATCTCGTAAGTGGTCCGTTCTTTCAGCATCCCGTCCTGATGGATGCCGGACTCGTGAGCGAAGGCGTTGGCCCCGACAATGGCCTTGTTGGGCTGGACCGGCATGCCGGTGATAGTGCTGACCAACCGGCTGGTGGGATAAATGTGTTCGGTGACTATTCCCGTGCTGACCTGCAATTGATCGGCCCTGGTGCGGATAGCCATCACCACTTCTTCCATGGCCGTATTGCCGGCCCGCTCGCCCAGCCCGTTAATGGTGCATTCAACCTGCCGCGCCCCATTAGCGATGGCGGCCAATGAATTGGCCACGGCCAATCCCAAATCGTTATGACAGTGGACACTGAGTACGGCCCGGTCGATATTGGGGATGTTCTCGATCAGGTAGCGGATCTTGCGGCCAAACTCCTCGGGCAGGGCATATCCGGTAGTATCCGGGAAATTAAGGGTGGTGGCACCGGCTTTGATCACTGCCTCGAAGACCTGGCAGACAAAATCCAGGTCGCTGCGCGAAGCGTCTTCGGCCGAGAATTCGATATTACCAGTGAATCCGGCGGCATACTTCACCGACTCGGTGGCCAGGGCCAGTACCTGCTCACGGCTCATTTTGAGCTTATGCTTCATGTGAATATCGGAAGTTGCCAGAAAGGTATGAATCCTGGGATTTTCTCCTTTTTTCAAGGCCTCCCAGGCGGCCTCGATATCTTTGCGATTGCAGCGGGCCAGGCCCGCCACCTGCACTCCGGTAATATTGTCGGCAATATTCTTGACGCAGTCGAAGTCACCCTTGGAGGCCACCGGGAAACCGGCTTCGATCACATCGACCTGAAGTTTAACCAGATTCTGGGCCAAACGGAACTTTTCATGCATATTCATACTGGCCCCGGGCGACTGTTCACCGTCCCGGAGGGTAGTATCAAAGATTATAATCCTGTCATCGTTAGACATCTCATCACTCCTCAAACCGTCCTATCCAACTGACGGTGAAAAAAACATAGTGTAATTAGTGAATTAGGGTCGACAGACCGGCTTATCCTGCCCCTCCAGCGCCTGACTGCAACTGGAGGGGACAAGTAGTCGATACAGAGAGCCGAAGGGCCCGGACAGCACATAGATTACGACCATGGCAAACAGGGTGACCTGCGGCTCGGTGGCCACCACCATGATCAGCAGCACCATGGCCACCATCATCTGAAACTTCCTGGCGCGGGTGGTTTCGGGATGCTTGAAGCTCATGTATTTGATGGAACTGACCATTAAATAGGAGAGGGTGTAGACCATGGCCAGTACCACCAGTCCGATGGCGGCCGGGCTGACCTTGAAAAAGTTGCAGAAGAGAATGGTGGTGGCAACGGTACCGGCCGCTGCCGGACAGGGTAGCCCGGTAAAGTTCTTGGTCGAGTCGCTGTCCTGGGTATTGAAACGGGCCAATCGCAAGGCGGTGGTGGCGACATAAAGAAAAGCGGCCAGCCAGCCGAAACGTCCATAGGCTTCCAGAGCCCAGAGATAAGCGATGACCCCCGGCGCCACCCCGAAGGCGACCAGGTCGCAGAGAGAGTCATATTCCTTGCCGAACAGACTGGTGGTGCCGGTCATCCTGGCCACCCGCCCATCCAGCCCGTCAAACACCGCCGAAACCAGGAGAGCCACTGCGGCGTTAAAATAAAGACCGTTGATGGCCGAAATGATCGCGTAAAAGCCGCTGAACAGACTGATGGTGGTCAACAGGCTCGGCAGGAGATAGATCGTACCCTTTGGGCCTTCGGCACGGTGGCTTGACATCTCGGAATAGGACATCGGTTTATTTATAACCTCGTGCTCTGTTGAATATAATTCTGGCGTCACTGGTTATCTTAATTAATCTACCCGGAAAAATACAACAAATTAACGGGATAACTCACGAAAGGTAGCCGATGACCGTTTCCCCAGCCCGCACTTTCTGACCTTTGTTGACTTCCAGATGGGTTTGGACCGGCAGGTAAAGATCCACCCGGGAACCGAAGCGAATCAGGCCGAAACGTTCACCCTTGGTCAACTTGTCGCCCCTTCCGGCCCAGCAGACGATGCGTCGGGCAATCAGGCCGGCGATCTGCACCACGGCCAGCCGCTGGCCGCCGGAAGTGGTCATGATCATCGCGCAGGATTCGTTGCCCAGGGTACCTCGTTCGGTATTGGCCGAATAGAAGGTCCCCGGGGCATAAACCACCTTCTCGACCTGTCCGGGAAAGGGCACCCGGTTAACATGGACGCTGAAGATATTCATAAAGATACTGACCTTGTAGACATGCTCCTTGAGATATCTTTCATCGAAGACCTTCTCGACGAGGATAATCTTCCCGTCGGCCGGCGACAGCAGGGCATCCTCATCCTCATTTGGCACCCGCTCCGGATCCCGGAAAAAGTAAAGTACGAAAGCAGTCAGACCAAAGGTTGCCAGACAGAAGGCGGTATAATCAAGAATGGCCAGAACCAGGGTCGAAAAGGCGGCAAAAGCGATAAAGGGATAACCTTCCAGGGCTACCGGCACTCTGGCTTCTTTCATCTGGCTCGAACCTCATTTTGTAAAAAAGGGGCCTCAAACGCCCAAAAAAAGAAACTGATTACCGCCCCAAAGGTGCGGGACGGCAATCAGTTCATTGCTGAAAAGGCTGGACTGAGCCGACATCCGCTAGGCGGTTTTTTTGGCTCGGGCCATGGCGATGGTGCCGGTCCGGACAATCTCCTGAATACCGATGGGCTTGAGGATATCGATTACCGCCTGAATTTTTTCGTCATTGCCGGTCAACTCAATTGCATAGCTCTTGGGACTGACGTCCACCACCTTTCCCCGAAAGATGTCGATCACCCGCAAGACTTCGGCTCGGGTGGCATCGACTGCCTTGACCCGGATCAGGACCATCTCCCGCTCGACGCATTCAACCTCACTCATATCGGTGACCTTGATCACGTCGATCAGCTTGTGCAGCTGTTTGGTGATCTGCTCGATGATACTATCCGGCCCGACGGTGACCAGGGTCAAACAGGAGACCTCCGGGTCCAGGGTACTATTGACGGCGAGACTCTCGATATTGAACCCCCGACCGCTGAACAGGCCGGTAACCCGGGAAAGCACCCCCGGTTTATTCTGCAGCAACACTGAAATGGTATGTTTCATTGATCTACCTTAGCCTGGTTGTCTGATTGTCGATGTTATGTTTTCCGGTGGATAATTAGACCAGGAGCATCTCGGTGGTGGCCTTGCCGGCCGGTACCATGGGATAGACCCCCTCCTCCCGGGAGATGACGAAATCCATGACCACCAGGTTTTTGGTGGCCAGGGCCTCCCGGATTACCGGCTCAACCTCGCTGGGTTTGGTGGCCCGCAAGCCCACAGCCCCGTAAGCCTTAGCCAGTGCGACAAAATCGGGCGCCACGTCCAGGGTGGTGCTGGAATAACGTTTGTCATAGAACAATTCCTGCCACTGCCGAACCATACCCAGATAGTTGTTGTTGAGGATGGCGATCTTGACCGGGCAATGGTACTGGCGGGCCGTGGCCATCTCCTGGATATTCATCTGGATTGACCCATCGCCGGCGATATCGATAACTACCCGGTCCGGGGCCGCCATCTGGGCGCCGATGGCGGCCGGGAAACCGTAGCCCATGACGCCGAGCCCACCGGAGGTCATGAAAGCCCGGGGTTTGTTGAAATGATAAAACTGCGCGGCCCACATCTGATTCTGGCCCACCTCGGTGGTAATGATGGCATCGCCGCCGGTCAGTTCATGCAGCTTCTGCACCACGAACTGAGGCTTGATAACATCGGTTTCCTCGACGTAGCCCAACGGATGCTTGCTCTTCCAGTCCCGGATCTTTTCGAGCCATGGTTCGTTCTTCTTGGCGGTCTGGTCGGCGTTGAACTCCTTGGCCCGGTTGAACCAGGAATTCATGGCGGCCAAGGCATGCCGACAGTCGGCCACGATGGGAATATCCACCTCGACATTTTTACTGATCGAGGAGGGATCGATATCGATGTGAATGATCTGGGCCTCGGGGGCGAAGGCGTCAACCCGGCCGGTAACCCGGTCGTCGAAACGAGCGCCGACGGCGATCAGCAGATCGCATTTGGCCACGGCCATGTTGGCATAATAGGTGCCGTGCATCCCCAGCATGCCCATGGACAGATGGTCGGTGCCGGGAAAACCGCCCAGCCCCATCAGGGTCATGGTCACCGGAATGGAGAGTTTGCGGGCCAGTTCGGTCACTTCTTCATTAGCGTTGGAGGCGATGACCCCACCACCGATGTAAAGCACCGGCCTCTTGGCGGCGAGCATGGCCTGGCAAGCCTTTTCGATCTGACCAGGATGAGGCTCGTAGGTAGGCCGGTAGGTCCGCATCTTGATCGGCTTCTCTTCCGGGAAATTGATCATGGCGGCCACCACATCCTTGGGCAGATCGATCAGAACCGGGCCGGGGCGACCGGTTCGGGCGATATGAAAGGCCTCGCGGATGGTCGATACCAGCTCGTTGGGGTCCTTAACCAGGTAATTGTGCTTGGTGCAGGGCCGGGTGATGCCGACAATGTCCACTTCCTGAAAGGCATCGTTACCGATCAGAGCGGTCGGCACCTGGCCGGTAAAAACCACCATGGGGATGGAATCCAGATAGGCCGAGGCGATCCCGGTCACGGTATTGGTGGCGCCGGGGCCGGAGGTGACCAGGGCCACTCCGACATCGCCGATGACCCGGGCGTAGGCGTCAGCGGCATGGACCGCAGCCTGCTCGTGCCGGACCAGGACATGGGTCAACTCTTCATTGCGCATAATCTCGTCGTAAAGATCGATCACCGCCCCGCCGGGGAAACCGAAGATCACCTTAACGTTCTGTTCTTTCAGGCATTTCATGATTGCCTGGGCGCCCGTGATTTTCATAGACAATTTCCTGTTTCTTTGATTAACAAATGGGCCAATATATCAGACAGTTAAATATTTAATAACTGTTCTCAACAACCAACAAAGATCTTCGTCCGGACCTTACGGGAACTTGGAATTCTAATTATTTGCGGGCAAAACCGCAACTCGAAAAACAAGCCGGGGCTAAAAAAGGTTTTCACCTGAGAATCAACTATCTTGCACCACCGGTTCGTCACTTGAACGGCAAGTCGGGAATCCTCCGGATCATGCCCCGGCGCCGGCCATCCTGCCGCTACACAGCTCCTTCGGTTCACCAACCGGCCAGCCGGCTAGGCCGGAAAGACCCCCACCTGGCGGCCCCGTTCCAGGAGAAAGTCTATGGCCTGTCGGCCCTCCTCGCCCAGATCGCTGGAGAAATTATTGACGTAGAGGGCAATATGTTCAGCAATCACCCGATCATCGAGTTCCCGGGCATAATCTTTGATATAGGCTCGGGAGTGATCGGGCGCGGCAAAAGCCCTCTGCACGCTTTCCCTTATTCCTCGTTCGATCAGGGCCAGACGTTCCTCTCCCAGGTTGCGCCGGGCCACAATACACCCCAGAGGGATGGGACGCCCGCTGACCTCCTCCCACCAGGAACCCAGGTCCCGCAGACAATACAAACCATGCTCACGAAAGGTAAAACGGCTCTCGTGGATAATCACCCCGGCGGCAACCTGCCCGGCCGCCACGGCCGGCATAATCAGGTCGAAACGCATGGGCACCAGTTCGGTACATTCCGGGGCGAAAAGCCGCATAAGCAGAGCAGCGGTGGTCAGCCGCCCTGGAATAGCGATGGGCCGCCGGGCCAGCTCATTGATATTCATGGGTCCCGCGGCCACCAGCAAGGGGCCGCAACCGCGCCCCAGGGCCGCGCCGGCGTTAAGCAGTTGATATTGATCCAGAACATGACCCAAGGCGTGGCAGGAGATTTTGCTCACATCGAGCCTTCCGGCCAGGGCCCATTCATTCAGACTCTCCACATCGGCCAATATTGGCTCGTCCAACTCCAGACCCAGCTCCCCGGCCAGACCATGCACCAGGGCATGAAAAATAAAGGTGTCATTGGGACAGGGGGAATAGCCCAGGGAAAGAGGGTTACCGGTCATTGATCAACCCTTCGGCGATGGCCAGCAGGGCACGACCACAGCGCACCGCCGCCTCGGATGCTTGCCACACCTGTCGATCGCGGTCGAGCACCAGATTACTGATGCAACGGAGTTCAAGAAAAGGCAGACCGAAGGCCTGGCAGGTCCGCGCCAGGGCGCCACCTTCCATATTCTCGCAGATGGCCCGGTAATGTGTGCTTAGATAACGGGAACGGCTCAGAGTACCGCTGCTTCCTGCCACCGTCACGAAATTGCCGCGCCTGGGAGCCAGACCGGCCCGGGCCAGTAAATTCTCGGCCCGATCAAGCAGGTTGGGATCGCAAGGGAATTCCTGGGCAGGGGCGAATTTGGGGTCCAAAGGCAGGATTCGATCATTGAGGATTACCCCGAGGTCTCCAAGATATTCCCGTTCGGCCAGACAGAGATCGAGCAGCTCCAAGCCGGAATCGGGATAGCCGCCGGCCAAGCCGAAATTAATAACCGCCGTGAATTCCGTGGCAGCAATGGACAGATGCCGGCTCAAATTCAAAGTCGCCTCAACCGGTCCGACGCCACAAATCAACGTGGTGCAGTTTTCCGGCAAACCGGCCGCTTTCAGCGGACCGAGCTCGGCATCTGTGGCGGAAACCAAGAGCAGCATGGGCGGATACTTCCCTTCTCCGGATCCGGTATAAAAGGAATTAAACCGGCGGCAGGTGCTGGGCGTCGAAACTCTTCCTGATCCGGTTGTCCTGATCGAGGACGACAATTCGGGGCTGATAGCTGGTCAGTTCTCGAGGTTCGTAGAGGGCGTAGCTGACGATGATGATCAGATCGCCGATCTCCCCCTTGCGCGCCGCGGCCCCGTTCAAGGCAATAGTTCCGGAGCCGGCCGTGCCTTCGATGGCATAGGTGGCGAAACGTTCGCCGTTATTGATATTATAAACTTCGATCTTCTCGAAAGGCAGCAGTCCCACGGCCTCCATGAGTTGACGGTCAATCGTCAGACTGCCTTCATAGTTGAGATTGGCATCGGTAACCCGAGCCCGGTGGATTTTCGCTTTAAGCATTTGTTGCAACATGGTTTCACCCGGGTCCGTTGATCAAATAAGCATTATCGATCAGCCGGGTCGAGCCGACTCTGACCGCGAGGGCCATAAGCGAATCCTGGCTCACCGAGGGCTGATCTTCAAGAGTATCGGCGTTGACAATGGAGATGTATTCGATGACCGTATTTTCGTGACTGCTGATAAATTGTTCCGCCGTTCGCCGTAAAGTCTCCGACTCGATCTCCCCGGCTGCCACCTGCTCCCGAGCCATTTGCAGCGCCCGGTAAAGACAAGGGGCGGTGTTCCTCTGGGCCGGGGTCAGATAACTGTTGCGGGAACTCATGGCCAGACCGTCGCCTTCCCTGACAATCGGATGCGAGATTAGCTTAAGATTGAAATTCAAATCTGCCACCATCCGCCGGATCACCGCAAGCTGCTGAAAATCCTTGCGACCGAAAACGGCCAGGTCCGGCTGGACGATGTTGAACAACTTGGCGACCACCGTACAGACGCCATCGAAATGTCCGGGCCGAGACGAACCGCAAAGTCTTTCGGTCAGTCCGCTCACGGTTACGCGGGTCCTAGGCTCTTCTGGATACATCCCGATCACACTCGGCACGAAAAGCACATCGACTCCGGCAGTTTCGGCCATAGCCTGGTCGCGGGCCAAATCGCGGGGATAGCGGGCCAGATCCTCGCCCGGTGCAAACTGAATCGGGTTAACGAAAAGGCTGACCACAACCAGATCGGCAACTTCAGCCCCCATCCGCATCAGGGCCAGATGACCGTCGTGAAAGTAGCCCATGGTGGGAACCAGAGCAAGGCGCACGCCCGTCGTATGTCGACCGGCGGACCAATCCTTCATCTGCTGGGGGGTTGTGATGATCTCCATGGAATGACTCTATTCCGCAATCGCCCGGCTGACCGGAAATCAGCGGAGATTGACGAGCCTGATACTATCCCGGTCACACCCGTTCGGCAAGGTGTTCAGCCAGTAACCTCGGGCGTATTTACTTGCAGAGAATTGATTTTCTCTTCGATGAAGCTACGGTTCTCCGAGGATAAAGTCTTATCGTCGGCAATCTGGCGATAAACCTTCAGGGCACTGGCCTGATCACCCTGCAACTCGTAAATTCGCCCCTCCGCGGCCAGAGCAATGCTTTTGAAACCCTCGTCTTCCGCCAGTTTGCGGTAGTCGGTCAGGGCCTGCTCCAGCTTTCCGCCATTTTCGTTGGCCAGGGCGATGGAATAAAGAACCAGGGGCCGCAAAGGATTGCTGCCGGACAGATCGTCATAAACTTCCTGGTAATGTTTGAGCGCTTCTTCATATCGCCCCTCCTGGAACGCCAGGTGGCCTTCTTCCAGGCGACTCCACTGAGCCGCGCCGGTGCCGGAATATTCCTCTGCCACATGGCTCAGAGATTCGAGCCGGGCGACGTTGTCCTTCTGTTTCACTGCGCTGGACAAGGCCAGGGCTGCTTTATCTTGTTTAGCCTGGGTATAATAATCGTAATAGGACCAGGCCAGGACCAAGACCACCAAGCCGGCCACGATGATCTGAATATATCTCGCGTTGGTCCGGATGAACTTGATGACATGCGGCGGCAGGTTTAGTTCATCGAGAATGCTGGGCTTTTTCTCGATATCGATTATTTCCGGTTCCGGTTTACGGTTATTCCCTGGTATGGACATCAATTCACCTCGGTACTTGCTCAAAATTCAATTCTGGCCTGAAACAGAAGGGCAATATAACGCATACTAAAAAAAAAGCACTTTGATTTTAGATTGATTGACCTTCCCTCCAGCGGCTTTCTTGATTATAAAAAGAACCAGTTATCGATAGTAACCAACACCAATAATTTCCCTGCCGGAATTCGTCAACTCCTACGCGGCCGACCCTAATCGTGCTTAGCCCGAAACCTGACATGCGGACCCGGAATTCTGTTAAAGTCCAGACCGTGACTGAAGTGACCCGTTCCATCCGCGGGCTGCTGGAAACCGGATTTAACTTCATTTCAGTGGCCGGGGAAATTTCCAACCTGCGCCGGCCCCAGTCCGGCCATCTTTATTTTACCCTGAAAGACCGGGAGGCCCAGCTCAAGAGCGTCCTATTCAAACCGCAACAGAGGTATCTTTCGATCACTCCGGCCGATGGGCAGGCTGTGATCTGCCGCGGCCGCATCTCGGTTTACGAAGCCCGGGGAGAATATCAGCTGCTGGTCGATACCATGGAAGCCATGGGCGCCGGCGATCTGCAGGCGGAATTCGAGCAACTGAAAAATCGTCTGGCCACCGAGGGTCTTTTCGACCTGACCCGTAAGCGCCCCCTGCCCTTGCTGCCCGAACGGGTGTCCCTGGTTACATCACCGGAAGGGGCAGCCGTACATGATTTTATCAGGACCGCCGCCAGGCGCTTCTCTGGGTTACCCCTGGAAATCTTCCCGGTCAGGGTGCAAGGGGATGCGGCCCCAGATGAAATCGTCGAGGCCTTGCATGTCCTTAATCTAAGAAAAAGTTCCGAGGTAATTGTGCTCTGTCGAGGTGGCGGCTCACTGGAAGATCTCCGGGCCTTCAATACCGAAAAGGTGGCCCGGGCGATCTTCACTTCCACCATCCCGGTAGTTTCGGCGGTCGGTCATGAAATCGATTTCACCATCGCCGATTTTGTCGCCGACTACCGAGCCGCTACCCCCACGGCGGCGGCGGAGGCCGTTATCCCGGAACGACAGGAATTGGCCGCCCGGGTGGCCCGGGCCGACCAAGCCATGATCTCCAGTTTGACCGAGCGTCTCTCAACCTTGAGTTATCGGACAGTCAGTCAAAAAAGATTGTTGGGCGACCCTTCCCTGCTGCTGCACAATGTCAGCCTGAGACTGAGTAAAGCCAGACTCGATTTATCCGGTAAACTGACTGCCATGCTAAACAGGCAAGGCCAAAAGGTCGGCCTGCTTCGCTCCGGCTTACTGGAACAAAGTCCCGACAAACAATTGGCTGTGAAGTATCAACGGAGCCTGGAGTTGGAACGGAGGTTGCGATTTGCCATCATCCTGACCATACAGCATAACCGCAGGCTTCTGGGGGAAAGGAGCGCTCTGTTGGATTCGGTCAGCCCACTCGCCGTTCTAGGGCGGGGTTACACTCTGACCAGACAGTTACCGGGTCGGACCCTGGTGCGTGACAGTAGGCAGGTTACGATCGGCAGCCGGCTGGAGCTGATTCTGCAGCACGGATCCCTGGAGGCGGAAGTCGTGGCCATTGCCGATGACGCCGGGAAAAAAGAAAAAAGCGAGTGAAGAATTGGTCGGGACGAGAGGATTCGAACCTCCGGCCCCAGCGTCCCGAACGCTGTGCTCTACCAGACTGAGCCACGTCCCGACCAGAAAAAAGCGGAAAACCGATACAACGAAGAAAGAACAGGGGTTGGAATTTTACTTCCAACCCCCGAAAAACTACGGATGAAACTCAGGAAAATCCTGAGGAAAAGCTGTTATTTTACAGCGTCGGCCAACTTGCTGCCCGGTTTGAAGCGAGCGACCTTGCGGGCGGGAATCTTAATGGCGGCACCGGTCTGGGGATTGCGGCCCTGCCGAGCAGACCTTTTGCTAATGGAAAAGGTACCAAAACCCACCAACGTCACTTTGTCACCTTTGGACAATGCCTTGGTGATTGAATCAAGAAGTCCCGTAAGTGCCCTCTCGGCCGCTGCCTTGCTGATACTCGCGGCGTTAGCCATGCTCTCAACCAGTTCACCTTTGTTCATGCCCGCTTTCCTCCTGTAATTATTTGGGGTGTTTTGCCCGGGTTCGATTACGGTGAAAATTAGTAATCGATTTAAACAACCGGGATTCGATTGTCAAACAAAAAAACTCAGCTACAGCAACCCAAAAGCCAGTACAGTACATCCTAAACCAAATCAAATATCAAGAAAAAAGATGACACTCTCTAAATTATCCGCGCAAATAAAGGGCTTCAGGGTAATTCCGAAAATTACGCGGGTCTCGGCTATCAAAAATATCTATTTGATTTTATTGACAAAAACCCCATCTCTGGCAACAAAATCCAGTTGGTTGATCCCAACCTCCAGAAGAGCGGTCGATATTATCTTCCGCAATTCGATGAAATCGTTACCGCGCATCTCCTCCCGGGCCAGTTCCACCTGGAAATGACTACCGTCGATGGTTACCGGCCGGACCCTGATATGACCGAATCCCAGCTCCCGGATGGTACTTTCGCAATCCTCTATATGCCGCAAAAGTTCAGCGGTTATCGTCATATCCCGGGGAACCCTGGTTGCCAGGCAAGAAGCAGAGGGACGATCCCAGTTAGGTAGCCCCAAGCGATAGGCCAGAGTCCTGATCTCATCCTTGCCCAGTCCTGCCGCCAGCAGTGGAGTTTCAACCTTCAACTCCGCCAAGGCTCGACGTCCTGGGCGCAACTCACCTGCATCATTAAGGTTGGTGCCGTCCATCAAGACCATCCCGTCCGGCAACAACTTCAGGAATTCCCGATAAACCGATTTTTTGCAGAGGTAGCAACGCTCCGCGGTATTGGCCACGAATTCAGGTTGAGAAAGGGGCTGAATTGGAACGGTCTGTAACGGCACTCCCAAGTGACCGGCAATTCGGCGGCTGTTTTCCCGGTCGACTTCGGCCTGCAAGGGAGAATCGGCAAAAAATGCCCCGGTTTTTGTCGGATCAACCTCCAGGGCAACCCGCAGAAGCAAAGTGCTATCGACCCCGCCGGAGAATGCGACCCAGCCGGGTTTGTCCTTCACCAGCCTATGAAGCAGGTCGAACTTATTCTGCAGGGATGGCTTGAAGATGGTGACCGGCATGGCTTCCCGCTACGGGTTGGCCGGCTCAGCTGCCGTCCGGCAAGGTTTTGATCGGCTGCACCAGACTAAAACCTTCTTCGCTGATCCACTTTTTAAGAGTCTCGGCGATTTCCCGGGCTCTTACTACACTGGACAACGGCGCGGTTGGTACCATCTTGCCGTTGACTTCGATCTGGCCTGTTTTCAGTTGCTCGTAACTCACTTCGCCGTAACTTCGGGAGATACCATGGGAATAATCATGCGAATAATCAACCACCTGGGTGAATATTTCCGCATCCGAAACCCCGGTAAATGCCGCCATTTCTTCGTTTAGAATAGGAATCGGCACTCCGATACCCACGGCCATGGTGCAGCCATAGCCTTGCATGCTGATCCCCTTGAGCCAGCGGGGCGACATCTGCTTGAGATCTCCCTGCACCATGATGGTCCCGGCTGGCCGTTTGGGCACGCCATTGGCGCCTCGCGCCGCCTTGGGATTATGCTGGGTGCCGTGCCAGGTAACATAACCTTCACCGCCGCCCAGGAAGATCCTGGTCCCGAGACCGATGGTCCGGTAAAAGGGGTCGTTCATCAAGGGGCTCAATTGACCGGCGCTGCAATAGGTGGCATTCCTACCGTTGGCCTTGAGAGTGCCCATATAGGTATAAATGGTACGATCGGAGAGATTGATGGCGCAATTGTAATTCTGGTAGCAGTTCCTGGGATTACAGAGCAGGGCGTAGGGTAGATCTTTGAGGGTCACGCTTTTTTCAACGCTGCGGTTGGGATAACAATCGGTCCCGTAACCTTCGGCTTTCAGCAGGATTTCACGGCCGGCCAACAGATCCTCGATGACATGGCCGCCACCGTAACGAAACTCGCCGGGAAAGACCTTGTTCAGCGGATCGTCGGCGCTGGGCTCGGTAGCCCCAAGGTAGACATCGACCGCGGCCAGGCCACCATAGGCCGGGACATTATTGAGCCAGACCTGTCCGGCCTTGATGGTCGGATTGGTATGGCCGAAGTTGATGAAGGCTCCAGAAGAGCACATGGGCGAAAAAGTGCCGGTGGTCACCACATCGACCTGGCGGGCCGCCTCTACCGCCCCATGTTCCCGAACCAGGGGAATCATTTCCTCGGCGGTGACCACCACGGCCTGACCGGCTCTGATCCTGGCGTTGATCTCCTCAAACGTTTTATTGACTTGAAACTTTGACATTGCATGTGCCCCGATAGTGATGATGGCGGCCGGCTAATCCATAACCGATAGAACCTGGTGGCCGGCGGCCTCCAAATTCTTGACCACCGGGTCGATTTCCCCGCGACCCAGGCGGAAATAGTAAACTTTGCGACGAGCGGGCTGGCTCTCGGTGGCGACGCTCAGGATCTCGATCCCATGCTGGTTGATGATCCTGGTGACATCATCGACCCCGCCATCCTTGTCGACAATAACGTCAAGCCTGATAGAGGTCCGCAACAGACCCATGACCTCGATAAAGCCGGAAACGATATCGGAGGATGTAATAACCCCGACCAATTTCTTATTGTCCATGACCGGCAGACCGCCGATCTTGAAATCGTGGATCAGCCGGGCCGCCTTCTCGATGCTGGAATTGACGCTGATGGTGATGGGATTGACCACCATCACTTCATGCACCGGGATTTTTTCAACCATGGAGGGAAAAAAGTACTGCCGGAGATCGGTCTGGGTAATAAAGCCGACCAGTTGATCGTCCTCAACCACCGGCAAATGCCGAATGGCATGTTCCTCCATTAACTCAGCGGCCTCCTGTAATAAGGCGGAGCGTTCGATGGTCACCGGATCGGATTTCATCCAGTTCTTGATTTTCATCAATATTTTCCCCCGCTAGAGTATGGAACCCGCATGGAACTGAGCGAGGGCTAAAGTTAGAACATATATCATGCCATTTCAAGCAATATTAAAGGGATTGCCACCCCGGCACAACCAGGCTAATCCTCATTGCTAACCGTAAATTTCATTTCCCTTGTTGCAAGAAACATTTCCTTTTAGTATGTCGTCTCATGAGAAAACACTCGTTCACTTTTACAAACAGATCCCATGACCAAGAAAACCGGCACCGAGCTTAAGATAGACCCGACAACCCTGAAGATCCTGCGCGAGCGAATCGACACGATTGACCGTCAGATCCTGGACCTGTTAAAGGAACGTCTGACCTGCGCCCAGGAAATCGGCCGGCAGAAGAGCCTGGACAGTAAAGCCAAATGGGATCCCGAACGAGAACGGCAGATCTTCGACCGGCTGCGGGAACTCAACGAAGGGAATTTCCCGGAACGACCTCTGATCAGCATCTTCCGGGAAATCATCACCACCTGCCGCTTGGAACAGCAAAGGGCGCAGGGTTCGGTCGATGTCGGCTATCTGGGGCCTGAAGGCACCTTTTCCAATCTGGCGGCGGTCAAACGCTTCGGTCACCTGGCCCAACTGCTGCCGATGCCAACCATTGACGAAATCTTTCATGCCGTTGCCCATCAGCGCATTCGTTTCGGCATCGTCCCGGTCGAAAATTCCATCGAAGGTTCTGTAGCCTCCTCCCTGGATTCATTCAAGACCTATAACGTCAAAATATTGAGCGAAATCAATCTGCCCATTACTCTTAACCTGGTCAATTACAGCGGCAACCTTAAAGACATCAAACAGGTGGTTAGTCACCCACAGCCCCTGGCCCAGTGCCAGAACTGGCTGCGGAAGCATCTGCCCGAGATTCCAACTCATCCCGTCGACAGCACCGGCGCCGCCGCGCATCAGGCCCAGAAGGATCACAGCCTGGCGGCGGTGGCCAGCGATCTGGCCATCAAAACCTACGACCTGCAGGTTGTAGCTCGTGGAATCGAGGATTACCGGGACAACGTCACCAGATTCCTGGTGATCGGAGAGAATTCACCGGGCCGGAGCGGCAGGGATAAGACTTCGCTGCTGCTCACCCTCGTCGACCGCCCCGGCGCCCTGTACCACATCCTGAATATCCTGGCCGACCGGGAGATCAACCTGACCAAAATCGAGTCGCGGCCGGTAAAGGGCGAAGCCGGAAAATACATGTTCTTCATCGATTTCATCGGCCACATCGACGAACCCGCGATCAAAGAAGCCTGTGAGAGATTGCGCGAAACCTGCGCCAGCTTCAAATGGCTGGGCTCATACCCGCGGGTGGAAGAAAACGACGTTTAACCGCCGATCCTGGACATTCGGCCGTGACAGTTGAATCCCGGCGTCTCCAGTAACCGATGCCGTTCCGGTTTATTGCGGATGGTTTCCAGCAAGGCCTCCCGGATTCCGTCCTCTCCTCCCTCTCCCCGAACCACCGCTTTCAAGTCGGTTTCCAGATCGCTCAGCAAGCAGGAGCGTAAACGACCCTGAGCCGTCAAGCGTAAGCGGTTGCAGCGGGAGCAGAAATGCTCGCTGATCGGACTGATGAAACCGAGAGTGCCCAGATAGCCGGGTCGGCGGTAGACCCGGGCCGGTCCATCAAGGCTTTCGGACTCCACCGGTTCGAGTGGGCCAGATTCAGCCAGCTTCAGCATAATCTCACGGGCAGGCAGATAACGTTCGGGCCCCCAGCCGGTATCGGTGCCGATCGGCATGAACTCGATAAACCGCACCTGTATGGGCAATTCCCGGCTGAGTTCGGCAAAATCGGCCAGCTCGTCGTCATTGATGCCGCGCATCACCACCATATTCAACTTGATTTGCTCAAAGCCAAGCTTAAGTACCTGCTCGATCCCACGCCAGACCTGGTTCAGGAGATCGGCGCCGGTAATCTGCCGAAAGCGCTCGGCTCGCAGGCTGTCGAGACTGACGTTGACTTTCCGCACTCCCGCCCGGTGAAGCGAGCCGGCCTTTTCTGCCAACAAGGTGCCATTGGTGGTCAGCCTGACGTCCTGCAACCCGGGGATTTGCAGAAGCCGGCTGATAAACTTTTCGACATCGCGACGCAGCAATGGTTCTCCACCGGTCAGCCGGACCTTGCGCACTCCCAAGCCCACCGCCACCCGCAGCACCCGGAGCAGCTCTTCATAACTGAGCAGTTCCCGTAATGGCAACTTGTCAGAGAGTGGCCGAGGGGTACAATAGTGACAGCGAAGATTGCACTGATCGGTCAGAGAAACCCGAAAATAGTTGATGGGCCGGGCAAAAGAATCTACGGTTTGGCTGGAATTGACTTGCATGTTCCGGACCGACAGGTTGCGTTGGCTATTTTTCAAGACTTCGCCGATAATTGTCGAGGGAAAGCCGACAAATCATCAGCAGCAAGAACTTAAGTGTTTTATTGTATAACGGCAATGACGAATTTGTTAGCCAAATAAAGACGATTGGGATAAAAATACACCCCTTTGGCCGGTGTTGCTGGATCCCGACCCAATCAAAATCGAGATTACTACCCGGAGTTTCACGTGCTCGTCCTTGGCATCGAAAGTTCCTGCGATGAAACCGCCGCCGCCGTTTTAAAAAATGGCCGGGAACTGCTGGCCAACACGGTGGATTCACAGATCGAGACCCATGCCGTTTATGGGGGGGTGGTGCCTGAACTGGCCTCGCGCCAGCATGTGCGTAACATCTACCCGGTGGTGGCAAGCGCGCTGCGACAAGCCGGGGTCGGTCTTGACGAAATTGACCTTCTGGCGGTCACCGAGGGACCTGGTTTGGTCGGCTGTTTGCTGGTCGGGCACGCCTTCGCCAGAGCCATCTCCTTGAGCCGCCTGATCCCGCTGGTCGGAGTCGACCACCTCTCCGGCCATTTACTGTCGATTTTCCTGGGTGAAGATCAGCCCGAATTTCCTTTTGTGGCCATGTTGGCTTCCGGCGGTCATACCAGCCTCTTCCGACTCGACAGTCCGACCAACTACCGATTGCTGGGACGTACCAGGGACGATGCGGCCGGCGAGGCCTTCGACAAGGTCGCCAAACTGCTGGGGCTGGGATATCCGGGCGGCCCGGTGATCAGCCGTCTGGCCGCCGCCGGTGATCCGACCAGCTTCTCCTTTCCCAGAGCCTGGCTGGAAAAGGACAGCCTCGACTTCAGCTTCAGTGGTTTAAAAACCGCGGTAGCTCTCCAGGTAAAACACCTGGATCCGAAGGAACTGCCATCCCGCTTGGCCGATCTCTGCGCCTCCTTTCAAGAAGCTGTGGCCGAGGTGATCGTCGGCAAAACCATGCTGGCCACGCAACATACCGGCTGCCGGCGGGTAGTGCTGGCCGGCGGCGTGGCCAGCAACCCCCGCCTGCGTGAATTACTGCGAGCCGCCGGTCTGCAACACGATCTGCAGGTTTATCTCACGCCCCGGCAATTCTGTACCGACAATGCCGCCATGATCGCCCTGGCCGGTTATCACCTTTATCAGAAGCGGGAACTCGCCGACGCCGACACCGATGTTTACTCCCGCTCGCCATACAGCTGAGGCGCACTTCGTCATGTTGACCAGACCAAAGCGCACTGCCAAATTATATTACCTAAAGTTCCTCCGACTCCGTGGTGAGCCGGTTTATCTGGCCAAGGGTGTGGCCCTTGGGGTCTTTATCGGGATCACTCCAACCATCCCTCTGCACACGGCGCTGATCCTGGCTCTGGCCTTCCCACTTCGGGCCAGCAAAATCTCTTCCCTGCTGGCCTCTTGGGTGGTCAGCAATCCTCTGACCTTCTTCGCCCAATATTATTTTTCCTGGCGACTAGGAAACCTGCTCATGCCCGGCAGCCTGAGTTGGCGAAAAATCAGCCATGTCCTGGGCCTCATCGAACAGGGAACCGGCTTCCAAGAGATCATCCAGCAGATCACCACCCTGGGCACTAAGGCAATTTGCGCCATGGTGCTGGGGGGTATCTTGCTCGCATTACCCTTTGCAGTGGTTGGTTATTTCCTTGCACTTAATTTTTTCAAAAAAATCGCCGCGCGTCGAAACCGCCGCCAGATTACGGACAATACCGATGAAGAACCACCCGGATCATAAAGAGATCCTCACGCACCACCATTTGGCCCCAAGCCGCCAACGCGGCCAAAACTTCCTGGTCAATCGGCATACCGCCGAGGCCATTGTCGACCTCGCCGGAGTTTCAGAAAATGACCGGGTAGTGGAACTGGGAGTTGGTTTCGGAGCCCTGACTATTCCCCTGGCAGCAAAAGCCGGCCATGTGGTCGGCC
Organism: uncultured delta proteobacterium; assembly: GCA_963807225.1. Taxonomy (GTDB): domain Bacteria; phylum Desulfobacterota; class Desulfobulbia; order Desulfobulbales; family JAGXFP01; genus JAGVGT01. Next base: position 289,514 of record CAWEAD010000008.1, on the reverse strand, counting down.
TGGAAATCGATGCCGGGATCGTCAAATACCACCAGGAAACCGGGGTCTTACCGGAAAACGTTACACTGCGCCACCAGGATCTGCTGCTGGCAGATTTCGCCGATCTGGCAGGTGAATGCGGCGGGAAATTAAAAATTCTCGCCAACCTGCCTTACTCGCTCTCCAATCCCCTGCTCTTCAAACTGGTGGAAAACCGGATGGTGCTGGAGTCGGCGGTACTGATGCTGCAGAAAGAAGTGGCCATGCGCTTATTGGCTAAACCCGGCACCAAGGAGTACGGAGTTCTGACCGTGCTGTTGAACGGCTGCGCCACCGTCCAAAAATTGATGAATGTCGGCCCCGGCCAATTTCACCCCCGGCCCAAGGTCGATTCGGTGGTAGTAAGAATCGCCTTCTTCCCGGTGCCGGAAAGGGTCGCCCAGCTGCCGGACTACGATCACATCCTGCTCAAGAAACTGGTCAAGGCCGCCTTCCAGCAGCGTCGCAAAACCCTGCTGAACAGCCTCTCCGCCTCCGGACTGCCCTATACCGGAAAAGCCAACTTGCCGGAAATTTTCGCCCGGGCCGGGATCGACCCACAAATCCGCCCGGAGCGTCTGACCGTGGAGGATTTTGTGAGGCTGGTCCGAACCCTACAACCATCCACATCTTAAGCAAATCCGTTTACATTTGAAATCCCGAGATATCCCAACTGTCATCAGTAAAAGTCAACCCTGGTCAGTTCTCGGCAGATTAAAAACGAAATCGCCCTTCATCGGCCAGTTAGTGGCTTGCGTAGGCTCGAAATATCTTTGCCTAAGAGAAATAAAGAGATCAGAAACACAACCCGCAGTCCGGGCATTCCGGGGCTGGGGGGAACTTGTGCCCGCAGGCCGGGCAGACGGTTTCGGTGGCCTCGTCATTGAAAACGGCATCGTGATGATCGGCCGACTCGGTATCGATCCGGGAGGTGCGGCGAATCTCGGCCTCGATCATTTGCAGGGCTTCTTGGGCTTCCTCGCGCCGGACCAGCAGATCGAAGTTCGAGGGGCAGCAGCCCTTGCCGCAGGCATGTTCGTCGCCGACCAGTATGTTGGCGATGCCCTCGACCTTGAGCAGTTGCTCATATTCCCGCATCTCCCCCAAGGGCCCCCGCCTGACCGCCACCAGATCGTCGGACTCACTGAGTTCACCCTTGCGGGCCGCCCGCTTTTGCTCTCCGGACCGCTGCCGGTTCAGAAATTCCACGCCGGTCATCAAGGTTGACTCACAGACTGCGCAGGCAACGATTTCGGCCCGATATTCGTCATTGCACTTGGGACAGTACTTCAGTTCCGGATCAATCATCATTTTGCTCCTTTAAAGAATGACGTTTCGAAATCATTTTTTTCTGAACCACGGAGCACACAGACTCCGTGGAGAGATATCTTTAAAAATTAGGCAATTACTCTAAGTTCTCTATAACCTCTGCGGTGAATCCCTAGTTTTTTCGAGTTCATCAAAGAATAAAACGACTCAAGTCTTCATCGTGAGAGATCTCGCTGAGCTGGTTGCGCACGTATTCGGCGCTGACCACGAACTGTTGCTCCTCCAATTCCGGAGCCATAAAAGACAGCTCCTCCAGCACCCGCTCCAAAACGGTGTGCAAGCGTCGCGCCCCGATGTTCTCGGTGCTTTCGTTGACCTCTGCGGCGATCTGGGCCAAGGCGCGAATCGCCTCGTCCTCGAAAAACAATTCGATACCCTCGGTGGCCATCAGGGCTTGATACTGGCGGATCAAAGCGTTTTCCGGTTCGGTGAGGATGCGGTAGAACTCCTCGGCGCCCAGGGGCGACAGTTCCACTCGGATCGGAAAGCGCCCCTGCAGCTCAGGCACCAGGTCGGACGGTTTGGCCACGTGAAAGGCGCCGCTGGCAATGAAGAGAATGTGGTCGGTGCGCACCAGGCCATGCTTGGTGGTGACCGTGGCGCCTTCAACGATGGGCAGAAGATCGCGCTGCACCCCTTCGCGGGAGACCTCGGCTCCATGTTGCATCCCTTGGCGGGAGGCGATCTTATCGATCTCGTCCAGGAAAATAATGCCGGTCTGCTCGGTGCGTTTGATGGCCAGGCGGGTGACTTGCTCCATATCGATCAACTTGCCGGCCTCCTCGATGATCAGAAGGGCCATGGCCTCGGAGATCGGAACCTTGCGGCGCTGACTCTTGCCGGGAAACATCTTGCCGAACATCTCCTTCAAACCCATGTCGTCCATGCCACCGCCGGACAGGACTTCCATCACCGGCATTTGGGCAGCCTGTTCGATCTCGATCTCCACTTCCCGCCCGTCCAGCTCGCCTTCGCGCAGCATCCGCCGAAACTTTTCCCGGGTTGAATCCGGACCGGAAAGAGCTTCATTGGATTCGCCACCCATCTTGGCCACCGGCGGCAAAAGTACATCCAGGATACGCTCCTCGGCCCGGGCCGCCGCCCGGGCCGCCACTTTCTCTCGCTCCTCCTCCTTGACCAGGTTGACGGCCAATTCGGTAAGATCCCGGATCATCGATTCCACATCGCGGCCCACGTAACCGACCTCGGTGAACTTGGAGGCCTCGATCTTCAGGAACGGCGAGCGGGCCAAAGAGGCCAGACGCCGGGCAATCTCGGTTTTACCCACGCCGGTGGGGCCGATCATGATGATATTCTTAGGGGCGATTTCGTCTCGCAGCGGCTGTTCTACTTGCTGGCGACGCCAGCGATTACGCAAGGCCACGGCGGTGAAGCGCTTGGCTTCGTTCTGGCCGATGATGTATTTGTCGAGTTCGGCGACAATCTCCCTGGGGGTAAGAGCGGCGGCGAGATTATCTTCAATATTTTCCATGGTGCTTGATTCCTTGAAAATGTTGGGGGCAATGTTTACTCAATTGCCCCTGATTCAACCGGGTTGAACTCACAATAAGCATTGGAATGGCTAAGCCAAATTTATGCCCTTCAAGATGCCTTGTTCAACACCATCAACCTGTCGTCGCCATCTTTTCAAGAACGATCCGGTCATTGGTATAGATACAAACCGAGGCTGCGATCAGCAGAGATTCACGACAGACGGCCTCGGCCTCGAGGCTGCTGTGGGCGACCAGGGCCATGGCGGCCGACTGGGCATAAGGCCCGCCTGAGCCGATGGCCAGAATGCCGTCGTCCGGCTCGATGACATCGCCGGAACCGCTGAGCAGTAGGGAATGATCCCGATTGACCGCGATCAGCATCGCTTCCAGGCGCCGCAGCATCTTGTCGGTGCGCCAGTCCTTGGCCAGTTCAACCGCGGCCCGCATCAGGTTGCCGTTGTAATGCTCCAGTTTCTGCTCCAGCTTGTCGAATAGAGTGAAGGCATCGGCCGTGGCCCCGGCAAAGCCGGTGATGACCTGGCCGTCATACAAGCGCCTGACCTTGCGGGCCTGGTGCTTCATGATGGTGTTGCCCAGGGTAACCTGACCATCGCCGGCCACCGCCACTTCGCCCCGGTGCCGAACCGAAATTATTGTGGTTGATCTGATCTGCAATTTATTCGTTTCCATTCACGTTCTCCTTATTTTCGGGCCAGGGGATGAGCCTGATCATAAACCCGGGACAGATGGTCAAGATTAAGATGGGTGTACTTCTGGGTCGTGGACAGACTGGCATGCCCCAGCAGTTCCTGCACCACGCGCAGATCGGCGCCCATCTCCAGCAGATGGGTGGCGAAGGAGTGACGCAGGGCGTGCGGGGTCACCCGGTTGATGATGCCGGCCCGGACGGCGTAATCGGAGACCAGCCGTTCGACGCTGCGGACCGTGAGGCGCTGCCCCCGATTATTCAGGAACAAGGCCATTATTTCCGGCTCCCGGCCCCGCGCAAGCCGCTGCCGCGATATCTGCTCCCGCTGGGACAGGTAGTTGCGGATAGCTTCCAGGGCGGGCCGCCCGACCGGCACCAGCCGCTCTTTTTTACCCTTGCCCAGAACTCGCACCGTTTCCTCGGCCGAATCAAGGTTTTCAAGATTAAGCCCGACCAGTTCCGCCACCCGCATGCCGGTGGAATAAAGCATTTCCAAAATTGCCCGGTCGCGAGCCGCGAAAGTATCCTCCCCTCCCGGTGCTTCCAACAGCGAGAAAACCTCGTCCACCGTGAGAAACGCCGGCATATAGCGGTCCGGCCTGGGCATGGATATGGCCAGGACCGGATTGGCAACGATGTCCCCTTCCCGCTGCAGGTAACGGAAGAAAGTGCGGAGAGCCGAGAGTTTCCGGGCCACGGAAGCACTCTTGTTCCGGTTAGACAGGGTATAGACAAAGGAACGTACCAGGGGGGTGGTGATACTGCCCGGTTCCCCAAGCCCGGCAAATTGATCGAATTCGGCCAGATCACGGCAGTAACTATCCACCGTGTGTGCGGAATAACTTTTCTCCACTTTAAGCCAGTGGGCAAAACTATCGATATAAGGCAAGAGGGTGGGACTCAAGGAAACTCCGGGATAGAAATTGGTCGGACGTAACTTGGATACGATCAAGATAAAAATATCCGATCCTGGTTTTTATTTAAAGACATTGCCCGCTGGCGCTAATTTTTTTATTATAGCCGTTTCCGGCATTGGCGTATATCCGGCATTAAACGGCAAGATCCGCAACCTTGAAGCACCCACCAGACAACAGGAACAACATGGGCAAGCGAAACTTTGAAGAATCCCTGACCAGACTCGAACAGATCACCGAGGAACTGGAAAGCGGAGAATTAACCCTGGAGGATTCCCTGAAAAAGTTTGACGAGGGTGTAAAGTTGGCCGATTTCTGCCAACAGAAACTCCAGGAAGCCCAACAGAAGGTGGATCTGCTTCTGAAAAAAAACGGCCGGTTGCAGGAAATCCCCTTCGGCGAGACCCCCGAAGATCAAATCTGAGCAGCAAACCGATCAATCTAGTCATCAAGCATCAGTTAATCGTCACCGGAACATGGACCTGAAAAAATACCTGGAAACCCAACGAATCCTGATCGAGGATGGGTTGGCCGACCTTCTGCCGCCCAAGGCCGATCTGCAGGTTGATCTGGCCCGCCACCTGGATGCCATGCGCTACAGCCTGATGGCCGGCGGCAAAAGAGTCCGGCCGATTCTATGCCTGGCCGCCTGCGCGGCGGTTGGCGGCGAGACACGGTCGGCGTTGCCGGTGGCCCTCGCCCTGGAATGCATTCACACCTATTCGTTGATCCACGACGATTTGCCAGCCATGGATAACGACGATTTGCGCCGCGGACTACCGACCAATCACAAGGTTTACGGCGAGGCCAATGCCATCCTGGCCGGCGACGGCCTATTGACCCTGGCCTTCGAGATCCTTTCCGGGCCACGAACGCAAGACCTGCCCCTGGATGTCCGCCTGCGGATCATCAACCTGATTGCCGCCGGCAGCGGCCCCCTGGGCATGGTGGGTGGTCAGGTCATTGACATCGCCTGCGAAGGGAAACCCATCGATTTCATTACCCTGCGCGAGATCCACCGGCGCAAAACCGGCGCCCTGATTACCGCCGCTGTTCAGGCCGGAGCCCTGGCGGGCCAGGCCGAACAGAAACAGTTCGAGAACCTGAGCCGCTATGGCGAAATGATCGGGCTGTCTTTCCAAATCGTCGACGATCTGCTCAATGTAGAAGGCACAACCGCCCAGTTGGGCAAGGCGGCAGGCTCCGATGCCGCCCGGGGCAAGGCCACTTATCCAGCCTTCTTCGGCGTCGAAGAAACCCGTCGTCAAGCCGAAGAAGCAGTGAATCAGGCCTTGTCGACCCTGACCGAGTTCGGACCGGCGGCCGAGCCGCTTCGCCAACTTGCCCTTTACATAAAGGACCGGAACCAATAGAATTGGGCTTATTCCCAGACCGGCCGACCAAGAGTCTAACCCCGGCCGGATCTTAGTTTTCACATGCCTCCTACCCGAACGGACCAATCTGTGTTTAAAAGAGAAGACACCCCGCTGCTTGACACCATTAATTCCCCGGCTGACCTCAAAGAGCTGCCGGAAACGGATTTGCCCAGGCTGGCCGAGGAAATCCGTCGGGTCATCATCCGAACGGTGGCGCAAAACGGCGGTCACCTGGCGCCCTGCCTAGGGGTGGTGGAACTGACTCTGGCGATTCATTACATCTTTTCCGCTCCGGATGACAAGCTGATCTGGGACGTCGGCCACCAGTCATATGCCCACAAGCTGATCACCGGCCGGCGCGACCGGTTCCACACCCTGCGCCAATACAAGGGCTTGAGCGGTTTCCCGAAAAGGGAGGAAAGCCCCTACGACCCTTTTGACACCGGCCACAGCAGCACCTCCATCTCGGCCAGTCTGGGCATCACCATGGCCAAGCACCTGAAGGGCGATCCGCATCGCACCATCGCCGTAATAGGAGACGGTTCGATGACCGGCGGCATGGCCTTCGAGGCCCTTAATCAGGCAGGCCATCTGGGCCAGAACCTGATCGTCATCCTCAACGATAACGAGATGTCGATCTCACCTAACGTCGGTGCCCTATCCAGCTTTCTCAGCCGTAAAATGACCGGCCGGGCCGTCACCCGGCTGAAGAGGGATATGGAAGGTTTTCTCAAGTCCTTTGCCAACGTCGGTGAAAATATCCTGCAGGTTCTTAAACGCAGTGAAGAAAGCTTCAAGGCCTTCTTCACCCCGGGCATGCTTTTCGAAGCCCTGAAATTCGAGTATGTCGGACCGATCAAGGGGCACCGGATCGATACCCTGATTGAAACCCTGCGCAACGTCAGGGATTTCAGTCACGGCCCGGTTCTGATCCACGTCCTGACCACCAAGGGTAAAGGATATAAGCCGGCCGAGGAAAATCCCGGTGATTATCACGGCGTTGGTCCTTTTAACATGGAGACCGGCAAACCCCTGCCGTCACCCAAGGCACCGCCGACTTACACCCAGGTCTTCGGCGAAACCATCGTGCGCCTGGCCGAGCAGGACCCCAGAGTCACCGCTATCACCGCCGCCATGCCGGCCGGTACCGGCCTCAGCGAATTCGCCCGGCGCTTTCCGGACCGTTTTTTCGACGTAGGCATCGCCGAGCAACACGCCGTCACTTTCGCGGCCGGCTTGGCCACCGAAGGACTTCTGCCGGTGGTGGCCGTCTATTCCACTTTCATCCAAAGGGCTCTGGACCAGATCATTCACGATGTCTGTCTGCCCAACCTGCCGGTCACTTTCGCCCTGGATCGGGCCGGAGTGGTTGGTGACGACGGCCCCACCCATCATGGAGTCTTCGATCTCTCTTTTCTTCGCTTTATTCCCAACCTGGTGCTGATGTCCCCCAAGGACGAGGATGAATTACGCCACATGCTCCATACCGCCCTGCTTTATCCGGGGCCGGTAGCCATTCGCTATCCACGTGGGAGTGGACTGGGGGTAAAGATGCGGAACGATTTCGAGAAACTGCCTTTCGGCAAAGGGGAATTACTGAGAGAGGGCGACGACATTCTCCTTTTGCCGGTTGGCAATCGCGTGGATCCTGCCTTGCAGGCGGCTGTCGGTCTGGAGAAACTTGGCATTTCCGCCGCGGTGATCAACCCGCGTTATGTCAATCCGCTGGATGGAGACCTTATTTGCCAGTGGGCCGAGCACTGCCATCGGGTTCTGACCGTGGAGGACAATAGCCGCAAAGGCGGTTTCGGTAGTGCGGTAATGGAACTTTTAAGCCGTAGAGGTTTAAGCGAAAAAGTGAAGATCAGGCACTTGGGCTTTCCGGACCGCTTCATGGAACACGGTCCCCAAGAGATTCTTTATCACAACGGCAAGATCGATCTTCCGGCCATCACCGCCGCCGCCTTGGAACTGGTGGGACACCGGGCATAAAAAAACCGGCAGCCTTGTGGGCTTGCCGGTTTTTCCAAAGGTTCAGCTAAGGCTTTTACTTGGCCGCCGGCTCTGAAACATGCTTTTTATCCAATTCGGCGGCAATCTCGGCGCTGATATCCAACGCATCATCCTGGTAAAGCACACCCCTGGAGGCATCGAGAATCAACGAGATGCCGTGGGATTTACCATACTCGTCGATAATCACCTCCAACTCCTTAAGGATCGGGCCCACCTGCTTCTTCTGATATTGCTGCATGTCATCATCGGCATACTTGGTATCGGTCTGAAGGTCCTGAATTCCTTTCTTCAGTTCACGATCTTTCTGATTGAGAACATCTTCGCTCCAGACGGTGCCCTTTTTCTTAATTTCATCCTGCAGGGCGACCAGTTCTTCCTCTTTTTTAGACAGATTGGTCTGGTACTCTTCGTACTTCTTTTTCACACTGGCTTGAGCAACCTGCCCGACTGTGGACGCTTCAAGCACCTTTTTCAGATCCATGGTGGCGATTTTAATCCCGCCTTCGGCGGCAAGCGCAGAAGTGCTCAGAAAGATTCCGACGCCTAAAACGACAAGCAACAAGACAAAATAATTCTTCATTTTCATCGGTTCTCCGACTCTGGTGTTTTCCATATCTTTCAACTTAAATGGACCATCCCATAAAAAACGGGATGGGTTTTACCCCATCCCGACCTGACCAGAAAAAATGACTTTCAGTCAGTTATTCCACAATAACGAAATCGTCCCGACGGTTCTGCGACCAGGCAAGTTCGTCGTGGCCGAAATTAATCGGGCGCTCCTCGCCATAGCTGATGGTGTTCAGCCGGGTGGGATCGATACCAAGATTGACCAGGTATTTTTTGGCAGCCATAGCCCGCCTTTCACCCAGCGCCATGTTGTACTCATTGGTGCCGCGCTCGTCACAGTTGCCTTCAATCTGAATCTTGAGTGCATCGCTCTTCATGAATGCGGCATTGGCTTCCACCCGTTCAACCTGATCGGGACGAATGACGGATTTATCAAAATCAAAATAAACCGGCAGGAGACCAGTCGAAGTTCGGCTTCCCTCAACCGTACCAATCATTCCCCCCTGCTCGAGAGGCTTGCTTTCCAAGGATTCGGCCGGCCCTGCTCCTTCATTGATAACCCCTGTCTCCATTTGCCCCGCATTGGTCTCGGCTCCGGAAGCGGCTTCCTGACCGGTTGGTTCTTCAACTTTGACCTTTTCCTCGGCCTGATCGACCTTTACGGTTTTCTTGCTGCAGCCGATGACCGGCAAGGTTATAAAACCGACCAATACACCAACAATGGTTAATTTGACCAAATTCTTAAACATATTGATCCTCTCCTTCTCCATACGAAATCGATTAAACTGCGATAAAGACAATCCGTTATAAAAGAAAGCCAGCTCTACAGCCTACATCTGAGGTTGCCACTTTTTTTACGGACGGGATAAAATTGGTTACTCTTTTTTCCGATAACATTATAACATCATTGCCGATGACTCATACACTATAGAAAAACCTAGCTTAAATTCAATGTTTTTTTTCCCCGGCCCTAAGGGAATTGGGCAACAAAACATAATATCATAGACAATGAAAAAATCAATTACCATAGTTGATCAGGGGCACTTACTCCAAGACATGTTGGCAACAAACCAATGGGGTACCTTTTTCGGGGTTTCCCAGAAAGTTCTCGACCAGGTATGGAAAAAACTGACTGGCCCGGATGGCAATTCAGTTGTCTATATTTCCATGGAAATCGGCGCCGACCGGGATGTCTTTCACCCGGTCAAGGACCATCTCCTGGAACTGGAAACAAACGGGAGCACCGATCCGCTGCTGGACAGCTTCGTCAACAACTTCCTGAACGGCCCGACGAAAATCCCCAATTATGGAGGCGGGCTAGGGGTACTGGCCGGCGACGCTCTAAAGAGTTGCGCCGACTGCAAGGTTCCGGTGGTGGCGGTTTCATTGCTCTATCGCAAGGGCTACTTTTCCCAGCTGATTGATTCCAAGCTTGGCCAGATCTCTTGGTCGGGAAACTGGAGCCCGGAAAAAACCCCGTCCCTTTACCTTCTGCATCAGCCCGGCCAGCCGGACAAACCCTTGGAGATCGATGTACCCTTTTACGATCTTCTGGACCGGGACGTCTCAGCCCGGGCCAGGCTCTGGCTCAAGATGGAGATCAACAGTCGGCTCGATTATTTCGTTCCCCACCTGTTGCTTGATTACTCCTGTCCGGAAACACCGGATTGGCTCCGCCTGGCGGCACAGAATCTCTATGACAGCAGTTCGGATAGAACCAAGATTGTCCAACGCCGGATGCTTGGGGCCGGAGCTATCCCGGCGCTGAAAGCTTTGGGTATTACTTCACGAACCATCCATCTGAACGAGCAACATGGCGTGGCGGTCATACTTACCCAAATCGTCAGTCGGTTGCAGGAAAAATTCGGACCAGATTATTGCCACAAGGCCAGCGACCATGACATTATGGAGTGTGCCGCCCAGGTCGCCGACAGCATAGTCTATACCATTCATACTCCGGTCAAAGCCGGTCATGATCGTTTCGACAAAGATCTGCATCGGGACATAGGGCATTCCTTCTGTCAAAGGATTCTCCACCTGCTGGCCCAGGACAGTGAAAATCCGCAGGCCTTCAATTTCACCGCCCTGGCCATGCAGATCAACCGATCCACCAACAGCGTCAGCCGTCTGCACAAGGAAGTAACCCAACATCAATTTCCGGAATATGCCGAGAAAATTACCGCTATCACCAACGGCGTGCATCACCTCACCTGGATCAGCGAGGCCAAAGCGGATGCCTATGACAGTTGCGCCGAACTCCAAAACTGGCGAGAAGACCCCAGCGTTTTCAGCCGTGCCCTGGAACTGAAGGAAAACCAGCGATTCCGCTCCTTTTTCCACCTGGCCTGGCAGCAGGACAACCGCCGATTGATCGACTATGTCAACCGGATGCTGATTCGTCACCGCAACCAGATGCATGAAACCTGGATCGATCCGCCCAATCTGCTTTCGCATCTTACCGATCCGGGGGCGGCCCTGCAGCCCGATGTTTTTACCGTCGGCTTCGCCCGAAGATTTTCGACCTATAAAAGAGCCGATCTTATTTTCGAGGATATTGACGAACTCCTGCGGCCAATCCTGGCCAACAACTGGCCGATAAATTTCATTTTTGCCGGCAAAGCCCATCCGGCCGACGAACCCGGGAAAGCTCTGATCAAACTGGTCCTCGACTGCCAAGGGGAATTGTTTGAAAAAAGCCGGGGGCTGGCCAAACTGGTTTTTATCCCCAACTACGACATGGCCATCGCTAAATTAATGGTCAGCGGGGTCCATGTCTGGCTGAACAGCCCCAAACGCCCCTTGGAAGCCAGCGGCACCAGCGGCATGAAGGCTGCCATGAATGGCATCCCCAACATCAGTATCATGGATGGCTGGTGGGCCGAAGGTTACCATGATGGAGCCACTGGCTGGAAATTCGGTTACGAACAGGACGTGGAACTGGATACGCTGGGAGAAGACCGGATCAGTCTGTTGTACAAGGAAGATTCCACCTCTTTTTACCGGATCTTCCCGGAGCTTCTGGAAACTTATTATGTACCGGAGAAATTTCACCAGTATCTGGATCGGGGAATAATGAATCTGGTCTTGAATTGCCCAATATTCAACACCCATCGCATGGTGGCTGAATATGTCGACCGCTACCGGCTGCATTTGCCGGTGGCCCAATCCAGGCGGTTGGATAAATTCAAGAAGAGCTACCGCAGCGATCCTGATTATTCAATCAACAGTTAAAAAAATCATAATTTACTCAAGAGGGGAAAATGGCGGAAACCATCGATGAAATCACTATTAATTATGAAGAGGAAGGGGTTGTACTGGTCAAGGAACTGGAAAAGGAAGTCCTGACCAAGGGCGCCTGGTCGACCATCATTTTTCGCTACCAGCAGTGGGAACCGGCCAAGGAGGCTTACAGTCCCGACCACTATACCATTCGCCGTTATCGCAAAGTCAAAGGCAGTTACAGCCAGCAATCCAAGTTCAACATCTCCAATCGCGAGCAGGCCGCCAAACTGGCTGAAATCCTGGAGCGCTGGTCCAAGCTCTAAGTCACCGGGTAAATCCAACGCAGCTATTTTTTGCAGTCCGTAAAGACCGAAACCCAAAGCAAATCAAGACGATTCGCGGGAGTAATTCCGGTAAAAAAGTGGCCAGTCAATATTCAACCTCGAATTTTTGTGATAAACATATATAATTGAGCCTCGTCAAAAAAGCAGGGTTAAACGGATGAAAGTCAGGATTGAATACTGCAGACAGTGAAACTATCTGCCCCGCGCTTCCAGGTTGGAGGCTGCCATCAAAGAACGGCTGGCGTTTGAGGTCGAACTGGTGGCCGGTACCGGCGGCGTATTCGCGATCTTCCGTGATGGCGAACTGATCTTTTCAAAAAGCCGTGAAAAACGCTTCCCCGAAACAGCGGAAATAATCGACAGGTTGAGCCAGCCCCCTTACAGATCAAGCGAAACCGGACCGGAATGACAGATATCGTAGAACAGGCCCTGCTCCAAGAACTTAACGAAAAAGGTTCCCCTAATAATGTCTGGAACCTCAAGGGCAAAAACAATTTTCGCTTGGGCCGCGGCCCGGGCAACGATATCATCCTTCCTTATTCCTGGGTGTCCCGTAAACACACTCTGGTTCAGAAGGAACAAACCGGGATCTATACCATCATGGACCTGGGCAGCGCCAATGGAACTTATGTAAACGGCAAAAGGATCTATTCACCAACCATTTTGAATAACGGTGACCAGATCGTCCTTGGCAAGACCACGATCAAATTTGTCCACTTCGTTGAGCAAAAGGCCCCGGTCTCCGAATCGGAAGCCACTCTCGATATGACCATTGCCTATATCCAAAAGGAAATCGTCACCATCTTGGTCTGCGACCTGCACGACTTCACCAGCATTTCGGAAAAACTGGGCAATCAGGTAGTATCAAATCTTTTGCAGTTCTGGACCAAGAAGATCGGGGCGATCATTCAGGAGCATGACGGTCTGGTGGACAAATTTATCGGAGATGCGGTAATGGCTATCTGGGTTGGCGGGAACGTCGACAATGGGATCCGCAACGCCCTGCGCACCGCCCTGGAAATCAGCAACACCACCAAGAAGATCGGGAAAAGCATTCCGGCCCTGAAGACCGAGCTGGACATTGGCGCCGCCATCAACACCGGTGAAGGTATGGTGGGAAACATGGGCGTGGCCAGCCATCGTGATTCAACGGTAATCGGCAACGTGGTCAATGTCGCTTTTCGGCTGGAGTCGATGACTGTCAGGGGAGATCTCGACATCGTCATCGGAGCCCCTACCGCCAAACATATCGACCAGGTGGATAAATTTTTCTCCAAACGTTCTTTGGAGCTAAAAGGGAAAAATGAGAAGGTTACCGCCTACGGCTGCAGTTTCGATCAGCTGCGTTATTACCTCAATATCACGGCCTGAACCGGACAGAGCTTCAAGAGCGCTCTCCGAACAGCGCCGTCCCCACCCTTACCAGGGTGGCACCCTCTTCCACAGCCACCTGGTAATCCCCCGACATTCCCATCGATAGTTCCGGTTCTCCGTCCCGGCCCAGCAAGCCCCGATCACATAAGGACAGAGCCAGTTCCCTGGTCCGGCGAAAGAATGGACGAACCATTTCCGGATCTTCGAAAAACGGCGGCATTACCATCAAGCCTCTGACCGAGAGATTTTCCAACTCGGCCAATTGCCCCAGAAGATTGCCGACTTCTTCCGGCGATATCCCGGATTTTCGGGGTTCCCGACCGATGTTAACCTGTACCAGTACAGGCAGGATCCGGCCACTACCGGAGAGACTCCGGTCGAGAGCGACACCGATTTTCAACCGATCGACGGTTTCAACCATCCGAAATAGCCTGGCGGCCTGTCCACTCTTGTTGGATTGGAGATGGCCTATAAAGTGCCACTGCAAATCGGCGTCAAGGAATTTAATCTTATCTTCCGCTTCTTGTAGATAGTTCTCGCCGAACAAGCGCTGCCCACATTCACAAGCCGCCCTGATCAGATCCGGGTGAACCTTCTTGCTTACCGCCACCAGACGCACCCGCCCGGGGTCACGTCCGGCCCGCCCGGCGGCATCGGCGATCCGGTTATTGATCTCTTCTAAATTGCGTCGGATCAGGTTCATGATTGCCTCAGAGTACCAACTCATCCGGAGTAAGATTGAACAGCCTGACGGCATTAGCCGTAGTCGCCTCAGCCAGATCGTTGAGCGAAACACCTTTCAATGCCGCCACCCGGGCAGCGGTGAACAACAACAGGGCCGGCTCGTTGCGTCTGCCCCGGCGTGGTTCGGGAGCTAGATAAGGGCCATCGGTCTCAAGCAACAGGCGATCCAGCGGCACCTGGCGGACCGCCTCCTGCAACATTGTAGCCTTGTTGAAGGTAACCACTCCGGGAATCGAAATGTAATAACCCAAGGCCATAACCGCCTCGGCCAATACTCCGTCCCCGGAAAAACAATGCATCACCCCGCCCCCGGGTAAGGGTCCGGTCCCTTGCAATATCTCCAGGACTTCCGCATGGGCCTCCCGGTCATGGATTATTACCGGCAACCGCAGGGTGCGGGCCAGTTCCAGTTGTCTGGAAAAGCATTCCACCTGCTGCTTGAACGGGGAATAATCGTAATGCAGGTCCAGTCCGATTTCACCCAGAGCCACCACCTTGGGTTGTCTGGACAAGACCTCAAGTGCGGCAAAATCATCGACTTCGCAGGTTCCAGCGTGATGGGGATGCACCCCGACTGCGGCCGAGATCCCGGGGTGGAGCCCAGCCAGGGCCACGGCTTTTCGAGAACTCTCCAAGTCAATACCCACCGTAACGATCCGGCTCACTCCGACGGCAGCAGCCTGCTTCAGGACCGTTTCCAGATCATTCCGGTAGGAGTCCAGGTCGAGATGACAATGGGAATCGACCAGTCGGCGCCCCGACCCCAATTCAGGATAGAATATCTCTTTTTTCTGTTTGCTCAACTTATCACCTCATCGCCATCATCTAACATGATCGGCGCCTACGATGCAATGCGGCGCTGGCCTTTACCCCGACAGCCGAGCCGAAAATATAATTCCCAAAGGGGGGTAAATCATATATAGTTGGATAAATTCAACCTATGCCAAACCAGCGCCGCCCATGAATCAAGCCGTCCTCGACGCCATCTTCCAACGTCGCAGCATTCGCGAATTTACCGAATTTCCCGTAGCTCAGGGTTTGCTTAGGGAAATTATCCGGGCCGGCAGCTGGGCCCCATCGGGCCTTAATAACCAGCCCTGGCGTTTTGTCAGTATAACCGAACCGGCAATCATCTCCGACCTGGCCGAGCAGACCAGATATGCCCATATCATCCAGGCGGCCCCGGCCCTGATCGCCTTGTTCCTGGACCGTCGTGAAATTTATAATGAAGTCAAAGACCAGCAGGCTGCCGGAGCCTGTCTGCAGAATATGCTCCTGGCCGCCGAGGCTCTTGACTTGGGCGCAGTCTGGCTCGGAGAAATCCTGAACCGTAAGGATGAGGTCAACCGCATACTTGGACTTGATCGAAACTACGACCTGATGGCCGTCGTCGCCCTGGGTTACCCCGCCCATCGCCGACAGAAATCCCAGCGCAAAACCTTGAATGAAGTCATTATCAAAGAAATATAAGGAGATTATTAAATGAAAAAGCAGACCAGACTGAACCGTCCGACGCTCCGCATCGTCCTCTCTTTGTTTGCCGTTCTCCTGCTCCTGGCCGGTTGCCTGCCGATGGACAGCGACCAGGGTGCGGCCGATGCCGGCCACACTTCGGTCGACACCACCAACACGGTCACCAATGAGCCGTATTACCCGGTGGATTTCCGTGACCTGCTGATCCCCGGTGAACTCGAATGGAACCGGGAGAAGAGCGTCTCCATCAACACTGCCTCATTTACCGGTGGCATCCTCACCTTCAATGGCCGGGTCGAGGTCAACTCTCTCACCGATTTCTTTATCAACGGTATGAAAAAGGACGGCTGGACCGTGACCGGCACGGTAAAATCCAAGGATGTCCTGCTGGCCTTCATCAAACCCCAGGCTTCCTGCATGATCAAGATAGTCGAAGGCGGAACCCTGGGTAAAACCGAGGTGATCGTTTACATCGCGCACACCAACAGTTGAACGGATCGGATAGATCGTGCTGACCGGCAAGAGGGTTCTTCTGGGGGTTTGCGGCAGCATTGCCGTGTACAAGGCAGTCGACTGGGTACGTGAGTTAAGGCGGGCCGGCGCCGAAGTCTCGGTCGTCATGACCGCGAGCGCTGCCCGCTTCGTCACCCCCCTGACCTTCGCCGCCCTTTCCGGCCGTTCGGTCCATACCGAGATGTTCTCAGCAGTTGGCGCGGAATCGATCCCGCATATCAACCTGGCCCGGGAACATGATCTGCTGCTGATCGGCCCGGCCACCGCTCAGACCATCGCCCGTCTGGCGCAGGGATTGGCCGACGACCTGCTGGCCTCGGTAGTCCTGGCCGCCCGGATCCCGATCATCGTCTGCCCGGCCATGAACAGCAATATGTACCTGCACCCTGCCACCCAGGCCAATCTGCAGCGCCTGGCCGATTTCGGCTATCACCTGGTTGAGCCGGATTGCGGCCGGATGGCCTGCCAGGAAGAAGGCCCGGGTCGCTTGCCGGAATGGCCTGCGGTCCGGGAGATTGTGCTCACCGTTCTATCCCGCCAGGATCTGGCCGAGCGCCGGGTCCTGGTCACCGCCGGTCCCACTCACGAACCGCTTGATCCGATCCGTTACCTGGGCAACCGGTCCAGCGGCCGGATGGGTTTCGCGCTGGCCGTAACCGCCCGTCGGCGCGGCGCCGAGGTAATTCTGATCAGCGGTCCCTCATCACTGCCCGACCCGCCTGGCATTACCACCATCCGCGTATCAACCGCCGATGAAATGGCGACGGAGGTTCTGGCTCGGGCCGAAAATTGCGACGCGGTAGTAAAGGCCGCGGCCGTTTCCGATTTTCGCCCATCCCACCGTGCGGCGACCAAAATCAAGAAAGCCGGCACGGAGTTAGCCCTCGAACTGACCGCCAATCAGGACATCCTGAAAACACTGGGAGAAAGGAAGGGTGATTGCTCAAGTCTGCCCATCCTGATCGGATTCGCCGCTGAAACCGGAGCCAGCCTCGACGAAGGGTGGCGTAAACTTCATGATAAAAATCTCGACCTGCTGGCCTTCAATGACGTCAGCGCCGACGATGCCGGTTTTGAGGTCGAAACCAACCGGATCATTATTCTGGACCGGGACGGCGGTGAAGAAAAGCTGCCCCTGTTGAACAAAGAGTTGACGGCTGATAGGATCTGGAACCGGGTGGTCAAACTACTGGACAGATAATAACCGGTTCGGCCAGCGCTTTCGCCCTTGGTGCCGACCCGCCCCGGCAGCAATTTACTTAATACCCCAGCGGCGAGTGAAATCCCATGTGGAGCTCCAAAGATATATATTATATCTCCGACAGCACCGGCATCATGATCACCAATCTTGGTCAGGCGCTCCTCTGTCAATTCCCCGAAATCAGCTTTCACGAAGAGAAAATCCCTTATGTTCGCTCGATCAAGGACGCCCAGAAAACCCTGGAATACATTCTGAACCAGTCGCGGGGCCGACGACCGATCATCTTCAGCACCATCATGGATCTGGAGATCCGCAACATCTTCCGTTCGCCCGAAGTTGAGTTTTTCGATGTCTTCGATAATTTTCTCGATCCCCTCGAACATTGTCTTGAGGCCAAGGCCCTGAGGGTTCCGGGGTTTTCCCGGCACAGCGACAACGTGACCATGGCCAAGCGGGTAGAAGCCATCAACTACTGCCTGGAGCACGATGATGGTACCAAGTCCAACGAGTTCGACGAGGCCGATGTTATCCTGCTCGGAGTGTCCCGGGCCGGGAAAACGCCGGTCAGCGTCTATCTCGCCACCCAGATGGGATTGAAAGCGGCCAATTTTCCCTTGACCGACGAGTACCTTAAGGAACTCCGCCTGCCGGAGAGCGTGGTCCGCAACATCAAGCGGGCGGTGGCCCTTACCACCACGCCGGAACTGCTCCACAGCATCCGGGAAAAACGCTACTCAGACAGCAAATACGCCAGACTGGCCACCTGTATTGAGGAATTGCAGCAGGCCGAAGAAATCTTCCACCATCACCGGGTGCCGATCATCTCCTCCGCCGGTAAATCCATCGAGGAAATCGCCACTCAGGTTACCCAGGAAATCGGTCTGGCCCGTAAACCCGGATATGTCAGCCAGACTGTCTGAACGGTCTCCGCGTCCGAGCCGAGAACTTCTTTGCCGCCGCATTATTCCAAATTCCAAGCCAAACTCTGGATCTGCCCCGGTTTGCCGGATTCTCTCCGGCCATCCCAATAGCCGGGGACCGCTAAATTGGCAGGAACTCCCGGGCTGCTGCCGCAAACAAAAAATTGCTCTCTGTGCAGCTTAGGATTATGATTCCTTCTTATATTGAAACCCCGGATTCAGAAGAATCCGTCATCCGTTGACGAGCAATAACTTGATCAAGCAGACCCGCAACCAAGCCATCTCTATTCTTGCGCGCCCACTGACTTTCCTTCTCTTGATCCTGCTGTTCATGGCCGTAACCGGCGTACCGGCCCATGGTATCCCAGGGACGACCGGGACCAGGATGGTCGTATACCAGAGCGGCCTGGAGCAATATCCCCTCGATCGACTTTCTCTATACCCTGGAAGACCGGGACGGCTCCCTTTCTTTCGCCGAGGCCTCCTCACCGGCCCTGGCGCCAAGATATCTGCACAACACGTCAACGAAGCCCAACCTGGGCCTAAACCATTCGGTCTTCTGGGTCCGGTTAAGCACCGGCGGCAATTTCGACCCCCATCTGGAATGGCTCCTGGAACTGGAATATCCCCTGCTTGACCGGGTGGATATCTATCTGCCCGGGAAAAACGGCGACTACCAACATAAGGTCAGCGGCGATCTGCTGCCTTTCAGCTCCCGTGAGATCGAGAACCGGAACCTGCTGATCACCCTGCCGCAGGTATCCCTGAGCGGCAGGCCCATTTACCTCCGGATCCAATCTGAAAGCGCCATCGCCCTGCCAATGACCATCTGGTCGCGTCGCGCCTTCGCCGCCTGGGACCACCGCCAGCAATTCTATCTCGGCCTCTACTACGGGGTGATTCTGGTGATGATCGTCTACACCTTGATGCTGCTCCTCACCCTGCAGGAGATTACCTACTTCTACTATCTCCTGTTCATCGTCAATTTCGGCTTGTATCAGGCCCTCATGCACGGCATTGCTTACGAGTATCTGTGGCCCGATCACCCCTGGTGGAACAGCAATTCCATGCCGCTGATCGGGGCCCTCGGCGCCATCGGCATCGCCCTCTTCAGCATAAAGTTTCTCGATACGGCCCGCCAGACCCCCTTGCTGCACAAGGTTTTGCTGGGCACCGTCGTGGCCGCGGCGGCTTTGGCACCACTGCCCTTCATCTGCAGCTACTCCCTGGCGATCAGGGCCATGATCCCTATCGACGCCTTCACCATCACCATCGTCATGGTCACCGGCATCTATTGCATGCTGCACGGATACCGCCCGGCCCGTTACTTCGTCACCGCCTGGATCATGTTCTTCGTGGGCATCATCGTCCAGGTCCTGCGGGTTTACGGCCTGCTCAACAACGAGGCCATCATCCTCAACGCCCCGCAGATCGGCTCGCTGTTCACCATCGTCCTCCTGGCCCTGGCCCTGGCCGACCGCATCGATACCATCAGGAAGAAGGCCACCGAGGCCCAGGAACAGTATCAGTCCATCTTCAACAATTCCACCGAGGGGATCTTCCGAACCTCACCTGATGGAAAAATCGTCATGGTCAACCCGGCCCTGGCCGGGATGTTCGGTTACAACTCTGCGGACGAGGTCCTGACCACCAGTCCGAACCTCGATACGATCTATGTTAATCGCGAAGAAAGGATGGAACTGCGCCGGCAGGTTCTTCAGAAAGGAGTGGCTCGCAACTTCGAAACCGAAATGTACCGAAAGGATCGGAGCAAGATAAGTGTCCTGGTCAACGCCTACGCCATCCGTGACCACAAGGGCCGGGTGCTCTATCTTGAAGGCATGATTATCGATATTACCGAACGCAAGAAATCAGAAGAAATGCGTTTGGCCAAGGAGGCGGCGGAGGCGGCCAATGTGGCCAAAAGCAGATTCCTGGCGGCCATGAGCCATGAAATCAGGACCCCGATGAACGGGGTGATCGGAATGACTGAGATGCTGCTCGGAATGGAGGTGCCGGAAAAGTTCCGCAAGTATCTTGAAATGATCAAGATTTCCGCCAAGCGGCTGCTGCATATCATTAATGATATCCTCGATTTCTCACGCATCGAGGCTGGTCGGCTTAACCTGGATCAGATCCCTTTCAACCTGGAAGAGGCCCTGGCCCCGTCCCTCCAGATGATGGCCTTGAAGGCGCAAAAAAAACGGCTCCAATTATCCTGGCATCTCGACCCAGCCATCCCGCCGAATCTGTTCGGAGATCCCAACCGGCTGACTCAGGTCATTATCAATCTGCTGGCCAACGCCATAAAATTTACCGAACAAGGCGCGATCGAACTCCGCGCCATTATCGCGGAGATTCAAGACCACAAGATCACCCTGCACTGGACGGTCAGTGACACCGGCATCGGCATTCCGGCAGCCCAGAAGGACATAATCTTTCAGGAGTTCACCCAGGCCGACAGCACCACCTCCCGGAAATTCGGCGGTTCCGGTCTGGGATTAACCATTTCGGCTGAATTGGTTCGACTGATGGACGGCCGCATCTGGGTGGAAGATGGCCACGCTTCGACTCTTGACGCTGCCACCGGCAGCATCTTCCATTTCACCTCTATTTTCACTGTCCTTCCGGATGCGGTTAAATCGACCATCCGGCAGCAGCCTGAACAACCCCGGCAAATCGGGCAAAAAAAGCTGCACCTCCTTCTGGCCGACGATGAAAAAATCAACCGGATTCTTGCGGCCGAGCTTCTAAAAAAGCAGGGTTGGCAAGTCACCGAAGCGGAAAATGGTCGGCAGGTCCTGGAAGCCATTGCCGCCCAGAATTTCGATCTGGTGCTGATGGACCTGGAAATGCCGGAAATTGACGGGCTGGAAGCAACCAGGCTCCTTCGGGAAAAAGAAAAGAACACCAACCGTCACCTGCCGATCGTCGCCATAACCGCCCATGCCGTGGCCGGTTACCGTGAACAATGCCTGGCGGCCGGCATGGACGAATATCTCTCAAAACCTTTCGAGCTTGAGAAGATGCTGGAGGTTATCACTCGGCTGGTGCCGAAAGCCAACGGTTGACCGGGACAGCGCACCGCAAGGGCCTCGCCGGATACGCTCTGCCGGAGGCAACAAAAACGGCTCCAGGGCCGGGAACTTTCCGCCTCTTCACAACTTCACATCACCTCGACAATCTCCAACGGGTCGGCGCAGCCCAGTTCGTTGTGAGCCTCATGGAGATGGCCGATCAGACGCCAGTCCCGATCAAGCAGGCCTGTGCCATAGACGTCGATGGCCACCGGATCGGCCGCAGCAACCAGCTTGCCGGGCGGAGGGTCGCAATGGGGGCCCCAGAGATGGGCTTCGCACATACCTACCGTGGCGTCCAGAATGGTGAAATCCGGGGTGCGGTAACGGTTCAAGTCCAGCACCGCCGCCTGAACGTCGTGGTGAAAGGATGACTTCTTCCAGTGGCCGCCTTTTTGGAAATGGGACGGTGGCGCACAGCCCATCATGTTCTTCATGGTCAGGGTAACGCCGGCCAGACTATGGGCCTTCAGCACCGGCACCGAGAGCAGGAAGGAGTCGAAAAGAATTTCCGGCAGAAACATTTCCGGCCAGCGGCGGCATCGCGACTGTTGCAGATGCCGCAGGGGCGCTTCGTTGAGATCCAGCAACTCCAGGCCATACTCCTCGGCCAGCCGGGTGTAGCCCAGTTCCCTGAAGGGCAGGAAGGTATCGTATTCGCGGGCGCCGGTGCCCTCACCGATGATGATTCTGAGTTCAGGCCGCTCCCTCCGCAGAAAACCGACGATCTCCGCGACCAGCTCAACCGGAGTAGTGATGGGCGGGAGGAAATTCTCGACCAGGTTGGGCTTGATCAGGATGGTGGCGGAGGAATCCAAGCGCTCCAGTAGCCCGGATTGCCGGAGCAGAGGCGCGACCGTTTCGCCCCAGTTGCTGAAAGACCGCACGAAGACCAGGCCGGCCAGTTCTTTGCGCACCAGGCGTTTCAGGTTATATCCCGCTTTTTCTTGCCGGCTGTCCATTCGACCTCCTACCGGGGACCCAGCCCCGATCTCTTTATATCTATACGTCCTTTCCCAGACAAGGCAACCTAAGCACCGGTCAAGATTTTTTTTACTTGAATCAACTCTGCTATGGGTAGCTAACCTTCTTGAATTATGCTATTAATTCATAGTTTATCAACTGTGGCGGCAAGTAGTTGCCACCCACCCCGCAGCGGAACCCTTCAATGATTACCATTAACAACCTCAGCCTGCAATACGGCGACAAGCACCTCTTCCGTGAAGTTTCCGGCCGGATCAACCCCCAGGAACGCATCGGCCTGGTAGGGGTTAATGGCGCCGGCAAATCGACCCTCTTGAAGATGATTGCCGGTGAGATCGAGACCGATTACGGAGTCATCGTCAAATCTCGCCAGGCCACCATCGGCTACCTGCCCCAAGAGGTTTCCGGCCTTGCACCGGGCCGCACCCTTTACCATGAGGCCGAATCCTCCTTCGGCGACACCTTGCGGATGCAGGCCGAGCTGGAGGAGATCAACCGGCAGCTGGCCGAATGCGATCCCCATTCACCGGGCATCGCCGAACTTCTCGAGCAGCAAGGTGAGTTGCAACACCGACTGGACCAGGCCGATATATTTACCATGCAGGCCCGGATCGAAAAGGTGCTCTTCGGCCTCGGCTTTAACAAAGGTGATCTTGAGCGCGACTGCCATTCCTTCAGCGGTGGCTGGATCACCCGGTTGATGCTGGCCAAGCATCTGCTGGCCCAGCCCTCGTACCTGTTGCTGGACGAGCCCACCAACCATCTCGATATCGAATCGCTAACCTGGCTCGAGGATTTCCTCAAAGGCTACGCCGGCAGCATTGTCCTGATCTCCCACGACCGTGCCTTTCTGGACAACGTCACCAACGTCACCTGGGAATTGAGCCTGGGGCGTTTGAACATCTATAAGGGCAACTACAGCAAATTCCTGGTCGATAAGGAAGTGCGAATGCAGATACAAAGGGCCGCCTACGAAAACCAGCAGGCCCAGCTCCAGCAGACCAAACGCTTCGTCGAACGCTTCCGGGCTACCTCCACCAAGGCCAGTCAGGTCCAGAGCCGCATCAAGCAAATGGCAAAAATTGAGCTCATTGAGCTGGAGGATAGCGAGCAGCAGGTGTCCTTCCGCTTTCCACCCGCCGCCCCCAGCGGCCGCCATAGCCTAGTGGTGGAAGGGCTGACCAAGAAATTCGACGAAAAGATGGTCTTCGACAACCTTTCCTTCGAAATTCAGCGCGGCGAGAAACTGGGAGTCTTCGGGGTAAACGGCGCCGGCAAATCGACCCTGGTCAAGATCCTGGCCGGTATCCACCAGCCCGACCGGGGTACCATCCGCTTCGGCCACAACGTCATCCCCGCTTACTTCGGTCAGCACCAGGCCCAGGAGCTGCCCCTGGACTTCACCGTTCTGGGGGTACTGCTCTCGGTCAACTCCGGGATGACCAACACCCAGCTGCGTTCCCTGCTGGGGGCCTTCCTTTTCCGGGGCAATGATGCGGACAAGAAGGTACGGGTGCTCTCCGGTGGTGAAAAGAGCCGCCTGGCCCTGGCCCGGATGATCGCCAGCCCGGCCAATCTCCTGATCATGGACGAGCCCACCAACCATCTCGACATGACCTCCCAGGAGGTACTGCAGGAGGCCATGTCCCAGTACGACGGCTCGATCATCGTGGTCTCCCATAATCGTTTCTTCGTGGACAGCTTCATCAATAAAATCCTGGAGATCAAAAACGGCCACGGCACCATATTCGAAGGCAATACCGCCTACTACCTGGAAAAGCTCCGTCTCCAACGCGCGCAACAAAATTACCCGACCAGCGCATCGAGCGAACCTGGGGCCCCAAAGACGACAATCGATACGCCGGCGCCCGATGGCAAAAAGGTTTACGGCAAGGAGGCCCGCCAACTCCAGGCCAAGCTCCGGCAGGAGCAGAACCGACAGTTCGGCCCCCTGAAGAAAGCAGCGGAACGTGAGGAAAAGCTGGTTGAGGAACTTGAGATCCGCAAAAGCGAGCTGGAAAAACGTCTGGCCGACCCGGAGCTCTATCAGGATCAGGAGGCGTTCGCCGAGACCAGCAGGGAGTACCATGAAGTCGAGGGCCGCCTCAAAAAAGCCATGTCCCAGTGGGAGGAGGCCCAGGAGCAGATCGAAAAGCTCGAAGCTGAATTAGCCAAAGAACTGACAGCCTTGGAAGGGCCTTGACCATGGTTGTATTTACCGGTAAATTCAACCCTTTTAGCTATTCAGGCTGCCAAACTGACTAGCATGGGAAACGAGCCCGAGATATCTTAAGGGTTAAATAAATTTACCATCCCCCTTTGAACTTCTTTGGGCCTTGCGTCAGCCGCTCAAGAGTCGATAAGCAATAATCCGGATCCGGCAGCCCGCAATTAATTGAAAGAGAAGACAGAGGTTAACTTGGCCGAATATCCAAACATCACAAAGCCCCGGAACATCCGAGAGCAAATGGAGGAGCGTGAGGCGCAAATTCTCTCGCCATACGCCTGTCTCAATCGCGACAGCCAGGGGCGCCTGCACCCGGAGGAGGAGTGCGACATCCGGATGGCCTTCCAACGCGACCGCGACCGGATCATCCATTCCAAGACTTTCCGGCGGCTCAAGCACAAAACCCAGGTCTTCCTGGCTCCTACCGGCGATCATTACCGGACCCGCCTGACCCATGTCCTGGAAGTGTCCCAAATTGCCCGAACCGTCGCCAGTGCCTTGCGCCTAAACGAGCATCTGGCCGAGGCCATAGCTCTGGCCCACGATCTCGGCCACACCCCCTTCGGCCACGCCGGGGAATCGGTGCTGAACGAACTGTACCCGGATGGCTTCCGCCATTACGAACAGAGTCTGCGAGTGGTGGACATCCTGGAAAAAAAGGGTCGCGGCCTCAACCTGACCTTCGAGGTTCGCGACGGTATCATCAATCATTCCAAGGGTAAAAGCGATATCCTCTCCGACGCCCCAGAGGGAATGCCGATAACCCAGGAAGGCCAGCTAGTGCGAATGGCCGATATCATCGCCTACGTCAATCACGACCTGGACGACGCCATCCGGGCCGGCATTCTTGATGAAAAAAGCGTCCCGGCCGATATCCGCCGTCTCTTGGGCGACACTCACTCGGCGCGGCTCGGGGCCATGGTCCGCGACCTGGTCGTCAATACCCTGGACGCCGGCGGCGCCCGCCTGGTGATGAGCCCGCCGGTGCTGACCGCCGTTACCGATTTGCGCGCCTTTCTTTATGAGAATGTCTACGAGGCACACCGGGTCCACAACGACTTCGTCAAGGGCGAGAAGATCCTCCGGGAACTATACGATTATTATCTGGATCACGACGACTATTTCGACAATTCCATCGACTACGGTGAAGACACCAGCCGGGCGCGCAAGGTCTGCGATTTCATCGCCGGTATGACCGACCATTATGCCCTGGATCTTTACACCTATATATTTCTGCCTAAACCCTGGAGCGTTAAATAACATGTCAAGTCAAAGCACCCCGCCCACCAAGCCGGAGCTGGCCAAAGGCTATGAATTCAAGGAAGTCGAGGAAAAATGGCTTTCGGTCTGGGAGCGGGAAAACAAGGCGGCGGCCACTCTCCATCCCGACCGCGAATCCTTCAGCATCGTCATTCCGCCCCCCAATGTCACCGGGGTCCTGCATGTCGGCCATGCCCTTAACAATACCCTGCAGGACATCCTGGTCCGCTACAAACGCATGGACGGCTACAATACCCTCTGGGTGCCCGGCACCGACCATGCCGGCATCGCCACCCAGAACGTGGTGGAGCGACAGCTGGCCAGCGAAGGGAAGACGCGTCACGACCTGGGCCGCGAACAGTTCATCGATCGGGTCTGGGACTGGCGGGCCGAAAAGGGCGGCACCATTGTTAACCAGCTCAAGAAACTGGGCAGTTCCTGCGACTGGGAACGGGAACGCTTTACCATGGACGAGGGCTTGTCGAAGGCGGTGCGCGAAGTCTTCGTCCGCCTTTACCAAGAAGGGCTGATCTACAAGGGCGACTACATCGTCAACTGGTGCCCGCGCTGCCACACCGCCCTGGCCGACGACGAGGTGGAACACGAACCCACCGACGGCAAGCTTTATCACATCCGCTATCCCCTGACCGAAGGCGACCGCTACCTGGTGGTCGCCACTACCAGGCCCGAAACCATGCTGGGCGATACCGCCGTGGCGGTCCATCCCGAGGATGAGCGCTATCAAAATCTGCCGGCGATGACGGTCAGACTGCCGCTCACCGACCGAATCATCCCTGTGATCACTGATCCTTACGTGCAGAAGGACTTCGGCACCGGGGCCCTGAAGGTTACCCCCTCGCATGATCGCAATGACTACGAGATCGGCAACCGCCACAATCTGCCGCGCCTGAAGGTCATGGACAGCCACGGGGTGATGAACGAAAACGCCGGCAAGTACGCCGGTCTCGAGCGTTTTGCCTGCCGCAGGCAGATCGTTGCCGATCTCGAGGCCCTGGGCTTTTTGGAAAAGATCGAACCTTACCAGCACGGGGTCGGCCACTGCTACCGCTGCCATACCGTGGCCGAGTCGATCACCTCCGAACAGTGGTTCGTCTCGGTGCGGCCCCTGGCCGACGCGGCAGTAAACGCGGTGCGCGAGGGAAGGATCAACATTTACCCCAAGACCTGGTACAACACCTTTTACAGTTGGATGGACAACATCCGCGACTGGTGTATCTCCAGGCAGATCTGGTGGGGACATCGTATCCCCGCCTGGACCTGCGACAAGTGCGGCGAACTGATCGTCGCCGCCACCGATCCGACCGTCTGCCCCAAATGCGGCAGTACCGAGTTGACCCAGGAGACCGATGTTCTGGACACCTGGTTCTCCTCGGCCCTCTGGCCCTTCTCGACCCTGGGCTGGCCGGAGGAGACCCCGGAACTGAAGACCTTCTACCCCACCTCGGTGCTGATCACCAGCTTCGATATCCTCTTCTTCTGGGTCGCCAGGATGATGATGATGGGGTTGCATTTCATGAATGAAGTGCCCTTCCGCGACGTTTACCTGCACGCCCTGGTCCGCGATAAGCACGGTAAGAAGATGTCAAAATCCACCGGCAACGTCATTGACCCCCTGGAGGTTATGGCCACCTACGGCACCGACGCCCTGCGCTTCACTCTGGCCGCCTTCGCCGCCCAGGGCCGAGAAATCCGCCTGGACGAGGAACGGATCGAGGGCTACCGATTCTTCATCAACAAGATCTGGAACGCCGCCCGCTTCGCCTTGATGCATATCACCGAAGATGATCTCGACGAGCACCACGCGCAAGAGGCTCTTACTTTGCCCAATCGCTGGATTACCAGCCGCACCAACCAGGCGGTGAGCGAGGTCCGCAACGCGCTGGACGAGTACCGTTTCAACGATGTCGCTTCGACCTTGTACCAGTTCATCTGGCATGAGTTCTGCGACTGGTATCTGGAGTGGATCAAAGGCGACCTCTACGGCGACGATCAACCACGCAAGAAACAAACCAGGCGGGTACTGCTGGAAGTCTTGGAGACAATCCTGAAGCTGCTCCATCCCCTCACCCCGTTCGTCAGTGAAGAAATCTGGAGCGTTCTCCCCGGCGAGCGGAGTTCGCTGATGACCGAGTCATTTCCGGAGGCTCTCGCCATCCGCGAGGATCAGGAAGCCGAGCGCACCGCCACCCTCCTGATGGGGTTGATCGGGGTAATTCGCAATATCCGCAGCGAGATGATGGTGCCCCCCTCGGCCCGGATCGAGGCAACCCTGATCTGCCCCGATCCTGATCGGGCCAAGCTGATTGAAGGCGAGTCAGCCACCGTGATCAATCTGGCCCGTTGCGCCGACCTGACCATAGTCACGGAAGGTATCCGCCCCAAGGGCGCCGCCGCCGGGCTCTATGAGGATCTGGAGATTTTCATTCCGATGCAGGGACTGGTTGATATCGCCAAGGAAACCACCCGACTGACCCGGGATCGCGACAAGCTCAGCCAGGACCTGCAGCGCACCGAAGGTAAGCTGCAGAACGAGAAATTCGTCAAAAACGCCCCCCCCGAGGTGGTGGAGAAGGAACGGGAAAAGATCACCCTGCTCAAGTCCTCACTGGTTAAAATCGCAGAAGGCCTGGCGCGTCTGGAGGAGCTGGCCTGATCCCGGCACTTATCAACTCCGACGTCAGTCCCTGGGAAAATCATCCGCACGGCCTGCTCCCCACCCGGAACAGGCCGTTGCTTTATGGTTGATCCTGCCATAGAATCTGGAGAACGGAGCCGGGACGAATATAAAAAAACCGGCCGGCGGCGACTCCATGCAAAAGACAATCAAATCAGAAAAGACCCCGATTAAGCTCTGGCTTGATGATATCGAGCCTGGAGCCCTGGCCCAGGCCAAGAACCTGGCCAACCTGCCTTTCGTCTTCCATCATGTAGCGATCATGCCCGACGCCCACCAGGGATACGGCATGCCCATCGGCGGGGTACTGGCCACCTCCGGGGTCATTATCCCCAACGCGGTCGGAGTTGACATCGGCTGCGGCATGTGCGCGGTTCCCACCTCACTGACCGCCATAGACCGAAATGATCTGAAAAAGATCCTTGAGGCGATCAGGAAAAAAATTCCTTTGGGCTTCAACCATCACAAGTCAGCCCAGGATCAAAGCCGGCTGCCCATTCCACAGGGTAAGCTGCCGATGGTGGAACAGGAGTACCGGAACGCCCTCTATCAGGTCGGCACCCTGGGCGGCGGCAACCATTTCATCGAAATCCAGCGGGGCAGCGATGGCCGAATATGGCTGATGGTCCATTCCGGCAGCCGCAACCTCGGCTTTCGGGTGGCGAATCACTACAACCATTTGGCCATCGAGATCAACCGCAAGACCCACAGTCCGATTCCCAAGGCCTGGCAACTGGCCCATCTGGAACTGGACTCGGCGGTAGGCCGGATTTATCTGGCGGAGATGCGCTATTGTGTCGAGTTTGCTCTTCGTAACCGGATGTTGATGATGGAGCGCGTCGAGGAGGCCCTGACCGAGGTGCTGGGCGAGGTGATCTTCGGAGAGATGATCAATATCGCCCATAACTACGCGGCCATGGAAAACCACTTCGGCCGTGAGGTCGTCATCCACCGCAAGGGGGCAACCAGTGCCGCCAAGGGTGAACTGGGGATCATCCCTGGTTCCCAGGGCAGTAAGAGTTATATCGTTCGCGGCCAGGGCAATCCGGAAAGCTTTCGCTCCTGCTCCCATGGCGCCGGCCGGCTGATGGGCCGCAAGGAGGCCCAGCGAAGCCTCGATCTGGAACAGGAGAAAACCAAACTCGACCGGCTGGGAGTCATTCACGCCCTTCGGGGCCGCCGCGACCTGGACGAAGCCCCGGGTGCCTACAAGGACATCGGTCAGGTGATCCACGCCCAGGAAGATCTGGTCGAAGTAGTACTCGAACTGACTCCCTTGGCCGTGGTTAAAGGCTGATGCCGCCAATAATACAGATCATTTCATGAGAAATGAGATCAACCATGTTTAATATCATTAAATTATTGCCCTTGCCTTTTGTGCTCATTTCCTTCCTGAGTCTGCAGGGGGGGTGCGCTCTTGTCGGGGAACCGGCACCGGATCGGGTATCGAACCTGGCTCTCTATCGACCGCTGGCCGAGGAGGGTGAAAATATCCTGCTCCAGCGCTATGCCCCGCACTTCGAGGTGCGGGACTATCAGTTCGACTATAACCGCATCGGAGCCGCCACGGCCCGCCCTACAGCGACCGATGATTACGAAGTCTTCATCGATACATCCCGGCCGACCATCTATACCCTGACGCAGAAATTCACCACAGAGAAGGGTGAGTACACCAATCTGATCTACCGGATTCATTTTCCGGCAGTCCCTTGGCCCCATCTGACCTGGGGCAATAATGTCGGATTACTGGTCTATGTTACTCTCAATGCCCGCGAAGAACCGGTGCTGATCACCACGCTGCATACCTGCGGCTGTTACCTGGCCATGATTCCGACCAACAAACTGCCCCGGGAATACTGGCCGGCCGGCTGGCCGTCGAACGGTCAGAACATATACGGGGAAATGCTGCCAGGCCGGCTGAATCTGCCGGAGCAAGAACCTTACGGCCGGCTGGTAATCTCCATCAAAGGGAGAACCCACCGGGTGATGAAGATCGAATTCCGCCAGGGAAGCGAGACGGCGGGGGCAGTCGATCCACCCACCGGGCTGGCGCCAATGGCCGACCTCGAGGCTTTGCCACTGGGCGACCGCAAGGTATCCTTTTTCGAACGGGAGGGTCGCCGTCGGGGATACGTCAAGGGCAACAGCAAACCACTGGAACTGCTGTTCATGAGCTGGTGGGCTCTGGACCCGGAAGTCGGCCAGGACAAGGCTTTGGGACCGCCGGAGGAGACCGGGGTGAACTTCTATACCAGTCTTAAATTCTGGTCCAGAAATGACTCGAATATCTGGAATTTTCCGCAGTTTCTCAAATTCTGGGGTTGGGATTTTTAGGCCGGGTTGGAATCACCACCTTGGAGAAGAACGATCAACTCGGCAACCTGCCGAGCCGTTTCGGCCAGGGAGCCACGGTTATCGATGACATAATCGGCCCGGGTAAGCTTTTCGCGCAACGGCATCTGGGCGGAAATGGCCGCCTCGGCCTCGGCGCGGCTCACCCCGTCTCGCTGTCGCAACCGTGCGAGGGCCTGTTGATCATCGGCCAGCACCACCACCACCCGATCGAAATCATCCTGCCAGCCCACTTCAAAAAGCAATGGGACTTCCACCACTGTCCCCTGGAAAAAAGGGGGCTGGACGGCTTCATCCCAAGTCCGTTTGGGTTGGGCAAGCAACTCGAAGATTCTTTTTCGGATCAGGGGATGAAGCAAAGAATCAAGCTGTCGGCGCAATTCAGGTTCGAAAAAGATGGCCCGCCGCAGGCCGGCGCGATCGATCTCCCCATCAGCGGCAAAGAATCGTTCCCCGAATTGCCGTCGTATTAATTCAGCCCCTTCGGCGCCCGGTGCCAGCAGTTCCCGGCTGAGTTGATCGGCACTGATCAGTCTGGCCCCATGTTGCCGGAACAACTCGCCCAAGGTGCTCTTACCCGTACCGATGCCGCCGGTAAGAGCGATCACCAATGGTTTTTGCCGTTCCATCTCAAGCCGCTCCCGCCCTTTGCCGTAACGATTCCAACACCGCCTGGAAGTCCGGCCAAAGAGGGGCGGTAAAGAGCAAATTCTCGCCACTCCTCGGGTGTCTGAATCCCAGGCGGTAGGAATGGAGACAATGTCGCTTCACTCCCAGTTCGCTTAAGAGCTGCCGGTTTTGCCGCCCATAAATTTCATCCCCGGTCACCGGGTGACCGAGGGCCGCCAGATGGACTCTGATCTGGTGGGTGCGGCCGGTTTCCAGTTCCAGTTCCAGATAGGTATAACCTTCGGCAAAGCTTTCCAACACCCGCCAGTTGGTGGTCGCCGTCCGGCCCTGGCGCTCGTTGATTGCCATCTTCCGGCGCTGGACGGGATGGCGGCCGATTGGTCGATCGATCCTGCCTTTTTCTCCCACTGGCCGACCATTAACCAAGGCTCGGTAGATCTTGGTAACCTGTCGTTCCTTGAATTGCCCCAGTAAATCTTGATGGGCCCTGTCATTCTTGGCCACCACCAGGATGCCGGAGGTGTCCTTATCCAGCCGATGCACTATACCCGGACGCTCCTCACCACCGACCCCGGCCAGGTCATCGCAATGGAAAAGAAGCCCGTGCACCAGGGTCCCGTTCTGGTGCCCGCACCCGGGATGAACCACCAGGCCCGGCGGTTTAGAAATGACCAGCAGATCTTCATCTTCATGGAGGATGGGAAATTCAATTGCCTCGGGACGGAGCTCGCTCGGCGCCGGTTCCGGGACCGTAATCATTATTCGGTCAAGCTCCCGGAGCCGGTAAGAGGTTTTAACCTGAACCCCATTGACCAGAACCGCAGCGGATTCGATCAGGTTCTTGATCCGCGAACGACTCAGATCTGAGTCGCACAAGACGTCAGCCAGATAAGTATCCAGTCGTTGTCGTTGATGGCTGTTGTCGACCGTTAATTGATGTAAAGCCACTTTCACGTTCAACCTTTTAACTCGGATTTATCGATCCGTAACAAGACCGGAATAAGATAACCCTCGGGATACGCCGCCGGCAAGCAGGATATCCGAAAGACAGGATCTCGGTTGAGCCGACGGGACATAAAAAAAGCCTCCCGGAATCCCGGCAGGCTTTAACTTCATGAGCTCGAATTTACTCAGGAAAAGATTTCGTCCAGTTTCTCCTCGACCATTTTTTCCTTGGTCTTCTTGGCAATGGCGATTTCCTTGATCAGTAGATTCCGGGCGGTATCCATCATTTTTCGTTCACCGAACGACAGGGTCTTGTCGGCACTCAGGACATTTAGATCTCGCAAGACCGCGGCAATCTCATAAACGGAACCGGTTTTAATTTTCTGCATATAATCCCGGTAGCGTTGATTCCAGGGTTGTGAGGAGATGGTAACTTTCTTTTCGCGCAGAATGTCGTAAACTTTTTCGACTTGATCGGATGCGATGATATTACGCAACCCAGTGCTGCTGGCCGAAGTGGGAATCATGACCACCATCCCGGTATCGACAATTTTCATGATGTAAAAAGATTGTTCCAGATCTCCAATTTTTTTTTGCTCGATGGACTCGATTTTACCAACTCCGTGGGCAGGATAAACTGCCATGTCGCCGCATTTGAACACTTGTCAACCTCTCTAATTCACCTGATCATTTAACCGGCTGGTTCTATTGGAAAATACAATTATAACATAAACCGGCCCAAGAAAGGCGAAAATGTT
Organism: uncultured delta proteobacterium; assembly: GCA_963807225.1. Taxonomy (GTDB): domain Bacteria; phylum Desulfobacterota; class Desulfobulbia; order Desulfobulbales; family JAGXFP01; genus JAGVGT01. The sequence continues at coordinate 256,376 of CAWEAD010000008.1, read as the reverse complement.
TCAAGAAATTAACAGGTTAAGCAGATGGGAGCCAGGATTTCCCTTTAGTTATTGGTAGTTACAGCTGAAAAAAATTATTCCCGACGGTTGAAAAAATTCATGGCCGCCGAGACCCCTTGAAGATCAATTATGGAAACCGCCTTGGCCATTTCAGTGAAGCCCTGATCGATCAACTGCCTTTCCGCTTCGCTGAATCTGGACAAGACAAAGTCGGCCGGGCGCATGAATTCAGGGGGACGGCCGATCCCGATTCGAAGCCGGACGAATTGCCTGGTTCCCAAACATTCGATGATCGAGCGGATACCGTTATGTCCGCCCGGCCCCCGATCTTGAACAACCTTTAGGCGTCCCGGCTCCAAATCCAGATCGTCGTGAACCACAATGATCCGTCCGGGCTCAATCTTATGATACGAGGCAATCCTGGCCACAGCCCTGCCGCTGAGATTCATGAAAGTCTGGGGTTTGACCAGCAGGGCTGGCCCTGATTCGAGACCGGCCTTAGCCACCAAAGCCTCCCAGCGACTCTCCTTGAACTCAACCCCGACCTCACGGGCCAGATAGTCAAGGAACATGAAACCGACATTATGTCTGGTTTTCTCGTATTTGTCGCCGGGATTACCCAGGCCGACCACCAAAAGCATAGTTTTATCTCCAGAAAATAAAAAACCGGAAAATGAAGGATCATTTTCCGGTTAGCCAACCATTGACAGGTTGAGCGACTGAAGCCATTGCTTAGCTGCTGCTCAGGCTTCCTCCTCGCCACCCTCTTTTTTGATGGTGGCGGCGGTAACGGCCACACAGGGTTTGGTGCTGGTGTCCACCATGGTAACCCCAGCCGGAATCGGTAGTTCGGTGAAGGAGAAACTGTCACCGATATTAAGGCTGGTGACGTCCACAACAATAGTATCCGGAATATCCAGTGGTTTGGCTTTTACTTTGACCTTGGTGGCGCTGATCACCATTTCTCCGCCCAGGTCTACGCCCTTGGCCTTGCCGGTATACTCAAGGGGGACGATGAGGGTCATGGGTTTTTCCATGGAGATTTCACAAAAGTCGGCATGCACCGGAATTTCCTTCAGAGGATCGACCTGTACTTCCTTGATCAGCACGTGTTTGGTGAATTTCTTGCCATCTTCCTCGACTTCCAGATTGACGATGGCATTCCGATGATGAATCGCCAAAAGTTCCTTGGTCAGATTCTTGGTATTCAGAGCCAGAGATACCGGTTCGGCGCCCTGCCCATAGAGGACGGCCGGAGTCTGACCGCTTCTCCTCAAGGTCCGGGCCGCGCCTTTACCGTGACCGGTTCTGACGTTCGCATTCAAATTTACCTGTAACATTGCTGCTCGCCTCCAAATATATAGTGAAAAGATAGGTCCGAGAAATAGCGTGAAAATTTATTGAAACATGCCTCTTAATACAACTTGTCGAAACTTTCAAACAAAAAGTGAGCTGACCGAGTCATCCAGGTGGATTCGTTTAATGGCTTCGCCCAACAGACCGGCCACGGAAAGAACCTTGATTTTCTTACATTCGGCGGCGGCCCCGCGTAGCGGGATGCTGTCGGTTACCACCAATTGCTTGATCTGCGATTTTTCCAGGCGATCGATAGCCGGGCCGGAGAGCACGCCATGAGAGCAACAGGCATAGACATCCTTGGCGCTGGCCTTCATTAGAATCTCAGCGGCGGCGCAGAGAGTACCGGCGGTGTCAACCATGTCATCAAGCATGATGCAGGTCTTGCCTTTGACATCGCCAATGACATTCATGGCCTGGGCCACATTGGCCCGTTCCCGCCGTTTATCGATTATGGCCAGATCGGCGTCCAGCCTTTTGGCGTAAGCCCGGGTCCGCTCCACGCCGCCGGCGTCCGGCGAGACCATTATAATATTATCGCGCAACTCATCCCGGATATACTTGACCAGCACCGGGGCGGCGTAGAGATGATCGACGGGGATGTTGAAGAAGCCCTGGATTTGGGCGGCATGCAGATCCATGGCCAGAACTCGGCGGACACCTACCACCATCATCATCTCGGCCACGACCTTGGCGGTAATCGGGACCCGCGGCGCCACCTTGCGATCCTGCCGGGCATAGCCATAGTAGGGAACCACGGCGGTGATGCGGCGGGCCGAAGCACGGCGTAAGGCATCGACCATGATCACCAGTTCCATGAGATGGTCGTTAACCGGCGGGCAGGTGGGCTGAATCACGAAGACATCGCAGCCTCGAACATTCTCGCCGATCTCGACAAAGATCTCTCCGTCGCTGAAGCGCCTGACTTCGGCGGATGACAGTTCAACCCCGAGACTTTTGCAGATTTCCCGGGCCAATTCCGGGTTGGCGTTGCCGGTGAACAGCTTCATAGTGTCTTTCATTTCATCACCCGGATTTTGATTTGGCTTGATGGCTGGGGCGGAAGGATTCGAACCTTCGTACTGTGGGTCAAAGCCACATACCTGAACCGCTCGGTTACGCCCCAGTATAAAATCTCATTTCCGCCTGTTGTCTTTGGGCGGACGCATCAGGCGGGCCGAGGCTCGGTCAGGAAAACTGCATCGGAATAGATAGCCCGGAAATGCCGGAAAGCGGTTTGCGCTTCATGTTCCTGGACAAAAAGACCGAAGACTGTAGGACCGCTGCCGGACATCAAGGCAACCCGTGCTCCAAAATCCAGCAGCGACTCTTTGATCCGGCCGATCTCGGGATAATTGTTGATAGTAACCGATTCCAGATCGTTGACGAAAAAGGCGGTCTCGGCCGCTTTGAGATCAATCGATCCGGATCCGAAATATCCACTATTTAGAGTGGCCGAACCGGGCGCTAGAATATAAGGATTACCCTCCGATGTCAACGCTAAATTCTCGTATACCCACTTGGTGGAAACGGGGAATCCGGGGTTGACCAGCAGAACCGTCCCAAGCGATAAACCCCGGGCCGGGGTCAGTCGTTCACCGATTCCCCGGGCCAGGGCCGCCGGCGCAGTTCTGACAAAAAAGGGGACGTCGGCTCCCAGAGTCAGGCCCAGGTCAGCCAGTTCATCTTCGGTCAATCCGGCACGACATAGGTGGTTGAGGGCCAGAAGTACCGCGGCGGCATCGCTGCTGCCACCGCCCAGTCCGGCCGCCACGGGAATTTTCTTCTCGAGGGTGATTCTGGCCCCGCCCCGGCAACCGGTATGACGAAAAAAATGTTCGGCCGCCCGCCAGGCCAGGTTACCATCATCGACCGGCAGCGCAGGGTCGGTACAAGTCAAGGAGATGGCGCCGTCAACAAGCTGTACGTTGAGAGTATCAGCCAGCCGCAGTTTCTGCATCAGCGAAACCAGCTCGTGATATCCGTCAGGACGCCTGCCGGTGACTTGCAGAAATAAATTGATCTTGGCCGGGGCTTCAATAGTCTGGTTAGCTAGGCTCATACTCGCAAAATCAGGCGCTCTATGGTTTGGTCGGCTGTTCCAACAACCAATCCGACTGCCAGGGTGACCAAAAACAAAACAGCCTGATTCTCAAAGGGAAAATCAGGCCGCTTATAATCAATCTGTTGGCAGGTTCAACCGACCGCTTTAACATACCTCAGCTTTAAGTCGTAAAGCACGGTTTCCAGGAGGTTCTGTTCATCTCTGGTCAAATTGCCCACCGATTTCTCCTGCAATAGTTTCAAGGTATCGATGGTATGCTTGGCCAGCATCAGATCCTGGCCGGTCCGCCCCGTTTCAGGGTCGGCCAGCTCGCCAAAATGGTAGAGAGCAGCAGTGTTCAAGGACATCACAAAGGCCGTAAAAGTCACCTCCGGCATTACGCACTTGCCGTCCTTCAGGACTTGTCCTTCCGGACATCTACCACTCTCTTTTTCCTGATCGGTCATCTTTTCTTCCTCTGAAATTTTCTTTGACTGCCGAGAGTCAATTTAACAACGGTAAATCCAGCGCCATGGCGTTTTCGATGCTGTCCAGTTCCATTATCGTCTGCAAATCCTCCTTGCCGGGCAAGGTATTGGTATTAAGCAGAATGATATTGCGCCCTTTCTCCTCTTCATTACCCACTGTCATCCGGGCAATATTGATACCCATATTACCCAGGGTAGTTCCAAGGGCGCCGATAACGCCCGGCACATCCTTGTTGACCACAAAAAGCATGGGGCCCGACGGCAGGGCTTCGAGCCGAAAAGTGTTGAAGCGGACCAACCTGGGTTCACTCTTACCGAACACTGTGCCGACCAGAAGGTTGTCGGTCTCGGTGGTCTTCACCCGGATCTTGATGAGATTGGTGAAATCATCCGATTGGCTGGTGCGGGATTCGATGACCTTGATCCCTCTTTCTTTGGCAATCACCGGTGCATTCACATAGTTGACCGCATCCTTCAGGATCGGAGTAAACAAACCCTTCAGGAAAGCCACCGTGACAGGACCGGTTTCCAATTCGGCCAAGTCGCCGCTGAACTCCAACCCGACTTCCTCGACCCCGCCGGTGGCAAGCTGCATATGCATGGCACCCAGCATTTCCGCCAGTTTCACGAACGGTCCGACCTTGGAAAGGACCTCGGCGCTGACCGAGGGTACATTTACCGCATTAGTCACGGTGCCCTTCAGGAGGTACTCGGACATCTGCTTGGCGATGGCCACCGCCACATTCTCCTGGGCCTCGGCGGTGGAGGCGCCCAAGTGAGGGGTGCAGATAAAATTATCCAAGCCCAGCAGGGGACAATTCTCCTGGGTGGTCGGTTCCACGGCAAAAACATCCAGAGCGGCGCCGGCGATCTCCCCGCTTTTGAGGGCCTCAAAAAGGGCTTCTTCGTCCACTACGCCGCCACGGGCGCAATCGATTAACATCGCATCATTTTTCATGAGCTTGAATTGCTCGGTGGACAGGCTGTGCTTGGTTTCCTTGGTAAAGGGCACATGCACGGAAATAAAATCTGAACGCCGACACAGTTCGTCCATGGATACAAGTTCAACTCCCAGTTTATCGACCAGATCCTTGGGCATGTGGGGGTCGAAAGCGATAACCGTCATCCGCAGTCCCTGCGCCCGGTCGGCGACGATGCTGCCGATCCGGCCAATCCCGACTATTCCCAGGGTTTTGCCGGTAACTTCCCGGCCGGAAAATTTCTTCTTTTCCCACTTGCCTGCTTTCATCGAGGCGGTGGCCTGGGGAATTTTACGGCTCAAGGACATCATCATGGCGATGGCATGTTCGGCCGCGGTGGTGGAATTGCCGTCCGGGGCATTCATCACCACGATTCCCCGTTTGCTGGCGGCGGGGATATCGACATTATCCAGACCGATGCCGGCCCGCCCCACGACCTTGAGATGGTCGGCGGCTTCAATAATTTCCGCGGTTACCTTGGTCGCGCTGCGAATCACCAGACCATCATAACCACCAATGATTTTTTTCAATTCCTCCGGGGGGAGCCCGGTGTTGATCTCAACCTCGAGACCGGCGTCTTGCAGAATCTTAGCCCCGACCGGGGCCAGATTGTCACTGATCAGAACTTTCATCGGTTCTCCTTAGCGGACGGGCCGACTCGTTGGCGGTCGGCAAAATCATTATAAATGATCCGGGACGATTCCGGATTAAGCCATCTCGGATCTGTTGAAGTCGGTGGTTTCAAGGCTGGTCAGGCTGATACGGAAAAGAGGAAATATGATGCCAAGAATGCGCTTTGTCAAGAGATATCGGGACTAGTAAGGCGGTCTCCGACGACGTTTACCTAAAACAATGGGAGAAATCGACCGGTTCATCATCCTCCTCCCGAACCGTAGAGTTATTGGCCCTCTCCATCGCGCAAAGCTTGCCAATTTCACGGTACTTGGCAGCAACCAGGCGGGCCGGGAAAGCCTCGTCTTCCAGATATTGGCCGACGAGCTCCTGCAGCTGATCGGTCAGATGCCCGATCAACTCATCCTTGACTGCTTGATCGACAAAGTTGCGTTCCCTGATTATCTGGTACTCCAGACAATCCCCCAGGCGATCCCTGGTCAAACGGTCAAGTTCCGAGTCACCTGAGTCCAGGCCGGCATAAGCTTCGGGCCGCACCGGCATGACCAGACTGCAGACAACCTTGACATACCAACGATCGGCGGCAACCGCCCGGGAATGATCGATAATCGAAAGCTTAAGCCCATTCGACAGGATTTTTTCAGCGATAACACGCACAGCGGTTCTCCTTGCTTCCCGGGACAGTGGCGGCCGACTTCGTAGTCGGGCCACGTTGAATTTATTGGAATATGGGATTGACAGATTGTTAAAGTAAACTCTTACGAAGCCGCAACTTGGCTTGCCCCACGGAGCCGAAACGGTTATATATCACACTTTCACGGGTTTTACGACCCTATTAGACCAACTTGATAACCAGCGAAGACATGACCATTAATATATTCAACACCCTGGCCGGCAAGAAAGTCCCACTCGAAACCATCGAGCCGGGGCGGGTCAAACTCTATGTCTGCGGGATCACCGCCTACGATTTTTGTCACATCGGCCACGCCCGCTCGGCTCTGGTCTTCGACATGGTGGTCCGCTACCTGAAGTATCGCGGCTACCAGGTAACTTTTATCCGCAACTTCACTGACATCGATGACAAAATCATCAAAAGGGCGGCGGAACAGCAAACCACCTGCGAAGAACTGTCGGAGAGATTTATCCGTGAGTTTCATGCCGACATGCAGGCCTTGAAGACTTTGCCTCCCGATCTGGAGCCAAAGGCCACCGAGCATGTGGCCCAGATCATCGAGTTGATCCGGGAACTTGTCGAAAAGGGGTTGGCCTATCAGGTCGGGAACGATGTCTACTACCGGGTGACAAGATTTCCCGATTACGGCAAACTTTCGGGACGCCAGCTTGAGGACATGCAGGCTGGCGCCAGAATCTCGGTTAACGAGGAAAAAGAGAACCCGCTGGATTTTGCACTCTGGAAAGGCAGTAAACCGGGCGAGCCTACCTGGGAGAGCCCTTGGGGCCCGGGCCGCCCCGGCTGGCACATCGAATGCTCGGCCATGAGCCGCGAATACTTGGGCGACACCTTCGACATCCACGGCGGCGGCAAGGATCTGGTTTTCCCGCATCACGAAAACGAGATCGCCCAAAGCGAGGGCGCCACCGGCCGGCCCTTCGCCCGGAACTGGATTCATCACGGTTTCGTCACCATCAAGGATGAAAAGATGTCCAAATCCCTGGGCAACTTTCTCACCATCCGCGAGGTCTTGGCCCAGCACCATCAGGAAGTTCTGCGCTTCTTTGTCTTCTCCACCCATTACCGCAACCCGCTTGATTATTCCGAGGCGGCCCTGAAGGACAGCGCCGCCGGCTTGGAAAGATTGTACAGCTGCATCGCCGCGGTGGAGAACCTGCCCATGGCCGTGACCGGTGCCGATCCGATCCTGACCGAGGCGGAAAAAGACCGGCTTTCCAGCCTGAGCGCACGTTTCCAGGAGGCCATGGACAACGATTTCAATACCGCCCAGGCTTTGGGGGTAATTTTCGAAAGCGTCAAAGATCTGAATCGCCTCCGGCAACAGCTGCCTTCTCCTCCAGCTTCGGAAGATGTCATATTCCTCAAGAATAAAGCGGAACGGATCAAACTTCTCTGCTCCATCATGGGACTGCTGACCGAGCCCCCGGAATCTTTTCTGCAACGCCTCAGAGAGCAGGAACTGACCACCCTCTCCATCTCCCCGGAAAAGATCGAACAGTTGATCGAGGAGCGCCGGGAAGCCAGAAAGAATCGAAACTGGCAACGAGCCGACGAGATCAGGGATTTATTGCTCGAAGCCGGTATAGAATTGCAGGATGGGCCGGCAGGAACCTCCTGGCAGGTGAAAAAAGACTGACAGACGAGGGACAATCACGCTATTCTGGTTCCAGAGACAAAAGGTGAACCAGATGATCAGACAACCAGCCGTTGCCGACCAGTTTTATCCTGGCAACAAACACCGACTGGCCGAGACCGTGGCGGCCCTTACCCCGGAGTTTGATGTCGCTGAAAAGATCAAGGCCCTGGCGGTGATTGTCCCCCATGCCGGCTATGTTTACTCCGGCCGCACCGCCGCCGCCACTTTTGCCCGGGTTGAAATCCCCGAAAATGTCGTCATCCTGGGCCCCAATCATCATGGCCGTGGTGCGGATCTGGCCATCATGTCCCGGGGTAGCTGGGCCATGCCCATGGGAGATGTTCCACTCAACACCACTTTATCGGAACTGATCAAAGCCAAGAACCCGGCAGTGATCGAGGACGCCGAAGCCCATCGCTACGAACACTCACTGGAGGTTCAAGTTCCCTTTCTGCAGGCGGCTCAAGCCCGCCTGAGCATTTCTCCACTGGCCGTCGGCCGACTGACCTTGAACCAAACCCGGGAAGCAGGACAAGCTCTGGCCGTCGCCATCAAAGAATACGACCAACCGGTACTGCTGGTGGCCAGTACCGATATGACCCACTATCAAGACCGTGAATCCGCGGCCCGACAAGACCGATTGGCCCTCGATCAGATCTTGCAACTCAACCCCGAGGGGCTTTATCGAACGGTGCTCGACCATGGCATCAGCATGTGCGGCTTCATTCCGACCTCTGTAGTACTGGCAGCCGCCCTGGAACTGGGCGCCACCTCCGCCAGCCTGATTGGCTATACCGATTCCGGTGCGACCAGTGGCGACACTACCAGGGTAGTCGCCTATGCCGGGCTCGTCATCTTATGAGGGGCTGCTTAATCGCGGATGAGTTAATTCTTCTTGACATCCACCGGGTATTCTTCTAAAAAACCCGGAAAAGAACTGGGGGATGGTCTAACGGCAAGACAGCAGACTCTGACTCTGCCTATCGGGGTTCGAATCCCTGTCCCCCAGCCATTCACTTTCGCAACTGACACTTTTTGTCACCGCTCCTGCCGTAAATTGACAATTTTGGTCACTCACACCATCCCCTCCTGCCCGTACCGTCATCCACCAATATTGTTCAACCAGGGGATAAATCCTTTCCAGGCAGGCATCTTCAAAAATAATTAAAGTTGTTTCATTGTCTGGCATAAAGTTTGCTCACTTATGACAGATAAATGTTTTAAAGTTTCAGGACGTATGCTATAAAAATAGCGTTTTTAATCCTAGGAATTCATGTATCCCAGCTGACTGGGCTACATTCGGTTAACCAAACAGTGGAGGAAAGAGTTATGCTGAAGCACCTGAGGAAAGAGAATAAGGAAAAAGGTTTTACCCTGATCGAGCTGATGATCGTTGTCGCGATCATCGGCATCCTGGCCGCCGTGGCCATCCCGGCCTACATGACCTACATTCAGAAATCCCGTCTGACCGCCCTGGTCTTCCCGGGGTTGCATTCGATCGAGACCAATATCGGCCTCTTTTATGCCACCCAGAATAAAATGCCAGACGGAACTCCTCTATCCCGGCAAGACGATCGAGAACTTTCGCCGGGGATGCTGATACCACTTATTTTCATTCCCGCTCAACGATCGAAGCTACCCCGCCAGGATCACTTACTATCACTCTCGACCTCCGACTCAACCAACGATAAACTGAAAAAACTTGCCGATACAGATAATGGCGGCCAGAATGCTGCGGCTCAGGCGTCCTGCATTTCACCCCCAATGCCACCAACGGCAAGATTATCAACTGGAGCCGAACGGTACTCTGGCCAATCAGTTAGGCATTCAGTAATATTGCCCTAGTCACCAAAGCAATTGTTGTTTAAGAAAAACCGCTTCCCTGGCAAAAGGGAAGCGGTCTTTTTTTGTGATAATTCTCTGTCCGACCCAGGTTTTCCGCGGACTGATCTCCTGCTTTTCGCTAATAAATCATTATGTCCATGACTTACCACAGAAATTACCGGATTTCTTACAAACAGCCAAGTCCTGCTGGTCCTTCTCCTACTTCTGATTTTCATCTCCTCCAGTAACAGCCTCTTTTCCCCCCCGGCCCTTGATGACTAGCATATCCTTTATCGAAAACAGCCAGATGCACCCGCAGGATTTTTCTTGGACTCTATAAAGCAAAATTGCCTCAACCCGCTTCGGAATCGCCCGCTTCATTCCCCTATTGACCTTTGCCGTCAACAACAAACTCTGCTACGGGAAATATCCAGTACCACCACTTGACCAACATCTTTATTCATCTGTTGGCCGTGGCAACCCTGTTCTTTTTTCTCCAAGGGACTGCTTGAACGTACCACTCTTAAGGAAGTCAGTCTTTTCTACCGCCCAACCTTTATTGTCCTCGGGATCTGCGGTCTTTGGGGCCTCTCGCCGGTGCAGACCAATGTGGTGACCTATCTGGTCCAGCGCATGACCTCGATGATGGCCCTGTTCTACCTGCTGGCCATGACCTTTTACCTATACGGGCGCACCGCCAAATCACGGTGTCAGCCGTGTCACCCACCTGCTTCTCTGCGGGGTCAGCGCGGCTACTGGCCTTTATGTCCAAGGAAAATTCCGCCACCTTGCCTCTGGCTCTGCTGCTGCTGGAGTGCACCATCATCAATCCTGGCAGCTTCTCTCGTTTTCTGGCCCGGCTTCGACCCGTCCACTGGCTTGGTCTTGGCTTGATTTTACTGTTAGTCCTGCCGTTTCCCACTCCAGATTCTGACCGACATGATCAACAGTTATGGCCACCGGCCCTTTAACTGTTGGGAAAGGCTTCTGACCGAGTCCCGGGTGGTGGTCTGGTACATGAGCCTTCTGGCCCTGCCGCTGCCTTCCAGGATGAACCTCGACCATCAGACCATGATCTCCACCTCGCTGTTTTCGCCACCCACCACCCTCCTCAGCATCATCTTTCTGGGCGGCTGATCGCGACCACCTATAGATATCGCCACCGCTCGCCGCTGGTCACCTTCGGGGTCTTTTTCTTTTTCCTGAATCTGGTCATCGAATCCACCATTGTCCCCTTGGAACTGGTTTTTGAACACCGCCTCTACCTGCCATCGGTGGGATTTTTCATGGCCCTGGTGGGAATAATCGACCTGAGCTTACGCAAATTCCAGAGTAGTCTGGGAAGAGACATCCATGATTTCAGACCAATATGGCTGGGTTTGATTATTATCCTCGCCGTTTCATCTCTCCTCACCACCCTGCGCAATAATGACTGGCGGGACGCAGTCAGCCTGTACAGCGACGTCATAAGTAAATCTCCTAAAAAGCCCCGGGCATACGCCAATCTTGGTTTGGCCCTCGGCAAGGCGGGCCGCTGCCGGGAAGCTATCCCGCTGCTGGAAAAGTCCATCAGCCTCGGCACAAGATATGACGAAGCGTATCTAACCACTGCCAACAACCTGACTATCTGCGTGAAGAATACTGCCGGTCCCTCCGAGGCCGTCAGCAGGGCAGAGGAACTGATGAGGCATATCCCACCTATGGCCAATCAGATCGCCCTGCCGGATTTTCTCTCCACCCAGGGAAGCCTTTATTGGCAAATAGGCGACTACCGTTCGGCATTGGAGAAATTCCGAGAGGCTTTGGGAAGTGATAGTCGGACCGACAACGGCTACCTGCTGATGAACATCTCGGCCCTGATCAAGGATGTTTATAAGATCAAAGGAGACGGCAGTTCCATCGGCCTGGCCGAGTTCAATGACCCGGATACCGCCATCATTTATACCCTGTCGAAGATGCTTCTGGATTTCAGATATTACCAGGCCGCGGGACAGCTCCTCGCCAACGTCGATGCCAATTCATCGTCACCGGAACAAGTCAAATTAATCGAACTGAAGACGCGCCTGACCGACGAGCAGAACCGCAATCGTCTCGTAGCCGAGGCTACCGATATTTCCCGGGACGATTTTATCAGCGGCAGCCGCAAAAACCTCATCTTCCTCAAATTTTCCAGGCTGATCACCGACCGTTACCCACCGCTTTATTTCCTTGCAGAGCTGATGCTGAGCGACCTCAAGAAGCAGAAGCCTGATGACCCATTTGTCGCTCTGGCCTATATCAGATTGCATTCGGCGCGCAAACCTCACACTTATGATCTTGACAGTCTGAGGAAAGTGATCGCCGCCAATCCCTACTTCGCCCCTTTGCTGGAAACCGAGTGCAAACAACTTATCGCCTTGAACAAAAATGATGCCGCCCTAAACTCGGTTGAGAGATTGCTGCAAGTTTATCCAAACGCTCACAATTGGCGATACTGGAAACATTATATCCGGATGCAAAAAGATAACTCACTGCATGGTGGTGGAAATGAGCAAAGCTGATCAGCCAACCCCAGAAGTCACGGTTCTTCTTCCGGCTTATAACGAAGAGGCATCGATAGGGCAGACCATCGCCTCGATCAAAGAACTATATCCTGATTATGAAGTTCTGGTGGTCGATGACGGATCCAATGACGAGACAATCAAGGCGGCCATGAACGCCGGAGCCAATGTCTGGCCCCACCCGTACAATATGGGCAACGGCGCCGCCATCAAAACCGGACTCCGGAGCGCCTCCGGGGACTGGATCATTATGATGGATGCCGACGGTCAGCACGATCCGTCTGAGATCGGTAAACTGCTGGAATACAAGGGCAGCTTCGATATGGTGGTGGGTGCCAGAAACAATAAGGGGCAAGCATCACTGCACCGGGGGATCGCCAATCTCATTTACAACAATCTCGCCTCTTACATTACCAAGTTCAAGATTGAGGATCTTACCAGCGGCTTTCGGTTGGTGAAAAAAGATACAGTCGAGTCTTTCATCTACCTCCTGCCCAATACCTTCTCCTACCCCACCACCTTGACCATGGCCTATCTGAGAAGTGGCCGGAGCATTAAATACGTTCCTATCACCGTCAAGTCAAGGCAGGGGAAGAGCAAAATCAAAGTAATCCAAGACGGGAGCAGATTCTTTCTGATCATCACGAAGATCGCCACCCTCTTTTCACCGTTGAGAATTTTCTTGCCGGTAAGTGCAATGTTTTTTTCAATTGGGCTTGGTTACTACTTGTACACCTTCTTCACCATACATCGCTTCACCAACATGTCAGCTCTACTTTTTTCCGCCTCGGTAATAATATTCATGATCGGCCTGGTATCGGAACAGATTGCACAGATGCGATATGACCGGACACGTTAAACAAAGAGCCAGTCGCACAACTGACTTAGCGCTAAGGAGGTGGTCACAAGCTCAACTTAACCTTCCACAGGCCATTACTTCTTCAAATAATTCCCGATACTTTCCTATCATTTGCGCCAGAGTGAAGGACTCCTCAACACGGTTACGATTGAATCCCCCCATGCTCCTTCTGGCTTCAGGAGAGGTGGCCAACAAATTGATTTTTTCAGCGAAATCTGCCTCATCAGCCAATCTACATAAATACCCCCCCTTTACCGTAGACAACTAATTCCTGGAGCGAGGAACAATCGGTTGCCACAACCGGTAAACCGCAGGCCATTGCCTCGATTGCCGCCAGTACAAATCCTTCCCGGACGGTAGGTAACAACAAGATATCCGCATCCTGATAGACCCTGGGCATTTCCAGATAAGGGATGGTCCCGATATCACGCAGCACTCCGGTAGAGTCGGCGAGGTGTCTCCTGGCCTGCAACCCCCCAGTTGTCAGACAATCTCAATCCCCGGATCAAGCCGCCGGGCAATCCGGGGCAGAGTGTCAGCCCCCTTACGCCGGGTCGGATTACCACTGAACAGTACCCCCTGATTTTTTTCCGGGGCAACCTTTCCTCAGGTCGGAACATTTCCTGATCAACGCCATTGTAAATCACCTTAATCTCGCCCCGGAATCCAAGATCGTCGCGTACAAGATCGGCAGTAAACCTGCTGACACTAGTGACCACCGTAGCTATGGTTAATGATTTTCTGGTGAAATGACGGAGATCTGTTCGATAATGAATCTTTTGTGCCATAGAACTATAGGCCATCATAAACTGATCAAGAAAATAATTATGGAAAGTTAATACCAATGGGGTATTTTTTTTCTCAAAAAAAAAGCCATAGTCCGGGGTAGTATGGACGATATCGGCCATCATTCCATGGGTGAGCAAGGGAAGGCAGGGGGGGAACAAGGTTGAGTAAGGGTTGTAACCATGTAATTGGTATCCCTTTATCTTTCGCGCCAAGGCTTGATGGACAATATAAGCACCATTACCGGTGGCCATGGGACTAAGAATTTTCATGGATTACTACCGCACTGCGCAATTGTTGATTCATGTCTGGCAAGACTTTGTTCCTGCAGGAACTGGTACAACCGCAAGCCGGCCTTATCATCGAGATGATCAAATACGCTGGCACGGACTTCCCGGCGCCGCTTGCGCCAATAATCGTTATCAGGAGTGAGTATTTCCGCCTGCAACTCTTCCCGCGTTCTACACAACGGCCCTGGAGCCATCTCCCGGTAGCCGAACAGCAACTTGCGCTCACCCGCCACGTAATGCTCTAAATCGTATGGGAAAAAGAAAACCGGACGATCAAGCAGTAGATAATCAAAGTAAATGGAGGAATAATCAGTAACCAGCGCATCAAAGAGGGCAAGGGCCGGATAGATGTCACATTCGGCAGCGTAATTGACGATATGTGAAAAATCTCGCCCCCTCACCTGGTCGGCCATCAACGGGTGGAGTTTGGTGATTAGCAGAATACCGTTAGCCGAGGCAAAGGCGTTGAGCGCCGGCAGATTAAGAATTCCCTCAACAAAAGGAGAACCGTGATCGGAACGGAAGGTCGGGGCATAAAGATCACCTTTAACTGCTCACTCCTGGCTTTATCGATAAACGTCAGGACTTTCAGGTCACAATTTATCCAAAGGGGGGAAGTCCGGGGCAAATCTCCTTGCCCCTCAAAGATGGCATCGTTCCGGGAATATCCGGCCTCGACATAATGACTCGCCCGGAATGCCGAGGAAAAAGCCCGTTTCGTAAAAAATTTCGAGGTAGAAACAACCGCGAAATGATCAGGGTAACGGCCGGTGATCTTTTTCTGGAACTGCAGAAACAGCCGTGATAGAAAATCAAGCCTCGCCAGGCGGCGTTGATGCAGGGGCAACTCGATTTCCTTGAGCGGGGCACCATGCCAGATCTGCACCAGCTTACCGGAAGCGGCCAGCTGGTATTTGCCACCGCTGATCCATTCGGCGCTATCCATGATCACGAATTCAGCTGAGATCAGCCAAAAAATAGCTCGCAGACCTGGATAGTGTAGAGTGGAAAGAAAATGATCGCGCAGCTCTGCCACTGTACTCTTTTTTGATGAAATAAAGGCAACCGAGAAATATCCGCCTTGGTACTTTTGCGCGAAGAAAAAAAATGTTTGGCATTGTCGCTGAAAGAACCACTTTCTCGGCCAAGAATTGCCACCCGACCCTTCTTCTTCGGAAATATCGCGGCGCAGGGACGGAAAACAAGAGTGGCGACAATGGCGCTGAATAACAGCACAACAAAACGCCACCATTCTCTAAGTTGAACAGGCGTGGAAATTTTGCGCCCCATGATTATCGCCGGATCTTCTCAATAACTTCTGTGGTGGAAATGGACGGCGTCCGAGGCAGATACACGACTTCACAGATGTCCTGATAATGATCGAACTTACCGCCCCAATCATCACCCATCACCAGGATATCGGCTTGATGCATTTCAATATAGTGACGTTTCAATTCAAGGGATTCTTCCCAAAACACCTCGTCAACGCAACGAAGTGCTTTAACGATCATTATCCGCTCATCTTGCCCATAAACCGGGTTTCGTCCTTTTTTCAAATAGTTCAGACGATCTGAGGAAACTCCTACCAACAGATAATCACCCATATTTCGGGCGCGTTCCAGAATACGCAGATGCCCTATATGAAACACATCGAAGGTACCAAAAGTGATTACCCTAGCCATCACTCACCTCTTTCAATGTTTAAGACTTCGTTATATATCCTGGAACAATTCTTCCCATCAAAAGCAGGTAAAATCGATTCTCGATATTGCTGGAAACAGGGTTTAAACAGAAAACCATTTTCACAATACTCTTCAATTTTATTAACCAAATCATCTTCACATTGAGTAATCTCCCCAAGATTTTCTTCGTCAAGGGAAATATAACAACCTCTGCTCAGCAAATATTCACTGATATCAAAACGATAAAAAAGTACCGGTTTGGAAAGATAAAAAAAATCCCACGAAACACTTGAATAATCAGTTATCAGCATATTTCCTGTAGATATCAATTCAGATGGGCTAGATTCTCCAAGTTGCAAAATCCTGACGTTATCGAATGGACTACTCAAAGTATGAATATAGGGCTGGTGATACTTGTGGAGATATACACAAAAAGAAATATTGTACTTATCAAGCAGTAACCCCAAAGTATCATTTTTTAGAAGCGACATCACTTTATGGTAAAACTGGGACGATTGAAAATCTTCCAGTATCCAATCCCTGTATGTCGGGATATATACAATTTTAGGGGAACCGGAACTCGCTGTATTATACAAGTAATCATAACGTGCATAGCCAGTTAGACGTAGTTTATGGCCTGGCACACCTTCCTGATTCCTTAATATTTCCTCTTCGAGCTTGTTACCAACAGTAAAAACATCCATAACCGCTCGTTTTTTTCTATAAAAATCGTTAAATTTTTTAAACCCCAAAACACCATGATGCAGAAATACGAGCTTTTTAATCCCTCCGGATATCTCATAAATTCTCCGATAAATGAGATCAGAATAGGTATGAGTATAGAGACCAATCATCGTCCGGGAAAACACCATTGCATGCCTTAGTGATCCAAATGTTAATACATGATCATCGTTGACTGAAAGTTCCTTGAAAAGGGAAGAACTTTTTTTGACAACAAAATATATTTTTTTTCTCTCGGAATGATTCAAGCGACAATATCTGTAAAAAAAGTAACCATTATCGCAGACGCAATCACCTCGATTCTCACCAATCAACCAGACCCACTCCTTTTCAGCAAATCCCAAACGTCGGCGAAGAGAATAAAAAACAGAGGACATTATTACAATTGATAATAAAAAAATTCTCCCTATCAATTCCATGAATAATTTCATTATAAACTTTCACACATTACTAGATATTGAAGTTACTATTGACAAATCTTCCCCAAAATGAAATGCACTTCCCAATGACCGGATGACGTCTTATCTGGTTCATCTTTTTTTGCAAAACAATCGTGTCTGTCACATATTCGGCAATGATCTTTTCAGGTTTATCCTGATTCAATAAAATATTTTTAGTGATCCAATCGGCAGTTTCACGAATTGACTTATCACTCTGTATCTGTGTTTTGGCACCCGGCTGTATTCGGTAATTCGCCAAAACATCGTGGCATATCAATGGAACGGTAATTTCAAAAAGCCGAAAAAGGAAATCGACATCCATGGCATAATGAAGGGTCTCATCTAAATACCCACATCTTTCCATAATACGACGGTTCCAGAAAGTTGACTGTTGAGGAATCCAGTCAAGATTCCAATTTCGGAAGGTCTTCAGCGAAACTTCTTCCTTGAGTTGTTTGGTATATTTTTTTCCCCCTTTACTGGTGGTAACTTCCGCACAACCGATCAACCAAGCTGCTGTTTGAATTTCTATTTTTTGCGCGGCCAATCTCAAAGCCCCTGGCATGAGCCAGTCATCTGAATTGAGCCAGCATAAAATATCTCCGGTGGACCGCCGTAATCCCTTGTTGATGGCATGACTCTGGCCCCGATCCGGCTCGCTGACCCAGTAACTGATCCATGGATCATATTTTTCGATGATATTTACGGAATCATCGTTGCTCCCACCATCAATAATTATATACTCAAGATTTGGATAATTTTGCAGGAGTACGGAACGAATGGTTTCTTCGATAAATTGTCCTTGGTTAAGGGAGGGTGTTACGATGGAGATTCGTGGCCACATAGAGCCGTCCGGCATGGACTCCGGCACAAGAGGGGAATGTTCAGTCCAGGGCCAACCGCTCCTGCCTTTCAGTGCAGCAGGAAGTTGCTCAAAAAGACCTCTGGAATTGTTCATCACGCTAAAATACCACCAATGGTTGAAAAAAGAGGTGCTTAGCTTGGCAAATTGATTCATGCCACTAAACTGCTTCTATAATAATCATCAACGTAGTTGCGAATGGCCACAACAACAAAAAACTAACTAACCATCCCTTCTAGTGTTCCGTGAAAAAACCCATCGAACCGAAGCATTCTCACAGGGATCAAAGCGGAATCTACAGCCTAAAATGCCCACAATTAGAAGCCCTTGGCTTTCGGGAGTCTATCATATCAGGACATTAAAACTGTCCTTCATTAAGCGGCATGAAGGACAAGCCCACCGGATCAATTTTTAATAACAGGTATAGAAAAGATCGCGATAATGCCAAATTATCATGCCAGTGTACCGGCTTTCGGTTCTGCTGGCTCCTACGAAAATGGTAGGGCGGCTGCCAGATTATCCAGCTGTTCTATAATAAACTCAATAATGCGATCCATCCCCAGGTACTTTCTGACCATGGAATTTAAAACGTAAAAAATAAGGCGTTAATGATTGATTGCTGAAATAGATCGACCAGGCATTCTTCTCGCTGAAAAGACGCCTGACTCGCCCAACTAGTGCAATCCTTCCCTAACCTGGTTGGGGTGAGTAGCTAAATTAGCACTTAAGTTCAAATAGATACCCTTCATTTCAAGATTTAAGAAGAGAGACGTTAAGTCGCTGACGCGTGCTTTATAGGAGCAATTTCCTGGAATTTTTAACCTGTATTACGTTCACTTTTTGTGAACAAAATAGCAGGAAGCAACAGCCGATTCAAGAGAAAAGCACTGATATCCGCAAATGCTATAATTCCGGCCAGAGACGAACGAGAAAGTCCCGGTAGCGACCGGAGATAACCACCCAGTCGAAACTGGCCAGGAACCGGCGGCGGGCTTCGGCGCCCACCATGGCGCAAGTAGAGGGATCAGCAATAAGCCGCAAGAGGGTAGCCGCCAGGTCTGCGGCATCCTTTTCCCGGACCATGAAACCGGTCTCACCTGATTCAATAATATCTCGAATCCCGCCGCTATCAGTGCCGACGAGGGTGGCGCCGGAGAGACCGGCCTCAACGAAAGTCAGACCAAACCCCTCCATATCGCCTCCACCTGCGGTCACCGACGGACCGATAAATAGATCAGCCGTGGCATAATAACCTGGCAGTTCCCGGTTGGGGACGGCACCGAGAAAGATGACCCGTTCGGCAATTACCAGTTCCCGCACCAGAAAGCGCAAACTATCAGCGAGTTCGCCCTGGCCGATCAGCACCAGCTTGGCCTCCGGAAATTTTCTCAGTACAGCAGGCATAGCCTCCAGAAGATAACGCACTCCTTTTTTCTCTGATAGCCGCCCTACGAAGAGGAGGAACGGTCCTGAGATGCCGAGTCTCTCGCGCAGGTTGGGATCCTTATGTTCCGGCTTGAAGAGTTCCCCGTCCACTCCCATGGGAATGATCTCTAACGGAGTCGCAGGCGCCAACTCCCTAACCTTAGCGGCCAAGGCGCGGCTAACCACCGTCACCCCGGCCGCCTTGGCCAGTACCAGTCGCTTCAGGGCGACGGCGAATCGACCCTGCAGACCGAAAACATCCCCGCCATGGGCTGTGACTAGAAAGGGGGTGCCGGTGAGCATTTTGACCAAGGCGGCGATCAGCCCCTGTGGCAACAGCCAGTGGGCATGTATTGCCTCAATTTTATGGCTTCTGATCAGCCACAGGACCGAGAGAAACTCCCCCAGAAGGAAGAAGGGGATTAGAAGATACTTTAGCGGATTGTCGCGCAAGGCTGGCAGGATGGCCTTATCCCCGGCCAGTGTCTCGAAACTCCGCCAGAAATAGCGAAATCTGCGGACCCGCATCCCGGAAACCATTTCCCTGGTCAGGGAACCAGGGTAATTCGGCGCTAAGACCGTCACTTCGAAATCCCGGGTAAGCCTCTTAGAAAGTTCGAAAACAAAGGGCGGGGAGGAATCGTTATCCCAACGAGGGAAGGTCGAGGTAAGAACCAGGATCTTTTTCCGTGTCATCTATCGCCCCATTCCCAGGCTCAACTCCGGAAAATTTACAGTTAAAGACACCCGGTCAAAATCGGCGGGTAGCGACATGCGTCATCCAACCGCAATGTGACAAATCTCCATGCAAATGCCAACTCTTTTTCCTTTCCAACCATCCGCTTCCACAGCCACAAAATGCCGGGGTTTGCTGATCGGCGACCGGCCCGGCCAACCTAACAACGCTTAAAACAACTGCCCTCAAACTGCCACAACGTGGTAATTCTTAAATTAAACGAGAACGGTTGACAGTTATAACTATTTAATATATTCAAGACCTTGGCGGTGATATTTGGACTAGCACCTAATAACGAGGGAATATGTTTAGTTAATGTAATGTCCCTCCTTTTTGCTCTTCTTCTTCAGCCCTGTTCGGAATAACGAAACGCAACCCGCAAACCAGGGAGATCTCCTATGGGACTGTACGACGAAGTATACCGGGAAAGCATTTATAATCCTGAACAGTTTTGGAGCCGGGCCGCCGAAGGCATCGAATGGCACCGACCTTTCGACAAAGTACTGGATGGCGCCAATCCCCCCTTCTACCACTGGTTCGCCGGCGGAGAGTTGAATACCTGTTACAACGCCGTCGATCGGCACGTCGAAAATGGCCGGGGCGAACAGGTTGCGATCATTTACGACAGTCCGGTCACCGATACCAAGGCCAAGATTACTTACACCGAGCTACGGGACCAGGTCGCCGCCTTCGCCGGCGGCCTGAAAGCCCAGGGAGTAGCCAAGGGTGACACGGTGATCATCTATATGCCGATGATTCCCGAGGCGGCCGTTGCCATGCTGGCCTGCGCCAGGCTCGGCGCCATCCACTCGGTGGTCTTCGGCGGTTTCGCCGCCCATGAATTGGCCATCCGTATCGACCATGCCCGTCCCAAACTGCTGGTCATCGCCTCGGGAGCCATCGAAGGCAAGAAACATCTGGCCTATAAACCCCTGATCGACTCGGCCATCGAACAGTCCCAGCACCAACCAGAAAAATGCATCGTCTTCCAGCGTGACTTCGTTCGCGCCGACCTGATCCCCGGCCGCGACCTGGACTGGCAGGAGTTGGTACAAAACGCCCAGCCCGCCCCCTGTGTACCGGTCAAGGCCACTGACCCGCTGTACATCCTTTACACCTCCGGCACCACCGGTATGCCCAAGGGAGTGCTGCGAGACAACGGCGGGCACGCCGTAGCCCTGCACTGGTCGATGAAGAACATTTACAACGTCGAGGCCGGCGATGTCTTCTGGGCCGCCTCCGACGTGGGCTGGGTGGTCGGTCACTCCTATATCGTCTACGGTCCGCTGCTGCGGGGCTGCACCACCATTATCTACGAAGGCAAACCGATCGGCACCCCGGACGCCGGCGCTTTCTGGCGGGTAATCAGCGAATACGGCGTCAAAGTGCTGTTCACCGCCCCCACCGCCTTCCGGGCCATCAAGAAGGAAGACTCCAACGGCGATTTCTGTCGCCGCTACGACCTCGGCAAATTCGAGGCTCTCTACCTGGCCGGTGAACGTCTTGACCCGGATACTTACCACTGGGCTCGCAACCTCTTACAGCGCCCGGTTATCGACCACTGGTGGCAGACCGAGACCGGCTGGGCCATCGTCGCCAACTGCCGCGGCATCGAAGAATTCCCGGTCAAACCCGGCTCCCCCACAAAACCGGCGCCGGGCTACGATGTTAGAATCCTCGACAACCAGGGCCAGGAACTCCCGGCCGGCCAGGAAGGCAACATCGTCATTCGGCTGCCTCTGCCACCCGGCACCCTGGCCACTCTCTGGCATAACGACGACCGTTTCATCAGTTCCTACATGAGCCATTTCCCCGGCTACTACGAGACCAGCGACGGCGGCTACATCGACGCTGACGGTTACGTCTATGTCATGGGCCGGATGGATGACGTCATCAACATCGCCGGCCACCGCCTCTCGACCGGGGAAATGGAGGAGATCATCGCCACCCACCCGGCCATCGCTGAGTGCGCGGTGATCGGCACCCACGACCAGCTCAAGGGCGAACTGCCCCTGGGCTTTTTCGTCCTCAAGTCCGGGATAGACAAAAATCCGGAGGAGATCAAGCAGGAACTGGTCAAAATGGTCCGCGACCAGATCGGCCCCATCGCCTGTTTCCGTGAATCGGCCCAGATCCACCGGCTGCCCAAAACCCGATCCGGCAAGATCCTGCGTGGCACCATGCGCGCCATCTCCAACGGCAAAGAGTACCGACTGCCCTCGACCATCGATGATCCGGCCATCATCGACGAGATCACCGAAACTCTTAAAGGCATGGGCTATCCCAAAAAAGGTTGAGTCAGATTCCCTTACCGTGCGAAACTAGGGAACTGTAATCGAGGCTGCTTAAGGAGCAGGTCTCAGGTCACCTGAATGGGATAAATCAATGAAGCTCCACGAATATCAAGCCAAGGAACTCTTCCGCCGCTACTTGCTGCCGGTACCGGAGGGCTTCACGGCCACCAGCGTTACCGAGGCGAGGGAGGCCGCCCGAAAGTTGGGGGTCTACCCGGTTGTGGTCAAGGCCCAGATCCATGCCGGCGGCCGCGGCAAGGGCGGCGGGGTTAGAATCGCCGCGACCGAGATGGAAGCGGAGGAGGCCGCCGCCTCCATCCTGGCCTCGCCCCTGGTTACCGCCCAGACCGGACCAGCCGGCAAGAAAGTCGGCCGCCTCCTGATCGAGCAAGGGCTGGATCTCGCCCGCGAACTATACTTGAGTATTATTCCCGAACGCGCCACCGGCTCGCTCTTGATCTTGGCCAGCCAGTCCGGTGGCATGGACATCGAGTCGGTAGCCAAGGCCACCCCGGATAAAATCGTCAAGGTCAGGGTCGACCCCCTGCTTTCCCTGCAACCTTTTCACTGCCGCCAGGTCGCCTTCGCCCTGGGTCTGCAGCCCAGCCTGCATCGCCAGTTTGCCGCGATTCTGACCGGGCTTTTTCGCCTCCTCCTGGAAAACGACTGTTCACTGATCGAGATCAACCCCCTGGTGGTCACCGGTGGCGGACAGCTGGTCGCCCTGGACGCCAAGATCGATCTGGACGACAACGGTCTTTCGCGCCACCCGGAACTGGCGGCCTGGCGCGACGAGGCCGAGGAAGACCCTTTGGAGCTGGCGGCCGCCAAGGTCGGGCTCAACTATATCAACCTGGACGGCAATATCGGCAACATGGTCAACGGCGCCGGTCTGGCCATGGCCACCATGGACCTGATCAAGCAGGCCGGCGGCGAACCGGCCAATTTTCTGGATGTGGGCGGCGGAGCCAGCGCCGCAATGATCGAAGAGGGCTTCCGGATCATACTCTCTGACCCAAAAGTGCAAGGGATTCTGATCAACATCTTCGGCGGTATCCTCCGTTGCGATATCCTGGCCGAAGGGATTGTCCAAGCCGCCCGAAACAGCCAGATCAACGTGCCGGTGGTGATCCGCATGGAAGGCACCAACGTCGAAGAGGGCCGCAGGATCCTGGCCGAGTCCGGCCTGGCCCTGATCACCGCGGCCGACCTGACCGATGCGGCCGCCAAGATTGCCGACATCGTCAACTCCGGGAGCCGGGCATGAGCATTTTCATCGATCAACAGACCCGCCTCCTGGTCCAAGGCATCACCGGACGCGAGGGGCAGTTCCACTCCAGGCAATGCCGGGATTACGGCACCTGCGTGGTGGCCGGAGTTACCCCGGGCAAAGGCGGTCAGGAGGTGGACGATATCCCGGTATTCGACACCGTGCAAGAGGCGGCTGCATCCACAGGGGCCAACTGCTCGTTGATCTTCGTCCCACCCCTCTTCGCCGCAGATGCCATCCTGGAGGCCGCGGCGGCGGAGATCCCCATAATCGTCGCCATCACCGAGGGCATCCCGATCCTCGACATGCTTAAGGTCAAAAAATTCCTGGCCGGGACCCCATCTCGACTTATCGGCCCCAACTGTCCCGGGTTAATTTCGCCAGGCTTGAGCAAGGCCGGAATCATGCCCGGCGCCATCCACAGTCGGGGTAGCATCGGGGTGATTTCCCGCTCCGGCACCTTGACCTATGAGGTAGTGCATCAACTAACCCGCGAGGGTCTGGGCCAATCGACCTGCGTCGGAATCGGCGGCGATCCGGTGGTCGGCACCGGCTTCATCGACTGCCTGGCCGCCTTTGAAGAAGATCCCGAGACTACCGGAGTAGTATTGGTCGGCGAAATCGGCGGCAACGCCGAAGAAGAAGCCGCCGCCTTCGTGGCCGCCCGGATGCGCAAGCCGGTAGTCGGTTTCATCGCCGGACTCACCGCCCCGCCCGGCCGCCGTATGGGCCATGCCGGGGCCATTGTCAGCGGCGCCTCCACCACCGCCACCGCCAAGATTGCAGCCCTGGAAGGGGCCGGCATTAAAGTCTGCCGTGACCTGGGCCGCCTGGGTCGGATGTGTAAAGATATTTTTGAACCGGCCTAAACTCTTTACGGAGTAGCATCATGAGAGATTCCAACCGTAAATATCATAAAGCTGCCCAGGATAATATCCCTGACGAAAATGAAAAGCTGCAAAGCGGAATGGGCTCGCAGGGGGCTGAAGATGCGAGGCAGGGGTCCGGTCACTATACTCCGGTATGTGACCGGCCCGATAACGAAGCAGATTCGGCGTCCGGCGAACCCATTCGATATCGGGTCCTGATCGGCAAACCAGGCCTGGACGGCCATGACCGCGGGGCAAAGTTCATTGCCCGGGCTCTGCGCGACGCCGGCTTCGAGGTGATCTATACCGGCATTCGCCGTACCCCGGAGGAAATCGCCGCCGCCGCCGTTCAGGAGGATGTGGCGGCCGTCGGCCTCTCTTCCCTTTCCGGTGGGCACAGCCGATTATTTCCTGCAGTGATTGAAGCCTTGCGCGCCATCGGCGCTGCCGACATCCCGGTCCTCGGTGGCGGCATCATCCCTGAGGAAGAAATCGACGTTCTGCTAGCGGCCGGCATCCGGGCGATCTTCACCCCCGGCACTCCCATCGAAACCATCCTGGCTGCCTTCCGGGAGGCCTGCGCCGCACACCACCGGCAGACCCGGTAGTAATGATGCCAACCCCTGCCACCCTCATTGACGGAGTGCGGCGCCGCGATCCGCGAGCCATCGCCCGGGCCATCTCCCTGATCGAAAGCGGCGCCCCCGAGACGGGAAAGATCCTGGCCGGCCTGGACCGGGGGCTGATCGCTCAGGCCAGAGTGTACGGGATAACCGGTCCTCCCGGTGCCGGCAAGTCTACCCTGACTGGCCGGCTCATCGGCCATTATCGCCGTCAGGGCGAACGGGTCGGCGTGGTAGCCATCGACCCCAGTTCGCCGCTTTCCGGCGGCGCCTTGCTGGGCGACCGGATCAGGATGATGGATCACGCGCTTGATCATGATGTGGTCATGCGCTCCATGGCAACTCGAGGACGCTTGGGCGGACTCTGCGCCGCAGCCGGCGCTACGGTCCGGGTGCTGGCCGCGGCCGGCTGCTCGGTGATTATCATCGAGACGGTTGGTGTCGGCCAGTCGGAGATGGACATTGTCAGGCTGGCCGATCTCACTGCCCTGGTGGTCGCACCCGGCCAAGGCGATGATATCCAGGCCATGAAGGCCGGTCTGCTGGAAGTGGCCGATCTGCTGGTGATTAACAAAGCGGATTGTCCGGGCGCCGAAGCCCTGGCCCTGGACTTGGAAACCGCCACTCGCGACCGCCCTGCCCTACCGGATTCACTTCCCCGGGTCAGTATGACCACCGCCAGCGAAAATATCGGGGTTGCCGAATTGGCCGCCACCCTCGACCGACTTGACGCCGGTCGGCGGCAAAGCGGCGAACACCAGGCCAAAAGGAGTCGCGCCCAACGTCTGGAGGTGGTGGACTGGGCCTTGGAGATGTTGCGACCCCGCTTGGAAAAGATGCTGGGCCCGGCTGAATCCTGGACCAGCGAAGATCCCCGGCAGTTAGCCGGTAATCTGGTTGCCGGTTTGACCGGGCAGAAAAGGTGAATAAGATGAGTGAGCACCAGCGCTACCGCCAGTGGCGCGAAAACGAATTGCGTAAAAGCCTTGAGCGTTTCCCCGAACGGCGGAAGAAATTTACCTACCATGGCGGCACGGAGGTGCCCAGACTGTCCGTGCCCGCGGAAATTGACGAGAGTTACCTGGAGCAACTTGGATTCCCTGGTCAGTACCCTTATACCCGCGGAGTTCAGCCGACCATGCATCGGGGCCGGCTTTGGACCATGCGCCAGTATGCCGGTTTTTCCACCGCCGCCGAAACCAACCGCCGCTTCCGTTTCCTACTCGACCAGGGAACTACCGGACTGTCGGTGGCCTTCGATCTGCCGACCCAGATCGGCTATGATTCTGATGCCCCGCAAAGCACGGGCGAGGTTGGTAAGGTCGGGGTGGCCATTGATACCCTGGCCGACCTGGAAAACCTCTTCGCCGACATTCCGCTGGACAAGGTCTCCACCTCCATGACCATCAACTCCCCGGCCGCCATACTACTGGCCATGTATGTGGCGGTGGCGGAGAAACAGGGGGTGGCCAGGGAGAAACTGAGCGGCACTATCCAGAACGACATTCTCAAGGAATACGTGGCCCGCGGCACCTATATTTTCCCGCCGCGCCCCAGCCTGCGGCTGATCACCGACATCTTCCGCTGGTGTTCCGCCAACACCCCGACCTTCAATACCATTTCCATCTCCGGTTACCATATCCGCGAGGCCGGTGCCACCGCCATCCAGGAGGTGGCCCTGACCCTTGCCAATGGCTGCACCTACGTCCAGGCCGCCATGGACGCCGGACTGGACGTAGATCTCTTCGCTCCGCGTCTGGCCTTTTTCTTCAACGCCTCCTCGAATCTTCTTGAGGAAGTGGCCAAATTCAGGGCCGCCCGCCGCCTCTGGGCCCGGCTGATGAAAGAACGCTTCGGAGCCCGCAAGCCGGCGAGCCTGATGCTGCGCTTCCATACCCAGACCGCCGGCCATACCCTGACCGCCCAACAGATTGACAACAACATTGTCCGGGTCACTATTCAGGCCCTGGCCGCTGTCTTGGGCGGCACCCAGTCGTTGCACACCAATTCGCGCGACGAGGCCCTGTCCCTGCCGACCGAGGACTCGGTGCGCACCGCGCTGCGCACCCAACAGATTATCGCCCATGAGTCCGGGGTGGCCGATACCATCGACCCACTGGCCGGCTCCTATTATCTCGAGCAACTAACCGACCGGATCGAGAACGAGGCCCGTGAACTGATCAGGAAAATCGACGAGAAAGGCGGGGTTATCCCCTGCATCGAAGACGGTTTCATTAAGCGGCAGATTGAGAGTGCCGCCTACGACTACCAGCAGGAAATAGAGTCCGGTGAACGCGTCATCGTAGGAGTCAACCGCTTTCAGAGCGAAGAGGGGAAAAGACCGCCACGATTGAAGATTGAACCGGCGGTGGAAGAACAACAGGTGGCCGGGCTGACCCGGGTTAAGAGTGAACGTGACCAAGTTAGAGTGGCCGAGTCCCTGTCCTTACTGAGAGAGGCGGCAACCGGTGAAACCAATCTCATGGAACCGATTCTGGCGGCGGTGCGAACTTACGCCAGCCTGGGCGAGATCTGCGGAGTTTTAAGAGAGGTCTTTGGGGAATATCGGGATTAACGAGGAAAGAATATGCTGACCAAGATCGATCATCTGGGAATCGCCGTACACAGTCTGGAAAAGGCCGGACTATTTTATGAAAATGTGCTAGGTTTGGTCTGCGAAAAAATCGAGGAGGTGGCGAGCCAAAAGGTGCGCACCGCCTTTTACCGGGTCGGCGAGGTACACATTGAACTATTGGAGCCGACCGCGCCGGACAGCCCCATCGCCAAGTTTTTGGAAACTCGGGGCGAGGGTATCCATCACGTGGCCTACCGGACCGATGCTCTCGACGAGCAACTGTCCCGGGCGGCAGCGGCCGGCTGTCGACTGATCAACGAAACGCCGATTATCGGGGCCGGGGGTAAACAAGTGGCCTTTCTCCACCCGAAGTCCAGCCACGGCGTACTGACCGAATTCTGCTCTCCAGCCGGGAGAGATAAGGAGCACGACGAATGAAGAAAAACCTTGACCAGCTCTTGAGATTGCGGGCCGAAGCTCGGCTGGGCGGTGGCCAGGAGCGGATCGACCAGCTTCACGCCAAGAACCGGATGACCGCCCGCGAGCGCCTGGAAATCCTACTGGATGAGGGCAGCTTCGAAGAGTTCGACATGTTCAAGACCCACCGCTGCCGCCAATTCGGCATGGAGGGCAAAGAGTTTATGGGGGATGGTGTGGTCACCGGCTACGGCACGGTCAACGGTCGGATCGTTTACGTCTTCGCCCAGGACTTCACGGTCTTCGGCGGCTCACTCTCCGAGACTTTCGCCGAAAAAATCTGCAAGATCATGGACCTGGCCATGAAAAACGGAGCTCCGGTGATCGGTCTAAACGATTCCGGCGGCGCCCGCATCCAGGAGGGCATCGAGAGCCTGGCCGGTTACGCCGAGATCTTTCTGCGCAACGTCATGAGTTCCGGGGTCATCCCGCAGATCTCGGCGGTCTTCGGACCCTGCGCCGGCGGCGCCGTTTACTCGCCGGCCCTGACCGATTTTACTGTCATGGTCAAGAACAACAGCTACATGTTCCTGACCGGTCCCAAAGTGGTCAAGTCGGTAACCCACGAGGATGTTACGGTCGAGGAATTGGGCGGCGCCTCGGTCCACGCCACCAAGAGCGGCGTGGTCCACTATGCGGCCGAGTCCGGAGCCGACGCCATCGATTACATCAAGAAACTGCTCTCCTTCCTGCCCCAGAACAACACCGACAACCCGCCGGTGGTGCCCAGTGACGATCCGGCCGATCGAGAAGACGACTACCTCAACCAGATTATCCCGGCCAACCCCAACCAGGCCTATGACATGCGCGAGGTCATCGGCAGCACCGTCGACAACGGCGACTTCCTGGAAGTCCACGCCGAGTTCGCCCCCAACATCATCGTCGGTTTCGCCCGTTACGACGGCTACCCGGTGGGCATTGTCGCCAACCAGCCCGCCTACTTGGCCGGAGTTCTCGACAACGACTCCTCGATCAAGGCGGCGCGCTTCGTCCGCTTCTGCGACTGCTTCAACATCCCGGTGGTCACCTTCGTCGACGTCCCCGGCTTCCTGCCCGGAACCAATCAGGAGTATAACGGCATCATCAGGAACGGCGCCAAGATGCTCTACGCCTACGCCGAGGCCACCGTGCCAAAAGTGACGGTGGTCACCCGCAAGGCATATGGCGGAGCCTATTGCGTCATGAGTTCCAAGCACCTGCGTGGCGACATCAACTACGCCTGGCCCACTGCCGAGATCGCCGTGATGGGTGCCAAGAGCGCGGTTGAAATCCTTTACGGCAAGGAGGCCCGGGAAAGCAGTGACCCGGAAGCCTATCTGTTGGAGAAGGAACGGGAATACGACGAGGCCATGGTCAATCCCTTCATCGCCGCCAAGCGCGGCTACATCGATGACATCATCGAACCGTCCCGCACCCGTTTCCGGATCATCAAGGCGCTGCAGCTGGTCAAGAACAAACGGGAAAGCAACCCCATGAAAAAACATGGAAACATGCCCCTGTAAAGGAGTAGCGCGTGGACTTCAACTTTATACAACCGAATTTCGCCAGTCTGGTCGATTCCCGCTTCAATGCCCTGGAATTCAGCCTGGTGGGAATGATTGTCGTCTTTATCGGTCTGGGGGTGATCGCCATCTATATCGCCCTGCTGCCCAAACTGCTGTTCTGGGCCAGCCACCTGAAGAATAGTGCCCTGCCTAGGGCTCGGCCGGTTGATGCCGCAGGCGGAACTCCGACGGGAGAACTGCTCGACACCGAGACCCTGCTGGCGGTAGCCGTAGCCCTGCACCTGCATCAGTTCAGCAGCCACGACAACCGGAAGATCACCTGGAAGCGCCACGAGCTCTGGGATTCCTCATGGCAGCGGGCCGGACGCTTCGAAGCCATGAACCTGCACGGCCGGCTCAGCCCGCCCAGGAGATAGAAGGTCATGAAGAAATATGAATTGAAGATCAATGAGCGGCTCTACGAAGTGGTGATCAAGAACGTCACCCCCCGGGATATCCAGGTTGAGGTCAACGGCCACGACCATCTGGTCGAAATCCAGGCCATCAAAAACCTTTCCCTGCCCCAACCAATCTCGCAACTTGGCGCCGCAGAAACCCCTTCCCGGCAGCCCCCTACCTACCGCCAACCGGTGACGCGAACCGGTGACGGCGCCATCACCGCGCCCATGCCCGGACAGATCAAATCAATCTTCGTGCGGGAAGGCGACCGGGTCGCCGCCGGCCAGAAGCTCCTGATCATGGAGGCCATGAAGTTGGAAAATAAGATCAATGCCAAGCACGAGGGCATCGTCAAGAAGATCCTGGTCCGCGACGGCGATACCGTCAATCAGGGCCAGGAACTGGTGATCATCGAATGAGCGAGGCAGTCAAACCGTGAATCTGGAAAGCCTGTCCTTTCTTAAAAACTCCGGTTTCGCTTCCCTGGAATGGGGCAACGGGATGATGATCCTGATCGGGATCATCTTCATCTTCCTGGCCATCACCAAGGATTACGAGCCGCTCCTACTGGTGCCCATCGGCTTTGGCATCCTGGTCGGCAACATCCCGCCTATCAACGGTATGGCGCTGAGTGTTTACGACTCCGGCAGCGCCCTCTCCTACCTCTACTTCGGGGTGGTCAAGGGCATCTATCCGCCCCTGATTTTCCTTGGTATCGGGGCGATGACCGATTTCTCCACCATGCTTTCGAACCCGAAGCTGATCCTGCTGGGGGCCGCCGCCCAGCTCGGCATCTTCATCACCCTGCTGGGTTCGCTGCTCCTGGGCTTTTCCGCCGCCCAGGCCGGGGCAATCGGCATCATCGGCGGGGCCGACGGCCCGACCGCCATCTTCCTGGCATCAATGCTGGCCCCGGATCTCCTGGGCCCTATTGCCATTGCAGCATACTCTTATATGGCTCTGGTGCCGGTGATCCAGCCTCCGGTCATGTACCTGCTGACCAGCAAGGAGGAACGGCTGATCAGGATGAAGCCCCCCCGGATCGTCTCCAAGAGGGAGAAGGTCATTTTCCCCATCGTTGCCTTCCTGGTCTGCGCCCTGATCGCCCCTGGTTCGATGACCCTGCTCGGCATGCTCTTCTTCGGTAACCTGTTGAAGGAAAGCACAGTGACCGAGCGGCTGGCCAAGACCGCACGCAACGCCCTGATCGATATCGTCACCATCCTCCTGGGCTTCACGGTCGGCGCCTCCACCCAGGCCCAGACCTTCCTGACCCCCAAGTCGATGTTGATCTTCGGACTGGGCGCCTTCTCCTTCGTGATAGCCACCATGGGCGGAGTGCTCTTCGCCAAATTCATGAATCTTTTCCTGAAAGAGAAGATCAACCCGCTGATCGGCGCCGCCGGAGTCTCGGCCGTACCAGACTCGGCCCGGGTGGTGCAGATGGTTGGCCAGAAAGAAGATCCGGAAAACTTCCTGCTGATGCATGCCATGGCCCCCAACGTGGCCGGGGTGATCGGCTCGGCTATCGCCGCCGGCATCATGTGGTCGGTCCTGGGCAAACTATAGAGTGTAATCGCCCGGTACCTCGGGAGTCGGAATCTCGGACCGGGGATGCCGATTATATCGAGGCACCGCCGTCTTCATCCTTTTCCAGGACCATCTCAAATTCCTCCAAGTCCCCGAGCAATCGATCCCGGGAGATTTTTTCGCCGGAGAGAAAGATCACGGCGCCGGGCAGAGAACACAGCAATAAAGAGAGCCGGTAAAGAAGCGCCATGGCCAAAATCTTGTTGGGTTCTCCGGCCTGGCTGAAAAAATAGAGGAACAACTCTTCGAGGACTCCCACCCCGCCGGGAGTTATTGGTACCGAAGTCATAATGGAGATTAACGGCAGGTAGAGAAAGTAATGATACCAGGGAATTTCAATGCCCAGACTCAAGCCGATAAATCTGACCGAGAGGATGTAGCAAACCACGGTCATGATTGAATAAATCAGCACCGGAACCAGTAGCCCTTTCGTCTCCCGATAACGGTGCAAGGCCTCCCGGACGACATTCAGTTGCCGCGCGAAAGGAAGATAACCGACTATCCGGTTCAGCCTCTCCGATTTATTCAACTTTTTACTGAGGGAAAAAACCAGGATAAGAACTATGAGTCCACTGATCAGATAGATGGAAAATATCGGTCGTTTGATGTCGATGCCGCTCCAACCGACAGCTAACAGAAAGCTCAACATCAGCAGCGACATGAAGGCCAGCAGACAGAGGCCGACAAAACGATTGGCGAAAACGCTGACCAGGGTAGCGCCTTTGCGACCCGTTCGCCGCATGACGTAATAGGCTTTGACTGCATCTCCCCCCACTGACCCTGGTAGAAAATGATTGAAAAATTCACCCAGGAAAGTCAGCCGGATCACACTGGGTTTATCCAGCACGATCTGCTGAACCACCATCAGCAAACGCCAGCGCATCGCGGTGCAGGAGACCGCGACCAATTGCAACAGCAGAGCCCCCATATAGAACAAGAGCCGGATATCCTTCAGGCAAGAGACCAACCCCGGCCGGATCTCCTCCACCCCCTGTGGGGAAATAGCCTGATAATCACGCCAATGCACCTGATTCGCGATCAGGACAAGCAACATGGTCATGGCGACAACTTTTCCGATAACCAGTAATTTTTTCTTGCTGAATTTGCTCAACTCGCCTCCCCACTCTACAATTGCCGGCAATATCCACCCTGGTTATTCCGGCCTCTTTCCCACCCTGAGCTGACCTCGCAGTTTGGCCAGCTTGGCGGGACCGACCCCCCTGATGTTCAGAAGTTCATCCAGGCTGTGAAAGGGGCCGTGGCTCAGCCGATAACCGACGATGGCCCCAGCCAGCTTGGGGCCGATTCCCTTGACGCTCTGCAGAACCTCGGGGTCGGCCAGATTAAGGTCAATGGGGCGGTAAGTAAAGATGGCCAGGCGCGGATCGACCACTGTCGGCCTGGCAGCGGCAACCGAGCCGGGTATGGCCTTTCCTCCGGGCTCCGGGTAAAGCCCCTCCCCCTCCGCACCTTGCTTGCGCCAACGCCAGTCAAATTCGCCCCAGGACGGCACCTGGGGTTGTGCATCGCTGCGCCGCCAGGCCCGGATCTCGGCCGGAAAGCGGCTCAGCGGGGCACAGACGACTATGACCAGGAGCACCAGCATCAGGACCAGCCAACGCCGATCTCCGTTCCGATTTTCTTTCATCGTCGGCACCGACATCGCCGATCCTCCATAAAAAAACCGGCTCGAGGCCGGCTTTGACGGAATCTTTCCACTTCCTCAAGTTTTTCAGCGACTCTCGTCTTTCAAGAGCTTATAGGTAAGGCTGTCTACCAGGGCCTGCCAGCTGGCTTCAATGATATCATGGGAGACTCCGACCGTGCCCCACTCGCTCTGCTGATCGCTTGATTCGATCAGGACCCGTACCCGGGCACCAGTCCCCTGGTCACTGGCCAGAACCCGGACTTTGAAGTCCTTCAGCTGCATTTCGGCCAGGGAGGGGTAAAACTGGGTCAGAGCTTTACGCAGGGCGTTATCAAGAGCGTTAACCGGTCCTTCCCCCAGGGCGGCGGTATGGACCTTCTTTCCCCCTACCTCGATGATAATGGTCGCCTCGTCCTGGGGCGGCTGGCCGCCATCACTTTTCTGGCAGATTACTCGAAAACCGTGCAGATCGAAAAAGTCCCTTGCCTGGCCCAAGGCCTTACGCATCAAGAGCTCGAAAGAGGCTTCGGCTCCCTCGTACTGGTAACCCTGTTTCTCCAGATCCTTCAGTTGCGCCAAAATGGCGGTGACCACCGGATCGTTGGTGTTCAAGTCGATACCGAACTTCCTGGCCTTATGCAGGACATTGCTGCGCCCCGACTGATCGGAGATCAGGATGCGGCGGATATTGCCGACCTTCTCCGGTTCGATATGCTCGTAAGTTCTGGGATTGCGTTGGACGGCGTGGACATGGATCCCTCCTTTATGGGCAAAGGCGGCGGCACCGACATAGGGCTGAAATTTGTTCGGCGCCAGGTTGGCCAACTCAAAGACGAAGCGGGAGGTCTCGCTGAGTTCATGCAGATGGTCGGCGGCGGAAAACTCGCAGCCCATCTTCAGGGCCAGAGCCGGCATGATCGAGGTCAGATTGGCATTACCGCAGCGTTCGCCGACTCCGTTGATGGTGCCCTGCACCTGTGTGGCGCCTTGAGCCACGGCAATCAGGGAATTGGCCACAGCACTTTCACCGTCATTGTGGGCATGGATGCCGATTTCGACAACCTGTCCGGCCCCCTGGAAATGTTCTCGGACCTGGCCGACGATCTCCTCAACCTCCATGGGCAGAGTGCCGCCGTTGGTGTCACAAAGCACCAGGCATTCGGCGCCGGCCGACACCGCCCGGGCGATGGTAGCCAGAGCATAATCGCGATCGGCCTTGAAACCATCGAAAAAATGTTCGGCATCATAAAACAGATGCCGTACATGGGAGCGCAGATATTGCAATGAATCGCCGATGATGGCCAGATTGTCTTCCAGACCGATTTGCAGGGCGTCGCGCACGTGCACGTCCCAGCTCTTGCCGAAGATGGTTATTCCGGGTGTGCCGGCCGCCACCAAGGCCTGGAGGTTGGGATCGTTTTCGGGACGGTTCTTGAAATTCCTGGTACTGCCGAAGGCCGTAAGCTGAGCGTGGCGCAGACGGTAGTTTTTGATCTCAGCGAAAAACTCGTCGGTGGCGGGATTTGCCCCGGGCCAGCCGCCCTCGATAAAATCGACCCCCAATTCGTCAAGCTTCAGGGTGATTCTGATCTTGTCGTCAGGCGACAGGTTGAAGTTCTCGGCCTGGGTCCCGTCTCGCAGGGTGGTATCGTAGATGGTTATCCTGGCCATGATCCTCTGGGTCGTTCCTCAATTGCTCTGGGCAACCGGCTGGTTGTCCTGGCTTAGTCCGAAGGCGTCGTGCAGAGCCCGGACCGCCAATTCGGTGTATTTTTCCTCGATCACACAAGAGACCTTGATCTCCGAGGTGCTGATCATCTGAATATTGATACCCTCCCGGGCCAGAACATCGAACATTTTGGTGGCAATGCCCGAATGGTTGCGCATCCCCACCCCGACGATGGAAACCTTGGCGATATCCACCGAGCCGGTAACCCTTTCGACTCCAATCTCACCAGCCACGCTCTCGACGATCTTCATGGCCCGTTCGTAATCGGGGCGCGGAACCGTAAAAGTCATATCGGTGATGTTACCCCCGGTCCTGGTGTTCTGAATGATCATGTCGACCACGATCCCTGCCTCGGAAATGGGGGTAAAGAGACGGGAAGCGATGCCTGGGGTATCGGGTACCCGGGACATGGTTATTCGCGCTTCATTCTTATTGTAAGTTACCCCGGATACCAGCATGGATTCCATAGTTTTATCCTCCTCCACAACCCATGTGCCTTCGGTTTCGGTAAAGGTTGACCGGACATGGACGGGCACCTTGTATCTTTTAGCCAGGCCGACCGAGCGGATATCCAGGACTTTGGCTCCGAGACTGGCCAGTTCCAGCATTTCATCATAACTGATCCGGGAGATTTTACGGGCGTTGCGGCAGATGTTGGGATCGGTAGTATAAATCCCTTCGACATCGGTGAAAATTTCGCAGGTATCAGCCTTCAGGGCGGCGGCCAGAGCCACGGCCGTGGTATCTGAACCGCCCCGGCCCAGGGTGGTGATGTCGTCTTCTTCGGTCACGCCTTGAAAACCGGCCACTACCACAACCTTGCCGGCTTCGAGATGGCGGTTGATCAAATTGGTGTCGATATTCTTGATCCGCGCCTTGGTGTGCAGTTTATCGGTGGTGATCCGAACCTGATCGCCCAACAAGGAAACGGCATCATATCCTTCATCTTTGACCGCCATGGCGAATAAAGCCACGGTAACCTGCTCGCCGCTGGACAAGAGGACGTCCATCTCGCGCGGATCGGGAATCAGCTGCATCTGGCGGGCCAGATCCACGAAACGATTGGTTTCGCCGGCCATGGCCGACAGGACCACAACCATCCGGTGCCCGGCCCTGGCCTGTTTCAATACACGCCGGACCACGTTACGGATCTTATCGCAGTTGGCGACGGAGGTGCCGCCGAATTTTTGTACGATTAATGACATTTTTTCATTTACCAGTTCGTCGGATTTGCCGGTCCCAAGGGGACCCCCGTACAGGCCAGGCCGGACAGGCCGGGCACCATGCAAACAGCCCCATTTATTAACAGTATTTTCGGAAAATGACTAGGAGATTTTCCGGCGTCCCAGGTACTTTGGGCCGGTACATCCGGACCGTTACTAAACCATCAACGGCAAAGCCCAGTGATATCTTTACTTTCAGCTTCGTCTGCCCGAGCGGGAAGTGATCCCAATTTGCTTATATAATAACCATTTGTAATCATTAGATAAATTTGTCCTGGTTCCAAGATTGTCGGCCTCTCGGAGGGTACGAGGTAGGAAAATAAGTGTTTACTTATGCGGCGATTCAGTTAAAAGGTGATTTACATCTAACTCGGCTTGCAGCCGACAATCTTGACCTGTCAACCAGGTACCACAACGATGCAGTCTTTGAAAAACTTCATAAAATCGTTCCACTTCCTGACCATTACCTTCTTCATCTGTTTAACACTGCTTTTTATTAACTACTTACCTGAACCCGGCGGTGACGCAAATCCGCGCAACGCCAAGGCCTCCATCCCATCCTCCCATAATACCCAAATACCCGACCAGATTCCCGATAGTTTGGCCGATCTTACCCAAGCGGGATATATTGAATTTCAGGGCACCATCCAATCCGGTGACACCCTGGACCGCTCCTTCAGCGCCCACGACATTCCCGGCGAGATCCGTGCCCGTTTTTTGCAGGCTTTCAAGAATTCCCTGGATTTCAACAAGATTCACCCGGGAGACCGATATTCCATAATCCTGAATCCGGAGGGCCGGATCGTCAAAGCCGATTACCAGGTGAACCAGTTTACCAGTTATACCGCCATTCCCTCCGATGACGGCCTGATAGTCTCCCGCGACGAAGTTCACCTTGAGGTTCGAACTATCCTGTTAAAGGGGCGGATAACCACATCCCTGTTCGCAGCCTTCCCCGACGATTTGCAGAACCCGAAACCGATTTATGCCTTCGCCGATATCTTTGCCGCCAAGCTCGATTTCAATACCGAAACAAGAGAAGGTGATCTTTTCAGCCTGATCATCGAAGAATATTACCGCTCCAATGAGTTTATCGGCTATGGCCCGATATTGGCGGCCCGTTATGAGAAAAGCGACGGCGAGATCCTGCAGGCCTTCCGCTTCAGCCCTGACGGCAAAAAATTCAACTATTACGACGCCGAAGGTCATGAACTCGGTGCCTCCTTCATCCGCTCACCGGTCGCGATGGGACGGGTGAGCTCCCGCTTCAGCCATCATCGCCTGCATCCCATCCTCGGCGTGGTCAGGCAGCACCTAGGAGTCGATCTGGCCGCCCCCACTGGCACGCCGATCATGGCAGCCGCCGATGGCCGGGTCGTGTCCATCGGCAATCACGGTGGGTTCGGTAAACAGCTTGTCTTGGCCCATGGCGGCGATTACCGGACCTATTACGGTCACCTCTCGAAATTTAAATCAGGACTCAAGGTCGGTAGTCAGGTCAAACAAAAACAGATAATCGGCTACGTCGGCTCGACCGGCCTGGCCACCGGTCCGCATCTGGATTACCGCCTGCAGCACCACGGGATCTTCAAAAACCCCTTCGCCCTTAAATTTCAGCCGAAATCCACTCTGGCCGGAGCTGATCTGCAGGCACTAAGCTTGGTTGTCGCCGGACTGGAAGACAATCTGCGCACAGGTCAGACGGATGAGCTGATCGCGGACAGATCGATCATCTTAAGCGACGAACTGCAACCAGCTCTGCTTTAATTTCATCCTTTGCAATCCACGATCCCCTTCAACATTGTCCTGGTCGAACCGGAGATTCCTCCCAACACCGGCAGTATCGCCCGGCTCTGCGGTGCCACCAACAGCGTTCTCCATTTGGTCCATCCTCTGGGATTCCGAACCGACGACCGTTCTCTGAAGCGGGCCGGCCTGGATTACTGGGCTCACGTCAGGATTGTTTACTGGGACAACATCGAGAGCTTTCTAGCCGCCCGGAATCTGGATCGCCTGCACTTCCTCAGCACGAAGGCCACGAAAACCTATCCTGAATGTCGTTTCCTTCCCGGCGACTATCTGGTTTTCGGCAAAGAAACCAAAGGTTTGCCACCGTATATCCTGGAAAACCTCCCGGAGCGCTGTTATCAGATCCCCATGGCCAACCCGAATATCCGCAGCCTTAACTTGGCTATGTCCTGCGGCATTGTCCTCTATGAGGCAATTCGCCAACAGTTGCCCTTTCTCCCAAAATAAAAAAAGGGGGCCGACGCCGAAGCGCCGCCCCCCGTGGAGCCAGGTAATTCAGCGTGGGATGGTTATTTCATCCGTCCATTACCGTTGTTAAGTATTTTCACCTCGACCCGCCGGTTACGTTGCCTACCCTCCTCGGTGTCATTGGAGGCCTCCGGCTGCAACTCTCCAAAGCCCTTGGCCACCAGTCGTCCACGATCGATACCCTGCTCGACCAGATAGTTGCAAACGGCCTGAGCGCGACGCTCGGAGAGCTTCTGGTTGTATGGTTCGGTGCCGACACTATCGGCATGGCCGGCGATTTCCAGGCTGATTGCCGGATTCTCCTTAAGCATCCTCACCCATCGGTCAAGCTCCATACGCGACTCATTGCGCAAAGTGGCTTTGTCGAAATCGAAAAAGATATTATTCATGCGGATCACCGCCACCACTTCCGGAGCCGGCTCGGGCTTCGGCTCAACCGGCGCGACCTCGGGCGGCGGTGCCGGCTCTTCGGCTGCTACTTCGGGGGTCGTTGGTTGGGGAATGGGATAGAGCACAATATCTACGGCATACTCGCGATAACCGAGATCCTCGGTCAGGTCGACATGTTCAGATTCTCCCATGTAACCTGGTTTTTCGGCATAATAACCATATATGCCGCCACCCGGCAGATTGATGACGAACTCTCCGGTCTGGGGATCGCTGGTGGCCTCACCCACTTCCTTGCCGGCATCGATATCGTTCCAGCGGATATCGGCGGCCAGGAACTTACCGTCGGGATCGGTTACCGTGCCGTAAATTGTAATGACCGTGCTGGGCTTAGCTGCAGGAGGCAGCTCGATCGAATAGATATCGCTGCCACCAAAACCGTTCGAGCGGTTACTCACGGCAAAATAAGCCTTTTCGCCGGCAGCGGGGAACTGATATCCCCAATCGTTATCCGGAGTGTTGATTTCCTTGCCCAGATTGACCGGTTCACTCCACTCGGTCCAGGAATCGCTGCTTAAGCGGGTGGACTTGAACACATCCAACCCTCCCAGGCCGGCATGGCCATCGGAACTGAAATAAAGGGTCTTGCCGTCCGGATGGAGGAAGGGAGAATACTCGGCATAGGGGGTATTGATGACCTGGCCCAGGTTGATTACCTCCCCGCCGCCATCCGCTTTCGGAAGGTAAACATAAATATCGGTATTGCCGTCGTAGCCGCCGTGGAAGAATTTGCCCTTCTCGTGCAGGTCGCCGACCCCACCTGGACGTTCGGAGACGAATAGTATGGCCTTGCCGTCGGCTGGATACATGGCGTTGCTATCAAAGTATTCACTGTTAAGTGGGGCCGGATAATGCTTAAGACCGGTCCAGCCTTCCTGAGTCTTGTTCAGGTAGAAGATATCTCCCCGCCCCAGAGATTGCGGATAATTGCCATAAACCGCCAGAGTATTACCGTCCGCCGACAGGGCCAGGGGTACTTCATTACCTTTGCTGGTCAAGGGTGGCCCGAAAGGGGTGGCCAGCCGCCAGAATCCCGATTGGTCCAGACTGGAGGTGTATACCTCCTCACCGCCATCACATACCCCGCAATCCCGGGCAAAGAGCATTTTCTTTCCATCGGCCGAAAGCACAGGTGCATACTCGCCTTCACCGGTATTGATGTTCGGTCCAAGATTGTCTACAGCCAGTTCGGTATCCGGTGCTTCCAGCAGAGAGATTATGGTATTGAAATCCGAGGCCTTGTTTGGAAAACGGTCACGAAAGGAGGTGAATATGGACTTTGCTTCATTCCATTTTTTCGCCATCAGGGCCGATTGCGCCAACCGTTGCACGGCCACAAAAGCCAACTCGTCCGGGGCATACCGCTCGATGAAGGTTGCCAGTTTTTCAGGCGTATCGGCCGCCTTGAAGTCGGCCTGGACCGGAGTCAGAACTTCCTTGGTTGTCTTGCCGACACGCTCCGAGGCAGGATATGGGGAAAGCCGGATGAGCTCACCTTCCCCTTTCTTGAAATAGATAGTCTCCCGCGATTGGCCGTCAGCCAGAAACCCGGTGTCTGAGGGAGAAATGACATAGTTGGCCGTCTCACTATCGACATGTTTAACGAAGTCTCCCTGTCCGGCAGAACAGCCCCAGAAAAATGGTGCCAGGGCCAGAACAAGATAACAACATTGACTGATTCTTTTACCGATCATCTTCCCCCTCTCCCTCCCGACAAGCGGACCCGGTTGAAATCCAGCCGGCTGAACCACGTAGTTGCTTTACTTGACAGCAGTAGTTTAGTCGCGGATTTGTCTGCTATTGCAATCAAAGTGACAATAACAGCGTCGCAGAAGCAAGTAAAGCATAACCTGTACTAACCATTGAATTTTTCAGTCAGTTAAGGCTTGAATCAAGATCTCCGGAAAGGCTATAAAATCCGTTATCGGATCTCGCCATCATCTGAGATTTTACCCTTAACGCATTGATATCAACAACTTTTTAAGCACTTAGAATAATAACAAAAAATTGTCAGGGAAGCAACGTTTCAATAAGTTCGTCATTACCTGTAATTTAACTGATGAAGCAACTGTGTCATTGCAGTGTGATGTAGAAGTTGAAAACATGAAGGCTATTACTTCTTCTCCACACCAGCAAATCGCGACCATCCTCTCTTATTTACGTTGTCCCCTGTCGGGCCAGGGTGCGACCCACTTCAACAATATCATTCCGGGAATGGCGCAAATGGTGCAGAAGATGAAAAACCGGCTATATCCCAGCCCATTCCAGGCTCCGAAAATCTTGAAGTATATCCCATCACCGGCCTTGATACCTTCGACCAGAAATCCTGTGCTGGCATTAGCGAAACTGCGGGGCAGTGCAACCAGGCTGGAAAGCAGGGCGAATTGGGTGGCGGTGAAATCCTTGTTGGTTAACCGGGCCATGTAGGCTACCAGGGCCGCCGTCCCCAGTCCGACCCCCAAATACTCAAAACCGATCACCCCTCCCAATAACACGACATTGTCGCCGACCTCGGCCAACCAGGCAAAACCCAGAATAGACAGCATCTGTACCAGTCCGAAAGCCCAGAGCGACCGGTTGATGCCGATTCTATATATCATTGCGCCACCGATAAAAGAGCCAACCAGCATCGCCCAGAAATTCACTAATTTAACCATTGATCCGATGATGGTTTTAGAAAATCCCAAATCGAGATAAAACGGAGTTGACAAGGCGGTCGCCATGTTGTCGCCCAACTTGTAGAAGAAGAGAAAAGCCAGAATCAGGAGCGCCTGCCTGACACCCCCTTCCCGGCCGAAAAATTCCCGAAAAGGTTTGACCACGGCCGCGGCCAGGGTTACCGGCTGGGCCACGCTGGTATAAGCTTCTTTGATCAATAGGGTTTTTGCGATGGCGATCAGCATGAAGGCGCCGATAACCATAAAGACCAGCGGCCAGCTTAAATGATCGGCCAAAATCAGACCCAGACCGCCAGGAATGAAGACTGCGGCCCGGTATCCATTGACGTACATGGAATTACCCAACCCCAGTTCGTTATCCGGTAACAATTCCCGCCGGTAGGCATCCAGAACGATGTCCTGGCTCGCCGAAAAAAAAGCCACAACCACCGCCATGGCGGCAATCAACAGAATCTGGTGGGCAGGGTGGAGAAGTCCTATCGACATCATGGTACCGAGCAGGACCAGTTGGGTAAGTAGCATCCAACCGCGCCGCCGCCCAAGAAAGGGGAGCGAGAACCGGTCCATCAGCGGCGACCAGAGAAACTTCCAGGTGTAGGGGATACCGACCAGGGAAAACAGACCGATTGTTTTCAGATCGACATTCTCGCTCCGCAACCAGGCCGGGATTAAATGGTAGAGAAAGAAAAGCGGCATCCCCGCGGCCAGTCCGTTGAACAGACATATCAACATCCGCCGGTTGAATATTGCTTTAAGCAATCCTGTCCTGGGGTTCTCTAGCATACCGACTTCGTCTCTTTCCGACTCGATCAATAGCTGAAAGGTTATATCCCTTAAGCCATTGGCAACCGGTCAGAACCGTTTTTAAGTGTAATTGTTCAAGACAGGCGTACACCGGTTCGAGCAATCTGCCAAGGTCTAATGCCGGCCGGTTGTTGGTGTTGGAGGGTAAGGCCTGGCTGCGTAGCCTGAGACAACTAAGAGATAGGTGCAACAGGCCACGCAGCCAGGAGGAGGAGGATTTGGCCTCAGGCTAGATTATACAGGGGTTGCCTAAAAGGGCGGTTCCCCGTTACCAGGCATGTGGTATGGCTATCGGGAGCACGATTGCGGCTGACAGCTTTATTAAGCTTGGGAACCGGGGTCG
This sequence comes from uncultured delta proteobacterium, assembly GCA_963807225.1. Lineage (GTDB taxonomy): Bacteria > Desulfobacterota > Desulfobulbia > Desulfobulbales > JAGXFP01 > JAGVGT01. Next base: position 213,570 of record CAWEAD010000008.1, on the reverse strand, counting down.
CGGCTTCGGCCGTCCTGGCTATACTCCGTCGTCGTAAATAGGCCGGTGTCTGCCAATCGACTTTGCAGATCAAGGGGGAACGCCCCAATCCATCCGGAGCGCATGATGCAACTTCTCCGCCAATCTCCGCCATCGCCGAGGGATGACCCGACTCGGCTACTTCTTCGACCAGACCCATCAAGGCACTGGCACCAGTTGCCTGAATCTCAAGGTTATCGGGCGCAATGATCAGTTCCGATTGGTCAGCATTCCCCCGGGCCAGGGGAATAACCCGGCCATTGCCGTCAGGCAAACCGGTGGCTATGATAGTGACACTGAGAGAATCTCCCAGGGAGTTATCGGTGACAACTCCCATGAATATTTCCCGATCCAGGTCGCCGGCCCGATCCACCACGCATTTAACCGCCTGCATGGCCTCCCGCTGGCCCATCTCCTCGCTGCCGGCAACATTGATCAGCAGGTTGGTAGCGCCCATGATATCGATCTGTCGCAGCAGCGGATTGCGCAAGGCCAGATCCGCCGCCCGCACGGCCCTGTCTTCACCGGTGGCTTCTCCTATCCCGATAAAGGCATCGACCCCTCTTTCACTGTCTCCCCGCTGCAGGACGTTGCGCAGGTCGGCCAGGTCCAGATTAATATAGCCGTGGGCATCGATAATCGTGGTTATGGCCTTGACCGATTTGACCAGCACGTTATCGGCCTGCTGAAAAGCCTCCTTAATAGAGACATCTTCCTCACCCATAACCGCCAGGAGGTTTTCATTTTCAATTATCAACAGAGAGTCGACTTGCTGCCGCAATTCTTCGAGTCCGACCCTTGCCTTCTCATTCCTTTTGCTACCTTCACAGGAGAGCGGCATAGTCACTGTACCGATACACATGATCCCGAGTTCGCGGCAGAGCTTGGCGATTACCGGTGCCGCTCCGGTACCGGTACCTCCGCCCATACCCGAGGCGATAAAGACCAATTCGGCGCCCTTGACGATCCCGCGGATTTTCTCGACATCGTCTTCGGCCGACAACCGCCCCACATCGCTGTTGCCACCGGCCCCCTTGCCGCCAGTCCGCTTGTCACCAATCTGCACCGGCTGGCTGCCCCGGCAATGAGCCAGGGCTTGACGGTCGGTATTCAGGGAAAAAAGTTCCATACCATCGATACCGGCCCGAGCCAGGTTTTCCATGGCATTGCTACCCATACCGCCGATGCCCAGAGCCACCATCCTGGTGGAACTTCCGCACTCGGTCAGGGAGAAGTTATAACCGTTGTTTTCAGACGTCATTGAGGCCCCCGCAAATAAACGCTTACAAAACCGTGTGGATTTGTCTGATTATCTTGTCGCACCAGCGCGTAATCGGATTATCACGCACCTCTTCACGCCTGCTCAGACGCTGCTCCGTATCGTAGGCCACCATTCCCAGGACCGTGGCATATTCCGGCCGAGAGGACTCTTCATCGAGATTGTCAAAGACGATATTTTTACCGGCATTTACCATAAACGGTAATCTAGCCCTGGCCAGTTCCCGGATTCCCGGAAGCTGTGAAGTTCCACCCGTCAAGGCCGCGCAGCCCGTCCACTGTTCGCGGCCTAGGTAGCCTTTCAGCGCCGCCACCGACTCGTCGAAAATTTCCTCGACCCGAGGCTGAATAACGCCGACTCCCAAGGCCGATTTTCGGACCAGGCGCCAGAGGGCTCCATCGCCACCCACACCGCTCAACTGAAATTTCAGGTCTTCTCCGGCCAGGGTGCCGCAATAACCATATTTCAATTTTATCTTTTCAGCTTCCTGCTGATTGATAGCCAGCAGCTGCCCGGTATCCGAAGTAATGTTGGCGCCGCCCAGTACCAGGGTCGAGGAATAAAGCAGCCGGTTTTCCTTGAAAAGGGCAATATCGGTATGGCGGCCGCCGATGTCGATCAGACAGGCTCCCCGGTCAAGTTCATCAAGACTCAGTACGGCCCGGGAAGTTGCCAATGGGCGATAACAGAACTTTCGCACCCGGTAGCCGCCAAATTCGGCAGCCTTCATCAGGGACCGCATGATCGTCTGCCGGCCGGCGATGACCAGCACCTCAACATCCAGCCTGTTGCCGCCAATGCCTTCCGGATTTTTAACCCGGCGGCCGTCCACCAGAAAACTGACCGGCAGGACATGCAACTGCTCCAAGTCCATGGCCAGCATTACCTTTCCGGCTTTTTCCAGAACCTTTTTGATATCCTGCCGGGTAATATTCCGTGAGCGGTGTTCATCGTCGCCCGGATTAAGGGCAATGCCGTCCCGACTGTTCAAGATCCGAACATGTTCGCCGCCGATGGCCAGAATCAGAGGTCCGCTGCTTTGTTTCGCCATCTCTTCCGCCTGGCCGACACATTCCGCGATAGCCCTGCCCAGTTCCCGGATATCGGTGATCAAGTCGTCACTCAAACCGGCGCTGGCACATTGCCCGTAGCCCAGCAAGCCGGCCCGCCCTTCGTTATCGACCTCGGCGATCACCGCCGTGGTATTGGCGGAACCGACGTTGACCGTGGTGATATTGGTATGTCTGGTCAGCATCTCACTGTTCCCCGAGTATCAGCCTTCATCTGCCGTCAAAGCCGTTGATAAAGCCGGACAGCTCACGGGTCGAATCTTCCTCGCCGCGGTAACGGTTCTCCGGCCAAACCTCCAGGAAATCACCGCAACCGACCACCACCACTTTCTGCCGCGGTTCCTCGTCATCGAAGGCCAGTTTGCGGCGCAGTGGCTGACTGAGAACCGCCCTGAACTGGCTGTCCAGCCTGATTTTGACCGAATTATTACAGAGCAGCCGGATGAACTTGCGCTTCTGAACCCCATCCAACTCCACGGCAGCCTCGATCGAACGGAGATAACCATCCCAGACCACCCCAGGACGCACAATAAGAAAACCCTCTTGGTGTGAAGTGATATAAAAATCGCCGTTCAACACCGCCTCGGAATTGTCCTTTCGGAAGCCTGCCGGCATCACCAGCCTGGACTTCTCGTCCAGTACCGCACTATGCGTGCCGATGAAAAGGCATTGTTCCATTCCCGCCAATCTCCCACCCTACTCAGGGCATATATTCCACAAAGAAACCCTTTTGCTCCACTTTCACCCCATGATAAATAGCCGTCAGTCCGATTGCAACAAAAAAATTTTCCGTAGGTATATTTTTTATCGACTTAAAACAAGGAGATAAGAAATGCTTAGAAGCAAAACCGGCTTGATCTTCGCCAGAAGTTTCTCATGCTGAGCGCCAGCGATCGGCACACGGTCCGGCATTGCTGTCAGCCCTCGGGAATCGATGAAATCCCTGCCAAATTCAGTTAGAATCGGGAAAGGCTGGAAATTGCCCCCATAACCGAAAACGGAGGTGTGCCATTAACGGTATCTATTTTATCATTCCCACTCTGGTCACCGTCCTGGTTTCATTTCTGGTGGTTCGGGCTGCCGCCATCGGTCTGATGCTTACCGGACTGGACGAGAACCGCGCCCGCTTCCAGGCCCTTTCGGCTTTCAGTGGCACCGGCTTCACGACCCGGGAATCGGAAGCGGTGATCAATCACCCGACCAGGCGCAAGATCATCATCTGGCTGATGATTCTGGGTAACGCCGGGGTGGTGACGGTGATCGTCACCACCACCTCGTCGATGATCTTCAGCACCGGTTCCGGCGCCCTGCTCAACGGTGGCTTGCTGTTGCTTGGTCTGTTCCTGATTTATAAGCTCATGACCGGGCAGAAGATCATCGGTCTCTGGGAAAGGTTTATCGAGGCCCGGCTGATCAAATCGCCCGCCTTCGAAGAGGCGCCGGCGGAAGAACTCCTGCACCTTATCGAAGGTTACGGATTGGTTAAGGCGCCGATTGGCGTCGAATCGGAATTAGTCGGCAAGACCCTGGCAGGCTGCCGTCTGACCGCCAAGGGCTTGTTGGTTCTGGGCATTGAACGGGAAGGGAAATGGCTGCCGGTCCCCAAGGCCACCGAAGAAATCCTGGCCGGCGACCGAATGGTCGTCTATGGGGGACTCAACCTTTTAAGGGATCTGTTCAATCTGAAAAAATAAAGGCTCGCCGTGCTAAGAAGTAATTGGAATCAGGCGTCCGGAGTGTCCGGCGGCCTCGGCGAAACAGGCGGATGCGAGCGGAAATGGGAGCCGAGCAGGAAACCGGTCAGCAGCCCGACCGCAAAGACCAGGAGAAACATCAAGATCCTTGACATGGCGAACTCCCACCAGAGGAAGCGGAGCGCCACCACCTCAGTGTTCTGCAGGGTAAACAGGACCACCAGGATCACCAGGATCAAGCCCAGGATCATTTTCACTTTCATCATGTCAGGCCTCCAAATCTGGTTAGCGCGGACTGGTCTTATGTCAGTCGCTGGCAGTGGCGGAACCGGCCCTGCAGAGAATAACCACGTTCAGTTAACGCTCTCTAAAACCACCCCTTGCGCTTGAAGAAATACAGCATGCCGACGGCCACCGCCACCATCATCCCCAAGGCCATCGGGTAGCCGTAATACCAGCTTAGTTCCGGCATATTGTAGGGGCTGGCCGCCGGATTGAAATTCATGCCGTAGAGACCGGCGATAAAGGTCAAGGGGATGAACAGGGCCGCGAAGATGGTCAACACCTTCATGATCTCGTTCATCCGGTTGCTGATCGAGGAGAGGTAGATGTCGAGCATCCCCGAGATCACGTCGCGAAAGGTCTCCACCGTATCGATCACCTGGATAGTATGATCATAGAGGTCCTTCAGGAAGAAGCGGATGGACTCGCCGATGAAGGGCACATCCTCTCGTTGCAGACCGCTGATCACCTCGCGCAGGGGCCAGACCGACTTGCGCATCATGACCATCTCCCGCTTCAGGTAGTTAATTTTCCGCATGGTGGTCGGCCCGGGGCTCTCAACCAGTTCCAGCTCCAGGTCCTCAATCTCCTCGCCGATCCTTTCCAGTTGGATGAAGTAGTTATCGACCACCGAATCGACCAGAGCATAGAGAAGATAGTCGGTGCCCATTTTCCTGATCCGCCCCATGCCCTTGGTGATCCTGTTGCGCACCGCATCGAAGGTATCCCCTTCTCTTTCCTGGAAAGTGATGAGCTGGGTGCCGGAGACGATGAAACTAACCTGCTCGAAACCGATTCCGCCCTGTTCCTGATCGAGCCAGGGCATACGGACGACCAGATAGATATAGTCGTCAAAGATGTCCAACTTTGGCCGCTGGTTGGTGTTGAGAATGTCCTCGATGGTCAGAGAGTGGAGCTGGAAGCACTGCCCGACCTTCTCCAGGATATCAACCTGATGCAGACCGTTGACGTTGATCCAGGTCACCGTCTCCCGGCGACCGGCCAGCAGCCGGCACTCTCCGACTTCTTCAACCGTCCGACTCTCCACCTGTTCCTGGTTGTAGTCGATGACGCTGATCCGGACTTTGTCGGTTTTGATCTCGCCAATATGAATGGCGGTGCCGGGCGGCAACCCTGCCTTGTCCGCTTGCGGTTGCCAGAGCTTGAACATCGCTATTCCTCCCGAATCCGCTTAGATTTCCACGCTTTCGTGGAGGGCCGGCACCCGCACCTCGGCGAAACCCAGTTGATGCTCTAGGGTGCCGGCAAACTCCAGGGCCACCTCCTCTTCACCATGCACCACAAAGGTGCGAGAAGGTTTATTGCGCATGGCCCCAGCCCAGGCCAGCAGTCCCTCGCGGTCGGCATGGCCGCTGAAGCCGGTCATCACTTCGACTCGGGCCTCTACCTGATAATCCTCGCCAAAGATCTTCACCTCGGAGGCCCCCTCGACAATCTTGCGGCCCAGTGTGTTGGGGGCCTGCCAACCGGTAACCAGAATGGTATTGCGGGCGTCGCCGATCCGGCTCTTCAAATGATGCAGGATCCGGCCGCCTTCCATCATACCGCTGGCGCTGATGATCACCGCTGGCTTTTTCAGCTCGTTCAAGGCCTTAGACTCCTCCACCGACTGGGTATAATGCATATTATCGAAGCCGAAGGGGTTGGCATGGCCGTTGTTGTATATGAAGGCACGGATCTCGGCATCATAGACCTCAGGATGCAGGCGGAAGATCTCCGTGGTGCGGGTGGCCAGGGGGCTGTCCACGTAAATCGGCATCTCCGGGATGGCCCCGTCGATCACCAGTTTGTGCAAGGCATAGACTATTTGCTGGGTCCGTCCTACGGCAAAAGCGGGAATCAAAAGCGAACCGCCCCGTTCGATGGTTTCGTTGACGATCCGCTGCAACTCTTTTTCTGATTCCGGGTAAGGAGGATGCAAACGGTTGCCGTAGGTTGACTCCATGATCAGAACCTCACACCCTTCCACCGGCGCCACCGGATCGCGGATGATCGGGATGCCGGGCCGGCCGATATCGCCGCTGAAAATCAGCCGGATCTTACGATTCTTTTCCCGGTCGTCGAGATCCAGCAGCACATGGGCGCTGCCCAGCATATGACCGGCATCGATCAGGGTGACGACGGCGCCGGGAAAAAGCTGATGGGGCCGGTTATAGCTGATGCCGGTGAACTGGTTCATGGCCACCGCCACATCATCCTTGGTGTAAAGCGGCTCGAAAGGCTTCTGGCCATTACGGGCCCGTCTCCGGTTGACGTATTCCACGTCTTTTTCCTGGAGGTAGGCCGAATCCATCAGCATCACGGCGCAGAGATCGCGGGTGGCCGAAGTGGAAACGATATCGCCCCGGAAACCGTTTTTGACCAGACAGGGAATATTACCGGAATGATCGATATGGGCATGCGACAGCACCAGGGCATCGATAGTTTCCCCGGCGCTGAAGCCATGGCGGTTCAACTCGAAGGCCTCTTTTCGCTTACCTTGGAAGAGACCGCAGTCCAGCAGAATTCTTTTGCCGTTGACCTCGAGCAGATGCTGCGAACCGGTGACGGTCCGGGCCGCACCATGGAAGGTAATTTTCATTTCAGCTCCTTAGGTTGGTGATGACGATCAACCAATCTTACCACCGATTGCATGAACTGCCCACCACGCCCCGGTTTTTCAAGGGAAATAGACTAGGCTGAAGGAATTAAGGCTTCTCCATCGCCGTTTTCATTCGGCTCCGGTGCGACTTGCTTTCCATTACTCCGGCGGTCATAACAAAACGCATCGCTTTTTCGAACGGAATCCCGGCCGGGACCACCCGTCGGCGCGGAACGACCACGGTGTAACCACCGATCTGGTAGCTGAAAGGCAGATACACAGTGATCATCTCACGGAAATCTTCACCAAAATCGCTCAAGTCATCACCGGTTACAAATCCCAGCAGCACCAGCTCACCCACCCCCAGGGAAACCCAGACTGTTTGTCCACCGCCACGTTCCTTGCCCCGCGAGATAAAAGAGAGCAGATCGCGAGTGGCTCCGTAGACAATCTTGACCACAGGAATTTTCAGGATCAGTTCTTCAACCTTGGCCAGGAGATCACGAACCATAAAGGTCTCGACCAGATTCCCGACCAGAAAGATGATCACCACCCCGGCCACCAGTCCGAGACCGGGACGATAGGCCCCTTCCGGCAGAAAGATCCCCAGTATCGCCGCCAGCCCACCTTCGATGGCGGTAACCCCCCAATAGAACAGATATATCGTCGCCAGAATAGGCAACACAGCCAGCAATCCGGCAAAAAACTTGCGGTTTATGTTTTTGAACCAGCCCATGTCAAATCTCTCCTCGATCAAATTACTGCTAAGATTGCCCGAAACCCCGCCGGCAACATCCGCCTTCCTTCAACACGGCACGATGCTTGATTATTCGAGCAAAGTCAATCACCGCCGAGAGAGGCGCCGAATTGGCTACAACCCATGATGCCCCATAAAAAAAGCGGTGACAATCTCCCCGGGATGTTTAAATAAACAAAATGCGAAACTTCTCATTTACTCGCTTTAAGCTGGCACCCGCAACCTTCCTGTTTTTCCTGACGCTGATTCTCGCCTTCGGCGCCCCGAGGGCCCGGGGTGAGGAAAGCTTCGCCTCGGCGGAACAACCCCGATCTTCCGGACGGATCATGAGTTTTCTCGACACCTATCACACTTATTTGGAAGACAAACTACGGGGTCCTACCCTCTGGTTCGACAATTTTTTTGGCGATCGGCGATTAGAAGACGATGATCCACCCGCAACCTATGTCCGCTTGCGCACCTCCGCCCGATTCACCGAAGGCGAAGGCTTCAAGTTCCCGGTGCGAGTCAATGCCAACGTGATTCTGCCCAGGGTCAACAGGCGCCTGCGCCTGATCGCCTTTGGCGGCAATCGATACGATGACTTGGAGCCCAGACCGGACAACTTAGATTCCAGTCTTCTAACCGAGGACGACCAGGAACAAACCTCACTGGGCTTGCGTTACATGATCTATAAAACCTTGCGGGATCGTTTTCATTTCGGCGGCGGACTGACCGTGGGCTGGCCCATGGAGAGCTATATCAGAATTCGCTATATCCGTCTGATGCATCTAGGCAAGCTCAACGTCGTCCGTCTGTCGGAAACCGCCTACTGGAACACCTTGCACGGTTCCGGTGAAACCTCGCTCCTCGATCTGGAAAGAGTGCTGCCGGCCAATATCACCGGGCGGCTCAGCTTTTTCGCCAGTTATCTGGAAAACGAAAGCGGTCTGCACTGGGGGGTGGAAACCAGTTTTTTCCGGCAACTTACCCCAAAGAGCGCCTTATCACTTGATCTGGGCGTCTACGGACTAACCAGACCGGATCTGATCACCACCTACCGGATAGCCAGCCGTTACCGGCGGAATTTCCTGAGGCCGTGGCTGTTTTTCGAAATTGAACCGGAATTGCTTTTGCCGCTGGAGGAAGACCAGAAAACCCGTCAGGCAGTCGGGGTTTTCACCATGGCCCTGGAATGCCAGTTCTTTACCTCTAGACATGATGGCGCGGAATAACGCTCCAGCTCCGAACCTCAATCTGCGCGAAAAACCCCCAAAAATCCCATCCCGGGTATCAATTGCCGGACACCTGTGTTATATTTCGAACTTTAGTTAAATTTTAACCGGTCAACATCCGCCCTTCCTAAACAGGAAGCGTACGGACCAACAAGAGGAGAAAAAAATGACTACTGCCAAAAATGGCGACACCGTAAAAATCCATTACACCGGCACCCTCGACGATGGCAGTGTCTTCGACACATCCAATGACAGAGACCCCCTCGGCTTCAAGCTGGGAGGCGGCCAGGTGATTCCAGGTTTCGAAGAGGCCGTCCTGGGCATGACTGTGGGCGAGAGCAAGAAGGTCAATATTCCGATGGACAAGGCTTACGGGCGCCGAAACGAGGATCTGGTCATCACCGTGCCCCGCGATCAGGTCCCGCCGGATATTAAACCGGAACTAGGCCTGAAACTGCAGATGGGCGGCCCCAATGGCGAGATTATCATGGTCGAGGTAGTTGACGTCGGAGACGAAACCATCTCATTAGACGCCAACCCCCCGCTGGCCGGACAAGACCTGAATTTCGAAATCAAACTGGTCGAGATCGGCTAAGCAACCACCGATGCCGGCAGACACTTGGTATGCCTATCTGCTGCGCTGTAAAGACGGCAGCCTCTACTGCGGCATCACCACTGATCTCGCCCGCCGCTTGCGAGAACACAACGAAGGCCGGGACGGTGCCCGCTACACCAGAACCCGTCGACCGGTGACCTTGGTGTACAGCCGAGAGTTCCCCGACCGCGCCAACGCCGCCCGCTTCGAGTACCGGCTCAAAAAGTTGGATCGAGCAGCCAAACTGGCGCTGATTGCCGGGCAGGCCTTTAAATAACAGACCCCTCCACAAATTTTCAACCCTAATTAAACCAATGGCCTGCAGCGAATCGATGCAGGCCATTGGTTTAATTCCACTGCCAGAAGAGCTCCGGCTACCGCCGCTTGAAATTATTTAGCGGCACCCGCGCCCACCGAGGCAATGCTTTAATTATTCCAGAGAATATTTACAGATTCTTCTAATCTAAGACACAGCAGAATCGTTATTCTGCTTAACCGTCATTTTTCTATACAGATCAGTACTAAAGCAATTCGGGCACGACTTTTTCGGAGCATTATTTATATCTGAAAAATTAATATGTTTCATTACTACTTCGCATGAACCACAGAATACATGATTGCATTTATTACAATGCAATGTATCTCTCGGCAAATCACAATTGCAACCCTTGTTTATCATACCAATAACCCATCATTTCTAGAACAAACTTAGTTTCATACTGCTAATTCATTAACATTTCCAGAGAAACAAGTAATATTCAGCTGAGTTGAGTCGCGAGCCATATTCGTCGATATTTCGCGAAGAACATTCAACTCGATCTCTATCTTCAGGGAGGCGCGCACCAAGACCTTTACTTTTCATTGTGCCTCTTCTAACCTGCAAAGTCCGGTTTACAGGATTCTGCATAATTTATTTTTAACTTATCCGCAACACCAATAAAAATTCATTTTCATGATAGGGGTATATGCCGCTGAAAATCAGTAATCCGGGTCTATTGCGTAACCAAATCAAACGCTGAGGCAGTAGAACAGGAAGCTGATATCGGCTCGGATACAGGGACTTTTCTCTAACTCTTCGGCACATACGGCATCCAGATGTTCCCGGATAATGGCTGCGAGGTTTTCATGAGGATATGATCCAGGCAAAAAGCAGAAAGTTAAACCAGATACCAAAGTCCCACGCGGGAACACGGGACGCAACCTCTGAGCCCGCTCAGCTTTTCAGCAGGGCTTTTTGGAAGTGTTCGAAACTTAAAGGAGCCCGACCGTTTGGGCTCGGTTGCAAGGCCTCGCGAAGATATCGGTTCATAAAGGACTGCTCGCGTCGCCGACAATCCGCCTGGGAAAATTTCAGCTTGAAGGGGAGATTGCCGCTTTGCGGGCGCACTTTTCGGTCGGGGCGCGGCCAAGGCTGGGCAAAAACCCTGGGGTTGGAGTCGAGCAGGTAGAGAAAGGAGTGATGGGTGGAAATAGCTCCGGCCCAAGGGTAATGATCCAGGTGGTAACGCTGGGAGAGATTATCGATCTGGCCGTCCAAGGTGTCGTGCTCAGCATCCGGAGCAGCCTCTTCCCTCCCGCGGAACAGCGGGAAAAGTCGGAAAACATCACCTTGGGTGTGGAAGACCGCGGTGATGCCATATTGCTCGGGATGGCAGGAGATGAGGGAACCCGGCGTCAGGTTAAATTCGCCGGCGATAAATTGATCGACCAGACTGCTTTCTTGTTCGATCAGCTCCAGGGTCGCCGCCGCCTCCTGCCCCATTTCCCCGGGATGATTGAGGAAGGTCATCCAACTGGTGGAGATCCCGGCCTGATGGAAATTCCGGTTGATATGGCGGATCAGTTCCGTGTTTATCCCTTTGTTCATCAGCTTTAAAACCCGGTCGGAGCCGCTTTCAATGCCGAAGGCCACACTACGGAGGCCCGCCTGGTAAAGGAGGCGACACCGTTCCGGGGTATAGGCGGCTTCGATGCGCAGGTCGGTGGACCAGTGCATCGAAAGGTTCGCCTCGATTATCCCCTGGGCCAGGGCCATGGTATAGGCGGGGGAGAGGACATCGGCGGAGAGATAGAAATTGCTGACCCCGAATTCCTGCTGCAGAGCCTTCAGATCGGCAACCGCCCGGGCTACTGGGATCTCACGATAGGCATGGCGGCCGGACTGATTGAAGCCATAGCTGCAGAAAGAGCATTTGTTCCAATAACAGCCCCGGGTCGGGCTATAGAGCAGAAGCCGCTCCGGCGCCAGATAGCGGTCCAAATCCAGATCACCGTAGTCGGGCCTGGCCGCCTCGCCCAGATCAAAGGTCGCACCGGGGCCTTGCACCAGGGTATCGGACATCGCTCCCTTCATCATCAGGTTTGGAATGGCGGCGAAGCGCTCTGCTCCGGGACTAGTCTCCTGCAAGAGCGGCAGCAGCTGTTCCAGGGTTTTTTCGCCTTCCTGCAACCCCACCGCATCGACATAATCGAAAATCCGGCTGACTGTCTCCCGGTCGCAGTTCCTGATGATCTGATCGATACAGGGGCCGCCCAGCATCACGAAGCAGTCCGGGAACCGCTGCTTGATTAAGCGGCTGAGATAAAAGGTTTCCGGGATCTGGGAGACAAAGGTAAGGGAGAGGCCGATAAAATCAGGAGCGGAGAGCTGATCCAGTTGCTGCCGATAAAACCGGTCAAAGGGGCTGCGCCTCTCCGCCAGATATAGTTCCAGCAGCTGGAAATCCCAGGGCGCCACCAGGTGGTCGGCGCGGTTGAAGCTGAAGCGGAAGGGGAAATAGACTGCTTCCAGCACTTGAAAAAGATCCTCAAAACCGTCCCGAGCCCGGAGATAGGTTTTCTTATGATAGAACCGGTGCGGGTCCTGCATGACGGCGAGACAATCGGAAAAATCGCGACAGAGCGGCAACGCTGCGGCCAGCCGGTGGTACTCCATCTGCTCATAGAGACTCAAGGTCTTCCTGTTGTTCAAGACCTGCAAGCGCTCGCGTAGCCTATGCTGCCATTCCTGCCGGGTTTTCGCGGCCAGGAGGAAGTAGAGACCCTCGATATTGTAATCCCGCAGGCGTATATCGATGTTGCGCCGGCGCAGATAGCCCTTGAGGACGGGCAGCCCCACATAGGCCTGGGTCGGATCGGCCATGGGCGGAAAAATCAGGTAGAAATCGTTGGCCGGTTCGGCTGGCGACTCAAGGGTTGGCGTCTGCAAGTCGAGACTGACCATGGCTAGCGGCTAAACCCGCTCACCGGAAGCCGCACCGGCCAGCAGGCTTAAGGCCACCGCTTCGGCAACCTTGATTCCGTCCACAGCCGAGGAGAGGATCCCGCCCGCATAACCGGCGCCTTCGCCGGTAGGGTAGAGCCCTCCGGTGTTAATGCTCTGCAGGTCGGAGTCGTGGCGGGTGATGCGAAGCGGCGAGGAGGTGCGAGATTCCACCGCGGTCAGCACCGCATCGGGCAGATCGAAATCTTTTATTTTTTGGGCGAAGGCGGGCAAAGCCTCGCGGATGGCAACGATGGCATAGTCCGGCAAGGCGGTACTGAGATCACCCAGGTGAATCCCCGGGGTATAGGAGGGTTTGACCGAGCCCAGAATGGTGGAAGGCCGGCCGGCCAGGAAATCGCCGACCAACTGCGCCGGGGCCTGAAAATTGCCGCCGCCCAATTCAAAGGCCCGAGATTCCCAAAAACGTTGAAATTCCATGCCGGCCAGCGGGCCACCCGGGTAGTCAGTCGGATCAATACCCACCACGATGCCACTGTTGGCATTGCGCTCCTTGCGCGAATACTGACTCATGCCGTTGGTCACCACCCGGCCCGGCTCCGAGGTTGCGGCAACCACGGTGCCCCCCGGACACATGCAGAAGCTATACACCGACCTTCCATTGCTGGCGTGATGGACCAACTTGTAGTCGGCGGCGCCGAGCAGCGGGTTGGCCCCGTTTTTTCCATGCCGGCCCCGGTCGATGAGCGACTGGGGGTGCTCGATGCGAAAGCCGATGGAAAATGGTTTCGCTTCCAGGGAGATACCACGCCGGTGCAGCATCTCGAAGGTATCGCGGGCGCTGTGGCCGATGGCGAGGATCAGATGGTCGGTGGCGATACGCTCGCCACCAGCCAGCACCACCCCCCGGATCCGGCCGTTTTCGACCTCGATATCGTCCACCCGGCTCTGGAAGCGAATCTCACCGCCCAGCGCCCAGGATTTCGGCCCGCATCTTTTCCACCATGGAAACCAGGCGGTAGGTGCCGATATGGGGCTTGCTGACATAAAGTATTTCCGGTGGAGCCCCGGCCTTGACGAACTCTTCCAGTACTTTGCGTCCGTAATGTTTGGGGTCCTTGATCTGGGTATGCAACTTGCCGTCGGAAAAGGTCCCGGCCCCACCCTCGCCGAACTGAACATTTGATTCCGGATTGAGAATGCCCTTGCGCCACAGATCGAAGGTATCCTTGGTGCGTTCCCGCACGGCCTTGCCCCGCTCCAGGATCAGCGGGCGGAATCCGGACTGGGCCAGAATCAGGCCGGCAAAGAGGCCGGACGGTCCCATACCGATGATGACCGGACGCAGGGGAAGTCCTTCTTTGGGAGCCCGGGCGACATAATGGTAGGTGGTGTCGGGGGCGGGCCTCAGGTGCTGGTCATCACCGAAACGCGCCAGGAGGGCATCCTCCTGCGCCACCTCGAGTTCAAGGGTGTAAATAAAGACGATGGCGTGCGATTTTCTCGCATCGACGCCGCGCCGGAAAATCTTGTAGCCGATGAGGTCTTCGGCCGGGAGGCCAAGCCGCTTGAGGATGGCCGCCCGCAGGTCACCTTCGTCGTGGTCGAGGGGGAGTTTTAGTTCTGTCAGTCTCAGCATGTCATGAATCCGGCAACTTGACCAAGGTGGAAGCGATCACGATGAAGCCGCCCGGCTATATACCTCATCTTTTTTCGCTAAATTGCGGATTGGTGGGTGGTTGTGGTGAAAGTCCCTCTTGGTTTGACCAAGATGAGGCTTATTATCGATTGTGTCAATGACTGTCAACCGCAAACTTGCCTGGATCGAACTTGCCTTGCCACGGCTAATCGTCAAGCTTAACATTCTAGGTGGCACCTGGATAATTGATGCTAGATTGCAGAGAGACTTGCTCAAGAAGGATGCAAGAAATAAACAGTAATTCGATGAGAAGACCAATCATAACCCTGGTCGTTGCGGGAATTATTATTCTCGCCGCGATTACGACCCCGGCCGCGCCGCCGGCCCAAGGCCGGGAAGTCGCCGTCTATCGGGTACGTTGGAGTTTCGTGGTGGCCGGGATGGTGGAGATCGCCATTGAACAACCGACCATGCAGAACGGCGAAAAGGCCGGCCATTTCTCCCTCACTGCCAGCACCCTGCCGTTTTTCGATGTTTTCCACAAGGTTCGGGATCGGTTGGATTCTTACACCGATGCGGCCATGACCCACAGCCTGCTCTACACCAAGGTTCAACAGGGCAAGAACAAAAGGGATATAACGGTTCTTTTCGACTGGCGAACCGGAAAGGGATATTATCAAAACCGGAAGGAAAGAGTTAACACGGTAGCACTAGACCCGGGTACCTTCGACCCCCTGGCGGCCTACTTCTTTTTTCGCCGACTTGATTTCCAGGTGGGAGATGTCGTGGTCAGACCGGTGAGCGATGGCAAGAAACTGGTGCAGGGAAAGGCCACGGTACTGGCCCGGCAAAAAATTTCGGTCCCGGCCGGAAATTACGATACCTTTCTCGTGGAGCCGGACATGCAAGAGGTGCGGGGAGTTTTTGAAAAAAGCAAAGATGCCAGGTTGCTGGTCTGGCTGAGCGCCGACAGCAACCATTTGCTGATCAAAGCGGAAAGCAAGGTAGCCCTCGGCAGTATCGTAGCCGAGCTGGTCTCTTATTCACCCCCAGGGAATCCCTGAAGGTGGCGCCCCTTTGTCGGGGGAGGGCATCTCCGGAACCGCCGGTCTCCCCAGAAATTTTGCTGCCCGCAAATCGGCGGACGTTATCTACAGGTCATGAAACTCGGCTTATCTTGCGATCAACCACCGGCTTGGACAGCGGCCCAACCGTTTATTTAATAACGGCGGTACTAACTGCTGTTTTAAGTTTCATCCGATGACCCAGAAAACAAATAGCGGTCACGCCACCCGATCATCTTCTGGAAGGCGCAGCTGGCCGACAATCTCATCAAGGTCGACGAGGTTTCGCTGCTGAAGCGGTTAATCGACAGAATATTCTTGAACTGCTCGGAGGCTGAACAATCAGGTGAGCTGGGGTATTGCGGTGCTTATCTCGGAAGGCATGGCATCAATCCGCGTAAGACTCATTAATCCTGCGAATCGCGCCGGATGGTTCAGACCCGCTTCTCAGTGCACCGAACAGGATATGCAGGGATCGTAAGCCCGCACCAGCATTCCGGCCAACCGTTCAATCTCGGCATCGCCCCGCCCCGCCCCGGCCAGTTCGGCCGCCAGCGCAACCAGATCGTGCTGGATGTTGGCGTGATTCTGGCTGGTGGGAATGACGCAATCTGCCTTGGTTATTCGCCCTTTCTCGTCAAATTCATAACTGTGATAGAGGATGCCACGGGGCACCTCCACCGCCGCCACTCCGCGCCCAGCCTTGGGCACCACCGTCTGCCGAGGTTCGGACCACGGCGAGTCGAGCAGTTCCTCCAGCAAAACCAGCGAATCCTCCACCACCTGCACGCACTCCACCATCTGGGCGAAGTTGTTCATAAAAGGGTTGTGATTGACCGGGGCCAGGCCGAAGGCATCGGCCACCGCCCGCGCGCCCGGGGCGAGCAGGGAGAAGTTGTTGTTGAACCGGGCCAGAGCGCCCACCGCGAAGGAGGGCCGTGACAACCGGCTCCATTTGGAAGTTGATTGTTCCACGCAGTACTCGTTGGTCATGGCCCGATAATCGCCCTCGCCCTTCTCCACCCCGTCGCTGGAAATCAGACGGCCGCCCAGAAAAGGGTAGCGTCCCTCGCCCTTCAGCGAGACGAACTCGGTCTCCCGTTTGAACTCGGGAATAGTAAAGGTGGCGAAAAGGTCGGCCAGGATGGTCAGTTCCGGCAGGGCCTCGGCCATTTCCCGACGCAAATCCACCAGCTGTGGCTTTTCCGGATACATGGTGAAGCCGCCCACCACTGTCCGGGTGGGATGCAGCCGCCGACCGCCGATCAGATCGCAGGCGCGATTGGCCAGATTCTTCAGACGGGCCGCCCTTTTGATGGTCTCCGGGTGACTGGCGATCAGTGGCAGGACACTGCCGGTCCCGAGAAAATCGGGAACCACCAGAAAGCACAGATGCAAGATATGGCTTTGCAAGGTCTCCATATGCTTCAACACCAGCCGCAACTTTGCCGCCTCCGGCGCAACCTCCACTCCAAAGCCCCGCTCCACCGCCCGGATGGCGGCAAGGGTATGACCGATTGAACAGATCCCACAGATCCGGCCGCAGATCCACGGCGCGTTCTCCCAGAGTTTACCAACCAGCATTGCTTCGAAGAAACGCGGGGTTTCTACCACCTCCCAGCGCGCTTCGATCAGTTTGCCGTCCCGGATGCGGATGTTGATGTTACCGTGCCCCTCCACCCTGGTCAGGTGATTGATCTCCACCTTGCGTATGGTGCTCATGACTGCCCTCCGGTTCTGTCGGCGCCCGGATCATGGAGATTTTGCCGCAATTTGGCCGCCGCCTCGGCGAACCCCCCGAAACATTCAAGCCGGTCGAGCAGACTCTCTTCATTCACCCCGAAGCGCTTGGCCACTTCGGCCAGTTCCGCCAGGTTGGCCGGTTCGGACGGACCCCGACAACCCCAGCAACCCATGCGATTGGAGGGGCACCAAGCCTCGCACCCCCCGCGGGTTACCGGTCCCAGACAGATCTCACCGAGCTCGAAGAGGCAGAGGTTGCGATGGGCCTTGCACTCCATGCACACCGGATATTTGGGAACGGCCGGCGTTTTGCCGAGAACCAGATCGGTGACCAACCGCTCAACCTCTTCCTTGCGGACCGGGCAGCCATAAATCCGCAGATCAATCGAAACCACTTGTTCCAGAGAACGGGCCGGACTTGTAGCGATCGGGAAATCGCCATAAACCTGCCGGCGCGCCCAGTCCGGGTCGCGAAAGCGGTTTTTCAACTGGTTGACCCCACCGAAGCAGGCGCAGGAGCCGAAGGCCACCAAAACCCGAGCCCGTTCCCGAATGTGCTGCAGCCGCGCAACCTCGTCCTCCCTGGTCACGCAACCCTCGACAAAGGCGATCTCATAGTCTTCCGAGCGTTCGTCCATCGCCTCCCGAAAGTTGACCGGCTCGACCAGGGCCAGGAAATCCAGGAGCCGCTCCTCGTCATTAAGCAGCTGCAGCTGGCAACCCTCGCAGGAGGTCAGCGCGAAAAAGGCCACCCGGGGCGGCGGCACCGCCACCCCCAGATATTTGCGTACCGTGGTCATCTCAAATAGCCTCTTTCAAATTCATCACCGTCCAATAGTCAAATACCGGCCCGTGCAGGCAGGTATAAGTTGAACCGATGTTGCATCGGCAGCACTTACCGCGCCCGCAGTGCATGCGGCGTTCCAGTGAGACGAAAATCCGCTGCATCGGCAACCCGGCCTTGATCAGCAGGTCGCAGACATATTTGAACATCACCGGCGGTCCGCAGACCACTGCAAAGGTGTCGCGAGCAAGCGAACGCTCGCCCAGCTGCTCAGCTAATTGTGCCGTGATCAGCCCCACCGGCCCCGACCACTCCGGGTCGGGTCGATCGACGATGATCCCCAGGTTGACGTCGAACTGCTGCCATCCCTGGTACTGGTAGGTAAAGAGCAGCTCGGCCGGGGTCTTGGCCCCGTAAACCAGGTCCACCCGGCCGTAGCGGCTGCGGTTCTCCAGAACCACCGCCAGCGGCGAGCGCAACGGTACGATGCCAAGTCCGCCGGCAACGAAAACAACATCGCTCCCAACCATCTGCTCCACCGGAAAGTTCGAACCGTATGGCCCGCTGATCCCCACCCGGGTGCCGCGGCCGACCCGGTCGAGAAAGCCGGTAAGATTGCCCACCGCCCGGATGCAGAGCTCCAGGTCGCCCCGCCGGATGGGCGATGAGGAAATGGAAAAAGGCGCTTCTCCAATCCCGGGCAATTCAAGCATGACGAACTGTCCGGCTTGAAAGACAAAGTCCTGCCGGGCTTGGGGCTCGACAATCTGGATCTGGTAGAGTTTTTCACCGGCGGTCAGCGGGTAGACATTAGTGATCTCGGCCTGGTGGTAATTTTCCCACCGGGCGGCCTCGTTACCCTCATCTCTGACGCATCCACAACGATCCGGCCTAGCCACGATTGCCCTCCTGCCTTACACTGGCAATCACTTCCGGCACGGTGATTCCGGCCAGGCAGGCCTCACCACAGCGACCGCAGCCTACGCAGAGAGCTTCCTCATAGGCCTCGACAAAACCTCGATGCTTGTGATAGTAGCGATATTTCAATCTGGTATGCGCTTCTGGCCGAAAGTTGTGGCCACCGGCCACCTCGGCAAAGTCGATGAGATTGCAGGAATAGAGTTGCCGGATTTTTCGGGCACCCTGGAGATCGAGGTCCACCGTTTCCGTCACCCCGTAACAGTAGCAGGTGGGACAGACGTTGGCGCAGGTGCCGCAGGAAAAACATTTGGCGCCCCACTCGCGCCAGACTTCGGCCTGGAATTCAAGATCGAGAATCTTGGTAAGATCGGTGGTGTCGACAGTGCAGGAAAAACTCTCTTCCCGCTTTCGCACCCCTTGAAGATAGAGCCGATGCTCGGCCGCGCTCGGCTCCGTCGTCGGCAGTTGCCGCAGGAGTTCGAAGGCCTCGGCGGAGAGCACCTCGGCGAAATAACGGTCACCCAGGTCGGTCAGGAAGAGATCAAATCCCTGCCGGGCCTGATCGGTGCCCATGGAGCGGCAAAAACATTGCGGACCGGGCAGACATGAAACCCCGATGATAAAACCGTTGCGCCTCTTTGCGGCATAGAAAGGCATAGGATGTTCGCCGCCGAGCAGGACTTTGTCGAGTTTTTCCAAGGCGTTGATGTCGCAAGCGTGCAGACCGAAGTAGACCGTGGGCGGACCAGGAGCAATATCGACCGACTTTCGCCAGCCCGCCCCCTCAGCCCGGAAAGCGGCCAGTTCCTCGGTGCAGGGCAGGAACCAGCTCTTCGGGGAGTAGACCGTGGTGGGATAATCCAGGGTGAGATCGGCGAAGTCGTTGACCTTTTGAAAATCATGCAGTGGGCGCCCGCGCCGGTCCACCCCGCGAAACACCGGACCAACGATCCGTTGGTCACTCAGCAGGTTAAAAAGTGTTTCCAGATCATTTTTGGGAAATACCCTGAACAGCATTAATTACCTCATCAATCATGCGGACCATGCCGAGGGCGAAAAAGTATCCGCCTCCATTCCAGCCATAATATAATAGTAGGGTGAAAACCCGGTCCACTGTCAATCAGAACCGCTCGGCAATCCGCAACCTTTTCATTGGCATCCTCCGCCTTCGTTTCGCTAGAATGAAACATCAGTTTGAATTATTGAGGTATACCGGTGAGCTGTTGCCGGAAATAAACACCAAATGAGCGGAGGGCGAGATGATCAAAAAGATTTTATTATTGAGCATGGTTACACTGCTGGTTGGTTTAAGTCAGGCCCAGGCAGCTGTAGTCGGCAAGGAAATTTCTTACCGGGCCGACAACGTGGAACTTAAAGGATATATCGCTTATGACGACTCTATCTCCGTCAAGCGACCGGGGGTGGTTGTGGTCCATGAATGGTGGGGGCTGAACGACTACGCCCGCAAAAGGGCTGAGATGCTGGCCAAAGCCGGCTATGTGGCCCTGGCCGTCGACATGTACGGTGAAGGTCGACAGGCCACCCATCCCGACGAGGCCGGCAAGTTCGCGGCTGAAGTTCGCAACAATCTACCCATGGCCCGGAAGAGATTTATGGCCGGCCTTAAGGTACTGAAGGACAACCCCTTTACTGATCCGGAGCGGCTGGCCGCCATCGGTTATTGTTTCGGTGGCGGAGTAGTTCTGCAGATGGCCCGGGAGTCCATCGACCTTCAAGGGGTGGTAAGTTTCCACGGGGAACTAGGGAGTGCCGAGCCGGCTAAACCCGGCGCGATCAAAGCTGAGATCCTGGTCTTCAACGGAGCCGCCGATAAGTTTACCCCCCTGAAAACCATTCAGTCCTTCATTGAGGAGATGATCAACGCCGAGGCCGACTTCTCTTTCCACTCCCTGCCGGGTGCCATGCACAGCTTCACCAACCCGGCCGCTGACGAACTGGGCAAAAAATTCAACCTGCCTCTGGCTTACCAGAAAAAAGCCGACAAGGAATCCTGGCGGGAGATGCTCGACTTTTTTAACCGGATCTTCACTCGCTGAAGCGCGGACTGACAAATAACCGTAAACGCACGCGAGAAAGCCGGCGGTAAAACGGCTTTCTCGCGGCCACCAAGTTTACAAAAATGTGAATTCCCGCCTGATTATTTCCTTTTTGCACCAAATGCCAGATCAACCGCCTGCCTTGACCCGCATTCTTCACCTCATATTTATCCAAGTAAATCAAACCGATAGCAAAGAAATACCGCATCCCTGTCCGGGTTGGCATGCACTTTGATATTCATCTCAATAGCTGACCGATTTACCTCCGCAACCGGCCGGCCCAACCCCCGGTTTTTCGACTCCCGCAGAGGAACGCTCGACAATCGGCTAAAACGGCAAGAACCGAAGGAGGATGAAGCGAGATGGGCAAAAAATTTCTGGTTTTTCAACACACGCCCTGGGAAGGACCGGGAGTGCTCCTGCTGAAGGCGGCAGAGAAACACCGGGTGAGCCTGGAGGTGATCAAAGTCTGGGAAGAACTGATCCCCGACCCGGATCCTTATGACGCGATGCTGGTTCTGGGTGGCGGCCCCAATGTCGACGAGGAAGCCCAATACCCTTTCCTGGCCCGGGAAAAGATCGCCATCCGCCGCTCTCTGGCCGACAATCGGCCCTATCTGGGTATCTGTCTGGGCCATCAGCTCTTGGCCGAGGCCCTGGGGGCGACGGTCGGTCGGAACCACCGGTTCAGCGTCGGTTTCACCACCGGTTATCTGACCCATCAGGGCCATGCCCATCCGGCCCTCCGGGGTTTACCCGACGGCCTGACCCTCTTCAAGTGGCACGCCCAGGCGGTTCTGGAACCGTTGCCCCGCCATCTCGAAGTATTGGCCACTTCGAAGGAATGCGCCATCGAGGCGATTTCGGTGATCAACCGCCCCCATATCCTGGGTGTGCAGTTCGACAACCACGCCGCCGACCCGGCCGATGTCATGGTTTGGCTGAAACATGACGCAGACTGGCTGGCCAGGCTCGGCCTGACCCCGGCCGAACATGTCGCTATCCTGGCCGAGGCAAAACGAAAGCGAAATAAGAGCGAGGTCGAGTTCGAACTTTTGTTTGCTAATTTCCTGCGGTTGACCGAAAATGCTTGAACCGCGCCGGCTGGAAAATAATACCGCAACCATCCGGTTTATCACGGAATTGTCAACCCAGACCTGGAATCAGGGAAAATGACCGCTATCCGCAAAGACAATCTTTACACCCTGCTTCGTCAGGACGGCCCCTTCGCCATTACCGATCGTCCTCCGGACGGCGCCATCTTCACCAGCGCCAACCGGGACTTGACCGAGATGTTCAAGGAAGCCGGTTCGCTGACTAAATACCGGGTAATCCGCAACCAGATCTTCGAATTTCTCGACGTCAATTCCTGGTCCGGCCTGCAGTCCCTCTTGCACGACAGAACCCGGCAGCAGACGACCGGTCTGCGCGCCTATAAACTGCTGGGCAACATGTTCGGCCTGGAAGGCAACGAGCGGGAGATCATCTCACGGGTAGATAGCTATTCCCGCACCGCAGACGGGGTGATCCGCTACCTGCGCAACAAGGTACTGGCCAACTATGCCTCGCACATAGAGATCACCAACGAGATCGACATCGCCAGCAACCCGGTTGAACTGCTGCTGATCACTTACAACAAGCGTTACCACAAGAAGGCCCGTTTCGAGGCCAAACGCAAGCTCCTGCTCATGCAGCTGGCGGCCTCCATCGACCAGCGTGAACGCGAGACCGAGATCGAGGCCAAGTTCGCCAACTTCTTGAATTTTCTCAACGATTATGTCTGGAGTGGCAATAACCTGATCGGCCAGCTCGACCATGTCTATCTGCTCAGCGAACACGATCCTGATGACTTCAGGTGCCGCGAGGTGACGGTGCTGAGTCCGGCCGAGGCGGAAAAGGTGGAGGCGGCCCCGGGCCGCAAACTCACCCTGCTCAAGCGCCGCCGCTTTACGGTAAACGAACGGAACATCCCGATCTACGTGAGCATCCGCAAAAAACCGCCCGAGGCCAAGGTCTTGAAGCTGCTGCGCAAGGGTGAGGAAAACCCGGCGGTGGCGGTGGATGATGAACTGGGTTTGATGGGGGTGGTCGATTCGGTGGCCGAGGTCAAGATTTTTCAGAAGTACCTGACCCAGTGCGCCATCAAGGCCGATTCCTTCATGACCCTTGAGGAGGTAAGCGATTCACTGGGTGGCGGTCAACACCTCAACACCAGCCCGGGCAGCTCGGCCAGTACACCGATGTTCAAGTTCTTTGCCCGGATGGGCGGCATGCGGGTCGAGTTCATCGTCCACACCAACGAGAGCTACCTGAATTACATGTACCAGCGCGACGTGGCCCACGACGAATACGAGGTGAAAAGGATTTTCGACTCCGGGGTGGCCGAACTGCTCTTCCCCTGGGAGATCTACCACCTGGACATGAAACGGGTAAAAGACAAGCTTCTGCGCTGGTTTCGCAGCCGGATCGAGGAGTTCTGAACAAAAAAGGGGAACCGGATCATCTCCGCTCCCCCTTTTTCACTCAAACCAATCTTGCCGAGTAAGTTTCACTCACCCGCAAGAATCAAATCCGTACTAAAATATCCCGGCTCAGCCGATTACGTTCTTGCCCAGATCCTTGATCTGATTGATTTCCTTTTTAACCTCGGCCGCTTCCTTGACTCCGGGGACACTTTCCTCGACCTCGCGCAGCCCTTTTTTGAAGGAGCTAATGCCCTTGCCGAGACCGGCACCAAGTTCCGGCAGCTTCTTGCCGCCGAAAACCAGGAAGGCGATACCCAAAATCACCATCAACTCGGGAGTTCCCAGACCAAACATAGTTTCACCGCTCGTAAAATTACACTGCCAGATCAACTCTTATCAGAGTTGTCATCCTTTTTGTCTTCCAGCTTGTCCTTGTTCTCTTCGGCTTTGGTGGCTTCCTTGAAGTTTTTTATGCCCTTGCCGATACCGGCGCCGATCTCCGGGAGCTTGCCGGCCCCGAAGATGATCACGATAATCACCAGAATCACTAATAATTCAGGCATTCCCAATCCGAACATTGACCTTCTCCGACTTTCAGGTTGAATTACTCTCTATGCTATTGGTTTACCTGAAAAATTAGGGAAAGCCAAGAACTTCGTGAGCCGCCTGTGGAGCACACTGATAGTAGTAAGTTCGAGACGCCGGTTCGGCAAGGTATGAAATTTACCACAGGGTGACAAAGCCGGGGATTTAAGTCAGGCGTGGGCTCATAGCCCGGGCAACACGGCCAGCAGGAGCCGTTCCAGGTCGGTTGCCGCCTCAGCCATCGCAGCCAATACCTCCTCGATCAGGATGGGCTGGAAATTCTCGGGATCGTTGACGTTGGCGATCACTGATAGAGCCAGAACCCTTAGACCGGCGTGACGGGCAACCAGCACCTCCGGCACAGTGGACATACCAACCGCGTCGGCACCGCTCCGACGCAGGAAGCGGGTTTCAGCCGGAGTCTCCAGGCTGGGACCGGGCACGGCCGCGTATACCCCGACCGCCACATCGTCCATTTTCAATTCCCGGGCCTGCTCCAGAGCGAGTTCGATCAGCTGGTGATCGTAGGGCCGGGAAAGGTCCGGGAAACGCGCCCCCCATTCCTCGACATTGGGACCGCGCAAGGGATTGTCGGGGATGAAGTTGAGGTGGTCGCGAAGCAGCATCAGGGTGCCGGGTCGAAAGTCCGGGTTCAGGCCGCCACCGGCATTGACCACAATCAGCGTCGTGCAGCCCAGCCTGGTTAAAACCCGGAGCGGCATGGTGGTCTCCCGAGCTGAATAGCCCTCGTAATAGTGGTGCCTTCCTTGCAACAGGGCGACCCGGCGGCCGTTCAGTTCGCCGCAGACCAGACGGCCGGCATGGCCGGTCGTGGTGCTGAGCGGGAAATTAGGAATCTCTCCGTAAGGCATTGTCCAGGGGGAGTCAACCCGATCGGCCAGCCCCCCCAGACCGGTGCCGAGGATCAGGCAGATTTCCGGCAAGCGAGGCAGGCGAGCCAGGAGAAATTCCACCGCCTCCTCGACCCGGGCGCGAAAACTATCCGTCGCTGACGCCATTGTTACTGAGTCAGGCATCATGAACCATTTCAGTTAAGGGTGCGCGAAGCCTGTCCTCTGGGCAGGGTGAAAGTGAAGATTGTGCCGCCTTCGAGCCGGTCGGAGAAGGTCAGTTTACCGCCGTGAGTTTTTTCGATGATCTGGCGGCAGGAGGCCAGTCCCAGTCCGTGACCGTCTTCCTTGGTGGTAAAGTTGGAATCAAAGATTTCGTCCCGAATTTTTTCGGCAACCCCCTCTCCCCGGTCCTTGACCATAACCTGAACAGTATCGGTATCGTAGTTGACCTCGACGTCGATCGGTTCGTGTTCCTTGCTGGCCTGAGCCGCGTTCAGGAGGAGATTGGTCATCACCCGGTAGATTTCCAGTCTGCAGAATTCGACCTCGGGTAAATTGTGGCGATAGAAAAAACGAAACTTGCGATCCTTGAGATCCGGGTGGACCCTGAGTTCAGACTCCTTCAACTCTTCCATGAGCTCAACCAGGGAACAGACCTCGACCTTGCGCGGCCGATGCAACCGCTTGGCGTTGGCCAGGGCTTCGGCCATCATCTCGGTGAGCTTGTCGCGGCCCGACTGCATCACCTTGATCAGCCGCAATTCCGACTCGTCGGAGATTTTTTTCTCCAGCATGTCCAGAAAGAGAAAGGGGGACATCTGGTTTTTCATGTCATGAATCAGGATATTGGCCTTCTCCAGCTCGGCAGCGATAATCTCGGTATTAAGCCGGATGCGGTTACTCAGAGTGCGCATCATCGAAAACAAGGAGTCGGGCCGCTGGGAGAAATATTTCTGGAACTGGGTCCGGGTGATGCGGAGCAGAGTTGAATCGGTCACCGCCTGCACCGTGGCCGAGCGGGGCTTGGCCTCGATCAAGGCCATTTCGCCGATGTATTCCACCGGCTTGATGGAGGTGATAAATTTGGTCTGCTTGCTGATCTTCAACTCCCCTTCCAGGAGGATGAACATATCATCGCCGGGAGAGCCTTCATGACAGAGGAAATCATCGGCCGCCACCCGGATTTCCTCAACGTTCTCAGCAAAAAAGGTATAAAGCTCCTCTTCAGTGAAATGCTGGAAGAGATCCATGGAACTGAGATATTTGAATTTCTCGTCAGAGCTGATCACTGGTGACCTTCCATGGTGATATCTGCACTACCGATCCTGGCGAACTGAAAGAAAGCAAGTACATACAGTACCCTCCGGAACCGGCTAATGCAACTTTGGAAACAAATCCCTCCCACGCAACCTAGAGGGCGTGAGCCGCGACGAAATCCTTGATGGCCCCGATCTCAGCCGGCAACACCTGGCAGCGGCTCTCACGCCCGGCCAGACCGGCCAGGGCCGGAGGCAATTCCGGTTCCCGGCCGATGGCGCGGGTTACCGCGGCACCGAACTTGGCCGGGTGGGCGGTGGCCAGACAGACCAGCTCCACCTCCGGCCGGCGTAACTCCAGACCAGCTCGTACCCCTACCGCTGTATGCGGGTCGAGGAGATAGCCCTGCCGGTAACAGCCGGCAATGGTTGCCATGGTTTCCTCCTCGGTCACGCTTTGGGCCAGGAAATCCCTCCGGACCTGCTCCTGTTCGGCCTTGGAGAAATCCAGGCGGCCGCTGGCTCCGAAAGCGGCCATGGCCTCGCGCACCCGGGCGGGATCCTTGCCATAGAGATAATAAAGATAACGCTCGAAATTGCTGGCCACCTGGATATCCATGGAGGGACTGGAGGTATGCACCACCTGGCCCAGGGAATATTCACCGCGGTTGACGAAGCGGGAGAGCAGGTCGTTCTCGTTGGTGGCCAGAATCAGCCGACCGATCAGTCCCGGAACGATCAGACGGGCGACATGCCCGGCGAAGATGTCGCCGAAATTACCGGTGGGCACTGAAAAATCCACCGCTTTACCGGTTGGGCCGGAGAGGCGCAGAGCGGCATAAACGTAATAGACCACTTGGGCCACGATCCGGGCCCAATTGATGGAGTTGACCGCGCCCAGGGCATGTTTTTTCTTGAAATCCAGGTCGTTGAAGATGGCTTTAACGATGGCCTGACCGTCATCGAAGGTTCCCCGCACCGCGATATTGAAGACGTTGGCATCGGTGACCGTGGTCATCTGCAGTTCCTGAATCGGGCTCACCCTTTTGTAGGGATGGAGGATGAAGATGTTGATCCGCTCCTTACCGCGCACCCCGTAAATGGCGGCACTGCCGGTATCGCCGGAAGTGGCGCCGAGAATGTTCATGCGGCCGCCGGATTTCCACAGCAGGTACTCGAAGACATTGCCCAGAAACTGCAGGGCCACATCCTTGAAGGCCAGGGTCGGGCCGTGGAACAGTTCGAGGATGTGGAGCCCGTCGACCCGGACCAGCGGGGTTATTTCCGGGTGTTCGAAGGAATCGTAGGAGCGATTGAGCAGCTCCCGCAGATCGTCGGTTGGGATGTCATCGGCAAATCTGGAGATCACCGCAAAGGCCAGTTTTCGGTAGTCCAGCCCCCGCCACTCGGCGATTTCAGCCGGGGTGGCCGCGACGATCTCTTCGGGCAGGAGCAAGCCGCCGTCGGTGGCCAACCCCATCATCACCGCCTCACTGAAACTGATCGGGGCAATCCCGCCCCTGGTGCTGATATATTTCATAGTGTTGTTCCGTATTTGCTTGCTATCGGGGAGTGTTCGAAAGACAGATCCCTATCTTTGGCAATTTTACTTCTTTGCAATTCTTCCGGGAAAAATGGCCATTAGGCACTGTCGGGTTTCGGCTTCGCCTCAACCCGACCTACACATTTTGATGGCTTCCGGGCTTCGATTTCATCCCGTTTTTCCATTCTGCAATCTGCATTCTTAATTCTGCATTTTCAGCCGATCAGGCTGTGCCCTTCCATTTCGTCCGGCACCGGCAGATCCAATAGATCCAGGATGGTCGGGGCAATATCGCGCAAGGAACCGCCCTCGGTTAGCTGCCCGCCTTGATGTTCCCGGTCGATGAGCAGAAAAGGCACCGGGTTGGCGCTGTGGGCGGTGAACGGGCCGCCATCGCCGGGATCGATCATGATCTCGGCATTGCCGTGGTCGGCGGTAACCAGGGCTACTCCGTCCTGGTACAGCACTTCGGCAACCAAACGGCCCAGACACTCATCCACCGTTTCGCAGGCCTTGATGGCGGCGGCCAGAATACCGCTATGCCCCACCATGTCGCAGTTGGCAAAGTTCAAGACGATCAAGCGGTAGCGTTTCTCGGCCAACCGGGCCAGCAATTCTTCGGTCACCAACCGGGCGCTCATCTCCGGCTTCTGATCGTAGGTGGACACTTCCCGGGGTGAGGGAATCAGGACCCGGTCTTCGCCCGGGTATGGTTGTTCACGGCCGCCATTGAAGAAGAAAGTGACATGGGCATACTTCTCGGTTTCGGCGATACGCAATTGAGGGAGACTGTGGAGACTCACCTCCTCGCCCAGGATATGCTTGAGTGTCACCGGCGGGAAGGCCACCGGCAGTGCGAATTCCTTGTCGTAGGAGGTGAAGGTGACAAACTCGGTCAACTCGGGCCGCTTCCCCCGGGCAAAGCCGTTGAAGTCGGCGGCGGTGAAGGCCCGGGTCAGCTGGCGGGCCCGATCGGCCCGAAAGTTGAAAAAGATCACGCAGTCGCCATCAGAGATGCGAGATGGATTCCCGTCAGCATCGATGATCACGGTGGGTTTGACGAACTCGTCCGTTTCACCGCGTCGGTAAGCCTCGACGA
The DNA here is from genome assembly GCA_963807225.1 of uncultured delta proteobacterium. Lineage (GTDB taxonomy): Bacteria > Desulfobacterota > Desulfobulbia > Desulfobulbales > JAGXFP01 > JAGVGT01. Next base: position 184,826 of record CAWEAD010000008.1, on the reverse strand, counting down.
GGGCGCTTTCGGGCTCGGTGGCGACCAGACCCTGCCCCTGGACCAGGGCCTGCCAGGCCAGTTCCACCCGCTCCCAGCGATTGTCGCGGTCCATGGCGAAATAACGACCGGTCAGGGTGGCAATCCGACCGACCCCGATCCGGTCCAGTTCCGCCGTCAATTTATTCAGGTATTTCCTGCCACTGGACGGCGGGGTATCGCGACCATCCAGAAAGGCGTGGATTAAGACCTTTTGCAGCCCCTGCCGGGCCGCCATCTCGACCAAACCGAGCAGATGATCCAGATGACTGTGGACCCCGCCGTCCGAGAGCAGGCCGAGCAAATGCAGGGTCAGCCCCTTTTCCCGGCAGCGGGCCATAACCCCGACCAGCACTTCATTGCTGAAGAATTCGCCGTTGTCCAAAGACCGGTTGATCCTGGTCAAATCCTGGTAGACCACCCTGCCGGCGCCGATATTGAGATGTCCGACCTCGGAATTGCCCATTTGCCCATCCGGCAAGCCGACCGCCTCGCCGTGGGCTCTCAAGGTGGTGTGGGGATAATCCCGCCACCACCGTTCCATGTTGGGTTTGCGGGCCAGATGAATGGCGTTGCCGGAGTCAGGCGCGGCGCAACCCCAGCCGTCGAGGATGGCCAGCAGAACCGGCCCCCTGGGTGGTTGTGCCGCGGTCATTTCCTGCCGGTCCCAGTCTTTTTACTCGCCGTGCCGGACTTTTTCTTGGTCGGTGCGGCCGGCCTCCTCATCCCGCCCGATTTTTTCGTGCTGCCGCTGGCTTTCTTGGCTCCGATCTTTTTCCTGGCAATGATGGAGGCCTTCTTGGCGTCGGCCGATTTCGACTTGCTGGCGGCGATTTTAATTGCCCTGGAAGTTTTCCTGGCGCTGGCCACCGACGCTTTCCTGGTTTCCGCCGAAACCTGCTCATCCACTGCGGCCACTTTGATGGTGGGCGCCCGCTTCTTAACCGGTTTGGCGTCCGCCGGAGCCGACTCCAACCGGGGTTCCGGCAGCGCCAGGGGATCGATATGCGGGGCATCGTGCCAGAGACCTTCCAGGTCGTAGTAACGACGTGATTCGTGGTAGAAGATGTGGACGACGATATCGTTATAATCCAGCAAGACCCAGTTGCCGTCGATCAAGCCCTCGGTTTCGCCGGACTTCATCCTCTTGCTGCCGATTTCACCGTCGATTACATCGGCCAGACCCTGCACATGCCGGGTGGAAGTGCCGCTCATCAAAACGAAATAGTCGGCGAAACTGGCCAACCCTCTGACGTCCAGGACCAGCAGGTCCTGGGCCTTCTGCTGGTCGGCTACCTGACAGATGATCCGGAGCAGCTCCTCGGTCGGCAACTCACGGTATTTTTTCTGAATCTTCTTCATTAAAGTGCGTTTTCCTCATGCGGTTGTAGCCGTATCCGGCCGGTTCCCGCTATCGTCGCGACAGTCGGGAGAAAAGTGTGCATCATAGCCGATTCCGGTCGTTTTTTACAACTGGCTTTAGAAAAAATCCGTCCTTAGGGTTGCCAGGCCGTAGATGCAAGACACCTCGGACCGGAAAAGCTTGCCTGATACAGCTGATTTGTCCATTGAAATATAATGTTATTGAAGTATAATCGCGGACCATTGTATCTTAGTGATTTCTTAATACCGCCGGACCCTGGGTCCGGTTTCTTTTCGATCCGAAGGAGCCCCTCGCATGAATAAATCTCTGAAGTGGAAGAGCATTCTTCTCTTGCTCATGATCATCTTCTCGGTAGTCACCATCCTGCCTTCGTTCACCAGCAACCTGCCCACCTGGTGGACGAAGTACCTAGCCTCCGGCGGCCTGCGCCTGGGGCTGGACCTGCAGGGCGGCATGCATCTGATTTTAAAGGTCGATCTCGAGAAGGCCATTGAAAACAGCCTGGATCTCGCCGCCCAGGATCTCAAGGAAGATCTGGCCACCAAAGGTATCTCCGTGGTCCGCACCCCTTCCGCCGACCCGAAGAAGGTAATCTACACCCTGCCCAACACCGGCGCCCTGGACCAGGTCAGGAAAGTGGTTGAAGACGACTTCCCCAACCTGGAGGCCAAGATTGAATCGGAAACCGGCTCCTTCCCCCGCATCACCCTCAACCTGAGCAGCGATCAGGTTGATTCCATCAACAAGAACGCGGTCAACCAGGCCCTTGAGATCATCCGCAACCGGATCGACCAGTTCGGCGTGGCCGAACCAGTAATTGTCCGCCAGGGCAACGACGAGATCGTCGTTCAGCTGCCCGGTGTTAAAGACCCGAAACGAGCCCTGAAACTGATCGGTGAAACCGCCCAGTTGGAGTTCAAGCTGGTCTATGAGGATAAGGACATTGATCTCGACAATCTAATCAACAAGGCCATTCAGGACGGACAATGGCAAAACGGCGACTACCAGGGCGAAGGCCGTAGACGGCTGAACCGTGCCCTGCAGGGCAAGCTGCCGCCCAACACCGAGATTTACTTCGAAAAACGGATTAATAACGAGACCAAGAAAGAAGTAGTCACCCCGCTGTTGATCAAGACCCCGATCATGATGACCGGTGACATGGTCCAAGACGCCCAGCCCCAGATCGGCGGCACTTACAACGAGCCTTACGTCAGTCTCAACCTGACCGGCCGCGGCGGCAAGGTTTTCGGCGAGGTCACCGAAAAGAACGTCAACAAGCGGTTCGCCATTATCCTCGACGACATCGTCAAGAGCGCGCCGGTAATTCGCGAGCGCATCCTCGGCGGCAGGGCTCAGATCTCCGGCAACTTCACCTATGAAGAGGCAAGCGACCTGGCCATCGTCCTGCGGGTCGGCGCCTTGCCGGCGCCGGTCAAGATCATCCAGAACCTGACGGTCGGTGCCTCCCTGGGTCAGGATTCGATCCACAAGGGGTTGGTCGCCGGTCTGGTCGGTACCGCCCTGGTCATCGTCTTCATGATCTTCTACTACCGCTTCTCGGGAATCATCGCCAACTTCGGCCTGGTCCTGAACGTGCTCTGGCTCTTTGCCGGGCTGGCGGCTTTTTCCGCCACCCTGACCCTGCCCGGCATCGCCGGTATCATCCTTTCCATCGGCATGGCCGTTGACGCCAACGTCCTGATCTTCGAACGAATGCGCGAGGAGTTCGCCTTGGGCAAGACGGCACGCTCCGGGATCGAGGCCGGCTACGATAAGGCTTTCTCGACCATCGTCGACTCGCAGGTCACCACCCTGGTCACCTCGTTCGCCCTCTTCCTTTTCGGTACCGGGCCGATCAAGGGTTTCGCCATCACCCTTTCGCTGGGCATCGTCTTCAACCTGATCGCCACCCTCTTCGGCACCAGACTGGTTTACGACTTCATCCACTACCGGGGCGGGTTTAAGAAGTCCCTGAAGTTCTTCCAGGTGGTCGGCGCCACCAGCTTCAACTTCATGCGCTGGCGCCCGGTCTCTTTCACCGTCTCCGGGATCCTGGTCCTCTGCGGCCTGCTCGGCTTTGTCCAGATCCTTCGCGGGCAGGCCAACCTCGGAATCGACTTCTCCGGCGGCACCATGCTCCAGTTCCAGACCACCAAGGACTATACCCTGAAGGAAGTACGCTCGGCCCTGAAGGCGAGCGGCCTCGAGAACGCGGAACTGCAGAACGTCCTCAACGAACACCGGTTGATCGTCAAGGTCAAGAAGTCCGAGGAAGAGGTCGGGTCCTTGACCGCCGCGGTCAGCCAAGCCCTGCACGATAAAATGCCGGACCAGAACTTTACCCTGGAGAGCCAGGCCGAGATCGGTTCCTCAATCAGCGCCGCTCTGCGCGACAAGGCCATGCTGGCCATTTTCATCTCCCTGATCGGAGTTATCGCCTACCTGGCGGTACGCTTCAACTTCAGCTACGGCGTGGCCGCCGCCGCCGCCACCTTCCACGATGTCCTGGCGGTGGTCGGCATTTGCTGGATCTTGAACGTGGAGATGACCCTTTTAATCGTCACCGCGCTCCTGACCCTGGCCGGCTACTCACTGAACGACACGGTGGTGGTCTTCGACCGGATCCGGGAAAACCGGGGCAAAAAAGCCGCCGGGCGGCTCAAGACCGAAAGCTTCACCGATCTGGTCAACCTCAGTATCAACGAGGTCCTGAGCCGAACCATCATCACGGTTTTGACCACGCTGCTGACCGTGCTCTCCCTCTATATCTGGGGCGGCACGGTGATCCACGACTTCTCTTTCGCGCTGCTGGCCGGGATGGTAGTCGGCACCTACTCGTCGATCTTCGTGGCCAGTCCCATACTGCTGCTCTGGCAAAAGGAGTAGTCCTGGAGCCGGCGCATGGTTGACGATTCTCTACTCCAGACCAGACCGCTGGAACGGGATGAGGAGTTCCGCTTCCGTTGTGGGCCGGGTCTCTCCTGCTTCACCGATTGCTGCAGCCAGATCGACCTGGCCCTGAGCCCTTACGACGTTTTGCGTCTGCGGCAGGGGCTGGGAGTCGGGGCCGCCGAGTTCCTGGACCGTTACGTGGTGGTCGAGAAGGAGGAGGATGCCGCCTTCCCCCAAGCCTACTTGGCTCTGGTCGACGACGAGCGCTGCAGTTGCCCCTTCGTTACCCCACGTGGCTGCTCGATTTACCAGGATCGTCCCGGGGCCTGCCGCACTTACCCGCTGGGCCGCGGTGCCAGGCGTACGGAAGACGGCACGGTAAGCGATTTCTACGTGTTAATCAGCGAAGCGCACTGCCGGGGCTTCACCGAGAACCAGACTCAGACCAGCGCAGCCTGGCTGGCCGACCAGGGGTTGCAGCCTTACAACGAGTTCAACGACCTGACCCTGCAGCTGCTCCAACACCCCCGCATTCGCGCCGGTTTTCGCCCAGACAACGGCCTGGTGGAACGCTTCCTGCGGCTGCTCTATGATCCCCTTTCACTGCGGCTGGAACGTCCCGGCGCCCCCGCCGACGAAGAGCAACTGCTGCGACTGGCCCATGAAATCTTGTCCGATGAATTGTCAGAGATCTGAAAAGCGGCCTGCCCCCGAACTCCTTGCCCAATCGGGAGAAGGAACCAGGCTGCCTCTGGGAGAAGCGTTGACCGGCCGTCTGCGGGAACTGGCCGCCTCGTATTGCGAAACGGCAGGTGGTTGTCACGGTCCCGACCACACCGAGCGGGTCCACGCCACCGCCATAAGGATCGGCCTTGAACTGGGGGCCGAGTTGCGGATCTTAAGCGCCGCCGCTCTGCTGCACGACATCGGCCGGCGCGAGGAAAGCAAGAGCCGGGGTAGGATCTGCCACGCCGCCCTTGGGGCGAAACTGGCCGAACCGATCCTGATTGACCTGGGCTTTACCGTCGAAGAGATCGCTGCGGTCCAACACTGTATCGCCAGCCATCGCTTCCGGGCCGACAACCCGCCGGAATCGCTGGAAGCACGGATTCTCTTCGACGCCGACAAACTAGACTCGCTGGGCGCCATCGGCATCGGCCGGGCCTTCCTCTTTGCCGGCCAGGTCGGCGCCCGGCTGCACAACACCGAAGCGGCCCTGATGGGCAGCAATGCTTACACTATCGAAGATACCGCCTACCGGGAGTTCCGCTTCAAGCTTCGCAAACTGCGCGAGCGGATGCTGACCCCGCTCGGTCGCCGACTGGCCGAAGAACGGCACCGCTTCATGGAAGAATTTTTCAGACGCCTTAATCAGGAAATTGGCGAAGGAGAACGAGATGCCCAAGAAAGTTAAGGCCATTGTCATCACCGGCTACGGCACCAACTGCGAAACCGAAATGGCCCACGCCTGCCGGCTGGGCGGCGCCGAGCAAGTGGATATCGTCCACATGAGCCAACTGATCTACGGCGAGTACCGGCTGGACGACTACCATCTGCTCAACCTGCCCGGCGGCTTCCTCGACGGCGACGACCTGGGCGCCGGCCAGGCCGGAGCCCACCGCTTCAAGTACGTCGAGGTCAAGGGCAGCGGTGAAAAGTTGATGGACCAACTGCTGCGCTTCATCAAGGACGGCAAACTGATTATCGGGGTCTGCAACGGCTTCCAGCTCATGGTCAAGACCGGGCTGCTGCCAGGTTTCGGCGGCGACTACCAGAGCCGTCAGGTCAGCCTGACCTATAACGATTCGGGCCGCTTCGAGGATCGCTGGGTCTGGCTCAAGGTCGATCCCGCCTCGCCCTGTGTCTTCACCAAGGGGTTGGACCGCCTCTACTTCCCTATCCGTCACGGCGAGGGCAAGTTTGTCACCATGGACGAGACGATTATGCAGCGCCTCGAAGACCAGAAACTAATCTCCCTGCGTTACGCAGACGCCGCAAGCGGCGAGACCACCATGACTTACCCGGCCAACCCCAACGGCTCCCCCGATGGTATCGCCGGGATTTGCGACCCTTCCGGCCGCATCTTCGGTCTGATGCCCCACCCCGAGGCCTTCTTGCACCGAACCAACCACCCGCGCTGGACCCGGGAGGAACTGCCCGAAGAAGGCCAGGGGCTGGCGATATTCCGCAACGGTGTGGAGTTTATCCGGGATAATTTGCTGTAAGAAGATTGGCCTGAAAGTGCCATATCATCAATACACTTAGGTCTGGCTGAATGAAATGATGCCAAACATTTCCCTTGCTCAGGCCGGGCTTTGGGACTTAGGAATGTTGGGTTACGCACAGTTTATCCACGACAATGGGCTAACCCGACCTACACGATCGGATGGCTACCAGCCATTCCCCGAACCGGATCATAAGCCGCATCCCGTATCATAAATGGTCGAAGCTGAAACAGACAAAGCACCGGAGACCACCCCGGCCGAGCGTATCATCTCCTTTGTCGATGAGGTACGCCATTACATCATCGGCCTGCTCTTGGCCCTGGTGGCAGTAACCGTTCTGTTATACTTCTTTGCCCCGGTGCTCCTCGACTATTTCCAGGATTACCTGAACCAGGAACTGGCCTATTTCTCAGTGGCCGAACCCTTCCTGGCCCGAGTCGAACTGGCCCTGATCAGCGCCGTTTTCGTCCTGGTGCCGGTTATTGCCCTGCTGGTCTGGACCGCACTTTCCCGTCCCTTCAAGATCCCAGCCGCCAACCGCAAGTGGTTCGTGCTCTTCACCTGCCTGCTCTTCTACTCCGGGGCCTGGTTCTGCTACGCCATCACTCTGCCCTTTGGGGTCAAGTTCCTCCTGGGTTATCAGACCACCCAGCTCAAGGCCCTAATCTCGGTGGGCAAGTTCGTCACCTTCGTGGCTATTTTCCTCCTCGGTTTCGGCATCATCTTCGAACTGCCGATCTTCATGGTCTTCGCGGCCAGGGCCGGTCTGATCTCCCGCCAATCCTTCGAAAAAAACCGCCGCTACGCCATCCTGATCATCAGCATCGTCGCAGCCCTGCTCACCCCCACCCCGGACGTAGTTAACATGATGCTGATGGGCGCCCCTCTGTACCTCCTCTACGAACTGGGCATCATCGCCCTCAAGCTGATGCGCAGCTGACCCACGATAGCGAAACTGGAGAAGCGGAGCCATCCTAACCGATCATTACTATTGTCATATACAGCCATCTGCTTTTACACGACAACTCCCTAACACGATTCTGTCTGGTTGCATCGATAACATCGCATTAACATTGAATCATAAAGCCCCGGCCGAGATTTTTTTTAAATACCTGCAGATTCAATTCGCAAGTGCAACGGTTGACTCGCTGAACAATACCTATGTTGGCTGTTTGATAACCAAGAGACTTTCTTGGTCGATTAGTCGATTATTGAGCCTTTTTCGCTGGAAAAATTGTTAAAGGGCACATTATTTTTGTCGGTGGCCTAGCAAGAAGGGCCTGTTGCGCCGGACCGGAGGGGAAAGAAAAAACCAGGATTTCTGGGGACTACAGGGATACCGGACATTACCAGGTTAAGTCTTGGCAAGATCGGGATACTCTACAATGATTATTTTAATTAGATAAAAATAATCATTGTATTTTCCGAATCCATCGTCTAATATTTGAACATTGATGCGCAGTACCATTTTGTAGAGAATACGAAAAAGTCTACCGCATAATCCAAACAGGAAGTGCGGTTTTTTTGTTTCGGCAAGGTACTGCCTGCCTCCCCATTACGGGGTTGGTTTATTATCAGGGCTAATATGGCCCACCATTACAAGGAGTAGTAAGATGTCTGAAGGAACAGTAAAGTGGTTCAACGATTCTAAGGGTTTCGGTTTCATCGAGCAGGACGGTGGTAAGGACGTTTTCGTTCATCACACCGCCATCCAGGCTGAAGGCTTCAAGACCCTGGCCGAAGGCGCCCGGGTGAGCTTTGAGATTGTCGATGGTCCCAAGGGACCGGCGGCCGCTAACGTTCGCCAGCTGTAAACCGACGCTTCATACGGTTTAATGAAGCCCCGCTTCCAGCGGGGCTTTTTTTTGTCCCTGCAGTCCTTTTAGAAAATTCTTTTCGCAGTCATTGCGAGAGAAGCGAAGCAACCCCGCTCTTCCGGAGTCGACTCAGTGATCGGGATCTCTGGCATACCCGCTTCTTAGCTTAATTACTCCATCAATGACGGAATGTGGTTTTCCTGATAGCAGTTCCCTTTATCCCAAGAGACACGTACAATATGAGCACATTCGCAGAACTCGGCGTCAGCCGTGAGATCCTTCAGGCTTTAACCGATCAGGGCTTTACCGCCCCCACCCCGATCCAGGCCGAGATTATTCCCCTGGTCCTGCAAAAGCCGACCGACGTGATCGGCCTGGCCCAGACCGGCACCGGCAAGACCGCCGCCTTCGGTATCCCCATCATGCAGCTGGCCGACCCTGGTCAGCGCCGGCCCCAGGCCCTGATCCTCTGCCCCACCCGGGAACTGTGTGTCCAGGTGACCCGCGACCTCATGGCCCTGGCTCGCCATCTGCCGCAACTCCAGGTTACTGCAGTTTACGGGGGCGCCCCCATCGAACCGCAAATCAAGGCTCTGCGCCAGGGCAGCCAAGTCGTCGTCGCCACCCCCGGCCGCCTGAACGACCATCTCCGACGGCACTCGGTCGATCTGTCGACTATCCGGAGAGTGGTATTGGACGAGGCCGACGAAATGCTCAACATGGGTTTCAAGGAGGAGTTGAACTCCATCCTGGCCACAACCCCGTCCGAGAAGAACACTCTGCTCTTTTCCGCCACCATGTCACGGGAAGTATCCAATATCGCCGCCAATTACATGCGCAACCCGGTGGAGATCACCGTCGGCCGGAAGAATGTCGGGGCCGAAAATGTCCGTCACCTCTATTACATGGTTCAGGCCAAGGATCGTTATCTGGCTCTGAAGCGCATTGCCGACCTGAACCCCGATATTTACGCCATCATCTTTTGCCGGACCCGTCAGGAGACCAAGGACATCGCCGAAAAGCTGATTACCGACGGCTACAATGCCGACGCCCTGCACGGTGAGCTTTCTCAGGCCCAGCGCGATCAGGTGATGAACAAGTTCAGAGGCAAAGGCTTGCAGATGCTGGTGGCTACCGATGTGGCCGCCCGGGGTCTCGACGTCAGCGACCTTACCCACGTAATCAATTACAACCTGCCCGACGACCCGGCCAGCTATACCCACCGGAGCGGCCGGACCGGCCGGGCCGGCAAGACCGGCATCTCCATCGCTATTATCAATCTGCGTGAGATGTTCAAGATCCGCGAGATCGAGCGTAAGCTCCAGCGCCAGTTCGAAGCAGGCAAGATTCCCACCGGCCAAGAGATCTGCGAACGGCAACTGTTGAACCTGATCGACACGGTTAACCGGGTTCAGGTCGACCGCGCCCGCATCGAACCTTTTCTGCCGGCCGTCTACGAGAAGCTGGCCGACCTGGACCGTGAGGAGTTGATCAAGCGCTTCGTTTCCCTGGAGTTCAATCGCTTCCTGGAGTACTACCGCAACGCTCCCGACCTGAACGTGGCCGCCGCCCGCGGCCATGAAGAGCGGGAACGACCCGGCAAGTACCAACGCCCGGGCGACCGGAACTCGCGCCAGCAGAGAAGCACTGGCCGGACAAGCTCGGAGCGCCCGGCCTGGCAAAAGCCTCAGGCGTCATTCGGCAAGGGGAAACCAGCCTCGCCGCCCTATGCCAGGACCAAACCGATGTCGGCCACCCCTCGCAAGCCCTTGGAACTAGGAGATTTCCTCGGGGAGGACAACGACCAACCGACCTACAGGAAAAGCCCCGCCCGACAAGGCGAGGTTTACCCAAACCCTGAGAAAGTCGAGCGGGAACGGAGTAATTACTCCAAGCCCGGTTTTCAGACCGGTGACCGGGAGAGAGAAAGCGAATCGAACCAGTTCGCCAGATTCCATCTCAACGTCGGCAAAAAGGACGGGATTCACGCCGGCGGGCTGATCGGAGAGATCAACGACTCCAATGGCGGGATGCACATCAAAGTGGGCCGAATCGAAATCAAGGATTCCTCCACGGTGATCGAGGCCGACCGCCGCTTCAGCGAGCAGGTGTTGGGGACCTTCGCCCACATGGAGATCAATGGTAAACAGGTGGCCATAGAAGCGGCCGGCGAAGCGCGACCGCGACCGAGTCGCCCCACCACTCTCCTGCGTAAATCCCCTTACAAGGCCAAAGCGGCCCCGCACCGGAAAGGACCGGAGAGCCGCCGTCCACCCGAGATCGACAAGGCCAGGCGTAAGACCTATAAGAAGACCTGGGATAAATAACCCACCCCGGAACGCCTTTACGCCATTACCATTCCCCCAAGAAACCGTTTCAGGGACCTGACAAGGCCAGCCCCAAAATCGGAGCATCGCACCTCGTCCTGCCGGTAATCGGGGGCAGTCACCAGGCTAATAAAGAAGTTTCCGGCAACAACGGAATCACCTCGGGAGAATTTGTCCCGGGCAACCGTTGCCCCACCCCAGGGCCCAAACAGGCGGCGGCCGCGACAATAGCGGACGCCGCTTCCGTTTCAGCCTTGGACCTCGATCCCCTTCCTACGCAGTTCATCGAGCACCTTTCCGACCTGAGCCCGGTTGCAGTCATCGACCAGGTAGACGTTCTTCATGCCGTCCAGAAAGTGCAGGATCACCCGCCCCTGTTCGTCAACTTCGGCTCGGCGGATATGGTCCCGGTCCAGCCAGGGTTTTATCTCTTCCATGAAATCATTGAGACTGCAGCTCTTCATAGGACACCTCCTTTTTATTTATTATAACATCCGCCCAGCCGGAATTAGCCTCTGGTTTTCAACGGTCGGGCGATTTTAAGCCCGACCTGGCAGATCGCCGGAGCAATATTTGATTTATTTATTAACATCCCATGGTATCTTGACAACTGTTTAAATTTTGGCAAAACCACTAGACTTGTACACTGCCATGGAAAATTCTGCCGGACGCCACAATCTACGGATCCTGCGGCTGGTTCCAATACTGTTGACCTTGGCCGCCGCCACCCCGGCTTGGGCCGTACAACGTCACGGCAACAGCGAGGGGCTGGTCGTCCACCAGCTCGGCCATCTGCTCTTTATTGTCGGCATGGCCTACCTCGTGTCCCACCTTGGCCGACTGAGGTTGACCGGACCAGGCTGGAAAGCATTCCGGGGTTTTCTCTGGACTATTATCGCCTGGAATTTCCTGACTTTTTCCGGCCACTGGCTGGACGAGAAGATCAACACCGACCAATTCATCACCAGCTCCGGCCAGATCAGCGCCATTACCATCAACAACTTTACCGACGCCTATTTCTTTCTGACCCGGTTGGACCATCTCCTCTTGGTACCGGCTTTCTTCCTCCTGATGCTGGCCCTGCACCGCTGGAGCCATGGCAAATGACGGTCTCCTGGCTACCGGTCATAGCCGTCGACAGCGGCGGCTCACTGATCACCTTGATTCTGGCTATCGTTTGCAGCTGGTACGGCCGCAAATGGTCACGCCAGAAGCCCGACCATATCTTCCGCAACTATATTTACCTGCTGACCCTGGCCATCGTCTTCTTCGCCTTTTCCCGTTCCCTTGGCCATCTGGTCAAGCAGATCCTGCTCTGGCAGGGTGAGGTTGCGCTCTGGCAAACCATTTCGCCCCTCAGCGGCGCGGTTAACAGCGCCGCCTTCATCGTCATCTTTGCCTTCGGCATCTACTTTTACCGCTTCCAGGCCATCCAGACCGAGATGGAAATGTACAAGGATAATCTGGAGGAACTTATCGACCAGAGGACCATCGAACTGGAGCGCAAAAACCAGGATCTGATCGAATCGCAGGCGACGTTGGCCAACGTCCTCAATAGTTCGATCCCGATCTGCTTTACCGGGGTTGATTACGAGGTGATTCAGGCCAACCAGGCCTATTACCAGTTATGGCCGGAAGTGGCCGGACGCAGCAAGTGCTTCGAGCAACGCCCCGGCTCACTTTGCCACACGCAGCTCTGCCCCTTGCGTCAGATTGTGGAAGGACGGCAGGACGTGATGATCGAAACTACCAAGTTCATCGACGGCCGAGAGGGTTTTTTCATCATCACCGCCCGCCCCTATACCGACGCCGACGGCAAACTGCTCGGGACCATTGAGAGTTTTCAGGATATCACCATCTGGAAACAGGCGGCCGATGAACGCACCTTGCTGGAGCGCCAACTCCGCCTGTCTCAGAAGATGGAAGCCATCGGCACCATGGCCGGCGGCATCGCCCACGACTTCAACAACATTCTCACCGGCATCATCGGTTTCGCCGAACTGGGCAGAGTCCGGGCCCAGGCCGGGATCGATTGCAGTCACTATTTCGACGAGGTGCTGCGCGCCGGTGGTCGGGCTCGAGATCTGGTTAAGCACATCCTCACTTTCAGCAATCGCGGTGAACATGCTAAAGATTCCATTCAGATTCATATTCTTGTTAGTGAAATTCTCAAACTGATCCGGGCCTCCACCCCGTCTACCATCGAAATCCGCGAAGATATCGAGACGAAGTGCGGTCAGATCTTCGCCGACCCTACCCAGGTGCATCAGGTCATCATGAATCTCTGCACCAATGCGGTCCAGGAAATGGAGGAGACCGGCGGTACCCTGGCCGTATCATTGCGCGAGAAGGTGTTGACCGTTGCCGACCTGGCAAATGAACCGGAAATGGTGCCCGGATCATACGCTGCTATCGCCATAAGCGACACCGGCCGTGGTATCCCCAACCTCATCAGGGAAAAAATTTTCGACCCCTATTTCACCACCAAACCGACCAACAAAGGCACCGGTCTGGGTCTGGCCATGGCCTCCAATATCGTCAAAAGCCATGGCGGCACCATAAATTTACAGACCGAAGCGGGAAAAGGCACCACCTTCACCGTCTTCCTGCCGCTGCATCAGACCATGCCCCGGGTGAAAGAAATCCCTGAAGAGGCCATTCCCACCGGGACCGAACATATCTTGCTGGTCGATGACGAACCGGCCATCGTCGAAGTGCTGGTCAGCCTGCTGCAAAACCTCGGCTATCGGGTAACCTCTGCCACCTGCAGCCTGATGGCGCTGGAAAGCTTGCGGGCCGCCCCCGAATCTTTCGATTTACTGATCACCGATCAGACCATGCCCCAGATGACCGGCCTGGAGCTGTCCCGGGAGGTCACCGCTGTTCGACCCGGATTACCGGTAATCCTTTGCACCGGGTTCAGCCGGGATATCGACGCCGACAACGCCGTAAGCCTCGGGATCAGCGGTTTTGCCATGAAACCGGTAACTCTGCGGGAAATCGCCCATCTGATCCGGAAGATCCTCGACGGAACATCGCCGCCCCGGAGCCGGCTATAACCACCCACTCGCAGACGCATTCAGTCGCACTCCGGCGGCCATAACTTGGTCCTGGAAAGTTAGAAGTTTTTCACCCCAGAGGTCGTAAAGGGCACGAGAAAGCTCTTTTATTACCTGATATAGCTCGGCGCTCTCCGTGTTCAATGCGTTTAAAAAGTTTTTTTCCCTTCCGCATTCCTGCCTTGCCAAGTCGATCAATCTTTTTCCCATCGCGAACTCAGCCGACGTGCTAACCTGAACTGGGAAACCGGGACGATAACAAGCCCCGGTTTAAACGGCATCGTGATTCGGAGACGGTCATGAAACTTCTGCGGGCAACCATCAAAAACACTCTGGCCGATCGTTTCAAGCTGACCACCCTGCTGCTTTGTCTGATCGGCTTCTTTATTTATCTGTACCTGGATCGGGCGGAACCGCCGCCGATCATCATTCATTCATTCATCAGAGCGGATTGCTCCAACTGTCCGGCCCAGCAGACCTTCCTGGTTCAGCTGCGGAAAGAGTTTCCGAACCTGACCCTGATCCATCACGATCTGGACCGGGCCGGCGAACCGGAAATCCTGGAAGAATTAGTCCGAGTCCGGGGTTACAGCGGCCAGATCGCCGAAGAACTGCCAGTAACTATTGTTGGAGAAGAGATCTTCTTCGGCTTTGATCCGAAAGGTGGGACCAAGGAAAAAATCGTCAGGGTCGTCGAGGATTTGAACCGGCAATCGGCGGCACCACGATCCGAACTGACTGCCCCGGTTTCCACCGTGGTCGAACTGCCCCTGGTCGGTGAAATCGATGTCAACCGCTTCTCCCTGCCGGTTCTGGCCGTGGTTCTGGGGTTGGTGGACGGACTTAACCCTTGCGCCATGTGGGTTCTGGTTTACCTGATCTCTTTGATCCTCAGTTTGCGGGACCGTCGCAAGATCTGGCTCCTGGTCGGCACCTTTGTGGCGGCCTCCGGCATCCTCTATTTCCTGTTCATGACCGCCTGGCTCAACGCCTTCCTGCTGCTGGGCTACATCCACTACCTGACCTTGGTGGTCGGCTTCTTCGCCCTCTGGGTCGGGGTGACCGATCTCTATGGAACCTTCCGGTATCGAGGCGAGGAAGCCTGTCAGGTTGGGGATCTGGAAAGCAAGCAACAGACCGTGAGCCGCATTAAAAAAGTGGTCATGGCCCCGTTGACCTTCGGCAGCTTCCTGGCCGTAGTCGGCCTTGCCTTCCTGGTCAACTCGATCGAATTTCTTTGCTCTGCCGCCATTCCGGCCGTGTACACCCATATTCTCTCTCTCCGAGTTCTCGACCTGGTCCAGTATTACTTCTACATCCTGCTATACGATTTCTTTTTCATGCTCGACGACCTGGTGATCTTCGCCACCGCCGCCTTCGCCGCCACCTCTTCGCTGGGCGAAAAATACGCCCGTTACACCAAGCCCTTGGGTGGGGTAATCATGCTGACCCTGGGCGTGGTGTTGATCTTCTTTCCGACCTTGCTAAGATGAGATGCGGCGCCAATGGCTGAAAAATGACGGGGAGGAGAGAAAGGAGAGGGGCGGAAATTGCAGAGCAAAATATTTGGCTTCGCTTTACTCTGCCCCACCTGCAGAATGAGAGGGCAATGGCGGTGCTGACTTTGACAACCTCCTAGAACTCCCGAACTGTAAAACCCTCGCGCCGCAGTAACGCCGCCGTCACTCCCAAAACCCTGCCGCAGCCGCAGGAGGGACTGCCGGATTTAAGGTAAGCCCCGGCCACCTGCAACTCGATGGCCAGACTCAGAACCAGCTCCGCCCCATGCAGAAAGGCAGAGGTGACGTCACTTCCCTCCCTGGTCACCACCCGGGCCCGGCTGGCCAGAACCGCAGCGCCGTCACCATCGACCAGGTCCGCCGGTGGTCTCGGGGTCGGCAATCCTCCCAGTTGCTCGGGGCAGACCGGCACCCAAATCGCCTCAGCCAGGGCCAGGCGGCAATCGGCGCAAGGCCGCGAAGCACCGTCGTAGCGCGTCGGCAAACCAACCAGGCAGGCGCTGACCAGATAGACCGGCGGCCACTGGGGTTTTTTTTCCGTCATCATCCTGCTTGACCTAGGCGTCGACCTGAGATTGATTTATATTGCTGTACCGAAAATGACCATATTATGAAACGCCACCCGCTATAAGCGACAACCATAATGAACGATCGGAAACGCAGGTACCTCTTGCCCGCAGCCCTCATTGCCCTGTTACCATGCTCTGGCTGGTCTTATCGCCTTGGGGAGGAGTCAGCTATTTCAGCCTGCACCGCGAGTTGGCGAAATTGCGCGACGGCAACCGGGAACTGAGCGAAAACAACCGGGCCCTGGTGCAGGAGATCGAGAGGTTGAAAAACGACAAGGCCTACCTGGAAAAGGTGGCCCGGGAACAATATGGCCTGCTCAAGAACAACGAAATTATCTATGAGTACCAACCGAAAAAATCCGCCAAGCACTAGAGTGTTGCTTCTTCTTTGACCGTTGCAAATTGGGCTTGGCGGGCTTCTCCCTTGTTACATTTTTAATTTCCCTCGCTCTTCCAGTTGCCCGATAATCCAGGCCACCGCCGCCGGCAGATCCTCGGCCACCTGGTCCGGTTGAAGTTTCTGGCCCGGACCGATGTACTCCAGGTCGCCCCGGCCGTAGCCGGTCAGGACCAGAATGGAGGTGGCATCGATAGCCGCCGCTGCTTTAAGATCGGACCAGCGGTCTCCGACCACGAAGGAAGCGCTCAGATCGATGTCGTGCTCGGCGGCGGCGGCTTCAAAGAGCCCGGTTTTCGGCTTACGGCAGTTGCAGTTCAGCCGATATTCCTCACGTTTGGCCTCCGGGTGATGGGGGCAGACGTAGATCCCGTCAACCCTGGCGCCTTCGACGGCAAGTTGCTCGGCCATCCGCTCGTGGACCCTGGCCAGCAGCGCCGGAGGGAAATAGCCCCGGGCCAACCCCGACTGGTTGGTGACGACCAGGACCGGAACCCCCCGTTCGTTCAACTGTCTGATCGCCGAAGCCACGCCCGGCAACAGATGAAAACGGCTCAGGTGGTTGATATAGCCCATCTGCTCGTTGATCGTGCCGTCCCGGTCCAGAAATACCGCCGGTCGTCCCTTGCCCTCTCTCATCGTCTCTTTTCCCCGTTTTCCGCCAGCAACTTAAGCACAGCGGCCAAAACCTCTTCCACGGAAATTTCGGTCATGCAACGAAAATCGGCCCGGCAACGGGGCCGCAGACAGGGCTGGCAATCCAGCTCTTTGCGGACCACGATGGCCCGTTCCGAAAAGGGTCCGGTGGCCACCGGATCGGTGGAACCGAAGATGGCCACCAGTGGCGTACGACTGGCGGCTGCCACGTGCATCAAACCCGAATCGTTGGTCACGAACCCGTCGCAGAGACCGATCAGGGCCATGGCCTCGGCCAGGGAAGTACGGCCGGCCAGATCGATGACATGTTCCGGGGCAAACTCCTGGATGGCGGCCGCCGTTTTGCTGTCGGCGGCAGTGCCGAAAACCGGCAGCACGGCGTTGACTTCACGGGCCAGGCGGGCGGCCAGGGCACCGTAGCGCTCGACCGGCCAGCACTTGGCCGGACCATAGGCGGCGCCGGGATTGATGCCGATTACCGGTCGATCCCGGAAATCGGCAAGAAAACTCCGGCCCCACTTTTCCATCTCGGGGGCGACCCGCAGAAAAAGCTCGTCCGGGCCGCATTCGAGCCCCAGCTGGCGACACAAGTCCTGATAATAGTAAACCTGATGCAGCTTCTTGATCTCCGGGCGGATGGTCACCGGGTGAGTCAGCAACGGCCGCCGTCCGTCCCGGCTGTAACCGGCCCGGACCGGGATCCGAGCCAGCCAGGCCAGCAGCGCCGCCTTGAAGGCGTTCTGCAGGAGAATGGCCAGGTCGAAATCGTGGCGGTCCAGTTGCCGCGCCAGACGCCAGAGTCCGGGGCCGCTCCGGTGTTCGGTATCGCGGTTAAAAAGAATCACTTCGTCCACGTCGGGGCTGGCCCGGAAGACGTCGGCCACCCAGGGGTAGGCCAGGATAGAGATCCGGGCTGCCGGGAAATTGCGCCGAATGGTACGTACCGCCGGGGTGGTCATGATGGCATCGCCGATCCAGTTGGTGGAACGGATCAGGATCTTTTCAGGTTTGAGATCGAGCAGCGACGTTTTGAGCGACATTTTATTAGTATTCAGGAGTCAGAAATCATTATTTGGTAACATAAATCAGGCAGTCCATCTTCCGTATCCGGTCTTCCGGCTCCTGACTTCCGTTGGTGTCTTTTCCCTTTTGCATTCTGCATTTTGCATTTTGCCTTCCCCCCGTCAAGGTTTTTATCCGCGTCCCCGCCTTCTTCCTTGCAAAATACCAGAGGCGATGTTATTAATGTCGGGTTTTAAACACGCCTGACTGTGGTCGGGCGTAAACCAATTACTCACATCCCTGAAAAACCCCACTGGTGCCCGGTTTCGGGTCGGGAAAACGGGATGGCGGAAAAACCAGAAAAAGGAGATTTTCATGTCCCAGATCAACATGCAGGAAATGCTTGAGGCCGGTATGCACTTCGGCCACCAGACCCAGCGCTGGAACCCCAAGATGCGCCCCTATATTTACGGGTCGCGCAGCAAGATCCATATCATCAACCTCGACAAGACCCTGCCGCTCTTCAATCAGGCCTATGACTTCATGGCCAAGACCGCGGCCAAAGGCGGCCATATCCTCTTCGTCGGCACCAAGCGTCAGGCCCAGGAGATTGTCAAGGAAGAAGCGACTCGTTGCGGCATGTACTCAGTCAGCAACCGCTGGCTCGGCGGCATGCTGACCAACTTCCAGACCATCCGCAAATCCATCGATCGGCTTAAGTCGATCAGCGCCATGCAGGAAGACGGTTCCATTCATAAGTACAAGAAGAAAGAAGCCCTGATGATGGAAAAGGAACTGATCAAGCTGGAGCGCAACCTGGGCGGTATCAAGGACATGAAGGGCTTGCCCGCCGCGCTGTTCGTCGTCGACCCCAAGCGTGAGAAGATTGCCATTGAAGAGGCCCAGCGATTGGGCATCCCGGTGGTGGCCATGGCCGATACCAACTGTAATCCCGAAGTCATCGATTTCCCGATTCCGGCCAACGACGACGCTATCAAGTCGATCAAGTTGATCACTTCCCGGCTGGCCGATGCCGTGCTGGCCGGCAAGAACCAACCCAAGGACTTCAAGCCCCAGGCCGAAACCGCCGAAAACCCCGAACTGGCCCAAGCCGTTCCGGTTGACAAGGACGCCGAGGCCGAAGAAGCCTGAGCCGACCGGACGACCGCTTTACCGGCAGCCGACCCCCAGCGGGGCAAGGCTGCCCTTTTTTACCCGAAAACCGTATAATTTCAAGGAGTGACTGCCGTGCAAATAACCAGCCAGATGGTAAAGGAACTGCGTGATAAAACCAATGCCGGAATGATGGACTGCAAGAAAGCCCTGACCGAAACCGCCGGCGATATGGAAAAGGCCATTGACTTTCTGCGCAAGAAGGGGCTGGCCGTGGCCCAGAAAAGAGCCGGCCGCGCCACCAGCGAGGGCATCATCGAAACTTACATCCATGGTGGCGGCAAGCTGGGAGTGATGGTGGAAATAGGCTGCGAGACCGACTTCGTGGCCAAGTCCGAAATGTTCACGACTTTCGCCAAGGATGTGGCCATGCATATCGCCGCCAGCAGCCCGGTATCGATCAAACGCGAGGAAGTCCCGGCCGATCTGGTCGCCCGCGAGATCGAGATTTTCAAGACCCAGGCCCTGGAATCCGGCAAACCCGCCAACATCGTCGACAAGATCGTCGCTGGCAAGCTCGACAAGTACTATGCCGACGTCTGCCTGATGGAACAGAAGTTCGTCAAGAATCCCGATCTGACCATCCAGGACCTGTTGAACGAGATCGTCGCCAAGATCGGCGAGAACATTACGGTTAAACGCTTCGCCCGCTTCCAGGTCGGCGCCTGAGCATAGCGGAGAGAACAGGCCAGTGCCCGGCAGCCAATTCAAGAGAGTGCTACTGAAGATCAGCGGCGAAGCCCTGATGGGCAAGTCCGCCTATGGTATCCATCCCGAGATGCTGACCTACGTGGCCAATGAAGTCAAGGGTCTCCGGGAGCTCCAGGTTGAGACCGGTCTGGTGATCGGCGCCGGTAACATCTTCCGCGGGGTGGCCGGTGCCTCCTGCGGCATGGACCGGGGCGATGCCGACAACATGGGCATGCTGGCCACGGTGATCAACAGCCTGGCCATGAAAGACGCCCTGGAAAGGATCGGCGTCTCCTGCCGGGTGCTGTCGGCCATTCCGATGCCGACCGTCTGCGAACAGTACTCCCTGGCCAAAACCAATCACCACCTGCGCAAGGGCCGGGTCGTAATCTTCGCGGCCGGCACCGGCAATCCCTATTTCACCACCGACACCGCCGCCGTGCTCCGCGGCCTGGAAATCTGCGCCGACGTAATCTGCAAGGCGACCAGGGTGGACGGAGTCTACGACAAGGATCCCCTGCTGCACAGCGACGCGGTTAAATTCGACGAACTGACTTACACCGAGGTTCTACGCCGCCAACTGCGGGTCATGGATTCGGCCGCTATCTCTCTGGCCCGCGACAACCGCAAGACCATCCTGGTGTTCGACATGAATCAACCGGGCAACATCCACAAGGCGGTCTGCGGCGAGAATACCGGCACCATCATCAAGGGAGAATAAAATGAACCCAGTCACCAGCGCCATGATTGACAAGATGAAGGGAGTAATCGATTCTTACAAGCGCGAGTTGGCCAAGGTCCGTACCGGCCGGGCCTCCCTTTCCCTGCTGGACGGCGTCAGAGTCGATGCCTACGGCTCGGTTCTGCCGTTGAACCAGGTAGCCACCCTGACCGTCCCGGAAAGTCGGCTGATCCAGATCCAGGCCTGGGACACCAAGCTGCTCTCGGCCATCGAGAAGGCGATCCATAAGGCCGGTTTGGGCTTGAACCCGGTCAATGACGGTAAACTTCTGCGGGTGGCCATCCCCCAGCTTACCGAAGATCGGCGCAAGGAATTGGTCAAACAGGTCAAAAAAGTTACCGAGGAATATCGGGTCGGCATTCGTAACGCCCGCCGCGAGGCCATCGACGAGCTAAAAACGCAGAAGAACGACAAGCAGATCACCGAAGATGACTTGTTCCGCCTCCAGGATGAGGCCCAGAAGGAAACCGATAAGTACATTGGAATGATCGACGAGATGATGGCCGAGAAAGACAAAGAGGTCATGGAAGTCTGAGGTGTCGGCCTGGGCCTGACCGGCCACTTCGCTTGTTCATCATTCACGCGGCCACCAGGGCCGTCCCGGCAGACCAATGACTGAAGCGCCAAGATTAGATCCCGCCGCCCTGCCCGTACATGTCGCCGTCATCATGGACGGCAATGGCCGCTGGGCGCAAAAACGCAACCTGCCCCGGCCGGTCGGCCACCGCCAAGGGGTCGAATCGGTTCGCGAAATTATCACCAACTGCCGCGACCTGGGCATTAAATATCTCACCCTCTACGCCTTTTCCACCGAAAACTGGAACCGCCCACCCCTGGAAGTCCAGGCCCTGATGGGCTTGCTCAGGACCTTCCTGCAGGGCGAACTGGACAACCTGCACCGCAACCGGGTCCGAGTTCGCTGCCTGGGGCAGATCGATCGGATGCCGCCTAAAGTCCGGCGCATCCTGGAAACCTCCATCGCCAAAACCGCCGACAACACAGGCCTTAAACTGAACCTGGCCTTAAGCTACGGTGGGCGTAACGAAATCACCACCGCGGCCCGAAAATTGGCCGCCGAGTGTTGCGCGGGCTCACTCAAGCCCGAGGAGATCACCGAAGAAACCCTGGCCGCCCACCTTTACACGGCCGGACAACCCGATCCCGATCTCCTGATCCGCACCGGCGGCGAGTCACGGCTGAGCAATTTTCTGCTCTGGCAGCTCTCCTATGCCGAGATATATATCACCGAAACCCTCTGGCCCGAGTTCCGCTACGACCAGTTAATGGAGGCGCTGGCCGATTACCAACGCCGTCAGCGCCGCTTCGGCCGCACCCCTGACCAGGTGAGCAAACCATGACCAGAACCAGGATCATCACCGGCCTGATTGTCGCCGGCGGCTGGCTGCTACTCCTCTTCTACGGACCATTCTGGCTCTTCTGGCTGGTCTTTCTGGGCCTGGGCGGCCTGGCCCTGCAAGAATACTACAACATGACCCTGGCCCATTTCAGCCGCTTCGACCAGTACACCGGCATCCTGCTGGGAGCCTTTCCATTGCTGGCCGCCTACGAGGGCAACTCCGAGACCGTGGCCGCCGCCCTTTTCATCGCCCTGTTCTTTCTGATCGTCTACACCCTGTCACGCTACTCGACCATGGCCGACACCAACAGCCAGGAAAACGGCTTCGTGCTGATGATGCGGATCGGCTTCGGCATCTTTTACGTCGGCTTCAGCTTTTCCCACTTCACCCTGTTGATGACCCTGCCCACCGGCCGCAACTGGCTGATGTTGCTGACTGCCATCACCGTCTTTTCCGATTCGGCCGCCTACTTCACCGGCCGCAAATGGGGCAGACACAAGCTGGCTCCGGCCATCAGCCCGGGCAAGAGTGTCGAAGGTCTGCTCGGCGGCCTGTTTGGCGCCGTCATCGCCGCCGTCATCGTCAGCTTGCTGATGTTCCCGGGGGTCTCGGTACTCAAGATGGCGATTCTAACCATTTTCCTGAGCCTGGTCGGAGTGATGGGCGATCTGACCGAATCGGTGATCAAACGAACCATGGGAGTCAAGGATTCCGGCAACATCCTGCCCGGCCACGGCGGGGTTCTGGACCGCCTCGACTCACTGATGATCGCCACTCCGGTCCTCTTCTACATGATCCATTTCGGTTTTCTTTCCTTTTGAGACCCCGGGCAGAGCTCATGGCCAAGAACATCGCCCTTCTGGGCTCCACCGGTTCGATCGGGCGCAATGTCCTGGCGGTGGTGCGCCAGTATCCCGAACGATTTCGGGTAGTAGGATTGGCCGCCGGCAACAATCTCGCCCTCCTGAAGGATCAGATCGAAGAATTCTCTCCTAAGCTGGTTTCAGTGGCCGATCCGGCCGGGGCCGAGCAGTTGCGGCAAAGTCTGGAGCCGGCCTGGCGGGAGCGGATCGTCGCCGGCCCAACCGGCATCGAGCAGGTAGCCACCATGAGCGAGGTTGAGCAGGTGGTCTCCGCCGTGGTCGGAGCGGCCGGTCTGCTGCCCACGCTGGCCGCCATCCGGGCCGGGAAGCATATCGCCCTGGCCAATAAGGAAACCCTGGTCATGGCCGGGGAACTGATCATGGCCGAGGCGGCCCGCTGCGGCGTAACGCTCCACCCGGTAGACAGCGAGCACAGCGCCATTGCCCAGGCCCTTGCGGCCGGACGACGCGAGGATGTCAGCCGACTGGTGCTCACCGCGTCGGGCGGCCCTTTCTTCATGCAACCGGAGAAAAACCTGGCCGAGGTCTCCCCGGACGAGGCCCTGGCCCATCCCAACTGGAGCATGGGCCGGAAGATCTCCATCGACTCCGCCACCCTGATGAACAAGGGGTTGGAAGTCATCGAGGCACATCACCTCTTTCAGATTCCGGTGGAAAAGATCGAGGTGCTGATCCACCCGCAGTCCATCGTCCATTCCCTGGTGGAGTTTCGCGACGGGGCGATGATCGCCCACCTGGGCATCCCCGACATGAAGATCCCCATTGCCTACGCCCTCAGCTATCCGGAACGACTGGAACTTAATCTGCCCCGGCTCGATCTGACCAGTACTTCGAACCTGGAGTTCCTGGCCCCGGACCATCTCCGTTTCCCGGCCCTGCAACTGGCCTGCCGGGCCTGCAGCCTGGGCGGCACCCTGCCGGCGGCCCTGAACGGTGCCAACGAGGTGGCGGTGGAGGCCTTCCTGGCCGGAGCCCTCAACTTTCCGGGCATAGCCGCCACCGTGGCTGAAACCCTGCGCCGCACCACCCGGCGCGAAGCCGACAACCTGGAGAACATCCTGGCCGCCGACGCCGAAGCCCGGGAGTTGGCCAAAAACATTGTCGAGGACGCAAGTGGTCAGCTAAACTAAGGTTATTCCCTCTGTTCTGATTCCCTAACGAATCGTGAATGACTATAATGGAATACGATTTAATCCCCTCTTCCCGGCCTTCCCCCCGTCAAGCGGGGACTGAAATGAGCCCAGGAGGTGGAAGAGGCAACTTCCCTCTCCCTTGGGGGAGGGCCAGGGTGAGGGAATGTATAGAAAACAACCGATATGGCGCCTTAGCTGCCTGTAATTATGATGGGGGCGTAACCCTCCAACAACGGGCCGATAATCACAACCTGACCGCAGAGACCCGGAACAATCTGTTTAATAAGATATTCTCTCGGTGTTCTCCGCGCTCTCTGTGATTATAAGTCCTTTCGCCCTTTAACTTTTGCTTTTCCTATACCGGATAAAACCATGACTTCTATCATCTCCTTCGTTATCGTCCTCGGCATTCTGATCTTCGTCCATGAGTTCGGGCACTTCCTCTGCGCCAAACTCTTCGGGGTCAAGGTCCTGAAATTTTCCCTGGGTTTCGGCCCGAAACTGACCGGTTTTACCTTTGGCGAGACTGAATATGTGGTCAGCGCCCTGCCCCTGGGCGGTTACGTAAAAATGCTCGGCGAGCAGGAAGACGAAGAGGTCATTCCGGAGGACGAAAATCGCTCCTTCGCCAATAAGCCGGTCTGGCAGCGCTTCATCGTCGTCGCCGCCGGACCGATCTCCAACCTGCTCTTCGCCGTCTTCATCTTCTTCATGATCTTTGCCGTTGCCGGCTTGCCCAGCCCGGTAGACAACACGGTGATCGGCGGGGTCAGCGTCGACTCCCCGGCCGAACGGGCCGGGCTGAAACCCGGCGACGCGATCCTCTCCATCAACGGCCACGAAACCAAGACCTGGGAAGAGGTTGCCGACCTGATTTCCTCCAGCAAGGGCGAGCCGGTGGAACTGAAAATCAAGCGGGACGGCGAAGCTCTTACCCTGACCGGCCATCCCGAGGTCCAGCCCAGCCGCAATATTTTCGGTGAGGATATGGGCAAACGCTACATGCTGGGCATCTCCCGGAGCGACCAGGTGGTCTATGAGCCGGTCTCGATCTGGGGAGCACTGAAGGCCGGTTTCGTCCAGACCTGGGGCTTCATCTACCTGACCATCCTGGGCATCGTCAAGATGATCGAGCAGGTCATTCCGGCCAGCGAACTGGGCGGCCCGATCCTAATCGCCCAACTGGCCGGTAAACAGCTGCAGGCGGGCTGGATCAACCTGGCCTATTTCATCGGCTTGATCAGTGTCAACCTGGGGATCTTAAATCTCTTCCCCATCCCCATCCTGGACGGCGGCCATCTGATGTTCTTCACCTACGAGGCCCTGATGCGCAAGCCCATGTCGGTCAAGGCCCGGGAGATCAGCCAGCAGCTGGGTCTGGTTATCCTGGTCTCGCTGATGGTTTTTGTCTTCTACAACGATATCGTCCGCCTCTTCCACCAGAGCTGAGCATGGCGTCGGCAAAGCCCCACCAGCCCTCGCCTCGACCACTTCTGGCCCTGGAAACCGCCACCACCTGCGGCAGCGTCGCCCTGGTCGAAGGCGGCAAAGTGCTGGCCGAATATTCCCTCGATATCCCCGCCACCCACTCCCGGCGTCTTCTGGCCCAGATCGATCAGATACGCCGCGATGTCGGAGTGGACTGGCAGGATCTGGTCGGAGTGGCGGTGAGCCTGGGACCGGGCAGTTTCACCGGCCTGCGGATCAGCCTGAGCATGGCCAAGGGGTTGATTCTGGCCCACAACCTGCCGCTTCTGGGCGTTTCGACTCTGGACGGCCTGGCCCGCCAGGTAACCTCACCGCCCGGCACCAAAATCTGCGCCCTGCTCGATGCCCGCAAGCAAGAAGTTTACGCCGCTCTATATGAATGCGGAGCCGATGGTCAAGCCGAGCGCACCGCACCGCCGACCTGGTGCTCCCCCCGGAAAAACTGGCCGACCAACTGGAAGGCCCGATCATCCTGGTCGGCGACGGGGCCGTGGCCTACCGGGAATTATTCAAGGAAAAGTTGGGCCAAGACCGCCATCTTCGCCCCCACCGGCAGCCACTTCCCCCGCGCCGCCACCATCGGCCTGCTCGGGGAGGAAAAATTGGCCCGCCAGGAATTGCTCGATCCGGTCGACAGCGTGCCGATCTACGTCCGTGCCTCGGAAGCAGAGATCAATTTAAAAAAGAAAGCCTGAGCACCACCCGGCAGGTTGGGCTAAATGAAATGAAGCCCAACCTCACTTACGCGAAAAAACAAGCCAACCCGGCATCTATCTCGATACCGCTTTCACTCCCCCATTTACACCTCGACCTTCTCCCTGATCTCCGCCCATTTAGCCAGCATGCGTTTCTCGGACACCGGGTACAGGGTCTTGATCTCCTGGGCGAAGAGGGAGACCCGGAATTCCTCCAGCATTTCCCGGTAATCCTCGACCAGTTGGCGCTGTTCTTCGGTGTATAGCGGCCGGGCGGCCAGGGACTGCAGTCTTTCTTCGTGGACCAGCAACTGGGCGGCCCGCGCCCGATCGCGGATCGGGTCGGCGTGGGCGCGCTCCACCCGGCGGCCCAGGGCCTGGAGATAGCGCTGGCTGTTGCGCAAGCGTCGACCGTCGAAACTTGAGAGAAAATCCGGGGGCAGCAGTTGGCCCAGATGCCGGCGGCAATCGGCGAATTTCTCCAACCCGCTCTTGCCCGAGGCGGTTTCGTAGCGGTACAGCAGGTCCAAGACCGTGCGCCGCTCCCGCAGCACCCCCACCACCTGGTCGAAAAGTTCCCGGCCCAGACGGTACAAACCCGGCTCCTTGACTCGGGCGACGGTCGCCTCAAACTCTTCGCGACCGGGAATCAGGCCGGTTCGGGTGGAGAAGAGTTCGACCAGGATAAATTCCAGCAGGCACCGGTTCAGTTCCTCCAGGCTGCCCAGGCCATCGAGCAGGGCCCAGTGCTCCTTGCCGAGGGAAAAGTCCTTCTTCAGCCCCTTGAAGTTCTGGAAGCGATTGCCGTACAGAACCAGCAAGCCCCGGCAGGTGGCCCGCCGCCGCTCCGCCTCAGCGGAAAACAATCGCAAACGGACAAAGTCGCCCTCTCCTTTC
Organism: uncultured delta proteobacterium; assembly: GCA_963807225.1. Lineage (GTDB taxonomy): Bacteria > Desulfobacterota > Desulfobulbia > Desulfobulbales > JAGXFP01 > JAGVGT01. Next base: position 157,899 of record CAWEAD010000008.1, on the reverse strand, counting down.
TCCAGTCCGGGGAAGGCGAAACCCTGCAGCCGCCCTTCCTTATCCTGGAGCGGCAACCGGTCCGGCAACCCGGTGAAATCCCAATCGACGATAGTATCGCGCTCCCACTGGTGCCGCAGCTCGGCCAGGAGTCCTCCCCCGGTTTTACCGGTCGGAGCGGTGACGGCCAGTTGACTGAAGTCGCGGCTGACCTTCAGGGCTTTACCCTGCCGATCCTCCAGACTGTAGCGCATCCGCAGGTGGTCGGGCAGATTGGCCAGGGGCCAGTCCCGGCGGCTGACCCGAACCTGATAACGTTTCAGCAGCAGGGACTGAAGTCCGGCCAGGAGATTGCCGGCGCCGAATACCAGCTCTGCGGTAAGCTGCCGGGCCGCCTCCGGCACCGGCACCAGGGGCCGTCGCAGTCCCTTGGGTAATCCCTTCAAAAGAAAGAGCACCTTCTCAGCCAGGAGTCCCGGCACCAGCCAGTCGAAGGAGGCCGGATCCAGTTGGGGCAGGATCTCGACCGGCAGGTGCACGGTCACCCCGTCCTCCTCGGTGCCCGGTTCGAAGCGGTAGCTCAAGTGCAGAGTGAGGCCGTTAAAGGTTAGAACTTCCGGGTAATCGGCCAACCGCTCCGGTTCCGGAGGACTCTGGAGGATATCGCTCTCTTTCATCCGCAGAACCGAATCGGTGCCCTGTTGTTTCAGAAACTTCTTGAGCCCGGTCCGATCGTTGATTTCAGGGGGCAGCCGGGTTTCGTAAAATTCATAAATCGTCGCCTCGTCGACCAGGATGTCGCGCTGCCGGACCCGATCTTCCATCTCCTCCAGGCCGGCGATCAGGGTCTGGTTATGGGCCAGGAAGGGCAGCTCCTCGCCCAGTTCCCCTTCGACCAGCCCCTGCTGGATCATGATCTGCCGGGCCTCGACCGGGTTGACCCGGCCGAAGTTGACCCGCCGTCGCGCCTCGATCAACAGGCCGAAAAGGGTAACGTTCTCGAAGGCCACCACCTGGCCGCGCTTCTTTTCCCAGTGCGGCTCGGACCAGGAGTAGCGGCAGAGATGGCGGGCCAGGGGCTCGATCCATTCCACCTCGATATTGGCGACGCCGCGGGCGAAGAGCCGGGAGGTCTCCACCACCTCGGCGGCCATGATCCACTTGCCCGCCTTATTGTAGAGATTGGAGCCCGGGAAGATCACCATCTCCCGGTCATGCGCCCCCTGGTAAATGTTTTTGGCCTTGCGCAAGCCCAGGTGCCGGAGACTGCCGGCCAGCACCGCCTGGTGGATGGCGTTCGGGTGGGCCGGAGCCTGGTTGAAACGAAAGCCGGACTGCCGGGCCAGAATCCCGGTGAGCTGCTCATGGATGTCGCGCCATTCCCGGAGCCGTTGCCAGGAGAGAAAGTTGTCGCGGCAGAAGCGGCGCAGCCGGGACTGGCTGGGCAGTTGACCAACCGTATCCCAGATCGCCAGGAAGGATAGGAAATCGGAACCGGTCACCCCGAAAGCGGCATGGGCGGTGTCGGCCTCTTTTTCCCGCTCGGCCGGCCTGATCCTGGGGTCGGGAATACTCAGGGCGGCGCCGATCACGCAGACCTCGGTTAGGGCGTCGCGGTCGCGGGCTTCGATGATCATTCTGGCGATCCGGGGATCGAGGGGCAGCTGGGCCATCACCTTACCTTTACCGGTCAACTTGGCCGACTCGCGGTCGCGGTCCATCTCGATGGCCCCCAGTTCCAGGAGCAGTTGGTAACCGTCGCGGATGGCCCTTGGCATGGGCGGGTCGAGGAAGGGGAAGCGCACCGGGTCGCCCAATCGCAGAAAGATCATGCGCAGGATGACCTCGGCCAGGTCGGCCCGCTGGATCTCAGGCCGGGTGAACTCGTCGCGGCCGAGATAATCTTCTTCACTGTAAAGCCGGACGCATATGCCCGGACCGGTGCGGCCGCAGCGGCCTTTACGCTGGTCGGCGCTGGCCCTGGAGACCGGCCGGACCGGCAGTTTGCTGGTCCGGGCTCGGGGATTATAGATTGAGATCCGGGCCAGGCCGGAATCGATCACGAAACGGATACCGGGCACGGTAAGCGAGGTTTCGGCCACGTTGGTGGCCACCACGATCTTGCGGCCCTGGACCTGCCCGAAGATCCGGTTCTGATCGCGGCCCGACAACCGTCCGAAAAGGGGCAGGACCGTGGCCTCGCTCCGGGCCGGATCACCGGCCAACCCCTTCTCCACCCCCTCGACGGTCTCGCGGATATCACGCTCGGTGGGCATGAAGACCAGCAGGTCGCCGCCACCCTCATGCCGATGCAGGTCCAGGATCGCCGCCACTGCCTGTTCTACCACCCCGGACTCATCCTCTCCTTCCGCCGGCGGGCGATAGCGGACTTCCACCGGCCAGGCTCGGCCCGCGACCAGGATTACCGGGGCATTGTCGAAGGCCTCGGCAAAGCGGGCGGTATCGATGGTGGCCGAGGTGATGATCACCTTGAGATCATGGCGCCGCTGCAGGAGCCGCCGCAGGATGCCGAGCAGAAAGTCGATATTGAGGCTGCGTTCGTGGGCCTCGTCGATGATGATGGTATCGTAGGCCGACAGCTCACGATCCCGTCGGGTTTCGGCCAGGAGGATACCGTCGGTCATGAACTTGATTCGGGTCTCGGGCGTGGTCCGGTCGCTGAAGCGGATCTTGCAGCCCACCAGATTAGCCGCCTCCCCCAGCTCTTCCGCCACCCGCAGAGACACCGAGGTGGCGGCCAGCCGCCGGGGTTGGGTACAACCGATCAGCCGCTTGCTTCCCTGCCCAGCCTCCAGGCACATCTTGGGTAGCTGGGTCGATTTGCCGCAACCGGTGTCGCCGGCGATGATCACCACCCGGTTTGCCCGGATGGCGGCGACGATTTCCTCCCGGGCCGCGCTGATCGGCAGTTCTTCGGGATAGGTTATGGGGATGATATTATTGGGCATCAGGCTATTCAGGTTTGCATGAATTGTACGAAAGGGATTTATTTACCACATAGCGTACGGAGAACGCGGAGAAAAACAGTGTAATTTTGTTTGGGATCGAAGTATTTTCATCATTCCCGGACAAAACTACCAGCCGATTTAGCTCAACCCGCTTATTCATCACTCTCCGCGATTAAACAGCTTTATTTCTTTATCACGACGACCTATCGGGATCACCGATTGGTCACCGTCAACTCATGGATAAATCACGGATGTAAATCACCGAGGTTTACGGTAGATTAAGCCCATGTTTAGAAAACTCTTCAAGAAAAAGACCCTGACCGGACTGGCCCGCACCTGCGGCTGAGCTGCCAAAATCGGTCCGACGGTTCTGTCGGACGCGCTCAGAGGCTTGATCCTGCCGGAAAACTCCGATCTGCTGGTGGGTTACGAAACCTGCGACGACGCCGCGGTATACCGGCTCACCCCGGAACTGGCCATGATCAACACGGTGGATTTCATCACCCCGCCGGTGGACGATCCTTACTGGTTCGGTCAGATCGCCGCCGCCAACGCCATTTCCGACATCTACGCCATGGGCGGCCGCCCCCTGACCGCCTTGAACGTGGTGATGTTCCCCGGCAAACTCCTCGATTTAGGCCTCCTCAAAGAGATCCTGCGCGGCGGTCACGACAAGGTCACCGAGGCCGGAGCCCTGTTGGTCGGCGGCCACACGGTGGATGACGAGGAGCCCAAATACGGCCTTTGCGTCAACGGTATGGTCCATCCCGACCAGTTGCTGCGCAATGTCGGCGCCAAACCGGGCGACGCCCTGATCCTGACCAAGCCGTTGGGCTCGGGGGTGCTGTTCAATGCGGTTCGGTCCGGTCGTTTCCCCTACCGCGAACTGGAACACCACACCCTGCCGGTTATCGCCGCCTTGAACCGGGCCGCCCTGGAGACCGCCAGGCAATTCTCGCTCCATGCCTGCACCGACATCACCGGCTTCGGCATCGCCGGCCATGCCTTGGAAATGGCCGGCACCGACGCGGCTCTGACCATCCGCTATCGGGATCTGCCCTTTTTCGAAGGCGCCTTGAGGATGTACGAGAAGGGGGAAACCACCGGCAGCAACCGGGCCAATCGCAGCCTCTGCGAGGGTCGGCTGCAGATCCGAACCGCACTGACCGAGAAGGAGACGGAACTGCTCTTCGACCCCCAGACCTCCGGCGGCCTCCTGCTGGCCCTGCCCGGCAGCGAAGCGCAAAACGCCCTGCAGGCCCTACACATTGCCGGGGTAACCCATGCCGTCATCATCGGTGAAGTCGAGGCCGGCCAGGGTAGTCTACAGATTATCTGATGCGGATTTCCCATGCCCAACCCCTCTTTGCGAGGAGCACCCGCGACGCAGCAATCTCAATTTCTTGCCGCACAGCCCGTAGGTTGGGGTAAGGAACGAACCCCAACGATTTCCTTAGCGCTCGAAACACCAGACGTTGGGGTTCGCCTTGCTCACCCCAACCTGGAGCTGGTCTGAAGACACGAAGGCAGAAGGCACAGAGAACAAGGTTTCTCAGATCTTTGTACCTTTGCTCCTGCTGCATCTTTGCCGGTAGCAGACGGCGACAGCCGATAGCGCTAAATTTCATTCCTACTTCTCTGCGCTATAAACCAGCCTGAATCCCAAATTGGTATCACGATGCGAGGCCAGAGCCCGGTCACGCTTGGCGGCCCGGCAGTTCCAGGCGAAACTGTTCCAGCCCCCGCCCCGCATGGTCCGGAACAGTCCATGCTCAGGCCCGGTCGGATTCTCCCTGGCGGACCGGCTGTAATATTGCCGGTCGTAGTAATCAGCCACCCATTCCCAGACATTGCCGTGCAGATCGAAGATCCCCAGTTCTCCCGGCAGTTTTCCGCCTACCGGACTGGTCCGCCGCGGCGAATTCTTAACGTACCAGCCCATCTGGTCGAGACTGCCGCCGGCTTCTGAGGTCTTGACCAGACCACGATCCCGGGCAGCGAACTCCCATTCGGCCTCGGTAGCCAAACGAAACTGCTTCCCGGGATTCTTCTTGCTCAACCAATCGGCAAAAATCCTGGCATCGTTCCAGGACACGCAGACCACCGGTTCATTATCCTTCTGAGCGAATCCCGGCGAGCGCCAGTTACGTTCGGGATTCTCCTGCCAGCTATAACGAGGGATGGGATATTCCTGGCAGCCGCCCTGCTCTTCGGCTTCGGTGCGATAGCCGGTAGCCTCGACAAATTTGGCAAAATCGCCGACGGTGATTTCATACTTTCCCATATTGAAACCGGCAAGACAAACCTCATGGGCCGGCAACTCATCGCCGAAAGCCAGTTCGGCACCCTCCGTCCCCAGGATTAACGCCAGTTCCTCCTTTTCGGCCTCGGCCTGACCCATCGAATAACAGCCGCCCTCCACTTTGACAAACTCCAACCCGATGGCGGGCGCGAGCCTGATTTCATCGGCGACGACCGGTCCGGTCCAGCCGCCCACGAAAAGCAGCAGCAGGAATAAGCCCCATATTTTCATCTGATCCACCCCGCAGGCCGGCCGAAAGCCAGTTTTTTTGATAAGATTCAAGGCAACGAAACGAACCCAACAAAATACCACTTTGCGATTTGCCGACAACGGTTAATTGCCCGATCATCCTTACCGACCAGCTAAAAAAATTCAGCCCCCCTTTACAACTTCAGCGAGCATAGGTATTTTATTAAAAGATTAAACTGTTGTCCCGATCCAATCCTCTTAAGCAATGGAGATAAACGATGCCGATTTACGAGTATAAATGTCTCAAATGCAACAAAGTTTTTGAGGTGATCTCCACCTCAAGCAGTGCCGGCCAGGAGGTCAAGTGCGCCAAATGCGACAGCACTCAGGTTCAGAAAACCATCTCCGCTGCCAGTTTCCGGATCAACTCAGGTTCTTCGTCGATTCCCTCCGGCGCCCTGTCGGGCTGTTCTACCAAATCCGGCTTCTCCTGAGCGTGATTCAGCCGGCCGGTCGGCCGCCAAGTGATAAAAAATCGCCCCTTCCGGGCGATTTTTTTTGTTTATTCAAAGCTCTCTTGATCCTGTAGCGAAATTGATATTGATCATGAGCTGAGTATATTTTAAGGTTGGCCAATGAATATCTGTACACCTTGGCAACATCAGTTCCCGGGCAAGACCGCCCTGGCCGGAAACCGGCAGGCCCAGCGCCGGTTATATCAAAAGCTGAAGGGGCAAACCATGACCGGCTTAGCCAATTTAGCCGAGCGGTTGACTTTGACCATGGAGCGGCAACTCTGAACAGATGAAAAAGCTGATAATTCTTACCACCATCGTGGGCCTTGGCCTGCAAAGCTATTATTCCCTGAACCTGCCCGGGATGGTGGCCAATCACTTCGGTCCCGGCGGCCTGGCCGTCGGCGGTTTGTCGAACACCGCCAACCTGACCTTCAACAGTCTGGTGCTGGTCGTGATCGCCGTCCTCTATCTGCTCATGCCCTTCGTGCTGAGCAAGGCGCCGCTGGAACTTATCGCCTTCCCCAAACGGAGATACTGGCTGGATCCTAAGAGACTGGAGCGGACCCTGCCGGTGATCGCAGACTGGCTCGGCTTCAGCGGCTTGTTGACCATCCTTTTTCTACTTGCCGTCTATCATCTGATCTTCCTGGCCAATCAGACTCAGCCGCCTCACCTCGACCAAGCCCTTTTCCTGGCAATCTTCAAGGGCTACCTGTTTCTGATGCTGCTCTGGTTGATCGCCCTGTTCATCAGATTCTGGAAAACCCCCAAATAAGCAGCCAGCCGGGTTTCAATCCCTGGTTTCTTCAGATCCTGGCCGGAAACGCACACCTCCGGCGATGAACGCCACAGCCTGCCTGCCGGAAAGGTCCCCCCGAATTCGTCCGCCGCCAAGCCCGGAAATGCCTTCCGTCTTTTCCCGGGCAGGACAATTTCCCTTTGCATCCCGGCCATTTCCCTTTAGATTACTTGGGATTGCCAACTTTCAGGAGAGCCCATGGTTAAGCCCCGGAAAAAACTCGGCAGCTATCTGATCGCCGCCTTTTTCATCAATATTTTCGCCATCATGAGCGTCGGGGCGCTCTGCATCCTGCTGGTCAGCGATATTCTCGGCAACATCAAACAGATCAGAATCGAAAGCAGCGACGTCTTCAAAAGCGACCATATCAACAACAAGGTCTACCAGATCATCTACTCCATCGACAAGGCGGTGATCTCCTCCGACCCGAGCAATCTCAATTACGCCCACGACATCATCGTCGATACCGTCGCGGAGGTCTCCACCTTCCTGGCCGACCGCAGGGCCCTGCGGATGGATCAGGTTGAAGGGGAAAAACTAGGCGCCATCCTCACCGTACTCAAGGAGATCAGACGCCGGGTCAACCAGTTGCTTAAAAACGCCACCACCACCGACTCTTTCGACCAGGATACCATCATGGAACTGGAACGGTTGAGCATCAGGATCCAGCTCCTGAGCGACGAACTGCACGCCTATCATTCTCCGAAAATCACCAAGCTGGTCGACGATTCCAAGCAGAAAATGGAATCGATTCTGCTGCTCTACCTGCTCTCATCCTCCATCGGCATCTTCGCCTCCATCGTCGGCTATATCGTCCTGACCCGCAATACTGTCGCCCCGATCCTCGACCTGGCCAATGCCACCCATGAAGTGGCCATGGGCGATCTTTCGGTGCGGGTGGCCACCAATTCGGAAACTGAAATCGGCACCCTGTATGAAGCTTTCAATACCATGACCGACCGGCTCGAACAATACGAGCGCGAACGTAACGAGTTCAGCCGACATCTGGAAGAGCAGGTGGCCGAGAGAACCAGGGAACTGAGCGAGGCCAACACCAACCTGCGCCAGACCCAATCGGAATTGGTCCGCATGGAAAAGATCGCCGCCTTGGGGCAAATTGCTGCTTCGGTCAACCACGAAATCAAGACCCCTTTGAACTCGCTTTACCTGAATCTGCAGCTCTTGACCCGCAAGATTAATAAGCTGGAAACCGGCGACGACAAAGGTAAAAACGGCTTGCTGAATGTTACCATGGTGATCGATGACGAGATCCAGAGGATCAGTGAAATACTTGAGGAATTCGTACAGTATGCCAGGTTCGCACCCCCTGATCTGAAGCCCGAAGACCTGAACGGCGTGATCCGACAACTTCTGGAAATGATCGGTGAAAACGCCGATAAAGCCGGGGTTCGGGTGCAATCGGAATTGAGCGAGGAAAAACTGTCGGCAATGATCGACCGCAAAAAGCTCACCCAGGCCCTGCTCAATCTGGCGGTCAACGCAATCCAAGCCATGCCGGACGGTGGCGACCTGACCATCCGGACCGGGCGCGACCAGCAAGGGAGGATTGTGACCACCGTCACCGACACCGGCAGCGGTATATCCGAGCCGGATCTGGCCCGGATCTTCGAGCCCTTCTTCACCAAAAAGGAAAAAGGGATGGGTTTCGGCCTGGCCATCGTCCGCCGAATCATCGAGGACCACCATGGCACCATCACCTGTCGGAGCCAGGTTGGAGAGTTCACCGAGTTCACCATCACCCTGCCGCCGGCACTGGAAGTACTCCCACCTCCCTCAATCAGCGAGACCCCAGCATGAGTGAAACCACCATCCTGATCGTCGACGATGACAAAGTCACCCGCCGGACCCTCTCCATGGCCCTGGATGACGATTATCAGACCGTCACCGCCGGCAGCGGCCCGGCCGCTCTGGAAGTGCTGGAGCGCGAGGAAATCGACCTGGTTCTCTCCGATCTTGACATGCCGGGGATGAACGGCATCGAACTGCTGGAAAGGATCAACCAACTGGAGGCCCAGCCTCCGGTGATCTTCATTACCGGCCAGGGCACTATCGAGACCGCCGTCCAGGCCATGAAACTGGGAGCCTACGATTATGTCAGCAAACCGGTCAACATCGACCGGCTGATCCTGCTGATCACCAAAACCCTGGAGAATAAGAATCTCAAGGAAGAGAACATCCGGCTGAAAAAAAGGCTCAAGGAAAGTGCCCCGGAGGTCAATCTGATCGGCTCGTCGCCACCCATGAAGAAGGTCATCGATCTGGCCCTGCAAGTGGCCGCGACCAAGGCCACGGTCTTGATCGAGGGCGAATCCGGCACCGGCAAGGAGATGATCACCAACCTGATCCACTACCACAGCCCGGTGGCCCATGGTCCATTCATCAAAGTCAACTGTTCCGCCTTCTCCGAAGGCGTACTGGAGTCGGAACTCTTCGGCCATGAGAAAGGCGCCTTTACCGGAGCCGTGGCCACCAAGAAAGGCCGTTTCGAACTGGCCGACGGCGGCACCCTGTTTCTCGACGAGGTAGGTGAAATGCCGCCTTCGACCCAGGTCAAACTACTGCGTTTTTTACAGGAAAAGACCTTCGAGCGGGTCGGCGGCACCAAAACCCTGAAGGTCGATATTCGCATCATCTCGGCCACCAACAGTAACCTGGAAGAACTGGTCAGCGAAGGTAAGTTCCGGGATGATCTCTACTACCGGCTGCGGGTGGTCAAGTTCGAGATGCCGCCCCTGCGGAAGCGTCCGGAAGACATTGCCCCCCTGGTCGAAAGCTACTTACGCAAATTCTCCGAACTGCACGGTAAACCGATCGACGGGGTCAGCGATGAGGTCATGGCCATGATCAAGGCCTACAACTGGCCGGGCAACGTCCGGGAACTGGTCAACTGTATCGAAAGCTGCGTGGTCATGGCCCGCGGCCGGATCATCGATCTGGACAGCGTCCCCGACTACCTGACCTTCAAAACCATCGACGCGGATACTGACATGGAGGGAGGTTTGCTCCAGGAACTGGAGCGCAAGACCATCGGCGAGGTGCTGAGCGATACCGGCGGCGACAAAACCAAAGCGGCCAAGATTTTAGGAATCGGGCTCCGGACCCTTGTACCGCAAAGTGGAAAAGTACGGCTTGCCCTACTAGGCGATCTGTCAATCGGGTAGGATGTGTTGAGCTGGCGAACCGCATCGTTCGCATACAATTGCACAACCACAGACCTGGAAAACTCAACCGATGCGGTTCGTTCCTCACCGCATCCTAGGGACTACGGACTTATACTGGCTAAAATTCGATGGTAATCAGAATTGGTTTTGATGGACTTTCCCTTTGCTCATTGATTTGATTTACCGTGCCTTCAATTCATCAAATACACATCCGGGTTGACGTAAAATGCATAGTGTTTATCGGAAACAAAATATGAAACAACCTTAAAAGGCGAATCCATATTTTTCCTACTATAGATAATTTCACCAACCGTCATTGGACGACTGTTATCTTTTTTTGCAATTACCTTAAGTTTGATTTTACCTTTTGATATTTTCCTAAGTTTTTTTGTAATCATACACCTAACACCACCACTATGATCAACAATATTTGTAGTCCTGTCAAAAACTAGCCCTAAGGATAAATCTGGATTAACTTGGTAATAATGGTAGACTACCCAATCACACTCTGTGCCACAACGCACTCTCTCTTGAATAGTCAATTCTGCCCTTCCATCTTTGTCAATATCATCAAAAGATATAAATGGCTTTTCCAGAAACTCATCACCTTTATCCATAGCGCTACCAGGCAACACTACCGGCTCATCTGTGACCTCTGATGTATTTGGATCGAATAACATTAAGTCATATGCATTATTACCGCAAGAATACCTATCAATGAGGACAAAAAGCAATCGATTATTCTTTGGCAAGGCTATCTGGAATACGACACTTTCGTGTATATCGAAATCACCACTTGTCAGCGAACTAATCTTAGCTCTAACAGCTTCTGGGATTTTTACAATTTTACCTTCAGGATTTTTATCAAATGATATATCATTATCTGGCATTACAAAGGATCTAAGTGCAGAAAATTCCACTTCTTGAGATGAATCAGCAATAGATTTAATTGGGCTAAAAGCACATATCGTACAGGCACAAAACAAATACAACAAACTGATGTGAATTACATGATGATTAGCCATAGGGTGATAAGAACTCGCTTTTTGAAGATTTGCCAATTTTTGGAATTGGGCGGCGGCACCGCAAGTCCGCCCAATTCCACCGCCAATTTTGACCTGCAAAACCATCTAATCGACTATCAGTTCAATCGTCAACCGCAATTACCTGACCAACAACGCCCACGCAAACATTATGCCCTTTTTTGCCTGAAAAAAGGCGCAATTCTCCATTCGCCGGAACCTAGAGAACCCCTCCGACCGCTTCAATGCACCGAGGTATGCGACTCTTCAACCCGGCCAGCCGTCGCCGAAGAGTCCATAATGTCGGAAATTTCTACAGGTGTTGGACGCTCGACCGGCGTCCTGTCTTCCCACAACACAAGATGCGTCAGGAACTTGCGGCCGATATCAGTTTCGGTGATGAAGCTGATGATCTTCATCTCGCCGCCGCACTTGGGACAGAGCAATGGTTCGACCTCCCAGACTTTCTTGATGCATTCCCGCCATTTCGGCGAGGGAATTTTCCGGGGGCGCTCGTCGGATACGTCGATTATTCCCAGTGAAGTCTTTGCGGCCGGAAAAAGATTGCCGGTATCACCTTCTTTCGCCTTCTCGCGATCTCCTCTTCCCCGGTTCGAATACCAGCCTTAATATCGCACCAGTTGAAAGGATTTGTCCGGAATATGCTGGGTGATGGCGGCAATAAATTCGGCGGCGGTAAAGACCTGGAAGTTTTTCCGACCGCCCTTTCTTGTTGACGGTATATCCTTCGATCTGTAGACCACCATGCCGGTTGCATCATTGTAAGAGATATTCTTTACCGAAAATGGATTACGGACGATGTACTGGGCCAGTGCCTCCTGGCCCACCTCGTCGTCACGAGCCAATCGCACGCCATTGTGCAGGGAGAATCCGGAATTATGCCTCCAGGCCAGAAGCTTGCGAATCAACTCATCATCAATCAGCCCTTCTTTTTTGAGCATCTACAGGACGTTGGCCCGGAACAGCTTGGCCAGGGGATCGATGTCGATCCTGGGCATGACGTAGGACACGCCGTTCTCGCGGAACAGCCCGTCGGCCAGCAGCACATGGATATGCGGATACCAGCGTGCATAGTCGCCGAAGGTCTGTATGGCCATGACCGCGCCCAATTTGCCGTCCTTTAAACCGATCGCGGCGCGGAAGTATTGAAGCAGGCTCTTGTTGGCGCACTGGCACAGCTTGCTCAACAGTCTACGGTCGTACTTGAAATAAGTCCGCAGAATGATCGGGATACTGAACACATACTGCCGATGAGGAAAAGAGAAGAGAAGATTTTCCCGCAAGTGCTGACCGAACTGCACGACCTTCTTGGCAAGACATGAAGGACAGAACCAACGACCACGGCAGCTGAAGGCTAAAAGATACTCGTGGTGACAATCAGGGCAGCGAACATGGGCAAAACCATCCTGCAAATTACTGCAGCTCAGATATCCTTCGACCACGTCCAAGATGACCGGCTGATAAAAGCCATAGTCGCGGATGAATTGCCGGTCGTAATTATGCTTGAAGCTTTCGAAATGACGATCCAAGAGATGCCACAATGGCGAACTTCGCGGCGTTCGGGGATGATAGACCCGGCGATCTGATTTGCCTGCATGCTGTCCTCCTTGCCTTACAGAACAAGGAGAAACATCGCCTTGCAGTAACATATTATATGATTTGAGTCCGGATTCAGGCACCACCTTGTTCTTCACCCTGCCGGCCGGGAAACGACCCGGAAGGCTCCAAAGCACCCCCGAAAATTATCTCTAGAAAAGGCTCTCGATCTCCGCATACAATTGTGATGAACCCGCGGCCATCGATCCGTTGCCGCGGTTGCCGAATTCACCGACAGGGAAGCGGTCGCAAACCAATATGTCGCGGATACCGATTCGATGAAAAAGGCGCGACGGCGCCGTCCCGGAGCGGCCGGGGAGGATTTCGACATGATGGAAACACCTGAGCAAAAGGGCCACGATTACGGGAAGCCGCTTCGCGACCGGACCGCCATCGTTACCGGTTCCAGCTCCGGGATCGGGGCGGGCATCGCCAAGGCGTTGGCCCGGGCGGGAGCCAGGGTGGTGGTCAATTACGCCTCCAGCCGCGACGGCGCCGAGCAGGTGCTGCGGGAAATCGAGAAGGAGGGCGGGCAATGGCCTTGTTGTCCAGGCTGACGTAAGCCGCGGAAGACCAGGTTGCCGATCCTGTTCCGCCGGACGGTGGAAATCTTCGGCAGCGTCGATATCTGGTCAATAACGCCGGTATCCAGAAAGACTCTTCCTTTGAAGAGATGAGCCTGGAGGATTGGAATCGTGGTGCTGGCCATGAATCTTACCGGCGGTTCCGTTGCGCCCGGCCCGCCGTACGTGAATTTCTACGCCGTGGTCCGGTTCGAGGGCCTCTCCCGAGCCGTCGGCAAGATCATCTTCATCAGTTCGGTTCACGAAATCCCCTGGGCCGGTCATGTCGACTCTCCGCTTAACGGCGGGCTCAGAATACCGATTAAAATACTGGCCCTGGAACTGCGCCCCGCGAAACATACCATGTCCACTCCATCGCCCTGGAGCGATCAAGACCCCGATCCACCGGAAGGCCTGGGAAACCCCCGAGGCCCGGAAGAATCTGACCAAGCTCCTTAAGTGCAACCGGATCGGCGAGACCGACGATGTCGGCCGGGTGGCGGTCTGGCTCGCCTCGGATGAAAGCGATTACCTGCAGGGTACCACCCTCTTCGTGACGGCGGGATGATGCTCTATCCCGGTTTCGCCCACGGCGGTTGAGCGGCGAGCTGCCGGCCGCCGGCAAACAAGGGGTTTAATGCCAGGAGAGGTGTTCATGTCCGATTCCTACCCGCCCATCGTCGATTACGGCTATACCTCCCTCGTTGTCTTTCCGCGGCCCTGGTCTCCTTTCCAGGGTTCCATCTAATGGTGCTCTTGCCGACCGGAATAGATTCATGGGCTGCTTCGGACGGTAGCTGGGCTGGGATACCGGCGGCTACTGTCAAATTTCCCCGTCGGCGAATTTACCTCCTCGAGGAAATACCTGGAAAATTCCCTGACTCTCGAAACCACCTTCGAGACCACGGAAGGCAAGGTCCGGCTGCTCGATTTTTTCCATCCATTTTGAAAAGGGGACGAACACGATATCCACCTGCAGCTCCTCAGGATTGTCGAGGGGTTGACGGAGTCGGCCTTCACGGTGACGATCGCCCCCGTCCTTCGATTTCGGGCAGATGAAGGGGTGCTCCGAAAACAATGTCAAGGACATCGCTCGTGGCCATCGGGGCTTCGACGGCCGCTCATTACCGGGACTTTCCCGCGGAGAAACATCACCATGGATCGGCGAGGCCGCCGTCACCAAGGACACGCCAGCGATCTCGAAGCCTCCTGGCCGCAAACCGGAAGATCTGGACGAAGGTCCGGTCACTGTCCCGAAAACCTCCGAACTTGAAGGCGCCTGGAAGAATCCCTGCCTGTGCGAAAAGTCCGACAAGGTAAAGTGGGCGTCCCTGCGCCGAATCCATGGTCTCCGCTCGGGATCGTCCTGAAGGGCCTTTACCAACGCTCCGACCGGTGCGATCGCCGCTGCCGCCACGACCTCCCTGCCGGAAGCCCCCGGCGGCTCGCGCAACTGGGATTATCGCTACACCTGGGTCCGCGATTCCGTCCTTCGCGGTGAGATCGCTCCGCGGAGCTGGGCTTCGCCAGGGAGGCGGACGGCTTCCGGCGTTTTATCGAACGCAGCGCGGCCGGCAGCGCCGAGGAACTGCAGATTCTTTTCGGCCTCGGCGGCGAACGGCGGATTCAGGAGATCGAGATCCCCGAGCTGGAGGGATACCGGCAAGCGCTCCACCGGTCAGGATCGGCAACGGCGCCCGCAACCAGACGCAGCTCGATATCTATGGCGAACTTCTCGATCTTTCCTGGCGCTGGCACGATCTCGGCTATTCCCCGATGACGACTACTGGGATTCCTTGTCGAATTGATCGACGGGGCCGCGGCGAACTGGGACCTTCCCGACAGCGGCATCTGGGAAATGCGGGGCGCGCCGCGCCATTTCGTCCATTCCAAGGTCATGTGCTGGTCGGCCCTCGATCGTGGCATCAAACTGGCCCGGGCGCTGGACCGGAAGGCGCCGCTCGACCACTGGCAGCAAGGCGCGGGACGAAATCAAACGGGTCACCGAGGAAAAGGGTTACGACCGCGAACGCGGGGTGTTCACCCAGGCCTTCGACAGTCGGCAAATGGACGCCTCGCTTTTGCTGGTCCCGCTGACGGAGTTCGTAGATTACCGGGACCGGCGCATGATCCGGACGGTGGATGAGATCCGCCGCGAACTTACGGTGGACGGGCTGGTCAGGCGTTACCGTTCGGAAAACGACGGGATGGCGGGAGAGGAAGGGGTTTTTCTGCCCTGTTCCTTCTGGCTCGCGGAATGCCTGGCCCTGCAGGGGAGGGTGGATGAGGCCCACGAAGTATTCAGGCGGGTCCTGGTCACCGGAAACGACCTCGGGCTCTTTTCCGAGGAATACGATCCGGAAACCGGAGAAATGCTGGGAAATTTCCCCCAGGGGCTGACCCACCTCTCCCTGATTACCGCCGCGGTCGCGCTTCGGAAAGCGGGAGCCGATCAATGTTGATAAAAGGATGAAATGGCCGAGCGATTTGTCAGCGAACCGATCGAACCCGTGGCGGCGACCTTCGATACGGAGCGCATGGGCCGTGGCGAGCCGGGTCTGCCCCGGCAGTTTGTCTGGCGCGGACGGTTGGTAGAAATCGTCGAGGTGCTGAGGGGCTGGCACGAAACCGGACCGTGCCGGCACGGAAGCGACGAGATGTATGTCCGCAAGCACTGGTATGAGGTGGCGACGCGCGAGCACGGCACCATGAAAATCTATTTCGAGCGGCACCCCCGCCATGGCCGCAAGGAGGCGCGCTGGTGGCTGTTTACCGTGAACGACTCGGCGGCTCACCGGCCTGAAAAGGTGATGGTTAGATGATAAGAAATCGCTTTTTGAGGGTTTGCCAACTTTTGGGCGGTTTTGCGAATCCGCACAATTCCGTCACCAATTTCGACCCGCAAAAAATCTAATCGACAATCAGCTCAGTCGTCAACTGCAATTACCTGACCAACAACGCCCACGCAAACATTAGACCCTTTTTTGCCTGAATAACGACGCATTTCTCCATTCGCCGGAACCTAGAGAACCCCTCCGACCGCTTCAATGCACCGAGTATGCGGCACTTCGTACCCCGGCCAGCCGTCGCCGAAGGGTCCGTAATGTCTTTCTGAAATTTTCACAAGTGGTAGACGCTCGACCGGCATCCTTTCTTCCCACAACTCCTGATGCGTTACGATATTGCAGACGACATCGGCTTCGGTGATGATGCTGACGATATTCGTCTCGCCGCCGCACTTGGGACAGAGAAGTGGATCGACTTCCCAGACTTTCTTGATGTATTTACTAACTTTAGAATCGGGCAAAAAAAAGCTCCCGGGAAATCTCCCGGGAGCTTTTGGAAACCTGAATGTATGGAACGAAATTAATTTTTCTTCCGTACGTTCGCGGCAGCGGGCCCCTTGGGACCGTCAACGATCTCAAAAGTGACCGGGTCACCTTCGGCCAGAGTCTTGAAACCATCGGACTGAATGGCACTGTAGTGAACGAACACGTCGTTGCCGTTGTCCTGCTCGATGAAGCCGAACCCCTTAGACTCGTTGAACCATTTCACTTTTCCTTCTAACATTTCCACTCCTGTATTGCTGCTAATTGCGAAGCCCCATCCCCCCCGGATCAACCCGAAACCGGCCGGTGCCCCATAAAAAAACCGCACAGTAGATATTCCATTGTGCGGTCGAACTTAAAAATTAACATTTTTTAGAACTGCACAAGCATTTTTTGCTTTTATACCAAACTTTTCTCTATTTACCATAATAAAAAAATCGGCGGCAATTATTTTTTCTTGCACGCTTCTTAGACTGCCAGGGCTGGGGTTTGACTCCCGAGAACCTGTCCGTCTTTAGCCTTCAGTTCTTACCGGCCGCTTCCAGTCGGACTCCGGTTATACCGGTCCCCGGTGGTAATCCGGCGCCTCAGAAGGTTTGCGGGCCTTTTGGTCTTGACAGCCCACCCCCTCTTCAGTAAAGGTCAGTGGTGGCCGCCGGCGGGGCCACTCATCAGACCAATACAGGAAGAAGACCATGATCAAGATCGGCATCATCGGCGGCTCGGGACTGGACAACCCCGACATCCTGAAAAATCCCACGGAAGTCACCCCGACCACCCAGTACGGCCCCCCTTCCTCCCCCCTGACCTGTGGACTGATCGGCGGGGTCGAGGTCGCCATCCTGGCCCGGCACGGTCGGGGGCATACAATCCCCCCTTCCCGGGTAAACTTCCGAGCCAATATCCAAGCCTTGAAGGATCACGGCTGTACCCATATCCTGGCCGCCACCGCCGTCGGTTCGCTGCGCCGGGAGATCGCCCCCGGGCATCTGGTCTTCCCTGACCAGTTTATCGACCATACCCGGCTCAGGGCCACCACCTTTTATGACGGCGACCAGGTGGTCCACACCCCGATGGCCGAACCTTTCTGCCCCAACTTGCGCCGGCTCCTGGCCGCCACCGCGGCGGAACTCGGCATCGAGCATCACCACAAGAAGACGGTGATTACCATCGAAGGTCCGCGTTTTTCCACCCGGGCCGAGAGTCACATGTTCCGGAGCTGGAATGCCGACGTCATCAACATGAGCACGGTTCCCGAGGTCAATCTGGCCCGCGAGGCCGGGCTGCATTACGCCACCGCCGCCATGTCCACAGATTATGACTGCTGGCACGAAGAAGAAGAACCGGTGACCTTCGCGATGATCCTGGCAACCATGAAGGCCAATGCCGACAAGGTCATTCAGCTCTTTGTCGCCGCCATCCCGAAGATCGATCAATACAAAGATATCTGTCTGGGTTAGCCCGGATAAGAAGGAGGAACGCAGAAATGCCGATCAAATCTCGCATCAGGACCGTACCCGACTACCCCAAGAAAGGCATCATGTTCAGGGACATCACCACCCTGATCCAGGATCCGGTCGGGTTCCGGCTGGTGATCGACAACTTCACCCAGCGCTACATCAACAACGCCATTCCCTTTGATATCATCGCCGGCATCGAGGCCCGCGGCTTCATCATGGGCGGCGCCATGTCCTATACCCTGGGCAAGGGCTTCGCCCCGATCCGCAAGGCCGGTAAACTGCCGGCCGAGGTGGTCTCGCAGGAGTACGCCCTGGAGTACGGCACCGACCGCATTGAAATCCACAAAGACGCCTTCCCGGCCGGAGCCCGGGTGCTCCTGGTCGACGACCTGCTGGCCACCGGCGGCACCGCCCTGGCCGCCGCCGCCCTGATTGAAAAACTGGGCGGCATCGTGGTCGAGATGGCCTTCATCGTCAACCTGCCCGACGTGGGTGGGGAAAAGAAGCTGCTCGAGAAAGGTTACAAGATCTATTCCCTCACCGAGTTCGAAGGAGATTAAGCGCAACTTCACCCTGAAATGTCCGGATAAAGAGGACGGAAAACCATTTTATCCGGATAACGGTCCAAAGCAAACCCCTGCCGATTTCACGGAAATCCCCGTTTGCCGGACTCCCCACAATTTGACGTAATAGTCAAAACCGGCACCCCGATTGTTTTGCCCATAACCGAAATTCTGGTATGCTGGAAAATCTGGGCTTGAAGCCCTGCGACATAATCTAAGTCCGCAGAGATTCGCTCCATCAACTTAGCGAGGTTTTCAGAAATTCTTATGATCACCCGCCTCCTCGAATACCGCCATTCCCTCCGTTTTAAGCTTTCCGCCGCTTTGCTCCTGATCCTGACCGTATCAATCGGCAGCGCCATTTACGGCATCTGGACCTATGAGCGCGATCAGTTCATCGACATGGCCGAAGTCACGGCTCAACGCGTCGGGAAGACGGTCGTCAAGAGCTTGCGCAACTCGATGCTGGAAAACGATCGGCCCGCCGTGCAAAAGGAGGTAAGACGAGATCTCCGCTATCTATGAGCCTCCTGCGCGCATCAGCATCATCAGTCCGACAGGACTGGTAGCGGCCAGCAGTGATCCGGCCCTGCTCGGCAGAACTTTCGATCGGTATTCGTTTTCCTCCTGTGCTGTCTGCCACCTCCATCCCGGGGTACCCGCTGAAAAAGAGTCCCTGTTAATCGAAGATGCGAACGTCCCCCTGCTGCGCCATATCTTAAAGATCCCCAATGAGCCCCAATGTTTTAAATGCCACCCCGAGAGCACGAAAACCCTCGGTATCCTGATTTTCGATGCTGATTTATCTCGAACCTTTGAGATCCTGAGAACCATATTATACCGCATGCTGCTCACCGGATTGGTTACCTTCCTGGCCATCGGAGTAGTGCTGTTTCTGGCCATCGAAAGATACATTCATCGACCGACCGACCAAACTGATGGAGGGATTCATCCAGGTAGGTCACGGCAATTTCAATTCCTGGGTAGATGAAGACAGCAGCAGCGAATTCGCTTACATGGCTGACCAGTTTAATGTCATGAGCCGGGCTATTGGCCGTTTCATCAACGAAATCAAGGAGAAGAACAAGGAAACTTCCATCCTCTATTCCATAGTCAGGGAAGTCAGCGAGACCATCGAATGGGAGAGGCTGAAGGTGATCATCGTCAATCTGGTGCACGACATCTTCAGGACCGAGCAGAGTGGGTTGGTAGTGCCGCACCGGCAGAAGGATGATTGTTTCGACATCGTCTGGCGGAACCTGGACCAGACCAGGCTGGGCCATCTGGTCTACAACCTGGGCCAGGGCGAGCTGTCGCTTACCTCGATTAGCGGCGAGGAACTGACGGAATGGCAACTGAATAAATACAGCACCCACCGATTCCTGGACGACTACCAACGCCTGATTATTCCGCTATTTTACCAGAATGATCCCCTGGGGCTTATCTGTGTCAGGAAGATATCCGGCCAGCGCTTTTCACCGCATGAGCGGGCAGTAACCCCATCCTTGGCAAAGCATGTCGCCATTTCTCTGGCCAATGCCCAGCTCTACCACCTGGCCATCACCGACAGTTTGACCAATCTCTATTCAAAACGTCAATTGTTCAACAAACTCGAAATCCAGATCGCCCGGCAAAAGAAATACGCCGCCGAATCGTTTATTGTCCTGATGATGGATCTCGATCACTTCAAGGAGGTCAACGATACCTTCGGGCACGAAGCGGGGGACCAGGTCTTGATCCAGCTGGCCGAACTGCTCAGACAAAGCATCCGCCTGGGGGATACCCCCTTCCGCTATGGCGGGGAGGAGTTTGTAATCCTGATCCCGGCACCCCAAGGCCAATCCACCTTGGGGCTGGAGATCGCCGAGCGTTTGCGAAGTGCGGTGGAGCGGCATACCTTTGAGTGCTCCGAGGCCCAGACGCTCCGCAAGACCGTCAGTATCGGAGTGGCTTGTTTCCCGGCCCACGGCAGTACCGCCCATGAGATCATCCAGGCCGCCGACAAGGCGATGTACCAGGCCAAAACCACGGGCAGAAATCGGGTTTGCGCCGCGGCACCGCCTGATAAATCTTGACGCCTTCGCCTGCGTTCTCTCAGCGATCTCCTTGCTCTCCATGGTAAATGTCGGTTTTTTGCGACTTCATCAATTCTTCTTTGCCAATTTCTTTCCCAACTTTACAGCCTTCCTCCGTACCCCGGCCGACAAGGCCTGGTGCGGTTGTCCGGCGGCCAGACCGATGTACAAGGTCCCGATGGTCCGGGCGCCCAGGAAGGCCGCGCCTTTTCTTAGAATCCCGGCCGTGCCGGTAAACCAGCGGGTCATCAAGGCAGGCGCGGCCGACGAAATCACCAGCAGCGCCCGTTTACTCCGCGAGAGGTCCCGCATCTTCGGAGCGGGCTGCCCCCAGGGCCAGTAGGCACAGCAGACCAGTCTCTCCAGAAAGGTTTTCATCACGGCGGTTACCGTGCCGACATTGACGGGCGAAGCCAGAACCAGGGCATCGGCCCCGGCAATCTCGGCCAGGATTTCCTCCAGGTCGTCATCCAGGACGCAGCGGCCGAACCCCGCCCCTTCCTTCTGGGTGCAGGCCCGGCAGTTGGTACAGTACTCCAGATGGTAATCGCTAAGGTACATCTTGCCCGTTGCCGCGCCTGCCTCGTTCGCCGCCGCCAAGATCTCGTCCACGGCGGAATCTATGGTCCCGCCTTTCCGATAACTGCCCACCAGCGCCAGTACTTTCATCACCTAACCTCAAGGGAGAAAATGGTAATTTCTCTCAGACCTCTGCGGGCTCTGTGGTGGATCCATGGTTTATCCGCAGACATCAAACCTCATCCAACCCCAAAGCGAAAAACCATGCGCCATGGCGTCCCACCTTCAGCTGCCCGCCAGCAAATTGATCTCCTGCCATTTACCCCTGCTAAAACGCCAGGCCATTAAGCAGCACTGCAAGATAATCGATAGAACCATGGCCAGCCAGACGCCGTTGGCGCCAAGGGAAGTAGCCAGGGCCAGGACGGCGGCCAGAGGTAACCGGAAGATCCACAGGGCACCAAGCACCACCTTCATCACTCCCCGGGTATCGCCAGCCCCCTCCAGCGCTCCGCCCAGACATACCCCCAGGGCCATGAAGGGCTGGCTCAACATATTGAAGCGCAGGTAGAGATGGGTCAGGTGCCGCACAGTGGCATCCGGGCTGATCAGGGCGGCGATCTCCCGAGAATAAATAAAGACCGGCACCGCCACCAGGGCCAGGATGATCGCGGCGACCGAAGCCACATTCCAGCCCGTCTTTTCAGCCCGTTCACAGTCGTCGGCGCCCATGGCCTGGCCGACCAGAACCGCCGTGACCATGTTCAGCGCGTAAACCGGCAGATAGAGGATGGCTTCGATCCGCAAACCGTTGGTCAGGGCCGCGGTGGCCGCGACCGCGCTTTCCGGCAGACGACCGAGGATGCCATAGAGGAAGAGCCCACCCAGCGTCCAACCCATCTGCAGTACTCCGATTGGCCAGCCGATTTTCAGGATCCGCCGGTTGAGCTGTAAATCAAAGCGCCAGCGGCGCCACGACAAACCCTGACCGAAGAGGATCAGCAAGGCCAGCAGAGCGCCGGCCCCGGAACTTATGAGCGTGGCGGCGCCGATACCCAGCGGGCCCAGGGGTGGAATGGGACCGAAGCCGAAGGCCAGGATAAAATCGCCGATAAAATTCAACAGGGCGGTACCGCCGGAACAGGCGAGGATCAGCAGCATCCGGGTCCGGGCCCTGAATATCGCTCCGGCAATAGCGAGCAAGGCCTGGGGCCAGAGGGCGGCGGCATAATACGGCAACAAAACCGCCGCTACCCGGGCGACCGCCGTCGGCACCACTTCCAGAACCAGCGGGCTGCGCGCCAGTACGATACCCAGCAAGGACAGGGGTAAAGTCAAGACCGTGGTCAGCAACAACCCCTGCCAGGCCGTATGCCAGACCCCTTCAGTATCCTCGGCTCCCTTCTGCCGGGAAATGATGGCCACCAGCCCCACTCCCAGGCTGTTGGCGATTACCGCGAAAAAAAATAGCAGCTGGCCGGCAAAACCAACCGCACCCTGGACCTCCGGCTCGAATTTTCCGGCCACGTAAACATCGGCCAAACCCACCGAGAAGAGCAGGAACATGGTGAGAACCATGGGCCAGGACAGGCGCCACAGTTCCCGGTACGAAATCTTTTCGCCGGTTTTCATTTCCATACTCAATTATGAATGGTATCCGGCTGCCGTTTCAGGCAGGCCATGTGCTTAGTTATAATATCGAAAGCCTCCCGGAACCGATTACAGGTGGCCGATTTCCGGCCGGATCGCCTGTCGACTTTTCGGTGGCTGCGAAGAGCGGTGGAAATGGATATCAGCCTAAAACCGGGAATAGCCCCTTCAGGCCGTTGGCGATGAACTCCACCGCGATGGCGGCCAGGATCAGACCCATGATCCGGGTGAAGATATTGATCCCGGTTTTGCTGATATTCTTCGAGATCCAGGGGGTCAGCAGGAGGACACCCCAGAGCAGCAGCCCCAGGAGCAGAATATCCGCGGCGATCAGGGTGTAATGCAGGATCCCGGCCCCCCGATGGGAGGAGAGAATAACCGAACTGATCGCCCCCGGTCCGGCCAGGAGCGGGGTCGACAGGGGGACGATGGCGACCGAATCCTTATCCCCGCTCTCCTCGAGTTCTTCCTTGGTGTGTTTGGTGCCGCTGGTTTTGCCATGCAGCATCGAGATTGAAATGATCATCAGCAGGATACCACCGCCTACCCGGAACGAGTCGATGGTGATGCCGAAGAACTTGAGAATCAAATCACCGAAGAAGAGCGCGGCCAGCAGAATGGCCGTCACCGCCACCGCGATCACCCCGGGCAGTCTGCTCTGATCCGCCGCCGCCATCTCGTTGGAGAGCGAAACATAGATGGGAATGGCACCCACCGGATTGACGATGGCCACCAGGCCCACCATGATCTTCACATATTCGGTTATATCAATCATGATCCTTGTACCTTCGAGATGGGGATAGTTCCGGCCTATAAATCCATCTTAGAGTAAAGCGCGGAACTAAAGATTACCAGAGTAGCTCCTGGAACAACAGCGGTTCCATCTTTTTCAGCTTGTCGCGGCAGGACACCGGATGAGCGATCCTCGCGGCTATTCGCGGATTACGCCTGTCCCCTCAAGAACCGTGGCTGATTGACAAACCGCAAAGCCGCACTAATTTTCTTTATAAGCCCATGAAGCTGGATATCAAACCCAAAGATGGAGGAGAGCGGATGAATAAAATCAGCTACCTTTTTTTGATCCTGGCCCTGCCCCTGCTTCTGGCTCTCACCGCCTCACCGGGACATGCCGAGGACATCTGGTACGAATTGCCGGTAAAGAATGCCTTGGACAGCAGACTGGCCGCGGAGAAGACTGCATCCCGAGATCAAGCTCTATATGAAAGGGCAGTCCCATCCCGCAGTCGAGCGGAAAATTGGGGAATATAAATCTAACAAGCGCAGCAACGCCTTCTGGAAAAACAAGGAGGTGGCCTGCGAGACCGCCTTTCTTTCGGCACTGATTGCTCTTCAGGAACGGGCCATCAGCGAAGGAGGCAATGGTGTCGTCGATATCTACTCGTTGACCAACTACCGGCGTTACGAAAGCACAGATAAATACAACTGTCTGGCCGGAAACATGATCGCCAACGTGGTCCTGATGGGAACGGTCGTCAAGCTGGAGTAAAAGCCGCACCCCAGGTTCACTGGCACTTTCAATCTATGCTGATCGAGCCGACGTTTGAGGTGGCTCCTTGACCGATCGATACATTACGTGTCCCGCTGATTTCCGCCTTATTGGAGACGGAACCATCGACATTGGTGTTTTTAACGGTTACCGAGCCCATGTTGGCGGTGGCCCCTTCGCCGATTGCCATATTGGCGGATTTGTCGACCGTCGCGTTGTTATTGACACTGCCCTTGACGCTACCGCCGAGCATGGTAACCGAACCCATATTGGCGGTGGCCCGGTCGCCGCGGGCCACGTTAGCCGACTTGGAGATTTTGGCCTGGTTCTTGACGCTGCCTTCTACCTTGGCCTTGCGCATGGTGAGCGAGCCCATGTTGGCGGTGGCGTTATTGCCTTGGGCCACGTTCGAGGATTTATAAATATCGGCCCGGTTGCCGGCCGAGCCGGTCACAGTCGAATCCTCGGCCGTCAGGGCGCCCATGTTGGCAGTGGCGTTCTCGCCTCGGGCCACGTTGGATGACTTGTCGATGTTGGCCTGGTTGGTGACCTTGTCGTTAACTTTAGAGTTCCTGATCACCTTGGTGCCTTTATTGGCTACGGCGCCCTTGCCGCTGGCGGTATTGGCCGACTCTTCGGTCACACCCAGGTTGTTGAGCACATTCTTGACACCGGCCAGCAGGGACTGTCCGGTCGATTTGTCCTTTTCCGAAACCCTGCCCTTTTCGGTCGCCGCCTCAGGTTTATCCTGACTTGCCGGCTCGGCGGCGGCGAACGATGCAAAGAACAGCAACAGTGTCAAAGCCATCAGGCTCGAAATTATCTTCCTCATATTTATTTCTCCTTTGGGTGAGATGAATTACCGATCATTTCTCTCTTGGCATATTATCGTGAAAAAAGCTGCCAGTCCATGTTTGCCTACGATTGGAGTCGGATTCGCCAGGAATCTCCGGAAATTAATTTTGGACGCACGGGCGGTTTGGGTTTAATTTGATCCGGCGGTTACGATAAACGGAATGCTGGTTAAACGGGAGATCACGGTGGAAAACCACAAATCACGCGGAACGATTCTGATCATCGAAGACGATCGCAACACCGCCGCCCTGGTCGCCACCTACCTGGAGCGCGAGGGCTTTACCACCATGACCGCCCATGACGGTGAGCTGGGCTTGGCCCTGGCCCTGTCGCGCAACCCCGGCTTCGTCATCCTCGACCTGATGTTGCCCGGTCTGGACGGCTGGGAAATCTGCCGGCGGCTGCGCGCCGCTTCCCGAGTGCCGATCCTGATGCTCACCGCCCGCGAGGAGGAGATCGACCGGGTCATGGGCTTGTCGCTGGGCGCCGACGATTACGTGGTCAAACCCTTCAGCCCTCGGGAGCTGGTGGCCCGGGTCAAGGCCATCCTCCGGCGGACGGCGGAGGCGCCGTCGGAATCCGGCCGGGTGTTGCGGAACGACGGGCTGACCCTCGACCCGGAAAAACACCGGGTCACCAGGGATGGCCGGCCGGTCAGCCTGACCACTTCCGAGTACAAGCTGCTCCAGGCACTGATGAACGCCCCCGGCCGGGTCTTCAGCCGGGATGAACTTCTGGGCCGCCTCAACGAGCACGGCGAAGCGGTGGTGGACCGGGTGATCGACGTCCATATCGGCAAACTGCGCCAGAAGATCGAGCAAAATCCGGCCGAGCCCCGCTTCATCCTGACCGTGCGCGGCTTCGGCTATCGTTTTCGGGAGGAAGGCGAGGAAGGGGCGTCATGAAACAAAGGCTGCTTTGGAAATTGCTGCTGATCAACAGCGTACCGGTGATCGGGGTGATCCTCCTGGTGGTCTGGCTGGCCATCGACCAGTTGGCCGCCAAGTATTTCATGGCCCTGATGAAACGCTACGAGATCGACCCCACCGATATCCACCAGATGTTCCTCGCCTCGATCCACCGCTACCTGATCTGGGCCTGCCTGGCCGCGCTGCTCCTGGCCTTCGTCATCAGTTACCTGCTCACCCGCAGGCTCCTGCGACCGCTGTCGCAGATGTCGGACATCAGCCGGTCTCTGGCGGCCGGTGACTTTTCGGCCCGGGTCGAGGTGACCTCGAGCGACGAAGTGGGCCAACTCGGCCTGGCCTTCAACCGGATGACCGACAGCCTGGAGCACATCGAGAAGCTCCGCAAAAACATGGTGGCCGACGTCGCCCATGAACTGCGCACCCCGCTGACCAACCTGCGCGGTTACGTGGAGGCCCTGACCGACGAGGTGCTGCCGCCGGCCCGGGAAACCTTCGAGCTCCTGCAGCAGGAGATCATGCGGCTGGTCAAGCTGGTGGAAAACCTCCAGCAACTGGCCCGGGCCGAGGCGGCCCACTCCTACCTGAAACGGGAAAGGCTTTCCCTGCCCGAACTGATCGAGCAGCTCCTCCCCCTCTACCGCCCCATTTTCGATGAACGACGAATCGCCATCTCCACCGACTTCCCTGCCGACTCCCCCGAGATCACGGCCGACCGCGACAAACTCCTGCAGGCGGTGCGCAACCTGCTGGATAACTCCGCCAAATATACCCCGCCGGGCGGCTGGCTGCGGATCGCCACGGCCCGCACTCCGAGCGGCATCCAGGTATCCTTCGTCAACAACGGCCCCGGCATCGCCGCCGCCGACCTGCCCTATATTTTCGAACGCTTCTTCCGGGCCGACCGCTCCCGCTCCCGCGACGCGGGCGGGGCCGGCATCGGCCTGGCCATCGTTAAGGAACTGATCGAAGCCCACGGCGGTCAGGTCGGGGCGGACAGCTCCCCGGCCGAGACCCGCGTCTGGTTCACCCTGCCGGGCTGAAGGGTTACATCGTAGCCGCAATCCCCCTCGCTATCACGCCTGAATAACTTTTCAACCGCTCGCTTGGCCTTTGCCCCTACTTCTTTACCGAATCTTTACCTGCTCTTTATCTTGCCTTTACCTCGGTTGCTTATTCTTTACAGCAAAGGAAATGATAAACTTACTCAACAGGTAGCAAAGGAGAAAAAAATGAAAAAGATTATGACCGTATTGTTGGCAACCCTGCTCCTCGGTTGGTCCTTGGCCGTCACCGGTTGCGCCACCACCGGCATGAACGACAGCATGGGCACCACCACTGAAATGAAAGGCCCGGCCATGAACGACTCCAAGAACACCATGACTGCCCCGGCCGGACGGATGATGGAGGAGCAGACGATGGAAAGCCCCGACATGCAAGAGGCTCCGGCCCCGCTGCCGGGAAGTGGCATGTAAGCGATTTTGAAGTAGCATTCCGCCAAATTTCGGTCTGGCCCTCAACTGCCGTTGCCTCGGGCCAGACCGGGCGGGATGCGACACTTTGGAGGAGACGAGATGAAATTCAATAAATCGTTTTATTTGCTGACCTTGACCGCTCTAATGCTGGCCGCCGGCGCTGTAGGTCCGGCGGTAGCTGCTCCAACGGCCGGTGCAACCTTCGCGGTCACTTGATATGACGTCGGTTACGCCGCCCTGGAGGGGCGGCCCGGAATAGTATCGGTACAGAAGGGCTGGGAAGATTTCAACGAGGTGGACCGGGTGGTTTATGACCCGGAAGTGATTTCCGTCCCGGAGATGGAGAATATCCTCAAGGAGGCCGACACTTACCGGAAAACCCTGTCGACCAGCACCGAGATGAACCGGTCAACTGAAAAGAAATGATCAATCCACCTGCATGGAGGTACCAAAATGAAAAACATTCTATTTCTGATCATCAGCCTGCTGGCCTTCTTTCTGGTCAGCGTTGTTTTTACCGGCTGTAACGGCAAGGCGGCAACCATGAACGAGGAGTCCGGTGTCGCCAGCAGCGCCAACCTGGAAAAAGCGACCTTCGCCGGCGGCTGTTTCTGGTGCATGGAGAAACCGTTCGAAGGATTGCCTGGGGTAATCTCGGTGACCTCGGGCTACACCGGCGGCCATACCGAAAACCCCAACTACGGCAACTACGCGGCCGGCGGCCATATCGAAGCGGTCGAGATTCTCTACGATCCGGCCCGGATCTCCTACAGCCAGCTGCTGAAGGTCTACTGGCATCAAATCGATCCCACCGACCCCGGCGGCCAGTTCGTCGACCGGGGCCACGCTTATACCACGGCGATTTTCTATCACAACGAGGCCCAGCGGCTGGCCGCCGAGGAGTCGAAAAAGGAACTGGCCGCCAGCGGGGTCTTCGACAAACCGCTGGTAACTCCGATCGAGCCCGCCGTCACCTTTTATCCGGCCGAGGATTACCACCAGGATTACTATAAGAAAAACCCGATCCGCTACCACTTCTACCGCTTCAACTCCGGCCGCGACCAGTTCCTGGACCGGGTCTGGGGCAAGGACCGGGATAACCTGATTAAGCCCGACCCGGCCGCCAAGCCCTCCCAGGCCGAGCTGAAAAAACGGCTCACCGCTCTGCAGTATCATGTCACCCAGGAAGGAGGCACCGAACCAGCCTTCCATAACGAGTACTGGGATAACAAGAAGCCCGGGATCTATGTGGACATCGTCTCCGGCGAACCTCTTTTCAGTTCACTGGACAAGTACGCCTCCGGTACCGGCTGGCCCAGCTTCACCAAGCCTCTGGTTCCGGAGAATATCGTCGAGAAGGAGGATCGCAGCTTCTTTTCGGTCCGGACCGAGGTGAGAAGCCGCCACGGCGACTCGCACCTGGGCCACGTTTTCAACGACGGACCGCCGCCCACCGGTTTGCGCTACTGCCTGAATTCGGCGGCGCTCCGCTTCGTACCGGTGGCTGATCTGGATAAGGAAGGTTACGGCCGGTTCCTGCCGCTGTTCAAGGATAAAGATAAGTAAGTAAAACTCCACCGGCTAAAGCGGGCGGGGTCGGCTTAGCCGGCTCAACACCGAAATTCTATTAATCCCTCATCCCGGCCTCCCCCCGTCAAGCGGGGACTGAAATGAGCCCCTGAGGGGGGCAGGTAACCATCCCCCTCTTCTTTCGGGAGAAGGACAGGGTGAGGGAATACCCTGTAACATCCATATTTTTCGTACTGTTCAGCCAGGGTGCGCAAAATCTGCCACCTGAGGGGGGCGCCGCCCAAATCTAGACAATAGCTCTAACCTTCCGCGAGGACTAATCCTGCCATCGGTTCCAACAAGTTATGGAGCCGGCGGCAGTTTTTCGAGCGCCTCGTAAAAATCCTGCAGGTGGTTGGTAATAGTGTCCAGGTCGAACTTGTGCCAGTCCAGTTTGGCGCTATGCAGGGCCGCGGAGGCACTTCCCAGTTCTCGTACCGCCTCCGGGCCCGGCTTGCTGCCCTGCAGCTCTTTTTCGACTCCGAGCAGAATCTTGCTCTCCCTGAGCAGCAGCAGTACCGCCCGGGCCTTCTGCGGCACATAGGGGAAAATTCCCATTCTCTCGTTGTGGCATCTTTCGCAGACCGCGGCCAGGGTATCGGGCGCCAGCACCTTGGTTTCCATCGAACCATGGCAGGTCACGCATTCGGGGCCCCGGCCCGTGGTTTCGAGCATCTGGTAATGAAGGCTCTGGCTGAACTTGTAGAACTCGGCTCCATGGCATTTGCCGCAGGTGGCGGGGATATTCTTGAAATATACCGGGCTTGCCGGCAGGCTGGAGCCAAGCATGCCGGCATGGGCCTCCTCTTTTCGCGCCGCCGTCGGATCCCCGCCATGGCAACGATCGCAGGTCACCCCGTGCTGCTGGTGAACCGAGCCGTTCCAGCCGTGCGATTTCACCTTGATCAAACTGTCGGCCGGCAGCCCGGCATGACAGTTTACGCAGGAGTTCTCCTGGAGGTTACCGGGTGCGGAGCCGGCGGCCGGCGCTCCGGACAATAACCAGCCCAGCACCAGTAAACAGACCGGAAGACGATCAAGATTTGCCATGGTTGCCTCTCTTATCCTTTCGATTATAGAGACGCAGCAGCAGGTAGGAGAGCAGCCAAACCGCCACCGTCGCCAGTATGATAAAAATCGCCATGGCCGCCGGGGCGACATGGAGGACATCGATATAGCCGGCCAGAGTGGTCAGACCGAGAAAAACCATGCCGCCCAGCCCCAGGGAGGTCATGATCGGGCGCTGCAGGGGGTTGATCAGATAGTTCTGCGGCTCCGGCGCCCGGTCGAGAAAAGGGATGGCGATCAATAGCAAAGCCAGGAGACCCGGAAACAGGACGCCGCCGATAGTTTCCGGGGTGATCCTGCCCCCGGCGATGGCGATGGAGAGATCGCCGGGCACCAGTTTCAAAAAACCGTAGATCGGTAGAAAATACCAGTCGGGCCGCATAACCGGGGTGCCCGGTGCCGGCGGGCCGTAGGTCTCGATGGGGTTTAAGGGAATATAGGTCGCCATCAGGGTCAGCACGGTCAGCAGAAAAAAGAAGAGCGCCAGGCTGACCACACCCTGCTCCGGCCAGACCGGGATGCCGATCAGCCGGCGCCCCTGCCGGGACTCTTCAAGCCTTTGGTTGGCGGCTGGTTCGGTGTGCTTCTGCTTGACCAGTACCAGCAGATGCAGGCCGATCACGGTTATCAGCAGGGCCGGGACCAGCATGACATGCAGGAAGAAGAAGCGGGGCACGGTGGCGGCGGCCGGAAAATCCCCGGCAAAGAGGAGCCGGGCGATCCAGCCCCCGACCCAGGGCACCGACTTGGCGATATAATAGGCTATGGAGGTGGCGGTCACCGAGAACTGGCTGTAGGGCAGGAGGTAGCCGGTGAATGCCGCCCCCAGCGTCAAACCCAGCAGGCCGAGGCCGATCAGCCAGTTGATCTCCCGCGGTTTGCGGTAGGCCGAGGTAAAGTAGACCCGCGCCAGGTGGCAGATGATGGCGGCGATCATCAGCATGGCCGACCAGTGATGGAGGCGGCGGACGATCAAGCCCAGGGGCAGAAGGTCGATGGTGACCACGCTGGCATAGGCGGCAGGAACCTTGGCCCCGAACAACGAAACCTCTCTGACCGAAGGCTCATAAAGCAGTCCGAGGAAGAGACCCGTTACCACCAGGGTGATGAAGGAAAAGAGAGCGATCTCGCCCAGCAGAAAGGAGGGATGGGTCGGAAAGGTCTTGGTCAGGAATTTATCCTGGAATTTTTTCAGCTCCAGCCGCTCATCGAGCCATTGGCAGATCATCGTCATTACTCCCGGTTAAACCTGTGGACCGATGGGGCCGGAAAAACCGCCGGTGAAGACCAGCATGCCGTCCTCGGCCACCTTGACGCCGATCTGGGCCAACGGAATCGGCGCGGGACCGCCAAGCACCTTGGCCCCACGGGTCGGATCGAAGATGCTGTTATGACAATAACATTCCGAATACGAGGTCCCGGGCGCCTGCGGGTTTTTCACCCAGGAAACGGTGCAGCCGAGATGGGTGCAGATGGCGCTGTAGGCCACAAAACCCCGGTCGGTCAACTCCCGGCGGATCGGGGCTTTGAATTCGGTCTCCTGCAGACGGATCAGTTGCACCAGGTTGGCCTGATTGCCGGTTTTACCCTGTGGATAAGCGAGAACGGCATCACCGACCTGGAAGGCCGAAGCCCGCAATAAATTGCCCGCCTCACCGCCCTTGGCATACACCAGCCGATCCCCTTTTGCGACCGTGGCCACATAGCCGCCGCCCTTTTTCTCGGGGGCCAGCACCTTCAGCAGCGACAGAAGCGAGGCGAAGGCGCTGGCCAGGGCGGCCAGCAGAATACCGAAAGTGATCCGCCGGCGAGTGATGCCCGATTTGCCGGACCCGGTGGTGGTGCCTTCTACCATAACAACCTCTCCTCCCGTTCCTCCGCCACCTGCCGGAAGGCCACAAAGTTTCTGGCGAAAAGCACCAGGAGCAGACCGCCCAGCAGGAACTCGCCGGCCAGCAGGGTTCCCAGCAGGTAGTCGTTGCCCAGGCCGGTCAACAACAACCAGGCGAAAACCGCCGCCAGGCCGAGTAGGAGCAGCGCCAGCACGATAATCAGGATCATGGCGGCCGCCGAACCGGCAGGCTGTTTTTGCCGCAGAACCTCAAAGCTCATCAGTTAATCCTCCTTTTCCAGAATCGCCATGATCAGCCAGCCGATCAGGAAGAGCACGACAACCCCGCCAAAGGCCACCAGGCCGATCTGATAGGATTCCAGTTCTTCCGGAAAGCGTGGCGCCAGCCCCGGCCTGTCGCCCCTCGCCTTCTCCCCGGCCAGTTGGATGCGGATCGTGGCCAGTTGGGCGATGGTCGCCGGGGTCACATTCATGGGGTCGATTCGGTCAAAGCCGGTGGTATCCTTATGACATCCGGCACAGATCGCGGGAACCGCGGGGATGATGTTGTTGTGCGCCTGATGGCAGCTGATGCAGGAAGGCCCCCCCTGATTGTCGAGATAGGCCTTGCCCATGATGCTGCCGGCATAATTGCCGACGGTATCGGGGTGGCATTGGGCGCACATGTCGAACATCGCCCGCCCGCTCGGCCGGCCGACGAAGCCCTGGCTTTTGGCCATGGCGGCCGCTTTTTTGGCGGCAAATTGCGTAGCAGACAACTGGAGCGCCTGGCCCACCACAACCTCGGCGTCACCGCCGTGGCAGAGGTCGCAGGTAATGCCGTTATGGTAATGAACGGATTTCTGCCAATCGGTCACCGGCCGGGATAATTCGCCGCCCAGGGTCTTATGGCAGCTTATGCAGGCGCTTGGGGTCGGCGCGGCCCCGGCCCCAGCCGCATTAAGCACCAGAAAAACCAGCCAGCCCAGAATCCATAACCGTTGTTGATAATTCACACCATCGCCTCGTATCATGACCACCGTTCCACCAAGCGCCCAGAGCCATAGCGTCTGGTCAAGCCGCCCCGTCGGCAACTGTCTCCGCCAGGCAAATGGCGGCATCATCCTGCCGCCAATGCCAAAGCCAATCGGGCACTTTCAGAAAGCATACACCGCATGGTTATTATTTATCCAGCGGTGGAGATAAATTTATCCCGGGCCGGGCATTTCCAACTGCGGAATAATGAATGTAAAATGGGTCGAAAGCTATCGGCTGGTAATAAGAGGGGCGCGGGCATTTAACCTGGCAAGCAGCGCCTGATATTTCTTCCACAGGATTGACGGAGTTGATTTGGCATTGTAATGACAGTTTGAAAGAAATAAAACACGCCCTTTGGCGAAGATCGAATGTCCTAGTCCGATCCCGCCCTGCCCCGTTTGCCGGATCGTTATACCGCCAAGGAGAACCATGACCAGACCACACGCCACCCGCGCCCTGCCCCTCGGCTTAACCATGATCCACGAGGATCGGGACCTCCTGGTGGTCAACAAACCGGCCGGGCTCCTGACCATGGGCACCGACTCCGAAAAGGAGCGCACCGCCTACTTTGCCCTGACCGACTACGTCCGCAAAGGTGCCGCCAAATCGAAACTACGCATCTACATCGTCCACCGGCTGGATCGCGAGACCTCCGGGGTGCTGGTCTTCACCAAGAGTGAGGAGGCTAAAAACTTTCTCCAGGAAAACTGGGAAGAAACCCGGAAGGAGTACCTGGCCATCGTCCATGGCCATTGCGACGAGAAGACCGGGACCATCGAAAGTTATCTGCTGGAAAGCAAAGCCCTGAAGGTCTACGCCACCCACGACCGCACCATGGGCAAAGCCGCCAGCACCTCCTACCGGGTTCTGAAGGAAACCGAGGACCTGAGCCTGCTGGCGATCACCCCGCATACCGGTCGCAAGAATCAGATCAGGGTCCATCTGGCCGACCTCGGACACCCGATCATTGGCGACCGGAAATACGGCCTGGAGAAAGACGGTTACAAAAAGCTGGCCCTGCACGCGGCCAGCCTCACTTTCAAGCATCCTTTCCGGAAGGAAATGTGCACCTTCAATGCCCCGCCGCCCGGTTGGTTCCAGCGCCTGATGGGTCGAATCAATCCGGATTGGTCCCAAGCGGGAAACATTCCCGCCAGCCCGCCCTCGGCAGGTACGATACCCGAGACCGGCTCCCCAAGGACCGGAAGAGGGAAGCTTGCCGGCCAACCCGCAACCCGAACTCCGGCAAACGGAAAACCTTCGCCACAGGGGGCCAGACGCCGAACCGGGCAGCCACCAAGCCGAAGAAAACGAGGGGAATGAGCCCGAGCCTGAACCTCCCCCGGTTTAGTGGACATCTAAGTCCAACTAAACCGGAGGCTAAAAATGCCCGGATACAACAACCCCAAGAAGACCCAGCGCTACTAGACTGAATTTAAGATTTAAGCGGTACAACTCAGCCCGGTTTTTTTGACTTACACGGGTATGGGCCTCCAGACCTAGCTCGGATATTTCACGCGGTAAGCCGGCTGAAGATGCGAGGATCAAGGGTGAAATATCCGGGCTAGAGACTTTTCCCGGCGACCAGATGATAGACGCCATGCAGGTTGCCCTTGGTCAGCGGACTGTCGGCCGTGCTGACCGAAAAAAGGACCACGGCTTTGTTTGGCGTGGTCACGGCGGCCTTGCTGCCTTTGAGTTCCGCGCCGGCCAGGTCGAGCCTGCTGCCCGAGGCCTGGATGGCGGTTTCTCCCTCTACCCGGATATTGGTGCCGATTATCTTGGCCCGATTCAGCTCCAGCGCGATTTTTTCTCCCGCGATCTCCGTGTCTTCAATGGTAACTTCCGATCTGCTGATCCCGATGAACCGGGCCGAGGCGTTTTTGATCAGAACCCCTCTGCAGCCGTCAATCGTGATCCTGTCGAAACGCCCGGAAAAGACCATATCGCTCTGCCGCCGGCACTGGCCGGTTTGCATGGGACCGTCCGGGGGCTGACGGTCATTGGTGGACGGCGGCGAATCGAGCTCTTCCAGAAGAATGCGGTTGAATTCACCGGGCTGCTCCCGCATCGGCACATGCCCGGCCTTATCGATTATCCGCAAGCGGCTTTTGGCAAGTTTTCCGGCCAGGAGAACGCCGGTCCGCAGCGGGGCGATCTCGTCTTCCCGGCCCCAGATCAGGGAAGTGGGAACCCGGTTGTCGGCGATATAATCGGTGAAATCCTCCTGCACCAGCGACAGACTGGCAATGGCCTGGGAATTGCCGCGCAACACCAATTCCCTCAAATCCTTGTCGGAGAGGATGGTATCGATTCTCTGATCCGATTTGGCAAATTCCAGATTCTCCGCCATGTTGTCGAACAGATGATTGAGGGCGTGCAAAGTTTTTTCCACAGGTTTCTGGATCAGCCCGGCCAGACCTTTCTGCCGAGATTCCGGTTCTTCGAATTGGATGAAATTTTTCGTAATGGCAATGCGATGCAGAATAGCCGCACCGTCGACCACGATCAGATGTCGTACGGTTTCGGGGTAAAGCGCCGCATAGCGCAGGGCCAGGGCGCCGCCCAGGGAATGGCCGAGCAGGATCACCGGTTCAGTGGAGTTTTCCTTGATTATCCAGTTGAGGAACTGGTCGTAGCGCTCCGGTGAGTAGAGGGTGTTGGTTTTATCGGACCGGCCGAATCCGGGAAGATCGAAGGTGACGACATGGAACCTTGGCGCTAACAACCCGATCAGATCGTGCCAGCACCGCGAGGCTTCTTCGCCGGTGCCATGCACCAGGACCAAAGTCTGAAGGTTTTCTTTCCCCGCCTCCCAGATATAGGTATTGCACCCAAAAACCGGATCGCGGCTATATCTCTCCGAAATAATCGGCGTCCCGGCCGGTGATCCGGAATCAGCATCGCCGAACGCCACCGGAACCGAACAAAGAAAAAAGACCAGGAGCACCGAAAATATCTGTAGATTTTTACTTGGGGCCATTGTTTCGATACGTTATCAAACAATATCAAGTAGTTCAATCCAGCATAATCTGGCAACGACATTAATCTGATTCCCGAATAAACCCGGGAAATATTTCTTCTCACGATAACCAATATTATCTAAAGCAGGCATTAAAGTGGATAAGAAAAAGCTGCACAAAATAACCATCTTGTTGATCGTGCTCGGGGGAATTGTCTTACTGGCCAAACCGGCCCTGGTCGGGCTTGGTGATTTCCTGGTGGTTAAGGGTGGCAATCCGGCCCCTGCCGATGCCGCCGTAGTATTGTGCACCGGGGTCGATTATACCGCTCGGTTGATCGAGGCGGCCCGGCTCTACGAGAAAGGTCTGGTCAAAAAAGTGATTATCGACGGCGATAGAAAAAGCGAAGCCCTCAAACAAATAGAAAAACTGGGGTATGTCGAACCCTGTCACTGGTCGGTCAACCCTGTCGCCGTTTTGGAGTTTTTCAAAGTGCCGGAACAGGACGTCATCGTAATCGATGCGCCCGAGGCTTACGATACCGTGAGCGAGGCGAATCTAACCGGGGCGATCATCCTCAAGCAGGGACTAGTCAGATTGATTATCACCACCAGTAAATTTCATACCAGGCGAGCCGGTTATATCTGGGAAGACGCTTTTCCCGGAGAATTCGATATTCAGGTTGCCGCGGCCCAAAACGACCCGTTCAACCCGGAAGGATGGTGGAAGGATGGGCGTCAGGTCCGGCAGGTTCTCACCGAATACGGGGGTTGGCTTTATTATTGGGGCGGAAAACTCAGGAACACGTAATCAGGCAACAAAAACATCTGGTTTCGTTCGATTCCGCAACCAATGAGGATATCGGGCGCCACGGAGTCAATGCGAGTTCCTTGTCTATCCAGGAAAAACTACCAAAGCTTCATCAGAGGAAACTTATAATCTGCTGAGCCTTCTCCTTTTCCATAGATTTTTCAGTCATAAATCAGAAATCGGACCAAATCGAGAAAGCTCGGGTCGGTCCAGCCTGGTTACTCAGGTGGTTTTCAGATCGTTTCGGGCTCGCCGCCGCGCAGACTCCGGGCCAGGATCTCGGCTGCCAGCGCGAGGTTGCCTTCCGGGTCGAGGGTGGAGCCGAGCAAGCGGGCCTGACCAACCCGGTTAAGCAGGCGATCATCATAGACCGCTTCGGGGCGGAACCGGCGCAATTCGCCGATCAGGTGGGCGAAATTCAGCTCCCGCGACAGCTTCATGGCGGCGCCGAATCCATCGTAGATCATGCCGTTCTGGCTGAAGACCACCGGCGGCCGCTTGCCGCCATAAAGATAGAGGATCTTGCCTCGCGCCTCGGTCGTTATTTCTTCCCGGTGTTCGACCTTTTTAGCCATCGGTATTCCTCCGGAAAGGAGGGTCTTGCCGAGGCTGAGCTTGCTCCGGGTATAGGTTTTGATTTCGGAAGACTCGACGATACTGGTGGCCGCCAGGAGCAGATCAATCTCCTCGTGGGGAATCTCTTGCAGTTGCCCGCTTCTGCTCTCGACCAGCATTGCCCCTGGTCTAAACTTAAAACGGCGGACGACGAAATGGCCGGCGCTGCCGCCAGAATTATCGGCATCGACGATCAAGGTCGAGAATCCGACCCGATTCAGTTCCTTCGCCAAGGCCGGCGCCATCTCCGGATCGGCGAAACTGGCCACCACGGCAGGCCCATTACCGATCATCCGTTGCCGCGCCTCGAAGGGTGTTATTCCGAGTACGCCCGCTAGTGCCTGGACCAACTCGGAAGTCTCATTCTGCCAACTACTGATCGCTACGACATACATGGAAGCCTCCCCAGTCCAATAATCTAATAATTTTCCCCGGAAATTGTCGATTTGCTGCTCCAGGTTTCATTATTTTCTCTACCATCGTCAAGATATTACGAATTTTCACCGGACCCGGCGCGATTAGGAACAGGGAAGCAGGAAGAAGCGAGCCTATATTGGCTAGGGATTTATAGCAAAATCAAAGGGGTAAATGACCAAAAGAAAAGTATGGACTTGATTGGCAACAGAAGGCACCTCCCGCAAAAGAAACCAATTCACAGGAGGTGCCGGATGAAACCAGAACCAAGGAAAACCGTAAAACAGGGCTATCTAATCCTGAGTAAAACCTAGTTCCTGAACTGACTATCAGGAACGACGCCTGCATTGAGGATTATCGCCTCAACCCTGCGGTTTTGTTGTTTACCGGCCGCGTTATCATTGCTGGCCAGAGGATAATTCTTGCCGTAGCCGATGGTGGCAATCCTTTCACTGGATATCCCGCGATCGACCATGGCGATCTTAACCGCCGCCGCTCGCTGCTCGGAAAGGCCCTGATTGTAAAGGTCATTGCCGACATTGTCGGTATGTCCTTCAATCAGCAGATTGCGGTTCGGTTTGTTCTGGAGAAACTCGGCCAGTTTCCCCATGCTGCGCTGGGCGCTGGCATTGAGATCGGACTTGCCGGTGGCAAACAGAACATCACCGATGGTCAGGACGATGCCGCGGTCGGTCAATTGGCCCTGCAACTCGGTCATTTCGGCCATCAGTTGAACCATTTCGGCCCGCGCATTTTCAGCCTTCAGGGTTTGGGCCTGGGCCTCATTCTTGGCCAACTCCGCCGCTCTGGTCTGATCTTCGGCCTCTGCTCTGGCCAGTTCCGCCGCTCTGGCCTGCCACTCTGCTTCAGCCCTGGCCTGTTCCGCCCCTATGGCTTCGGCATTGGCCTGGGCTTTGGCATAGGCCGCTTCCTGGGTCATAATATCGGCCATAATTCTTGCCCGTTCGGCATCATCGCTTGCCGTGCCCAATTGCTGCCGCGAAAGCTTCAAAGCCGCGCCCTTATCATCCAGATCCTTTTGGAGCAGCTGTTGCTCCAGCTGGCTTTTCAGTAAATGGACTTCGGCCTTTTCCCGGCCCAGTTTGACAATCTCGTTGCGCGCCTCTACTCCTTCCGCCAAGGCAACGGAGGTCTGCGATTTACGCTCCGAGATGTAGGCAAGGCGGGAAATGTCATTAAATAAGAGTTTTTTCTCACCGGCATCATGGCCGCCGTAACTGTCGGCAGGATTTTGCGAGTTGACTTCCTTTTGGACCCGCTCTGCCTCCTGCAAGGCCTTTTCGGCACCAAGAAGGGTTTTCAGGGAATATGCCTCAACCAGTGGATTGGCCTTGGCCTCGGCATAGCTCATACGGGCCTGATCCAAGCGCTGATTGGCGATCTGTTCACTTTGATCAGTTGCCCCTATGCAACCGGTCAGAGCGGCTCCGACGGAAAGGGCCAGGGCCGCGATTTTTAATTTACTGGGAATATATCGGTAATTCATATCAACTTCTCCTTTTGCCTGGACCGTAGGTTAATTCACGGCCGGCATCTGCTGAATTTGTTCGCGCACGTCTTCTATTGATCGACGCATAACCATAGCTTCTTTCTCGGCCTTTTCGGTTGGAGCCATGGCCGCGGCATAATCGGCATCCACCATTGCCTCATCCACCAGAAGGTTGGCGGAGACCATATCCCCGGTCCTCACCGCCAGTCTGGCCGCCTCCAGCTTGTCTTCGGCCGATTGGAGCGGCGCCGGGGCATATACTTCGGCATCTGCCGCTTTGGCGACATCGATATGTTCCTGCAATTCCGGAAAACGGTAACTGGCCGTATCCTTTGTGGCGCAACCGCTGGCCAGGCTGATGCCCAGAACAGCCATGCCGATTACGAGATTTCGTGAAATCTTATTTCTCATCATGGAAAATCCTCCTTTTCTTTTAACTGCCAACCGTTAGCGGATATCCGGATCTTCAGAGCAAAAAGCCCGGGTCTGATTATCCGCTTAATTTCTGAGCCGCGGCCCGGTCACAACTACCAACACCGGAAGTACCGCAAGGCCCCTGTCAACATTACAAATCCCGGCAGTTCCGGTGTCCCTCGCAAAGCTTCTTGAGTTGCCGAAAGATCATCCGGCTCCAATCGGCAACCAGTCTAGTGAGCAATGGCCGCAAGGTAAATTGGTACAGGGGGTTATAGAGCAACTACCGTGCCGAGAGAAAAACGGGGAAAATCTATGGACAACTGGTTGATTTCAGGTCGAAAAGAAAAAATCAAGTCGGTGAGGGCGATGGCGAAGCCCGTCAAGGAATCCGTCGCCAATGATATAACGGTTATATATGACGGCTCACCAGCAGGGTTACCCCAGGCCACGGCTTCAGGAAGATAGGCGGCAGATTTGTTCCGACCCGGCAACTACAGTTCTACGCGCCCATATAAAAGATAACTGACGACCGGTTGAGTTATTGCAAACCTTCCCGTCCACCGAGTTGATGCTGAGGCCCAACAGCAAGGGCGGAATGCATAAAAGCATGACCGAACTTTCCCATGCAAGGGGAAAAAAGACACGGCCCGCAAACGGGCCGTGTCCAGACTACCTTGGTTGATATCGAAACTCAGCGGCTGCTGAAGGTCGCCTCGATCCGCCGGTTCTTGGCGCGTCCCTCGGCGGTATTGTTGTCGGCCACCGGCCGGGTGCCACCGTAACCGATGGCGGTCAAGCGCCCGGGCGCGACCCCGAAACGCTCCTCCGCCACCTTGACCACGCTCAAGGCGCGCCGTTCGGAGAGTTTCCGGTTATAAGCCGCCGATCCGCGGCTGTCGGTATGCCCTGCGATTTCACCATTCA
This sequence comes from uncultured delta proteobacterium, assembly GCA_963807225.1. GTDB lineage: Bacteria > Desulfobacterota > Desulfobulbia > Desulfobulbales > JAGXFP01 > JAGVGT01. The sequence goes on along the minus strand of CAWEAD010000008.1, from coordinate 117,241 downwards.
CCTCGGGGTACTCCTTCAGGAATTCCGCCACCTTCCGGATTTCCGGGAAGTACTCCGGCTTCACCTCGGCGGAATTGGTATCGAAATAGACCTTCAACTCGATCCGCTTGACTTCCTTGACGTCGTCGGCCGGATCAAGCGGGTTGGTGTGGGCGACATTCACCTCCAGACCGTCTTTGACACCGCCGCCGTCGGTATCGGGATTAAGCGGGTTGGTATTGTACTTATTGACTTCGTCCCCATCGCTCAAGCCGTCACCATCGCTGTCGCGATTATAGGGATCGGTGCCGGTCTTATTTATTTCCTCCCAGTCGCTGAGTCCGTCCTTATCGGAATCCTTCAGACACCCAACAGCGTCGGCTGGGGCTCCGGCCGGGGTGTCGGGGCACTGATCCAGATAATCCGCCACCCCGTCGCCATCGCTGTCCACCGGGCATCCCAGGCTGTCGACTTTGACATTGGCAGGGGTATCGGGGCACTGGTCCTCGGGATCGACCACGCCGTCACCATCACTGTCGGCCAGCGGTGGAGGTGCCTCCACGACCGGTTCGGGCACCTGGACCTCTTCCGCAACCTTCACCGGGTGCTTGGCCGCGCCGAAGAAGTAGGAAATACCCACCGTCGCCATATAATTCGACTCGGCATTATCGAAGATGACCGGCTGCCTCAAATCCACCCGGGCGGCCAGATTGTCGGCGAAGAAATAACGGGCACCAACCCCGAAATCGATCATGAAGGCGGTTTCGGAACCACCTTCGGCCACCGGATCATAGTGGGCCAGACCGATACCGGCGGCGGCGTAGGGAACCAGCTTACCCAGACCGGTGAAATTATAGAGAGCATCAGCCTGAATTTGTACCAGGTCTGCGTCCCGGCCGAAGCGGTCCAGCTTGGTGGGCACCGCGGCCAAGGTGGCTTCGGCCTCGAGATTATCGTCGAAAAGGTATCCGAAACGGCCGCCCCAGACTAAATGGTCCTTATAACTGGTATCTCTGTCAAACCAGTAGTAGCCGACAAAGGGTGAAACCTCGAAATTGCCGCCCTCGGCAGCGGCATAAGCATGGCCGTGATAGCTGGCTGCCAGCACCGCCAGCAGCGACAGGATGATCATTTTCATCTGCTTTTTCATTTCCATTCTCCTCATTTGAGATTTTGAGTCATCGTATCACAACCTCAAAAGCGCTGACAAATGGCGAAAATGGTCATCCGAAAACTTTAATCGATTGGACGACTTCAGCTTGAAGCTGGTTTTTGGGCCGGCAAAAGGTTTTTTCTGTGCCAAAAGGCCCGGATGCATTATCTTGGCATTTAAGAAAAAGATTAACTATCACGTCACGACCAATCGGATGGCAGAAACAATCCCGGCAGAGATCACCAAAGAACTAGCCAGAGCGGCCGAGTTGCACCAGCGCGCCTCCGCCGATTTCGAGAAATGTCAGGAGTTCAACCGCCTGATGTCCGAGCTTTTGGGGAAGCTTGAAGACGCCGGCTGTTACAAGACTGCCGACAAGGTGATGTCAATCCTGATCGACTGCAACCCCAAGGGTGGCACCCAGTGTGACAAGGCCAGCCGGATCGGGGACAAGATAAAGAAGTTTTAGGGAAGCACCGACAATTGCCGGAATCCCCGGTCCGCCGATTCTGCATTCTGCATGCTTGATTATTTATTTGATATAGTAGCGCTGGGAAAAAAGGGGTTGTCAGTCAGAAGAACCAGGAGCCGACCTGACCCATTCCCCCATCTCGAACCGGTGTACGCCTCGCTTAGAACAGTGCCAGTTTTTACTGGATCAGGTCTGTCAAGCTTGATCCCCGTCGCGCAGCATCCCTGGCAAGCTCTTCATTTCGGCGGCGCCACAGCACCGGTGTAAAATACTTTGCAATCGCCGCCCAGGAGATCTACCCCCTCCTTGATTAAATTGCGCGCCGGCCCGGTGATGGACATGAAAAAATTCGGTTTCTCCACCACCGGTTCCCGGAAGGTGCCGCGTATTTCCTGCTGCACTTTGACGCAGCCCTTCTCATCGATCACCGCCATAGTCACGTCATTGAACCGGTCATTGACGAAATCGAGTCCTCCCCGGAGGGCGAGCCGATTCTCAGCCGTTGCCAGGGCCACATCCTGCGCTTGGGCCACGCCGTTTGCCACTTTCCAGTTGGAGATGAGCGTCCGGACCTCGCTCCCGCCCTCCGATCCCCGAAAGATGCTGGCGAAGTTGTATCCCTTGGTGATCGCCAGCCCCAAGGGACCGACAAGCAGCACGGCGCCCACGTCCACCAGATTGAAGTTCTGGCTGTTCTCAACCCGGGAAAGCTGCTGGTCGAGATCGATGCCGATCAGCGTCAGGTTCTTCCCCCGCAGGGAGGCTTCGCCGTCTACGGTCACTCCTGTCTTCCCGCCGCTTTTCCCCTGAATCGACAGGTCGGCGGAGAAGTCCAGCAGCCCCGCCGCGACCTTGTTCATCGACAGGGCCTGGAGGAAATCCTCGATGTGGAACTTGGCCAGAGAACAGCGAACCTGGTAAACGGGAGCGGCATCGGTGAAATCCGCCTGCAGGCTCCCCGAACCCTGCCCGCCGAAGACCTGCATTACCACCGGCTTGAACTCGAAAACCCCATCCTTTCCGGCTACTGTAAATTGCAGGTCTGAGGCGGCGACATAGTCCTTGGTCCGGATCTCCCCGCAGGTGGCTTCCGCCTGCAGGGAAAGGTTTTTCAAGAATTCCGATGCCTTACCGCCTGAAAACATCAACCGGCTCAGGTCAATACGGCAATCCCCGGCCTCGAATCCTTTCTTGGATTTTTGGTCCGTATAGCTGAGAGTTCCGTCAGAAAAGGAAACTTTCGGCAAGTTCAGGGCAGACAAGATTTTCCCGGCCGCCTCCGGATTCTCGAAGTTGAACCTGCCGTCTGGATCTCGTTCGATGGAGATCTTGGTCCCTTTCAGGACGATTTTCCCGATGTGGACTTTTTTGTGGAGCAGAGGGAGTAGAGCGATCCCAAGTCGGGCCTCACTGGCATCGACCAGGACTACACCCCGGTTACGGATGCTCGCATCCGCCAGCGTCACGTGCAGTCCAGGAAAGAAGCCGAGGCCCAGCCGGCCGTCAACTTTGACATCCATCCCCAGGGTTTTCGAGGCAGCCGCTTCAAACCGGGGCTTGTAGGAATTGACATCGACAAAAACAACCAGGGCCGCCGGAATGCAGACCAGAAGGACGGCGAAACCGCAAACGCCGAAGAGGATGATTTTGAGAGATTTTGACATTGGCCCGCTCCTGATTTGACTTAATCCTACCAACACCGGATTGAACCTTGCAACCATCGACTTGCCGGCAGCACTTGAGGAGATTCTGCGCCCGATTGTCGCCGGCCAGGCTGAGCGACCCGAGGACCATAGCTGGAACAGCGTCAGGACATGACTGTCCCACACCTTCCGGAAAGTTGTTTCAACCCAACGCCCACCCTCACTAGAGCCATTTCAACCAACCCAAACGATCCTTCACCACTTTGAGAAGGGAGTTCCGTATATAGCAACGATGGGAGATGGTCCAAATTTGACCGGGGATAAAATGTCGATTTAATCTGGGCATTATACATCAAACCGTTCGGCCTGCCATTTTACCCTTACAATGGCAGGCATAGGGGCTAAAAACCACCATTCAACTGACACGTATCTTATTATATCAACAGCTTATCCTAACCAAGCCTCAATTCCCATAGACGCATAATTACGGCTTTGGTCCTGGCCTTTTCTCTTGGAGCTATGGACGCGGCATAATCGGCATCCGCCAGGGCCTCATCCACCAGACGGTTGGCGGAGACCATATCCCGCGTCCTTACCGCCAGCCTGGCCGCATCCAGCTTGTCTTTGGCCGACTGGAGCGGCGCCGGGGCATATATTTCGGCATCCGCCGCTTTGGCGACCTTGATATGTTCTTGAAGTACCGGAAAGCGGTAACTGACCGTATCCTTTGTGGCGCAACTGCTGGTCAGGCTGATACCCAGAAAAGCCATGCCGATTACGAGCGTTAGTGTGATCTTATTCCTCGTCATGGAAAATCCTCCTTGCCTTTTAACTGTCGACTGTTAGCGGATATTCAACTCTCCGGAGCAAAAAACCGGATCTGATTATCCACCTCATTTATGAGCCGCGGCCTGATCAAGGCTACAGCCACCGGAAGTGCCGCAAGTTTTGCCCCTATCCTCATCGCAAATCCCAGCCAGTGCTGGTGCCCTTCGCAAAGCTTCTGGAATTACTGAACGACCAGCCGACTCAAATCGGCAACCAGTCAAGCAAGCAATGGCCGCGAGGCAAATTGGTACAGGAGGTTGTACAGCAACTACCGTGCCGAGAAGAAAACGCGGAAAATAAACGGTCAACTACTTGATTTCATGTCGAAATGGCAAAACAAGGCGGTCAAAGGCGGAGAAGAAGCCCGTCAAAAATCAGTCATCATGTCATAATCCTGACTTATGATTGATCATCAACAGGGATAATTGAATTCTCCCTCAGCAGGTAAGGGAGCCTGCATGAAGAAGATTAGTAATTATCCGCCAGTACCGCCGAAACTGGCCCTGAGTCAGAAGGTGCGGTCACCCCGTCTCCCGGGTAGATTGGAATCGCCAAATTTCAATCTACGGAGGAGGAACCGGATGACCACACTCACTCGAAGTAGCAGAAGAAATCTTTCATTGCTCAATCTTGCTGAGGAACTCGGCAATGTTTCCAAGGCCTGTCAGATCATGGGCTATCACCGGGACACGTTTTATGAGGTGAAGCGTGCCTTCCAGATGGGCGGTGTTCAGTGGGAAGTATTTTTATCTTGCCGGAGGGACAGTCGGGATAGTTTGATATTCTAACGCAAGACGCTATCGCTAAAGGGAAATTACCATGAGTAGTCTCCATGACGACCTATCGGCGAAGATCAAAAAGGACCCGCGGCTCAAGAAGAGGGGTAGCGACGGATACGCCCGCGGCCTTCTTCTGTTCAATGCCGGAGAATACCTGAACGAACTATGGCAAGAGTCTGAGCGATACCTCCGATTCGGCGACCCGGAGGCTTTGCACAAAATGCGGGTTGCCGTCGAGAAGCTGCGGCCGTTGTTTAGGTGAGAGAAGTGAACCGTGAGAGGATATCCAAGGGGGTGTAAATAATGGGCAAGAACCGGCTGGAGGCGTTCAGCGATGGAGTGATCGCCATCATTATTACCATCATGGTTCTGGAGCTGAAGGTGCCGCTGGGCAGCGACTTTAAGGACTTAACGCCCCTGCTGCCGATTTTCCTGAGTTATGTCTTGAGCTTTATCTATCTGGGCATCTACTGGAACAATCACCACCATATGCTGCATACCTGCCGGACGGTGACCGGTTCGATCCTCTGGGCCAACCTGCACCTGCTGTTCTGGTTGTCGCTGATCCCCTTCACCACCGGCTGGATGGGAGAAAACCACTTCGCCGCCATGCCGGCGGCCATCTATGGCGTGGTACTGCTGATGGCGGCCATCGCCTACTTTATTCTGCAGCACCAGATCATAGTCTCGCAAGGTCCGGATTCGCTCCTGAAGAAGGCCATCGGCAATGACTGGAAAGGCAAGATCTCGCCGATTCTTTACGCCGCCGCCATTCCCATGGCCGCCTGGTCGCCATGGCTGGCCATGGGGATCTATGTCCTGGTCGCTTTGATCTGGCTGGTGCCGGATCGGCGCATCGAAAGGGTAGTTGCCGGCAAAGTGGCCTGACCGTCAGCGGAGTTGGTTCAAAACGTCATTGCGCGCATAGTTAAACAATCTCTTTGGTCATAATAAAGACAAGATCGAAGTCTTCGCTTTTCTGTTTCGTTTCCTCGGCAATGACCGGCGCTGGGTATCCGACCAGCGGTGGAACGCATCTCGGACTATGCCTCGTCAAGTGCGGAGAAAATGCTTACTCCACATCTAAGTTCGATGAAGTGGTGGCGAAATACGCTTCGCGATTCCGTCCCGTGCTGTTAAAGTTAACCCTCGTCGGCACCACGGCTGCCGACCCGGAATTGCCCCGGTTGGTCAAACGGTGGGGTAGAAAAACAAAAGCTCAGATTGACCCAATGTGCTGAGTTTATTATTTTCACTGTTCCTCGATCTCCAACAAAATTCTCATTTCTGAAGAACACTAAATTGCGTTAACGCAGGGAGGAAACGTGACAAAGGAAAGATTCGACAAAGAGGCGGAAACCTGGGATGAAAAACCCATGCGGCTGAAACTGGCTGCAGCCAATGCCGATGCCATAATAAAAGCGGTGCAGCCGGACCGGACCATGACGGCAATGGAGATTGGCTGCGGCACGGGATTGGTCACTACAAAACTGGCCCCGTTGGTGAAAAGCATTCTGGCCATCGACACTTCGGACGGCATGCTGAGTGTCCTCAAGGAAAAGATCTCATCCCTGGGCCTGACCAACGTCACCACGAAAAGCCTCGATTTGCTCGAAAATCCCGCCCAACTGGCGGGCTCGTCGTTTGATCTGATTTACAGCAGCATGGTCTTTCATCACATCAAACACACCGATCAGGTCCTGCGCAACAGCCGGGCGCTTCTTGCCCCGGGCGGTCGCCTCTGCGTCGCCGACCTGGATGACGAGGACGGCTCCTTCCACGAGGATATGACCGGCGTCGAGCATTCGGGTTTCAATCAGGAGAAACTTGCCGCCCTGGCCAAGGAATGTGGATTTAGCGAGGTTAGTTTCAGCACTTCCTATGTGATCAAGAAAGAAGTCGCCGGCGTCGAGCGGGAATACCCGATCTTTTTGATGGTTGCCAAATGAAAAGCGGGGGCAAAGCCCACGCCGCCGAAACCTGTTTTGAAGCGTGCTTGGCGGTTTGAGGTCGCGGGTGCCGGCAGGCAGCGCCGGGCACCCGCGCAGTGATGTTAACTATCGGTCGGTATCGTCAGCCCTACTCCGCCCATCCCCGGCCCTGAAAGACGATACCCTTCGATCTCCTCTTCCGGCCGCTTATTGCTTCGGAGGAGGCGGTGGGAAAAGGGCATAGGGCTGAGCCGGCACTATGTCGGGCGGAACGTATCCGGGCGCCAGTTCTCCGGCGGGTCCCGCTTTTCTGATGTACCGATAAATGGAGCGTTGATCGTCGATTGTCATGGCGACCAGGTCGAACCAGGGCATCGGCGGGCGTGCTTTCAAGCCCTTCACCAGGGCCAGCCATTCCTCTTCGGTCAAGTCCTGCAGCAACAAACGCAGGTTGGGCGGATAGGTGGTGCCCCAGGGCCCTCGCCAGCCGAAGCTGGAACCGGCCAGCCATTGCTTTTCGGGGATTTTTCCCTCGGACAACAGATAACCGTTGGTATGGCAGTCGTTGCATCCGGCTACCATAACCAGATACCGGCCGTGCTCCGCCGACGGGGCGGAGGAATCGGCCTGGGCCTGGCTTACCCACAAGCCCAGTACCATAAGCGACAACAGGGCCGCAGACCGGAACCATCGTCTATCGCACATATCCACACCTCTTGAAAGTAAAAGTTCGAACTATACTCACTTAAGCATACTGTTCCTACAGCTAGCCCAAGCAAGCCCATGGCTCAAAAGTGCCTCCCTGCGCCGAAGCCGAAAGTGGTGCGGGAATAATCATTGTGATAGCTATTGCCCCAGAGATAGATCTGGCTTCCCTGGACCAGGGGTAGAGTCTGACCGGCAGCTCCTGAGGCCAGCTCGACAATCTCGCCGACCATGGTGACGAAGCGACCGGGCAGGTAGGAGCCAAGGGCCTTATCGCCGTTATAACGGAAGAGGAAAAGACCGGTGGGGCGGGTATTTTCTTCCGGATTGCCGGTGTACCGAAGGGGATAGGAAAGGATCTGCAGGAGCGGCCGGTCGCCCTCGTCGCTACGGCTTACCACCAGGCCGCCCCAGTTCACGGTGCGACCCCGAAAGCTCTCTACGTCACCCGCCACCCGGCCGGGATCGGCGTCACTGTCGACCGCCGTCAGGTTCAGGGGGGACTGGGTTGCGCAGCCCGAGAAGAGGAAAAGAAAGAGGATAAACAGCCGCAGGGGAGATTTCATTGACGGTTCCATAGGGAAATTATGGCCCACGGAAACGAAGTGATTCAAGTGAAAACGTGATTATTCCGGACGTGTGATCAGCCAACCTGGGGTAGAAATTCAAGAGAGGTGGTTTCGCATGGATTTCCTCGTGCGCGGGAATGACGAATTTAGTTGTGAGGCAGCCAAGCCCCACCCGTCATTCCCGACTTGATCGGGAAGCCACTCTCAACAACCGTAAGCCGGAATCCCTTGTGCAAGAGGACAACGCGGGCTTCTCTTTCATCAGCCGTTGCGCGCGGCGCCCCACCAGGCAAAGCCCTAGCCACCGTCACGTCAGGATCGGTTGCGCCCCTTACCTCTTCCGGTGCTTGAGGATGAGCGCCGCCACCTGCTTGTAATGACCGACGAAGTGGACCGTGAAACCCTCGCGGATGTGGTCCGGCAGTTCCTCGAAATCGCCGCGGTTGGCCTCGGGCAGGATCAGCTCGGTGATCTTCTGGCGGCGGGCGGCGATCACCTTTTCCTTGATGCCGCCCACCGGCAGGACCATGCCGGTCAGGGTCAACTCGCCGGTCATGGCCAGGGGCTGGTCCAGTGAGCGGTTCAAGGCCAGGAGCAGCAGGGCGCTGGCCATGGTGATCCCGGCGCTGGGGCCGTCCTTGGGGGTGGCCCCTTCCGGGACGTGCAGGTGGATGAAACGCTTGGAGAAGTAATCGGCCTTGTCGCCGTAATCCCTGGCATGGGCGGAGATGAAGCTGTAGGCGATCTCGGAGGATTCCTTCATCACCTCGCCCAGCTGCCCGGTCTGCTTGAAACCCCGCGACTGCTCGTGGATGCTGGTGGCCTCCACCGACATGGTCACCCCGCCCATGGGGGTCCAGGCCAGTCCGGTGACCACCCCCACCCCGGTCATCCGCTTTTCCGGACGGAACACGGGCTTGCCCAGATATTCCTCCAGGTTGGCGCCGGTGATGCTGATCTGCAGATCAGGTTCCTCCAGGAGACGAACCACCGCCTTGCGGATGATCTTCAAGAGCTCCTTCTCCAACCGACGCACCCCCGCTTCGCGGGCGTAATTTTCGATGACCAGACGCAGGGCCGCGTTGCTGATGCGAAACTGCGACTTCTTTACTCCGCTGCGGGTCAGAGCCCGGGGCCAGAGATGATTGCGAGCGATGGCTATTTTCTCCTCGGTAATATAGCCGGAGAGGCGCAGAACTTCCATCCGGTCCAGGAGCGGACCGGGAATGGTATCGAGCTGGTTGGCGGTGCAGACGAAGAGCACCCGCGAGAGATCGACCCGGAGATCGAGATAATGGTCGAGGAACTCGACGTTCTGCTCGGGATCGAGCACCTCCAGCAGGGCCGAGGCCGGGTCGCCCTGGTAGGAAGCGCCGATTTTGTCAACCTCGTCCAGCATGATCACCGGATTGGCCACCTCCATCTCCTTCAAGGCCTGGACGAACTTGCCGGGCATGGCGCCGATGTAAGTGCGGCGATGGCCCTTGATTTCGGCCTCGTCGCGCATACCGCCCAGGCTGAAACGGTAGAACTTGCGGCCCAGGGCCTCGGCCACCGAGCGGCCGATGGAGGTCTTGCCCACCCCGGGCGGGCCGACCAGCAGCATGATCGAGCCGGAAACCTGCTTCTTATAGGCCCCAACCGCCAGGAACTCGATGATCCGATCCTTGACGTCGACCAGTCCGTCATGGTCACGATCGAGAATACGCCGGGCTCTGCGGATGTCGAGCTTGTCCTCGGAGTAGACGCCCCATGGCACCGCCGTGGCCCACTCCAGGTAGTTACGGGTGACGCCGTACTCGGGGGAGCCGGTCTCCAGAATCGACAGCTTCTTCAGTTCCTCGCCGACCCTCTTCAGCACCGGCTCGGGGGGATGCAATTTCGTCAACTTCTTCTCGAACATCTCCACGTCGGCGCTGCGGTCGTCCTTTTTAAGGCCCAGTTCCTCCTGGATGGTCTTCATCTGCTCGCGCAGGAAGAACTCGCGCTGCCGGACATTGATCTTCTTGTTGACCTCCTGGCTGATCTCGCTCTGCAGCCGGGCCACCTGCAACTCCTTCTGCAGCAGCGGCAATACCAGTTTCATCCGCTCCAGCACCGGCAGGGTGGCGAGAATCTCCTGCAGTTCCTCACCCTTGCCGGTGGTGATGGTGGCGGCGAAATCGGTCAACGGCGAGGGATCCTTGGGGTTGAAGAATTTCAGGTACTGTTTAACCTCCTCGCTGTAAAGGGGGTTGATCTGGACCAGCTCCTTGACCCCGTTGATCATGGCCAGGGCATAGGCCCGGATCTCGGTCTCATCCTCCGGAGCGGTTAGCTTTTCCTCCGGATAATCGACCTCGACCAGAAAGGGAATTTCCCGGCTGAGCCAGCGCTTGATCCTGAAGCGCTTGAGGCCGTGGCCGACGGACTGGATGTTGTCTTCCTGCTGTACCGGCTTGTGCAGCTTGGTAAGGCAGCCGATGGGGGCGAACTCGTCCGGGCCGATCTGCTCGGCCGGGATCTCGCCGACGTAGACCAGGCCGCAGCTTTGATGGCCGGTCTTGCCGATCTTGGCGATGGTCGAGCCCCATCTTTCGGCGTTGACCACGATGGGCTGGATCTGGCCGGGAAATACCGGCCGATTGTTTACCGGCAGCAAGTAGAGATGAGTAGGCAGGACCAGACCCGGGAGAGTCAGGCTGCGGTTGTCTTCGTCGGTAATGACCTCGGCGTCGTGGCCGTTGATCTCCTCGTTTTCCAGGTTTTCAGTCATATGTGAACTCCCTTGAAAAGAAGTGCGAGTGGAAGAAGTTATAAATTTAAAGTTATGAATTATAAGTTGTGGTGGTTACGGTTTGAGAAGATACATCCCTCAAATGTTGGTGTAACTTTTCCTTGGCAGCTTCTGGCAAGAGTCTATTTAAATATTCACGGAGGCAATGCCTGTCAACCTGGCCCTGGAAGTTGAAGCGCCTGAAGTATATCGAAACCCATGGTCCTGGTCCGTCTTCCACAACTTTAGGCATTTATAACTTATAATTTCAAACTGCTTCACCACCCGATCTCCCGGGCGGTGGCCGGGCCGATCACTACCTGCCCCAGGGTATCGGGCATTGCGGTTTTACCATCCTCTAAAGGAATCACCCCACCCATCAACTCGGCCGCCTGCTGGGGCAGCAGCGGCTTTCGTTCCGGTTCGGCATAGCCGTCGGGAAACAGCGGTTGCGCGTCGGCAGGGTCATATTTGTCGGTGGCCCCGAGGGTGTGGAGCAGTTCGTGGGCGATAACCACATTATTGCGGGCGGCGTCACGCCAATCGCCGAAGGCCTTGACCACTCCGATCTGCCCTTTCTGCAGCCCCAGGGAATGATCCAGCGACCGGTGGGTGGCCGGGTCGTAATAGAGCACGAAGAGTTTGAGATCTACCGGATCCTGGTAATGATCATGACGCCAGGCCCACCAACGCAGCCGCAGGCTCCAGAGCATGATCCCCGGGATGGAGCCTGAATGCGGCGCTTCCGGTGGCAGGTCGGATAATTTTTCGGCCAAGTCGATCTGGACCGGCTCGGCCAGGGCCAGATCGTATGCCTGACCCTCCTGGGCCAAAAAGCTAACCACCGGTGCGAAGGTCTCCGGTGTCAGGCCGGCGATGTAGCGCTCGGCGACCGGGCTGCCGTCGCCGTTAATCGGGTAGACCACCGCCGTCAGCGGGATATCCCAGGCAGTGTTCCGCAGCCGGGTCAGCCAGGTATGACCGGCGGCTAGCACCAGCAGAACCAGGAGAAAGGTGATGCGAAGATATCTGAACATCTGGATCTTCTATTGCTTATCCGCCAGCCGGTCGGCCAGGGTGCCCACCGCCAGGGCGAAGAGATCGGAACGGTTCCATTTGAGGATCACCCGGAAGTTGTCGTAAACCAGAAAATAGCGGCCGGCTTCGGGATCGGGACTGATCAGCGAGGCTTCGATCTCCACCCGGGGCAGGTCCCGGCCGTTCAGGCGCCGCACTCCCAACTCCTGCCAGCGGGAGAGCGGCAACCGCCGGTCGTGGCTGAACAGTTCCGGATCGATCCTGGTGGTCAACCGTACCTCGCGGCCCCAGGTCCGGTCGCCGTCCCAGCCGGAGGCGGCCAGATAGGCTGCCCCGGTTGCCAGGAGATCGCCGGGATTTTGCCAGATATCGACCTTGCCGTCGCCGTTGTAGTCCACCGCGTAACGGCGGTAGACCGAGGGCATGAACTGCAGTCCGCCCAAGGCTCCGGCCCAGGAGCCCTGGAATGACTCCAGTGGGGCCAGGCCTTCTTCGAGGATATGCAGACTCTGCAGCAGTTCGCGCCGGAAGTAAGCACCGCGGCGCGGATCATAGGCCAGGGTCACCAGGGCCGGAATGATCGGCCGCTTGCCCAGAACCCGGCCGTAATCGCTTTCAATGCCCCAGAGGGCCAGGAGAAAGCGGGGCTGCACCCGGTAGCGGGCGGCAATTTTCTCCAACAACTGCCGATGGGTATTGCGTTGCAGTAGACCCTTCTCAACTCGAGCGTCAGAAACCAGTCTCCCCAGGTAGCTCTCCAGGCTCAGCTTTAATTCAGGCTGGTTCCGGTCGCTGGCGATCACCTCCGGTTCCGGTTCCTTGACCCCGGCCAGAGCCCGGTCGAAGGTGGCCGGAGAGATCCCGTCGGCCAGGGCCTCGACCCGGAGTTGCGCCAGCCATTCGGCGAACTCCGGCGGAGTCCCGGCCCTGACCGGAGTCAAGCCCAGGAGAGACAAAAAGACACAGATGATTATCGACAATTCGATTCTTTTCATCAGCACATGTTAACGGAAGCCGACCCATGCAGGCAAGATTATCCGGAATTATTCGCGTTTCCCGCCGATAAAGTACCAGCTGCCCGGCGACGGAACCAGTTGGCTTCCGGCCGGCAAATGGCTATCATAGCAGCATGACCGATGTTGCCGACCAGTGCCGATCCTTATCCTGCCGAACCATCATCCACCTGGACATGGACGCCTTCTACGCCTCGGTCGAGATTCTGGACCAGCCGGAACTCCGGGGCCGTCCCGTGGTGGTGGGCGGCACTTCCGACCGTTCGGTGGTTTCGGCCGCTTCCTATGAGGCGAGGAAGTATGGGATCCACTCGGCCATGCCCCTGGTCCGGGCTCGGCAGCTTTGCCCGGATGGCGTCTTCCTGCCGGTACGGATGGGCCGCTACCGGGAGATCTCCGACCGGATCATGGCCATCTTCGAACGCTTCACCCCGCTGGTCGAACCCATCTCCCTGGACGAGGCCTTTCTCGACGTCACCGGCTCCTCCCGTCTTTTCGGCTCCGGGGTGGAGATCGCCGTCACCATCAAAAAACTGATCAACGTGGAGACCGGGCTGACCGGATCAGCCGGGGTGGCGACCTCCAAACTGCTGGCCAAAATCGCTTCCGATCTGCAAAAACCCGACGGCCTGACCGTGGTCGCGCCGGGTCGCGAGCGGGAATTCCTGGCTCCCCTGCCGATCTCTAAACTCTGGGGAGTGGGTAAAACCACCCTGAAGGACCTGGCCCTGCTGGGAGTAACCACCATCGGCAACCTGGCCGGGCTGCCGGTGGAGATTCTCAACGCCCGTTTCGGCAAGTCCGGGAGCTATCTGCACCGGGCCGCCCTGGGGCTTGACGAGCGGCCGGTGGTGCCGGAAAGGGAAGCCAAATCGGTGGGGCACGAAGACACCTATGAAGAGGATCTCCTGGATCCGGCCCGGATGCGGAGGGAGCTGCTGAGCCTGGCCAACAGGGTCGGAGCCAGGTTGCGCCGTTACAGCCTGCGGGGGAGAACCATCACCCTGAAGGTCAAGTTTCACGATTTCAAGTTGGTCAGTCGCAGCACCACCCTGGACGAGGGTACCGACGACGACCTGACCATCTTCCGGCAGGTCTGCGAACTCCTGCGGCAAACCGAGGCCGGCAGGCGGCCCGTGCGCTTGCTGGGCATCAGCCTGAGCAATCTGCTCCAGTCCGACGCGCCGTGCCAGACCGACCTGTTCGGCGCCAGCCGCCAAAAGGCCCGACGCGAAAAACTGAACCGGGCCGTTGACGATGTCAACCGGAAGTACGGCCGTCAGGCGCTTAACCCGGCCGCCCTCACCCGAAAGAGAAAACCGGCGGTTAAATAATCAGACCTGCAACCCGAAGAGGTAAAACTGATGCCCAAGACCATCTTCATGATCCACGGCATGTGGTGCGGCCCCTGGTGCTGGGAAAACTACCGGTCCTTTTTCACGGAACGGGGCTACCGCTGCCTCACCCCGGTCCTGCGCTATCACGACGTCGATCCGCAGGCTCCGCCCGATCCCCGTCTGGGCACCACCGGCTTACTGGATTATGCGGCCGACCTGGAAAAAGAGCTCCGCCGGCTGGAGACCAGGCCGATCATCATGGGTCATTCCCTGGGCGGCTTGCTGGCCCAGATCCTGGCGGCCCGAGGCCTGGCCAGATCGACTGTGCTGCTGACTCCCGCCGCCCCGGCCGGAATCCTGGCCCTCACTCCATCGGTGCTCAAAAGCTTCCTGAGCATGCATAAAACCTGGGGTTTCTGGCGCAAGCCCATACACCCCACCTTCGAGGAAACAGCCTACTCCGTCTTCAATCTAATGCCGGAGACGGAACAGCGGGAGATTTACGCCAGGCTGGTTTATGAATCCGGCCGGGTGGCCACCCAGATCGGATACTGGTTCCTGGATTCCCAACGCTCCTCCCGAGTGGACGAGAAAAAGGTTGTCTGCCCCCTCCTGGTGGTTTCCGGACGTCTGGACCGGATCACCCCGGCTTCGGTGGTCCGGCGCGTGGCCCGGAAATACCAACCCGGCGTCACCTATCGGGAATTCGCGGATCAGGCCCACTGGGTCCTGGGCCAACCGGGCTGGCGGGAGGTCGCCGACTATGTCACCGGCTGGCTGCGGGAAAACCCCGGAAGAGATTTATAATGCCTGAACGTTAAGGCCGGGATAAAAGGAACTGCATTCTCTACGCTTCAGGCCTGCCGCCGCCCATAACCACCAAGGATCAAATATGCCCACCATAGCCTTGAAACCAGGCAAGGAAAAATCTTTGCGCCGCCGCCATCCCTGGGTTTTTTCCGGGGCCCTGGCCCAAAACCAGAGCCGGCTTACCCCGGGCGAAACCGTGGATCTGGTCAGCAGTAAGGGAGAATTCCTGGCCCGGGGTGCAGTATCACCCAGCTCACAGATCACCGTTAGGGTCTGGAGCTTCGCCGCCGACGAAGCGATCGACGCCGATTTCTTTCGGGACCGCCTGACCCGGGCTCTGGTCCGTCGCCAGTCCCTGCCGGACAGTCCGGCCACCAGCGCTCTGCGCCTGGTCAATGGCGAGTCGGACGGACTGCCGGGATTGATCATCGACCGTTACGGCGACTTTCTGGTGGCGCAGTTTCTGGCCGCCGGCACCGAGTTCTGGAAGCAGGTCATTGTCGATGAACTGGGGCGGCTTGCACCTTGCCGCGGCATCTACGAGCGCTCCGACGCCTCGGTCCGAGCCAAGGAGGGATTGGCGCAACAAAAAGGGGTGCTGGCCGGAGAAGAGCCACCGCCGCTGGTGGAAATCGAGGAAGACGGCCTGAAGTTCCTGGTCGATGTGGTCAACGGACACAAGACCGGTTTCTACCTGGACCAGCGTGAAAACCGGCGACAACTGGGGCGTTTTTCCCGGGGCAAGGAGGTGTTGAACTGTTTCGCCTACAGCGGCGGCTTCGGACTCCACGCCCTGGCCGGCGGCGCTACGCACCTGACCAACCTGGAGATCTCGGCCCCATCCCTGGCCCTGTTGACTAAAAATCTTGAGCATAACGGCTGGGCGGCGGCCCCGGTGGATAACATCCAGGGCGACGTTTTCAAGGTATTACGGCAGTTCCGGGAGAGCGGCCGCCGCTTCGACCTGATCGTTCTCGACCCGCCCAAATTCGTGGAATCCCGGGGCCAGCTGATGCGCGGCGCCCGAGGCTACAAGGACATCAACCGGCTGGCCTTCGAACTGCTGCGACCTGGCGGTGAACTCTTCACCTTCTCCTGCTCGGGACTTCTGGAAGAGGGCCTCTTCCAGAAGATCGTCGCCGACGCGGCCCTGGATGCCGGCCGCGAGGCCCAAATCGTCCGCAGGCTGGGCCAGGCCATGGACCACCCGGTCGGCCTCAGTTTCCCCGAAGGTAGTTATCTGAAGGGGCTCATCTGCCGAGTAGATTGAGGCAACTCACCACTTCAATATTCATATTTTCTGAGTGTTTGCGGTTAGATATTCTGCGGTTCCGCAATTCCGTCGTTCAAGCCGCCTTGGGGAAATTCTCCGGCGCCTGCCAGCTGTCCGGCTGCAGGGGCAACAACCCCCAGACCGTTCGAGCCCGATCGCAATGCTCATTGCGAACACCGTTGACCCAGGAGGCCTCAAAATCGCGGCAGGTCGAGGTGCGCTGCGGATAGATGGCGCAGTTGACCTCGGAGCCGATCGCGCCCTTCAGGGCGATGCAGCGCGGCTCCGGGCGGTTGGTGCCGAGCATCACCCGGCGGAAGTCGTTGAGTTTTTCGGTGAGATGGACGGGTACCCCGCCCTCGGTGGCATCGTTGGCTTCGCCCCAGTAAAAGGAGACGCGAAAGTTGGCGCAACATGCCCCGCAGGTGAGACAAGCATTGACTGTTCCCATTATATTCCAGACCCTTAAGCAAACCATAACGGCAAGCAACCAAAGACCCTGAAACACTTGCGGCCAGGAATATGCCTTAAAGTCAGGAAGCTGGCAAGAGGGAAATGCAGTTAGAAGTTTTAAGTTATACGTGAATAGTTGCGGAGGAAACAAATCTTTTAAAACAAACCCACCGGCCGGTTAGCAATCTATCAAATGTAGGGCGCAACAAGCGAAGCGCATTACGCCCTACAAGGGCTAATACTTCAATCCGGTCCTTTCCTTGACCAGGTCCAGGGTGGCCATCGCCTTCTGCCGTGCCTTTTCGGCTCCCCGGGCCAGCACCTCGTGCACGTTAGCCCGATCGTTCTCCAGTCTTTCCCGTTTTTCCCGTGCTTCGCGAAAATAATCCCAGATCAGATCGACCAGTTCCAGCTTGATTTTGCCGTACATGGCCCCACCGTTAACGTAGAGTGAGTGGACCTCGTCCAGGCGGTCGGCCGGGGCGAAGAGTTTGAAGATAGCGTAAAGATTGCATTTATCCGGATCCTTGGGCGCCTCCACCGGGCTGGCGTCGGTGACGATGGCCATCACCTGCTTCTTCAACGATTTCTGGTCCTGGAATATCGGGATGGTGTTGCCGTAAGACTTGGACATCTTCTGGCCGTCCAGGCCGGGCACCACGGCCAGGTTGTCGTCGATCACCGGCTCGGGAATTACGAAGGTCTCGCCGAAGGTGTTGTTGAATTTAATGGCGATGTCGCGGGCCACCTCGATGTGTTGTTTCTGATCCTTGCCCACCGGCACCTTCTCGGCCTGGTAGATCAGGATATCGGCGGCCATCAGTACCGGGTAAGAGAACAGGCCGTGGCTGGCCAGCAATCCCTTGGCCAGCTTGTCCTTATAGGAATGGCAGCGCTCCAGCAAACCCATGGGGGTCAGGGTGGAAAGCACCCAGGTCAGCTCGGTGACCTCGGGCACGTCGCTCTGCACCCAGAAGATGCACTTTTCGGGGTCGAGACCCAGGGCCATGAAGTCGGCGGCGGCGTTGAAGGTGTCGCGGGCCAGCCGCTCCCGGTCATGGACCGAGGTCAGGGCGTGCAGGTTGACGATAAAGGCGTAGAGTTCGGCGCTCTCCTGATTGGCGATCATCGAGCGCATCATCCCGAAGTAGTTGCCAATATGGAGTTGCCCGGAAGGTTGGATACCGGAAAGGATTTTCATTTTATATGTCCTGGTTGGGTAGTTAACAAGGCTCAGGATGTTAAAAAAAATGGGGGTGCAGGCAATAACTTTCTGCACCCCCATTGGCTCTATGGAATAAAACGTATCTACTTAGTTCCCGCTCGGGAACGAGGGTTTTTGCCCGAGAGCAACATCGCCATCGGGCAAAAAGACCGTTTCCAATAACTACTTCACTTCCTCGAAGTCGGCGTCGACCACATCGTCGTCATCCTTCTTCGCTCCGCCTTCGCCGCCGGCTGCCTCACCACCGGGGGCGCCGCCGCCACCTTGGCCGGCGCTGGCCTGCGAGTACATGATCTCAGCCAGCTTGTGGGAGGCCTGGGTCAGCGATTCGGTTCCCTGCTTGATGGCCTCGGTGTCCTCACCTTCCAGCAACTTCTTGAGGCTGGCGATTTCACTCTCCACATTACCCTTGGTCTCGGCATCAACCTTGTCGCCCAGTTCCTTCAAGCTCTTCTCGGTGGCGTAGATCATCTGGTCCCCGTGGTTCCGGGCATCCACCAGCTCCCGGCGCTTATGGTCCTCGGCGGCATGGGCTTCTGCGTCCTGCTGCATCTGCTTGATCTCTGCTTCGGTAAGGCCGCTGGAAGCGGTAATCTTGATCGACTGTTCCTTTCCGCTCCCAAGATCCTTGGCCGAGACGTGCAGGATGCCGTTGGCGTCAAGGTCGAAAGTCACCTCGATTTGCGGCAGACCGCGCGGAGCCGGCGGGATGTCGGCCAGTTCAAAGCGGCCGATAGACTTGTTGCCGGCCGCCATTTCCCGCTCGCCCTGGAGGACGTGGATCGAAACCGCCGGCTGGTTATCGGCCGCGGTCGAAAAGATCTGGCTCTTCTTGGTCGGGATGGTGGTGTTCTTTTCAATCAGCTTGGTGCAAACCCCGCCCAGGGTCTCGATACCCAGAGAAAGCGGGGTGACATCGAGCAGCAGCACGTCCTTGACATCGCCCTTCAAGACCCCGCCCTGAATGGCGGCGCCCAGGGCCACTACCTCGTCCGGATTGACGCCCTTGTGCGGCTCTTTGCCGAAGATCTCTTTTACCTTCTCCTGCACCTTGGGCATCCGGGTCATGCCGCCGACCAGGATGACCTCGTCGATATCGGCGGCGGAGAGACCGGCGTCCTTCAAAGCGGTCCGACATGGTTCCACGCAACGGTCGATCAGGTCGGCCACCAGGTTTTCCATCTTGGCCCGGGTGAGTTTGATATTCAGGTGCTTGGGTCCGGAAGCATCTGCGGTGATGAAGGGCAGATTGATATCAGTCTCCTTGGAGGTGGAGAGTTCCATCTTAGCCTTCTCCGCCTCTTCCTTGAGCCGTTGCAGAGCCATCTTGTCCTGGCGCAGGTCGATGCCCTGATCACGCTTGAACTCGTCGGCCAGCCAGTTGACGATCCGCATGTCGAAGTCTTCGCCACCCAGGAAAGTGTCGCCGTTGGTGGACTTGACCTCGAAAACGCCGTCGCCGATCTCCAGCACGGAAACATCGAAGGTACCGCCGCCCAGGTCGAAGACCGCGATCTTCTCTTCTTTCTTCTTGTCCAGGCCGTAGGCCAGAGAAGCGGCGGTCGGCTCGTTGATGATCCGCAGTACGTTCAATCCGGCGATGCGACCGGCGTCCTTGGTGGCCTGGCGCTGGCTGTCGTTGAAATATGCAGGCACGGTAATCACCGCGTCGGTGACCTTCTCGCCAAGATACTCTTCGGCGGTCTGCTTCATCTTGGTCAGGATCATGGCCGAGATCTCCGGCGCGGAGTAAGTCTTGCCAGCCACCTCGACCACGGCGTCGCCGTCCTTGCCCTTGACGATCTTGAAGGGGCTCAACTCGATGGACTTCTTGACCTCCGGATCGGTGAACTTCCGGCCGATCAAGCGCTTGATGGCGAACAGGGTCCGCTCGGGATTGGTCACCGCCTGGCGCTTGGCCACCTGCCCTACCAACCTTTCGTTCTCGGTCACGGCCACCACCGAAGGGGTGGTGCGGTTGCCCTCGACGTTGACGATGACTTTGGGTTCCCCGCCTTCCATTACGGCCACGCAGGAATTAGTTGTACCCAGATCGATTCCGATGATTTTTCCCATTAGATTATCTCCTAATCTTTATCACAGTTATAATGTAATCAATATCCGACATTCCGCAGTCGAGGCCGACATGGCTCGCTCAACCGCAATTATTACCTTTGGAAACCACCACCTTGGCCGCCCTTAAAAGACGGTCTTTCAGTAGGTAGCCTTTCTCGTATTCCTGTAAAATCCTTTGCTCCGGCACCTCGCTGCTCGCCTCCAAGGCCAGGGCCTCATGGTAATTCGGGTCGAACGGCTCACCGATACTCTGCAGCTGCTGGAGGCCATGTTTCTCCAAGGTATTCATCAGCCCCCGGTAAGTCATCTCGACCCCTTCCAATAGCTGCTCGCTGAATTTCTCTCCGGTCCGATCCTGATTCAGGGCTCGTTCCAGATTATCGAGACTGGGCAGCAGTTCCTTGATCAGGACCTCCTCGGCGAATTTCAGGGCGATGTCCTTATCCCGTTGCAACCTCTTCTTCTGGTTATCGAAGTCGGCCGCCAGGCGCAAAAGTTTGTCCTGCGCCTCGCAAGCATCCTGCCGGGCTTTATCCAGGGCGGCCGTCAAATCTTCCCGAGCGGTCATCTCGGCTTCTTCCGCCGCGCCTGCTTCCCGCGCGGTCGCCGCCTTCTCATCGTCCACCTGCTTCTGGCTCTTGTCCTTCACGTCTTCCCCGGTAATTGAGATCCTTCCGCTAAGCAACCGGCAACCCGGGTCAGCTCAACGAACAGGCTCCTGATTAATAATTATTGGCAGGAACTGACCGCAAAGGGCCATTCCAAAGTTGTCAGGAAAATAAGTATCGGCCCTACCTCTGTCAAGGCGAACGGTGATGAATACAATCATTTTTCCCAAAGCGAAAACCCTTGTCGGCTCGATATTTTGACCAGGGCCGACAAAAAAAAGCGCCGCCCGGCCATGAACAGGCCGGGCGGCGCAGATTACCATGGGCGTTGCCCGAATTTATCCAGAGACCAGATAGCTGCGGATGGCATCAGCCAGGTTTTGGCAGATCATTCGGAATTTCTCCTCGTTACTCTCCAGCAGGGTGGTGCGGAATCCCTGCATCGTGGTGGCGAAGGAGGAGAGCGGCACCACGCAGATACCGGTGGCGCCCAGCAGATAGTAAACAAAACGCTTGTCCGGGGCTACGTCCGGTTTGTTGACCAGACCCTCGACATACTTGCGCACCTCGTTGTTGGGGATGGCCAGGCTCTGCCGGTTGTTGAGCCGCCCCTCCTGGAAGGCCACGGACATGTAAAAAGCGCCGTTGGTGCGATTGACGAACAGTCCGTCCACCTTCTTCAGGCAATTGTAAGCGATGTTGGAATGGCTTTCGTAGCGTTTGATCCGCTCCTGCAGGTAGTTCCAGTACTCCGGATGCTGGACGATCTTGGGCAAGGCCACCTGCGGCAAAGTGGTTGAGCAGACCTCCAGCATCTTGGCGTTCAAGATCGAGGTCACGTACTTTTCGAACATCGGATCATTATGGCCGTTGTAGACCTCAATCCAGCCGCAACGCGAACCGGGCCAGGGCATTTCCTTGGAGATGCCGCGCATATTGATGGCCGGCACATCCCCGATCACTTCGGCCAGCGGCTTGGTGGTAGCGCCATTATAAATGATGTTCTGATAGACCTCGTCACAGATGATGAAGAGATCGTACTTCTTGGCCAGAGCCACCATGCCGCGCATGATATCCTCCGGGTAGACGGCGCCGGTGGGATTGTCGGGATTGATTATCAGGATGCCGGCCACGGCCGGATTGTACTTGATCCGTTTTTCCAGATCGTCCAGGTCCGGATACCAGTTGTTGTCGGGATCGAGCCGGTAGGTGACCGGCCGGTCGCCGGCGTGGGCCGCCTCGGCCGATGAGTGGGTGGTGTAGCTGGGTGAAGGCACCACTACCCGGGCCGTCCGCCGCAGCATGGTAAATACTTTGTTGATGGCATCGCCCAGACCGTTGAAGAAGATGATATCATCGGCGGTAATCCGCACCGTGCCGCGCTTATTGACCTGCTTGGCGATGAACTCCCGGGTGGTCAGCACCCCCTTGGTGGGGCAATAACCATAGGTGGCGTCCTGCATGGCGCAATCGGCGACGATTTCCTTCATCCATTGGGGGATCTTCTCGCCCTTGAACACCGGGTCACCGATATTCTCCCAGTAGGTATCGAGGCCCAGGCTTTGCAACTTCTCGCCGACGCTGACAATATTCCTTATCTCATAGGTCAGTTCGCCTGCCCCTATGTGAACGATATCGGTACGCACTGCCATTCTCCTGAATCTGATTGGTTAAGATCGCTTGGCCCGGAACTCATATGAAAAAGTCCGGAAAGGCGGTCGGGCCGGTCACATACCGGCCGGAAAAAATGATTTTACTAACATAGCCCCAAATCTTAGTCAACACAGCGATTATTGTAAGGTTCAATAAATTATTCCGGCCGGGCCGCAAAAAAATGGCCTTCCCGGGATCAAGTTCCGGGAAGGCCATTTTTGTATGAGTAAGAATCGGATATTCCGACTTCGGAATTCCCCATCAGGCCGGCAAGACCTCTCGATAATTACCGGCGTGGCAAGAACGCCGCCATGCTCGCACTAGCGTTCTTCGATGGGCACGTAATTCCTCAGAGTGGGGCCGACATAGACCTGGCGTGGCCGGCCGATCCTGGTGTTGGGGTCGTCCCACATCTCCCGCCAATGGGCAATCCAACCGGGCAGCCGCCCCAGAGCGAACATCACCGTGAACATATTGGTGGGAATTCCCATGGCCCGGTAGATGATACCGCTGTAAAAGTCGACATTGGGGTAGAGCCGCCGCTCGATGAAGTACTCGTCGTTAAGCACCACCTCTTCCAGTTCCTTGGCCAGGGTCAGCAGCGGGTCGTCGGCCATGTTCAGGGCCACCAGCACGTCGTCGCAGGCCTTTTTGATGATCCGGGAGCGCGGATCGTGGTTCTTGTAGACCCGGTGTCCGAAACCGACCAGCCGGAATGGATCGTTGGGGTCCTTGGCCTTTTCGATGTATTTCCGGTAATTGCCGCCCTCGGCCAGGATCCGTTCCAGCATCTCCATGACATCTTGATTGGCGCCGCCGTGCAGCGGCCCCCAGAGCGCGCTGATCCCGGCCGAGATCGAGGCATAGAGATTGGTCCGGGCACTGCCGACGATCCGCACCGTGGCGGTCGAGCAGTTCAGTTCATGATCACCGTGCAGGATCAGCAATTTGTTGAGGGCATCGACCACGACCTTGTCGATCAGATAGGGATTGACCGGCGAATCGAACATCATGTTCAGGAAGTTGGCGCAATAAGTAAGATTGAAGCGCGGATAGGTCAGGGGGTGCCCCTTCGACTTCCGGTAGGAAAACGCGGCAATGGTCCGCATCTTGGAAACCAACCTGGCCGCCGTGGTGTTGAAGTTCTCCATGGGGTCGACCATTTCCGGGTAGAAATTGCACAAAGTGTTGGCCATGGAGGAAAGGATCGACATGGGCGAGGCGCCGGGCGGAAACCGGTCAAAGAAGTGGACCATGTCCTCGTGGATCATGGAATGGCTGTTCAATTGCCGGCTGAACTGGTCCAGTTCGGTCACATTGGGCAACACTCCGTTGATCAACAGGTAGGCGACCTCGATAAATGAACAGTGCTCGGCCAGATCCTCGATGGAATAGCCCCGGTAATTAAGGATACTCTTCTCACCGTCGAGGAAGGTGATCGCACTGGTGCAGGCGCCGGTGTTCATGTAACCGCTGTCGATGGTAATATATCCGGTTTCGGCCCTGAGCTTGCGAATGTCAATGGCACGCTCGCCTTCGGTACCCTCAACGATCGGTAAATGAAAAACCTGGTCGCCAATCCGCACTTCGGCTTTTTCGCCGGTGAAAAATTTATCTAGCATGCCTATATTCCCGTTATAATTATCTAGCTTGTTCGGTCCTTCGGATAAGACTAATGAAAAATTACCAGAAGCCGGTTATTATAACCGCTAACCGCCGTTTTAGCAAGTCGACCGGCGGCTTCCTCGAACCGAGAACTCGTATCGATACATTACATTACCATGCCGATTGACTCCCTGGCCCAGCGCCTGAAAATTTTCACCGAAAATGTCACGCTCTACCCCGTTTCCTGCGAACGCCTGGCCCGAGGCCGAAGCGATCTGGAGTGGTTGTCGTCGGTACTGGCCGGCGGCGCCCGGATCGTCCAGCTGCGGGACAAGGAGGGCGACGACCGGCTTCTCTATGAGAAAGCCCTGGCCTTCCGGCGGCTAACCAGGGAAGCCGGCGCTTTATTCATGGTCAACAATCGGCTGGATATCGCGCTTTTGACCGGGGCCGACGGCGTCCACTTGGGCAACCGCGATCTGCCGGCCGAAGAGGCGCGCCGGTTGGCCCCGGACCTGCTGATCGGCGTCTCGGCCAATACCCCGGCCCAGGCTGCCACCGCCCGGGAGCGCGGCGCCTCCTATTTCAACATCGGCCCCCTTTTTCCTACCACCACCAAGGATGGGCTCAAGGAATTTCTCGGCAGTGAGGCCATCCCTGCCTTTAGCGCCCTGTCCCCCCTGCCTTTCACAGTTATGGGCGGCATTAAGTTGGCACATATCGACGAGCTGGTTGCCCGGGGCGCCCAACGGCTGGCCGTGGTCACCGCCCTGACCGCCGCTTCGGATATCGCCGCCGAAACCAGCCGCTGGCTCAAAGCCATTGACGCCGCCCGGATCAATGCCGGCGCGGTTCCGGAGAATAAATATGGATAATTTCCTGCCACCGTCTCTCACCGAATTGCGCCGGGAGATCGATCTGCTTATGGAGTACGGCTCTCCTGCCGACAAGCGGGCCGAACTGGTCAAAGTTGTCGACCAATACTCGGCCGACATCATCGCCCTCAAGGTCCTGCACAGCTTTTACAGCTATCTGCCAGAGGCCAAAGACGACGGGGTCGTCGAGATCAGGCGGATAGCCAACCGCCAGGGCGTTTTTCTGCTCTGCGTCAAATCACTGCAAGATGAATACCTCTACCTGGCTACCCGTGAGGAGGCAGAGTTTCTCGGGACCTGGCGGGAAGGAATCTGGGACCAGGAAATCCTGGAGTTCTTCGGCTGGCGGGACCGGGAGGAGTATATTAAGCGTCACACCGACCCGCGTGACTTCCCCAAGCACCTGCCGGTCAACGAGGCCCCGGAGCTCTGCCCGGTGTGCGGCAGCGCCGAAGGCGAATTCCATACTCCGGGTTGTCCAGTGGAGATCTGCCCCTGGTGCGGGGGGCAGTTGACCAGTTGTTCCTGTCGCTTCACCGAGACCGGCCGGGAAGCCTTCACCCGGGAAGCTCATCTGGACGAATTTCTGGAACTACTGGCCAAAAAAGGTCGAGTTCCCTTCAATGCCGCCGAACAGCGCCCCACATTAAAGCCGGAGTAAGGCTCAACAACCAGGATCCTGGCCTGAGCCACATTCGGCAGACAATAATCTGCCTGAGCGAAACAATCCTCAAGTTCGGCTACAACCCCCTCTATAGTTGGTCACAAAAAAAAGCCGGCTTCAGGGCATTCCCCAAAAGCCGGCTCTCTTTAGTATGGTTGGCACTCTATCTTACTCACGCGAAAATCAACAGGATTCCTCCCGTCAATCAGGCAATTAACGGGCCGAGAGCGCCGGTAATGCGCGAAAGAGGGCGTTCGGCCATACTAAAGTATGCCGAACGCCCGATGACAAAGCAGGACCGGTGCTCTCGGCCCGTGAATTTTACTTGCTGCCCTCCAGATAGCGATAGAACTCCGAATCGGAGGAGATGATCAGCCTGGTGTTCTCCCCGATCCCGGTGGAGTAGGCCTCCAGGGTTTTCCAGAAGGCATAGAACTCCGGGTCCTTGCTGTAAGCCTCGGCATAGATCTTCGCCGCCTCGGCATCGGCCTTGCCCTTAACCTCCATGGCGTCCCGATTGGCCTTGGAGAGGATCTCCTTCAACTCCCGGTTGACCTTACCCATGATCTCGGCCTTCTGACCCTCACCCATGGAGCGTTTCTCGGCGGCGATCCGCTTGCGTTCCGAGATCATCCGCTCGTAGACCTTCTTGCGCACGGTTTCGATGTAGTTGACCCGCTTGAACATCACGTCGACCAGTTCGATGCCGTACTGGGGGGTGATCTGGCTGGCCGTGTCGTGGATCATGGCGGCGATCTTGTCCCGCCCCAGCTGCACCGGCTCTTTGGCTCCTTCAGGATTACCGCCGCTCATGGTTTCCGGCGACCAGTCGGAGCTGCGGATGATCTCCATCAGGTTGTTCTGGTTGACCATGTCGCGGACCGTACCGTCCAGAATGTCGTCGAGAATCGATTGAGCCCGGGGCATGGTCTTGACTGCCTGCAAGAATTTCAGGGGGTCGGCAATACGCCAGCGGGCCGTCATGTCCAGGAAGACGTAGGTCTTGTCGTTGGTGGGAATCTGGTTGGGGTCACCGTCCCAGATCTGGATCTTTTTGTCGAAGTAGGTGACCTCCTGGATGAAGGGGATTTTGAATTTCAGCCCCGCCTCGGTTTCCGCCTTGCCGATCGGCTTGCCGAACTGAGTAATCACGGACTGGTAACCCTCCGGCAGAATATAGTAGCCGCTCCAGACCACAATTAGGAGAGCGGCGACCACAATGATCGAAATAACTCTTAATACCTTGTTCACAATAGGGCTCCCTGCGGTTCTGGTTATTTGGTTTTCCCGGCGGCGACGGCGGCGGACTTGCCCAGATCCAGCAGGGGCAGCAACGCCTTCTGGTCCTTGTCCACCACGTAGATGTCGGAGACTTGCGGCAGCACTTCCTGCATGGCTTCCAGGTACATGCGCCGCCGGGTCACTTCCTTGGCCCGCTGGTATTCCTTGAGTATGGCCGTGAAACGGTCGGTTTCACCCTTGGCTTTGTTGAGCCGCTGGACCGCATAGCCCTGGACCTCCTCGCCGATCTGCTTGGCGGTGCCCCGGGCCTTGGGAATCTCCTTGTTGTAAGCCTCCTCGGCCTCGTTGACCAGCCGCTTCATGTCCTGATCGGCTTCGTTGACCTCGTTGAAGGCGGGCTTGACCGGTTCCGGCGGGTTGACGTCCTGAAGCTGAAGCTTGACCAGATCAACGCCGGTACCGTAGCGATCCAGCTCCCGCTGCATCTCACGTACCGCTCGGTTTGCCAGCATGTCCCGGTTGCCGAGGATATAATCGAAGTCCATGTTGCCGACGATGCGCCGGACCACGGCCTCGGATACGTCACGCACCGCCTGGGCCACATTGCCGACTTTGAACAGGTAGGCCACAGGATCCTTGATCTTGTACTGGACGATCCATTCGACGTCGATTACGTTCTTGTCCCCGGTCAGCATCAGAGCTTCATCGGCCAACCCCTGCCGGGTGTACTGACTGCGTTGGGCCGCTACCATGGTGCGAAAGCCGAACTCTTCCTTGCGGATGTTCATGACATCGACCTTGGTCACATCATCCACCATCGGCACCTTAAAGTGCAGCCCGGGGTCGACGGTGCGCAGGTACTTACCGAAACGCAAAACCACCCCTTTCTCATTGGGCTTGACGGTAAAAAAAGCAGCATTAAGCAGGCCGAGCAGGGCCACGATCACCACTACGGCAATGAGCTTGCCGGGGAAACCGCCATCACCGGAACTCTGCTTACTCTCGCCGACTTTGCCGCCGCCCCCGCCACCATCGAAGGCTTCCTTGATTTTGTTGATCAGCGCCGCCACCAACTCTTCCGGCGTCGGCGGTCCTTTCTTCTTTTTGGCCCAAGGGGGCTCTCCGTTATCCATGGCCATTTTGTTGCTTCCTCCACTGCTGGAAATTACGGGCGCCCTGTAAAGAGGCGACCAAGATTGGTTCATAGTTCATGTTCTGCCCCGTTGTCAAATTCTGGGATTCTGAACAGGGTAACACTCCCAGATTTATCGAGCTATTACAAGCACTTTCTCCCTTTCCAATTGAAGCTCCCCGCAGCAAGTCGCGGGGGAAACTCAGTATGCAAGGGAGTTACGCATCAGACTTGCTCGTTGATCCCGCGTCAGGTAAGCGACCAGTTGGTGATACCTGCGGCAGGTTAATGACCAGTCGACGCGGCATAAAGGCATCATCGGTTGGAGGATTAGGCGGCTAACTGGCCAGAGCCAGATACCAGGCCGTGGTAACCAGCAACAGCGCCAGCCCCAGGCAACCGGCTTGGAACCAGGCCCCGGTCCGCCCGCCCCGATCGGGACCCCACCGGAAGAAACGGTACAGCAGACCGAAGGCCAGGCCCACGAAAATCCCCCAAAGATGGGCGCCCAGGTCGGTGTGTTCCCCCTCGGTGCCGATCATGGCCAACAGGGCCAACCCGGCCCCAAGGGGCAGAATAACCCCGCCCAAGCGCTGACGATTCAGCTGACTGCCGGACAACAACCCCACCGCCGCGAAAACCGCCGTGGAAAAACCCACCGAGAAATGTCCCGGCCCGTGGGCCAGAACATTGAGGTAGTTGCCCACCCCTCCGGCCAGCAGGGTCAGAAATAATCCCAGGCCGGTCCCGTATACCTTCAGAAGAAAGTGGATCACCAAGCCGCCCAGCAGCAGGTTACCAAGCAGATGGACACTATCGGCATGCAGGGTCAAGGCGGTGATCAGCCGCCACCATTCACCATGGGCCAGGATCGCCCGCGAATCCACTTCACCGGCCTGAAACCATGGATTGATCGCGGAGGCTTTCCCGGTGACCACATAGAAAATCAGCAGTCCGCCCATCAGCAGAACCGTCGGAGGGCTACGGTTCGGCGGGTGCTCCTCGCCGAACTGCCGAGGCGGCCAATTGCGATTTTCCTCGACAAACAGGGATAGTTCCCGGGCGGCCCGCTCGCTCTTGGCGGCCGGGACCAGCATCGCCAGCCCGCTTTCCCGCTCCTCGACCAAGGTCGGAATGCCGACGGCCAACAGCACCAGGGTCCAGAGTCGCGCCCGGTTACGGCTCTCGGTGGTCGCTACTTCGACATAATTTGTGCTTGGCTCGCTCATCTCACTCCAGCTTGACCGCAAGTTACAGTGCGATCCTTACCGCTCCGCCGGACAGCATAGCATATCTCCGGCGATTGCACAGCCACCGGGATTTAACTTCAGCTGAGAAATCAAGCGGGACTAGCCAAGAGACAAAAAAGGCGGCGGCCAACCATTCTTCCGCGCCACCATAAATCTCCCGGCCTGAAAACAAAAAAAGGGATCACGCCTGCGGCGCAATCCCTTTGCTTTTTATTCCCTGGTGCCGAAGGGGAGACTTGAACTCCCACGAGGAAACCCCCACTAGACCCTGAACCTAGCGCGTCTACCAATTCCGCCACTTCGGCACTTCGTGAGAGGCGACTTTAAATATTTCGGCCGGTCATTGTCAAGTTTTTATTTACCGCCCGTCGGCTTTTTCTTATGGTGATTGATTACGCCAGCCGGCGCCAAAACTTCAGCCACGGTATCCCGCGCATGCAGCTATATCGCAGTTTCGAGGAACTTCCCGCAAAACCGGCCAATGCCTTCGTGACCATCGGCAATTTCGACGGGGTCCACCTGGGTCACCAGATGCTCTTCGGCGAGGTGGTGGGCAAGGCCTTCCGCAATCAGGGGATCAGCATCGCCATCACCTTCGACCCCCACCCACTGCAAGTGGTCCGGCCCCAAGTCGGTCTCAAGTTGATCTCGACCTTTGAGCAGAAGGTCGAATTGATCCAGTTGGCCAACATTGACATCCTCATCGCCCTGCCCTTCACCCGGAAACTGGCCGCCACCCCGGCCGCCGCCTTCATCGATGAACTGATGACCCACGTCGGAGTCACCGAACTGGTAGTCGGCTACGACTACGCCTTCGGCAAGGGTCGTGAGGGCGACATCCCCTTTTTAATGGAGGAGGGCAGGAAGCGCGGGTTCGCGGTGTCGGTGGTGGAGGCCTACTATGTCGACGACATGCTGGTCAGCTCCACCAAGATCCGCGAACTGGTGACCCAGGGCCGCATGCGCGACGTCAAGAAGCTGCTGGGCCGCTACTACCAGATCCGCGGCGAGGTCAAGATGGGCAAGAAGCGCGGCGGCTCCGAGATCGGCTTTCCCACCGCCAACCTGCACATCGCCCCCGAGGATCTCTGTCCCAAGCACGGGGTGTATGTGACCCAGGTAACTTACGGTGGCAGATGCTACGGCGGGGTGCTGAATATCGGCAAGAACCCCACTTTCGCCGAACAGGACGGCGAGCAGCCGATCCGGGCCGAGACCCACATCTTCGATTTTAATCAGGATATCTACGGCCACCCGATCAAGGTCAATCTGTTGCGCTTTTTGAGGGACGAGATGAAGTTCGCCGGGCCGCGGGAACTGGCGGCCCAGATCGGCGAGGACATCAAGCAGGCCAAGCAGGTCCTGGCCGAGGCCGAGAAGGATATGCTCCTCTCCTGCGAGGATAAGTTCAACCATTAAGCAAAAAACCGGCGGGCATTTCAATATTTTACCCGTTTCGAGGCAAAGGCCTTATAGCCCAAAGTTTCACTGCCATCGCCGAAGTAGATGTTAGGATTGCCGTCATAAAAGCTGTACATCCAAACTACCGGCAGGGTTTCCTTAGGGACCGGATCCCGGAATTCTTCTTCCGATACCCAGATGTAGCACGCGGTCTTGGCACCCATGACCTTTTTGCCTGGTTCGCCGAGAAGGATCACGATCTCCGGTTTACTCAGTCCCACCCGAGTTGGCCGGTAACCTCGTTATAGTCCCCAGCTCGGCAAGCAATCGGTGGAAAAATAAAGCCCGGCAACAAGATGATTGCCAAGATCTAGACCGGTTTCTTTACCATCCTGCTGTCTTCTTTGCCGAGTTGGGTTTTGGTATTCCTTTAGGTCAGGATCTCGGGGCCGATATGGGAAAGATCGTGGCAACCGGTCATCACCATGGCCCGTTGTAAGGTCTGCCGCAAGTGCTCCATCTGCAGTTTCACCCCCAGTGATCCGGCGCCAACCGCGGCCCGGGCAACATCCCGACCGACCATGACGGTGTCAGCCCCCAAGGCCAGCATCTTCAGGGCATCGTAACCGGTTCGAATGCCGCCGTCGGCGGTTATCAGCACTTTGCCTCCGAGTCGGGCCACGATTTGCGGTAGGACTTCGGCCACGCCGGGGGTATGATCAAGCACCCTGCCGCCATGGTTGGAAACCGCCACCACCCTGACCCCCGCCTCGACGCAAGCCTCACCATCCTCCGGGGTCATGATCCCCTTGGCGATAAAAGGCAGGGAAGTGGATTGCACCAAATCCCGCAATTCCCCGACCGACTTGCGAAAGACCTGCTGGCCGTGCCGGGCCATGATGGTCGAGCCGCAGCCGTCCAGATCCACCCCCACCGCCGGGCAGTTCATCTTTTCGGCCCGTTCGATCAGCCGCTTCAGAATGTCCTGGCTCCTGGGTTTGAAAATCGGGATGCCGTGGCCCCCTTCCTGCGCCAAGGCGTCGAGGGCGGGATGATCCTCCGGTGTATAGAACCAGGTGTCGCCCCGCCAGGTGATACTTCCGGCCTCCCGGCAACCGCGGATAGTGGCCCGGCAGAAATCTGTTTCGGTAATCGCTTCGGAATAGCGCCCGATCCCCGAGGTCGAAGCTCCCATGATCGGCATGGCCAATTCGATGCCGCAGAAGGAGAGAGTGGAGTCAGGTTCAAAATGTTCTCCAATCAGCCGGGTTTTCAGCCGCAGGGCCGCCAGCGCCGTTACATTGGCCTTGAAGGAGGCGCCTGAACCAACCCCGCCGAAACCGATTGGTTTGCCGTAGGCCTCACGCTGGCAGATGCGCTCATCACCGCCGTCGCAATGCGGGTAGACGGCGCATATACCCTTCAGCCCTTTGCGGGCCAGATCCCGGACCTCTTCCAGGGTCCGGGGCTTGGCGGTTAATTGGGATGGGGTGGATTCACCCTGCCCCTCACCTGACACCATTAGGGACTTCACATCCGCCCCGCACCGAGGGCAGGATTCAGGCAGCGAAGCTGCTTCAGATTCTTGATAGCAAATGCTACAGAACCACTTGGTGGACATTGTCTTCTCCATGTCTACTTGCTTGCGCACCGGAGACTGAATCGTATTCCGGCCTGGATCGGAGGGATAAAATACACCTTACCGGCTTTATTGCCGCCCGTGGGGTTGGATTTCTATCCAAATTCGCCACTTATCGATCCTGAAGCGGTGTCCAGGCGCAACCTTCCAAGCCGCAGTAGCGGCCGATGTATTCGGCCTTGGGCCGGTAGATCGTGGGCTTGGCCTGGGCGGTGCCGAAGCGCTCTTCCAGATAGTGGGCGCACCAGCCGACTATCCGGGCGACGGCGAAGACCGGCGTGAAAAGATCGCTGGGAATGCCGATCATCGAGTTGACAATGGCCGAGAAGAAATCGACATTGGCGTATATCGCCCGCCCCTTGCGGCGCTCCATCTCGGCGGTGGTGAGACGCCGGACCTCTTCGGCGATCTCGTAAAGCTCCGGGTGTCCGGACTCGACGGCCAACTCCGCCGCCAACGGCCCCAGAATAATGGCCCGAGGATCGGTGACCTTATAGACCGCATGCCCCATACCCATGATCCGCTCTTTGTGGTCCAAGGCCCGGTTCACGTACTCCCTGACCCGCTCCTTGGCGCCGATCTCCCGGAGCATCCGATAGACCCGGTAGTTGGCGCCGCCGTGCAGCGGACCGGACAGCGACCCCAGGGCTCCGGCGACAGCGGCATACAGGTGGGCGCGGGTTGAGGCAATCTGCCGGGCCGTGAAGGTCGAGGCATTGAAACCGTGGTCGGCATGGAGGATCAGGACCGTATCCATGATCCCGGTCCGTTTCTCATTCGGTACCTCGCCGTGCAGGGTATAGAGGAAGTTGGCGGCCTGGCCCAGCTCCGGACGGGGCACAACCACCTCTTGTCCGGTGCGCAGCCGTTCCCAAGCTGAGACAATCAGGGGAAGACGGCAAATCAATCCCAGGGCCTGGCGGCGGCAATCGGCCGGAGTCGCCGCCTCGGGCTCGGGGTCAGCCATGGCCAGAATCGGCACCGCCGCCTGCAGCACGTCCATGACCACCGCCTCCTTCGGCATGGTCCGCAGAGCCTCAAGCAATCGCTCCGGCAAAGCGCGACAGGCTGCCAAATCGCTCCGCAGGGTCTCCAGTTCGACCGCTGTCGGCAACTCGCCGTCCAGCAGAAGATGGATCACCTCCTCAAAACTGCCCTCCCGGGCCAGAGGGGCGATATCGTAGCCCCGATAGATCAGGATGCCCTTTTCCCCATCCACCTTGGAGATGGTGGAATCAGCGACCACGACTCCGCGCAACCCGATGTTCTTGGTCTCCACCATACTCGTCGTTTCCTGATCGCTCATGGCACCTCCATTTCCTTGATAAATTCAGCTGACATTTCCAAACCGGAACGATCAATCAAAACCATCGGCCTCTCGAACGTGCTTGTCCAGATGATCACTCCCACGCGGCAAGCGGCAGCGGATGGGAAACATGATATCGAACAGGGCCATGCTCGGCCAGGACATTCAGGATGGCGGTGGCCGGGCTGATCGGATAGTCGGCATAGACCCCGATCCCGGCCGCGGTAACCACCCGAGCCAGGATTTCCCGGTCGATACCAAACGATTCAACCCCCAAGGCAATCGCCGATTGCTTTATTCCCATCTCCAGCTGCGTTTGGATCATCGTTCGTTCTTCGATACTCAACTGCTCGTAGATTTTTCCCATGCAACATTATCTCCTGAAAATGTTGCCTTTGGTATTTGAGCGCGCCACTTTTCACTTATTAACTTCGTTTCGGCAATTTCCCACCGGTCTGATGACGCGGATCAAGCAGCCTATCGAGTTCTTCCTCCGGCAGGATCTTTTGTTCCCTGGCTACCTCCCGGATGGTTTTGCCGGTGCGGTGCGCCTCCTTGGCGATCTCGGCGGCCCGATCATAGCCGACAACCGGGACCAGGCCGGTGACCAGGGCCAGAGAGCGTTCGTTGCCCGCTTTGATCCGCTCGGTATCTGCCACCAATCCCCGCAGCAATTTGTCGGTGAAAATTGTGCAGCCGCCGGTGAGATAGCGGATCTGCTGGATCAGATTGCGGGCGATCAACGGCAGCATGGTGTTGAGTTGAAAGTAGCCGGTCAGGCCGCCGACGGTGATGGCGCTGTCGTTGCCGATCACCTGGGCGCAGGCCATGATCAGGGCCTCGGCGATCACCGGATTGACCTTGCCGGGCATGATCGAGGAGCCGGGCTGAACCGCGGGCAGGATCAATTCTCCCAGTCCGAGCCGGGGGCCCGAACCCAGCCAGCGGATATCGTTGGCGATCTTCATCAGGGCGCAGGCCAGGCTCTTCAGGCTGCCGCTCATCTGTACCGCCGCCTCCTGACCAGCCTGGGCCTCGAAGTGGTTGGCGGCCTCGCGAAAGTCAACCCCGGTCATTTCGCTCAGTTCCTTCGCCATCCGGCGACCGAATTCGGGATGGGTATTGAGGCCGGTGCCCACGGCGGTGCCGCCCAGAGCCAGTTCGCGCAGGTGATCGCAACTCGCCCGGATATGGCCGATACCATGCTCGACCTGGGAGGAGAACCCGGAAAATTCCTGGCCCAAACGGATGGGGGTGGCGTCTTGCAGGTGGGTGCGGCCGATCTTGACAATGGGATCAAACTCCACCGCCTTGGCCGCCAGTCCATCCCGTAACTTTTCCAGGGCTGGCAACAGTTCGTTTTCAATCAGGACCATGGCCGCCAGATGGATGGCAGAGGGGATCACATCGTTGCTCGACTGGCCGAGATTGACGTGGTCGTTGGGATGAACGGATTTGGAACCGGGCTCGCCGCCCATCAGCTGAATGGCCCGGTTGGCGATGACCTCGTTGGCGTTCATATTGCTGGAGGTGCCGCTGCCGGTCTGGAAGACATCAATGGGGAAATGGCGGTCGAGAGCGCCATCTGCCACCTCACCGGCCACCAGGATGATCGGTTCGGCAATTTCCGGCGCCAACAGCCCCAGGTCGCGATTGACTCGGGCCGCCGCCTGCTTGATCCACCCCAAAGCGCCGATCATCTCACGGCTCAACCCCTCGCCGCTGACCTTAAAATTCAGCACCGCCCTGGCGGTTTGGGCACCGTACAGGGTGTCGTCGTCCACCTGCATCTCTCCCATGGAATCCCGTTCAGTTCGCATGTTTACCCTTATCGATTAACGAAAATATTTTTAATAACCACAGATAGCAGGGAGATTAACCCGAATCACCCAAGGACAGACCCGAGGAGTCCCCCCTTTCTTTCTTCGTGATCCTGCCCCCACCGATTCGGTAAACGTTCGGCAGCCGTGGAGCTGCCGAACGTTTACCCAGATCTGGCCAGGTTCAACGCCCCCCCCGCCAGCAGCATGGCACGCTGATGCGGGGAAACCGCCAGCCGGGTGACGATCGTCCGCCCCTCCACCATCACCGGGATCTCAGTGTCACCCCGTTCCAGCCGCGCCCGGATCTCCGGCAGGACCAGCCGCATACCCTTGTCCAGCCCCTCGTAGTCAAGCGGGTCCAGGAAGGTCAGGGGCAGTATCCCGAAGTTGCAGAGATTGGCTTTATGAATCCGGGCGTAGCTCTTGGCGATTTTTACCCGCACCCCCAAAAAGCGCGGGGCCAGGGCGGCATGCTCGCGACTGGAGCCCTGGCCGTAATTGTCGCCGCCGATCACCGCCGCCGCACCAGCCCGCCGGGCCTCCTCGCTGAAGCCGGGCGCCAGCTGATAGAAGACGTAGTCGCTGATCGCCTCGATATTGGAGCGCAGGGGCAATACCCGATTACCGGCCGGCATGATATGGTCGGTGGTGATGTTGTCGCCCACCTTGAGAATCGCCTCAACCGCCAGTTCCTCGGGCAGGGGCTCGAATTGCGGCAGGGGGCTGGATGTTCGGTCCCCGAATCACCTCGGTGGCTGCCCCTTCCGCCGTGGGATAGATGATCGAAGAGGTAGCGACCAGGTAGCGCTCCGGCTCCCGGACCTTGGGGTAATTCATCTCGCGGCCCAGATCCCGGGGATCGGTAATCGTTCCGGTCAGGGCTGCTGCGGCGGCGGTCTCGGAGGAGCAGAGATAGACCCGGTCGTCCTCGGTACCGGAGCGGCCGGGAAAGTTGCGCGGAAAGGTGCGCAGACTGACCTGGCCGGTGCCCGGTGCCTGGCCCATGCCGATGCAGCCCAGGCAACCGGACTGGTGGATATTGGCCCCGGCCGCCAAAAGCGCCATAACCCCGCCGGCAGCCGCCACGTTTTCCAGGACCTCGCGGCTGGACGGGTTGATCTGCAGGGTGGTGCGGGGGGCAATGGTCCGTCCCCTGACAATTTCGGCCACCACCATCAGGTCGCGGAAGGAACCGTTGGCGCTGCTGCCGACGATCACCTGGTCCACCGGTGTGCCGGCGATTTCCAGCACCGGCACCACATTGTCCGGCGAGGAGGGCTTGGCGATCAAAGGTTCGAGCCGGGTCAAGTCGATCTCGTCGTACTCGTCGTAACTCGCGCCGGGATCGGCCGCCAGCGGCTGCCAGGCGTCCTCACGTCCCTCGGCCCTCAAGTAGTAACGGGTGTTTTCATCCGATGGAAAAATGGTGGAGGTGGCCCCAAGTTCGGTGCCCATGTTGCCGATGTTCTTGCGATCCCCGGCGGAAAGGGTGGCGACTCCGGGGCCGTGGTATTCGATGATCTTGCCGAGGCAACCCTTGACCCCGTGGCGTCGCAGCAGTTCGAAGATCACGTCCCGGGCGCTCACCCACTCCGGCATCTCGCCGACCAGTTTGACTCCAAACACCTTGGGACAGGGAAAACGGTAAGGCTGGCCGGCCATGGCCAGGGCCACGTCGAGGCCCCCGGCGCCGATGGCCAGCATGGAGATGCCGGCCGCGCTGGGGGTGTGACTGTCGGCGCCGAGCATGGTCTTGCCCACCACCCCGAACCGTTCCATATGGACCTGGTGGGAGATGCCGTTCCCCGGCCGGCTGAAATGGATGCCGTAGCGGGCGCAGGCGGTCTGCAGATAGCGATGGTCGTCGGCGTTCCTGAAATCGGTCTGCAGCAGGTTATGGTCAACGTACTGGGCCGCCAGTTCGACCCGGACCCGATCCACCCCCAGGGCCTCGAACTCCAGCATCGCCATGGTGCCGGTGGCATCCTGCAGGAGGGTGTGATCGATGCGGATGGCGATCTCCTCACCCGCTACCAGGGAACCCTCGACCAGGTGGGCTTTAATAATCTTCTGGGTCAGGTTCATGTGGCCGTCACTCCCTCGTTCAAGATCATATCGGCTATCATTTTCGAACGTCTGCCGGAAAAACTATCCAGGCATACACCAGTGTTCATGAGTCAGAACTCTCTGGCGTTTGCCGATCCCGGCCGAGCATGAGCTACAAAAGCAAAGATAACAAATCGCCGTCGCCCTATTCCAGGTTTTTTAACTTCCCTGCCCGAGAAAGCGTCTCGTGGTGATCAAGGTGGGTTATGGATCGATATCCTCCAGCGCCATCTCGATCCGGCGATCGGGGATGAGCCGGAGCATGGGCAGAAATGATAATAGAGCAGGCCACAATTGCCTTGGTTAAGATGGTGTGGGACAGGGAGACCGAAGGTGGCCACGGCCGGATCAGCAAGTTCGTTGGACCAAGACCAGAAGGGATAGACGACAAGGGCGAAAGCGACTAGAACCGCGCCAACAAATTATCTGGTATAGAGGCGGAAATGGTATGTGAGAGATATTCCGATGACCTTGGCCCGGAAATCATTTTTTTACGCCTGAATCTTGCCGCCAGGCAGCAACAGATTGCAAGGGAGGGAAATGACTGAGTTCCTTTCCTCCCCCAACGGGATTGAGTTGGAAAGTCCGAGTTTTACTGACATGGTCCTAGGCGCTTGCCGGTCATGTGCATGGAGAAAGAGACACTTTGACTGATATCGCCCGGTTTCGGTTGTTTGTTAATCCGGAGATTTACCGGGTTTCGAGGCAGGCCTTGAATTTGCTTCAGGTATTGGCGGATTCGCTGGAAAAAAGTAAGTATCGGGGTGGACTCGAAGTTAAGACTGCGTCGTCGCAAAAGCACCCCTCGCAACGACAAAAAAGGCGCCAGATCCGTAATTGCCTGCGTCAGCGAAGCATTTGATGCCCTCTGTTTTCAAGATGTATGCCGGCTTTTTAATCTTCGCTGTAATCCCGGCGTACAATCCGGATTAAATATCGAATTTCTCCAGTCGGTAGATCAGGACATGACGGGGGATTTTCAGGAGCCTGGCGGCCTCCGAGCGATTGCCGCCGCTTCTGGCCAAGGCCTTGCGGATCAGTTCTTTTTCCACTTCTTCCAGGGAAATGCCCTCCGGGGGGATCTCCAGACTCAAGGCGTTGCAGTTGTTATTTCCCAGCCCGCCGCTGGGCAACCCCAAGGCTTCCGGGGTGATTTCCTCACCATGCCGGAGGATGCAGGCACGCTCGACCATGTTCTGCAGTTCGCGGATATTGCCGGGCCAGGGGTACCTTTTCATCAAGGCCAGGGCCGGCGGACTAAAGTGCACCCCATCCGGGGCGTTCAGCTTACGCAGAAAATGACGGGCCAGGGTCATTATATCCTCGGGACGGTCACGCAGGGCCGGGATATGGATGGGGATCACCCCGAGCCGATAGTAAAGGTCTTCCCGAAATTTGCCCTCGGCGGTCAGCGTTTTCAGGTCCTTATTGGTGGCGGCGATGATCCGTACATCGATCTTTTCGGTACGGTCGGAGCCGACCGGCTCCACCTCGCGTTCCTGGATTGCCCGCAGGAGCTTGGCCTGCATGTCGAGCTTCAGTTCACCGATCTCGTCCAGAAAAAGGGTGCCGCCCCGGGCCGACTGAAAACGGCCCTTGCGGTTGACCACCGCGCCGGTGAAGGCTCCCTTGACGTGGCCGAAGAGTTCACTCTCGATCAGGTTATCGGGAATTGCGGCACAGTTCACCGCCACCAGCGGTGCCTCATGCCGGTTGCTGCGCCGGTGGATGATCCGGGCCAACAACTCCTTGCCGGTCCCCGACTCGCCGGTGATCAGTACCGTAGCCTCGCTCTCTGCCACCCGCACCGCCATTTCCAGGAGCGCCGCCATGGCCGAGTTGGAGGTCTCCATGCCCTCGACTCCGGAGAGCCGGTTGACCTCCTCGGCCAACACCCGATTGCGGCTCTTGAGCTCGGTCATTTCCAGCGCCTTCTGACAGGCGAGCCGCAGGGTATCGCGGTCGAAGGGCTTAGTGATGAAATTGAAGGCACCTTCACCCATGGCCTTTACCGCCATATCGATGGTGCCGTAAGCCGTGATGACGATTACCGGAGTATCCGGCGCCTCCTTCTTGATTTCGGCCAGCACCTCCAGACCGTTTAAATCGCCCAGCTCCACGTCGGTCACCACCAGATCCGGCTCTTCCTCGCCAAAGGCGGCCAATCCTTGCCGCCCGGAAGCGGCGGTCACCACCTCGAAACCAGCCGAGGTCAGGTTATACTCAGTCACCCGTCGCAGACTGTCGTCATCATCGATCAATAAAATTTTCCCGGACATTTGCTACTCCTATGAGCTTCTTATTTCATCAATCTTCTCTGCCCCGAACCTTTCGGACAAGGCAGCAGGATCCGGAAACAGGCGCCACCCAGAGCGCTGTCGACCAGGGTGATGGTGCCGCCGTAACTTTCAACAATCTTGGCGCTGATCGATAACCCCAAACCGGTGCCATGGTCCTTGCCGGAAACGAAGGGTTTGAATATCTCGCTCCGGAGCGGCTCGGCAATCCCGGGGCCATTATCGTCGATGCTTACCCGCACTCCACCATCGCCGCTCTCGGCGCTGATTTTGATCCTGCCCTGCCGAGGCAGGGCGTCAATGGCGTTCAGGATAATATTTAAGAATACCTGGGACATCTTACCGCCGTTGACCAAACAATCCCCCACCTCGGGATGCAGAGCCATTTCCAGGGCCAGTTCTTTCTTGCGCAGATGGGCCTCGACCAATCGGGCCACCCGGCGGATGACTCCGCCCAATGGTTCATCCGGTTGGCCATTACCGGCCACAACCTGGCCCTTTGAATATTGGAGGATCTCGTTGACCGTGACATTCAAGCGATCCACCTCCCTGAGCAGAATCTCGCCGAACTCGCGCTTGGCATGCCCGACCGGAAATTCGTCCAGGAGGATCTCGGCGGTGCCCCGGATCGAACTCAAAGGATTCTTGATCTCGTGGGCCAGGGAGGCCGAAAGTTCGCCCAGGGCGCTCATCTTCTGGCTGGCCCCGAGTTGAGACTCGATTTCCAGGAGAACGGCGCTCTCGCGGTGCAAGCGCTCGTAAGCCTCCTCAAGCTCCTCGGAAAGCTGCCGGTAGCGATCGCGCAACTGGGCCTCGCGACTGGCGATAAAGCCGGTGACGGTGCCTGCTGCCATGTAGAGCACCACTTCCAACAGCTCGTTCAGGTAAATGCGCGGGTCTTCACCGAGGTAGAGCAAAAGATGAGGGATGAAGGCCACCGAGGACAAAGCCGCGAAGAAAATCCCACCCCGCAAGCCGAACCAGATCGCGCCCAGGACGATGGGAAAATAACTGAGCCGGCGATATACGGCGTGGTAGATTCCCATATCGCCGGGCGTGAAGAAATGCAGCAGACCGATGCCTATGACGCTGGCCAGCAAGGAGAAGAAGAGGAATTTCCGCATCATTGCTCCGTGTTATTCCGCCCAGGTCACGGGCGTGGTCTCGGTGACCACGGGCAGTCCGGCCCTACGCCAGCCGTTGAAGTCACCCCGGAGATGTCGGACCTTGGAAAAACCCCCAAGCCGCAGGAAAAACCCGGCCAACCCAGCCCTGGGACCATGGGCGCAATAGACCACCACCTCCTCGCTCCGATCCGTGACCGGAACCCGGGCCAGATTGAAGGGCAGAGAATGGACCGGGAGGTTTACCGCGCCCGGCAGATGCCCGGCCCGATATTCGGAGGAAGAGCGCACATCTACCAGCGCTGAGCGTGCATCCGGCCCGGCCAACCTGGCCACCAGGGCGGCCTGATCGATCCCACCGGCACAGCCGGTCAGAAGCAATCCCAGCAGCAATCCGGGGAGAGCCTTCCGGCTCCACGAAAAACTTATCAGAAGTTTCATGCCTGTCACTATAGAATATTCTCTAATTATGGGGTAACTTAAGCAATAAATGATTTAAGGCAAGAAAGCCTCCGGAAAAATGTTCCGGCCAATTAAAAGTAAACAGGAGGATTTGTAATTATGGGCAGAGGCGACAAGAGAACCACAAAGGGCAAGATCGCGAGCAAAAGCCACGGTAACACCCGGCCCAAGAAAAAGAGCGAGACCGTAGAAGCACCGGCCAAGGGGAAAGTGGCAAAAAAGAAATAAAGCAGCTTCCGCTCAGATGTAAAATGTTTGGAGTTATGGGAAGGCGGGGGATCAATCGCGGAGGGTGCAACAAGCAAAGCGCATGCACCGCAACCTTGCTTCATCCGGCGCATTACGGCTTCGCCTAATGCGCCCCTACACTTGGATGATTGGCATTGGTCTTATCGGTCCCGTAGGTTTCTAAGACCGGTAATCGGCGTTGATCTTGACGTAGTCGATGGAGAGATCGCAGGTATATACCTCCCAGGCAGCATTTCCCTGATGCAGATCGATGTTGACCGAGAATTCCCGTTGCTTCAGAATCTTGGTGGCCTGGGCCTCGGCCGCCTGGCCCTGGCCCAGGCCATTCTTGACCATCAGGACATCGTCGAAGGCGATATCCACTTTAAGCTGATCGAAGGCGGCCCCGGAGCGGCCCAGGGCGGCGATGATCCGGCCCCAGTTGGCATCCTCGCCGAAAAAGGCGGTCTTGACCAGCTTGGACTCGGCCACCGTTTCCGCCGCCAGCCGGGCCTCGGCTTCGCTGGCCGCGCCTTTGACCCGGATGGCGATCAGCTTGGTCGCCCCCTCTCCGTCCCGGACAATCTGCAGAGCCAGATCCAGGACCAACTCGTTTAGCGCGAGCCCAAAAGCGTCCGCCATCGGACTTCCCGTCTGCAGGGGCGCGTTGCCGGCCGCGCCGGAGGCCAGGATAAAGAGAGAATCGTTGGTGGAGGTATCGCCATCGATGGTGATCCGGTTGAAAGAGCGCGAACCGGCCTGACCCAGCTTCTCCCGCAGCAGATCGGCCGGAATGACCGCGTCGGTCAGGACGAAGGCCAGCATGGTGGCCATGTTGGGCTTGATCATCCCGGCACCCTTGGCCAGACCGATGAGCCGGACCGTTACCCCATCCAGTTCCACCTCCCGCACCGCGGTCTTAGGCACCGTGTCGGTGGTCATAATCGCCCGTGAGACCTCGGTGAATCCCTCCGATCGCAAATTCTTGACCAGAGCGGCCATATTCTTTTCAAAGCAGGTCAGGTCGAGTTGCTCGCCGATCACCCCGGTGGAGGCGACCAGCACCTCTTCCGGTGCGCAACCCAACTCGGTCGCGGCCAGCTCGGCGCAACGTCGGGCTTTGGCCAAACCTTCCTCGCCGGTGCAGGCATTGGCGATGGAGGCGTTGATCAGAATCGCCCGGGCCTGCCCCGAAGCCAGCCGTGCGATGTCGAGCAGGACCGGAGCCGCCTTGACCAGATTGGTGGTAAAGATCCCCGCCGCCGTAGCCGGCTGCTCGCAAACCAGCAACGATAAATCGAGCCGGTCCTTGCCCCGGATCCCGGCCTTGACCGCCGCTGCTTTAAAACCGTTGATTTGTAAATTATCCATCATCATAGTCCTTCATCTGTTTCTAACCAAGATGCACTAAAACCAACAAAGGCGCAAGGCAACCAACCAGCCACCTCACGCCTTTATTATCTATATGCCGCAGATTTATAATTCTGCATTTTTAATTTTTAATTCTTACTTTACTGCACCCGGCCGTGGCAATGTTTGAACTTCTTGCCGCTGCCGCAGGGACATGGATCGTTGCGGCCGATTTTCTCGCCTTCGCGCCTGACCGGCTCCTGAGCTCCACCGCCCTCGGACACACCACCAGGTTCAGCGTGTCGAAGCTCCATCTCCTGCTTCTTCTCACGCTGCTGGCGGGCCAATCTTTCAATCTCGTCTTCCTGCACCAGTCGGATCAGGAATAGCTGGCGTACGGTCTGCAGCTTGATGTTGTCCATCAGCTCCAGGAACATCTCGTAGCCTTCCTTCTTGTACTCGTTGAGTGGGTCCTTCTGACCGTATCCGCGTAACCCGATCCCCTCTTTCAGGTGATCCATGTTGAGCAAGTGCTCTTTCCAATGCTGATCGATGATCTGCAGCAGGATCAAGCGCTCCAGGTGACGCATATTCGCAGTGCCGTTCTCCTCTTCCCGTTCCTTATAGGCCTCGGTAAGCCGGGAGAGGACCATTTCGGTCAGTTGCTCCGGTTTGAGCCTGACCTTTTCCTCTTCTGGGATCTCCAGCCGCAGGCCGAAAGTGGAGTAGAGCCTCTCGGTCAAACCGGCGAAATTCCATTCTTCGGAGTTGAGCTTAGGATCGATGGCCTCAGCGGCGAACATCTCCGCCATTTCACCGACCATGTCCTGAATGTTCTCGCTGACATCCTCGCTGGTCAGAACCAGGCGGCGCTGCCGGTAGATCACCTCGCGCTGCTTGTTCATGACATCGTCGTATTCCAGCAGGTGCTTGCGGATCTCGAAGTTGTGGCCCTCTACCTTGCGCTGAGCGCCCTCGATGGCCTTGCTGATCATCTGGTGCTCGATGGGCTCGTCCTCCTCCATGCCCAGCTTGTCCATGATCCCGGAGATCCGGTCGGAGCCGAAGATCCGCAACAGATCGTCCTCCAATGAGAGGTAGAAGCGCGAGGAGCCGGGATCACCCTGGCGGCCGGCCCGGCCCCGTAACTGGTTGTCGATCCGGCGCGACTCATGGCGACTGGTGCCGAGGATGTGCAGGCCGCCGAGTTCGGTGACCCCCTCGCCCAGCTTGATATCGGTGCCGCGCCCGGCCATGTTGGTAGCGATGGTCACTCGGCCGATCTGGCCGGCCTCGGCGATGATCTCGGCCTCTCTCTCATGATGTTTGGCGTTCAGGACCGAGTGCTTGACTCCGGCCTTCTTGAGCATGTTGGAGATCTTCTCGGAAACGTCGATGCTGATGGTGCCCACCAGGGCCGGCTGGC
The DNA here is from genome assembly GCA_963807225.1 of uncultured delta proteobacterium. Taxonomy (GTDB): domain Bacteria; phylum Desulfobacterota; class Desulfobulbia; order Desulfobulbales; family JAGXFP01; genus JAGVGT01. The sequence continues at coordinate 73,011 of CAWEAD010000008.1, read as the reverse complement.
CTTTCTGGTGCAGATCGACGATCTCCTGAACGATCGCCCGGTACTTGGCCTGCCGGTTCTTGTAGATCACGTCGGCGTAGTCTTTACGGATCATGATGTTGTTGGTCGGGATCATCACCACGTCGAGATTGTAAATCTTTTTGAACTCCACCGCCTCGGTGTCGGCGGTGCCGGTCATGCCGGCCAACTTTTCGTACATCCGGAAATAGTTCTGGAAGGTGATCGAGGCCAGGGTCTGGTTCTCCTTCTCGACCTTGACATGCTCCTTGGCCTCCAGCGCCTGATGCAATCCATCGCTGTAACGACGCCCCGGCAAGGCCCGGCCGGTGAACTCGTCGACGATCAACACTTCGCCGTCACGGACCAGATAATCGACATCACGCTTGAACAGGTAATGGGCCCGCAGCGCCTGATTCAAGTGATGGAGCCATTCGATGTTCTTGGGATCGTAAAGGTTGTCGACCTTCAGCAGCTCCTCGCCCAGGGCCACGCCCTCGTCGGTCATCGACAGCGCCCGGGCCTTTTCGTCCAGGGTGAAATGGACATCCTGCTTAAAGGCGGGCGCGGAGCGATTGACCTGCTGGTAGAGCTCGGTGGACATATCGGCCGGACCGGAGATGATTAACGGGGTCCGGGCCTCATCGATCAGGATCGAGTCCACTTCGTCGACGATGGCGTAATGATACTCGCGCTGACAGAAATCCTCCTTGGCGAACTTCATGTTGTCGCGCAGGTAGTCAAAGCCGAATTCGTTGTTGGTGCCGTAGGTGATATCGCAATTGTAGGCGTCGCGCCGTTCCTGGTCGCTCATGTCGTGGACGATCACCCCGGTGGTCAAGCCGAGAAAGCGATAGACCTGCCCCATCCACTCGGAGTCGCGCTGGGCCAGGTAGTCGTTCACCGTCACCAAATGGGCGCCCCGACCGGTCAAACCGTTCAGGTAGAGCGGCAGGGTGGCAACCAGGGTCTTACCCTCGCCGGTCTTCATCTCGGCGATCTTGCCCTGCTGCAGAACCACGCCGCCAACCAGCTGGACATCGAAATGGCGCATGTGCACCGTGCGCCAGGCCGCCTCCCGGGCCACGGCAAAGGCTTCGGGCAGCAGCTGGTCCAGGGGCTCGCCCTTGGCCAAACGCTCGCGGAAAGCCACGGTCTTGGCAGCCAAGGCCGCATCGTCCAGAGGTTTGATATCTTTTTCCAGGTTATTGATGACCTGGACCAACGGTCTGATTTTCTTCAATACCCGGTCGTTATTGCTGCCGAAAACCTTGGTCAATACATTGTCAATCATTTATACCCCCGGTTCATTTTCCCAGAGCAGCGCTTCTTCGTTGCAATCGGGAAATTTGGGACAATGGATGCAATCGCTCCAGACTTTGTGCGGTAATTCACTCTTGTCGATCTTTCGAAAACCCAACCGCTGGAAAAAATCCGGCTGGTAGGTCAAGGTAAAAACCCGGCTGATTCCAAAATTACCGGCTTCTTCCAGACAGGCCTTGACCAGTTTTCTTCCCACCCCGCGACCGTGCATCTCCTCGATTACGGCCAGAGATCGGATTTCGGCCAGGTTCTCCCAGCAGACATGGAGGGCGCAGACCCCGGCCACTCCGCGGGGCGCCGATTCATCCTCATAGATCTTGAAATCCCGCAGCTGGTCGTAAAGGGAGCTTAGCGAGCGGCCCAACAGCAGCCCCTTGCCCGAGAAATGCTGCAGCAGATCGTAGATCGCCTTGACGTCTTTTATGCCGGCGTTGCGGATCATCACCAACACCCACCCCATGCTTAGAAAAATAGCCGGTCCAAGTCGACCGGCCAGGCGTAAAACAACGACAAACAATACTGCAGGTGGGGTTACTGGTCAAGGCTTGTTGCCGGAAACGGCCGGAATCGTGGCGATAAAGGATTTGATTTTTTCCTTCCGCGCCAGGGCCTCCGCCTGTTTCCGGGCCTCGCCAACCTCTTCGAAACGGCCTACATAAACTCGGGTGTACTGGTCGTCCGGCCCTTCGGGCGGCCGGGAAAATGATTTATAGCCCTTGGCCTGCCACTCTTTCAAGGCTTGCTCGGCATGTCCGGTCTCCCGAAAAGCCCCGACTTGAACGGTGAAGTATGAAGAATCGTCCTCCCCAGCCAGGGCCGGCAGGGACTGCGCCTTTTTCCCCGATTTGGTGGCGCTGGGCGTAGGGACAACCGCCGGCGCGGGTGACTCCGGCTCGACGGCCCGGGCCACCGGCTCAGCTGCCTTTTTTTCTTGGCTGATCACCGGGTGACCTACCGATTTATCTTTACCAGAAGCGGCTATCTGATAGCGGCCGGTAGTCAGAACCGTCTGCCCGGCCCAAACTCCCAGAAGAAACATCCAGAGGAAGATACAGAAGCAGACCACGCCGACCCCCAATAAACCGGCCGGTGAGAGTTCGAATTTAATCGAGAATTTTTTTTTGCGGCTGCTGTTGGCCATTGCTGCTACATGGTTTCCGGGGCCTTGACCCCGATCAGGTTCAAGCCGTTGCGGAGGATGATCCGTAATCCTTCAGCCAGCCAGAGCCGGGCTCGAGAAAGCTCCAAGTCTTCCGAGATGATCCGGTGCTTGTTATAATAACTGTGGAATTGGGCGGCCACCTCCTGCATAAAGAAAATCACCCGGTGCGGCTCCAGATCCAGGGCGGCGCTCTCCACCAGACCGGGCCAGGCGGCCAGCATTTTCAGGAGCGCCAGTTCTTCCGGCTCACCCAGCAGAGAAAGATCGGCCGCTGCCAGTTCCCCGCGCGCCACCCCCTTTTCTTCCGCCTTGCGATTGATGCTGGATAGCCGGGCATGGCCGTATTGCATGTAGTAAACCGGGTTCTCCTGGCTCTGCTTGGTGGCCAGATCGAGGTCGAATTCGAGCTGACTGTCGGCCTTGCGCATCAGGAAGAAGAAGCGAACGACGTCAGTACCCACCTCGTCGACCAGTTCATCCACCGTGATGAAATTGGCCTTGCGGGTCGACATCTTGACCTGCTTGCCCTCGCGCATCAGGGTGACGAACTGGTGCAGGACCACGGTGACCTTGGCCGGGTCATAACCCAGGGCCTGGACCCCGGCCAGCACGTCGGGCACGGTGGCGATATGATCGGAGCCGAAAATGTCGACCATCCAGTCGAAGCCGCGGCGAAACTTCTCACGGTGGTAGGCGATATCAGGCAGACGGTAGGTCGGCTCACCGGTGCTTTTGATAATCACCCGGTCCTGGTCGTGACCGAATTCGGTGGTTTTGAACCAGACCGCCCCATCCAAATCATAGACCAGACCTTTAGCCCGCAGTGTCGCCACCACCTCGTCGATCATGCCGTTATCATAGAGGGTATGTTCGTTAAAGTAGTTGTCGAAGTGGATGTCCAGCCGCTCCAAGGTCCCGTTGATATCGGCGAAGATGGCGCGCTCGGCCCGCTCCTTGAAAATGGTGACCTCAACGGTGTCCTTGTGGGCGTCGCCGAACTCCTCGACCATGGCCCGGGCGATATCACGAATATACTGGCCCTGATAGCCGTCCTCGGGAAACTCGAAAGGCAGCCCCAGCTCCTCCAGATACCGGGCTCGGGTCGATTCGCCCAGCACCCGCATCTGGCGACCGGCATCGTTGTAATAGTATTCGCGGGTGACCGCGTGGCCGGTGGCGGAAAGCAGCCGGGCGATGGCGTCGCCCAGCACCGCTTGGCGCCCGTGTCCGACGCTTAAAGGGCCGGTAGGGTTGGCGCTGACGAATTCGACCAGCACTTTGCGCCCACCACCCACGCTACTCCAGCCGAATTTCTCATCCTGACCGCAGACCTCGGGCAACACTTCCTGCCAGACTCGGGGCTTGAGGAAGAAGTTGACGAAGCCGGGGCCGGCAATCTCGCAACGCTCGACCAGGCCGCCGCCATCGCCCAGCAATTCGACCAGTTGCGTCGCGACCTCCCGAGGTTTCTTTTTTTCGCGGCCACCGATGATCAGCGCCAGGTTGGTGGCGAAATCCCCGTGCGACGACTGTTTCGGCTCTTCCAAAACGAAAGCGCCGGCAGCGGCGTCAGACCACAATCCGGTCGCTACCCCCCGGTCGAAACACTCGGTAAGTTTTTCACTGAGACGTTTATTGATCATATTCCTCGACTTGCGGTAAAATTTTCTCCGGCCGGGCTTTTAGTTTCAGCCCGATCCGGCAGATAACAATGTTGATTACGACCGCCGAACAGGCAGAGAACTTCGTAATTGATGGTCTCCTGCCAAGCGGCCAGGTCATCGGCAGTAATTTCTTCATCACCCTGCCGGCCCATGATTACCACCTCGTCGCCCGGTTTGGCCATAGGCAGTTCAGTGATATCAACCATACAAATATTCATGCAGATCCGCCCCACCACCGCCGCCCGTCGTCCACCAAGCAAGACCTGAGCTCGACCGGTCAGACGCCGCAGATAACCATCGTCGTAGCCGACCGGCAACACAGCCAGCCTGGTCGGCCTGGTTGTGGTAAAAACCTGACCGTAACTGATGCCGGTGCCGGCCTCAACTTCCTTGACCTGCAGGATTCTGGTCTTGAAACTCATCACCGGCTGCAGCTTCAATTTGGCCTGCAGGGCTGGATCGAGAGCCGGATAACAACCATATAAGGTAATTCCCGGCCGCACCAAGCCATAATGCGTAGCCGGCTGTCTCAAGAGGGCGGCGGAATTGGCAATATGAGTTATAGGCTCCTCCGCGTTGCTGCCTGCCAGGGCCGCCAATTTGGCAAAGCGGCGATTCTGTTCGGCGGTTGGCTGTTGGTCGGCAGCGTCGGCCAGGGGAAAATGACTGAGCAGACCGCTGAGACGGAGCTCAGGAAGTTCCCGTAACAGTTGCAGGAACTCAGGCAACTCCCCGGGCCTGATGCCCAGACGTCCCATGCCGGTGTCGACCTTGAGATGCACCGAAACAACCCGACCAGCCCGCCTGGCCTCGACTGCCAATTCGCGCAGATAGTCATGGTCATAGACTACCGGGGTTAACTCGTTTTCCAGGATATCCGCCGGTCTGCCGGTACGTCCGCCCAGGAGCACGACAATCTCTCCGGCCACTCCGGCCTGACGCAGGCGCGCCCCCTCTTCGACATCGGCTACTCCGAAAATTGTCGCCCCGGCCCGGGCCAAGGTTTTGGCAGCTTCCACTAGGCCATGACCGTAAGCATCTGATTTTACCACGGCCAACAGGCGGACCTTGGGTCCGACCAGATTCTGCAATCCCAGATAATTCCGGCGCAGAGCCTCAAGGTCTATCTCCACCCGATTATAGGATTGGAGTTCAGGACTCATCTTCGTCATCGCTCGTGGCGGGGAGACGGTCATATTGCCGCCAGCTGGACCAACCACGGCGACTGGACCAGAATAAGGCCCAACCCACGGTTGCATAGATCAAACCGATCAGCCAGATCGGTAAGGGACTGGCCCGCAGGAGGCGGCCCATGACGATCATGCCCGCCACCAGCAGCCAGGTTTTGATCGAGTAGACCCCACCGATACAGCGATCCCCATCGAGACCACGAAGCCGGGCCATATTCTTCAACACCACCCGGTCCAGCACCAGCCGGGACTTGATGGTTCCCAACAGGACGGCCAGACCCAGCCAGATTTCCCGGCCGCTGCCGGACAACGCCAGAACGCCGCGGGTCAGCAACATCAATCCTATTCCGCTCCAAAGCAGGGCGGCCAGCAGGATTCTCGTTTTAACCTGAGCAGCTGGAACGAACCGGGGCATGGTAATACCTGTCTGTGTTATTGCATCGATGGACGACAAACCGATTAAGTCCATAAAAAAATGGGCCTACCTCCACCGGGTGGTGGAGACAGGCCCACAATTACATCGTGGAAATGTCCGTACCCGTTATCACACCTCGGTTACGGTGATGGCGCCTTCGGGGCAGACCTCGACGCAGGTCTCACAACCCAGACACTCATCCATGTTGGCCGGTTCGGCCTTGCCGTCTACCATCTCGAAAACCTGAGCCGGGCAGGCGTTTGCACATTCCTCATCGCCAACGCATTTATCCTTGTCAACTTCAACCTGGAACATAATAATCCTCCATCAATTTTTTTTAATAACTCTAAGGGGTTAACAGCCTTCAGAGTTGTTAGCCAACCGAGTTGACCGACCGGTGAAAAGCACAGATATCATCCCTCTAATTCAGACCAGTTTTTTTGTCAACGAAAAAACCTTACCATAAACACCAAGCCCTGAGAGGACAAGTTGCAGGTTGGTATTGACCTGACTGCCCCGATATTCTATAGAGGATAACATCCGGTTAAGCGAAGAGGCGATGTGAAATCCGCCCGGCAACAAGAGAGGAACGATGAGCAAACCAGAGCCCAAGAGAGGCAAGAAGAAAGGCGCCGAAAAGATTGTCGCCGAAAAAAACGAGGAGGCCATGATCGGTGGAATCATGGCCGGCAGCCCGGATGCAATTGGCGTGGCAGTAGTCCGGCTCAATTGTGGCTGCCGGAAGATGGCGGCTCTGGACCGGAATGGCGAGCCGGCCAGCAAGGTCGTGATGTACCGCGACTCGGCCTCCTCGATCTGCGACCAGTGCCGGAAGGACAACGGTGCCATGGCCAGAGTGACTGACTACTTTATTCACTGGGAAGGCAAGCCTCCCTCCCCAGAGGAACAGCAGCGCATCGAAGCCAAGGTTTTCGGCGCTTACGGTAACGCCTGAAAATCCCTGAAGATCCTGGCCCTGGATACCAGGGCCGGAGCCCAGGCCGGCGTCCCCAGGGCATGGACATGGGTATATAGGGCCAGGACGTTATTATGGACCAACCCGTCCCGCCCTGACGCAAAACCCACGCCCCTTTCCATCCGTCCGACCAGCAAGTCCGTTTTCTCCGGCCACGACACCACACGGCTGTAGCGGAACTCGTGGCCGCTGATAATTGTGCCGATCTGATAGAAGGGGTTTTCATCCTCCAGCACCAGGCGGGTATAGCCGTGGGCCTGAGGTTTCCTTTCCAGAACAAAATCCACCGGGAAAATTCCTGCCAGTCGATGAACTTCGCCCGCCATGGTGAGACTGCGGCCCAGGTAGATCAAGCCGCCACACTCGGCGTATACCGGCAGACCAGCCTCGACCTGAGCACGCAGGGAATCGAGAAAAGTATGGTTGGCAGCTAATTGCCCGGCACTATTTTCTGGAAAACCGCCACCGATATAGAGCGCATCAAGAAGAGGCAATTGCCGGTCGCTCAGGGCATTGATCTCCACCAGTTCTGCCCCCTCATCCTGAAGGGCTTCCAGGTTTTCCTGGTAGTAGAACTGGAAGGCTGAGTCACGAATGATACCAATCTTTACCGGTATACCAGCCTTGGTGCCGGCGCTGCACAGGCCCGCGGTGGCAACTTCCGGCGGGACGGCAACCCCGGCCATCATCTCCTTAATCGCAGCCAGTTCCAGATAACTCGCAGCCTGCTCAGCCAGCCGGATGATAGCCCCTTCCGCGTCAGCATGCTCCGGGCCTGGCGTTACTCCTAGATGTCGCTGGGGGAAGACATCCTGCCGGGATCGCGGCAGGGCTCCGAGTACCGGGATGCCGGTATAATGCTCCACCGCCTGCCGGACTATGCTTTCATGTCGGCTGGTGCCGACCCGATTCAGGATCACCCCGCCCAAACTCACCCGGTGGTCGAATTCCCGGCAACCCATCACCATGGCGGCCACAGTCCTGGTGGTCTTGGTACAGTCCACCACCAGGAGCACCGGCAAAAGCAAACCGACCGCCAATTCGGCAGTGGAGCAGGTGCCCTCCAGATCCACTCCGTCAAAAAGCCCCCGGTTACCTTCCACCACAGCGTAATCGGCGGCTTGACAGTGGCGGTAAAAAGAATGGCGCAGGATCTCCCATTCCATCAGGTAGGGATCGAGGTTATAGCAGGGATGCCCGGCCGCCAGCCCCAGCCAGCCGGCATCGATATAATCAGGGCCTTTTTTAAAAGGCGCCACCCTGGCACCCTGTTGGGCCAGAAGCGCCGTAAGGCCGACCGCCACCACGCTTTTGCCGGAGCCGCCGGAGAGACCGGCCACCACCACCCCCAGCGGATGATGACCACCGTCCTCCGATACTATTCCGGGGCTGCCAGGTTCCTGCTCATTGTCATTCATACTTTCACTTGCCAGTCTCTTTTGGTCTTAAGAAAGATGTGAATCTACTGCAGAATCATCGCCAATTCAAAGCTTTTGACTAAGACCGGCCATTATGTTAATTTCACGCCCTTGCCAGTGTCGGTTTGGGTGCTTAATTATTTGTATTTGGTTGTTAATTGCCGCCCGCAGTTTCCCCCTTTTTCGGCTCCGGATCTGGCATATATCCCTTAAACCATTTCGCCCGGGCAGCAAATCTGTCCCGGTCAAAATTTACCGAAAAGAGGCTAAAATGTCCAATCAGAGCAACCAGGAAGACCTCCCCAAGATTATCGAAGAACTGGAGAAGAAGTGCAGGGAATTGCCCGAAAACATTATGGCGCATCACAACCTGGCCATGGTCTATCGCAAGGCGGGTCGACCAGAGGACGCAACTCGCGAACTGGAGCGCTGCCTGGAGATAGATCCCAGTTCAGTCGAAGCTCTGGTCAACCTGGGCGCCATCCACTTTGAGCAAGGCAAAATCGACGCGGCCCTGGCCGCCAACGAAAGGGCACTAAAGGTCACTGAAGAGGCTGCTCAAGCCCATGCCAACATCGGCCTGATCCGCCAGCAGCAAGGCGATGCCGACGCGGCCATCGCCTCTTACACCAAAGCTGTTCAGCACGATCCCAAGCTGATCACCGCCTGGGTCAACCTGGCCTCGGCCCAGATCATGGCCGGGGACTTCGGACAGGCCATCCGTGCCGCCAAGGAGGCGCTCAAGCTGGAGCCGGACTTCCCGGTAGCCCACAACAACCTGGCGGTCGGCCTCTTTTACAGCAAGGATTTCAAAGGAGCACAAAAAGCCGCCGAAAAGGCCCGAGAGCTTGGTTATCCAGTGGACCAGCGCTTATTCGACGCCATTGGAGCCGAGTTGCAGTAGATGAAAAAAACCAAGTTCAAAACCCGTCCCTGGTGTCCATTTTGCGGCCAGGTCATTGCCAAACCAAAAGACCCGGTAAATCGTAAACTTGGCGAATTTTCCGTTGGATCCTGCCAGTGCGGGGCGGTCTACACCTGCGACCCCACCGGTCACAATATCGGCGCCGCAATGGTCGAAGCCATGGTCTACGCCTGTAATGACGACTGGGATCTGGCCTGGGAGTTGATGCCCGAGGATGATTATCTAACCGGGCGGCTGGAAAAGTACGACGATCAGACCGACCAGGTAGTCGATTCCGGCAATCTTGATGGCCGGCTGATCCGCGGAGTTATCTACTTTGTCCGACTGCACAGGGATATCGCCGAAATTTCCGCCCGGTCAAACGCCAGGGAGGGTGATGAACAACTTACTACTCATTCTTCCGAAGACGATTATCTTCCGGAACTGGAGCAGAGCAGGGATCCGCGTCGAAAAAAACGGAAAACCAGCAAAGCGGAGGTACGGCAGCTGGTCGAGGCCTGTGATATCGATGCCCTGGTCGATCTGGCCTTCGATGACATCAAGGTTCTTTGGTTCATGCAGAGGCTGCTTTACGTTACGGACGAGGCGCAACGCTGGCGCACGGCACATTTAATCGGCCAGGTCTGCGCTCGCCTTTCCACCCGGCAGCCGGGCTCGGTCAGCGACCTGCTACACCGGTTCTTCGAAGCTTGCACCGACTCAGCCGCCACCAACTGGGGGCTGATCGAAACCATCGGCTCGGTGATTGCGGCCCGGCCCGACATCTTCGGTGCCTTTACCCGGCACCTGATGCGTTATATCGGCCACCCCTCGACCCGAAATCAAGTGATCTGGGCCTTCGGCACTATCGCCGAAAATCGCCCCGATCTGATCCGCAACACCACCTTCTATCAAATCCTCAATCTGCTTGATGAACCTGAGCCCGAATTGCAAGGGTTAATGCTGCGTCTCCTCGGCCGGCTGCAGGCCACCGAGTCTCGCTCGACCATAGAAAGATTACAGGATAGTCAAGACAGGCTGACCTACTACGAAAAGGGCGAACCGGTTACCACTACTGTGGGACAAATGGCCGCTACCGCCCTAGACCAGATCAAGAAAAAGATGGAGAAATAAAAGTGAGTGAAAGCACCCCGAGGGATCCAGAAAAGATCAGCGACCCGGCCAAAGAGGAGTTCGACCGAGGTTGTCAGTTCATGGAAAACAAAGATTTTTCCCAGGCCGCCAACTGCTTCCATAATGCTCTCCTTGATTACAAGGAACGGAAAGACGACAAGGGCATCGCCAACGCCTCCGACAAACTGGCCGATCTCTGCCTGGAACGTGAAGATTACAACAGGGCTTTGCCGCATCTGGAAAGGGCCATGGCCATCTGCGAAAAGGCCAACGACGACCTGAGCATGACCGCCCTGAAGAAGAAGTTCGCGCGGGCCTATGACGGGCTGGGCCAATACAATCAGGCCCTGAAGATATACAACGATTTACTGGAAACCTATAGAATTTTTCGCGACCCGGCAAGTGCCGTCCGCACTTTGGAAAACATAGCCAAGAGCTATCTGGCTTTGGGAGAGCGGGAAAAGGGCGCCGATGCCCTGCGCACTGCCGCCGCCATCCACCGCAGCTTCAAGCATAGCCGCCACGCCCTGGAATTCGAGGAAAGGGCCGCAGAGATACTGAAATCCTGAGACCTTCCGAAACGGTCTCACATTCTCTCACAAAGGCTGATATCGTAGCAGTCCGGAACCCTCCCTGACCGTTTGATTCCTGGTCATCCAAACCAGCAAATAATTACAAAAAAAAGGCGCCGATCGAATCGATCGGCGCCTTTTTTACTCAACTTCGGGAAAGATGCTATCTATTTTCCTCATCCTTGGCCCGGCCTTTAGCAGCATACATAGTGGTGCTGCCGCTGGACCAGAAGACCATCTTGCCTTCCTTAACCAGGTCATTGGCCGCATTCTTAACGGCACGAGGCTTGGCTTCGGGATCGACGGCATAAAAGTCCTTAACATACAGCTGCGGTTTCGGGGCAGTCATCGCCTTTTCAAGGATAGCCGCTTTTAGTTCATCGTTGCTTAAAGCCATCTTTCCTCTCCTTAGCTAACGGTTATTTAATATGGCTTGTGAACTTGAACTGGGTGGTAGTCCGCCAGGTATCATAAGCCAGACGGTAGTCATCAACGCTTTTCATCGTGAAGGGGATATTACACTTCTCGAAGAACTTCTCCCAGCCAATCCGCTCGGCCCATTCACCAATCCGCTCGTACTTATTGGCATTCTTAGCCCAGGCTTCTAAAATCCCTTTGACAGCCTGTACTACTTCGGGCCAACGCGGCGGATTGTTGGGCAGGAAAGGAATGACCAATTTGGAGAAGGTCGGCATGGACCGGGTGTTGGACACCTTGCCGCCTACCAGGATGGCGCAACCGTCACCTTCCGGGTCAGCCAGCGGCATGGAGGGACACATGGTGTAGCAGTTACCGCAGAACATGCAACGTTCGGCGTTAACCGATACAGACTTGATCTCAGTGCCGTCGGCCAAGGTGGCTTTGCGAGGCTTAACCGCACCCAGGGGACAGGCGGAGATGGCCAGCGGAATTTCGCAAACCGCGCTGATGGTATCGTCGTCGACCATCGGTGGCTTACGATGGACGCCGAGGATGGCGATATCGGAAGCATGAACCGCACCGCACATGTTCAAGCAGCAGGCCAGCGCCATTTTACACTTGGCCGGCAGCTTCATGCTGGTGAAGTAATCGAACAACTCATCCATAACCGCCTTGACCACGCCGGAAGCGTCGGTAGCCGGGGTGTGGCAATGAATCCAACCCTGGGTATGAACGATGTTGCTGACCGCGGCTCCGGTGCCACCGACCGGAAATTTGTTGCCGCGGCTCTTCAGGTCGTCAAGCAGGGGCTGAACCTTGGCCTGGGAGTCCAGCATGAACTCGACGTTGTTCCGGGTGGTGAAGCGTAGGTAGCCTTCGCAATGTTTATCAGCGATGTCGCAAAGTTCGCGGATTAGCTCAATACTGATCAAACGGGCGGAACCAACACGGACGGTGTATACTTCGTCTCCGGTCTCGCTCTTATGCATCAGTACTCCAGGCTGCATGATCTCATGATAGAGCCATTTGCCGTAGTTGTTCTTGATGACCGGCGGGAAAAACTGCTCGTAATGGGGGGGGCCGATGTCTGTGATTCTATCTTTCATCGGATTTGCCGGATCGTAACCCATAATCTATCCTCCTTATGTAGATCGATAATAATCTAATGGTTAATTATCTGAACGCTTGTATCTCAGACCGATTACATCTTGTGCTGGATGCGGAAATCTTTGACGTTCCGATCCCAACCGCCTTCGACCTCTTCCTCGGCCCAGAAAACATAGGGGTTCTCGCGAGGACGCTTGACATGCTGCGGAATCGGCTCAATCTCCATGACCTTAAGAAAGGTGGGAAGACCAACACGCTGCATGGTCTCACCAACCCGCTCGCGGTTCCTGCCGACTTCCATCCACCAATCCCAGATCTTCTCGATAACTTCAATAACTTCCTCGAAGTCGTTCTCGGGATTAACCTTAATGAAGGGGATAATCATGGTGCCCATCTGGGCGCCGTCGAGGATCGGAGCCTTGGCGCCGCACATTACGGTGGCGCCCTGCTCGGCGCCGACGCGCAGTGCGCGAGGCATGGCGTTAATGCAATGCATGCAGCGGGTACATTCGGCTGTGTCGATCTTCAGTTCGTCACCTTCCATCCACATACAGCGGGTGGGACAGAGATTGATGACGTCCTTCTTGATATTGAACTTGCCGAAAGAGTCGCTGATACCGCCGGCATTGTTCTTATACTGACCAGCGACATACTTCTTCACTTCGGCCTGATTGATGCGGATATCGTCGCGCCAGGTACCGATAAGGGAGAAGTCGGAACGAGCGATAGCGGCCACGCAGTCATTGGGGCAACCGGAAAACTTGAATTTGAACTTATAGGGGAAGGCGGGACGATGGATCTCGTCCTGGTAATGCATGGTAAGACCGTGGCAGACGGCCTGGGTGTCGATGCAGGCGAATTCGCAACGGGCCTTGCCCAGACAGCAGGCGGGGGTCCGCAGGTTGGAGCCGGAACCGCCGAGATCCCAGTTCAACTGATGGGTCAAGTCGTAGAACAGGGGCTCCAGTTCCTCGGTCCGGGTGCCGAGCAGAACCAGATCGCCGGTGGAACCGTGCATGTTGGTCATGCCGGATCCGTGCTTCTCCCAAAGATCACAGACCTGACGAAGCTTTTCGGTGTTATAGAACTTGCTGGACGGCTGGTTGAGACGGACGGTGTGAAAATGGGCCACGCCGGGGAACCGGTCAGCCACATCGGAGTACCGTCCGACGATGCCGCCGCCGTAACCGAAAACGCCGACGATGCCGCCGTGCTTCCAGTGAGTGATCCGATCCTTGTAGGAAAGTTCCATCTGGCCAAGAATATCCCAGCACTGGTCTTTCTTCTCGGCCTGTCTCTTCAGGTCGGTGACAAAACTCGGCCACGGTCCCTTCTCGAGCTCGTCCATCATGGGAGTGTCATGCTTCGGCATCTAGTTTCCTCCTTAGAATATATTTTACTGGATAATGTAACCGTTCTTCATGCTATCCCCCTTCACACTTCACTCCGTGGTGCTGGCGGACGACACGAAAAATACAATTGTGAATGAGTATTCAGAAACTTCGACAATATTCTCCTGCCCTTTCTTTGTCAACAAAAAATATTGGCCCCGACTTATAAATGAAAGTCTCAATGTCAACCCCCGCCAACAGTCCGCCGTCGGGATATAATTACCTCCGCCACGGACGAATTACCGTCAATTCTTGGAGCATTGACAGCCCGACTTTTTCCCGATATTGTCCCTTCAATCTGCATAACAAAAAACTTAAATATCACTACTTCTTTTTAAAAGGAAAGACCCATGGCATTGCAAACCTTGATCATCGGCGGAGTGGCGGCCGGGCCCAAAACCGCCTGCCGCTTACAGCGCCTGCTGCCCGAGGCCGAGATTACCATCATTGATCAGGACAATCTGATCTCTTATGGGGGATGCGGCATTCCTTATTATGTCTCTGGTGACGTATCGGACGAAAAGGAATTGCGCAATACCAGCTTTCATATGACCCGGGACGAGTCTTTTTTTCTGCAGGCCAAAGGGGTCAGAGTCCTTACCAGAACCCGCGCCCTGACCATTGACCGGACCGGGAAGTCGGTCGAAGTGGAAAATCTCGATACCGGCCGGCGTCAGAACTTGACCTATGACAAACTGGTGCTCTGTACCGGCGCCGCCGCCAACGTCCTGCCGATTCCCGGCGCCGACCTGGATGGGGTCTTCACCATCAGCGACCTGCACAAGGCCATCGCCATCAAGGAGAGACTGGCTCGGGGAGAGGTAGGTCGCGCGGTGGTCATTGGCGGTGGCGCCATCGGAGTTGAGATGGCCGAGGCCTTCGCCGATCTCTGGGGGGTGGAGACCACCGTTCTGGAGTTCATGCCGCAACTCCTGCCCTCGATCCTCGACCCGGTGGTGGCGGCCATGCTGGCCAAGCACCTGCGCGACAAAGGGGTAACCGTTTACACCGGAGAGGGCGCCCGCGCCATCGAAGCCAACACCGCAGGGAAGGCCTGCCGGGTGGTAACCGCCAGACGAACCCTGGAGGCTGACATCGTCATTATGGCCGCCGGGGTTCGCCCGCGAGGTGAACTGGCCCGGGAAGCCGGCCTCCTGGTCTCACCCAGAGGCGGAATTATCGTCGATGAGCGGTTGCGGACCTCGGACCCCGATATTTTCGCGGCCGGTGACTGCATCGAGACCACCCACCTGGTTTCCGGCCATAAATGCCACGCTCCCCTTGGATCCCTGGCCAACCGCCAAGGCCGCATCGTAGCCGACAATCTGGCCGGACTGGCCAGCCGTTTCCCGGGCTGGGGCGGCAGTTTCATCATGAAGGCTTTTGAGGTTTGCGTCGGGGCCACCGGTCTGACCATGTCGGCGGCGCGCGCTGCCGGTTTCGACGCCGACCAGGTCATCACCGCGCAGTCCGATCGGGCTCACTTTTTCCCCGAACAGAGCGTGATCCCTTTACTGATGGTCTTCGACCGCCAGAGTCGCAAAATTCTCGGCCTGCAGGGTTTCGGCCCCATGGGTGACGGGATATTGGCCCGGATCGACGCCGCTGCTGCCCTGATCGCCCGAGGTGCTACCATCGACGACTGCAGCTCTATAGACCTGGCTTACGCCCCACCCTTCGCCACCGCCCTGGATGCCTTGAACGCCACCGCCAATGTGGCCGACAACAAGGCCAATGGACGACTGGAGACGATCACCATCGCCGATTATCTGGAATGGATGGATAACTTCGCCAAGCAACCGGACTGGCTGGCCCTGGATATCCGGAATCCAGCCGAGACGGCTGCCTTCAAAGCCAAATTCGGCAAAACCTGGCTTGGTATCCCTTACCCGGAGATCAGGAGCCGTTTCCCGGAAATCCCTAAGGACAAGATGCTGATCATCATCTGTGACGCCGGCACCAGATCATACGAAGTTCAATGCTTCCTGAAATCTCGGGGCTACCGAACCCTGGTCCTGGGCGGCGGGTTCAATTGCATTCGCCGGATCGGGGTGGCCTGGTGGCCGGTCAGCTAATCAGGAGTACCACCTTCTTTCTGGCTCTGCTGATCGGGGTATCCATCTCCCTGCCGCATGCAGTCCGCGGCCAGGAAATGCGACCACCGCAAACACCTTGGTTGCTACCCGACTCGGATTACTTTCCGGCCCTGCTGAACTGCGTCCGGGAGGCCAGGCAAAATATCGATCTGGTTATGTATCTCTGGAAGCAGAGCAAATCACCCAAGAACAAACCAAGGCAGTTGATCCGGGCTTTAGGAGATGCCCATCGCCGAGGGGTAAGAATCAGGGTGCTGCTGGAAGATTCTGGCTACGACCGGGAAATCAACCGCGCCAATCGGGAAACCGCCCGGCTTTTGGAGCAGGAGGGGATTAAAGTTTTGTTCGACAGCCAGGCCGTCACCACCCATGCCAAGCTGGCCATAATAGATGGCCGTTTCACCTTCCTGGGCAGCCACAATCTGACCCAGTCGGCCCTGGGACATAATCACGAGATTTCGGTCCTGATCGACGATCCGGCCCTGGCGGCAAGGCTCACCACCTATCTCGATCAACTTGCCTCTCCATGATCGTCTTCAACCGGTCAGGATCCGGTCCAGCAACGCCCCATCCACCTCGGCTGTAATCCTCACTTCACCGATGCGGAGCGGCAAGACGAAAAACACCCGCCCGCCCACGGTTTTTTTGTCGGTTTGCAGAAACGCCCTGATTTTCTCGCGATCATAACCTGCCGGAATGCGTACCGGCAGGCCGTAATTCTCCAGCAGTTTCCGGATCCGCCTCGCTTCTTCCTCGCCCAGAAACCCCTGCCCCACGGCCAAGCGATTAACCGAGGCCATGCCGATGGACACCGCCAGCCCGTGGCCCAGACGGTAACCGGAAGCCGCTTCGACAGCATGCCCGATGGTGTGGCCGTAATTAAGGATCCGGCGCAGGTCGGCCTCCCTTTCGTCTGCGGCCACCACCGCTGCCTTGATCTCGCAACAGCGGGCCACGACCTCCTCCATAACCGGCAGGTCAACTGCCAGAATAGAATCACGCCGTTCTTCCAGAAAAGCAAAGAAGTCACGATCACGGATCACGCCATACTTGATGACTTCAGCCAGGCCATTCAATAACTCCTCAGCCGGGAGGCTGAGGAGCACTTCGGAATCGATATAAACGGCCTTGGGTTGATAAAAGGCACCGACCAGATTCTTGCCCTCCGGTATATCGACCCCGGTTTTACCGCCTACCGAGCTGTCAACCTGGGCCAGCAGTGAGGTTGGCACCTGCACAAATGGAATTCCTCGCATGTAGACGGCGGCCAGGAATCCGGTAATATCGCCGGTCACGCCCCCGCCAAGAGCGATCAAGGCGTCCGTGCGGTCCACGCCGAGCCGGGCCAGGCCGCTGGCGAGTTCGGCGATGGTATTCATATTTTTGCTGCTTTCACCATGCGGGAAGGTCAACAAATCGACGGACAGCCCAGACTCCTGCAGAGAAGTGACCAGAGTCTCGCCGTAAATACCGGCAACCAAATCGTCGGCCACCAAAACATAACGTTTGCCGATCCCTCTTTGGTGCAAATCTGCGCCGACGTCGTTCAACAGTCCGGCGCCAATGCGGATGGGATAACTGCGCGAACCCAACCCGACGATGATCTCTTTCATCATTACTCCTCAAGTTATTTAATGCTGATGGTACTATAGCCTGTTAGTTCCACTTTGCAATACGCTTGACAAGCGTGAGGCATAGCTCCATGATGATAGAAAGCCAGCCCATCCCAAAAGCAGGAGATCACGCATGACAGATAAGAAAAAAAGTGACAAAATCGACGAGAACATGAAAAAAGCCGCTTCTTCCATCGGCAAGGCTCTGGCCAGATCCCAGGTAAAGCTGGAGAAGACCAGACGACAGGCAGTGAAGAAGGCCGGAGAAATGGTCGACAAGGTGACCCATTCAGCCGAGCAGGCTCTCGATCGGACCGTTAAAAAAATCCATCAGACTGAAGACGATGAAACCGGAACCAGGAAGGGATCTTCCTCACGCTTCAGCGTCCGGGGTAAAAAATCGGTGATCGACTCCATCGGGATGCTGGCCGGGGAAGTCCTGTCTTATCTGGAGGAGAACGAAGAGATTGGCTTGAGCAAGATGGTTAATGTCATGAAAAACCGGGGCAACAGTGAGGCCATGGCGTTCGGTGCCATTGGCTGGCTGGCCCGGGACGGCAAGATCGTTATCTCCAGGGACGGGAAAAAAATCTCAATCCGATAACATCCGCAATCTTGGTCTTTCCAACAAAAAAAGGAGGTGCCGCTCTTCGGCACCTCCTTTTTTCATCTAGACGATATAAAACGATTATTTCATAACGGCGCCGGAAGCGGCACCCTGCATCTTGACCTCAACCTTCTCGGTCAGACCCTGGTAGTACTCTTTCAGGATAACCAGAACCTCGTCGCGACCGAAATGGTCGACGATTTCAGCACCCTCGGAGAGAGCCTTGCGCAATTTGGTTCCGGAAAGGATGACGCGATCTTCCTTGGTGTGCGGGCAGGTGCGCAGAGAGGCCATACCGTCGCACTTGTGGCAGTAGAAGGTCCAATCGATCTTCAGGGGCATGCACTTCAGAGCCTTGCCCTCGGCCAGGTTGGTAGGGATCTTGTCGAAAATGGTCTGGGCTTCGAAGAGGCCGTAGAAGTCGCCGACACCGGCATGGTCACGGCCGATCAGCATCTTGTTGACGCCGTAGTTCTGACGGAAGGTGGCATGGAGCAGGGCCTCACGGGGACCGGCGTAGCGCATGTCCAGCGGATAACCGGCCTGGATGACGTTGTCTTTGACGAAGTAGTGCTCGACCAGACAATCGATGGCCTTGACCCGAACTTCGGCAGGGATATCACCCTTCTTCAGGTTGCCGATCAGAGAGTGGATCAACACGCCGTCGCAAACCTCGATGGCGATCTTGGCCAGGAACTCGTGGGAGCGGTGCATCGGGTTGCGCAGCTGCAGAGCGGCAACATCGGCCCAGCCCCGCTCGTCGAACATGGCACGGGTCTCGGCCGGGGTCAGGTAAACGCCCTTGTACTTCTCGGGATATTCGCCTTCGGAGAGAACCTTGACGGGACCGGCCAGATTGTACTCCTTCTGGGCCATAACCATCTTGACGCCGGGATGATCTTCCATGGCGATCTGCCAGAACTTGTCGTCGGCAGACTCTTCGCCTTCGCCCTTGAAGACCTTCTCGCATTCCCATTTCTTGTCCGCTTCGGCCATCTCGAACTTCTCGGTGACCTTCATGGTGGCGTAGATAACACCCTCATTCTCCAGAGCGATCTCGTCGCCGACCTTGATGGCATCGGCATCGGCCTTGGCGCAGTCAAGGGTAACCGGAACCGGCCAGAAGGTGCCGTCGGCCATGGTGAACTTCTCGCAGACGCCCTTCCAGTCGGCCTTGGTCATGAAACCGGACAGGGGGCTGAAGCCGCCGATGCCCATCATGATCAGGTCGCCTTTGGCGCGGGCGCTGATTTTAATCTTTTTCAAACCTTTGGCTTTTTCCTGCTCTGCAGCCAGCTCGTTGCCATGCAGCTTGCAGCAGACCAGTCCTTTTCCACCATGCGGGGCTACTAACTTGGACATTTTAAGTCTCCTTGGGTTGGGGTTTTATTATTACAAAAAAATGAATCAAGGCTCAGAAAAAATAAGTCTTAGGATATAAAAAGGGGGCGGGTAATTGTCAAGTTAAAATTAGGTTTATTTTTCTACCTGAAAACATCGCCATAACAGTCGAAAAGCCCCAGCCGGGGATCCCTCAAGTACCGTTTCGGAGACTTATGTTTCGGGGTTGTGTTCCCCGCTTCCGGCTTCATCCGCCGTCACCGTTTCGGGCGGATGTGGGCGGACGAAAATCCGCACTGCGACAATGCCTATCTCATAAAGAATGACTAGAGGGCCGCCCATCAGGACCTGATTGACCACATCAGGAGTGGGGGTGAGAATGGCGGCGACTATGAAGGCGATGAGGATAGCATATTTACGGTTTCGTCTCAGGAAAGAAACGTCAATTATTCCCAGCTTGGCCAGAAAAACCAGAAAGACCGGCAGTTCGAAAACCACTCCGAAGGCAAGCAGCAACCGCAAACTCAAAGAAAAATATTCACTGACCGTGGGCAGAGCGAAGAGGTAACTGTTCGAATACCCAATCAGAAAGCGGAAGGCCGGGGGGAAGACCACCAGGTAACCGAAAAGGCCACCTCCTAGAAAGCAAAAAGAGGAGATGACGGCAAAGATCAACAATGCCTTTTTTTCATGATGGTAAAGCCCTGGTGCGACAAAGCGCCAGGCCTGCAGCAGCAGTACCGGACTGGCCAGGAGCGCCCCGCAGACCAAGGCGAGCTTCAGATAAAAAAAAAGCCTTCCTGGTAAGAGGTGAAGATCAGAGATGAACGTGCGGGCAGAACTTCGAAGAGAGGCTTAAAGAACCAAAATCCGATGTCCTGCACGAAATAATATGAGACCGAAAACCCTATGGCAATGGCAAGTAGCGAGTTGATTAGGCAGCTGCGCAGATCGCGCAGATGCTCGGTCAGGGGTTGTTGCGCTAATTCATCCATAGATTTGCCGATCGAACCATGCCTTGGGAAGATTGTATCAAGATCATAATTTATTATTATATATTAACCTCGCCTCCCAAACTTCACAACAGTTTGCGCAACACTTTTAGCAACGTTCAACATACTCAACTGTGCCCGGCGTCTATCTCATGACCTTTTACGCAGCAGGCAGGGTTGGTACAGGTCGATTTTTTACGGCCTAAAGTCTGCCGCATCTCGACAATTACAGTGTCGCAATATAGGCCTAAAAAACATTGATGCTGTTGCTGAGAAGCTCTGACCAAAATTGACATCAAAAACGCCACAAAAGGAACGTCGTCAATGAAAACACCGATAAAGACCCGGATCGGAAAAGTCGACAGCAGTAAGTAAAATGGGACTTATTTCCCTGAGCCGGGCGTAAGTCATGGTCATTTTAAAAGACTGGAATGGAGGGTTGTTCTGCTTGCTTGAAATGACCGGTTCTAGCGATCTCGACCTTGCTCGACATAAAGTTTCCAGAGAGGAGTAATCCTTTTGATCCGATCCAGGGGCAATACCTCCCAGACAATACCGGCTTGACAAGGAGAATGTTGACTTACCAGAATTTCTCCCTCCGGGGTCAAAATACTATTGCCGACAATGTCCCATGAATCGACCGCCAGACCTGAAACCACCCGAGCTCGGTCCTGTACCGCTATCATCACCTGGCAATCTTCGGCCACCCCCCCCAATTCGGCCAGTAAAGCCACGGCCAGATCAAAGAAACCTTTGCCCTCTCCCACCCCATGGCCCCGTTCATCCACTACCCAATATTCACCGACCAGCAAATCAACTTTGAGTAGCGAAAGTTCACTCCGGGCCGTGATCTTCTGGCCAAAAGATGGAAGTTCACGACCAACTGCAGCCAGAGCAAGCTTAGCGAAGGGTATGCGATAGGGATCCAGGCGATAAAATCCGTCCTTCAGACCGGGGCCCGGCATAATCAGCATCTTGCCATCAGCCAGGGCATTGATTCGAGCCTGCTTAAGTAAAGGAGATGGATCCAGGAATACTTGGGAGGAACGCCGATACTTATCGAGCCGGCGCAAATGCTCGGCTATCTTTCCGGCCAGAGCCAGGCTACTGGCCGTCTCAGGGCGTCCGCAAGAAACTCTGGCCTGATTTTTATTTAGAATAGTCACACGTTAAATGAGGAAAATTTAGATTTCAAGAGAGGAAGAAGATGCGGGTGAAGCCCGGATCAATACCGGCCTAAAGGACCGAAGCCTTTTTAAAGTCGGATAAAACCTGCAGCGTATAACCGGAATCCAAGCTTACCGGCGCCAGGATCGAGGGCTTGTTTTCCGTAACATTGCCGGCGCTACGGTTGTCATCGCTGGCATTCATGGCCTCGAACCCGTAATCGACCAAATTCTTGATATCGTCCCACATGGTTTCACTGCCCAAAAGGGCCAGAACCATTTCATCATCGCCTCGTTTGAACTTGCCGACATAAGTCTGCCGGGCAGCTCTGGTATAACCGGTTTTGCCACCTTCGGTCCCGTCGATTTCCCAAAGTGCTTTGTTGTGATTGCGGAGGATTTTGCCGAAGCCGGTTTTCACCTTACTCCGCCCAACCCGCATGGCAAATTCTTCATTTTCCATGGCTCGATTGAAAAGTACAGCCAGATCCCTGGCCGTGGTTTGCTGGCCGCGGGCAGTCAGGCCGGTGGCCGTCATGCAAATGGTGTTGGTCGCCCCCCAGGCGCGGGCCTTGTGGGTCATTAGTTTTGAAAACACCTTTTCCGAGCCGGCAATTTTCTCGGCTAGGGCGACACTGGCGTCATTGGCTGAAGAAAGCAGCACGGCGTTAATCAGGTCATCGGCCTGATATGACTTGCTCCGCTGCAGATAGACTTTCGAACGCGGCATGTTCGCCGCCCGACGGCTTACCGGAACCAAGTCCCGGTCCTGCAAAGTCTGAATGGCGATCAATCCGGTGAGAACCTTGATGGTACTGGCCGGCTGGGCAGGATGGTCCGGCGACTGCTCGTAGATTACCTGGCCGGTCAAGCCATCCATCAAAATCACACTCCGAGAAGAAAGTCGACGCCGCAGATCTTCCTCGGAAAGAGCATTCTTCCTATAGACCCGCAGATCCGGACGCTGCTTGACATCACTGGGCGGAAAAAGCGTTACCGCCCCAGGCTGAGCATTGAGAGCACTGCCGTGACCATTATCATTTTCCGGCAGGAATTTATGCCGGGAATTAAGTAGATTTGGAAGGTGATTAGATCGGGAAGCGGCAACAACCGGTGAGAATTGACCGAGGCAGGCCAAGAGCAAAACGGGCAACAGTCCCAAGGCTATGAAAGTTTTTGTCGTTAAAGTCATCCAGTATTATCCAGCACTGATATATACTACCACAAAACTCGGCTCAGCAGAGTTGTACAACGGTTAGGATGCTGCAATTCAAAAAAACCGATTCAAGGATTGAAGATATTCAACTTAATGATCAATCCAGCAACAAAAAGCAAGGATTATTTTCATTACACACATCTTATCTTACTGATATCATGATGGTAATCAAGAACTACCGGGACCAAACCACGCCCCATATAGTATGTCACCCCAGATACACCACCAGATAGAGTGATTTTACTTCAATAACCACAACCGTAAAAAATCATCAATGTCATATCCAGCAATCAACCACAAGTCCTATTCAACTGTCAATGGTACACAACAAAGTTTCAGACCATCATTCTAGAAGATCCCGCGATATCTTCAATGATGCTCTGTCGTCCCAACCCATCCCAGGTCCACCCAGAGAAAACCATGCCCAGTCCTGTAGACCCAAGCTCCCGGGGCTTCATATAGCCGACCCGGGGTAAAGGTGTCAATGGCCCTGACCTGCGGTTCTCCCACTCGGATTATGGCTTCCGGGTCGATACGGCCAAGCAGTCCGCCGATAGTCATGCGTGCAGCAATACTACCGGCGGCGTCAAGACCGCCCTGGTCAAGCGTACCGACATCCAGTCCAAGGAAGTTGCCGGCGATATCCTTGACCAATCCGGTTGGGAAAAAAAAGTAGGCCGGAGCGTTATCACCCTGCAGCAGATCTACCCTGATTTCCAGATAATCCCGCTTGCTTTGCCACATCTCGCGCGGAGGCGCAGCACCATCCAGTGGTTCAATCGGAATTAGGAAAACTATCTCGAAAACATCCGCCAAGGTTTCATAGATCTCCCTTTGCCACAAGTGATCCATTACTAATACCTCCTTGCCCATGACCAGAGGACCAACTCGAGAAGCCGAACTCTTTCAGCCCTCTGGCCGATCCAGCCGATCCGACCTTATGGATTTCCACCTAAACCAGTTTACCTCGGCATATGGCTTAGCTGGCAAGCGGTATTTCAAGAAGCCAAGGAGGAATAGAGCAAATATGGAGAACTATTTACCAGGAAGGGCCGACCTGGCAAGCATCCGGCCGCGAAAAAATTAACGAAAATCTTCGGAAGGCATAGCCGTTACAGCGTCTGACCCATAGGCGGAAACGACATTTACATTTTTCAAATTGCGCAACAAATCAGGATCGAACTGCTCGATCTGCTGCTCGATCAAGGCCAGATTCTGTCTGGTTTTCTCGATGATCCCAACTTCAGGATAACGGGTGACGATTTTATTCAGGAGAGACCAAGACTCTTCAAAGTACTTCTTTTTTTCATCGTAGTCGGCACTCTTACGCGCCCTGACAAACAAGTTGGCGGCCTGGTGGCGCAGCTGGGTGGCAGCCGCTTCAGTGGCCTGCTTGATCTTTTCCCGTGCCGGCACATCGTAGTCGGTATTGAACAGAGAGGTAAATACATCAATGGCTTGGTCATACTTACCGGAATCAAGCAGATTAACCGCCCGATCCCACTTCTCCGCCTGACTCTGGGCCTCCAGCAGCCGTTGTTTAAGGATGTATTGACTTTCCGCTTGAACTACGTTGTCCATAGTCCGCTGGACCAGCTCCAAGGAAAGCGGCTCCAGATTGTCGCCCAGCAAACGTTCGAGCTGCGCCTTGGCCGGGGCGAAATCATGTGACGCCAAGTAGAGATCCACCTGATTCATTTCGCTCTTGAGCCATTCCCGGAGGGAATCCTCGATTTGGCCAAACATCTGCCGGGCTCTGGCCGTCAAAGGGCTGGCCGGGTAAGCCTCTTCCAGCTTTTCCACCTTGTCTTTCATGCCCTCCGGGATTTTTCGGCCGTTAAATCGAATAAAGTCCTGAAGAACTTCAAGATAAAGGGGCAACTCAGGGGCATCCTTTAAATCAGGCAGCCCCAGGAGGGCCAATTGGTCGGCGACCCAACGGTCGTCACCTTTACCGGACACGTAATATTCGGCAAGTTGCCTATAGTTGGCATAAGCCTCATCCAAATGCCCCGAGGCCAGGAACAAATCGGCGACCAAGCGGCGCAATCTCCGTCTTTCCGGTGAAGGAGGCATGGCTTCCAGGGCCTTGCTTAATTCTTGTCCCGCTCTATCCAGTTGGCCTGTTTTGAGCAGGGCCAGGCCGTACATCTTCCTGGTTTCTTCCTTGAGTTCCCGATCAGGATAAACACTCTTCAGGTTTTTGAAGGCCAGAATGGCTTCCTCGTTGAGTCCCTGATTGACGTATTGTCCTACAATGGCTTCGCTCTCCTGAGCCCGGGCCGGCGTGTAACGTTTATCCCAGCCGGTCACCAAGGCCGAAGTGGTCAGGAATACCTGCTCGCATCCGCCCTCCAGAAAACCGATATCATCGTAATAGAGTTGCCAGGGATCAACGCCAAGTTCTTCTTCCCGTGCTGTCGAAATATCCTGCTTGAGAACCTCCTCCAATAAGCGGCTGTAGCCTTGAAACAGGTTTTCAACGTCGGCGAAGCATTCCGACCATTTAGCGGGACGCCTCTCCAGCAATCCCAGATCCATGGTCTGCTCAGCCAGGGTCTCCCAACGTGACAGCTTTTCGCCATAGAGCGACATGCGGCGATCCACATGAGAAACTGCGGGCAGTCGCAGGTATCGTTCAACCTGCACCAGAGGCGGACCTTCATCGCTAGAAGTGACTGCGGTCGAAGCCACTTCACCCCCAGCCACAGAAGCGGGCCCATTCGACGGCAGCGGGGTCACTTCTGTTTGTGA
Organism: uncultured delta proteobacterium; assembly: GCA_963807225.1. GTDB lineage: Bacteria > Desulfobacterota > Desulfobulbia > Desulfobulbales > JAGXFP01 > JAGVGT01. The sequence continues at coordinate 47,553 of CAWEAD010000008.1, read as the reverse complement.
CTCTTTAGGGAGAGGCTTCGTGCCAGAAGCCGGGAAAACCGGCCGATCAACTCTCGCCGGGCTGGATTCGGGCGGTGGGGGCACGGCAATTTTACCGGTGGCGCAACCGCCAACCAACAAAACAGGAATCAGGGCGAAAAAAAGAGCCCGGTATCGCTTGAACATCATTAGTTACCCTCCACCTGCCAGTAGGGGCGAAAGAATCTGGCTGGCTTGATCTGCCCGGCGTCAATGAATTCCCCGAAAGAGAGGATGTCTACACCACCGGCTTCATCACCTACTGGCAGACCGCCACGCTCCGGATCAATCCTTACCTGCACTTGGCCCAGAGCGGGATAATAAAGAGGAAACTCGGAGATTCCCGAAAAAGAGAGGTCTTCCAGATCGATGCCGGCAGCGTAATCTTTGTCCAGAAGAATTTGGTTAGCTACTTCGGTCCAGATCGGCAGAGCACCGGCGGCCCCGGTAATATGGGTGGTGTTTCTGACCATCGGCATATTATCATCATAACCTACGTAACTTGTCAAAACATATCCATCCGGGAAGGAGAAAAAGCCACCGGGTTGCAAACCCGGGATTCCACCGGCAAAAGCGGCATTGGTAAAACGGTTGGCGGTGCCGGTTTTACCAACCACCGGCACGTGCATCGCCAGTTCGGAGAGTTGCCGATTGCGAGCCTGATCAGCGCTATGCAGCCGGACATTCCGGTCGGCGTATCGTCCGGTACCGTGTTTGACCACCTGATGCAGAATGTCGGTTATCTCCAGGGAGGTTTCCGGGGCCAAAATCTTCCTGGCCGACCGCTTCGAACTATAAATCACCTCACCGTCACTTCCTTCAATGGCTTCAATGATCGCCAATCCGGGTCGACTCTCCCCGCCGTTCAACATTACACTTCCGGTCAGCATACCCTCGTAGGCTCTCGCCACCTCTAGCAAACTGAGGACATTGGAACCCAACGGAAAAGAGAGGACCGGGTCGAGCTTGCTCTCAATACCCATCTCCCGGCAGAGACCGATAATGTATTTTAGGCCGACCATTACCTTGAAGTCCCGGACTTCGGTTAAAATTTCGGGACTGTAGGGATCCAGTTCCCGCAGTTTCCGATACTTTCTTTCGACCGCATCGGTGAGTAAATCAATGGTATCCGCCGCCAGTTGGTTGTCGATCAATACCCCGCCCCAAAATGACTCTTCCTCCGAAAAATCCATCCCCGCCAGTAGTTCCCACAGTTCCATCCAACCCAAGGGGCGCCAATCCTCCGACACTGGCGGCAACTCTGATTTTACCCCCTGGGGCTGCCCCACGGTCTTGTCAATCGCCTTCGGCTCCTGGGCGCCAATTTCCTCGGGGGTCATCTCTTCCGGCGGTCCCAGAAAAAGATATCTACCGTTCTTCCGATCCTGATACAGATAGGTAGGCTTATCATGCTGATCTTCACGGTCGACCAGATCGCGCAAATCGTCCAGCTCGGGCCTGATCTTCATGAGCCTGAGATAGTTGCGCCGCAGCACATTCTTACGGAGTTCCGCTTCATTCTCTCGTTTCAGGTAATCCCGATCCTTTTCTACCGGCCCTTCGACATCTGCTCCCTCTTCTTCTGTTTCCAAACCCAGGTCGCTGTCGATCCGGGTTAGATACTGGTCGAAGCCGGTTCCATAATGCAACTTGCTGATCGTCTCGTATTCCGCCAGGCGCCCGGCAAAAATCAGGTCCGGCTCCAATTCGGTCACGGCGCGGGTGAATGCCACTTCCCGTAAGGTGCTGTCATCGACCTGAATTCCCAAACCGTCACGAATCCTCCGGCGGTAGGCCGCAGCCGATTCACCATCCAAGCGATTCAGGCCAAGATATTCGATTACTTCCCGGAATTGCGCCGGCGGCATCCGATCACACAGGTGGTATAGAAGCCAGACTGTTGCTACGTTTTCGGAATGCACCCCGGCCCAGGACATGGAAACTTCCTTAAATGGGCTCTTGTGATCCGGCCGCGGAAAGTAAGGCCGGTTCTGGTAGACGAAGACATCCCGTTCGTTATTCAGAGCATCGAGGCTGTTCCATCCAAGTTGTATAGCGGCGGAATAGACCATGGGTTTGACCACCGAACCCATGGGGCGCCGGGCGGAAATAGCCCTGTTGTAAAAACGGTTTTCCATGCCGCCGACCATGGCACTGATCATCCCATCCCTCAAGGCTAAAATCGCCCCCTGGACTTCGGGATATTTTTCCAGATCAAGGACCAGTCCCGCATTATCGCCCTTCTGCAACTCCCGAACACTAGCGTAAACCAGATCCCCTACCCTTAATCGTTTCACCAGCAAGGGCAGATCCTCTTTGCCGGCCTCGGACCAAAGCTGTTTTTCGTATTTGACCAAGGGAGCCAGCAGGTTCATCAAGCCTCTTTCGTCGATGCTCGCCGTCGTCGTCTCCGGGGCTCCAACCAGTGCAACCGTCACCTTCGGCTCCAATCCCGGAATGATCTCCTTGATTCGCCCGAAATGAAAGGTGCCGGGGCTAAAATCGCGCCCTCTGTCATCCCGGTCAAGCTTCAGATAAGCTTGCTGGATCTCGTCTCGATTATAACCCTGCAACCGGGTACCCAGACGTGACAGCTCCTTACGGAGAATCTTCAGGCTATCTTCCTGCAAGTCCTTCTCCACACTGGTAAAAACCCTGACCCCGGAAGTGGCGACGTTGTCGATCCCGTGATCCCGAAAGGCCTCCTCAATTTCCGGCTCGCTCAAGGCCTCCTTGACCAGATCCATTATGGTATTCAGGGAAAAATACATCTTACCCTGCTTGAAGGGCACGGGCTGCCCGACGAAACGGTCATGCTGATCGGCGCTGATCATGCCATTGCGGTACATCTGCCCCAGGACATATTTAACCCGGAGCCTGGCCCGTTCCCGGGCAGCGGCTTTGTCGCTTTCCTCGGTCTTGATGAAAGGATTATAATAATTGGGACGCTTGACACTGCCGGCGATGAAAGCGCACTCAAGCAGATTCAGTTCGGAAACATCCTTGTCGAAATAATAGCGACTTGCCACCCCAAGGCCCCGGCCGTTGCCGCTGACATAAAACTGGTTGGCATAGAACTCCAGGATCTTTTCCTTGGGATAGTGATATTCCAAACGCAGGGCGAAAAGCAGTTCTTTGAGCTTGGAAAGCAGGGAGCGATCCTTGCGCTTAAACAAATTTTTGGCGGTCTGCTGGGTGATGGTGCTGCCGCCCTGAACCACCCTCCCGGCCCTGATGTTAGCGGCCATGGCCCGCAAAACCCCGAGAAAATCAAAGCCGTGATGGGAAAAAAAATTCTGGTCTTCGGAGGCGACTATGCTATTGACGAAATCCTTGGGGATTTGCTCGTAAGGGACATACTGCCGATGGGCCGTCTCAAAGAAAACCCCGATCTTCTGGATTCCGTCCCGATAGTAGACCGGGCTTTCCATCGCCAGGATTTTTTCGATATTGCTTTGGAGGATCTCATCACCCGGCTCCAGAACCACCAACCAGAAATAGAAACCGACGCTGGCCGCCCCAACGACCAGCCCCAATATCAACAGCAGAGAAAAAAGTCTTTTGAACATTCCGGTAATTTCTGATTAGTTCGGCCAGGCTCCAGAGTTGAGAAGCCGGCCGAATTGGCTGGGTGGCGGTAATTTTTCACACCTCGCCCCAAGCCTTTTTCGGTTAATAACTCTCCCCTGTAACCGGCGGCGAATCTATAGTTTTCTTGGCTTGACGGATCAAAAAAATCTTCCTTCAAGTAACTGCGTAAATCTCCCCAGAATGTTCAACCCGCTGTCTCTAATCAACGCAAACCTCTCACGAAATTCTCGGGGCAACTCGTCAAAAGCAATAGTTTCCCGTCGGCTGGGACCCAACATGTCATAATACCCCAATTTTCCTTGCAAAATCAAGTCGTAACATAATGTTTCCCGATTAATACGGCAAGGTGCGGTAATAATTATCCAGACTTAATTTTCGCTTCGGTCTCGTGGGGTGGAACGGCACAAAAGTCCTGAAACCGGGAGGCAAACAGTAATCACGGCTGCGATGGCGGCGGGGAATGTTGTGGAAAATCTTAGCGCTTATCATTGATTACTGTTATAAAAAGTCATGGTTATCAAACGCTACAAAATCCGATCCCGCAGTTGCCGCATCCGATATTTCGAATGGCTACTGCTTCTCCTGCTGCTGCCGTTTTGGGCTTGCGCCCCAGGACTTCAGTCCTCAGCGCCCACCGGAACCGATCTGGCAACTGTCGCTCCACCTCCACCAACTGCCTGTGCCGAGGGTCGAGAAGACACGCTCGCCAACCTGGAAACTCTGGCCAACTTCCAAGACGATGACCTCCTCGATCAGAGTTTTGCGGGTGAACTGGAGCCCTTGAGTGCCGAAGAAATTCCTCTGCCCGGGCCAAATGAATTCGGTTCGCTGGAAAGCGAAACCGCCAATACCGATAACATCGAAGAACTGGCCGATGTCAGCGAACCAGATATCAGCTACGATTTTCCCATCATTATCAACGAGCAGGTCGAATTTTTCCTCGATCAATACCAGAACAGCCAAAGGGGAACATTCGGCCGCTGGTTGGCCCGCTCCGGTCGTTATTTGCCGATGATCCAGCAGGAACTGACCGAGGCCGGTCTGCCCCTTGATCTATGCTACCTGCCGATGATCGAGAGCGGCTTCCGCCTTACCGCCTACTCTCGGGCTCAGGCGGTAGGTCCATGGCAGTTCATGCGGGGCACCGGCAAACTCTACGGACTGAAGATTAGCGACTATATCGACGAACGTCGGGACCCGATCAAATCCACCAGAGCAGCAATCCATTTCCTCTCGGATCTCTACGAGGAATTCCATTCCTGGCCTCTAGCCGTGGCGGCTTACAATGCTGGAGGAGGCAAGGTCCGTTCGGCTATCCGAAAAACCGGTTCCAACGACTTTTGGGATCTGGCCAAAAGTAAGCACCTGAAAAAAGAGACAAAATATTACGTCCCCAAACTGATCGCCGCCATCATCATTGCCAAAAACCCGGCCGCCTATGGTTTCGATGAAATCGAATACGAAGAGCCGCTGGCCTTTGAAACCGTCAAGGTGCCGAAGTGGACGCCATTGCAGGCCGTGGCCCTGGCCTCCGACACCCCTCTTGAGGAAATTCATGACCTGAACCGCCAATTACGCCGGGGCATCACCCCGCCCGACAAGAAATATTGCCAACTCCGGGTACCGGTTGGCAAGTCTGAGCAGATCGTCCGGAATCTCCGGCGCGTGGCAGCCACCGTTACCACCGGTTACAAGAGCCATGTGGTCAGAAAAGGCGAAACCGTTACCAGGATTTGCAACAAGTATAATATCAACAAAAAGACCCTGCTCAAGGCCAATAACCTGCGCACCGCCAACCTAATGGCAGGACAACGATTACGCATCCCGTATAAAACCACCTCCTACAAACTCCTGGATAAAAATGTGGCCGTGGCCGGCATTGGGCCCGCCGATATGTCCCCGGAAAATCTGGTCCGGCACAAAGTCCTCCCAGGCGAGTCCATCTCCGAGCTGGCCCGGCGCTATAACGTGCCGATGACCATGATCGCTGCCTGGAACGGTCTGGATAATTTGAATCGGATTCGGGCCGGCCAGACCCTGTCTTTCTATCTACAGGATCAGACCGGGCTGGCTAACTCGTCCCGGATCGGCAACGTTGCTCCGCTGGCTACCGCGTCCCTAGGCAATCCCGGGATTGACAATGATCCTTTGTCCGTCGACGATGATTCCGACCAGGAGGGTCACCTCACTTACTACCAGGTACAGGGCGGCGATACCCTCTGGACCATCGGCCAGAAATTCCAGACTACACCGGAAAATATCAGACGCTGGAACAGCATCGAAGGGGATCTGATTTATCCCGGCCGGAAGCTGCTGCTGAAAGTGGAAGCCGATATCAACGCCTGATTCATCTCCCGCCGCCCCTGGCTGCAATGATTACCAGAGATACAACCTGCTCGCTTTCTAAGGATATAACATGGAACTTGCCGGAAAAGTCGCCCTGGTCCTCGGTGGCGCCAAAGGCCTTGGACGGGAGATCTGCTTTTTTCTGGCCAGGCTGGGTGTGTCGGTGGCAACCACTTACTGGGATTGGCCGGAAGAATCCGCCAGCCTGGTCCGGGAACTTACCGCCCTGGGGACTGACCACCTGGCGGTCGAAACCAATTTACGTGACCCGGAAGCCGTCGCTGCACTTATTGCCCGAATCCAAAGAAAACATAACCGCCTCGACATCCTGATCAATAACATCGAACGGGGCGGCATGCCGGTGGTGCACGGTGAATACAGCTCGGAACAGTGGGATCTGGAACTGGAAACCACTCTGAAAGCCAAAAGATGGGTTTTCCATCACGCCCTACCGCTTTTGAAAAAATCCGGCTCCGGAACTGTGATCAACATCTCCTCCATCGCCGGCCTGGTCGGACGCTCCGGGCCAGCCGGACTGATCTTCAATGACGGTTACAGCGCCGCCAACCGGGGTATCGGTTTGCTGACCGAAAGCTGGGCCCGGTCAGGCGCCCCAGAGGTGCGGGTCAATGAACTGATGTTGGGTTTCTTCGAGACCAGGCACGCCCAAGGAACCAGGGGCTGGAATTTGCTCACCACCGCCCAACAGCAGGCCATTATAGATCACACCCTGCTGGGCCGTAGCGGCAGGAACGAGGATATACTTAAGACAGTACATTTCCTGCTGACCGGGGCCGATTACCTGACCGGAGCGACCATCCGCCTGGATGGCGGCTACCTGCTGGGCGGAGAACAAGTCCCGCCCATGCCGCCGGGAGTAGAAATTTAGTTCCCGGTCGGATACGGCCTTTTTCTGAGGAAACCAGTTACTTCTTTTCCATCTCCTTGAGCAGCGCTTCCACCGCCCAGACCGGTAGATGGTTGAAGACATACTCGACCGCCGCTTCCTTGGCTTTGTCGTTCTCCTTGGAAACACCGATTTCCTTCATCACATCCTCGGTATCGAACCAGCAAAGCTCCTGACCCTTGGGTCCATAAACCGTAAGGATCCGCCGGTTTGGCTCATGCAAATGCTCTTCGTCGACAATCTCACTGATCAGTCTCCGGGCCACTTCCGGCGGCACGAATTTTTCTTCTTCGGACACGCGTTACTCCTAAGGTATTAATTTCAATTTAGCGACGGCATCAGGTCTCGGGAACAAATAATCGTCGATAAAGATTCTGGGCCTGCCGGTCGGACATACTGGCGATGTAATCGCAGACTCTCCTTTCCAGGGAGGCACTTTGCAGCAGACCACCGGTTTCTTCTTCGAAGAATTCACGATTCTCCAGGCAGTATCGAAAGATGTCCCGCAGCATCTTCCGGGCTTTGACAAATTCATTATGAACTTGGGGCGATCGGTATACCCGGTTAAATAGAAACTGTCGCAACTGTTGCATGGCGTCACTCACTCGCGGAGCCACCGCAAAGGCCAGTTGGGTCTGATCGCCATCCGGCGCCGAGCCAGTATGGGAAATTACCCCTTCGATCATGGTCATGATCCGATGAGAATGCGTACGACCCAGGATCTGCTGGCAATTCTCCGGGATATCCTCCTCCCTGATAACGGAGCTTTGGATGGCGTCATCCAAATCATGGCCCAGATAGGCGATTATATCGGCATACCGCGTCAAACACCCTTCCGCCGTTTCGGGCAGACCGTGACTACCGACCGGGATCACCTCACCGTATCCTTTAGAGTGCTTGGCGATTCCGTCTCGCACTTCATAGGTTAGATTGAGACCGTCGCCGTGGTTCTCCAGTACGTCGACCACCCGCAAGGACTGGCGATAATGGGAAAATCCGCCCGGCATCAGTTCGTTCAACACAGTCTCGCCGGCATGGCCGAAGGGGGTATGGCCCAGATCGTGCCCCAGGGCGATGGCCTCCACCATATCCTCGTTCAGGTCCAGAGCCCGGGCCATGGTCCGGCCGATGGCCGAAACCTCAAGGGTATGGGTCAGGCGGGTCCGGCAATGATCGCCGGTGGGGGCCAGGAAAACCTGAGTTTTGTGCTTCAGGTTCCGAAAGGCCCGACAGTAGACGATACGGTCTCGATCCCGCTGAAAGGCAGTACGTAACTGACAGTCCTCCTCCACCCTCATCCTGCCCCGCGATTCGGCGCTCAGACAGGCATAGGGCGAAAGGGTCTCGCGCTCCAGCTTCTCCTGCTTCTCTCTGGTGTTCATCGGGCCGTCCTCCGCCTCTTCTCACACACCGGTAGTTCGTCGTACCCGGTTCATTTTACTACCCCATTTCCCCGGCGTTTTCAAGGTGGCTTTCAGCGGACTGGCGCCGTGCCCGATCTGCACTACCGCGCCTGCCGGAAAAAACCGCAATGTGGGTGCGGAAAATTCCTCTTACTGCTATGATATCCAGCAAAATCCTTGAACGTTTTCATGCCGGAGAGAACCGCCATGTCTTTGCCCGCCTTCCCCGAACTGCTGGAAATTTTTCAGCGTCATCCCTATTTGCACCGTTTCGCGATTCTGGTCTCTTATATCGCCCTGATGAAGGTGGCCGATCTCTTCATCGACCGGGTTCTACGCAGAGTCGCGGCACGGACCAGCATGACCATGGACGATGAACTGCTTGATTTCCTGCACGGGCCGATCTGCTGGACCATCTTCTGGCTGGGAGTCGCCCATGCCCTCCTGGTCGGGCAACTTATCGAACCCTGGCAGACAGTACTGCCATCCCTGACCAAAACCATGATCCTGGTGATCTGGACCTATACCGCCACCAGAGTCTTCAACTGGCTGGCTCGCCGAACTCTGGGCGGTCCGGCGGAGCATGAGAAAATCGGCAAGGATGTGGTCTTGCTGATGAAAAACGTGATCAGGGTGGTTATCATTGCTACCGGCGTGCTCTGGCTTCTGACCATCTGGAAGATCGATCTGACTCCACTCTTCGCCTCGGCCGGCATCGCCGGTATTGCAGTGGCCCTGGCCGCCAAGGACACTCTGGCCAACTTCTTCGGGGGGGTCAGTGTCTTCATGGACAAGACCTTCAAGCTGGGAGACTACATCGTCCTCGACAGCGGCGAGCGGGGTGAGGTGATGGAAATCGGCATCCGCTCGACCAGGATCAAGACCCGCGACGACGTGATGGTTACCATCCCCAACTCGCTGATCGCCAACTCCAAAATAATCAACGAAAGCGCTCCGGTACCGCGCTTTCGGATCCGGGTTCCGCTGGGAGTGGCCTACGGCAGCGACTTGGACCTGGTCGAGCAAGTGCTGCTGAAGGTGGCCCTCGCCAACCCCGACGTTTCGCGGGAACCGGAAGCCCGGGTGCGAATGCGGGCCTTCGGCGACTCCTCGGTAAACTTCGAACTGCTCTGCTGGGTCGACGATCCTTCCCGCAAGGGTTTGGTGATCCATAATATTCTCAAGACCATCTATCAAGCCTTCAGGGAAAACGAGATCACCATCCCCTTCCCGCAGCGCGATGTCCATCTATTCCACCCGGAACTGCCCGCGTCCGATTAAGAAATTTGAGGGACCATTAACCGTGACCACCAATAATGATGAGAACTTCATGGCGGCCGCCCTGGCTCAGGCCCGCCAGGCCTTGGCCGCCGGCGAGTTCCCGGTAGGCTGCGTACTGGTCGCGGGCGGCGAAATTGTCGCCGACGGGCGCCGGGCCCACAGCCGTGAGGCAGTGAACGAGATCGACCATGCCGAAGTTCTGGCCCTCCGCGACTTACTTAACCGTGAACCCGGTACAGTTCCGGCCGGCCTCACGATCTACTCGACCATGGAACCCTGTCTGATGTGCTACTCCACTATGTTGTTAAACGGGGTGCGCCGCTTCGTCTACGCTTATGAAGACGCCATGGGCGGCGGCACCGGCCTGGAGCTGGCCACGCTCCCACCCCTCTACCGGGAGATGCAGGTGGAGGTGGTACCGCATCTGGGTCGGGCCGAAAGCCTGGCCCTGTTCAAGGCATATTTCGCCAACCCGGAAACCGATTACTGGCGCAACAGTTTTTTAGCTGAGTACACTCTGTCCCAGGATTGATAACTGCGTTTTCCTTAATTGGAAAGCCATTCCACTTATTTGTTTGCCATTTCACCTGGCCGAGCACCACAGAAACGAATGAACAAACAAATCATCACAGCCCAGAACCTAATCAAATAAAACCAAAGAAAAACAATCATGACCCATCCAGCTATCCGCACCGTCCACTTCCGACCCGAGGAGCGCAACGTCTTCTTCCACCTTCTTACCGCCTGCAACCTCTCCTGCCGTCACTGCTACATCAACCCAGAGCAGCACGGCAGGCAGATGGTGGATCGGCGGACCATGGAGGATTGGCTCAAGCTTTTCGCCGATCCGGCGCGGGAAACCAATCTGATTTTCCTGGGCGGTGAGCCGACCCTGCATCCGGATCTGGCTTACGGTGTGAAGACCGCCCGGGCGCTAGGCTACAATTCGGTCACCATCGACACCAACGGCTATCTCTATCACAATTTACTGGAGAAGATCAGCCCGGAGGAGGCGGTTTTAAGTTTCAGCCTGGACGGCCCAAACCCCGAAGTCAACGATCCCCTGCGGGGTGAAGGGGTCTTCGAAATCTGTACCGCCAACCTGAAGAAAGCGGTGGCACTGGGCTTTAAGGTAAGCGTCATTTGCACGGTGAGCCGTTTGAATCTGAATCATCTGGAGAAAATGCCGGAGCTGCTGGTAAGTCTCGGGGTAAGCCGTTTTTTTATCCAGGTTATCGGCCTGCGCGGCAAATCGGCCGGCCCCGGCGACGAACTACAGCTCACGCCCGAGGAGTGGCTGGCCGTAGTGCCGCCGGTGGCTCAAAGGGCGGCGTCTCTGGGGCTGCACACCATCTTCCCCAAGGTCTTCCTGGACCGGGGCGAGGAGTTCACCTGCGCCGGTCGGGTGGCGGAAAACTACTTCATCTTCCCCAACGGTCGGGTTTATTGCTGCCCTCTGGGCGAGGACTACCCGATTCATTCCCTGGAGATCAGGGACGGGCAACTGGTAAAAAGGACAGGTCTGACCGAGGAAGGCTTTTTCCAGCTCGACATCGCTGAAGGCTGCGTGATGAACCGGTTGCTGCAACCCGGCAATATCGATTACGACAACCAGGGGCGCCCGCGCCACCGAATCTCCTGCTGCCTGCTGAAGCAGGAAGCCCGACCCAGCTGATCTGCCCGCGAATATTTCGGGATTCTCGGGTGTGACATGACGCCCTTTTACATGGTACGGTTGCCGGTATGGACTACTTTGGAGAGAAAAAGAGCGAATCGGCTCCGCCTGGCGATATGATTCTGGAGGCCAGGGAGCTTTCCAAGACCTTTTTTATCGGCACCCGGGAAATTCCGGTGCTTGACCGCGTCTCCTTCAAGGTGGCCGCCGGCGAGTTCCTGGTGATCAACGGGCGCAGCGGCAGCGGCAAGACCACCCTGCTCACTCTACTCTCCGGCTTGGACCGTCCGACAGCCGGCCGGGTGCTGATCGACTCCGCCGACATCACCGACCTGAGCGAGGATGACCTGGCCCCGGTGCGTAACCGGACCTTCGGCTTCATCTTCCAATCCTTCCATCTGGTGCCTTCGCTAACCGCCCTGGAAAATGTCACTTTGCCGGCGGAACTTCGTGGCGACCCCGAGGCGGCCCGCCGCGGCCAGGAACTGCTGGAGCGGGTCGAGCTCCTGGAACGACGCCACAACTATCCGGCCCAACTCTCGGGCGGCGAAAAACAGCGAGTCGCCATCTGTCGAGCCCTGATCAATCGGCCGCGGCTGATCTTCGCCGACGAACCTACCGGCAACCTAGATACCGCCAGCGGCGAGGCGGTTCTAGACCTGCTCCTTACCCTGCGCCGTGAAGAGAACAGCGCCCTGATGTTGGTCACCCACAGTCGGGAGATCGCCAGACTGGCGGACCGGATTCTGCATCTTAAGGACGGCCGGATTGAAAGCGAGCTTGGCCTTGCGAACAAATCCGAGCCGAAACCACAACAACAGGGATAACATGTGACCGGAGACACCGAAATGCAGGCGGACGCGACCGGCCGCTATAGTTTGCCATGATGATCCCCGCCCCGCCGGATAACAAAGCCATATTGCTCCATCCGCGTCTGATCATCCGGGAGGTGGCGGCCCTGGGACCGCAGGCCGTGCTCTTTCTGCTCTGCGTGGTTCTGGCCATAGTCTCCCTGGTGGCTGAACAGGGTCTCTCCGCCAGCATCAATCGGGCCCTAAGGCAGGACGCCAGAAGTCTCAGCGCCGCCGATATCGTCATCCGTGCCCACCACCCTATTTCACCACCTTTGCAAGACCGGGTTGATCAGCTGCGGCGTCATGGCCGAGTAAAGGCGGCTAGGGTCTATCTCTTTTACTCAATGGTCCGACCGGCCGATCGGCGGGAGAGTTTACTGGCCCAGATCAAGGCGGTGGAGCCGGGCTACCCCTTTTACGGTAAGGTGGAACTTTCTTCGGGTCGCCCTTTTGCCGAGCAGCTGCAACCAGGCTCTGTCCTGGTGGAAAAATCACTGCTCGACCGTTTGCACCTGAAGGTGGGCGATAAACTTCGTTTGGGCCGGGCCACGCTGGTGATCCGCGATGTGGTGATCCGCGAATCGGATCGCCCCATGGATTTCTTTTCCCTGGGGCCGAGGATCTTTGTCGCCGCCGCCGATCTCCCGGCCCTTGATCTCCTCGAGCAGGGTAGCCGGGTCGAATACTCCCTGTTGCTCAAGGTAAACCGGGAGAGTGATCTACAGAAAATCGCCGATCAATTGAGCAGTCTGGCCAATCAGGAAGGCGAACAGGTCGCCACTTATCGGAGTGCCCAATCCCGGCTCAAGCGCTTTTACGACAACTTCACCTTCTTTCTCAGTCTGATTGCCATCTTTACCCTACTGCTGGCCGGGATCGCCATGGAAAGAGCGGTAACCGCATTGCTCCGGGGCCGGACCTGGACCATCGCCATCCTGCGGACCTTGGGAGCCCGCAGCCTCTTTGTCTTTACCAACTATCTGCTGCTGGTCCTGGGGGTCGGGATTTGCGGCGCCCTGGCCGGACTCGCTCTCGGCTTTGGACTGGAGAACCTGTTGCTCCGACTGGCCGGCAACATCCTGCCTCGACAGACCGCGCTCTATCTCACCTGGACTTCCATTTTACGAGCCCTGGCCACCGGCCTGGTGGTGGTTACCGTTTTCTGTCTGCTGCCGCTACTGCGTCTGCGCAAAGTCAGGCCGGCAACAGTCTTCGCCCGCCTGCCTCCGACCGGAAGGGACACTTTGGCCCTGGCAATCTCCCTGACCGCTATCCTTGCTTTCTTCAGCATCCTGGTCCTGCAGGCGGTGGAAGAGTTACGCACCGGCCTTTATTTTATCGGCGGCGCCTGCGGTCTGATCCTGACCTGCTTTCTCCTGGCCAAGGCGCTACTGCGGGGCCTCCACCGCCTGCGCGGCCGCTCGCTGCTCCTGCGCCAGGCCGTCCGGGGACTGTTTCGACCGGGCGGCGCCACCGGTGCCATCCTCACAACCTTGAGCGCCTCCTGCGTCTTGGTCTTCACTATCGTTCTGGTGGAGCACAACCTTAGCGCCCTCTTCATCGATTCTTTTCCCGCCGGCGCCCCCAATCTCTACTTCATCGACATTCAGCCTTCGCAACTGGCCGATTTCAAGAAAACGCTCGACCACCCTGCTGTCTATTATCCGGTGGTTCGGGGCCGGGTGGAAAAGATCAACGGCGTCCCGATCGACCGCCAGCGGGAAAGGAGCAAACATCGGGACAACCTGGGTCGGGAATTCAGCCTCACCTGGCGCGATACACTGCTAAACGACGAAACCATCAGCCAGGGCCGGGAACTCTTTCGGCCAGACCTGGTCGGGCCCCAGGTCTCGGTGCTAGATTATATGGCCGAAAGCAACAATATCCGGGTCGGCGACACCATCTCCTTCAACATCCAGGGGATGCCGGTGACCGCCACGGTCAGCTCCATCCGCAGCAGGCTCGACCGGCCGGCCCGACCATTTTTCGTCTTCGTCTTTCCGAAAGAGGTGCTGAGCCGGGCGCCGCAAACCTATTTCACCGGGGTTCGGGTACCACCCGATCAGGTGGCCGCACTGCAGGACCGGATGGTCTCCGGTTTCCCCAATGTTTCGGTCATCGACATCGGTGCGACTGTAGCGATCATCGCCGGGGTTCTGCAACGGCTGCTGGTCATTATCCGTTTACTGTCCCTGTTCGGGATCCTGGCCGGCGTTCTCCTGATTGCCAGCTCGATCACCGCCACCCGGGTCGAACGGGTCCAAGAGGCGGTATTCTTCAAGATCCTCGGCGCCACCACCGGATTCATCCGGCGCATGTTCTTTCTGGAAAACCTGCTGCTCGGCGGAAGCAGCGGCCTGATCGCACTGCTGCTTGGCCCAGCTGATCTCCTGGCAGATCTGCCGGCAGGAACTGAAAATCGCCTATGACCCTTTTATCAGCCTGAGTCTGACCATGCTCGGGGGGGTGCTGCTGCTGACTACGCTCTGCGGCTGGCTGGCTTCAATCCAGATCCTTCGCCAGAAACCGGCCGCCTATCTGCAAGGCGATATGGAATAAGAGGAATTATGCGAATTTTTACCTCGATAGTACTGGTTCTGTTGCTGATGACCGGGGTAGGCGGTTGCGACCGGCGGCAGGAGGAACAGCCGCCGCGGCCAGAGGTTGTCGAGAAGTTCAGCGGCACCATCGTGGCGATGGGCGATTCCCTCACCGCCGGGCTCGGGGTGGCGGAAGATCAGGCTTATCCCGCCCGGCTGGCCGAGCGCCTGGCGGCACGGGGGCTTAACTACCAGGTGATCAATGCCGGGATCAGCGGGGAAACCAGTAGCGGCGCCCTGGAGCGGACCAACTGGATCCTCTCCTTTAAACCCGACATCGTCATTCTTGAGACCGGGGCCAATGACGGTCTCCGGGGCATAGAGCCGCAATTGATCGAAAAGAACCTCGAGAAAATCGTTGCCACCTTCAAACAACATAACATTACCGTAGTCCTCTGCGGCATGGAGATGGTCCGCAATCTCGGCGTCGATTACACCACTTCTTTCGCGGCCCTCTATCCCAAAGTAGCCCACCGCCAGGGGGTGATCTTCATGCCTTTCTTTCTGGCCGGAGTGGCCGGCGAACCAACCCTTAACCAATCTGACGGTATCCATCCCACTGCCAGCGGCTACCAAAAGATCGTTGATAATTTGCTTCCTTATGTACTGGAGGCGATCGATCGCCACAATCGCCCGGCAGCCGCAAAGCCAAGGAATTCTCCAGTGGACTCCCAGGCCCGGAAGGAATAGATTACTTCTTGGACTCACCACAATAGCCCAAGACCGACCTAACCACGATCGGCAACAATGCTACCTAGTCGGGTCGGTTCTGCAACAAGCTGCGACAGGAGAAGAACTAATGCCGGAAATGCAAAGCAGATGGCAGAGCAGTGAACTGGCGACCGCCTTTCTCCAGGGAGTCCGGGGTGCCATCCCAGACGCCGGCCGGCAATTGGAGGTAATCGCCCACATCCTCCTGACCTGGTGTCCGAATCCCAAGGTTATCGTTGATCTCGGCTGCGGCGACGGGGCGCTGGGGCGCTCACTCTTCGGGCTATTCCCGAAGGCGCAGTTCGTCTTCGCCGACTTTTCCGAGCCCATGCTGGAAGCGGTGCGGACCCAGCTCGGGCAAAAGCAGCGAACCGCCGTAGTCAAGGCCGACTTCTCCAACCGGGCCTGGCTCGAAACCCTGGACGGTTACGGCCCGGTCGATGCCGTGGTTTCCGGCTTCGCCATCCACCACCAGCCGGACCAGCGGAAAAGGTCACTTTACGGGGAAATTTTCGCGCTGCTGGCCAAGGGCGGGGTCTTCCTCAACCTGGAACACGTGGCCTCGCCTACCCCGGCCGTGGAGAACCTCTTCGACCATTATTTCATCGACCATCTGCACCGCTTTCACCTGGCCAAGGACCCGGCCAAATCGCGGCAGGAAATCGCCGATGCTTATTATAACCGGCCGGACAAGGCCGAAAACATCCTGGCCCCAATGGACTTGCAGTGCCAATGGCTCAGGGAGATCGGCTTTGTCGATGTGGACTGCTTCTTCAAGGTCTTTGAACTGGCCCTGTTCGGCGGCCGAAAACTGGGGAGCGCTATTGAACCTTAGCAACTTTCCGAGATGAATAAAATTTTCATAAAAGTCCTTCAGGAAACAGCCGAAGGATGCTAGAGAAGCATTAAGAAAAAAATCGCTGAAAAATGAAAGCTGGGCAATCCTGCTCTTTTGTCATTTCAGAAAAAGTGCTCCGGGGCATGACCGGGCGGATACCAACCGGAAGCGAGTTTACATGGCTAATCCCTTTCAGGATAAATTTTTAAAGGCCGGCCTGGTCAACAAGAAACAGGTGAACAAGGCCAAGCTCGATCAGCATAAACAGCAGAAGGAACAACGCCGGAACCAAGGCAATGTTCCGGTCGAGAAGGCGGTTGAGCAGGCTCTACAACGCCAAAAGGAGCAATCCCGGCAAAGCAACGCTCAGCGAGACCTGGTAGCAAGGGAAAAAGAAGTTATCGCCCAGATCAAACAACTGGTCGCCAGCAACCGGCTGAACACGGGCAAGGGTGACATCGCCTTTCACTTTTCCGACTCAAATAAAATCAAGAAAATATATCTCCCCAAAGCAATCATCGACCAGCTGAGTAACGGCGCCCTTGGGATAGTAAAAGTCGACGAAAAATACGAAATCGTCCCGGCCGAAACCGCTGTCAAAATCAGGGATCGCCGCTCGGAGGCCTTGCTGGTTCTAAACGAACGCCGATCAACCGGATCACCAACGATCCCTATGCGGAATTCCCCATCCCGGATGATTACGAATGGTAACAGCTAGTGATAAGGCGGGGTATTGTGGGAGAACGTGAAAGAGAAGGCCACTTTGCCAGCTGATGACTTTCAATGATTTGCAGGCCTTCGCCAGAGGACAAACAAAGCCCTCGAATTTTACGCAGCTTAATCAGTTGGAAGCTCTGAATCGCTTTGGGTATGATATGTTTTATTGCGGATGCCTAGAGTTGTTCCCTCTGCTTGAGATCAATCATATAAACAAAGAAATTGTGGCATTTATTTAGCCTGAACAACAGAGTTTCTTTTTCTCGTCGTCACTGTCCTCTATCTTTTTCCGCAGTTGATCACATTCTGTCAGTAGTTCTTTGAGCTTGTCCAGGGAAAGGCTTTCGGCATCCTGGGTATAGACGCATATCTGATCAAATTCTTCTTGCAATGATCCTCCGTGGACCAGGGCAGAGGTGAAAATGATCAGCAAAAAAGCAACAACTGTTTGCGCAGTGCCAGCTTTCCACTATTTCTCATTTTTTTCCCTCTCTCATTGCCGGATGGCAACCTGCACAATCGTCTAACGGAAATGCCACTTTCAGATGGCACACCCCACAGAACTTCTTTTCAAGGATATACTTCATTGCGAAATTCTTAGTGGTTTTCTTTTGTATATTGAATATGTCCGGATGACAGTTGGCACAATCCAGCCATTGCGTGTGGGCCTCATGGGGGAAATACTGCGGGCGGCACATAATTCCAAGTGGCTGCCAGCTCAAGATCCTTTTTGAATGCCAATGGTTTCTCTTCCTTATTGAAGATACTGTATAAAGGAGTGATTCGTTTCCCCTTCAAGGCCTTGTCCCAATCAATCTTGTTACCAAAAAGCCTTTCGGGATTGTCGCCGGCCAGTTCCCTGAACTTTTCCCTTCCGAAAGAAACGGTCCCCGTATGGCACTTGGCACAATTTTCCGGCGTGTGCGCAAATGCCTCCTTACCATTATGGCAGGTGCCACAGAAATATGCCGTTCCGGTTGTCCTCTTCCGTGATTTCCGTCTTGTTCACCTCAAATTCAAAATCCAGCTCAAAGTGACATACCCGGCATGTATATCTGACCCTATGGCTCCAGTGGGAAAAATAGACAGGCTTTACCCCGTTTTTTCCGGAAACCCTGTTTATCAATATATTTCCGTACTCATATGGCGGAGGAAGAGGGGGAAAATTCCAATATCTGCCGGCGGCCACGAGATTGGCAGTCCCCCCAGCCAAGACACAGATATGGATAAAAAGAAAGTAGACAGTATTTTTTTCAAGAACGATCTCCTGATTACGCAACCTTCACCAACATGAGTCCAGAAAATCTTTCCCGATTCAACCGCGTATTCTTTCAGATTTGATTTACGCCAAATGTGAGTGATGAAATTCTCAAGAAACCACTTTTGTGTGGCACCGTTGGCAATCAATATTCGCGAACGCCACCTTGCCGTGGCATGCACCGCAGTACTTGCCCCGCAAAAATTTCCTGCATACTGTATGGCTCAGAGCCTTTTTTGACCCCAAAAATCTCCGGATGGCATAATTCACACCCATTCCACACGGTATGTTTTTTATGCGAGAAAACAATATCCGGCATATTCGGTTCCTTGGCGGAAATATCAAACTCCTGAGGTTCCTGAATCTTGGATCTCTTGATGGAAACACCCTCAAGATAATCTTTCAAAGTCAAAAGGCCCTGTTCTTCAGCCTTGAGCCAGTCAATCCCGTTTCCAAACCGTTCGGGTGGAAATTGTTTTCTGAACGCATAAAAATCGTTACTTGAATTTCACGTCCTTCCCGAAAGAATGACATCGATCACAGGTGGAGACATGTTGCGCCGTGACGAATTTGACTTCTTGCGGCCCGAATGCCTCTTCACCATTATGACAGGCGCCACAGTACATCCCGGCATTGTTGTCCGCTTCCGTAATGCCAGTTCCCCCGGCTTGCATGGCGAAGCCGATATCGACATGACAAAGTCTGCATGTGTACTTAGACCTATGCAGCCAGTGCTTGAAGACGACGGGAGCCATTTTTCCTTTTTCCGAAAAATTATTGATCACCACATTGCCGTATTCATTCAACTTGGGCCTTTTCTTCTTTACTCCAAAGGCATGAACGTCCGTAAGAAATACCGTCAAGAACAATACGGCCAGCATGGAAATCCCGACGAAAAGCAAACGTTTATTTGTCATTTCCCCTTACCCCGCCAAGAGAATTTTGTATAGCTCCCAAAGGTCAAACGGTTTTGCCTGACCAACTACCCATTTTTTTCATAAACCGAAATATAGCTCATCGGTTAAGAAAAATTTTCGGATATCTTTGTTAATCGCGCCCGGCTGGCCAGGATCCTATTTACGCTAACTTTTGTGACATGAATCGCAATCCTCGGCAACGCTGAAAGCCGCGGACCCGTCATGGCAGGCGCCGCAAGCCTTGCCTGCCTCCATCTCTTCCATGGTCGCCCGGTTTGCCCCGCGCTCGGCCTTAAAAAGCTCGGGGTGGCATTCGTCGCAGCCAAACATGTCGACATGGACGGCGTGCGAGAAAATGACATCTCCGGCGTCTGGCTCCTTGAAAACGATATCGCCGGCATGACAGTTGGTACAGTCGCCGTTAACGCTGAATGCCTTCCTGCCGTTGTGACAGGCGCCGCAGGACTTGCCTCTCTCCATCGCTTTCATGATGACGTGGTTGCTGTTGTTCTTCTTGACGAAGATTTTCGGGTGGCACATATTACAGCTTGGTGCCGTGCAACCTATGGCTGAAAACGACTTTGCCGACGGTCTTGGTCTGGATTTGAACCTTATCGACCATCCCCACCATGCCACCCATCCCCCCCCATATCGACGGCATACACGAACTGAAGGCAGAGCGACCAGCAACAGAACGACCATTAAAAACCAGGACTTTGACATGCATTACCTCCATGACTGATAAGAAGCGCTTTTTCCGGATTCCGCGAAACCGCGCATGAAAACCCGGATTTTTTCGCAACTGCAAAGTTGCCTTAAGACGGCCGCGGCAACACTGAGAACCTTAGCGGTTCTCAACCACGCCCGGCTACACGACAATATATTCCATCTCGACCCATTAATTCAACAGCGGCTCTTGGCATCTGTTAATCCCTCCAGGCAGAGGTAGATGACAGCCAAAAAAATAAGTGGCAGAAACAATCCCAGCACTCTTCATCGTAGGATGATTATCCTTTCCGGAGTTGTACTTCATCTAAAATCATTCCTTCATGGGAATCTCTCGGCGGAAACAAGTCATTTATTATCCGCCAGCATCGCTTTTCGGGCCAGACATCGGTTCCAACCGACGAGGCATGGAGATTGTGTGTTGCATACCCATTAACAGGCCGCTGAAAAAGTGTTTTTCTACGGACTGTTAACCTTTAATCCTTCATGGAACCCAATGATAGTCATTTGTTTCAGACGAACTTGAAAAAACTGCTGTTTTATCGAGGATATTACTTGTAGAATAGTAAGTTGATCTAAGGGAATGACCATAATATTCAACGCCGAGTGAATTGAAATCGATATGCCCGGCAATCCGCTATCTTTATGAAGGAAATATTCGAAAGTTTTGCCGGGCCTTCGCGGCAGCTTCGCCCCCGATATTTTTGTCATGGCTAGAATAACCAATAAGCTCAAGCGCTCCTCCGGACTCAACAAAAAATCGAAACAGGTTGCAGCGCGCCACGGTTTTTCTTCACGACCGAGCATTCTACAAGAAGCCTTGTTTCACCATCAGGCTGGTCGCCTCAACGAGGCTGAAGTACTCTACAAACAGCTTCTCTCGGTCGAGCCGAATCATCCGGAGGCCCTGCATTTTTTAGGCATGCTGGCACATCAGGTGGGAAAGAGCGAGATCGGCCATCGAACTGATCGGTAAGGCACTCGCTCTCAGCCCCGACTATGTCGATGCCCATGTCAACCTGGGCAACATCCTCAATGATCAAGGGCGATTGGCCGAGTCTGTCGCCAGCTACCGCCGGGCTCTTGCCTTGAAGCCCGATTATGCCGAAGTGTACAGCAATCTGGGAAATGCCCTCAAAGATCAAGGCAAGCTGGACGAGGCGGCCGCCAGTCTTCGTCGAGCCCTTGAATTGAAACCAGATTCGGCGGAAGTGCAATACAATCTGGGGAATACCCTCAAAGATCAAGGCAAACTGGACGAGGCGGCCGCCAGCTACCGCCTGGCGCTCTCCCTGAAGCCTGATTTCGCCGATCTGCTTAACAACTTGGGAGTCACCTTAAACGAGCAAGGCAAATTCGAAGAGGCGATTATCAGTTTCCGTCAAGCCCTCGCCTTGAAACCAGACTTTCCCGGAGCTCTCAACAACCTGGGAAAAGCACTCAAGGATCAAGGCAAGCTGGACGAAGCGCTAGCCTGTTTCCGGCAAACTCTCGAGGTGAAACCGGATTTCGTCGAGGCGCACAACAATCTGGGAAACGTTCTCATGGCGCAAAGCCTGCGGGGTCAAGCGATCGACTGTTTCCAACGAGCCCTGGCCTTGAATCCCGGATTATTCCGAGGCGCACAACAATCTCGGTATCGCCCTCATGGATCAAAACAAAATGGAAGAGGCGATATCCAGCTACCATCAGGCGCTGGCCGTTAAGCCGGATTTTGCGGAGCCGCACAACAATCTTGGCATCGCCCTCATGGTTCAAAACAAAATGGAAGAGGCGATATCCAGCTATCGTCGGGCGCTGGCCGTTAAGCCGGATTTTCTCACGGCCCACAGCAACCTGCTGTTTTCCCTGAACTACCTTCCCAGACCAAACCGATTCACATTACTTTACTGAAGCCTGCCGTTATGGGCGGAAAATTACCAGCAAAGTCGACAGTCTGCCTTTTTCGACCTGGAATTGCTCCATCAGCCCGAAACGCCTTCGCATAGGCATGGTCTCGGGCGATTTCCTGAAACACCCGGTTGGATATTTCCTGGAAAATCTGCTGCTCAATCTGGATCAGGACAAAATCGAGCTGGTCGCCTACCCGACAAACCTCAAGGAAGATGAACTTACCGACCGGATTCGTTCTCGCTTTGTCGGCTGGAAACCCTTGCAGGGAATGAGGGATGAAGCCGCCGCCGATTTTATCCACGCGGACGGGGTGCATATCCTGCTGGATCTTGCCGGCCATACCAAAGACAACCGGTTGCCAGTATTCGCTTGGAAACCGGCGCCTGTTCAAGTCAGCTGGTTGGGTTATTCCGCTTCAACCGGCCTGGCGGAAATGGATTATCTGCTTGCCGACCCCTACCTCGTACCGCCGGAAGAAGAGGCCTACTTTTCCGAAGAAATCTGGCGGCTTCGTGAAAGTTATCTCTGCTTTTCCCCGCCCCGGGTCCCCGTGCCGGTGGGACCTCTCCCGGCTTTGAATACAGGCCTGATCACCTTCGGCTGCTTTAATAACCCAACCAAGATCAACGATTCCGTGGATGAACTGTGGGCGAAAGTGCTCCACGCCGTTCCCAACTCCCGCCTGCTTCTAAAAGCTGAACGATTTTCAAATCCGACGATCAACGAGACAACCCGACAACGTCTAGTCGCCTTGGGCATTGCCCCCGAGCGGTTACTCCTGGATGGTTTCGTCCTCCAACGCGAGGAGCATCTGGCAGCTTTCAACCGGGTTGACATCGCCCTGGATCCCTTTCCTTACAACGGCACTACCACTAGCGTTGAAGGCTTATGGATGGGAGTTCCCTTCATTACGCTCCGCGGCAATCGTTTTGTCTCCCACGTAGGCGAGAGCATAGCCCATAACGCGGGGCTTGACCGACTGGGTCGCCGCGAACGCCGAGGAATATGTGGCAAAAGCCGTAATCCACGCGGCCGACCTGGATAAGCTGGCCACGCTTCGCGCCGGGCTGCGCCGGCAAGTGCTGGCCTCTCCCCTCTTTGACGGCGCCAGGTTCGCCCGCAATTTCGAAGAGGCCATGTGGGGAATGTGGAGCCGCTTTCTGGCTGGACGATAAAGAGAACAGATAAGCTGAAGAATCTCTCAAGCAACATGGCTAAAAAAATCAAAAAACTCAGGCTCCCCTCCGGCCTGCCAAAGAAAGCGAAACCGACTTCAGGACCCGTCCGGCGTCTCTCCAGGCAACCCTGCTGCAGCAGGCTTTAGCCCTCCAACAAGCTGGCCGCCTCCCCCAGGCTGAAGCACTCTACAGACAGATACTTTCGGCGGAGCCGAATCATCCGGAGGCCCTGCATTTTCTGGGCATGGCTGGCGCATCTGGTGGGCAAGAACGAGATTGCCGCGGAGTTGATCGGAAAGGCTCTTGAGCGTCAGGCCTGATTACATCGAAGCCTGTTTCAACCTGGGAGTTGTGCTACCAGACCCGGGCAGAACGGACGAAGAGATCGCCGCTATCAAAAGCTGCTCGCCTTGAAGCCGGACTATTTGGAGGCACACACCAACCTGGGCAATGCCTTCCTGGCTCTGGGTAAGACTGGACGAGGCGGCCGCCAGCTTTCGCCAGGCTCTCGCCATTTTACCCGGATTTTGCCGAGGCGCATAACAATCTGGGGATGATTTTCAAGGCACAGGGCAAGCTGGACGAGGCGGTGTCCAGCTTTCGTCGGGCGCTCGCCTTGAAACCGGATTTTGCCGAGGCACACAGCAATCTGGGAAGCGCCCTCAAGGATCAAGGCAAACTGGATGAAGCGGTTGCCAGCTTCCGCCAGGCGCTCATCGTGAAGCCGGATTTTGCCGCGGCCCATAGCAACCTGCTGTCGTGTCTGAACTACCTTCCCGGTCAACCCGATTCCCTTTACTTCGATGAAGCCCGCCGTTATGGGCGGAAAATTGCGCAAGAAGGTCAGCGCACCATTATTCAGACTGGACTCTGTCCCTCCAGACCGGAACGCCTTCGTGTCGGCATGGTCTCGGGCGATTTGGGATGCCACCCGGTTGGATATTTCCTGGAAAATCTGCTGGCCAACATTGACCCGGCCAAAATCGAGTTGATCGCCTACCCGACAATTCGCGAAGAGGATGAACTCACCGCCCGGATCCGTCCCCGCTTTGTCGGCTGGAAGCCCTTGCAGGGAATGCGGATCAAGCCGCCGCCACCCTGATCCACGAAGACGGGGTGCATATCCTGCTCGATCTGGCCGGCCATACCAGTTACAACCGTTTGCCGGTCTTCGCCTGGAAGCCGGCGCCGATCCAGGCAACCTGGTTGGGTTATTTCGCCTCCACCGGTATCGCGGAAATGGATTATCTGATCGCCGATCCGGTTTCTGTGCCGGAATCTCACCAACGAGCATTTTACGGAAAAAATATGGTACCTTCCGGAAACAAGGCTTTGCTTCTCGCCACCGGTGATCGGCGACGAATTGGCCGCGACTCCATTGCCGGCCCTGCGCAACGGCTACATCACCTTCGGTTGCTTCCAGAATGTCACCAAGATAAACGATACCGTCCTGGCCACTTGGGCAAGGATCTTGCAAATACTGCCGCAGGCCAGGTTACGATTGCAGAACCATCTGCTCAATTTCCCGACGATCCGGGAACAGCTGCGGGAACGATTGGTTCGGAATGGAATTGCCCCGGAACGGGTGACCTTGGTAGAATCGGTCCCCCGGCCGGAATATCTGGCGGCACATGCACAAATTGATATTATTCTGGATACCTTTCCCTTCCCCGGCGGCACCACAACCTGCGAAGCATTGTGGATGGGGGTGCCCACGGTGACTCTTGCCGGCAATACCATGCTTGCCCGGCAGGGCGCCAGCCTGCTCGCCTGTGCGGGCCTGGCCGACTGGATCGCCACGGACAACGCTGACTATGTGGCAAAAGCCATAGCCCACGCGGCCGACCTGGAGAAGCTGGCCGCCCTTCGCGCCGGGCTGCATCGGCAAGTGCAAGGCCTCTCCCCTCTTTGACGGCGCCCGGTTCGCCCGCAATTTCGAAGAGGCCATGTGGGGAATGTGGCGCCGCTTTCAGGCTGGACAATAAGAGCAAGACAGTCGGAGAATTCTATCAGACAAAATGGCTAAAAAAACCAAAAAACACCGCCTCCCCTCGGCACTGCTGAAAAAATCGCAAGCAGGCTTCAGGCCGACCGGCGGATCTTCTCGGCAAAGCCTCCTGCGGCAGGCCTTGGCCCTCGAGCAGGCTGGCCGCTTCCACGAGGCGGAAGCCCTCTACCGGCAAATACTCTCGGTGGAACCGACTGATCCGGAGGCCTTGCATTATATTGGGCATGCTGGCGCATCGGGTGGGCAAAGCCGAGATTGCCGTTGAGCTGATAAGCAAGGCGCTCAGCCACAGGCCCGACTATGCCGAGGCCCATTACAACCTGGGATTTGTGCTTCTGACTCAAGGCAGAAACGACGAAGCGATTACCGCCTATCAACGTCTGCTCACCTTGAAGCCGGGTTACGTGGAAGCTCACAACAACCTGGGCAATGCCTTCCTGGCTCTGGGCAAACATGGACGAGGCAATCGCCAGTTTCCGGAGGGCGCTCAACTTGAAGCGCGATTATGTCGAAGCCCACAACAACCTGGGGATCACTCTCAGGGAACAAGGCAAGCTGAACGAGGCGCTTGCCAGCTTCCGTCGGGCGCTTGCCTTGAAATCCCGATTTTGCCGAAGCGCACACCAACCTGGGCAATACTTACCTGGATCTGGATCAACTGGACGAAGCGGTCAGCAGTTTACGCCAAGCACTAGCATTGAAGCCGGATTTTGCCGAGGCCCGATATCTCTTGGGAGTCACCCTCCAGAAGCAGGGTAAACTGGACGAGGCCAAGGTGAATCCTCCTGCAAACGCTGGCCTTGGCGCCCGAGCATCTCGAAGCGCTCAAGCAATTGGGGATCGTACTCCAAGAGCAGGGCAAGCTTGACGAGGCGGTCGCCAGCTTTCTCCGAGTGCTCGCCTTGGAACCCAATTCCGCCGACACACATTACAACCTGGGGCATATCCTCCATGATCAAGGCAAGCTGGACGAAGCGGTCGCCAGCTATCGTCGAGCACTGACCTTGAAGCCGGATTATGCCAAGGCCTATAACAATCTGGGGTTCACCCTCAGAACCCAAACCAAACTCGAAGAGGCGGTCGACTGCTACCGACAGGCCATCAGCTTTGGAGCCGGACTATGCCAAGGCGACACCAGAATCTCTCTGTTTTGCTCTGAACTACCTTCCGCATATCAGCCAGCAGGAAATTTATCAGCAATCCTTACAATGGGAGGAGCAAGTTGCCAAGAAGTCGCCAAGTCGGAATTGCGTCCATGCCAATAGTAGAAATCCTCGAGCGCAAATTGAGAATCGGCTATGTATCCGTCCGACTTTCAGAAACCATTCCGTGGCCTATTTCATTGAACCGGTTCTCAAATCGCATGACAGGAAAAATGTCGAAGTTTATTGTTATGCAAATGTCAGCAAGCCGGACGACCAGACCGAGGGCTACAGGCGGAATCCGATCATTGGTATTTCAATCGCTGAAAAACCGGATATCGAGGTTGTAGAGCAAATCAGAAGAGGACCTGATAGATATCCTGGTCGATCTGGGTGGACATACCAGGGGAAACAGGCTTTTGGTTTTTGCCCTGAAACCCTCTCCCATCCAGGTCACCTGGCTGGGTTATCCGAACACCACGGGCATGCGCACCATCGATTACCGTTTCACCGATACCATTGTCGATCCTCCCGGTGAAGCGGATGATTTTCACAGCGAAAAATTGATCCGCCTGGAGCATGGTTTCCTCTGTTACCAGCCGGATTCCTCCGC
Source organism: uncultured delta proteobacterium (assembly GCA_963807225.1). Taxonomy (GTDB): domain Bacteria; phylum Desulfobacterota; class Desulfobulbia; order Desulfobulbales; family JAGXFP01; genus JAGVGT01. The sequence goes on along the minus strand of CAWEAD010000008.1, from coordinate 20,877 downwards.
CCCGGATGTTGCTCCGCCACCCTGCCTGGAACATGATTATGTGATGTTTGGCTCTTTCAATAACCTGCCCAAGATCAACCCCGAGGTTGTCAGGGTCTGGGCCGAAATACTTCGCCGACAGCCCGGGTCACGGCTGTTGCTCAAGTCGAAAATTTTAGGGGACTTGAGGGTCAGGGAGAAATACCTGAGTATGTTTGCCGAACAAGGGATTCCGGCCGAGAGACTGGAACTGTACGACTGGCTGCCGGACTCGAATAATCATTTGGAACTCTATCACCGGATGGATATCGGCCTGGATCCCTTTCCATACAATGGCACAACCACGACCTGCGAAGCCCTGTGGATGGGGGTGCCCGTGATTACCCTGTGCGGAAACCGGCACGCGGCCAGGGTTGGGGCCAGCATCATGCATCATGCGGGGCTTGAAGACCTGATTGCCCATTCGGAGGAGGAATATATAGCCATGGCTTCGGCACTGGCTCAAGACCGGCAGCGCTTGATTGCCCTACGGGGCGGCCAGCGCCGAAAAATGCGGGAGTCGCAACTCATGGATAAAGAACTTTTTACCTCAACCCTTGAAAAAGCCTACCGCCGAATGTGGGGGGAATGGTGCGCCGAAGATTGCCATGGCTAAAAAAACACAAAAACCTAAACTCCCCGCCGGCCTGCTGAAGAAGATCGAAACAGGTTTCGAAACAACCCGGCGTCTTTATAGCCAAGGCCTTCTGCAGCAGGCCTTGGCCCACCAGCAGGCTGGCCGCCTCCCCCAGGCGGAAGCCCTCTACCGGCAAATACTCCTGGTGGAGCCGACTCATCCGGAAGCCTTGTATTTATTGGGCACGCTGGCCCATCAAGTGGGAAGGAACGAAATTGCCGTGGAACTGATCGGCAAGGCCATCGGCTGCCGCCCCGATTACGCCGAGGCCTATTCTTACCTGGGGTTTATTTTCCTGACCCAAGGCAGAATCGAAGAGGCGATCGCCACATATCAAAGACTGCTCGCCTTGAAGCCGGGTTTTGTCGAGGCGCACTATAATCTTGGCATAGCCTTCCAGACTCAAGGCAAAATGGACGAGGCTGCCGCCAGCTTCCGCCGGGCTCTCGCCTTGAAACCGGATTATGTCGACGCCCACCTCAACCTGGGGGTGACCCTGAAAATACAGGACCGACCTGGAAGAGGCGATTGCCAGCTACCGCAAGGCTCTTGCCTTGAAGCCGGATTATGCCGTGGCGCACAACAACCTGGGGATCGTCCTACAAGGATCAAGGCAAACTGGGCGAAGCGATTGCCAGCTTCCGCCGAGCCCTGACCCTGAAGCTAGATTCCGCCGAAACGTACAGCAATCTGGCCGGCGCCCTCATGGATCAAGGCCGGCTGGACGAGGCCGTGGCCGGCTTCCGCCGGATCCTGACCCTGAAGCCGGATTTTGCCGGGGCGCACAGCAACCTGCTGTTTTGCCTGAACTATCTTCCCCATATCAGCCAGCAGGAAATTTACCGAGCAATCTCTGCAATGGGACGAGCAGGTTGCAAAGACGCTGCCTGATCTGGATTTGCATCCACGCCAACAGCAAAGACCTCGATCGCAAACTGAGAATCGGCTATGTCTCCTCCGATTTCAAAAACCATTCCGTGGCCTATTTTATCGAGCCGGTTCTCAAGGCCCATGACCGGGAGAAAGTAGAGGTTTATTGCTATGCGAATGTCGGTAAACCGGACGACAGAACCGAGCGTTTGCGGATGGAAGCGGATCACTGGCTGTCAATTGTGGGAATGCCGGATAATGTGGTCGTGGAAAGAATCAGGGAGGACCGGATTGATATCCTGGTCGATCTGGGCGGACATACCGGGGACAACAGGCTGTTGGTTTTTGCCCGGAAACCGGCGCCGGTCCAGGTGACCTGGCTGGGCTATCCGAATACCACGGGTATGCGTGCCATCGCATTACCGCATCACCGATGCCATTGCCGATCCCACCGGGCGAGGCGGATAATTGCATAGTGAAAAATTGTTCCGCCTGGAGCATGGTTTCCTCAGTTACCAGCCGGATGACTCCGCACCGGAGGTTGGATCTCCACCCTGTCTGGAGCAGGATTATGTAATGTTCGGCTCTTTCAACAACCTGCCCAAGGTCACCCCCGAGGTGGTCGAGGTCTGGGCCGAAATCCTTCGCCGCCAGCCGGGGTCACGGCTGCTGCTCAAATCGAAGCCTTTAGCGGACCCGGAATGCCGGGAAAGGTATCTGCGGTTGTTTGCCGAACAAGGGATTCCCGCGGAGAGGCTTGAGCTGCATGGCTGGCTGCCGGCTAAAACCAATCATCTGGAACTCTACCACCGGGTGGATATCGCCCTGGACACCTTTCCCTACAATGGCACAACCACTACCTGCGAGGCCCTGTGGATGGGAGTGCCCGTGGTTACCCTTCGCGGGGACCGGCATGCGGCCAGGGTTGGAGCCAGCATCATGCATCGGGTGGGGCTTGAGAACTTGGTTGCCCATTCAGAGGAGGAGTATATCAACTTGGCCACGGCCCTGGCCCGGGACCGGCAACGATTGCTTACCTTCAGGAACAGCCAGCGTCGCAAAATGCGGGAGTCGCAACTCATGGATAGTGAACTTTTTACCTCAACCCTCGAAAATGCCTACCGTCGAATGTGGCAGAAATGGTGTGAGGTCGGATAAAAAAATGCCACACGGAAATTTTTGCTGAGAACCGGACATCGATGAAGGCTAAAGATCTGTCCATGAGAAAACTGATCGCGGGGGCTAGAAATTCACCCACCGGCCTGAAGACGGAACGGCTGTTGGTTATTGTCATACTGCTCATGGGGACTGGGATTGCCTGTTCCCCCCTCTTCGCCCCGGGCTGGTTTAGTGGACACGATTTTGTTACCCATTTAGAGAGAATATTTGCGGTCCGCTTCGAAATGCAGCAGGGTGATTTTTACCCCCGCTGGTTATCCCAGGCAGCATACGGAAAAGGTCTGCCGGATCTGAACTTTTACTCCCCGGCATGGTATCTGGTGGTGAGTTGGCTGCATTTTCTGGGGATCCCTTTGGCGATAGTGCTCAAGACAAGTTGCTTCGGCTTGTTTTTCCTAGGCGCAGGAGGGATGTACGTCTGGATGAGGAGATATTGTGATGTAACTGGAGCGCTGATTGCAGCCATTCTTTATCTGTTCACACCGTACCATTATTTAGACCTCTATGTGCGGAGCGCTTATCCGGAGTTTGCAGCTCTTGCTCTGCTGCCCTGGCTATTTCATGCTTTGGACTTGTCCTTCTCTCCGAAAGATTGCGTTCGCGGGATTATGCTAACGGCGATAACCTCTGCGGCAATAGTACTGACCCATCATCTTACCGCCCTTATGATCATTCCCTTTGCAATGCTCTATTTCGGCTGGCATGCAATATCGCTAAAAACCAATCGCAGAAAAATCCTTATAGCAGCCATCGGCCCTTTATTGGGGGCCGGTTTGGCCGCATTTTACTGGCTGCCAATGGTAATCGAGATGAGGTATTTGATTAATTTCCAGAACATGAGCGCTATTTGGGAGCATTTTGTTTATCCTTCCCAATGGTTCCGGTCATTTTGGGGCTTCGGCGCGTCCGTTCCAGGCATGAATGATGGCATGAGCTTCCAGATCGGTGCGGTGCTGGTTGGGGTTGGGGCTTTGGCCTTTTCGATGTTTCCTGCCGTGCCTCCGGATGAAAGAAAATTCGCCCTTGTTCTTCTCGTTCTAGGGTTATTTGGCCTCTTCATGACCACAGTTTTCTCGACTGCTTTGTATGATCTTTTTCCACCGATGCATTACTTCAGGCATCCCTGGCGGTTTTTGGGCCCAGCCACCATGTTTCTGGCGGCGTTTGCCGGGTTGATCACTCGTGGTCAACCACTGAGCAGGTTCTTGTGGATGAGGTGGGCACTCTTAGGAATGATTTTAGTTTCCTGTATCGCGCTCTCAGTCAAGCAGCGGACGGCGATCAGGTTCCCCTTCGATCTTGATGTTAATGAAGAAAAATTGATAGAGAGCAAAGCAATCGGGGGAGCCCACTACGATAGTGATTTCCTGCCAAAGTGGGCAACGTTTGATCCTGATCGCCCAATCAATTCAATTTTATGGAGATGGCAGCCAGACAAATTTACTACGGTTTCTGGCGTTGCAGTGCATGGGGCGACTTTGAGGTTCATCCTCACTTCTCCAAAGCCCCTCAGCATTACGATCCCCTGGTTTTATTTTCCCGGCTGGAAAGTGGCTATCAACGGAATGGCGGCTCCAGTCGATATCGCCCCAGGCGGGTTTATTACCTTCAAGGTGGCGAAGGGGACTCACACCGTCAGTCTCTGGTTTGGCAGTACCTGGGCTAGAATTGCCGGATGGGCGATCGCGGGTGCAACCTTACTGATGATGGGTGGCCTCAGTTTCCTGAGGCTGTAAAGACGGTAGATTTTTCCGACAGGTAGTGAAGTCTTCTGAATTTTATGACATCGGCATTCATCATTCTCCTCTATATTTCATTGCCGTTCCTTTGCATCCTTGCAATTCCGCCGGCATCTCGTCCGGGTGCCGTTGCGGAACGAATTGTGTTCGGGATTGCTCTCTATGAGTTCTTGCTGCTGGGAATTGGCTTACTCCTTGGTTTGACGAACCACCTGACAGTACCTGTTTACCTGGCGGTTACCTGCCTTGCGGCTTCACTCCTGATTGTGCAGTCTTTCCGAAACGGCGTTCATTTTGATCTCTTTCCTTTTGGCAGATACTGCCAAACTCGGAGGGGAGCCTTAGCGTTACTCATGGCTTTCCTGGTCGCGGTCACCTTTGCCCTTGAACTTGGTTTCGGCGCTCTCTATGGGAATCGGCACGGTGATGCTCTCTGGTATCATATCCCCCGGGTAATTTTTTGGGTCCAAAACCATAATTTCGACCCATGGACAACCCCTGTAGCAGCTCAAGTCGGCCTTCCGATCGGCGCCGATCTGATCCTTGCCCAGAAGATATTGTTGGGTAAAGGATGGTATGGGGTCGGATTTGTCACTTGCATGCTCGCCTGTGGTTCAATCGCCTGCATTTACCTCGCTGCCTTGGACCTCCGTTTGTCGAGATGGCATGCAGCCATGTCAGCGCTTCTCTTTGCGAGCTTTCCTACCATAGGACTGCGCATCTGGTCCGTTAACTCAGATATCGCAGCAGCTTTTCCGGTGCTTGCATCATATGTTGCACTACATAGAATCCGGGACATTAAGATCGGCCTTGCCGCTTTTTTGCTCCTTAATGGGATTGCCATCTCCTGCAAACCTACGGTTGCGCCTCTTGCTGTTCTGCTCGGCTGCGTTACCCTCTGGCAGTGCAGGCATAAGATCATCACGCTTCGCTCGTTTTTTTTGCCCTGCGCGGCAACATTACTGGCGTCAAGCCTTGTCCTCTCTTCATATTGGCCTGTTTACATGGCCTTCTCCGATTTCCTCGGTGGCGACTATAGTCGTGCGCATAAGACTAAGAACATCACGGAATTTTTACATGCCGTCTTAATGCACACAGGCCACTGGTTGCTTGAGCCACTCGGGTATCTCACTCGATTCAAGGAGAGTTGGGAAATTGAGGCGGTAAAATCGGTGTATAACTTTCTCGGGGCCAATTTCGAACGATTGCCGGATATCTGGAAACCATATCCCGGACAGAGTCTCGGTTACACTGGGTTGGTTTCCGTCCTTGCGCTTCCAGTATTGTTCGCCGGTCTTTCCTCAAAAGTCCGTATTCAAGCAGCATTGCTCTTTTTGTTGGCCTATATTCCATTAAGCGGAATGATTCTTCCCCAACCTTTTTTTGTAAGATACAATGTTGTTCTGTTGGCCGGGTACGCTCTGTTATGGGGAGGTACGAATGTATTTCGGCGCGGGAATCGCAGGTGGATCCTGATTGGTATTGTGGCACTGAATGTGTGTGCCTTGCTTGGGGTAGTGGTCATCGATATTTACGAAGATGTGACTCAATGGTCGCAACCCGGCCACCGCTATTACTATATTTCAAAGAGAGATCGGCAACTGATTTCAAGCACGCTTAAAGGGCGCCCCCTTCTGGTGGTCACGGGAGGAGAGTTGGAGAGCTTGCTGCTTGGCCCTCAGATTACTTTCCCATTGCGCTACGTTATCTGTCCTGCCGATGGCAACTGGGAAAAGAGACTGAGGGTTGCGTCCCATCGGTCGGTATGGCTGGCCCTTGTTCACAATGGGGAAAAATCAATAATTCCGGGGCCGATATGGAAACGGCCCACCTCCCATGTATGCTCTGAGGTTTCCACGCATCTACTGGAAGATGAATTCATGAAGGCAGGGTGGACGCGATACAAAAGCAATGACAAAGTTGATCTGTGGCGATTTGCCTCGCCACCGGAATGAGATCATTCCCATGACTAAAAAAACCAGAAAGCCCAAACTCTCTCACCACCTGCTGAAGAGATCCAAACAGGTTACAGAACCAACCGACGTTTCTTTCTGTCAAAGCCTGCTGCAGCAGGCCCTGGCCCACCACCGCGCCGGCCATTTCCTTCAGGCGGAAACCCTCTACAGGCAAATCCTCGCGGTGGAACCAACCCAGCCGGAAGCCTTGCATTTTTTGGGCATGCTGGCTTATCAGGCGGGCAAAAGCGAACTGGCCGTGGAGTTGATCGGCAAGGCCCTTAATTGCCGACCCGATTACAGCGAGGCCCACAATAACCTGGGGATCATTCTCAATGACCAGGGCAAGCTCGACGAAGCCGTCTCCAGCTACCGTCTGGCCCTATCTTTAAAACCTGATTTTGCCCTGGCGCACAATAACTTAGGAAACACCCTCAAGGCCAAGAACAAGTTAGACGAGGCCATCGCCGGCTTTCGGAAGGCAATTGCCTTGAAAGCCGATTTTGCCGAAGCGCATTACAACCTGGGGATAACCCTCACGGAGCAAAACAAACCTGACGAGGCCATATCCTGCTTCCGGCAGGCTCTCGCCTTGAATCCGGATTATTTAGAGGCGCAATACAACCTCGGGGTAACCTTCAAGAATCAAGGCAAGTTGGATGAGGCGGTCGAAAGCTTCAATCGGACCCTCGCCTTAAAACCAGATTTTGTCTTGGCACTTAATGACCTGGGGATAGCCTTAAAAGATCAAGGCAAGCTGGATGAGGCAATCGCCAGTTTCCAAAGAGCGCTTTCCCTTCAGCCGGATTATGCCGTGGCGCACAACAATCTAGGAAACGTTCTTTACGACCGGGGAAGACTGGATGAGGCAACCGCAAGCTTTCTGCGGGCACTCTCTATAAAACCGGATTTTGCCGAGGCGCATTACAATCTGGGCAATGCCCTCAGGGACCGATACCTGTTGGACGAGGCGGTCGCCTGCTATCGTCGCGCGCTCGACTTCAAGCCTGATTTTGCTCTGGCGCTTAATAATATGGGGATAGCCCTGAAGGATCAAGGTAAGCTTGACGAGGCAATCGCCAGTTGCCGTCAAGCGTTCACCGTGAAGCCCGATTATACCGAAGCTTATAGTAATCTGCTGATGTGTCTTAATTACCTCACTGATATTGGCCAGGAAGAAATTTTTGAACAATCTTTGCATTGGCTGGAGCAGGTCGCAAAGACACCGCCTAATCCGGATTCGTTCCACGCCAACAATAAAGACCTCGATCGCAAGCTGAGAGTTGGCTATGTCTCCGCCGACTTCAGGAACCATTCCGTGGCCTTTTTTATCGAACCGGTTCTCAAGGCGCATGACCTGGGAAATGTAGAGGTTTACTGTTACGCGAATATCGACAGGCCCGACGACACGACCCTGCGTCTGCAGGCCGAATCCGAGCATTGGCATTCAATTTCAGGTCAGCCTGATATTGAAGTCGTGGAACGGATCAGGAGGGATGAAATAGATATTCTGGTTGATCTGAGCGGGCATACCAGTGGCAACAGGCTTCTGGTTTTTGCTTATAAACCTGCACCCATCCAGGTAAGCTGGCTGGGTTATCCGAATACCACGGGTATGCGCGCCATCGATTACCGTTTGACTGATGCCGTTGCCGACCCCCAAGGCGAAGCGGATAATTTCCATAGCGAAAAATTGATTCGCCTGGAGCATGGTTTCCTCTGTTACCAGCCGGATGCCTCTGCTCCGGAGGTCGCGGCTCCGCCCTGCCTGGAGCGTGACAATGTGATGTTTGGCTCTTTCAACAACCTGGCCAAGGTCACCCCGGAGGTTATCAAGGTTTGGGCTGAGATACTTCACAAACAACCGCGATCTCGGCTTTTGCTCAAATCGAAAGGGCTGGCGGACTCGGAGGGCCGGGAGAGATACCTGTTGTTGTTCGCCGAGGAAGGCATTTCCGCCGAAAGACTGGAACTGCACGGCTGGCTTCCTGACCCAAAAAACCACCTGGAACTCTACAACCGGGTGGATATTGGTCTGGACTCCTTTCCGTACAATGGTACAACCACGACCTGCGAGGCCCTGTGGATGGGGGTGCCGGTTGTGACCCTTAGTGGTGACCGGCATGCGGCCAGGGTTGGGGCCAGCATCTTGCATCGGGTGGGGCTGGGGGAGTCAGTCGCTCATTCGAAGGAAGAGTATATCGCCCTGGCCGTGGCACTGGCTCAAGATCGGCAGCGCCTGCTCACACTCCGTAGCAGTCTCCGCCAAAAAATGCGGGAATCGCAACTATTGGATAAAAAACTGTTTACGGCATCCCTCGAAAGGGTCTACCGACGGATGTGGAAGGAATGGTGCGCCGGGGGTAATGAACCCCAGGCACTCAATCCGCTAAAAAAATGGCTATCATGCCGGAAAGTTTCAACACTTAACGCCCTTGTCGATCAAAGGCTTTGGCCAGTTAGCGAGGTATCGGTTTTGCGCTTGCATCCCCTTGTCGTCGACCTCGATGGCACACTTATCCGCACGGATATGCTACACGAGTATGCGTTGCGGCTTTTACGCGATCATCCCTGGGACGCATTCCGAATTCCAGGTTGGTTATTGCGAGGAAAGGCTTCATGCAAAAGGAATTTGGCTGATACCATCGACTTTGACCCAAGCGGATTACCGTATAATCACGCTCTGTTGGACTGGTTGAAAGAGCAACGTTCTCAAGGTCGGAGGCTGGTTTTGTGCACGGCTGTCCGATCTTCTCCATCGCCGAGACAATCGCGGCACACCTAGGCCCTTTTGATGAGGTAATGGCCAGTGACGGCGCCACGAACCTGGCCGGAAAAAACAAAGCCGAGGCCCTTGAACAACGTTTTGGCCGTGACGGCTTTGATTATGCGGGCAATTCACGTGCAGATCTGGCGGTGTGGCAATATGCGCGGAGGGCTATAGTCGTTAACGCATCCGCATGCTTTGGCCAAGAAAGCTGGGGAGCATTGCCGGGTGGAACGGGTTTTCCCATCGCCCGCTACGGACCTTACCTCCTGGGTTCAGCCCCTGCGAATGCACCAATGGCTGAAGAACTTACTGCTGTTTGCACCCTATGTTGGCAGCGCATCAGGTTACAAAACCGGAAACCTGGCTTTTGCTGATTCTTGCTTTTTTCTCGTTCAGCCTGTGTGCGTCATCGGTTTATATCACCAATGACCTGCTGGATTTGGAAAGCGACGACAGCACCCCACAAATGCAACAGACCCTTTGCCTCCGGTCGGCTCCCGCCATGGCTGGGCGTGGTTTTATCGCCTCTGTTATTCTCATAAGTCTGACCTTGGCCCGGCAAGTCGGAACCACCTTTCTCGCGTGGCTGATTTGTTATTTTGTCCTGTCGTGCGCCTACTCTTGGGGTATCAAGCGTTTGATGATTTTGGACTGTCTGACCCTGGCGATGCTTTATACCGTGCGCATCATCAGCGGTGCCGCGGCGGCAGGAATCCCGCTGTCTTTCTGGCTACTCGCCTTCTCCGTGTTCCTGTTTTTGTCGTTGGCTTTTGTCAAGCGTTACGCGGAACTGCAAGTACATTTAGTGAGTGGCCACGAAAAGCCTCACGGGCGCGGCTATTACACACCGGATGCGCCTCTGGTGCAAATGATGGGCATAACCTCCGGCTACTCCGCTGTAGTGGTATTGGCATTTTATCTCAACAGCACCGTGGTTGTGCAACTATATCGCGCCCCGAAAATCGTCTGGGGCGCCGTGCCGGTAATCCTGTTCTGGATCAGCTGGATGTGGATGCAGGCCCATCGAGGCGAAATGCATGACGACCCACTGATCTTCGCCTTGAAAGACAAAGCCAGCCTGCTGGCGGGTGTGGTATTTGCCGCGGTTTTGGCCATAGGGGCGCTGGGTTGGCCATGGTAAAAGTCTCATCGTGGGGTAGATTGGGGAGTTGGGAACATGACGTTCTCACTCTGTCCGATCGACGTCGGGTCGCCAAGCAGCTTAAAGAAGACAACCGACCTGGTCTCGCTTATGGCATGGGGCGCAGCTACGGTGATGTCTGCTTGAATCCGGATGGGGTGTTATGGAAGATCACCGGACTGGATCGATTTATCGACTTCGATCAGGACTCGGGCCGGCTGGTATGCGAGACAGGCGTACTCTTGCGCGATATTCAACGACTGATCATTCCCCGAGGCTGGATCCTTCCCGTTACTCCGGGCACTCAACTGGTCACCGTTGGTGGCGCCATCGCCAACGATGTCCATGGCAAGAGCCATCATGTTTGTGGCTCTTTCGGCGACCATGTCAAAGGGATTATGCTTAGGCGTACCGATGGGACCACCATGGAATGCGGACCGGATCTGCTCCCGGAATGGTTTGCCGCCACCATCGGCGGTGCCGGCCTGACCGGCGTTATTACCGAAGCTGAAATTCAACTTCGCCGGGTGGCCGGACCATGGCTCGAGACCGAGACCCTGCCTTATGGCAATCTGGACGATTTTTTCCAATTGGCCGATGATTCCGAAGCCGCCTGGGAGCATACCGTTTCCTGGATTGACTGTGTATCAGGCGGTGCGGCAGAGGTCTGTTCATGCGCGGTAATCCGATTGCAGCGGACCTGCCTCCAAAGCACCAAGGGAGAAAGCTGACCATGCCCTTCGTACCACCGATCTCCCTGGTTAACGGCTTTACTCTGAGGCTGTTCAATATGCTCTACTTCAATCTCAAAAAATGGCGTGCCGGCAGGGCCATCGTCCATTACGAAACTTTCTTTTATCCGCTCGACAATCTGCTGGAATGGAACCGGATGTATGGCCCCAGGGGCTTCTTCCAGTACCAAAGCGTGGTCCCCCGCGAAGTTGGGCGTGATGCCGTGCAAGCGATGCTTGGTGAGATTGCCCGGGCCGGCGAGGGGTCGTTCCTGGCCGTTCTCAAAACCTTCGGCAACCGCAAAGCCTTGGGAATGATGAGTTTTCCTCGGCCAGGCGTCACCCTGGCTTTGGACTTTCCGAACCGGGGCGATCGGACGCTGAAATTGTTCGATCGCTTAAATGCCATCGTCCGCGAAGCAGGCGGAAGGATTTATCTCGCCAAGGATGCCTGTATGCCCCGCGACCTCTTCGAGGCAGGATACCCGCGCCTGGCTGAATTTTTGCGATATCGCGACCCTGGCATCAGTTCGGCGCTGTCGCGACGTCTGACGGGAGCATAAAGTGTCAACTAATCGAAAAAGAATCGTCATCGTAGGCGCGACCTCGGCCATTGCCGAAAATTGCGCCCGTTTATGGGTCCAGGACGGCGCAGTCGATCTGACTCTGGTCGGCCGCGATCCGGACAAAACCGAACGGGTTGCCGCCGACCTGCGCGTCCGCGGCCCAAAGTCTCTCATTCGGGTACTCGCCGCAAACTTCATCGATCCGTCGGCCATCGGCCGACTGGTCTCCGAGATTGCCTCGGAAGGAGCGGTCCAGATCGTCCTGATCGCCCATGGTTCTCTGCCCGAACAATCAACCTGCCAGCAGGATCTGACCGCCTGCCACGAAGCCCTAACCGTGAACGGCATCTCCCCGGTACTCTTTGCCGAGGCCTTTGTCGGACATATGCTTATTGTCGGCCATGGTACTCTGGCGATTATCGGTTCCGTAGCTGGAGACAGAGGGCGCAAGTCAAACTATGTCTATGGCGCGGCCAAAGGACTGGTGGCTAGATATGCACAGGGTCTGCAGCACCGCCTGGCTGGCACCGGCGTCAAGGTAGTTCTGATCAAACCGGGACCGACGGATACCCCCATGACCGCTCAACTAAAGCTGCAAGGAAATAGTCTCGCCAGGGTGGAAGACGTTGCGAGACTTATCCTCAAAGGTATCGAGCAGGGGAAGCCGGCAATTTATACACCTGCTAAATGGGCTATTATCATGATGATAATTCGGCATCTGCCGAAGACGATATTTAATAAATTGGAGATTTGAGAGGAGGCGACCGAAGATATTTTTCGCTCTGGGCTCCACAGCACAGCGCCTCGGTCAAGGCAGCCCACAAAATTTACAAATGATTAGCCGCCCGTTGAAAAACCATGCCCTCTTCATTGCGAGGAGCGCTTCAGCGACGAAAATCCGAGTTTTTCAACGGACTGCTTATTAACGGATATGGAAAAAGAATGAAAGGATTGATGCTTCTTACATTAGTTACAATACCAATTTTTATATTCTATTTAATCACAATTATGGGTTTTCATCAGGTCCCAAGCCCATTATATGGTGGTGATTATTATTTCCATTTGGGTCATGTTTTACATATCTATAATGGGAATGCGCCTTGGACCGATCCTCAGATACTTGGCGAATACAGTCATTATGGATGGCTATATCATTCTTTAGTCGCATACTCTGCAAAGTTATTGGGGACAGATATCCTTAAAACGTTTCTCTATTTCCCGCTGGTAGTTTTAATTTTAAGCTCAATTACTTCATATTATCTTGGCAAGAGATTACTGAAAAACAATTATTTTGCACTTTTGTTTACTTTTATCTGGATCGGAGCCTTAACAAGTTACAACGAGATTCACAGCAGACCTTTTGCAGTTGCATTTCTAATGCCTTTGTTTTTGTTAACATTCATAAAAACAGAACAAAACAAATCACTAAACAATAAAATATATTTAGGCCTATTATTAGGTGCTATTGGCTTAACACATTTGATGGCATTTGCAAGTTCAATACTATTCTTGTTTGCTTATTTTGCAGGAGAATTACTATTGGCGTTTAAAGCAAAAAAATCCATACACAATGTGTGTGTCAAGGCAGGGGAGATACTAAACAACTACTGGAAAAGCGCAGTTATTGCTGCGGCAACTTCCATGGCTTACATAGGTCCGTTACTGTTTCACTACAAACTTAAAGCTCTAAACAATCAGCCTGTATATAGCTCACCTATACCTACTGCAATGAGTTTTGTGTACTTCTTAAGAGATACGTTTTTTAACTATACATCTTTTTTATGGTTTGCAATATCGGCAACATCCATAATTGGCTTATACTCTGTTATCAAAAACAGACACATATTAGAATACAGGGTGGTGCTTATATTGATGATATCAACAATCATTGGGGGGTTTTATTATTTCATCACCATTCCTCTTGGCATCAACATCATGATATACTGGCAGTTAATTGTTTATACTCAAAAACTATTACAACTATGCTTAATTCTCATAGGGATCGCAAAAATATTCGATTTAATTAAGCCTACTAGATATAAAACAACATTTATTGCGATAATAATCGTAATTTTTTCTTCAGTAACGGCACAATCAGAAATGGAAGTGTACAACGGTCGTTGGACAAAGGTTGGCAGAACGGAAAATCCAGTAATGTATTCAATGGCTGATTGGGTGAGGGGAAATACCGATAAAAACGCCGTGTTTTTGTCCACGAATGAACTATCGGGCGCGATTCACTACCTTACAGGGAGAAAAGTTGTAGTAAATAGAGGGACACACACCTCACAATTTGTAGACATGGACCAAAGGAAGGTTGATGTTGCAATTATGCTATACGGCAACGACATTAATGAGACAAAAAGACTACTGAAACAATACAATGTTTCATATGTTTACTACGATTACAGCTGGATGAGAACTTTGACGTGGGATCCTTTCTTAGTTTTTCCGAAAAACAGTGCAATACTTCACAAGTACAATATCCCATTTGATTGGGTCAATAAGAGATTGGATCCGGCAAAAACCGATGTCCCCAAATACGATTTGCTCCAGGTCAAGTATAGTAATTTATGGTCACCGGATTTTGATAGTTTAGTTTATCCAATAAAAATATTTGGTGAGAAGAATAATCCTCAGTATGCGATTTTAGCAATTAATAAGACTAAACTAAATTAACCCTTCATCCGCCGCTCTTGACTTTCAGCACCCTGGCCACCGGGAAATTATTGTAAACCTCATCGAAATAACGACGGTCATAATTGCCGAGCATATACTGCTGATTAAAATTGGTCCGAAACAGGCGTTCGTCCAACGACCTGAACCATGATAACTTTATTGTCCTTCTCAAGGATTTGCAGATAATATCCCTGGTCCGATCCGTAGTCTTTTCCGTCAACCACGTAACCGTTATTGACGAACATGACAGCCTTCAGTGGGACTTCCCGGGATTTGTTGCCGATTATGACGACCACGATTCAAGTCAACTTTGGCATTTCTGCAGGTAAGGATATCGTTGAATAGTGAAAAACAAGTCAAACTATGGTAGCGCATGGGATCGCTTTTTCCCGTGGAGAAATCCCATGTGCCATACTTGGAAATTGAACCGAATTTATCGATCATGGTTTCCAAATAGAGCACATAAACATTTTTCCCTCGGAAATTCCCCGGATAGTCGAAATACCAATTTCGTCATCATGTCGCCGGACAAATTATTGTCTTCGATCTGCTTGCTGAGATGTTCGAAACCATAGTCCTCCAGATAGGCGAGCATCGACACCATCTCATTTTGCTTGCGTGGATGTCACCGCCTTTGAGATCAGAGTGGTTCGAATGCCACCATGCAGAGAGCCATCTTGGTAGGTGGCAAAATCTCCGATTTCCATCAATGGATAACCATAATCCCAGAGTGGAGTAAACATCGCCGAGTGGCTTCGGTACAATGCGCTTGATATCCAAAAACGCCCTGGTCATCGAAGCAGGGATGCTTGGCTGGATATTTCCATCGAAACCGGTATAGGTCGGTAGTCGAGAAAAACAGGGCAAACATCAGCGAAATGGAAACAAGAGGAACGAGCATGCTGGTGCAGCTTGATCTTTTTGCCGACATACTTGACCAGCAACTCGATCAGCACTCCAACTCCGATGCCGATGAATGGCGCCAGATACATGGCAAACCTTTTCTGCCCCACCAGGGACCAGACCCCCAGAACGAGCAGCGGGGCAATCGGGATCATCTGCCTCCACCGGCGAATACCTAAGATAAACCAGCCCGGCCAAGCCGGCAAAAGCCACCGGCAATAAACCATACGTCAGTTTGAGCGTTGCCAGGACGCCTTGGTGTTGGGCTTCGGTAATAAAAGACATGGCATCCGGCCAGAGCAATTTGTCCCGTCTGGGGGGGAGCAAAATAACCCAACCAGAACATCCACAGCGAATCGACACTTTGTCATCACATAAAGCGGGACCTGATGCCAGAAGAAACACCGGCACCATCAGTTGCGATACTGCCGCCAACGGACTCTTCCCAAGATCAGATACGCGACCATGACAACAAGGTATGCCAGGATAAAACCTGGTTGCTGGTACCACCAGTTGAACAGGTACATGCAGAGACCCGGCGCCGACTGCAAGACCGATATTGGCGCGAATGGTTCTCTCCCTGTTCATCAGCAGGATGAAACATGAAACCAGCCAGAGGGAAGAAGGTATTGAGCAGATCGGTATCCAGCCGTCCCGTTATGGTTCGGTCGTAATAGGCATGGCTGAAGGATCCGATCAACCCTCCCAGCACCGCCGAGGCACCGAAGCCGAGTTGGCGGAAATAAACAAAGAGGGGAAAGACGAAAAGCCCTGCCAGGAGAGGAACGAGCAGCATTGCTGCACGATAGTAATCTCCACCGGTGAAATTCCTGCCGAGACTGATGAATTTGGCCAGCAGACTTGGGCTGTCGGTATATTACATCCCGTCCGGGTAGCCTTTCAGGGGATCGATCTGTCCCTTCCCCATCCTTCCTTCATCCATATCCCTGGCCATCTTCAACCAGTGGTAGGCATCCATGGTCGACATCGCCGTCACTTGGTCCACCACATAATCCTGGCGGTTTTCCATCCAATACCGAATAACCGGCCTGCCTCTGGTAAGCGGAAATGCCGTAAACGGCCAAGACACTGAAGAAGATCAGGAGAGTTGTCCGATTTTTCAGGAAAAAAGAATGTCTGCCAACTCATTGCTCTAATCCTTTGATCACCTGATTTGAACGAGCAAATCCATCGAGAACCGACAGCCGGTGGAATTTCTTCAGCCGCCAAAGATCCTCCCTCGTTCCAATCATAACTTACCGTCCCGCACCAAACGGATATGGAGAGTGCCGGTCTTGAAGGTGGCATTGACTGTTCCGTAGCCGAAATCGATGCTCCAGGCGCCGTTCGCCAAGACCGGCATAGGGGGATGACGACCAGAAGTAGGTCGATGGCGTGGCGGGAAAAACAGAACTATTGATGGTCGGCGTAAAACAGCGGCCTTCCACAATCGATTCCAACTCATTTTTGTTTGGCAGACGCCAGTCGGTATAGCCGGCGAATTCATGGCCGGCTGCCGCTTTCAGAGCATCCGCCCAGGTAAAAGTTGCCGCCTTTCCGCCACAGGTTTTTCCGTCCCACACTTGCCCCAGGCTGCAGCGCATCCACATCAGGCCGGTAGTGTTATCGGTGACGGTGCCATCGCCATTGAAGGCTAAATTTGTCATCCGCAGTGGTGGCTTTGATTGTCTCCTTACAGGTCTGTGCCGCCCAGGCGGAAAGCGGAAAAAGACCGCCGGTAAAGATCAGGACGAGGACGGAAACTATCGTCTTGCGAATCATATCAATTCCCATATTCTACGGATTATCAAGGCCGAAAGTCACGGTCCGCCCGTTTACGAGTCGAATGGGGTTCCTTTGGCTCTTCTCTTCGGGAGAGGCCTCGCCGAAACGAAAATACACCTGCCAGGCCGAATTGTTCTGGTCGGCGGACGGCAAGGAAGACCAGTAATGCGAGGACAAGGTATTCGGGAAAAATCGGGTATCGATTGCCGGATTCAAACTGCCGTTGTCAACAATCGAGAGTAATTCCCGTTTGGTCGGCAACCGCCAATCGCTGACACCGCAAAGCCCCAAAGCATTGATCGCTTCGACGTAAGACTGGGTGTCACAGTCACTGCCCTCGCAACTGCCGCCATTCTTCAGGCCTTCTTCACCACCGTTGACGGATGCATCCGGGTTGAACCAGGTGTAGGTATTTTCCTGATTGCGCAAGCCGCTTCCCATTTTAACCTCCCAGAGCAGGCCGGTCACATTGTCACGGGTACAAGCCCAGTTGTCGAAACCGTTGCCCGGAATGGGATTCGGCGGACACTTCCCCTCACCGGCCACCTGCCCGCTCCGACACATCTTGGTAAAATCGAAGCCGGCCGAGCCGATACCGATTTTAGCCAATTTGCGGACTCGGGCCGCCGCATCCCGGCCATATACGGCATCCTGGCCGGGATAGGTAGCCGCGAGCTTCTTGCATCGCTGGCTCTTTTTCAACCTGGTCCCTGTCCTGGTCGATGTTGTCGTCGGTACACCAATCGATGCCACTGTCGTTAAGTCCGCCGAAGGGCATGCCGACAACCACTTCGGAAAGTGTTTGCCGACCATCTGGATAACGGGCCTCCAGCTGAAACCTGTAGGGGATGTCGGGTGCCAATCGCGATAAGATAAGAGGGCCGGTTACATTTGTTTTGAACTCGCCTCCCTTAAGGATCTTGCAGGTTTCGAAACCGCCGTTGGGAATCTCCTCCTGCGCGAGGCAAAGATCGAAGGTCACCTTGCTGAAATCCTGGCTGTTCCAGTTCAGCTTGATTTTTCTGTTCCCGGCCGTGGTCTGCAGAACCACCTTCGGGAAACAATCGATTACGACATCGGTCACGTCCCCGCCCTTCAAGACCCCGGCTGCCTTTTCTGCCTCACAGATCCAGTTCTGCCGTTTGGGTTGCCTCTTGAATCGTAACCTCATAGGCGCTGCCGTCATCCAGCGGATTGGCGAAGGCAAAGGTCCCATTGGCGCCGACCACCAGATCGTCGCCGCCATTGTTTCGCAACACCACCTGATCACCGGAGACAGGCCGGAAACCGTACCGCCGATCTTGTAGAGTGACGGGTACACAGGTCACCGCGACATCCGTAACGTCACCATAGGAGATCAGCCCCGGCGCCGCTGATCACCGTGCAGATCTGATTGGGCCCGGTCGGCTGGGTCAGTACCGTCACCTTGTAAGTGCTGGCAGCAAGCAACTCGCCGGCGAATTTGAAATGCGCCGTTGGCGGCAATCTCCAGGTCGTCTCCACCATTGTTCCTGCAACACCACCTGGGTGCCCTTCGGCCAACCCCGACACGCTGCCGCCAACGGTATAGGTATCGACCGCAAAGACGGCGCTGACCTTCATATCTGCCCATAACCTTCGAATCGATGCGTTGGGCGGTGGTTATTCCGTCGCTCCAGGCTACGAAATGATAACCCTTTTTCGCGACT
Organism: uncultured delta proteobacterium; assembly: GCA_963807225.1. Classification (GTDB taxonomy): domain Bacteria; phylum Desulfobacterota; class Desulfobulbia; order Desulfobulbales; family JAGXFP01; genus JAGVGT01. The sequence continues at coordinate 2,216 of CAWEAD010000008.1, read as the reverse complement.
GCCGTCACTGCGCTGGCGTCACCGCCATAGTCGACGGTCTGGGAATCGGCGCCGCTGATTGTGCCGTTCTCCCCCGCGTCATAGATCAGGGTATACTGATTGATGGCAAATTCGGCCGTCACCGCCAGATCGGCCGTCACCTTGGAGTCGGTGCGGTCGGGGGTGTTCACACCCGTCGCTCCAGCGCACGAAATGATAGCCGGCGGCAGGCACCGCGGTTACGACGCTGCCGTCACTCCCGTGAGTCACCGTCTGCGGATTGACGCCGGCAATAGAACCATGCTCGGCTGCGGTGTATGTGAGGTGTATACTGATCGATGGCGAAGTTGGCCGTCACCGCCAGATCGGAGGCTACCTTGCGATCGGCTGCGGCTCGGCGCTGCTCACTCCGTCGCTCCAGCCCGTAAAATGGTAATGCTCGGCAGGAACAGCCGTTACCGGGCTGCCGTCGCCGCCGTGAGTCACGGTCTGCGGGCTGACGCCGTCGATGGTGCCGTGCTCATCCGCGGTGTAAGTCAGGGTGTATTGATTGACGGCGAAATTGGCGGTCACCGCCAGATCGGCCGTCACCTTGGAGTCGGTGCGGTCGGCGGTATTCACTCCGTCGCTCCAACCCAGGAAATGATAGCCGCTAGCGGGCACCGCCTTAACCATTGGTCCCGCTTCCCCCATAATCAACCTTTTGGGAGCCGGCGCCGGCGATGGCTCCGCCCTCCTCGGCGTCGTAAATCAAGAGAGAGCTGATCGATGGCGAAGTTGGCCGTCACCGCCAGATCGGCCGTCACCTGGCGGTCGGTACGACTGGCAGTGGTCACCCCGTCGCTCCAGCCCACGAAATGGTAATGTTCCGACGGCACGGCGGTAACCGGACCGCCGTCGCCGCCTTGGTTCACGATCTGCGGGCTGACGCCTTCGATGGCGCCATTCTCCCCGGAGGTATAAGTCAAAGTGTGCTGCCTGACGGTATGGGTCTGCGTTTGCTGACTGGTGGTGAGGACAGGGGCAGGCGTCTCCTTTTATCTTTGCATAATAACAAGGCCAGGAGGAGGCAGATGAGAGCTATAAAACCGAAAAGTATTTTTTTCATTTCCCACCGAAATACTTAAACTTTTCAGAACTTCCACCTCCACCCGGGAGGGTATGTGTATCAAGGAAGTCTTGAGAGCGTTTTACGGATTTTCTCCCGGCTCCGGACCGCTGCCGGTTGCCGGCCTCTCACTATGCATAACCGATGCGTTAAGGGCAAGATTTTCGATTTCCAGCTTCATCAGGGCATTTTCCTGGCTGAGATTCTTCAGCTGATCGGCCATCCGGGAGATCTTGATGCAAAACTGCACGGAAAGGAGCATCAGGAAGATTATGGAAAAAAGGAACAGGGTGGTGGTCGGGAGACCGGCCCCGATCAGGGTCGTCAGCGCAACCAGCCATTCGTAGCGGAAAACCAGGACGAACATCAGCACACTGGTGGCCAGCCAGAGAACCGAATACTCTTCGCGCAGCCTCCGTTTTCGCACCATATCGATGATCACCACAAAAACCGACAGGGCGACAAGCAAGGCAAATATCTGCTGATGCACGGACATGGCAGCCTCCTATCAGTTCGCGGTCTCTTTTTTTCTCAGCAGGGTTACAAAAATCGAGAGCAACATTTTAAACATGTAGTAGAACGGTTTCCAGCCGGAATGCATCGATTTTCCCGAGGCGCTGGCCTGCATCCTGACCGGCACCTCCATGATGCGTAAGCCGGCCCGGTGCAGAGTCAGAAGCATATCGGCGTCGGGGTAGTCGCAAGGGAAGACTTCCGTGGTGAAAAAACGGATGACCTTCCGATTGAATGCTTGATAGCCCGAGGTGGAATCGGTAATGCGGGTGCCGATGAGCACCGAAACGAGCCGGCGGAAGAAGGCCATTCCGACCCGCCGCGCCAAAGAGGGTTCGTAACTCTCTATCCCAAGAAAGCGGGAACCGAGGGAGAAATCGGTTTCACCGCCCAGAACCGGCGCCAGGAGATGCGGGATGAAAGCAGGGTCGTGCTGACCGTCACCATCCATTTGCACAACGAAATCGTACCCCTTGGCCAGGGCATATTTATAGCCGGTCTGAATGGCCACGCCGTAACCCAGGTTGAAAGGGTGTGAAGCAACCTGCGCCCCGGCGGCTCTGGCCGCCTGGGCGGTCTCATCTCGGGAACCGTCATTGACCACCAGGATATCGCA
>CAWEAD010000007.1:0-468940 GCA_963807225.1 uncultured delta proteobacterium | reverse complement strand
CGATGGCCTATCGGCAGGAGGGGAGTGCTGTCACCGAATTATCCAATGATCAGATGAGTTTAAGATCTACGTCCGTCCTGATGACTCTTTGACGATGCCGGGGCGGGGCAGTCGTCCTGGAGACGGCGGCGGGGAGATCGCCACTGACTGTCTTTGTCGGTGAAGGGGTCTCCGCACCGGAGGGGGTGTTGGATTTAAACAACCTGTTCGGTACCGACGGCGTGAGCCTTGACATCCAGGGGGATGAGAATGCCACGATCCGGATCTATCGCGGCGGGACATTTTCCACCCTCCTCCATTATAGGAAATTTGCGGTTGATACGGGAGAGGGGGGGGTGTCCGAACCTGTTCGGGGCTTCTTTGCCGATTTCAATCTCGACGGCGCCGTGGATGAGGCTGATTTTGAAATGTTCAAATCCGTTTACAAAAGCTCTGCAACGACCCGGATTTTAACCCTGATATGAACCTGGTCGGAGAACAGGCGGGGACGGTGGTGGCGGACGACAAGATAGACGTGCGCGATTTTGCGAAGTTTGCCACCGAATATGGCAACAACAACGCACAATAATTTCTGGATTAGTGCAAGAGCGAATTTGATGGTGATTATTCGGGCACCGGAACGGCTTGGCGCGACGAATTTCTGACTTCTATTAGCATCGCAAAGCAATGCAGGAAAGATCCAAGTATTCAAGTACAAGGGGATTCTTCATGGTAATGGAAGGGCGTAAAAAATACATTTATGCATTGCTGTGCGCAATGGTCCTTTTTATGTCGTTGACGGCGGCGGAAACCTGCCGGGCGGCTATCGGAGTGGGGGTTGTGCCATCCCTGTCGCAGGTTGACCCTGGCGGAACATTTTATGTCGATATAACGGCGGAGGCAATTTCGACGGCTGGTTTGGGGGCGATCCAGTTCCGGCTTATGTGGTCACAGGTGGCGCGCCCGTGACGGCGGTAAGCGATCTGGGGCTGGCCAATAATGGTGATATATCCGTAGCCACCCCTCTTTTTGATATCCTCGCCGACCGAGACCCGTTCCGGATTGGGTCCAATGTTCCTGAGTGGTAAGAGCGTTAATGGCATCTTGGCTATTGATAACGATGCCACGTTTGATGGGGTGCCGAATGGCGTTGTTCTCGCTCGCGCAGACCAAGGGGGCAACCTATGCCTATGGGACCGGCTCGGTTGCCAGATTTATGATCAAGGCCGGAGAATCGGTTAGCGGTCAGGATGTCGAGATTTCTTTGACCGACGTCCATCTGCTGGAAAATGGGAATGAGTATTCCCTGGATTATAACACTCCGGCAACGGTATTTGTGCAATGTACGACAACTGTACCGTCTTTGCTTGGGCTGTCCCTTGCCGATGCGACCCAGGCTTTGCTTGATGCAGGGTTGATGCTCGGTGGAGTAGCCGAAATTGATAATTCCCAAGGAACGTTAGCCCTGGGTGTTGTCCTGCAACAAGGAGTTGCCACTGGTACCACAGGCATAGTATGCGGTACACCTGTCAACGTGGTTCTGAATACCGCACCGGACAATGTGACAGGAGTGATTGTCGTTGATAAATCAGATCTCGACTCAGGGAAAGTAGAATTGACTTGGACCCAGGCGACTGCGTCTGATATTGCTGGCTATCGTGTCTATGACGGGGCAACCTTATTGGCCGATCTTAATTCTCCTTCGATTCACCAATGTTATTATTGGCGGGTTGCCGGTCGGGATAGACCGGTCTCTGACCATCAAGACCTACGATACATTCGGCAACGAAAGCTCTGGTGTAGTGGTTTTAGCCAATTCTGTGGGCGATATCGACATGGACGGCATGGCCGATGCCTGGGAGATGGCCAACTTCGGCACCTTGGATCGGAACGGAACCGGCGATTTGGACGGCGATGGCATCAGCGATCTGGAGGAATACCTTGCAGGTACCGATCCGACCGAGGTCCCGAACCAGCCGCCGGCAATGCCGACAGACCTGCAACCGGTCGACGAAGTGACGGCTTTGACGCCGGAGTTGCTGTTTACCGATAGCATCGATCCCGACAACGACCCATTGACTTACAATATCCAGGTCTTCAGCGGACCGGAATTCAACGAGGCGAACGAACTGGTGACCTCCGTCACCGGTCTGACCGAGCAGAGCGATGCCACCGGTTGGACCGTCGATTTGCCGCTGGAGGACAATACCCCCTACTGGTGGCGGGTCCAGGCCGACGATGGCCAGGTAGTAAGTGGCTGGGCGACCGGCAGCTTCTTTGTCAATACCTCCAACGATTCGCCCGGTCAGCCGCAGGTCAGTACACCCTCCGACCTGAGCGAGGTGGCCACCTTGACTCCGGATCTTGAGGTGACCAACAGTACCGATGTCGATAACGACAGCCTTACCTATGTCTTTACGGTCTATGCCGATGACGGGGTTGCCGTGGAGGCAGAAAGTCCGGCCCTGTCGGCCGGTGCCAACGGGACAACCTCCTGGACGGTGACTCCGGAACTTGTCGAAAACAGCGATTATCTCTGGCGGGTAACGGTTACCGACGAACATGGTCTGAGTAGCAGTTCAAGCCAGGTCTCCTTCTTTGTCAATCTTGCCAATGATGCGCCTGGGCCTCCGGCGATCATCGACCCGGTTTCGGGCAGCGAGGTGACGGACACCACCTTGACCTTATTGGTCGACAACGGTTTCGATCCCGACCTCGATGAGTTGACCTATTTCTTCGAACTCGATACGGTCAATACCTTCGACAGCCAGGATCTGCAGGTTTCACCGGCCGTGACCGAAGGTACCGACCAGACCGGCTGGGATGTTCTCGGCTTGACGGAAAATACCATGTATTACTGGCGGGTCCGGGTCAACGACGGGACCACGGATAGCGCCTGGGCGACCAGCAGTTTCTTCGTCAACCAGACCAATGATCCGCCGCCTGTTCCGGCCCTGGTCAACCCGGCCGATGGTAGCTGGGTGGCCAATTCCACGCCGCTACTGCAAGTAGGCGCGGTCAGCGACCCCGATGGTGACACCATTACTTACGAGTTCGAGGTTTATAGCGACAACGCCCTCAGCCAATTGGTGGCCGAGGGTACGGCCAGCGACAGCAATTGGACGGTGTCGACCTCTCTGGATGACGATCAGTGGTATTACTGGTTGGTTCGGGCTGTTGACGAGCACGGTCTGGCCGGGGATTGGCTGCCCCTGTCCCGTTTCTTTGTCGATGCCAACGGTGTCAACGATACTCCGACCATTACCATGCTGGAGCCGGCGACCGACCAGTCCGTCAGCGGTAACGTGACCATCAGCTGGGATGATGCCGATCCGGACAGCAACGCCCAGATCAGCCTCTATTACGACAGCGATGGAGTAGGTGAAGACGGGGTACTGATTGCTGCCGAGATTCCCGAGGATGACGATGGAGCGGCGGACACCTACAGCTGGGATGTCAGCTCGATTCCCGAAGGGACGTATCATGTCTATGCGGTGATCGATGACGGCAATAGCAGCACCGCCGCTTATGCGGTTGGCGCGCTGAGTTTCGATCGTACGGCCCCGGTGATTACCCCCAGTCTCGGCGGCGGGGTCTATGAACTGCCGCAGACGGTTTCACTGCTTGCCGATGAAACGGCCAATCTCTTCTTTACGATCGATGACGCGGCCCTCGAGCAGGATTTCACTCCGTACACGGCGCCAGTACTAATCGATGCGGATGTCAACTTCCGTTTCTACGGTGAAGATCCGGCCGGCAACCGGTCGTCGGTCTACAGCGAGTCGTTTGTGATCACCGATACCGACGGCGACGGGATGAGCGATGCCTGGGAAATCTCTCAATTCAATGATCTGACCCGCGACGGTAGCGGAGATTTTGACGGTGACGGAATAACCGATCTGGAGGAATTACAGTTCGGCACCGATCCGCTTGCCGACTCGGATGCCGACGCGGATGGCATCCCCGACAGTTGGGAAATATATTATTTCGACAACCTGAGCCATGACGGAACGGCTGATTCCGATGGCGATACCTTCGTCGATCTTGACGAAATCCTGTTAGGGACCCACCCGCTGGATGCCGACTCCATGCCATCGCCGCCAGTGGCGGATTGCGGACCGGACAAGATTGTGGGGACGGATGTGCCGGTTTCTCTCAATGGCAGCAACTCCAGCTCCTCCCATGCCACCATAGTTGGGTTTAGCTGGCAACAGGTTGCCGGTACGCCGGTAACCTTGACTGATGCCGGTTTGGTCGAGCCGACATTCATCAGTCCTCAGACTGATGGGGCTTTGGCCTTTGAACTTACGGTAACCGATGCCATTGGCTTGATGGATAGAGATACCTGTTATGTCAACGTGGCGGATACTAATCTGCCTCCGATAGCCAACGCCGGTCCCGATCAGGTCGTCGATCCATGGCAATCCGTCCTGCTCGACGGGAATGGAGCCTATGATCCGGATGGCATGATCACATCCTACGAGTGGATTCAAACCCGCGGTACCACAACGGTCACCTTGAGCGATGCGACGGCGCCGCAACCTACCTTCGCGGCCCCGGATCTCGGCATATCGGGCGGTTCCTTGCTTTTCCAGTTGAAGGTGACCGATGACGATGGGCTTCAATCTACCGATCTGGTGAATATTTCCGTAAGGGGAGCCGGCAATAACCCGCCGGTGGCCAATGCCGGTCTTGACACTGTTGTCGAGTCCGAAACGTCAGTAGTCCTAGACGGTTCGGCTTCCTTCGACATTGATGGGCCGATAATGAGCTATCTGTGGAGCCAGATCGGCGGGCCGGCAGTTCAAATCGAAGCTCCACAGAACATGTCGACCAGTTTCATTGCCCCGGATGGAGGGGTGAACGGTAAGCTGCTCGAATTCAGTTTGACCGTTGGGGATGGGTATTTGTTCAATACCGATACAGTCACAGTGAATGTTAATGGCAGTGTTCCTAACGTGCCGCCTGTTGCCGATGCCGGCGAGGATATAGCGGCGGCCGAATACGATATTGTTTCCTTGGATGGTTCGCTTTCTTACGATTCAGACGACGGGATCAGCAGTTACAGGTGGCAACAGGTCAGCGGCACTCCGGTACAGCTCGATAACGACAATCTGGAGATTGCTTCTTTTACAGCGCCTCAAGTGAGCGGAGAAACCGAAACCTTGGTATTTACCTTTACTGTTACTGACTACGCTGGCATGTCCACCACCGACACGGTATTGGTTTCGATCGGCGATGCGGCTATTGTCATCATTGGAACCGAAGGAGACGATACACTTACTGGCGGCACATATACCGAAATAATCAACGGCCTTGATGGGGGGGATATCATCAGCGCCGGTAATGGTAACAATATTGTCTATGGTGGCGCCGGTAACGACACGCTCTCGACCGGAAGCGGCGACGACACAGTTTATGGGGGAGGTGGCGACGACATAATCACCGATACCTATGGTTCCGACACGATCAGCGGTGGCGACGGCAACGACACCATAACTCTCTCCGGCTCAGGCACTGATCTGGTTAATGGCGACGCCGGCAACGATACCATTACCCTCAGCGCCAACGGTGACAGCATCGCCTACGGCGACAGCGGCAACGACATCATCAAAGTAGAGAAAGATGCCATAGCCGTGAACCACTCCTACACTATGAGCGGCGGTACCGGCAATGACCGCCTGGAAGGTTACTATGGCACCGATACCTATATTTTCACTGCCGGAGACGGTCAGGATGTTATTAGCGATAAGGGCGCTACTTACGGCAGAACCGATACCCTGAAATTCGGTGGCATTGCTTTCTCCGACCTCTCCGCCACTTTGAACGGCACCAGTCTGGTGTTGAGCGTCGCCAACTCCACCGACAGCGTGACCATCGAAAATTGGAATGATCCGAACTATCGCCTGGAACAGTTTCTCTTCGACGCAGACAGCGACGGCACTTATGAGACGACCAAGGGCATTGCCGACATCACGCCTCTGCTGTTTCCGGGTAGCGAAGGCGACGATGTAATCGACACCACCAATCTCCCCGATTCATTCACCATCGACGGGGGGGAGGGAGACGATACCATCACCACCGGTAACGCAAATGATAACGTTAACGGTTCCGGTGGCAACGATATAATCACCACCAACGGCGGTGACGACATCGTCTATGGCGGTGGTGGCAACGACACGCTATCGACCGGCAGCGGTAACGACACGGTTTATGGCGGCGATGGCGACGACATCATCACCGATAACAGCGGGTCCAACACGATCAGCGGCGGCGGGGGCAATGACACCATAACCCTAAGCGGCTCCGGCGGGACGGATCTGGTCAACGGGGACGACGGCAACGATACGATTACTCTCAGCGGTCACGATGACAGCATCGCCTATGGCGGCAGCGGCAATGACCTCATCACAGTAACGCATTACCTCGCCGTGAACACTCCTACACCCTGAGCGGCGGTACCGGTAACGACCGCCTCGAAGGTTACCAAGGCATCGATACCTATATTTTCAACGTTGGCGACGGCCAGGATGTTATTAGCGATAATGGTGGGACGTACGGCATGATCGATACCCTGAAGTTCGGCGGTATCTCTATCGCCGACCTCGTCGCTACAATGAACGGCACCAATCTGGTGTTGAGCGTCGCCAACACGACCGATAGCGTGACCATCGAAAACTGGAATGATGCCAATTACCGAATTGAGCAGTTTCTCTTTGATGCCGATAGCGACGGCACTTATGAGACGAGCAAGGGCATTGCCGATATCATGCCGCTCCTATACCCGGCCAACGAAGGCGACGATGTCATCAACACTACCATTTTCCCCGATCCATTCACCATCGACGGGGGGAGGGAGACGATACCATCACCACCGGTAACGCAAACGATAATGTTAGCGGTTCCGGCGGCAACGATATAATCACCACCAACGGCGGTGACGACATCGTCTATGGCGGTGGTGGCAACGACACGCTATCGACCGGAAGCGGTAACGACACGGTTTATGGCGGCGATGGCGACGACATCATCACCGATAACAGCGGGTCCGACACGATCAGCGGCGGCGGGGGCAATGACACCATAACCCTAAGCGGCTCCGGCGGGACGGATCTGGTCAATGGGGACGACGGCAACGATACCATTACTCTCAGCGGCCACAATGACAGCATCGCCTATGGCGGCAGCGGCAATGACCTCATCACAGTAACGCATTACCTCGCCATGCAACACTCCTACACTCTGAGCGGCGGTACCGGTAACGACCGCCTGGAAGGTTACCAAGGCATCGATACCTATATTTTCAACTGGCGACGGCCAGGATGTTATTAGCGATAATGGTGGGACGTACGGCATGAACCGATACCCTGAAGTTCGGCGGCATCTGCTTTCTCCGACCTCGTCGTTACAATGAACGGCACCAATCTGGTGTTGAGCGTCGCCAACACGACCGATAGCGTGACCATCGAAAACTGGAATGATGCCAATTACCGAATTGAACAGTTTCTCTTTGATGCCGATAGCGACGGCACTTATGAGACGAGCAAGGGCATTGCCGATATCATGCCGCTCCTATACCCGGCCAACGAAGGCGACGATGTCATCAACACTACCATTTTCCCCGATCCATTCACCATCGACGGGGGGGAGGGAGACGATACCATCACCACCGGTAACGCAAATGATAACGTTAACGGTTCCGGCGGCAACGATATAATCACCACCAACGGCGGTGACGACATCGTCTATGGCGGTGGTGGCAACGACACGCTATCGACCGGAAGCGGTAACGACACGGTTTATGGCGGCGATGGCGACGACATCATCACCGATAACAGCGGGTCCAACACGATCAGCGGCGGCGGGGGCAATGACACCATAACCCTAAGCGGCTCCGGCGGGACGGATCTGGTCAACGGGGACGACGGCAACGATACGATTACTCTCAGCGGTCACAATGACAGCATCGCCTATGGCGGCAGCGGCAATGACCTCATCACAGTAACGCATTACCTCGCCGTGCAACACTCCTACACCCTGAGCGGCGGTACCGGTAACGACCGCCTCGTAGGTTACCAAGGCATCGATACCTATATTTTCAACGTTGGCGACGGCCAGGATGTTATTAGCGATAATGGTGGGACGTACGGCATGATCGATACCCTGAAGTTCGGCGGTATCTCTTTCGCCGACCTCGTCGTTACAATGAACGGCACCAGATTTGGTGTTGAGCGTCGCCAACACGACCGATAGCGTGACCATCGAAAACTGGAATGATGCCAATTACCGAATTGAGCAGTTTCTCTTTGATGCCGATAGCGACGGCGCTTATCAGACGAGCAAGGGCTTTGCCGACATCGAGTTATTGCTGTAAATGACTAATCCAAGTTTTTTTTGAAGGTTAGGTAACCCATTCAATAAGGCAGGCCGTACTTCTCCATCTTGCGGTACAGGGTGCGTAGACCGTTGCCCAGGATCTTGGCGGCCCGACTCTTGTCGCCGCTGCTATCGCCTATACCTTACCGATGGCCTTGCGCACCAGCTCCTAGAGCAGGCCACCCTCCATGTCGGTATCGGCGTCGATGGTTTTGAAGGTCGGGTAATCGGGGACGATCTCCAGATCGATGATATGGCAACGGGCCATGATCAAGCAGCTCTCCTCGCAGTTGACCAGTTCCCGGACGGTGCCCGGCCAGTAGTAGGTTTGCCTTTTAGCCCATCTCTAGTCGCTATTGGATTCCACATCGCAAAACATCACGGGGGGAAGACGATTCCCGTCTTCCCCCTTTTGGGTTAACGGTTATTGCCGCTTGACAGACCGTTAATGGACATCAATGTGGGTAACCTTTTTGACCTCACCTGCTACCTTGGGCAGGGTAATAGTCAGGATACCATCCTTGAAGGTTGCCTCAATCTTCTTATCCGTAACCTTGGCCGGCAACCGGACAGAGCGGCAGAAAGAGCCGTACCGTCTCTCTACCCGATGGTAGTAACGGTCCTTCTCCTCCTTCTCCACCTTCTTCTCGCCCTTGATTACCAGCAGGTCACGATCCAAGGTGATGTCGATGTCTTTTCTTTCCAGACCGGGAAGTTCGGCTTTCACCTCAACGTTCTTTTCCGTCTCGGTGATATCAAGCCGCGGCGCCCATTCCATCTCGCCGCCGGTGGTGAGATCGCGCAAAGCAACCTCCGGCCAGAAATCTCTGGTCAGTTCGTCCATTTCCCTGAAAATATCCGGGACACCACTTCTTCTGTACGGGATCAATCCTAACATGATATCCACCTCCTGTTTCATTTGATTGGTCATTTAGCCGGACCACCTCTCCGGTCCTACTTAAATAATAATTATTCAAAGGGGTAAATCAAGAAGGGTGGAAGTGTTTCGGTCGGAAGGCAAAATTCAGGAATTTTAGGGTCTGTACATCGGGCCGCAGTTATTCTTTAGTTCCGGCAGTTGTCGGAGGGGCAACCGCAACCAGCGCCACTATCACCTCGGCCGGTAAAGAAAGCACGAATCCGACGGCCCATATTGATTAAGGCCCGGGATATGGGACGAATGGAGAGGATTACCAGCAAAAGGGCTGCTCCAAGTCGTAAAGCAAAGGGCATGATGTCGCCGGCTTGGCCGATCATTGCCTTGGCCGTGAGGTCGTTCCATTTATAGATTTGATCAAGCAGCAGGCCGCAGAGGAAACTGCTGACCGCCAGGCTGAACAGGTAACGCAGGGTGCCGTTTTTGCCCATTAACCCGGTGAGCATGGACAGAGAGGCCAGATTAGTGGCGGGGCCGGCGAGCAAAAAAACCAGAGCGGCACCGGGACTCACACCTTTCAGGATGAGGGCTGCGGCGATTGGCGTCGAGGCGGAGGCGCAGATATAGATGGGAATTCCTACCGCCAGCATGATCAGCATGGCCATCGGTCCGCCGCCCAGATACCCAGTAATCAGATCATCAGGAACCAGTACGGTGATCAGGCCGCTTAGTAACAGGCCGAAGGCGAACCAGCCGGCCAAATCGCCCCAAAGTTCTCCGAAGGCATAACTAAGTGCCGTTTTGATTCCCGGTCGGTTCCTCATAGATGGGCTATGATCAGGATTAATGGTCACTGGCGGACAACCAGCAGCGGCAACCGGGTTTGCCGCCAAGGGCGGTGGCTGCGAGTGGGCCGGGCCAAAGAGGCTTTCCAGAAAACCGGCCGCCAGGGCGCTGATTAAAGCGGCTACCGGCCGAGCCACGGTTAACAGGGGATCGAGCAGGGCATAGCTGACGCTGATCGAATCGATGCCGGACTCGGGGGTGGAGATCAGGAAGGCAATGCTGGCGCCGTTGCTGGCGCCCTGCTTTTTCAAGGACGCTGCGGCCGGCATCACTCCGCAAGAGCAGAGGGGGAGGGGGATGCCCAGCAGAGCCGCCTTGAGCACCGGTAGGAAACGCCCCCGTCCTAAATGTCGAGCGACAAAGCTGGCTGAGAGATATGATTTAAGCATCCCGGCTATAACCAGGCCCAGAATTATATACAACGAAGAGTCGAGCAGCAGATGCCAGGCCTCCGTAAGCACGGCGAATATCAGTTTCATTTGGTTTATTCTCGAATATGTTCCAGGCCAAGGATAATCAATTGTTCAATGTGATCATCGTTGAGCCGGTAATAGAGAATCGGCCCCTCCCGGCGATTGGTCACCAGGCATAATTGCCTGAGCATTCGCAATTGATGGCTGACCGCCGATTCGCTGATTTCCACAAAGGAGGCCAAGTCGCAAACGCACATTTCCCCGGACCTCAAGGCCTGCAATATTTTTAATCGGGTCGGATCGCTCATGGCCTTGAAGAGAAGACTCAGGCGGTCCCGGTCGTAATCGTTTAAAGCACTTTGCCGGGCAGCCGAGATCCGCTCGGCATGAATAATCCTACAGGCACAAGTCTCCAACTGGTCGTCTGGGCATGACATTTCCCTCTCCTTGTCTGAGCAGTTGCTCATATATTAAGAACTGAGGCGAGTAAGGCAAGGGAAATATTCCTGAATATACTTTTCGTTCATCCGGATTTCCGACTAGAATGCTGCGATGAATTAAGCCATCCGGGTGCCGAAGAGAAAAGAGTTCCGGCAGACCTTTCCCGGGTTTGAACAACAGGGTTGTATGGGAGGCATGAGTATCATGGAGGAAAAAGCCTGGGAAGATGCCTTTGTGGCTTACGGATTGGATGCCGCGGTAGGGCGCCGGTTCAGGGGACTGACGCACAACTTGAACGGTGTTGCCCAGGCCTTTTCCATGCAGACCGAACTGCTCGGGATGTTTTTCAGCCGGGCCGGAGCGATTCTGCAACAGCTGGAACAAGCTCATAATCTTGAAGAAACCCGGGAGTTGGGAAGATCACTGACCGAACTCCTCCATCGTCGGGCTGGTCTGTTGGTCCACCTGGAAAAAGAGGTTGGGATCATGCAGGAAATTATGCAGCGCTCCAGCGCCTTAATGGAGGGGAGGGCGGTAGGGACCAGCCCTAATACCCGCTCGCTCGGCGCCATCATTGCGACGGAGTTGGAATTTATGAATGGTGACGCCTTTTTCAAGCACCGGGTTCGGAAGGAGCTGCAGTTGAGTGAGAATTTGCCGATTTTCAACCGGCACTATCAGGAAATTCACCAGATCCTCGGGGTTCTTCTGGAGAATTGCGCCCAGGCCCTGGCTGAACAGCAGGCGCCGGAAACGGCTGCTGCACCGCAGATACGAATCAGCTGCACCTCAGACGACGGAGAGGTAACCGTGCAGGTGTCAGATAACGGCCCCGGCATCGCCGCGGCGGAGTTGGAACGGATCTTCGCCCCTTTTTACACCACTCGCCAAGGTCATCTGGGATTGGGACTCTGGCTGGCCCGGAAGATGGCGGAGCGTTGTCATGGCACCCTGGACTGTCAGGTTAATCAGGAGTGGACCCTTTTTACCCTGCGTTTACCGATCGAGGAGGCAAGCCTTGGCTCATGAACCAGACCGGCTAACCGGTGGTGCCGGCACCCTTTATGTGGTCGCAACCCCCATCGGCAACCTGGAAGACATCTCCCGGCGGGCGATCCGCATACTCATGGAAGTAGACCTGATCGCTGCCGAAGACACCAGGCAGACCAGGAAGTTGCTGTCCAGCCTGGATATCCACACCAAAATGGTCAGTTATCACAAGGATCGGGAGCAGGCCCAGGCCGCCAAGCTTATGGGTTTTCTTCGCGCCGGGCTGAACCTGGCCCTGGTTTCAGACGCCGGCACCCCCGGCCTCTCGGATCCCGGGGCGATCCTGGTTCGGCAGGTACTGGCCGCAGGGATCAAACTGGTACCGATACCAGGCCCCTCGGCCCTGGCCGCGGCGGTCAGCGTAGCGGCCCTACCGGACAGCGGCTTTATCTTCCTGGGTTTCCTGCCGGGTAAAAGCGGAGAACGCCGGCGCCTGTTACAGCCGTTATCCGTCGGGGAGTTACCGGTAATATTTTACGAGGCGCCACATCGTTTGCTCAAAACCCTGAGAGATTGCCTGGATATTTTCGGTGACCGCGAGGTTTTCGTCGGTAGGGAACTGAGTAAGATCCACGAAGAGTTGCTGCATCGGAGGTTATCGGAGGTGGTGGCTGATTTTGCCGACCGGCGGGAGATCAGGGGGGAACTGGTGGTGATAGTCGCTGGAGCTCCGGCCGTAAAGGCTGTCCCCGAAACGATGGAGCTACCCGAGGTAATTGCCTGGTACCGCGACCATTCTAACCTGTCTCTGCGCGATGCGAGCAGAAAGATCGCCGCCGATCTGGGGCTTTCCCGTTCCGAGGTCTATAGCCGAGCCCTTGAACTCTGGAAGTAAGGGGAAAAACCAGTGCGTAAGAATGAAAATTTATTTGCCTGGCATTTGGTAATAACGAACTGCGGTTCCGTCATTTTTTACCTGAACTTTCCGTCCTGAAGGGGGAGATAGGATGATCTTTCTTGTTAGCGGCCTTTTTCTCCTGGGGATCGGAGGATTGGTTTCGATACTTTTCTGGGTGCCCGGGCTGGTTGATCGCCGTAAGCTTCGAGAATTGCTGGGGCCCCGCTACCCCATGATTTATCTGGTGTATTCGGCCAATGGTCCATTGCTGGCTCTGGCCGGGGTAATCTTATTGTTCAAGTATCTGCGGGGTGGCGGCTGAAACGGTTTAAGCTGGCCAGTAATTTCCTGTCCAACTGGCACACATGATGCCTTTTTAGTACCGACGAGCTTTATTTTCCGGTTATGTCAGGGCCCATTATCCTTCGCCTCGGAGGTTAATGGGCCTTTGCTATTTAGGCCCTCCAGGTGGAGAATATTCTCTGTCGGCTTAAAGAATATTCTCCAGGTTTAAACCTCTTGGCGATGACCATGGGCGTGGATTGCCGTTTTATCCCGTCCCGCCGCCCATTTTAAGCGACGCAGAAGATCTTTGCCTGGCTGGCATGGATGTTGCTCATTCAAATTGGCAACTTGGGTAAACCCACGAATCAACCATGAGGAAAATTATGAAAAATTTACTTGGCTACTTTCTTTTGCTGATCCTACTGCCAGTCAGTCTGATCGCCTGCACCACGGCGCCGTCCAACGCCAGCGGTACCACGACGATAACACCCACTAACGGCGAATTTCAAATTCCCCTGGCCAGTATCGATGACGGTAAAGCCCACTACTATAAAGTAAAGGCCGACGACGGCACCATGGTGACCTTCTTTGTGATGAAGAGCAAGGATGGGGTCTTCCGAGCCGCCATCGATGCCTGCGATGTCTGCTATAAGGCCGGTAAAGGCTATTACCAGGACGGTGATTTCATGGTCTGCGAGAACTGCGGCCAACGGTTCGCCTCGAACAAGATCAACGAAATTAAGGGCGGCTGTAATCCGGCCCCGCTGGAGAGAACGGTCAGCGGCGACAATATGGTTATCGCCATGAAGGATATCAATGCCAATACCTGGTACATGAAGTATCGGATCAAGTAAAAAAATATTTAACGATGGCCTCATGGTGATCCGGTGCGAACCGGATCGCTTCTCCTCCACAGCCCCCGGGAATAGTTCTCGGGGGCTTTTTTGTGCGCTTCGTCAGGTCGTGTCGCGCTACCCTGTTTTGTTGCAGGCTTGAGGTCTTTTGTTATCAAGGATAAGACTTTATTGTCCGTGGCGACGTCCAGCTATTTCCTTGTATATAGACGGTAAATAAACTAATTTGAAAGGTATTTCGGGGCAGCCCGGAAAGATCGCGCGGCGGCCGGCGGCGTGGTGTTTATTTCGGTTACACCAGGCGAGGTCTCAAAGTGAAAATAGTCCAGGATCATTATTTCAAGAAAGCCAAGAAGGAAGGCTATCCGGCCCGCTCGGTCTACAAGCTCGAAGAGGCGCAAAAGAAGCATGCCTTTCTGAAGAAGGGCGACCGGGTTTTGGACCTGGGTTGCCAGCCGGGCAGTTGGTCGCAGTACATCGCTAAGATTGTCGGACCCTCCGGCCTGGTGGTCGGGGTGGACCTGCAGACCGGCAAGGGAATATCCGCCGGAGGCGGGGCTCCGATCCGTGTACTGGCTGCCGATATCATGAACGAGGAGACGGTCGCGGAACTGCGCCGGGCTTGCCAAAATTACTCGGCGGTGGTAAGTGATATGGCCCCCCGGACCACCGGCAACAAGTGGGCCGATCAGCAGCATTCGCTGGATCTGGCCCGCCGGGCGCTGGAGCTCGCCGGGCTTTTGCTGCAGCCGGGCGGGGCATTTTATTGCAAGGTTTTCGAGGGCGAGGATTTTCGGGAGTATGTCGATGAGGTCCGCAGGTCCTTCGCTCGGGTAAAAATAGTCAAACCAATGAGTTCCAGGAAGGAAAGCCGCGAGGTCTTCGTCCTCGGTCTGGACTTTCGGGGCGCCATGCCGGCGCACCAGATAGGACGGAACTCTACTGATATCAAGTAATTAAAGGAGTTTTTGTTTATGTCCGGACATTCCAAGTGGGCGAATATCAAACATCGCAAGGGGGCGGCCGACGCCAGGAAGAGCAAGACCTTTTTCAAACTGATCAAGGAAATTACCGTGGCTGCCCGCATGGGCGGTGGCGACCCCGACGGTAATCCCCGGCTGCGCAGCGCCATCGCCGCTGGCCGGGCCGAGAATATGCCTAAGGACAATATCGATCGGGCGATCAAGAAAGGGGCCGGTGGCGGCGAAGGTGAAAATTACGACGAGATCCTTTACGAGGGTTACGGTCCTGGTGGGGTGGCGGTGCTGGTCGAATGCATGACCGACAACAAGAACCGGACGGTCGGTGATGTCCGGCATTTTTTCTCCAAGGCCGGCGGCAACCTGGGAGAATCCGGCTGTGTTAGTTGGATGTTCGACAAGAAGGGTGAGATTCTGGTCGAGAAGAACGTCATCGACGAAGAAAAGCTGATGGAGATGGCCCTGGAAGCCGGAGCCGAGGATGTCGTCGATGACGATAACGTGTTCCAGGTTCTCACCGCCCCGGAGGATTTCGAGACGGTCCGCGCAGCCCTGGAGGAGCAGGGGGTCGAATTTCTCGAGGCCTCGGTCTCGATGATCCCCAAGAACGTTATTGAACTGGCCGATGAAAAGACCGCCAAGCAGCTCATGCGCTTGCTGGAAAATCTGGAAGACAATGATGACGTCCAGAAAGTACATGCCAATTTCGATATACCCGAGGAAATCATGGAAAAGATTTCCTGAGTGGAACCAGGCCAGGAACCTTGATTATTCTCGGCATTGATCCCGGTTCCCGGGCGGCTGGTTACGGCCTGATCGAGGTGAGCGGGGCGAGGTTGAATTTTGTCGCCTGCGGCGTGATCCGGGTCTCGGTCGGCAATAGTTTTGGGGAGCGACTCCTGGAAATTCACCAAGGTATTGGCGAGGTGATTGCCGACCACCGTCCGGGTCAGGTAGCCATCGAGGAAGTCTTCATGGCTAAAAACGCCAATTCGGCCTTGAAGCTCGGGCATGCCCGAGGGGTGCTGATCCTGGCTGCCCTGCAGGCCGGGCTGCCGCTGTCCGAGTACAGCCCCCGGCAAATCAAACTGGCCGCGGCTGGTTACGGCAATGCCGACAAGGCGCAGATTCAGCATATGGTCAGAATCCTGCTGTCCCTGGACAAAGTGCCCAGCCAAGATGCGGCCGATGCCCTGGCCGTGGCTATCTGTCATGCCAACCATTCCCGTTTCAGCCCGGTCGACGGCTCCGCCGACCGCACTATTCCAGCAAAGAAAGGGCGACGATGATTGCCAGCCTCAGAGGGATTCTGACCCACAAATCGTCGGATGAATTGATTGTCGAGGTCGGCGGCGTTGGCTATGACGTCTGTTTCTCGCCCACCGGCCTGCATCGTTTACCGGAGATTGGGGCGGAGGTCTTTCTCCACATCTACACCAATGTCCGCGAGGACAGCATTGATCTCTACGGTTTCAGCGAACGACAAGAAAAGGAGATGTTCATCGTCCTGACCAGTGTGTCCGGGGTCGGTCCCAAGCTGGCCATGAACATCCTCTCCGGGCTTAATCCGGCTGCCCTGGCCTCGGCCATTCTGACCGGCGATCTGGGCCGGCTCACCAAGTTGCCCGGGGTCGGCCGGAAAACGGCGGAACGCCTCTGCGTCGAGTTGAAGGACAAAGTTCAGTTTATCCCTGCTCTGGATAGTGGCACGGTCGTAGCCGGTCACCCCGAAGAGGTCGATCAGCAGGCGGCCGACGTGATCTCCGCCCTGGTCAACCTGGGCTATCCCCCGGCCAGCGCGCGGCAGGCCGTGGAGAGGGTGAAAACTGCCGGGTCGAAGGATGACTATGCGGCATTGAGCTTGGAAGAAATGTTACGCCGGGCTCTGAGGAGCATGGCATGAACGACGAAGAGCGGATTGTCAGCGCTCGGTCCGGCCGGGACGAAGACCTGGATCTGGCCATCCGGCCCCGGTCGTTGTCCCAGTATATCGGCCAGGACAAGCTCAAGCGCAATCTGGAGATTACCATCCAGGCCGCCAAAAATCGGGGCGAGCCCCTCGACCATGTGCTTTTCCACGGATTTCCGGGGTTGGGCAAGACCACGCTGGCCTATATCATTGCCCATGAGATGGGCGCCAACATTCGGGTCACCTCGGGGCCGGTTATTGAAAAACCCGGCGACCTGGCCGCCATTTTGACCAGTCTCTTACCCGGCGATGTGCTCTTCATCGATGAGATTCATCGTCTTAACCATGTGGTGGAAGAGATTCTCTATCCGGCCATGGAGGACTTCCAGCTCGATCTGGTCATCGGCCAGGGACCGGGCGCCCGCTCGGTGAAAATGGATCTGCCCAGTTTCACCCTGGTCGGGGCCACCACCAGAACCGGGCTCTTGACTCCGCCCCTGCGCGACCGGTTCGGCGTGGTACTTCGTCTCGACTTCTACGAGATCGAAGATCTGGTACAGATCGTCCAGCGTGCCGCCAGGGTACTGCACATTGATATTGACGAAGCCGGGGCCCGCGAGATCGGCCGCCGTTCCCGGGGCACCCCCAGAATCGCTAATCGGCTCTTGAAGCGGGTTCGGGATTTCGCCGATGTGAAGGCGGGTGGGAAGGTCTCCGCCAAGGTTGCCGACCAGGCCCTGACCATGCTGGCTGTCGACCAATTGGGTCTCGATGAGATGGATCGCCGCATCCTCCTGACCATCATCGACAAGTTTCAGGGCGGCCCGCTGGGTATCGAAACCATGGCCACGGCGGTCTGTGAGGAAAAGAATACCCTCGAGGACGTGTACGAACCATTTCTGATTCAGGCCGGCTTTCTGGTTCGCACCTCCCGGGGGCGGATGGCGACCAGAGCCGCTTACGAGCATTTCGGCCGCTCCTTTTCGGGAGCGGCGGCACTACTGACAGGGGACGAACCGTCTGGTAAACTGTTTTAACAGAGAACCGAGGTCGAACATATGTCGAAAAATAAACTGACTATTCCTGATATCGTCGCCATGAAAGCGGCCGGCGAGAAAATATCCGTCTTGACCGCTTATGATGTCAGCATGGCCCGGATGATCGATGCCTGCGGCCTTGATGTGGTGCTGGTTGGCGACTCCCTGGGCAATGTGGTGTTGGGCTATGATTCCACCGTGCCGGTGACCATGGAGGAGATGCTCCACCACTGTCGGGCGGTGCGGCGCGGGGTGAACAGGGCGCTCCTGGTGGGCGACATGCCGTTCATGTCTTACCAGACCTCCGCTTACGATGCAGTGGTCAACGGCGGCCGTTTTCTGAAGGAGGCCGGTTGTGATGCCGTCAAGATCGAAGGCGGCAGCGAGGTCTGCGAACAGGTTCGGGCCCTGGTCCGGGCCGGGATTCCGGTCATGGGCCATATCGGCCTTACCCCTCAGACCGCCACCTCGCTGGGCGGTTTCAAGGTGCAGGGGCGCGACGCCGAATCGGCCCAACGTCTCCTGACCTCGGCCCAGGATCTGGCGACAGCCGGGGCCTTCAGCGTGGTCCTGGAATGTGTGCCGGCGCAATTGGCCGAGCGGATCAGCCGGGAGATCGCCATCCCCACTATAGGCATCGGCGCCGGTCCCGGCTGCGATGGCCAAGTGTTGGTCAGCCACGACATTCTGGGTTTGTTCGAAAAATACGTGCCTAGTTTCGTCAAGACTTACGCCAATCTGGCCCCGCAGATCAAGACCGCCTTGGCCGCCTATCGCGACGAGGTCAAGAGTGGTGTCTATCCGGCTGACGAACATAGCTTTAACCTCAAAGGCGACTTGCGCGATCTTCTTAAGGAATAGGTGCCCATGAGAACCATGGAGATGGCCGGGGTTACCGAAGCGGTTAAGGAACTGGTAGCTGAGGCGGCCTGTGATCTGGAGCCGGATATTCTCGATGCGCTGGTCCAGGCCCGAGACCGGGAAGAGTCGCCCCGTTCCCGCGATCTCCTCGATCTGCTCCTGGTCAATGCCGATATCGCCAGCCGTGAGAAGATGCCGGTGTGTCAGGATACCGGCATCAGCGTTTTCTTCGTCGAAATCGGCCGGGAGTTGCGGCTGGACGGAGATCTGGAGGCAGCCATCCAGGAAGGAGTCAGCCAGGGTTATCGCCAGGGTTATCTGCGGATGTCGGTCTGCGATCCCTTAACCCGAAAGAATACCGGGACCAACACTCCGGCCGTGATTCACCAAGGTTTGGTGCCCGGCGACCAGCTGCGAATTTTCTACCTGCCTAAAGGTTGCGGGAGTGAAAACATGAGCCGCTTGCAGATGCTGCCGCCTTCGGCCGGTACGGCCGGCATCATCGATTTCGTCTGCCAAACGGTCTATGCGGCCGGCCCCAATCCCTGCCCGCCACTGGTGGTGGGGGTCGGGGTGGGAGGGACCTTTGAAAAGGCGGCCCTGCTGGCCAAGCGCTCACTCTTCAGGCCCCTGGGCCAAGCGCACCAGCGCGGCGATGTGGCCGAGCTGGAAAGAGAGATTCTGGCGCGTTTGAACCGCGAGGGTCAAGGGGTAGAAGGGATGGGCGGTTCCAATACCGCCCTGGCCGTGCACCTTGAGGTATTCCCGACCCATATTGCCAGCTTGCCGGTGGCGGTCAATATCCAGTGTCATGCTCACCGCCACAAGGAAGTAATATTATAAAAGTGCCTATTGTTGAAAGTTTAAAGTGCCCAAAGCTTTTCATTCTGCATTCTTAATTCATAATTTTAAATTTCGGCCGCTGGCCGGAAACCGGGCCAAGATTATGTCCTTTCTGAAAGTGCAGTCCGGGGCTCTAGACAGCTTTCGGGAAATTGAGATTCCCCTCCAGCCGGGGGTGGCAGCAACCCTGCAGGCCGGTGATCTGGTTGCCTTGACCGGGTACCTCTTCACCGGGCGGGATCAGACCCACCGCCGGATGATTGCCCTGCTGGACCAGGGGCAACCCCTGCCGGTGGATCTCAAGGGTCAGCTCCTTTACTATGTCGGCCCCACCCCGGCCAAACCGGGCCAGGTCATCGGCTCGGCCGGTCCCACCACCAGCTATCGGATGGATGCCTACACCCCGAGATTATTGGAACTGGGGCTGGCTGCCACCCTGGGCAAGGGCAAGCGCTCCCCGCAGGTCAAGGAGGCCATGCTCAAATATGGGGCAATCTACCTGGCCTCCATAGCCGGGGCCGGGGCGCTGCTTTCCAAGAGTGTTGTCAAGGCTGAGGTGGTGGCCTTTGCTGACGCAGGTCCCGAAGCCATGTTCCGCTTCGAGGTGGAGAGATTTCCCGCAGTGGTCATCAACGATCTGGCCGGCCGGGATTATTACGAGATCTGCGGGACCGGAACCCGGGCATAGCCGGGCTCCGGTATTCCGGTGGCGGACGCCGGAATGCGTCCTTATTTGGCTTTGGTGCTATTCTCCAGTTGGTATTCAGCGTAGACAGTCAGGCCCTTCAAGATCATCAGGGCGCTACGTAACTGGTTGTCCTTGGCCAGCCGTTCCGAAATTTCCTTGGCCTCGTCCTCGACCTTTTCCTGAGCGTCTTTATCCTTGCCGCTCTTCTCATTCTTGGCTTCAGACTTGGCCTTTTCCTTAGCCTCAGGTTTATTCCCGTCAGTGATGTGATGGAGCAGATCTTTCTCTCTTAGAATCTCGGGACGATCTTCATTCTTGTCGGTATCCAGGGCCTCCGGCTGGAGCAGGCTTTCCACCACGATGTCCGGTTCGATGCCCTTGGCCTGAATGGACCGGCCGCTGGGGGTATAGTAACGGGCGGTGGTCAGCCTCAGTCCGGCGCCGTTTGACATCGGGATAATGGTCTGAACTGAGCCCTTGCCAAAGGTCTGTGTGCCGACAATGATGGCTGCCTTGTGATCCTGGAGGGCACCGGCAACGATCTCCGAGGCGCTGGCGCTTCCGCCGTTGACCAGGACGACGATGGGGTAGTCATGGGGTTCACTGTCAGGACGGGCCAAATACTCGGTGTTCTGCTCCTTGATCCTGCCCTTAGTGGAGACGATAATGCCTTCGTCGATAAAGACATCGGCGATTTTTACCGACTGGGCCAGGAGGCCGCCGGGGTTGTTGCGCAGATCGATGATCAAACCACGGATCTTCCCCTTATCGGCCAATTTCTGCATGGCATCTTTGAAGTCCTTGGTGGTATTGGCCTGGAAATTGGAGATCCGCACATAATCGTAGCCCGGTTCCAGGATCTTGGATCTGACGCTGTGCAGTGGGATGACGTCGCGGACCAGGGTGAAATTTTTCAGATCGTTCCAGCCCTCGCGGAGGACCGAAATCGTCACTTCGGTACCCTTGGGACCGCGCAGTTTTTTGACCGCCTCCATCAAACTCATATCCTTGGTCGGTTCTTTCTCGATCCGGAGGATTTTGTCTCCTGCTTTTAAACCAGCCCGGTCGCCTGGGGTGCCCTCGATCGGAGAGACAACGGTGAGGATTGAATCCTTCATGGTAATTTCGATGCCGATCCCGGTGAAGCTACCCTTGGTCTCCATCTTCAATTCCTTGAAATCATCGGGTTTCAGGTAGGAAGAGTGGGGATCTAGGGAAGCCAGCATTCCTTTGATCGCGCCTTGCAAAACCTCGGTGGTATCAACCTCTTCCACGTAGTTTTTCTGGATCAGGCTCAGGACGTTGGAAAATACTTCCAGGCTCTGGTAGGTGTCATGCGTGCTGGCTGTGGCTCCGGGGCTCTGCAATAATAGTAACCAAGCCAAGGTGGGAATGACCAGGACGGTGAAGGCCAGGAATTTTCGGGAAATGGTTGGGCGGTTTTTCTTCATTGGTACAATCCTGTGAAATTATGGCCGGGCTGTTGGCAGCCGATGGTTACGGGCGACCGGTACCGGTCGGATTTGAGCATAATAGTGTAACCCAATAATCTAGCATGGAGAGAACCGGGGTACAATCAATTATTGCAGACTGGGCTCGGAGCCGGAGCTTAATCGATGTTCAGCAAGGCCCGGTTTACCCAATCCAGAGGATCTTCAGGTTCGGTCCCGCGGCGGATTTCAAAATGCAGTCCCTCGCCCAGCAGTCCACCCTGGTCATCCATGATGCCGATGACTTCGCCGGTTTTGACTTCGTCTCCATCCTTCTTGTAAAATTCGGCGGCGCGGGAAATCAGCGAATAATATTGCTGACCGTGATCGATGATCAGAAGGTTTCCGTAGCCTCGTAGCTGGCCGACATAGGCTACTTTTCCTTGATAGATGGCGGTGATTTCCGCTCCGGCCAGGGTCTTGATGTCAATTCCGTCGGCGTAGGTGGCCAGACCGAAGCGGCCCTCGTCATTCTTGCCGAAAAAGGTGGTGACCGCTCCCCGCACCGGCGGTAACAGGCGCCCTTTCATGGTGGCAAAACCGGTGTTGGTGCCGGGTCGTCGTTTCTTGGGGGAAGAGAAGGCTCTTTCTTGGTTCTGCTTGGTGAGGGCCAATTTTTTCCGCAAGCCGGCCATGGTCTCGTTCAGACGGTTAGAGGCTTCTTCCATTTCGGTCAGAGCCCGCTGGTAAAGTTTCTTTTCGGTGTTGACTCTAGCCAGCAGGGCCAGACGCTCTCGGCGGACATCGTTCAGTTGCTCTTCCTGCTTCTTGACCGCGACGATAACCTCCAACAATCCCTCTTTTTCCGTCTGCAGCTCCTCCCGGACCTTGACCAGGGATTCGATGGCCTGGCGGTAATCGGCGAACACCAGGCGGTCATAGTTGACCAGGGCCAGGAAATACTCCTGGAAATTTAGCAGGTCGGGGAGTTTCATGGCCGAAAATGTCACGTTTATGATGCCGATATCGCCCATTTGATAGTAGGCCGCCAGTCTATTTTTTACATGCTCCTTGGTCTTTTCCTTGGCGGCGGTGACCTGCACCAGTTCCTCGTTTTTCGCCTTGAGCAGCTCTTCCTTTTCGGCGGTTTGTCCGTGCAGGGTCTCCAGGCGGTCATGGCCTTCTTTCAAGGCCTGATCAAGGATCTCCAGTTGGCCGAGCAGATTGATTTCCTTGGTTCGCGACTCGCGAATCAGATCGCGATGATCGTCGATTTCATCCCCGACTCGTTTGATCTTCTTTTGTTGCTCAGCCAGATTGCGCTCCAAGGTAACCACGGATTCGGCTTTAAGCCGATGGGGGGTGGCGGTAAATGCCAGGGCAAGCAATATGATGAGAGTGATTCTGGACATCGGCAGGATTCAGATCCGCATGAATTTCCGGATCGAGAGCAAGCTGCCGCCGACGCAGAGCAGAGTGGCGGCGGCGATAATCAGGACCGTGGTCGAAGCCGGGAAAAAAGTGAAGTCGAGCAGGTTGAGAAATCCGGGACCGCTTAAGTGCATCCTGGTCCAGGTGAAAATGGAGAACAGCAGGCCGGTGCCCAGCACGGAGCCGAGAATCCCCTGCATGGTTCCTTCAATGAGCAGAGGGGTCTGGATGTAACGGTTACTGGCTCCGACCAGACGCAGGACTTCCAGCTCGGCCTCCTTGGCCACCACGGTCAACCTGATCGTATAGGAGACCATGAAGACGGTGGCCAGGATCAGCAGCACGCCGCTGAGGATAACGATGATCCGCAGCAGCTCGGTGAAATAGCCGAAGCGTTCCACCCAGCTCTGACCGTATTGCACCTTCTGGACCCCCGGCAGGGTGGCCAGGTAATCGGAGAACTCCTTCAGATGGGTGAGATTATTCAGGTTCCGTCTAGGGTAGACCTCGATGGAAGGGGGCAGAAAGTCGTTGCCCAGGTCGGTCAGAACGTCCTTCTCGGAAGCCAGTTGCTGTTCCAGGCGGCTGAAGGCTTGGGCCCGGGAGATGAAGACCACCTTGTCGACTTCGCCGAAATCGTTGATCTTCTTGGTGAGTACGGGTTGCATTGCCGGCGCCACCTCGTCCTGAAGGTAGACGATCAGGCGCAGATCGTCGCCCAGTCGTTCCCCGGCCGCGATGATGTTGGTGTAGATCAGCAGAAAGAAGGAGAAGATCAGCACCGACAGGCTGACGGTCAGCAGGGTCATGAGCTGGGTCGGCCAGTTTTGCCTGACGTTGAGGGCCATCTGCTTCAGGTAGAAATAGGATTTGTGTCCCATGTGGTTTCTCCGGGGCAGGTGATTCCGGCCGAGACCGGAATCACCTGCCATCTCGTTCACAGATCGATAAGCGGCAGTTGCTTGTGCAGGGCATGGCTGGCGAAAAGCCCGTGTTCCAGTTCCACTTTGCGGTGGCGGGTGTTGTGATAGATCGATTCGTCGTGGCTGGCGATGATCAGGGTGGAGCCATCCCGGTTCAATTTTTCAAAAAGACTCATGACCAGTTCAGAAACCCCGGCGTCAAGGTTGCCGGTCGGTTCGTCGGCCAGCAGCAGGGGCGGAGCATTGGCGGCGGCTCTGGCGATGGCCACCCGTTGCTGTTCGCCGCGGGACAGCTTGCCGGCCTGGATGTTGCGTTTATGGGTCAGTTGCAGGTGGTCAAGCAATTCGTCGACCCGCTGGCGGATTTCCCTGGGATCGCGATAGGTCACCTCCATGGGCATGGCGATATTCTGAAAAACGCTATGCTTGGGCAGGATCTTGAAATCCTGGTAGACCACGCCGATCTGGCGGCGCATGCGCTGGATTTCGGCCGGCCCGGTTTGGGCCAGATCGAGCCCCGCCACTTCAATAACGCCTTTGGTGGCTTTTTCGATGGCGCAGATCAGCTTGAGCAGGGTGGTCTTGCCTGCACCGCTGATGCCGGTGAGAAAGAGCATTTCCCCCTTGGCCACGGTCAGGGAGATGTTCTGGATAGCGATGATGTCGGGCGGGTAAACCTTGGTGGCCTTGACGATATCGACCAGGGGGCGGTCGTCCGGAAAAGATTTCAGCATCGCTTCGTCCAATTTGCATGAGGCGCGGCCGGGGTGGGTCGCCTCGTTAAGCGGCGGGAAAATAAAAAATACCAATTATGTTAAGGCGTTGAATATAGCACTAATTTAAAAATCCGCACTTTTTTTGTCTGGCATCGGCGCGCCTGACCGGGCGTCCGCACCAGACCATCGCTAAACCATATTCTTAAGAGCTGGCAAACCGGCAGAAACCGAGATTTTAACCCAGAGTTCACAGAGAGCACAAAATCAACCGGTTGAATCGGCTTTGATTTACCCTGTGACCTCGGTGTACTCCGGGGAGAAAAATGCTTTTTGCGACGCCAATATGGTTATTCCCGACCGATCCAGTTGTCGAAGATGGCATAGGCCTGGGCCAGCACCGGCGCCGTGGCGGGGAGCTCCAGATAGGAGCGACCGGAGATTTCCTGGTCGACCAGTTCGGGGCTGGCCGAAAGCAGACCGCCCAGGGGCAGGTCGCTGCCGGTGACGGCCTCGTCGATTTTGGCCAGCAGTTCAGGGGGGGCCGGATCCGGTACTCGGTTGACAATCAGGCAGCGCTGCTTAATTTCGATGCCCAGGGGGCCGGTCAGTTCGGCGATGCGACGGGCGGTGAGAATGCCCCGGGCCGAAGGGTCCGAGGTAACCAGCAGGAGGTCGATGACCCGCAGGTTCATGCGGCTCAAATGCTCCATGCCGGCCTCATTGTCGACAATGATATAACGGTAGTTGGGGGCCAAATGATCCATGGTCATGGCCAGATACTGATTGGCGGCACAGTAACAACCGGGGCCGTCGGGTTGGCCCATGGCCAGCAGGTCGAAGCCGGATTCCTCGATCAGGGCTTGATGGATCTTCATCTCCATGTACTGATCGCGGGTCATGTTTGGCGGCAGTTCACTCTTTAGTTCCTTGCGGATCTGCCCGATGGTCAACTCGACCGAGAGCCCCAGGAGTTCGTTGAGGTTGGCGTTGGAGTCGGCGTCGACGGCCAGAACCGGGGTCAGTTGCTTCTCCCGCAGGTACTTGACCAGCAGGGCGGATACGGTGGTCTTGCCGGTGCCGCCTTTGCCAGCCAGGGCTATTACCTTGGTCATGTGAATACTCCCGTGCTTGAAATAATTATTAAAAAGTAAGATTGTGGATGGCGAGGCCGAAACTACGGTTTCACCGCAGAGGTTGTGGAGAGCGCTGAGTTAAGTTGCTAATGTTAAAAGATATTTTTCTCTGAACTTTGCGAGCGCCATGGTTAAAAAAACTCTTTTCTCTCGACCGGTATCTTCGGTTGATTGAAAAATGAATATAGGCAAGCCGAAGGACGATGTCAATCGGTGTGATGCCACAAAAAGCGGTGAAATTCCGCAACTTTAATCTTGCAACTTGGGGTTCAGCTGGTATCTTAGCGGGACGTTTTCGGCCGGGATGCTCAGACCGGCCGCTCCTAGGCGGGGCAACGGTTCCAGCCTGATCTTTAAATCCGTTCGGCTTAAGAATTGCGGGAGAAATTTCATGGATTACCGGGCGACGCTCAATCTGCCCCAGACCGAGTTCAAGATGAAGGCCAGTCTGGCCCAGCGCGAGCCGGAAATGCTGCAGAAGTGGGAAGACGAGAAACTCTACGAGAAGGTGCAGGCGGAGACCAGCGGTCGACCCGCCTATATTCTTCATGACGGTCCGCCCTATGCCAACGGCCATCTTCATATGGGCCACGCTCTGAACAAGATCCTCAAGGACATCATCCTGCGGGCCAAGAGGATGAACGGCCATCACTGCTCTTTCGTGCCGGGCTGGGACTGCCATGGGTTGCCGATCGAACTCAATGTCGACAAGGAGCTGGGGGCGAAAAAGAAGGAGATTGACAAGCTCACTTTTCGCCAAGCCTGCCGCGAGTATGCCCGGAAGTGGATCGACGTCCAGCGCGCCGAGTTTCGCCGCCTGGGTGTCTTGGGCGACTGGGAGCAACCCTATCTGACCATCGACTATTCCTATGAGGCGGCGATCGCCCGGGAGTTCAACCACTTTCTGATCTCCGGGGCGGTGACCCGCAGCAAGAAGCCGGTGCACTGGTGCCCCTCCTGTCATACCGCCCTGGCTGAGGCCGAGGTGGAGTATGAGAACCACACCTCCACTTCGATCTATGTAAAATTTCCGCTGGCCGACGATCTCGGCGCGATTATTCCCGCGCTGGCCGATAAAAAGGTGGCGGTGGTGATCTGGACCACCACTCCCTGGACCCTGCCGGCCAACCTGGCCGTGGCCCTGCATCCGGATTTCACCTACGCCGCGGTCGAGACCGGCGACGAGGTCTGGATCATGGCTGAAGAACTGGTCGAGAAGGCCTTTCAGGTCTTCGGCCTGAAAGATTACCGGATTCTGGCCACCTTTTCGGCCCGGCTCCTGGAAGGGAAACATTGCCGCCATCCCTTTCTGGACCGGCAGTCGCTGATCGTCCTGGCCGATTATGTCACCCTCGACACCGGCACCGGCTGCGTGCATACCGCTCCCGGCCACGGTCGGGAAGACTACCTGACCGGCCTGCGCTACAACCTTGAGGTCCTCTCGCCGGTGGACAGCGGCGGAGTCTTCACCGAAGAGGCCGGACCCTATGCCGGCCTCTTCATCTGGAAGGCCAACCCGGTGATCTGCGAGGATCTGTCCCGGAGCGGACATCTGGTGCATCAGGCGCCGCTCACCCATTCCTACCCCCATTGCTGGCGCTGCAAGAAACCGGTGATTTTCCGGGCCACCGAGCAGTGGTTCATCTCCATGGAAGAAAACGGACTGCGGGAGAAGGCGCTGGCCGCCATCCGCGAGGTGAAGTGGGTGCCGCACTGGGGTATGGAAAGGATCTACGGCATGGTCGAGACCCGGCCGGACTGGTGTCTGTCGCGCCAGCGCGCCTGGGGGGTGCCGATCACCGCCATCCTTTGTCGCACCTGCGGCAAAGTGCGGAACGACCAGGCGATCAACGATCGGATCGACGAACTGTTCCGGGCCGAGGGGGCCGATGCCTGGTTTTCCCATCCGGTCGAGGATTTTCTGGTCGGCGAAAACTGTATGCGGCCATTGCGGCGGGCGGGAGTTCGCCAAGGAAGAGGATATCCTCGATGTCTGGTTCGATTCCGGTACCAGCCATGCCGCGGTGCTGGAGTTGCGTCCCGAACTCTCTTCCCCGGCCGACCTTTATCTCGAGGGCAGCGACCAGCATCGCGGCTGGTTCCAGAGTTCTCTGCTGGCCTCGGTTGGTACCCGCGGGCGCGCCCCTTATCGCTGCGTCCTGACCCACGGCTTCGTGGTCGACGAACAGGGGCGGAAGATGTCCAAGTCGGTCGGAAATGTCATCGCCCCGGAGAAGATCATCAAGCAGCACGGAGCCGAGATTCTTCGCCTTTGGGTCGCCTCGGAGGATTACCGCGACGACATCAAGATCTCCGATAACATCATCCGGCAACTCTCCGATGCCTATCGCAAGATCAGAAACACCATTCGTTATCTGCTCGGCAACCTCAGCGATTTCGACCCGGCGGTCGACTGTCTGGACTTTGACGAGCTGAGCGAACTCGACCGATGGGCTCTCTCGCAACTGGAACAACTTAAGTTCAAGGTGGCCAAAGGTTACGAGACCTTCGAATTTCATACGGTTTTTCACAACCTGCTCTACTTCTGCACCATTACCCTGAGTGCCCTTTACCTCGATATCATCAAGGACCGGCTCTATGCCTCGGGCACGGCCTCGGTCGAGCGGCGCTCGGCCCAGACCGTACTCTACGAAATGGCCGACAGTCTGCTGCGGTTGATGGCGCCGGTACTTTCCTTCACCGCCGCCGAGGCCTGGGATTTTCTGCCGCCCTTGGCTGAGCGGGAAAGCGCCGCCCCCCTGGCCGCTTTTCCGGCTGCCCACCCCGAATGGCAACAGCCAGATCTTGATAATAAGTGGAGTCGGCTGCTCAAGGTCCGGGGTGAGATCACCAGGGTCCTGGAGCAGGCCCGGCAGGAGAAGATCATCGGACATCCCCTGGAGGCCGAGGTAATCTTCTCGGCCGGAGACGACCTTAAGGAATTTCTGGCCGCCAACTTGGATAATCTCAAAACCGCGGCCATTGTCTCCGAACTGACCATGGTCGATACCCCACCTTCCGGCGGGGTGGCCGCCGAGGAGATTCCCGGACTAGTCGTCCTGGTTCGGGCGGCCCCGGGAATGAAATGCGAACGCTGCTGGACCAGGGCCGTCTCGGTGGGCGACAGCCCGGAGCATCCCCAGCTTTGTGATCGTTGCGTCGACGTGGTGGGCCGATGAAGCCGGTTTCGCTCAAGATTCCTTTGGCCTGGGCCGGCCTGGTCCTCTTCCTGGATCAACTCAGCAAGTGGTGGGTAGTCAATTCCTTCGAACTCCATGAAACGCTACCGTTGCTGCCGGGGTTCTTCAGTCTGACCTTCATCACCAATACCGGCGCCGCCTTCGGGATGCTGGCCGGAGAGCAGAGCACGGGGCGCCAGGTCTTCTTCGGGGCGGTGGCCCTGATCGCGCTGGCGGTGCTCTATTTCGCCTTCCGGGAATATCGGCAGCGCGGCCGCCTTTATATTGCCGCCATCGGTTTGGTGGCCGGCGGCGCCTTGGGTAATCTGCTCGACCGGCTACGCCTGGGGCACGTCATCGACTTCCTCGATGTCTATTACCGCCAGTATCACTGGCCGGCCTTCAATGTTGCCGACTCCGCCATCACCATCGGCGTCATCCTCTTTATCCTGGCCGGTTTCCTGGACCACGAACAGGGGAGTGGTAAAGTCTGATCTTTCCGCCACCCCCCTTCTGACTAAAAAAACTATATCATTGCAAAATTACAGCCAAGGAGTTGACGAATGGCAGGCCAGCCTGAAATAGCCTTTCTCTTTCCCGGTCAGGGTTCCCAGTATGTCGGTATGGGCAAGGACTTCCTTGAGAGTGACGCCACCGCCCGTGAGCTGCTGGATCAGGCCGAGGAGCTGAGCGGCTATCCCTTGCAAAAGCTTTGTCTGGAAGGCCCGATGGAGGAGCTGACCCGAACCGCTTATCTGCAGCCGGCTGTAACGGTCCTGAATCTTATGGCCCTCCAGGCCCTGGGCCGGGCCGGGATCAAACCGAGCCTGGTGGCCGGCCACAGCCTGGGCGAGTATTCCGCTCTTTGCGCCGCCGGGGTGGTAAGTTCCGAAGCGGCCCTGCGGCTCACTATCGAGCGCGGCCGGTTGATGGAGCGAGAGGCCGATCGTAACCCCGGGGTGATGTCGGCCATTCTCGGCCTCAACATCGATCAGGTCACTGAGATCGTCGCCCAGGTGCGCGGCCAGGGCATCATAACCGTGGCCAACCACAACTCGGCCCAGCAGATCGTTATCTCCGGCGAGCCCGCACCCCTGGCCGCCGCCAGTGAGCTGGCCGGGGCGCGAGGCGGCAAGGCCATAGCCCTGAAGGTCAGCGGCGCCTGGCATAGCGAACTGGTGGCCGGCGCGGTTGGTGATTTCTCGACCTTCATGGCCAAGATCGATTTCCAGCCGCCCCGGTTGCCACTGCTCTTCAACGTCACCGCAGGCGAGGAGCATGAGCCGGAAGCCATCCGCCGGATTATGTCACGCCAGATCGCCTCGACGGTCAGGTGGTTCGAGATCATCAATCAATGTCTGGCCCGAGGCGTCGGGACCTTTGTCGAGGTCGGACCGAAAACGGTGCTCTCCGGTTTGCTTAAGAAGATCGTACCGGCCGATTACAACTACAGTTGTCTCCAGGTCGACACCCCGGCGGCGGTAGAGAAACTGGCGGCAGAACTAGAATTGCAGAATGCATAATGCAAAACCAGCTCGAAGCCCTGGAGCCCCAACCGTGTAGGTCGAGTTAGTCCACTGTCGTGGATAAACTCCGCTTAACCCGACAATCCCAAGGTCTGGCGCCAAGGGAAAAGAACAAAGCTGAAAAAGCGAAAAAATAAGGCCCGTGCCTCACTTTGGCAGACCCGATTGACGCTTGACAGAAACGGTTGATCCGGGTATCTTCCCGAGTTTCCTTAACTTAAGAGTTGATCCGGCCCACTGCGGGCCGGTTGCAATTTACAGACGACAGACATGTTTGAAAATTTATCCGACCGTCTCAATGAGACCCTGAAGAAGTTGCGCGGCCAAGGCCGCATTACCGAAGCCAATATCCAGGAGGCCATGGGAGAGGTGCGCCTGGCTCTGCTGGAGGCGGACGTAAACTTCAAAGTGGTCAAGGAGTTCATCGCCTCCGTCACTGAAAAGGCGGTGGGGGAAGAGGTCGTTGGCAGCCTCGCCCCCGGTCAGCAGATCATCAAGATTGTCAATCAGGAACTCATCGAGCTTCTGGGCGGAGCCACGGCCGGCCTGAATTTGACCGGCCCGCAACCGGCAGCGCTGATGCTGGTTGGGTTGCAGGGCTCCGGTAAAACGACCACGGCCGGCAAACTAGCCCGCTTGCTTAAGAAGCAGGGACGTCGCCCCTACCTGGTGCCGGCCGACGTCTATCGACCGGCGGCCATCGAGCAGCTTAAGGTCCTGGGTGAAAACCTGGGATTGCCGGTTCACCCGTCGGAGTCCGGTCAGGATCCGGTGGCTATTTGCCGTGCGGCCAAACTGGTGGCCCGCGACAAGAATTGTGATACCCTGATTATCGACACCGCCGGCCGTCTCCATGTGGACACCGAGCTGATGGCCGAACTGGGGCGGATTAAAAGCGAGATCGGTCCGAACGAGATCCTCTTCGTGGCCGATGCCATGACCGGCCAGGACGCGGTGACGGTGGCCGATAAGTTCAACCAGGATCTGGCCCTCTCCGGCGTGGTTCTGACCAAGATGGATGGTGATGCCCGGGGCGGCGCCGCCCTCTCCATCAAGAAGGTGACCGGCCGGCCCATCAAGTTTGTCGGCATCGGCGAAGGGCTTGACGCCCTGGAGATCTTCCATCCGGACCGGCTGGCCTCGCGCATTCTGGGGATGGGCGATGTCCTGACCCTGATCGAAAAGGCCGAAGCGGTCGTCGATCAGAAAAAGGCTGAAAAGCTGGTCCAGAGGATACGGAAGGACGCCTTCACCATGGAGGACTTCCGCGAGCAGATCCGGCAGATCAAAAAGATGGGTAATCTGGAACAGCTGATGGGCATGATTCCGGGGATGAACCGGATGAAGCAGATGCACAATCTGCCCAAGCCGGATGAAAAGGAGTTGGGCCGGGTCGAGGCCATCATCAATTCGATGACGGCCGAGGAGCGCCGCCGCTACGAGATCATCAGCGGCAGCCGGCGGCAGCGCATCGCCCGCGGCAGCGGTACCACCGTGCAGGATGTCAACAAGGTCATCAAGAGCTACAGCGAGATGCTTAAGATGATGAAGAAGATGAAAGGCAAAGGAGTCTTCGGGGCCGCACCGGCCGCCGGGGGCAAAAAAAGAAAGAAACCCAAGGGTTTGTTCCGCTAATACCTCGAGGAGGAAATAATGGCTGTTAAAATTCGTTTGGCCCGGCTGGGCCGCACCAAGAAACCCTTCTACCGGATCGTCGTGGCCAATTCAGAGGCCCCGCGCGATGGTAAGTTCCTGGCCGTGGTCGGCACCTATGATCCGCTCAAGAACCCGGCTGAAGTCAAGATCAAGCAGGATCAGGTTGACCAGTGGCTGGCCAAGGGAGCCCTTCCCACCGAGACGGTCAAGACCCTGCTGGCCAAAGCCGCAGCCGTTCCGGTCGCCGAATAACCGACCATGAAGGAACTGGTCGGCTTTATCGCCACCTCTCTGGTCGATGACCGGGAGGCGGTCCAGGTCACCGAGGTGACGCGCGACGACACCACGGTGCTGGAACTGCGGGTTGCCAGAGAGGATCTGGGCAAGGTTATCGGCAAACAGGGCCGTACGGCCCGGGCCATCAGGTCGTTGCTGGCGGCCGCTGCCGTCCGGCAGAACCGCAAGGTAAGGCTGGAAATTCTCGATTGACGGCAACGGGCCGGTGGAGCAAGCCTTGAACGGCGACCAGAGCACGGTAGATCCTCGGCGTCATGTCCGGGTCGGCCGGGTAAGCAAACCGCACGGTATCAAGGGAGAACTCAAGATCCTCCCTTACGGTGAGGCGGACGATTTCCGCCTTTACCGCGAGGTGCTGCTGGGCGGGGAAACCCCCGGACCAGGCCGTCTTTATCGAGTGGTGCATTTTCGCCCCCAAGGCAAGATGGCGCTCCTGGAGTTGGCCGGGATCAATGATCGGGGCACGGCCGAAGAGCTGGCCGGGCAGGAAGTTTGGGTGGCCAAGGAGTTGCTTGCCACCCTGGCCGAGGACGAGTTCTACTGGCATGAACTGATCGGCCTCCGGGTGGTTACCGAATCCGGGCGTAGCCTGGGCCGGGTCAAGGCTCTCTTCGCCACCGGTGGCCACGATGTCCTGGTGGTGCGGGGTAGCGGGCGTGAGTACTTCATCCCGGCCCGCCGCGAGTTCATGCTGGGGATCGACTATGAGGCCGATCTCCTGACCATCGCCGAGGTTCCGGGACTCCTCGATCTCAACGACTAACCCTCTCGACTGGTCGTCCTGAACCCGTGACGAACAAGGATTTCGGCATGCGGTTTGACATCCTCACCATCTTTCCCGAACTCTTCGCTTCGCCCCTGCAGGAGTCCATCATCCGCCGGGCTATCCAGGCCCGACAGATCGAAGTATATCTCCATAATATTCGCGATTTCGCCACTGACAAGCATGCCATGACCGACGATCGGCCTTTCGGGGGCGGTGAGGGGATGGTGATGAAGCCCGAGCCGATTGCCGCTGCCTTGGAGCGGATGGCGACCGAGGCCGGCGATCGGGGCAGGGTGGTCCTTCTTAGCCCTCAGGGTCGTCCTTTCAACCAGCAACTGGCCCACGAACTGGCCGCCAGGTCTCATCTGGTCCTGCTCTGTGGTCGTTACGAGGGCGTGGATGAACGGGTGGTCGAACTCCTGGTCGACGAAGAAATCTCCATCGGCGATTACGTCTTGACCGGCGGCGAGTTGCCGGCCCTGGTACTGCTCGATGCGGTGACCAGGCTCCTGCCCGGGGTGCTGGGTTGCGCCGAGTCGGCCAGCCAGGATACCTTCAGCCGCGGCCTGCTCAAACATCCCCAATACACCCGGCCTCGCGAGTTTATGGGGCTGGAGGTGCCAGAGGTTCTGTTGGGCGGAGATCATGCCGCCATCCGGGATTGGCGGCTGCTGACGGCGGTGCGCCGGACCCTGGCTCGACGGCCGGAACTGCTGGCCGGAATATCTTTCGACCAGGCCGAGAAAAAGCTTCTGGCCCGTCACGGTCTTTTGACCGAGGTCGAGCAGCGGGGTGGAATTTTTCCCCCTGAGAAGCGACGAGGTCGCGGCCGTGCTTGAAGAAGCGGGAAGCTCAGACACCAAGCCGCTCCGGGTCGACGTGGCGCTGGTCCATTACCCGGTCAGTAACCGTAACGGCGAGGTCATCGGCTCGGCGGTCACCAACCTCGACCTGCACGATATCGCCCGAGCCGGGCGAACCTTCGGCGTCGATTCCTACTATATCGTCACTCCCTTCAGCGACCAGCAGCAGCTGGTCCAGGAGATTGTCGACCACTGGCTCACCGGCTACGGTGCCGGGCGCAACCCGGCCCGCCGGGAGGCCTTGAGTCTGATCCGGATTTGTTCCGACCTGGCCGGGCTCTATGCCGAGGTCACCAATAGATGGGGAGAACGTCCGACTGTCCTGGCCACCAGCGCCCAGGTAAACGAACGGACCGTAGATTATCCCGCGGTGCGGGCCAGGATCAAGAACGGTGAGCCTCATCTGCTTCTCTTCGGCACCGGCTGGGGACTGACCCCTGAGGCCTTGGCCGGGATCGATGGTGCGCTGCCTCCCCTCAAGGGCGGCGGCGATTACAACCACCTGTCGGTGCGCTCGGCCGTCGCTATTGTCCTCGACCGGCTGCTGGGTGATAGATAGCTGCTTTTTGGGGGCACGATTTTTTCAAAAAAAAACATCGTCAAGCCAAAACAACACTGGAAATTTTTTTAAAAACGGGTATTTTGTTGGATTCCTTAATCGGAACCTTTTTGGGAGACCAGATAATGAGTGGAATAATTGACCAGATCGAAAGAGAGAACATGCGTTATGACGTGCCCGATTTCCGGGTTGGCGACACTGTCAGCGTCCATATCCGCATTATTGAAGGCAACAAGGAACGGGTTCAGATCTTCAAGGGCGTAGTGATCGCGCGCAAGCGCGGCACCATGGGCGCCAGCTTCACGGTCCGGAAGCTTTCCCACGGGGTCGGGGTGGAAAAAACCTTCGCTGTCCATAACCCTCGCCTGGAAAAAATTGAGGTCGATAGCCGCGGTCGGGTTCGTCGGTCCAAACTTTACTACCTGCGCGGTCGTCGCGGTAAGGCGGCTCGTATCAAGGAGCTCGGCATCGTCTAGAAAAATCTTGCCGCTACCGCGGTTTGATCTCTCGGTGTTTTGTCGCAGGCCGGGTCGAGGTCAGTGAAATTGTCGGAGCCCTGCTGTTAACTTTTTGGTTACGGCAGGGCTTTTGTCGTTGTGGACAGGCTACTTGCGGTATTGATCCCGGCTTCGTCTTGCAAACCAAGCTTTCCCGTGAAAATGATCGGCCGTACTACCCGGCTGGCATGGACTCTGTGAGCTTCGGACCAATCCTGCATCGCTGCGGCGCAGTCCGATTCGCACTCCGGTTTCAGGGTATGATCAAGAAACCTACACTTTATCAACTGCCCGGCTTAGTCGAGAGAGACAGCTTTTCCTTCGAACGAGCCCTGTGCCGCCAGGGCTTCAAGGCCGTGGCCGGTACAGACGAGGCCGGACGGGGACCCCTGGCCGGGCCGGTAGTGGCGGCGGCGGTGGTTTTACCCCGCCGGTGTAATTATCATATTTATCTGGATTCCAAGGTGCTTACCGCCGAGCGCCGCCAGGAGCTGCTGGTGGAATTGTTTGCTATCAAGGCCTTGGTCGGTGTGGGTATCTGCGAAGCGGAGGAGATCGACCGGCTGAATATCCTCCGGGCCTCGCTCCTGGCCATGAAGAAGGGACTGGAAGCTTTAGCGGTGAGAGCCGATTTTGTCCTGGTCGACGGCAGATTTCCGGTGCCGGTTCTGTTGCCCCAGCAAACCCTGATCAAGGGTGAAAGGCGGAGCGCTTCGATCGCCGCTGCCTCCATCGTTGCCAAAGAGACGCGGGATCGCCTGATGGTGGAATATCACCGGAGTTACCCCCTGTATAATTTCGACCGGCACAAGGGGTATCCCACGGTCGAGCACCGGCGCCTGCTTAAGGAACATGGGCCATGTCCCATCCATCGCCGGACTTTCAAGGGAGTTCGGGAACATCTGCAGGATATTGACGATGGCTGCTGAGCACCTGGATCTGGGCGCACGGGGGGAAGCCCTGGCCGGCAAATATCTGCGGCGGGCCGGTTACCGGCTCCTGGCCAGGAACTTTCGTTGTCGTTACGGGGAAATCGATCTGGTGGCCGAAGAGGGGGGAAATCTGGTCTTTGTTGAAGTCAAGACCAGGAGTTCGGCCGGCTTCGGTCATCCCCTGGAGGCGGTGGACCGGCACAAACAGGGCCAGTTGATCCGGGCCGCCCATGTTTATTTGCGCGAGCAGGCGGCCGAAGAACGTTTCTGTCGCTTTGACGTGGTCGCCGTGACCTTTGGCGGTGATGGTGCCCCGATTATCGAGCTGGTCAAAAACGCCTTCGATTTAACGGAAGGGCAGGGATGAAGAAACTACTGCTCGGCATCACCATGGGCTGCCCGGTAGGTATCGGCCCGGAGATCATCCTGCGCCTGCATCGGGAGCTGGCCGAGGATTCGGAATATTACCCGGTGGTCTTGGGCGATCCCGAAGTTCTCGACCGCTGCCGGCAGGAATTGGGCATCGAGGTCGAGCTGGTAGAGTGGCGGCCGGGAGAGGAGATTACGGCCGGAGCGGTGAATGTTCTGCCGATCACCAGGCTGGGCCGGGAACTGCTCTGGGGGCGACCGACAGCGGTCACCGGCCGGGCCATGATCGCCTATATCGAGGAGGCGGTCCGGCTCTGCCGTAGCGGGGTGTTGGCCGGGATGACGACTTGCCCCATCGCCAAGGTGGCATTGAAAATGGCGGGCTCAGTAGAGCCGGGTCATACCGAGATGCTGGCCCGGTTGACCTCTGCCGATGAGTTCGCCATGATGATGGCGGGGCATCGTTTGCGGGTGACCCTGGTCACCATCCATGTCGGCCTGGGGCGGGTGATCGAACTTCTTACCCCGGAGAAGATTACCCATCTGATTGAGTTGACCGGGCGCTCTCTGCAAAGGGATTTCGGTCTGGTTCAGCCGCGTTTGGCGGTGGCCGGCTTGAATCCGCACGCCGGCGAAGAGGGAATGTTCGGCGATGAAGAGGGGCGCCTGATTGGACCGGCCGTGCGCCGGGCGCAGGAACAAGGCTGGCAGGTGACCGGGCCGTTGCCACCGGACACCGTCTTCCATCGGGCCGCCGCCGGAGCTTACGACGCCGTGATCTGCATGTATCACGACCAGGGGTTGATTCCTTTCAAATTGCTACATTTCGAGGATGGTGTAAATGTGACGCTGGGGTTGCCCATTGTCAGAACCTCGGTCGACCACGGTACCGCTTATGATATCGCCGGGCGGGGTCTGGCCAGCGCCGCCAGCCTGGCCGCGGCGTTATGCCTGGCCGGGAAAATTGCCGCCAACCGACTGCGGTTTGCTGAAAGAAGAAAAGTGGATTAATATCAATTGTTTATTGTTAGCCATGGTAGAGATCATGACAAATTGCATTGCGCCGGCTTCTTCGGTAACGGGAATCAAACCTTGAGTCGGCGCGGATTACTGCTCGCCGTCGAGGGCATCGATGGTACCGGTAAATCGTCGCAGGTCCGGCTGCTGGCCGAAACCTTGAGTGGTGAAGGCTACCCGGTGGTGGTTACCAGAGAGCCCACCGACGGTCCATACGGCCGAAGAATCAGGGCCTTTTTCGCCAAGCGGCAACAACTTTCGCCGGCTGATGAACTGGAGCTGTTCATGAACGACCGGCGCCAGCACGTGCGTGAGGTCATTGCCCCCGCCCTGGCGGCAGGTCAGATTGTCCTTACCGATCGCTACTATCTCTCGACTGCGGCCTACCAGGGCGCGGCCGGGCGGGATCCGGAGGAGATCATGGCCGCTAACGAGGCTTTTGCCCCGGTACCGGATCTGGTTCTGTTGCTGACCTTACCGCCGACCTTGGGCATCCGCAGGATCAAAGAACTGCGGGGCGAGGCCCTGAACGATTTTGAGCAGGAGGAAGCCTTGGGCAAGGTGGCGAAGATCTTCACCAGCCTAAGGCGCGATTATATAACTAGAATCGATGCCTCCGGTTCCCTGGCTGAAGTACAGGCACTGATCGGCGCCCGGGTCAGGGAGTTGCTGGCCGAAGCGAACTATCCCGTCACCCCTGGGCCGAAGCAGGCTGATAAGGACCAGATATGAAGCGAACCATAATGATCATTGTCTTGCTGGCCCTGGGTTGTGGGGCCTGCGCTACCGGCGGCGATCGGATCCTGATGGCCAATCTGGCCGAAGATCATGATGCCTCGGTGGAAACAGGGGACCATGAATGTTCGTACTTTTATTTCATCTGGGGGCGCAACTCCGAGCTTAACGGTAAATTGGAAGAGGCCAGGGAAGCGTATGAAAAGGCCTTGGTCTGCGATCCTCATTCCATCGACATCATGCGTCGCCTGGCGGTCCTGCTGGTCAACATGGACAAGAAACGGGAAGCCGCCACCTGGATGCAGCGAATTGTCAACGAAAATCCCGGGGATAAAGCGTCCCGTTCCTTCCTGGCCAACCTCTATCTGAGCATGGACCAGCCGGACAAGGCGGAGGAGATTTTCCGAGATATCCTGGCCAAGAATCCAAAGGATAAGGAAAACCGTCTCTATCTCGGGTTGCTTTATGCCAGGCAGAAGAAATTCGATCAGGCCCGGGAAACCTTGGAAAAACTGGTGGAAATCAACCCGGATTACGGGGACGGTTACAACTACCTGGCCCGGGTCTACGTGGAACTGGGGGAGATCGGTAAAGCAAGAGCCGCATATGAAAAAGCCCTGGAGCTGAACTGGTCGACCTTGCTGGCCTTTGAAGTCGCCAACTTCATGGAGCGACAGCACCAGTTGGATGAGGCGCTCAAGCTTTATCGCCGGATCCTGGAGGAAGACGAGACCAGCGAGGTGATCCGGACCAAGATCATTACCTTGCTGCTCAAGGAGAATCGCATCCCCGAAGCCATAACCGAGATGGAAGAGTTGCGCCTTTACGCTAGTGACGTGCCCAGGGTGGAATTGAACCTAAGTCGCCTCTTGGTCGACCAGAAGCGCTATGACGAAGCCATCGAGCATCTGCACGAGGCTTTGGCCATCGATCCGAAATTCGACGACGCTCGAATCCTGTTGGCACTGGTCTATCATGAGCAGGACGCCGATAAAAAAGCGCTCGAGACTCTGG
Organism: uncultured delta proteobacterium; assembly: GCA_963807225.1. Lineage (GTDB taxonomy): Bacteria > Desulfobacterota > Desulfobulbia > Desulfobulbales > JAGXFP01 > JAGVGT01. The sequence goes on along the minus strand of CAWEAD010000007.1, from coordinate 429,620 downwards.
AGGAGATTGGTCCCGACTCGGAACAGTATGAAGACGCAACTCTGCTTTCGGCTCAGCTGCTCGGCCAGGGCAAGAATTTTACGGCCGTGGTGGCTCTGTTGCGGAAGCGGATCGCCGACGACAAAACTCGGCGGCCAGCCTTTTATTCCGCCTTGGCCGCGGTAGAGATCGAGCTGCACCAGGAGGACGAAGCCGAAAAGATTTACCAAGAGGCGCTAAGCCTCTATCCTGAGAATTCGGAAATTTATCTCGAATATTCGATCTTTGAGGATGGCCGGGGCGGTACCGACAAAGCGCTGGCCGCCATGCAGAAACTGCTGGCACTCAAACCGAATGATCCCCTGGCCTTGAACTTTATAGGTTACATCTGGGCCGAGAGGGGTGAAAAAATGGAACAGGCCCTGGATTATATCAAGAGAGCCTTGGCCCAGAAACCTGAGGACGGTTATATCCGTGACAGCCTGGGCTGGGTGCTCTTCCGACTGGGCCGGACTGAAGAGGCCGAAAAGGAATTGCAGAAAGCCTTGGCCCTGGAACCGGAAGATCCGACCATCAACGAACATCTTGGCGATGTTTATCAGCAGCTCGGCAAGCGTCGGCAGGCTTTGGAGGCCTGGGGCAAGGCCTTGGTCCACTATCAGGACGAGGAGAAGAAGAAGCGAATCCGATTCAAACTCAAGACGACAGAACAGTGATGAAGCTGTTTCCGTTAGTAGTCGGGCTTGGTCTGTTGCTGTCGGTGGTGGCCGGCTGTGCTTCCCTGCCGACGCAACGCCCACTGCTGCCGGCTGAAGAAGGCCGGGCTCGTGGCGCTTTCCGGCAGCTGGCCGCCAAGCAGAAAGTTTGCGGGCGCGGGGCCGATGCCGAGGCCATCCTGACCTTGGATTCGCTCTGGCAGTCGGGCTCCCTGTCCGGCTATCTGCAATTGTTGGCCCCGGGCTTTGTCAGGTTTGTCGGGCTCAATCCCTTGGGCCAGCCGCTGTTGATTTTCACCACCGACGGACAAAACTTCAGTTCAATCCTGCCGACCGAAATGCGGGCCTATGAGGGACCGGTGGCGTCCCGGGCGTTTCAGCGTTATCTTCCGGCAGGTCCGGTGCCGGAAGCCAGCTATTACTGGCTGATCGGGCGGTTGCAGCCGGGAGAAGTCAAGGTGTTGGAAGTGACCGGGGACGATGAAGGTTCAGACTTCTGGGTGAAACTATCTTATGGCGCCGGAGCGGAGCGGGAGCTGGTGCACTTCGACCCGGAACGATTGACGATCAGGAGCCATCAACTGCTCGATCAACGGGGCCAGGTGGCCCTGGAGGTCAGTTATGACGATTATACCGCGCCACCTTGCGGTTTGCCGGGGCTGGTCACTATCCGAGGCAGCCGCAATAAAGGTACACTGGCGCTACGCCTGCGCGACTGGCGGACCACCGAACCGCTGGCGCCGCAAGATTTTGCCGTAGATATCCCGCCGGGTTTTAACAGGATCAAGATTCAGTGATACTAGATAACTTACTGCCGCAGGTGGCCCGACCCGGCCGATACTGCGGCAATGAATTCAACGTGACCAGGAAGGATTGGCAGTCGGTATCGTTAAGACTGGCCCTGATTTTCCCGGACTTGTACGAGATCGGCATGTCGCATCAGGGCTTGCAGATTCTCTACCATCTGGTTAATTCCCGACCTGAGTTTCTGGCCGAACGGGCCTACGCCCCGGCTTCCGATCTCGAGTCTTTGTTGCGGGCTCGGGGGCAGCAGCTGTTTTCCCTTGAATCGCGTCGTCCTCTGAGCGAATTCGATGTGCTCGGGATAACTCTGCCTTATGAACTCTGCTACACCAATATATTGACCATCCTCGATCTGGCCGGCCTGCCGCTGTTGGCGGCCGAACGCGACGAGCGTCATCCCCTGGTGCTCGGCGGCGGGCCTTGCGGTTTCCATCCCGAACCGCTGGCCGATTTCTTTGACGCCATTCTGCTGGGCGACGGTGAAGAGGCGATTCTGGAAATTGCCGAAATCCTGGCGGAATTGAAGCAGAACCGGGTCGGACGTTCCGAGGTCTTGCAGCGGTTGGCCGGGATCGAGGGGGTCTATGTGCCGGCTCTCTTTGTCCCGGGCTATGATAACCACGGCCGCTTTATCAGTATGACCGGGCTTGACGGCGGGCAGGTGCGACCGGTGCGGCGGCGGGTTCTGGCCGATCTGGAGACGACCGCCTACCACGCGCCACTGGTGCCGGTGACCAAGATCGTCCATGACCGGCTAGGCCTCGAGATTGCCCGCGGCTGTACCCGGGGTTGCCGTTTCTGCCAGGCCGGGATGATCTACCGACCGGTGCGGGAACGGACGCCGGCCCGGATCATGGAGTTGGCCGAGAAGGGTATCAGCGACAGCGGTTTCGACGAAATGGCCTTGCTCTCTTTGAGTACCGGCGACTATTCCTGTCTCTCCGATCTCCTGGTTTCCCTGATGAACCGCTTCGCCGGTGAGCGGGTCTCGGTCTCCATGCCTTCCATGCGGGTCGGGACCCTGACTCCGGAGATCATGACCCAGATTAAAAGGGTGCGCAAGACCGGCTTCACCCTGGCGCCCGAGGCCGGCACCGACCGGCTGCGTCGGGTGATCAACAAGGGAATTACCGAGACCGATTTGCTGGAGACCAGCCGGGCCGCATTCGATTTGGGTTGGAAACTCTTGAAATTCTATTTCATGTTCGGCCTGCCTACCGAGACTGAGGAGGATCTGGCCGCCATTCCTAATCTGGTGGGTCGGGCCCTGGCCACCGGCGGCGGCGGTGGGGGACGGAAAATTAACGTCAGCGTCGCCACCTTCGTGCCCAAGCCTCATACCCCTTTCCAGCGGGTCCGGCAGCTGGGAATCGATGAGGGCTGGTCACGAATCGATTTCCTCAAGCAGTCTCTGCGGGGCCGGCATTTTCAGCTCAAATGGCACGATCCGCGCATGAGTTTTCTGGAAGGGGTGTTTTCCCGGGGTGATCGGCGTCTGGCCCCGGTCATCGTCGAAGCTTGGCGGCGCGGAGCGAGGTTGGACGCCTGGAACGAGCATTTTCGCCTGGAAACCTGGCGAGAGGCGGCCGCGGCGGTTGGGGTTGAACTGGACGACTACCTGAGGCAAAGAGAAGTTGACGAACCTTTACCCTGGGAACATCTTGACTGCGGGGTGGCGCCGGAATTTATGGAGTTGGAGGCCGAACGGGCCCTGACCGAAGAGTATACTCCTGATTGTCGCTATCACGGCTGCCAGAAATGCGGACTCTGCGACTTCCGGGAGATTTACCCCCGGGTCGGCCGAGCGGGAAAGTTCCCGGTTGTCGCCTCGGCGACTCCGGAGATTGAACGGAGCGGGGAAGGCCGGTTTTGCTATCGGCTCGAATACAGCCGGACCGGCAATACCCGCCTGCTAGGCCATCTGGAAGTGATCCAGCTTTTTTACCGGGCTTTGCGGCGCACTGGCCTGCCGGTCAACTATTCCCAGGGGTTCAATCCCACTCCCCGGGTTACCTTCAGTCCGGCCCTGCCCTTGGGTACCGAAAGCTTGGCCGAATATCTGATTATCGACCTGGCCGAGCCTCTGGGAGCCACGGAAGTGATCCGTGACGCATTTAACCGTTATCTGCCGGCCGGCTTCAAGGTCAATCGAATTCAACTCGATTCCGGCCGGGTTGAGCTAAGTGTGCTGACTTGTTATCATATCGATACCGGTCTACCGGTCGACTGGGAACGGCTGGCCGCTTTTATGGCGGTTGATCGTTACGAAATCGCGGTTACCCGCAAGGGCAAGAAAAGATCGGTCGAGGCCAGATCGCTGGTCCGTAACCTGGCATTGATTGCCGGAGGACAGCTGGAACTTCAGCTGCTTGCCACCGTCAGCCAACCGGGTTTGAAACCGGCCGAACTGGTTCGGGAACTCCTGGGCCTTGACTCCGAACAAACCATAGCCTTGCGGATCGTCAAGATGTGGTGCCGCGAGGAGCCGGAAACAGAAAGCCGGGAGCCGGAAGCCTCGCATCTGGATCCGGGAGAAAAATTTAAACCAGTCGAACCGGATCCAGATAATTGACTCCTGGATTTCGATTATTTAGTTTCAAAAGATTAAGCAAAAATATTCAAAAGTTGAGAAATAAACATGGCCACCGATCTGATCGTTAACGCCACCTCCTTCGAAATCAGAATTGCCTTGGTTGAGTATGGCAATCTAGTTGAGTTCTATCTGGAACGTCCGGCCGAGAAGGGGTTGGTCAGTAATATTTACAAGGGCATTGTCAAACGGGTGTTGCCCGGTATGCAGGCGGCCTTCGTCGAAATAGGCCTGGAACGGACCGGGTTTCTCTACGTCGATGATGTAACCGTGCATCGCAACGGCGAGGGACGGGAGGCACCGCCCTGCGATCATGACGATGAGGACCGGAGTTGTTGCGGCGGGGTGGAGTTGGAGAATCCACCGGTTCGCAACCACGGTCTGCACATCGAGGAACTGCTTACTGAAGGCCAGGAAATCATGGTGCAGATCTGCAAGGATCCCATCGGCACCAAGGGAGCCCGCTTGACCTGCAACATCACTTTGCCCTGTCGCAACGTAGTCTTCATGCCGATGACCGACCATATCGGGATCTCCCGCAAGATCGAGGACGAGGAGACCCGCCAGTTGCTCAAGGAGTTGATCGATGATCTCCGGCCTGCCGGCACCGGCTTCATCGTCCGCACCGTTGGGGAAAACGCTTCCCATAGCGACTTGGAGGCGGACATGGAATTTCTCCTCCACCTCTGGGACGAGATTCGCGATTCCGCTTCCCGACTGTCGGCTCCCAGTCTGGTTTACGAGGATCTCGATCTCACCTTGCGCACCGTGCGCGACATCTTCTCTCCCGAGGTGGATCGGTTGATCGTCGATGACCGCCTGGTCTATGAACGGATTCTCAAGTTCGTCGAGACCTTCGCGCCTCATCTACGGGACCGGGTGGATCTCTACCGGGAAAAGACGCCGATCTTCGATGTATACGGACTTGAAGTAGAAATCAACCGGGCGCTTGAGAAGAAGATCTGGTTGCGTTGCGGTGGGTACATTATTATTGAATCTACCGAGGCCCTGACCGTGGTCGATGTCAACACCGGGCGTTACGTGGGCAAGAACGACCTGGAAGAGACTATCTTCAAGACCAATATGGAGGCGGTCAAGGAGATCGCTTACCAGTTGCGGCTCCGCAATATCGGCGGCATCATCATCGTCGATTTCATCGACATGGAGGAGGAAAGCCACCGGGACGAGCTGGTCCGATCCCTCAAGGAAGCGGTCAAGAAGGACAAGAGCCGGGTCAACATCCTCAAGGTATCCGAGTTCGGACTGGTGCAGATGACCAGGAAGCGAAGTTCTGATTCGTTGTTCAACGCCCTTTGCGAACCCTGCTTCTATTGTCATGGCGACGGGATACTTAAATCCCGAGGCACAATCTGCTATGAGATCCTAAGGCGAATCCTGGTCAACGCCGGCAAGATGGAAGGCAAAAACGTCACGGTCCGAGTCAATCCCCAGGTGGCGGCCCTGATGTCGCGGGAAGAATCGGCCACGGTCCATGATATCGAGGAACAGACCGGCAAAAGGATCACCGTGGTGCCCGACAAGGAACTGCATATCGAGAAATACGAGTTGGTCTGGGTATCGATCTGACCGGCGGCCGAATATCTGTCCCGGCCCATTGTTTTAAGTTGACAAAAATGCGCTTTCTGTTATTTATCTCTGTTTCACGCATGGGCGGAGAACGGTCCGTCTCCCGCGAACAGGACTGGTCAATCCGGTGAGTAACCGGTAAATGATCGGTAGAATATCTTTATCGGAGTTGGAGGAGATCATGTACGCTATTATCCGCACCGGCGGTAAACAGTATCAGGTGGCCCAGGGCGATCAGCTGCGGGTAGAGAAATTGGCCGGCAATGTCGGCGAAACCGTCGAGCTGGGCGAGGTATTGCTGGTCGGCGCGGGCGAGCAAGTCAACATCGGGCAGCCGGTGATCGAGGGCGCCAAGGTTACCGCCACCATCCTGGCTCAGGGCAAAGCCAAGAAGGTCGTGGTTTTCAAGAAGAAACGCCGCAAAGGTTATCAAGTCAAGAACGGGCATCGTCAGCAATACACGGCCCTGCGGATCGAAGGGATCAGCGCTTAATCCGCTGCCTTTCCAAACAATTATCCCGGTAATTATCCCGAGTTTGCAAGAGGTGTAGAGATGGCCCATAAAAAGGCAGGCGGTAGTTCAAGAAACGGACGTGACAGTTCAGGTCAGCGCCGCGGCGTCAAACGTTTCGCCGGTCAGGTGGTGAAGGCCGGCAATATTCTGGTGCGGCAATTGGGTACCAAGATTCATCCCGGCACCAACGTTGGTCTCGGCCGTGATTATACCCTGTTCGCCAAGGTCGACGGAGTCGTCAAATATGAAGACTACGGCCAGAACCGTAAGCGGGTCAGCGTTTATCCGGTGGAAGCCACTCTGTAAGCCGGGCAGTAAAACTCTTTACCGGACGCCCCCGTATCGGGTGGCGTCCCGGGTCCATAACCGCAAGCATCCCGGATCAGACGATGGCATTTGTCGATGAAGCCAGGTTTTATGTCAAGGCGGGTGACGGCGGTAACGGATGCGTAAGTTTCCGACGGGAAAAGTTTGTTCCCAAGGGCGGACCGGATGGCGGTGATGGCGGCCGCGGCGGTTCTGTGCATCTGGAGGCCTCTTCGCGCCTCACATCTCTCCTTGATTTTAAATACCGTTCGCATTTCAAGGCCGAAAACGGCCGGTCCGGCCAGGGTAGCCGCAGACACGGCCGCAAGGGTGAAGACCGGGTGGTTCTGGTACCGCTGGGGTCAATCCTGAAGGATGACGAGACCGGCGAAATCCTGGCCGACCTGGTTCGGGATGGGGAACGTATTACCGTGGCCCATGGCGGTCGGGGCGGAAACGGCAATGTCCATTATGCTACCGCCCATAACCGGGCGCCACGGCAGGCCGGCAAAGGTCAGCTCGGCGAGGAACGCTGGCTACGCCTCGAATTGAAGCTCCTGGCCGATATCGGTCTGGTCGGTCTGCCCAACGCCGGTAAATCGACGCTTCTCTCCCGTCTTTCGGCGGCCAACCCCAAAGTAGCGTCCTATCCCTTTACTACCTTGGAACCGCAACTTGGGGTTCTTAATTTTCCGGAACGCGCCCCTTGCGTCATCGCCGATATTCCCGGACTGATCGAGGGGGCTCACTCCGGGGTTGGTCTGGGGCACAAATTTCTGCGTCATATCGAGCGCACCCGGGTGTTGCTGGAGGTGGTGGACGGCTCCGGGGCTGACGGCTGCGATACCCTTACCGCCTATCGAACCCTGGCGGCTGAGTTGCGGCAATATAACCAGGAGCTGGCCGACCGGCGGCAACTGATTCTGCTCAACAAGATCGATTTACTGACTCCGGCCGAGGTTACCAGCCAATGCCGGGCACTTCGTAAAGAATCCGGTCGCGAGGTCTTGACGGCCTCGGCCCTGACCGGTCAGGGGTTAGTTGAATTGATTGCCAGATTGGCTGAAATCCTGGACGAGATGGAAGAATGACCCTGCAAATATCCCTGGCGGAAGGTATGGAGTTGCGCCGGAGTTATCTGGAGAAAGCCCGGCGGGTGGTGGTCAAGGTCGGCAGTGCGGTACTGACCGGTCAGACCGGCCTCAACCGGGAGGCCATGCATGACCTGGCTCGACAGCTTTCGTCCCTACGGCAAAGCGGGCGCGAAGTGATCCTGGTCAGTTCCGGGGCGGTGGCGGCCGGGCGCCGCAAGCTGGGTTTGAGCCGGAAAGACATCAGCCTGCGCGAGAAACAGGCGGTGGCTGCCGCCGGGCAGAGCCACCTGATGCGGGCCTATGAGGATATCTTCGCCGCTTTCGACCAGAAGGTGGCCCAGGTGCTGCTCACCCGCGACGATCTCTCCCAGCGCGGTCGCTATCTGAACGTCCGCAATACCTTGCTTACCCTGCTCGATTGGCAATTGATTCCGATCATCAACGAGAACGACACGGTCTCGGTCGAGGAATTGCGCTTCGGCGACAACGATACTCTCGGGGCGATGATCACCAACCTGATCGAAGCCGATCTCTTTATCATTCTCACCGATGTCGACGGACTTTATACCGCCAACCCCGATCGTGAGAGTACGGCGGTGCGGGTCAGTACCGTGGTCCGGGTCAATGCGGAGGTCGAAAGAATGGCCGGCAACCTGGCCGGCGCCTTGGGAACCGGTGGGATGCGGAGCAAGATCCATGCGGCCAAGACCGTGGCGGCCCGCGGTGGTTGCTGCTTCATCGGTCCCGGTCTCAAGGGCGGGGTCCTGGAAGAATTGTTCGAGGGCGCCGAAGTGGGAACCTTTTTCATGCCGCTGGCCGACCGGCTGCAAAGTCGCAAGCACTGGATCGCTTACACCCTGAAGCCGCAGGGGGAACTGGTTCTCGATGCGGGTGCCTGTCGGGCGCTGACCACCGGAGGCAAGAGTCTCCTGCCCTCTGGAGTGCTGGAGATTCATGGGCGCTTCGGGGTCGGGGCACCGGTGCAGTGTCTCGATCAGGCCGGAGAGGTGATCGCGGTGGGGCTGGTCAATTACCGGGCCGCCGACCTAGACCTGATCCGGGGCGCCCACACCAAGAAAATCGAAGATATCCTGGGGTTCAAGGACAGCGACGAAGTCATCCACCGCGACAATCTGGTGATCCTCTGAAGCAGATGTGTCGCAGATAGAACCCTGAGGACATAAATCCGATTTGCCGCAGCGTCACGCATTTTTGTTCGTTCGGCAGAACGCATGTATGGCCTCACTTTCAAAATACATCACTCTTCGAAGGTCAAACTTTTCGCAGTCTTCGTTGAGCTGTTTGACCCTCCCAAGACTTTTTACGAAGCCAGCAAAGCTGTAGCTCATTTTTTGCCTGGTTCCCCCTCCCCGGTACTTGTGATTCCACCCGCCGGTGCTATAATCTATATCTTCCCGGCCCTTTTAGCGCCGGCCTGCATAAATTCCAGCCTGAGGAAAGGACAAATGACGATTACCGAACAGATCACCGGGATGGCAATTGCCGCCAAACGAGCCTCGCGGCAGATGTCCATTTTGCCTACCGCGATTAAGAATCTGGTTCTGGCCCATATGGCCGATGGCCTTCTGGCCGAGAAGGATTTCATTCAAGAGGAAAACCGCAAGGATCTGTCGGCCGGCCGGGAAAGGGAGCTGTCGGCCGCCATGCTGGATCGCCTGGCCCTGACCGATCGGGTCATCGAGAGCATGATCGCCGGATTGCGCGAGGTTATCGCCTTGCCGGACCCGGTGGGAGAAGTGAGCGAGATGATCCGGCGCCCCAGCGGCATTACGGTCGGCCGGATGCGGATCCCGCTTGGAGTGATCGGCATGATCTACGAATCCCGACCCAACGTCACGGTAGATGCCGCCGCCTTATGCCTTAAAGCCGGCAATGCCGTGTTTCTTCGGGGCGGCTCCGAGGCCATTCATTCCAACCTGGCCCTGGCCGGGGTTCTGAAAAAGGCCCTGAAACGGGGAGGGGTGGATCAGGATGCCGTGCAGGTGGTGCCAGTTACCGACCGCGAGGCGGTCACCGCTCTGTTGCAACTGGAAGAATATCTGGACCTGATCATTCCCCGAGGCGGTGAGAGTCTGATCCGTTTTGTCGCCCAGAATTCACGGGTACCGGTCTTGAAGCATTACAAAGGGGTCTGTCATATCTATGTCGATGACAATGCCCGGCCGGAGATGGCGGTGGATATTGTCATGAACAGTAAGGTCCAGAGGCCCGGGGTCTGCAATGCCCTGGAAACCCTGCTGGTCCATGGCGATCTGGCCCCCGCCTTTTTACCCGTGGTGGCCAAGGCCTTGACCGGGGCCGGGGTGGAACTGCGGGGGTGTCCCGAAACCTGCCGCTTGCTGCCTGAATGTCGTCCCGCCGACGAAGATGACTGGGGGCGCGAATTTCTTGATCTGATCCTGGCGGTAAAGGTGGTGCGCGATATGGATCAGGCCATGGCGCATATCACCCGCTACGGGTCCCAGCATACCGAGGTGATCATCACCGAAAATTACAGTCATGCTCAGCGTTTCCTGCGTGAGGTGGATGCCTCTGCGGTGATGGTCAACGCCTCGACTCGCTTCAGTGACGGGGGCCAGTTCGGTCTGGGGGCTGAGATCGGTATCAGCACCAGCAAGCTTCACGCCTATGGCCCCATGGGTTTGAAGGAACTGACGGCCCGAAAGTTCATCGTTTACGGGGAAGGGCAGGTGCGGGCCTGAAAGGTTCAGCCGTGGCGCCCGGCGGTCAGTGGCGCGGAAACGTTAAGGACGCTGATTCGATAAAGAGAACCGGCGTACTGGGGGGTACTTTCGATCCCGTGCATCTGGGGCATCTGGCTCTGGCCCGATTTGTACACCGGAGTTTGAAGCTGGAACGGGTGCTTTTCATCCCGGCGGCGCGGCCACCCCATAAGGTGGAGGGCGATCTTTCTCCGTTTGCGGACCGCTACGAGATGCTCCGGCTGGCTTTGGCTCGGGAACCGGGGTTTATGGTTTCCGATTTGGAGGGGTCCCGTCGCGGGCCATCCTATTCGGTCGATACTTTGGCGGAATTGCACCGGTTATCCGGGGGCGGGGAGCACTTCTTCTTTATCATCGGGCTTGACGCCTTTCTGGAACTCCAGACCTGGAAAAATTACCGGGAACTACCCCGGTTGGCCGATCTGGTGGTGATTAATCGGGCCGAGTATGCCGCTGAGCAGGCGCGGGCAACCATCGGGCGCTTGGGTGATTACCGCTATGATCTGGACAATTCGTGTTGGTGCGCCGCCGATCGGCCCGGGCGCATTTACCTGTTAACCATGGAGCCGGTGGAGATCTCCTCGACCATGGTCCGGCGGGCGGTGGCCGCCGGTCAGCCTCTTGAAGGGCTGGTGTTGCCGGATGTGGCGCGCTACATCCGGCAACACCGACTTTATCTGCCTTGAACCGCTTTGGTCTGCGGGTTCCCGCCGCTGTTCGTCCGATTAAAATTAAGCGCTAAATCCTGTTTGGTCGGCAATAAGGTAAACGGCCCGCCGTAAGGCGCCAACGGGTTCAAAGGAAACTGGCCATGATTACCGTGGTATTGTCGCGTCCGCCCTGGTCGTTGGCGGCATTGATCAGCTGCTGACAGGCCGTGGCAATGTTGCCATTCAGCATGATGATCCGGTGGATTTCCTGGTCCGTGAGCATGGTATTGAGTCCATCCGAGCAGAGCAGCAGCTTGTCGCCCGGTTCAAGATCCAGCTCGATAATATCGGGTTTGACCCTTTCCCGGTATCCCAGGGCTCTAGTGATCATGTTGCGATTCATGGAGTTCTGGGCTTCTTCCCTGGTGATCAAACCTTCCCTGATCTGTTCCTCGACCAGGGAGTGATCGGTGGTCAGCTGTTGGAGCCGGCCGTGTCGCAGGATATAGACCCGGCTGTCCCCGACGTGGGCGATGGAAAGCCTTGACTGGTCGGGATCGCCAAGCCAGGCGGCAACCAGTGTGGTTCCCATGCCTAGCCATTCCTGCCGGCTGGCGGCGGAGTCGGAAATGACCTGGTTAGCTAAAATAACGGCGGAACATAGACGGTTTCCGGCCCGGGAATACTTGGTGTTGAATCCGGTCAGGTAAGGTTCGTCGCTCTCGTTGGTGCGTCGGATGTAATCCATGATCAGTTCGATGGCCATCCGGCTCGCCACCTCGCCGGCGGCATGGCCGCCCATCCCGTCGGCTACGATAAAAAGCCCCATCTCCTTATCTATGCCGAAGTTGTCTTCGTTGTTCTGACGTTTTCTGCCGACGTCGGATTGGCCATGGACTTTGAAATTCAAAGGGCGTTCCTTGCAAAGTGCTTTCGGGGAGCTAAGCCAAAGGTTGGCCGTGTTTCAGATTTTTTCCAAGCACTGCTGGGCTTCGATAACGATTTCTCCGGCATTGCTGTAGCGCTGGGAGCGGCTTTTGGCCATCATCTTGTTGACCAGCGCCACGCAACATTCCGGTACATCCGGCCTGACTTCAGGCAGGGGGCGGTACTTAGCGCTGGCGATATTGTGCATCAGGTTCCCGATATTAGTGCTTTTGAAAGGTTTCTCGCCGGTCAACAATTCATAGAATACCGCGCCCAGCGAGAATATGTCGGAACGGCCGTCCAGTTTCTTGCCCAGTACCTGTTCGGGCGACATGTAGTTGGGGGTGCCCAGGATAACTCCGGTCTGCGTGGAGTCGGCTGTGGTGAGGCGGGCGATGCCGAAGTCGGTGACCTTGACGTGGCCTTTTTCGGTCAGCATGATGTTGGCCGGTTTGATGTCGCGGTGAATAACCTTATGCTTATGGGCATAATCCAGGGCGAAGGCCGCCCGGATGATGATGTTGAGGATCACCTTGGGAGGCAGCATATTGTCCTTGCGGCAATGACTTGCCAGGTCATGGCCATCGAGATACTCCATGGCCATATAGGTGATGTCGTAATCTTCTCCGACGTCGAAGATGGTAACGATATTCGGGTGGCTGAGACGACCGGCGGCCTCGGCTTCGCGGAAGAAGCGCTCCTTGACCTCCGCCAACTGCTCGCTGCTGACTTCTTCATAGCGCAGGGTTTTGATGGCCACCTTGCGGTTGATCTTGGGGTCGCGACCCAGATAGACCGTGCCGATGGCACCCTTGCCGATTTCCTTGATGATTTCATAGCGACCCAAAGTGGGGCGGGTGTTGGTGTTGCCGAAAATCACCGGATTTTCGGCCCGGCCGGTCATATTGGGACCGAGATTCTTGCTTTCGGCCCGTTTGATTCGCCAGCGCCGATCATTAGCGTCCTTGTAAGTGCCGGTTTTGAGCAGATATTCGTAGACCGAGGCAGCCTTGTTTAACATGCGCTTACGTTCGAAATCCAGCCCCAGGTTATAGAGGGCCTCCTGTACCGAAGGATCGTTCAGTGAACATTTGCGGAAGCTGTCGAAGGCCATGTCCAGCATGCCTTGACCCTGGAAAGAGAGTCCCAGCATCTTGTTCATTTCGGTCTGATCATCCTTCTTCTTGCGGGGAGCGGCCAGGGTGCGGTTGAGTTGCTGCAGAGAAAAGCCCACAACCACCGCCAGGCTCTGGGGCGCCACGTGCAGCCATAGACCGTTGTTCAGAAACATGAACAGGGCCATGCCATACCAGGCGAACAGAAAGGTGGACAGAATCAGCAATCCCAAGCGGAAATTCAGCAAGTTGGTGACATAGAGCAAGAGAATCCCGAAGTAGAGCAGGGCGCAACTGTCCAGAAACCAAACCCAGTTCGGGCGCTGCAAAAAGCTGTTGTTGAGGATGTTTTCGGTGGCGTTGGCGGTGACTTCCACCGGGGCCATGGGTACTCCCAAAGGTGTGTGAAAAGTTCTGACCAGGTTGGGATCGGTGATCCCGATCAGGACCAGTTTGCCTTCCAGGATACCGCGGGGAATCCGGTCATGCTCTACATCGACGAAGGAATAGCGGGAGATGACAAAGCGATTGTCTTCGAAACCGATCAGCAGGTTGGCATTCTGATCCACCGGTATCCGAGTGCCCTCGAACTGCAAGGCCTTGATGATATCGTGGCCGGTGATCAGATGCAGGTCTGAGATTGATTTGTCCCGGTAAGCCAGGGCCATCTGCAAGGCGAATGAGGGTATAAGATGATTACGATAAGGGACCAGAAGTTGATCCCGGCGCAGAACTCCGTCCGGATCGGGTTGAAACGAAATATGTCCATGGCGGCCGGCCATTACGGCTAGAGCCGAGAAGGTTGGGATCAGATTCACCGGACGTCGCTCGGGCCGGAAGGCCAGCAAGGGGTTGCCGAGGTCGGCCAGGAGTTCTTGGGGGCTTGGAGTTGAAAACGATTTCTCCAGGGAGTTTTTCTTTAACCAACCCGGAATTTCCTGAGGCGAATCAGTGGTGGTAGTCCAGTCGAATCGCAGGGGAAGGACGATATTGCTGGCCGGTTTGATTGCGGCGGCCAACAGGGCGTCTCCATCTATTTCTTCTTCGGTCTGAGCCAGAATCTCGTCGATTTTCCCGGATACCTGGTTGCTCCGGTAAGCCGGGTCATCCCTCAGAGTCCTGCGGATGGCCTTGATTTTATTGAGGGCCGGGTTGACCTCGGCATCGGGGTAGAGCAGATGCAGGCCGATGGCCTTGGCTCCGGCTCCTGAGATCTTATTGATAATCTCGGCCTGATAGGAACGGGGCCAGGGCCAAGGCCCCAATTCCCGGGTACTCTTTTCATCGATGGCGACTATCACGACCGGGCTCGGGGTGTCACGCTGCCGGTACTGGGAAAGGACGTCGTAGAATTTTAGATCCAGGTACCTCAGCGGGAAATAACCCCAGAGCATGCCGAACAGGATGGTCAGGGAGACTGCAAGGCAAAGCAACCAGTTTGGGATGACGATCGCCTTTTTCTTCATGTAGTCTGTCTTTCCCGGGTTTCTTAGGTAGTCTGGCGCACAAGGATCTTTAGGATGTTTTTTAAAGTGTAACTTGGTAAATTGGAACATGTTAACACCTGTTCTGATTTACGGCAAGATTTCCGCTGTTTTCAGTTCCTTATGAATGTTCATGGAGGTAAGACATGAAAACAATACGCCTTGTCCTTTTTCTTCAGTTGCTGGCAATGGGTGTCTGGGTATGTCAGGCTTGGGCTCTGGGGCTGGAAGCGGCGGTAAATGTGTGGGACCAGAAGATGGAGGGCGATTTTTCTTATCAGGGTCTAGGGGGCCAGGACCGGATCGATCTGGATCGGGAGGCTGGATATGACCGTGAGCGGCGGATAGGCGGACGAGTCAAGATTGATCTGCCGGTCCTGCCTAATGTTTACGTGCTTGCCACCCCCATGGAGTTTTCCGGGACCGGCATTAAAGCCTCTGACTTTTCTTTCGGGGGCAGGACCTTTTCCGCCGATGTTCCTTTCACCTCGAAGCTTTCCCTCAATCATTACGATCTCGGACTCTATTACGGCTTTCCCCTGTTAAAAACCGCGACCCTGAATACCCTGAATCTGGATTTCGGGGTTGAGGTGCGACGACTTGAGGTCAAGGCCGATCTGGTCCAGGAGTTCACCGGTGAGCTGGCTTCGGTGGACGAGACTTATTATTTCCCGATGGGTTTTCTGGCTCTCCAGGTTCAGCTCTTGAAAAAATTGGCCCTGGAAGCGGAAATCAGGGGGATTGCTTATAGCGGAAACCACTTCTACGATCTGATCGGCCGGGTCAAATACGGCCTGGGACCGGTCTTCCTGGCCGGCGGCTGGCGCTATGAGGAAATTGAGTTGGATGAGAGCAATATCCGGGCCTCCCTTAATGTCGGGGGGCCCTATGCCGAACTGGGCTTAAGCTTCTAGCGGATTGGTGAAAATTCATGGCGCCGGCGCGGCGGTTCCCTTAGCGGGTTCCGCCGCGCCGGCTGGTCGCGGCATGCTTTACTTCTTCACCAGGGTCGCGACATACATTTTTAGGGAAAGCATTTCCACCGACCGGCCGTCGATCTTCTGACCGCCCAGCGGGTCGGTGATGCAACGATTGATAACCTTGCTCAGGTTCTTTTCGGCGGCGGCTTTTTCCAGCTTCTCGCCACCGGCATGGCAGCTGTTGCAACTCTTATCATTGGTTGAGCCACCCAGGGTGGGGTCATTGAACAGCTGTTTACCCAGTTCCACCGATGATTTCCCCGCCAGGGCCGGCAGGCCGGTCAACAGCAAGGCCACTCCACTCAAGACGACGATCTTTTTCAGGTTCATAGCAGTACCCTCCGGTTGAATTAATGATCCTACCGATAGTAAGGCATGCGCGGCTGTTTGGCAAGTCTTAACGACTAATAGGTGAATTCTAGCTCAGAGATGTGGGGTGCGTAAGGGAAAAATAAGGATCAGCGGATCACGTTACTGTCCAGGTAGGCGTAGGCACTGTGTTTGTGAATCGACTCGAAACTCTCCACTCCGGCCGAGAACCAGGCGATGTCCGGATGGGCCAGGGCCTGTTCGGCCACGCGACGCACCACGTCTTCCACGAACATCGGATTATCGTAGGCTTTCTCAGTGACGAATTTTTCATCGGGCCGCTTCAGCAGGGCAAAAACCTCGCTGGAGGCGGTCTGCTCGACCATGGTGATCAGCTCTTCCATCCAGATGAAGCGGTGGTAGCGGACATTAAGGTTGACCTCGGCCCGCTGGTTGTGCGCCCCGAAGGCGCTGATCTCCTTGGAGCAGGGGCAAAGGGTGGTGACTGGCACCCAGACCGAGATGACCAGATCCCTGGTCGGGTCGATGGTGCCGGTGAAGCGGCAGCGGTATTCCATCAGGCTTCTGGTACCGGTAACCGGGGCGCGCTTTTCGATGAAGTAGGGGAAGGTCATCTCCATTCGGGCCGAGGCGGCCTGCAGTTCTTCCTTGACCTCCCGCAGCAGGTCGGGGAAGATGGTTACGCTCAGATCATCCTGGTACTTGTTCAGGATACGGATAAAGGCGGAGATGCAGGTTTCCCGGTGGGAGCTGGGCATGTTGACCCGCAGGGCGATGGTGGCCACCGTATTTTGATGGCCGCCGATCCTCTGGCGAATCTTCACCGGATACCTGATATCCTCGATGCCGACGCTTTTCAGTTTCATGCCCGGCAATCTACTCCGTTTTGACCTGCCTGTCCAGAGTCGCCGGGAGGTGAACTGGACCGGGACAGCCATCCTTTGCTGGAAGAAAATGGGCAAATATGGTAATGGAATACACTTGGTCGAACCTGCTGTGGAACCGCCATGGCCGATGATCGCGGCGAGGAGAAGGTCAGAATCGATAAATGGCTCTGGGCGGCCAGGTTTTTCAAGACCCGCTCCCAGGCCGCCCAGGCCGTGGCCGGCGGTCTGGTGCATGTGAAAGGGCAGCGGGTTAAGCCCTCCCGGTTGCTGAGCCTCGGTGAAGAGCTGAGCATCACCCGGGGGCGGGAGACTTTCCAGGTAAGGGTTATAGGCCTGGCCCAACGTCGGGGACCGGCCTCCCTGGCTCGGACGCTCTATGAAGAAACCGAGGACAGCCTCCGGATCCGGGAGGCTGTCCGCCTTGAGCGCCGCCTGCAGGGCGGCGAAACCGGACTGTTCGCAGCCGGGCGACCCGGCAAACGGGACCGGCGGCTGATCCGGCGTTTTATCAGGGGCGACCAGGAGGAATAGTTTGCGAGCCGGATGCTGGTCCGAGGTGCTGCCGGCGGTGACGCCGATCACCCGGCCGGAACGATAACTTTTAAGGAGAGGCGGAATGAGGAAAATTGAAAGGGCGTTGATCAGTCTGACCGATAAATCTGGCATCGAGGATTTTGCCAGAAACCTGCAAGAGCTGGGGGTGGAGATCCTGTCGACTGGCGGCACCGCCAAAAAGATGAGGGAAAGCGGGATCAAGGTCATGGATGTCTCCGAGTTCACCGGCTTCCCGGAAATGCTGGACGGCCGGGTCAAAACCCTGCACCCCATGGTCCATGGTGGTATCCTGGCTCAGAAGACCAATCCCGATCACCTGAGCCAGATGGCTCAACATGGGCTCAAGCCCATCGATCTGATCGCCGTCAACCTCTACGCCTTCGAGAAGACTGTGGCTAAGTCGGACTGCACCCTGGCCGATGCTATCGAAAACATCGACATCGGTGGCCCCACCATGCTGCGGGCCGCCGCCAAGAATTATCGGGACGTCACTGTCCTGGTCGATCCGACCGACTATCCCCAGGTCATCGCCGAGATACGGGCCACCGGCAACACCACCCTGCGGACCAGGTTCCGCCTGGCCCGCAAGGTCTTCGCCCTGACCAGCCGCTACGATACGGCCATCTCGGCCTGGTTGGAAAAGATCGACGTCGACAATCATCCCGAACTGAACTAGGTGACCAGCATGAAAATGGCGGTTCTTCTCTCGGGCAGCGGCCGGACCCTGGATAACTTTCACCAGCACCTGAAGGCCGGCACCATGCCGGGCTCCATTGAAGTGGTGATCGCCAACGTGGCCGAGGCCCTGGGGTTGGAAAAGGCCGCAAATTACGGCTATCCCGCCTTTCACGCCCCCGACAGCGAAGCCACTAACCGGATCCTGGCTGACTTCCAGGTCGATCTGGTCCTGTTGGCCGGTTACCTGAAGCTCTACCGGCCACCAACCCGTCTGGCCCGGGCGGTGCTCAATATCCATCCCTCGCTGATTCCCTCGTTTTGCGGTCCCGGTTATTACGGGATGCGAGTGCACCGGGCCGTCAAGGCCAGGGGGGTCAAGGTCAGCGGTTGCACGGTACATTTCGCCAACGAGATCTATGACGAGGGTCCGATCGTGGTTCAGAAGTGTGTACCGGTGGCGGTCGAGGACACCCCGGATGATATTGCCGCCCGGGTTTTCACGGCCGAATGCGAAGCCTATCCCGAAGCCATCACCCTGGTTTGCGAAAAGGGTCTCGATTATTTCTGGAATAAATGAGGAGAATATGAGCGCGAAGGGCAAAAAGAAACAGATCATGAAGGCGGAGGACATAGACCGGACCCTGTCCCGGATGGCCATCCAGATTGTCGAGCGCAACCGTAACCTGGACAACCTGGTTATCGTCGGAATTCATACCGGCGGCGTCTTTCTGGCCGAGCGGATCGGGGCTTTGATCAGGGAAAAGGAGAAGGTCAAGATGCCGCTGGGCAGCCTGGACATCACCCTCTATCGGGATGACTGGAGCCTGGCGACCCAGAGCCCGGTAGTCAAGAAAACCGATCTCAACTTTCCGGTGGAATGTTGTACCATGATTCTGGTTGACGATGTGCTCTTCACCGGCCGGACCATCCGGGCGGCTCTCGATGCCATCATGGATTTCGGTCGGCCCCGTTCCATTCAGCTGGCGGTGCTCATCGACCGGGGTGGTCGCGAACTGCCGATTCAACCGGATTTCGTCGGTCTTCACGTCAAAGTGGAGGGTAATGAGCGGATCGATGTCCTCCTGCGCGAAAAGGAAGGCGTCGACCAAGTAGTGCTGGAGTCTTTTTAGTTCCGTCGGAAACTTTTTAATAGTCGGCATCCCTTGATGGTAAAATCTGAGTTCATCACTGAGGACAAGGTGAACTCAGAATTGCTTGGTACATATTTAAAGAACATTTCTCTGTGAACTCTGGGTTCTCCGTGGTTTTAAAAGGCTTTTTTCGAGGGCATCATTCCTTGCGGCTTAAATCTTTTCCCGGTAGGGCCGACCATGGGTGAGCAGGAAGAAAACTCTACTGACCTAGAGTATATCGCCAGGCGGGTAAGGCAGAAGCGGGCCAATTACATTGAATATCATTTTTCCCGCGACCAGAACGACATTCTCAAGACCTTTTTCGATCTGGCCCAGGAATTTGATTCCCTGCCGGATTTTTACCGGATCTGCGTCTCCGTGCCCCGGATTTTTTTGGGGTTGAATGTCCGCCTCTATCTGGTTGATATAGTCAGCGATGTCATGGAGCTGGTTTGCGATTCCGCCCAGGGATTCCGAGTCGAGCCTGAGCCGGCCCCGGCGTATTTGACCCTGACCTCGGAACCTTTCGATCACGAAGATTGCCACATCGTGCCCATTTGCCGGCGCCACTTCCGTTCAGAAGACGCCCCGGCCATGGCCCTGCAGAACCGCTGTCTGGGGTTGTTGGAAATTTACCCGGGTCGGCAGTTGTCCGAGTCGGATCGCTTCTTCTTCGGCAAATATACCAACCGGATCGCTTATAACCTTCATAACCGGCGCCTGATGCAGCAGAATATCAGGCACCTGGAGTTCATCAACAATCTGGTGATGGACATCGAGCACAATGTCATCATCCCAAACATGTACTTTCGGCATCTCTTCAACCAGTTGCGCCAGTCGATTGCCGAGCTGAACGAGCTGCGCCTGGAACTGGAGAGCCCGGACAACCGGGTGGTGCCGACGGCGGTCAGGGAAAGGCTGCAGGCCATCCAGGGCGAGATGGAGAGCAACCACCGGCAGCTGCTGGATCATCATGCCACCACCTCGTTGTTCCTGGAAAGCCTCTTTCGGCGCGATCATTTTCGCGAAGGGCATCTGGTGCTGCGGGCTCGGCCTTGCAAGGTGGAAAACGAGATCATCAAGCCCCAGCTCGACAATTACCTGAGCCGTCTGGAGCTTTATGGAATCGAAGTGGATTACCCGCCGGATATGGGCGAGGAAATTCCGCTGATTGTCGATATCGGCCTCTTGGCCCAGGTTTATGCCAATCTATTTTCCAATGTGGTCAAATATACCGAAGAGGTGACCTGGTCCGACGGGCGGCCCCGCAAATTCATGGCCTACGGACGGCAGTTTATGCGAGACTATTTCGGGCCCGGCAAGGACGGTATCAAGTTTAATGTATTCAATACCGGATCCCACCTGCCGCCGGACGAACTGGAAAAAATCTTTGAAGATGGTTATCGGGGCAGCAATTCGGCCCGTTTCCCGGGCACCGGACACGGCCTTTCTTTCATCAAGCAGGTGGTGGAGATCCATGGTGGACGGGTTGGCTGCGAGTTGGTGGAGGGCGGAAATAATTTTTACTTCATCCTGCCTTCTTATCCGGTCGCGCAAGGGCATTGAGCCGCCAAGCCCCTGAAACCGGCATCTCCCGGCAGATCTCACCATGTTTCCCTTGAAGGATAATATCCCGGCCCGCCACTTTCCGACGGTCAACGTCTGGTTGATCGTAGTCAACGTGATCTGTTTCGGGTATGAACTGCAGCTGGGCGCCGGCCTTGATCGCTTTATCCAGTACTATGGCTTCGTGCCGTCCCGGTTCGCCGCCCAACTTGAGGCCGGTGGCATGCTGACCGCGCTGGTACCGGTCTATGCCTCGATGTTTCTGCACGGCGGTTTTCTGCACCTCTTCGGCAACATGTGGATGTTGTGGATCTTCGGAGACAACGTCGAAGACAGCATGGGGCACCTGCGTTATCTGGTCTTCTATCTGCTCTGCGGAACAATCTCGGTGTTCTCCCAGGCGCTGGCCGCCTCCACTTCCACCCTGCCGCTGGTGGGGGCCAGCGGCGCCATAGCCGGGGTTCTGGGCGCCTATTTCGTGCTTTACCCCCGAGCCCGGATTCTGACCCTGCTGCCGATCATCATCATCTTTTATCTGATCGAAGTACCGGCCTATATATTCCTGGGATTCTGGTTCCTCCTGCAGATGCTGCTGGGTTATTTCCAATTCACGGCCGACGCCGGCGGGGCCAACGGCGGGGTGGCCTTTTGGGCCCATGTCGGCGGATTCTCTTCCGGCATGATTCTGATCTGGCTCTTCGCCGAAAACAGCTTTCTGCGGCGGCGGCGCTGAGAGGCGGCCGGAGGGTTTGGCCGTCTTCGGCGGAGCAGGTTGAAAGATTCAGCCGGGCTTTGCCCCGATTTCCTCGGCTCTCCTATCTTTTGTCTTATCAGCGGCGGTCCGGTCAGCTATATTAAGTGATGACTGAAAAATCAACGCTAAAGCCAAAGTCAAACTCAAAGGTCGCGGGCGCAACCGGGCGGAAGCCGGAACTGCTGGCCCCGGCCGGGACTCTGGAGGTCTTCGAAACAGCGGTGGCCGCCGGGGCCGACGCCGTCTATATCGGCGCTCCTTTCTTTAATGCCCGCGAGTTGGCCCGCCATTTCACCATGGCCGAGGTGGCCGCCATGATCGATCATGGCCACCGTCACCGGGTCAAGGTTTTTCTGGCCATGAACAGCCTGGTCAAGGAGGAGGAGTTGCTGCAGGCGGTGGAAAGCCTGAGCCGCCTGGAACCATTGGAACCCGATGGTCTGATCATTCAGGATCTGGGGCTCTTCTATCTGCTGAAAAAACATTTTCCGCGCTTCCGAGTGCACGCCTCGACGTTGATGGCCGCTCATAACGTACCGGCGGTCGTCAAATTGGCCGAGTTGGGTTTCAGCCGGGTGGTGTTGCCCCGGGAACTTACCCTGGCCGAGATCGCCGCGATTCGGGCCGAAACCAAGGTGGAGCTGGAGGTCTTTGTGCACGGGGCCATGTGTTTCAGCTACTCTGGACTTTGCCTGTTCAGCAGTTATCAGGGCGGCCGCAGCGGCTTGCGAGGACGTTGCGTGCAGCCCTGCCGGCGCCGCTATACCTGGCAGGGCAAGGGAAGGAAGCCCGGCGCCTCCGGGTATTTCTTCTCGATGAACGATCTGCAGGGCTTGGAGTTGCTGGGTGACCTGCGAAGAGCCGGGGTGGATTCCCTGAAAATCGAAGGTCGGATGCGCAATGCCGCTTATGTCGGGAATGTAGTCAAGGCCTATCGCCTGGTCCTCGATCAGCCGGATGAGCCGGCCGCGGCCAGGGAAGCCCTGGCGCTGTTGGATCAGGCCATGGGGCGGCAACCGAGCCGCGGTTATTTTCCCGGGCCTCGACCCCAGGACGCCCTGAACCCTCGCTATTCCGGTAATGTCGGCAAATTCCTCGGCAAGATTCGCTCGGTGCGCGGCAAGGAGGCAACCCTGGTCCTGCAGGTAGAAGTTAGTCAGGGCGACCGCTTGCGCCTGCACCAAGAAGAAAGCGGCGACCGGCAGGCCTTTTCCCTGAAAGAGTTCAGAGTCGGCAAGCATCAGGTGACCAAGGCTCGGGCCGGGGACACGGTACATCTGACCTTACCCGATACGGCCCGGGTCGGTGACACGCTATTTCAGGTCGATCTGGCCGGTCGCCGGGGCAGCCGGGTCACGATCAAGCCGGAAAAGTTTGCCGCCCGGGTCGGGGGCGAAAAGGTGGTTGTCCGAGCCCGACGGCTGCTCACCAACCTTTTCGAGGGTGGCAAGGGCGAGACGGGTGGGCGACGCCCGGAATCGGCGGGTCGGACCGGTGGACGGCGGCGGACTCCCCTGCCGCTCTGGGTGATGAGCGAGGAACCCCTGGTTCTGCGCCAGACTTTCCCGGTTGCGATCGACCGCTTCGTCCTGATTTTGAGCCCCGAATCCCTGGCCCTCTTCGGGCGGACCAAACTGCCGGCCCAGACGGTTCGTCGCCTGGTCTGGGCGCTACCGCCCCTGATCGATCAGGAACGGTTGGTCGACTACCGGCGGCTGATCGACACCCTGATCGGGCAGGGCTTCCTGGACTGGCAAGTGGCCCATTTGGGTCAGCTCGGCTTTTTCGCCGGTCGCGATTGCCGGTTGTACGGAGACTATCGATTAAATATGCTGAACAGCCTGGCGGCCCGATTCTGGCGGGAGCAGGGGTTGGTCGGCGGACAGGCGGCCATTGAAACCGATCGGGCCAATCTGGTCAATTTTCTAGGCCATCCGGGTTTGGCCGCCACCGGCATGACGGTTTACGGATATCCCGCATTGTTCACTTCGCGATTTACCGGGCCGCCGCTCCAATACAACCAGCCTTTCACCAGTCCCCGCGGCGAGAATTTCCTGTTGCGTCAGGCCTGGGGTTATACCCTGGCCTTGCCGGGCGAACCCTTCTCGCTGCTGCATCGGCTGCCGGAACTGGCCGGCCTGGGCCTGGACTATGGAGTGATCGATCTTTGCGGGTCGCGGCTCAACCCCCGGGGGTTGAGCGAGATTTTTCGGCCCCGGCCGGTTGGGGCGAAACGAACCGTCAACGAGTTCAACTTCGGTCATGTCTTGAGCTAGTCAGTGAGTTCCCCAAAAAAAGGTTTTGACAATTTCTCCAGTACTGGTAAGGCTTTGTTAGATTCAAGCCAATTCAATTTAACTGATCCCACGGAACTTTTATAGTGACTGACTCAATACCGCGTCTGCCGCCGGAAGTACCGACCAAGGGATCGTCTTCGACCCGGGGAATATAATGGTAGCCTTTATTCGGATGCTCTATATCCTTTTCCTGGTCGCCCTGCTGGGCGGTTCCGGTTTTATCTTCTGGCAACTGGAGCAAAGTCGCCCGGTAATTTCCTACAACGAATTCGTTACCAACCTCGAGAACGGCGAGGTGGCCGAGGTACATTTTCACGGCAGTGA
Source organism: uncultured delta proteobacterium (assembly GCA_963807225.1). Lineage (GTDB taxonomy): Bacteria > Desulfobacterota > Desulfobulbia > Desulfobulbales > JAGXFP01 > JAGVGT01. The sequence continues at coordinate 405,606 of CAWEAD010000007.1, read as the reverse complement.
AGTCCTCCTGGACGACATCTACGATCGGCAGCTGAAAACCTACGCCCCGGATATTCAGACTCTGATGCCCCTGCTGCTGGAGAAAAAAGTAGCGGTCTACGGCGAGAATGATGGTTCCTCCCGGCTCTGGAACCTGTTGTCGGTGGCGGTGCCGGTGCTGATCATCATGCTGGCCTGGTACTCCATGATGCGGAAGCAGGATGGGGGTGGTGGGGAAAGCGGTTTCGCCAAAGGCAAATCCTCCTTCATCCGCCCCAGCCGCCATGTGACCTTCCGTGATGTCACCGGTATTCCGGAAGCCAAAACCGAGCTTCTGGAGGTGGTGGATTTTCTGCAGAATCCCAAAAAATACAGCCGCCTGGGCGCGATCATTCCCCGCGGCGTCCTCTTCCAAGGTCCGCCAGGCACCGGCAAGACCCTGCTGGCCCGAGCCCTGGCCGGCGAGGCCGGGGTACCGTTCTTTTCGATCAGCGGCTCCGATTTCGTTGAGATGTTCGTCGGGGTAGGGGCTTCCCGGGTCCGCGAACTCTTCAAGGAGGCCAAGAAGAATAAGCCCTGTATAATCTTCATCGACGAGATCGATGCGGTGGGCGGCCATCGCGGCGCTTCCGGCATGGCCGGGGGCCAGGAAGAGCGGGGCCAGACCCTGAACGCTCTGCTGGTGGAGATGGACGGTTTCGATTCCGATGACAATATCATAGTCCTGGCCGCCACCAATCGACCCGATATACTCGATCCGGCCCTTTTGCGGCCGGGACGTTTCGACCGGATCATCAATATCCTGCCCCCGGACATCAATGGTCGCCGGAAAATCCTCGAAGTTCATACCCGGAAGATGGAACTGGAAAAGGATGTCGATCTGGACGAGGTGGCCCGGTCTACCCCGGGTTTCACCGGGGCTGAACTGGCCAGCCTGGTTAATGAAGCGGCCCTGATCGCCGGCCGGCAGGACAAATTTTCCATCCGGCACGAGGATTTCGAGATGGCCAAGGATCGGATTCTCATGGGGGTGGAGCGCAAGGGGTTGGTGATCAGTCCTCTGGACCGGCGCACCATGGCGGTTCATGAGGCCGGGCATGCCACCCTGGCCCGTTTCCTGCCGGAAGCCGACCCACTGCACAAGATCACCATTATCCCCCGGGGCCGGGCTATGGGTCATACCCAACAGATGCCCCTTCAAGATCGCCATGCATACAATCGTGAGTATCTGGTCAGTCGGATCACCATCCTCCTGGGCGGCCGGGCGGCCGAGGAAGTAATGCTGGACCAGCGCACCACCGGGGCGGAACAGGATCTGCAGCAGGCCATCGAAATCGCCGCCAACATGGTAGGCAAATGGGGCATGAGCGATGTGGTCGGTCCACTCGCCTACCTGCAGGTGAGCGGCGGCTTTCTCGGCGAAGGGTCCGGTTATCGCAGTCACAGCGAACATACGGCCCGGCTGATCGACGACGAAATCAGGAAATTACTGGAGGATTGCTATAATACGGCCAGGGATCTGCTGGTGCGCGAGAAACATTTTATGCTGAAGCTGAGTGAGGCCCTCTTGGAGGTCGAGACTCTGGACCGGGAAGAGATGGAAATCATTTATAAATACGCCGCGCGGCAAAGCGGCGAAACCGAAACGGCCGGATGAACCATGCGCGAAAGATTGATTATTATCTTCAAGGATCTGATAAAGTCGTTGGCCCGCAGCCGGGTGGCGATGCACGGCGCCCAGGTGGCCGGGCTGGTCTTGCCGATCCTGTTGATTTGCCTGTTCCTGGACATGCACGGGGTGGTCAAGAACCCCTACTTCGGGTTTTTGATCTACATGATCATGGGGCCACTATTCTTGGTCGGAGTGGTCACCATGGTGACCGGTATTTTCCTTTTCAAAGACAAGGAGGAAATCGGGGTTTATACCCTGGAATACCTTAAAGAACAGATCACCATGCCGGGTCGTTTCAGCCGGGTCCGCAGACTGATTTACCTCTCCTCCTTCCTGACCTTCATGACCCTGGTGGTGATGGTGGTGGTCGCTTATTACGGTTTCAGTTACACCGAGTCGGTACGCTTCTGCGGCCAATTCTGTCATACCGTCATGGAGCCGGAATATATCACCTACCAGAACTCGCCCCATTCCCGGGTGCTCTGCGTCGATTGTCATATCAGTTCCAGCGCCGGAGTAATGACCAAGAGTAAGATCTCCGGCATTCGGATGATCTTCGCCACTCTGTTCAATCGTTACGACCGACCGATCCCGACGCCGATCAGTTCACTGCGGCCCACCCGCGAGGTTTGCGAAAAATGCCACCGGCCCGAGAAATTCCATGGCGATAAACTTTATGTCAAGGAATCATTCCGAACGGACGAGGCCAACACCATGGTGCAGACCGTTCTCCTGATGCGAATCGGTTCCGGCGGCTATCGCGATCAGGTGGCCCAGGGGATTCACTGGCATGTTTCGCCCCGGCATCTGATCTATTATCAGGAGGATCCCAAGCAACCGGACAAGATCGACCGGATCAAGCTGATTGATCACGACGGGTCGGTCAGCATCTATCAACGGCGTGGGGGCGAAGCGGGCCCGGAAGAATCCTACCGACTTATGGATTGTCTGGACTGCCATAACCGGCCCACCCATATCTTCCTGAGCCCCGACGAAGCCCTGGACAACAAAATGGCCACCGGCATTATCCCTGTCGATCTGCCTTACATCAAGAAGGTGGCCCTGGAACTGTTACAGGGTGATTTCACCGACAAGGAGCAGGCCCGCCGCCAGATTGCTACCGGAGTGGATCTATGGTATCGGGAGAATTACCCTGATCTGGCGGTCTCCGCGCCCCAGAAAGTGGCCAAGGCGGCCCGGGGCATTTATCAGGCCTGGTCGGAGAACGTCTTTCCGGAGATGAATATCACCTGGCTGACTTACGACAACAAGCTGGGGCACCGCAATGCAAGGGGCTGTTTCCGTTGCCATAACGAGGAGTTGGTCAGTTTCGAAGGGCGGGTAATCTCCAGCGACTGCAGTCTCTGTCATGCGGTCCTGGCTGACCGGGAGATTTCTCCGCCGATTATGAAGGTACTGCAGGGCGGAGAGGGAATGACGAACAGTCCCGACGAATGAGGTTAGGGACTGAGATCGGGCCCCCCGGCGGTTCCGGGTTGATTGGCGTAGGCCGAATGCAGTATCCCCAGATGAGATCCGGAGATAATCTCCGGGATTAATCAGCGATGATCGGATGGCGACAAAGACACGGGTATGAGCGATAAAGACCAGACGCAAAAAATAGTCAAGGAAGCCAAGGGTTTGATGGCCCACGAACAAGCCAAACAGTTGGTCGATGATGGCAAAGCCCTGATGGAGAAAGATCTCCGGGGCGGTTTGGCGAAATTGCGACAGGCCTTGGCGATCGACCCCGATTACCCCGAGTTGGAGGATGAAATCTTCCTGCGTGAGGATGCGGTCGAAAAGCTGGACAATCTGCTGGATTATGTCGTGGTGCTCCTGAAGGAACACAAGGAGTTCCAGGCCTGCCAGATGCTCAAGGAGCTGCCCGACAACTATATCATCGAGGACCGGTTTCAACTGCTCGAGGATCTGGCCGTCAGGATCAAACGAACGGAGGAGTTGCTCCAGAAGATCAAGAGTCTGCCCAAATCAGAGGGCGATCGGGCCTTGCCGCTATACGAAGAAGCGTCGAATCTGGTTCACGATTATCCCGGTCTCCAGGAGGAGTTGGTCGCCGCCCGTAACTCCTTTAACCGCTATAAGGTGTTTCTGGATTCGATTGATGAATCGATCAATACCCTGAATTTCGTCAAAACCGACGAGTTGCTCCGCTCCTTCAGCGAGGACTACCCGGATGACCTTAATATCGGCAAGTTTGAAGTGGCGCTGCGCAACAAGAAAAAGGAAGTGCGGATCAAGCGCAATCTGAAGAAAACCCTGGTGGCTGCCGGGGGGCTTGCCGGTCTGTTGTTGCTCCTGGCGCTTGGTTATTTCGGCTATGAAACCATGCTGATCGGCAATGCCGCCGGCGAGTGGGAGAAGGTCGGCCGGCTGCTGGAGGAGAAAAAATTCGCCGAGGCCCAGGTCGATAGCCGGGAAATCGTCGCCGAACTGGGAAAAGTCCACTTGTTCTTCCTGGAACGTAAGGCCGACCTGTTGACCAAGGCCAACCGGATATTGAGTTCCGAAACAGTGCAACAGGGCGCAGCCGGGCGGGTAATGGCCGAAGGCGTATATATTCCGGTGGACGATCTGGCCAGGGTCAAGAGCGCCAAGGGATTGATTGCGGAGGCGGCGAGGCTGAGCGCGAACGGTGAAAATCGGCAGGCGATTGCCAAGTACGAGGAGGCTTTGCCACTGGTCGGTGGTCTGGAAGCGAAACTGGCGGAACGTTTTACCGGGGAAATCACGGCAGCCATCCTTAACGATCGGAAAGAGATAGTCAAAGGTTTGGTCAATGAAGCATTGGAACTAAGCCGGGCCAAGAATTTCGAAGCTGCCCTGGCCCGGATCGACGAGGCCTCGGGCCTGGTGGGCAAACATGAGTTGCAGGAGTTGGATCTGGTCGAGCGGATCGACAAGGCCTATCGACAGGTCAAACAGGCCAATTTCCTGGCTCTGGTGACGCAGGGCGACCAGCAGCTGGCCGCGGGGCATGAAAACGAGTCCCTGGTTGCCTACGACCGGGCACTGGGTTTTGCCCAGGTCAATAAGCTCGAGGCCGGTAATGCCACGACCCTCGCCCGAATCAGGAATTCGATTAATTCGGCTCGAGTCAAGGCGATGTTGGAGAAAGGTGACGACAGTTTCCGGCATTCGCGCTGGCGCGAAGCGATTGCCAATTACACCACGGCAATCGAATTACATCAGGAGAGTAAGCAGAAGCAGGAACTTCCGGCTTACTCCATGGCGCTGGCCAATCTGGCGACAGCCCGCCGGGCGGCGGCCTTGGAAGATGTGCGTAAGGTCGAAGTGGAGGCCGACAAGTATTTTGCTGCCGGGGAATGGGAGAAGGCCAAAGGCGCCTATGCCAAGATACTGCCCCTGGTCGATCAAAGCGGTTATCCCCGGGACCCCGATTTCGTCGCGGTGCGCAGTGCGGCCGAGACTCGACTGGGTGAAGTGGACGAACGCCTGCTGATTGGGGCCAAAAGGGATTACCTGATGGAGCACCATCGTGCCATTCTGCGCAAGGTTTTCAGTCTGAATGGCGAGGTGGCCTTCCTGAATCCGGAGGTGGTATTTTTGACCGAAGACCAGAACGGCATGAAATACAGTCTCACCGCCCGTTCCTATGAAAGGAAGGGCGGTGAGGGCAAGTACACCATCTACGAGGTAATTTACGCCTTTAACCGCAAGAGCGGCGACTGGGTCCTGTTGAACCAGAATATGAACAGCCAGGTCAGCAGGGAAAGATAACCGCCGTTCTTATCCGATGTTTTGAAAAGGCCTGCCGTCTGCTAAGGACGGCAGGCCTTTTTGCTTATCTCTCCCACCCCGCTGGGAACTCTTCTTACTTAAGGGGTGTCGACCCCCGCGCGTGGGCATGGATTGAAACTTTATCTATCTTGTAACAATTCAACCGAAATTGCTTCGCCTCCCGCACCGTGACCCATTCTGTACATTGACTGCAGAGCCCTGGCTATCGCTCTTCTCAATTCTGGTTAAAAAAAGGCCGGCTAGTCATTACTGATAGCCGGCCTTCGGTTTGCGGTCCTTATGCGTGAGGTCCTTACTGCTTCCTGAAGTTCAGTGAGGGGATCAGTTTGTTCAACCCCCAGAAGAGGATGAAGGGGGTGACGGCCACGGTCAGGGCGCCGAATAAGCCTTCCTTGTAAGTCTCTATGCTGTGGGGGATGATCGGCATGTGATAGTGCATGAAGCCGACAAAGGAGAGCGAGAAGGCCTGGCCGCCGATGACCACGTTCCACCGCATCATGAAGACGCCGTAGAGCACCAGAACCAAGGTCACGATCAGCCGCTTGATGGTGGGTCTGGGCAGGAGCAGCAGGACGAAGGGCACCGCGTTGCCCAGGCCGTACTGGAGGACGAAGATCTTGACGAAATCCTCCTTGAACATGACTTCCCGCAGCACGTCCCACGACTTCATGGCGGTATAACCCCTGAAGATCAGGTCCAGCATCTCCAGGGTGATGGCGGCCACCAGGAACATAAGGAGGTAGCGCGCCGTGGTGGTCATGACGTCCATCTCGACCCCGCGCAGCAGGATCACCGACTCGTCGCCACGGCCCTTGGCCAGGATGGCTTTGAACTTATGCCACTCCATGATGATGATGTAGGTCAGCATACAGAGGGCGATACCAGAAACCACCGCAGACATGATGAAGATTACCGGCATCAGCGGGACTCATCCACAGGGCATTGGCCTTGACCGAACCGAAGATGAAACCGGCGTAACCGTGCAGGAAACCGGCCACCGGGATGCCGATGGCAGCCATGATCTTGACCGCCTTTTTGTCTTTGGCCACTGCCTCTTCAGTCAGGTCGTAGGCACCCAGAGTCAGGATATTGTAGGTGATGCGCTTGAAGTTGTTGGCGAAGCCGGGCCGGCCTTTCAGATCTCGAGCCTGTTCGATGAAGAAGACCCGGTAGACGAACCAGATCTCGGTCAGGACGATGACCGCGTAGGTTGAAAAGACGATGCCGAAGGCGGCGATGGCCGAGGTGAAATGCGGCGTCATCATTACTTCGATGCCGCGCAGGGGTTGCTGCAGGTGCATTAACAGGGGCATCATCGCCACCGGCAAAAGGCAGAGCGAAAAGACCAGGGCGAAGCGGGCCATGTCCCGCAGATCCTTCTGGCCGAAGACGTGATAAAGGGAAGAGAGTACGAAGGCACCGGCCACCAGACCGGTCATGTAGGGGTACATGACGATCTGGATGCTCCAGTAGATGAACTCGTTGGGGTAGACAAAGCCGGTCTTGGTGGTCCATTCCGCGCCGTGGACAATCAGTTCATGCATGTTCTCACCTCACATTCTTGTCCAGGCCGATGTAGAAGACCTGCGGCTTGGTGCCGTATTCGTCTTTGAGGACCGCGACTCTCTGATCCATGACAATCTTGGTCACCGGATCGTCGGGGTCGCGCAGATTGCCGATCTGCCGGGCTCCGAAGGGGCAGGCCTGGACGCAGGCGGTCGTTTCGCCCTTACTGATCCGGTGATAGCAGAAGGTGCATTTCTCGGCCACCTTGTAAACCGGATGGAAGAAACGGACGCCGTAAGGGCAGGCCATGATGCAGTAGCCGCAGCCGATGCACCACTTACGATCGACCAGAACCACCCCGTCGCCGGTCTGGAAGGTGGCGCCAACCGGGCAGACCTGAACGCAGGGCGGGTTGTCGCACTGATTGCAGAGTTTAGGTACGAAGAAGGCCTTGGTGATGTCTTCGGCCTTGATCTTCTCGCCCCGGATCACCGGGGTGGTGAAGCCGTCGCGGCCGCCCATGGGTGAATCGATGTGGGTCTTGGTGTCTTTGGTCACCACGTAACGCTCCACCCAGGTGCGGGTGACCGGGGCGTCGTAAGGTACCTCGTTTTCCAATTTGCAGGCCTTGACGCAGAGACCGCATCCCACGCACTTTACGGTGTCGACCAGGAAAATCCAGCGGGTGCCGGGCCGGCCGGTTTCCGCCCGGCACTCGGCCGGACTCAGGAAGCGGAAGGCCGAAAGCGGTACGCTGGCGGCCAGGGTGGTGGCGAAGGCGGATTTCAGCAGTTTTCTTCTTGAGCAGCTCATTAGCCTACCTCCTGATCCGGATGATGGGGATTGTGGCAGTCGGCGCAGGCATCATCAGGGTTATGGGTCTTGGGGTCGATACCCTTCAGAGTGCCGCGTTGGCTGCCGGGATAGGGCAGGCGGTCGTGGCAGCGCAGGCAGAGATTCCGGCTGCGGTCGATGGGCAGTTTTTCCGGATCATCCGGGTGGCCGAAGGCCGGGCCGTGGCAGTTCTCGCACTGGATGTTTTGGTGTTTGGAGGAGCTTATTTCATTGACCTTGTCGTCGTGGCACTCGTTGCAGTACTGGCGGCCTTTGTACTTGTCCGGGAAGTTCCGCCAGTCGTCGACCGCGCTCTTGCGGTAGAAGCCATAAGTGAAGTTGCGGCCGTTGACCCCGAAGTCGGGCGGCACCATGTAGTGGCGGACCAGCAGGAGTGCCGCGATGGCGACCAGGGTCACCCACAGGGGTCTTAAAACGTGATTTTTCATGCGAACTCTCCTCGTTCAGCTGGTAGGATCGTGCCTTTCAGCACACTCATAATGGCCTCCTGCTTTTGAATATCATATTTTGAATATCATATAATGTTAGCTTTTCGGAAGTACAGATATGCAGAGAATTTGCTGTTGACAACGATTTTTCATGTTGCTACTATCCATACCACAATGTGGTACGCATGGCAATCGCGGAAATGATTTTTTTTGGTCGGAAACAGAATCGTTACAAACTGGTCAAGCGGCACGGTGCCGGGAAGATTCTAAGCTGTTCCGGCCTGAAGGGCAATGGCATGGGGGGCCCGTCGGCAGGTTTTGCTTAATGGTCACGGGCTGTGGTAACCCTTTAGTAAATTGCTCCCCGTTGACCAGGGTCGGGAAGCAGAGCAGGTCATCCGGAGTTATTTATGGGTTCGGCAACCACCACCAAGACCACCGCGAGCGAAAACTGCGCCGCAGAACTGGCGGCTCTACGGCGCCGAGTCGATGAGTTAGCCGTTAAAGTCGAAGCACTGGCGGCGGGACGAATCGTGGTGCCGGAAGAAATCACCCCGGCGGCGCCCGCACTTGAATCCAGGCCCGACAGGGAACGGCAAGGGTTGGGTGACTGGCTCAGCCGGAGCGCCTTGCTGCCCCGCTTGGCGGCAGTCTGCTTTATCCTGGTCTTTGCCTTGCTGCTCCGCACTATTACCGATTACGGTTACCTTAATCTTCGGATCGGCAGTCTCCTGGGCTTGGGCTATGTTATCCTCCTGATTGGCCTGGGTGCCGGATTATATGTCAGGCGCCGGCCGCTGGCCCCGATTTTCTCCGGTTGCGGCTTACTGCTGTTGTTTTCCATCGTGGTAGAAAGCTTGAATCGATTCCATACCATGTCGCCGGCTCCGGCCATATTGCTATTGTTGGCGGCCCTGGCCGGCGGCGCCTTTATCGGCTTGCGGCACCAGGCTTCCGGTATTCTCGCGATCAGCGTCATCGGGGTAGTGCTCTCCGGCCTCGGGATCAATTTTCCCCGGGTGATCTTTCCAGCGGCCGGCGGTTTGTTGCTGGCCGCCAGCCTGATCGCCCTCCTGGCCGATTACCGAGGAGTCACCCGAAGCCTGAAATGGTGGGTTACCCTGCTGGCCCTCGGCTTCTGGTTTCTCTGGTCCTTCAAGCTATTCATGGCCGAGCGAAATGGCGAGAACCTGGCCCCCTTCGCCACCAGCTGGTTTCTGCCGGAACTTCTGGCCTTCAGCGGGCTTTATCTGGGTTACTACGGCACCCGATTTTTCCGGGCCGAAACGATCAACTCCTTCGATGCCGTGCTGCCTTCCCTGAACATGCTGCTGCTCTTTCTGGCCGGACGAGTAGTGGTAGTCGGCCTCTGGGGTTACAGCACGCTCTTCGGAGGCCTGGCCCTGGGATTGGCTCTGGTCCACTTTCTAGCGGGCTGGCGCTTGTCGCATCAGGACAGCGGTCGTTGCGGCGCCATCGGCGGCGCCATGGTGGCCGGGGCGGTTATGCTGGCCCTGGGTTTGCCGGAATTTCTGGGCCAGGTGGCTTGGGCCATGCCCGGTTGGGCTCTGGTCGCCTACGGTCTGGCGCGTCTTTCCGGGCAATGCAACAGCGGCGTGGTCCGAGTGATTTCCTATCTCTTCCAGGCTTTCGGCTTCTGGATCGGACTGATGACCGGGGTATTGACCTCGGTGAAGCCCGGCTCTCTGCCCGCCTCCCTGGCCGCGGCCGGGGCGGTGGCCTTGGGTGGTCTGGCCCAGTACCAATGGTGCCGGCGGCATCCGCCTCCGGCCGGAACCATGATCGCCAGTTTGGATAGCCGGGATTATTCGGCGGTCCTGTTGCTGCTGATCGGGTTGGCAGGTTGTTTTTATACCGGCGTCCTGCTCCTTGATCACCTGGTCCCGCTCTTTCTGGAAGAACCCGGTAATACCCTGCGTTGCGGACGCTCGTTGCTGATCAACAGCGGCGCTCTGGTCTTGCTGTTGGCCGGCAGTCGTCAGCGTCGGCTGGAGTTGATCTGGGTGGCTGTAGCCCTGGCCGTACTCGGCTGCCTGAAGGTGTTTTTGGTCGACCTGTTTCGCAGCAACGGGCTGCCGCTGGTCCTGAGTGTCTTCTCCTTCGGGATTGTCGCAGCGGTCGGCTCGGTGATTATGAGTCGGTGGCAGAAACCCGACTCAGGCACAACCGGTGCAATCTTGGCTTTACGGGGTGGAAAGACTTCCTGAATCATGGCCGGTTTCGGCGCATGACTCGGCGTTCTCTCCGATCTTCTCTTCTCTCCCAAATCTTCACAAGCCTTTGCGGTCGTGGGGTCATGCGGTTGCCGGAGCAGGTGGTGGTCGGGAAGTCTTTCCCCCCTTTTTTGCCATATTTTTGTTTAAAAATTGTCACAACGTGATATAATGCCCGGTCCTTTTTTTCAGGTGGGGCCAGTGCCAATAAGCCATTGCGGTTAGGAGCCCCTAAATGAACACCATCATCGACAGCGACAAACCGATTTTCCCGATAAGTGTTGCGGCTAAATTGCTGGACGTGCATCCTCGCACCTTGCGGATTTACGAAGAAGAGGGATTGCTCAAACCGGCGCGCCAGGGAAATAAACGTTTTTTCTCCCAGGACGATATCGAGTGGGTCCGTTGTCTGCGTAAGCTGATTCATGAAGAGGGCATCAGCATTCCGGGTGTCAAAAGGCTGCTGGATCTGACCCCCTGCTGGGAGATCAAGAAGTGCTCCCGGCAGGTGCGTGAGTCCTGCACCGCCTTCGTCAACCGGACCGAGTCCTGCTGGCAGCGGGCTCGGACCGTCTGCCAGAGAGACCCCCGGATGTGCGAAAGTTGTGAAATTTTTGTCCGGGCCATGAAAGAAGCCGGCGATAAAGTTTCCGGGACCGAGTAATAGTCGGCATACTAGGTAGGTTATTCGGGCGGCAGAGCCGTCCGCATTTTTAAATATTTAATGTAAAAGCAAAAGGAGTGGTTGAGATGGCTGTAAACGAAACTGGTCAGAAGGAGACCCCAGACACTGAAAGCAGTGCCGACAGGGGACCGTGGAGTTTTATTATCCGAGGGATGTGGCGCTCGCCGCTGGGGTTGATGGGCGTGACCCTCACCACCGTCAGCATCACCCTGATGGTGGTCGGACTGGTTTTCGATATCTTTGGCTTGGTCGAAAATCCCTACGCCAACATCTTCACCTATATGATCCTGCCCGGCGGCATGCTCACCGGTCTGATCCTTATTCCGGTGGCCGGTTTCCTCCGCCGCCGCCAGTGGCACAAGTTCGGCATTCCGCGCGAGCACCTGCACATCAACCTGAGCGATCATAAACACCGCAAGTTCCTGATTGTCTTCATAGTACTAACCGTTATCAACGTTTCGGTCCTCGGTCTGATCGGTTATGAAGGTTACCATTTCACCGACTCTCCTTACTTCTGCGGCGTGGTCTGCCACCAGGTCATGGCCCCCGAGTATACCGTTTGGCAACGTTCGCCCCACGCCGGGGTTGCCTGTGTCGAGTGCCATATCGGCCCCGGCGCCCAATGGTTCGTGCGGGCCAAGATCTCCGGTCTGCGCCAGGTGGCGGCCGTTTTAACCGACAGCTACAGCAAGCCGATTCCGGCCCCGGTCGAGCATCTGCGGCCGGCCCGCGATACTTGCGAATCCTGCCATTGGCCCGATAAGTTCTCCGGTAAACGGGTCAAGTCCATGAAACACTTCACCAATGAAGACCAGATCAATCCGCAGGTTACGGACATCGCCCTGCACATCGGCGGTCGCAATCCGGTTACCGGGGTATTCGAGGGGATCCACTGGCATGTGTCCCAGGACGTCAAGGTCGAGTACTTCTACACCGACCAGAAGCGGGCCAATATCACCAAGGTCCGGATCCAGCGGCCCGACGGCAGCCGTGACGAGTTTGACAAGAATGACGCGGCCGAAAAAAGCGGTGAGGCCGGAGAGTGGCGGACCATGGATTGTATCGATTGCCATAACCGTCCCACCCACGTCTATGACATGCCCGAGGATGTCGTCGATTTCGGGTTGTTGAGCAAGAAGATCAGTGGCGAGATCCCCGGCATCCGGGAGGACAGTCTGACCGCGATCGAAGCTGATTACACCAGCCGGGATGAGGCTAAGGCCAAGATCGGCACCACCCTGATGGATCTCCAGTTCAAGCGCAACGGCGAGGCCATGCAGAAGTATCGCGGCGATATCGAGAAGGCCGGGCTCTATCTGGCCGAAGGCTATCTGGCTAACTGCTGGCCCAATATGAATGTCACATGGGGTACCTACCAGGGCCATCTGGGGCATCGTTCGCCCGATTACGGCGGTTACAGCCTGGCTAATCAAAACTTCGGCTGCTTCCGCTGTCACGATGACGAGCACCAGGACAACAGCGGCAAGACCATCCCGCAGAACTGCGACCTCTGCCACGACGAACCCAACTTCTAAAAAGCAGAGCGTAAAGCAACAAACACTTCAAGGGAGCCCTTTTCGGGGCTCCCTTTTTTGTTTGGCGGGGCCGGGGCCTGGTGTAGAATAAATTTCATGTATCCCTTCGGTAAAGCCAATCCTTACATTCTTCCGGTTCTATTGCTCTGCTCCTGGGTGTTGCTGTTCATGCCCGGCCCGGTCGGCGCGGAAACCTCCGGCGCGCGGGCTCATCGGATTTTGGCGGAGATCGATGATCTTTGGCGGTCCGATTCTTCCCACGCGGTTCTAAGCATGCGGGTGGTTACCGCTCATTACACCAGGACCGTACGCATGGAGTGCTGGACCCTGGGCAAGGACAAGTCCCTGATCCGGATTATGTCGCCGCTCAAGGAAAAGGGCACCATCACTCTCAAATCCGGCAACGTGGTCTATACCTACCTGCCCAAGACCGATCGCACCATCCGCCTCACCTCCAGCATGATGCTGGGTTCATGGATGGGCAGCCACTTCACCAACGACGACTTGGTCAAGGAATCCCGACTGGCCGAGGATTACAATCCGGATATCGTCTTCGAGGGCGAGCGCGGCGGCCGAAAAATCCTCGAATTTTCCCTGGTCCCCAAGCCGGAGGCGCCGGTGGTCTGGGGGAGGATCGACACCACCGTTCTGGCCGACGGTTATCTGCCCCTGCTTTCCCAATACTACGACGAGGAAGGCGTACTGGCCCGGACCATCACCTTCAGCGATATCAAGGAAATGGGCGGCCGGAGGCTGCCGGCGGTGATGCGGGTGGTGCCGGCCGACAAACCGGGGGAATATACCGAGATGGTCTACGAGAAGATCGAGTTTGGAGTCGACCTGGACGATAGTTTTTTTTCGCTGCAGGAACTGCGGAGAAGATGATTTAGGATAGCTTGACGGCTAGCCAGTTAGCCCTAGCTTGCCAGCGACCAACATTGCGGGACATGGAACCGAGATCATGAACATCTTCACCTGGGCCCTGCGCAATACCTGGCGAACCCGGCACCGGAGCGGGGTGATTATCCTGGCCATGGGGTTCGCCGGTTTCATCATGATCTTCTACGCCGCCCTGATGGAAGGGCTGCTGCGTAACACCGAGCGCAACGCCATCGCCATGGAGGCCGGGCAGATCCAGATCCATGCTCCGGGTTACCGCGACGATCCCGATCTTTACAAGACCATCGCCGATGGCGGACAAGTTTTGCACCGCTTGGCCGCCGAAGGTTACCGAGCAGCGCCGCGCCTCTACGCCTTCGGGTTGGCAGCCGCCGGTTCCAACTCGGCCGGGGTCAGGTTGCGGGGCCTGGAGGTGGAACTGGAAAAACAGGTCACCGAACTCGACCGTCATCTGCTGGCCGGCGCCTGGCTCGATCCAAACGATCCCGACGGGGTGGTACTGGGGCGCAAGCTGGCCCGGATCCTCGGGCTTGGGGTGGGCGGCGAGGTGGTCATTGTCGGGCAGGCGGCCGACGGTTCAATGGCCAATGAGCTTTACCGGGTTCGGGGGATTCTGAAGTCGGTGAGCGAGGGGATCGACCGGGCCGGCTTCTTCATGACCGCCGGAGCCTTCCGCGACCTGGAGGTAATGCCGGAGGGGTTTCATGAGATCGCTCTACGTTACGGAATCGACGACGGCCCTACCCTGGACGAGCGGACGGCGGCGCTGGCCGCTCAATTTCCGGATCTTGAAGTCAGGAACTGGCGGCAACTGCAACCGGTGGTGGCCCGGGTTCTCGATATCTCGCGTTACTCCCTGCTGTTGATGCTGGTCGTCACCTATACGGCGGTGGGGATTCTCACCTTGAACAGCATGCTGATGGCGGTCTTCGAACGAATCCATGAATTCGGGGTGATCAAGGCCCTGGGGGTTCTGCCCCGGCAGGTTTTTTTCCTGATCGTCACCGAGACCGGGATCCAGGTGCTGGTCGCCATGGGGGTGGCGCTGATTACGGCCCTGCCCCTGTCCTACTACTGCGAAAGCCACCCGGTCGATCTTAGCAGCCTGGCCTCCACCTCGGCCTCCATCGCCGGCATCGCTCTCGATCCGCTGTGGTACACCAGGGTGACCTGGGATACGGTGCTTACCCCGCTGCTGGTCATGGCGGCGATGGCCCTCTTCGCCGTACTCTATCCGGCCGCCAAGGCGGCCCGGCTCAAGCCCCTGGCGGCCATCCATCATCGGTGAGGTTTATGGGGTTCTGGCAACTATTCAAGATGGCCTGGCGCAACCTGCTGCGCAATCGGCGACGGACCCTGATCACCTCCTTTTCGGTGGCCTTCGGGGTGCTGCTTTCGGTCACCTTTACCGCCTCCGGCGATTACTCCTACACCAACCTGATCAACAGTAGCGCCACCTTGGGCTTCGGCCATCTGGCCATCGAGCCGCCGGGCTACAACGACACCCCCAGCCTCTCCCTGCGACTGCATGGAGCCGGCAAGATCAGGGACCTGGTCCGTGCCCTTCCCGAGGTGCGCGACGCCTATGTGCGGATCATGGGCCAGGCCATGTTCGCCAGCGGCGCCAAGAGCACCGGCGGGCAGGTGATGGGCATCGAACCTTCGGCGGAGTCGGCCGAATACAATATCTTCATCCGCTCGCTCAAGGAGGGCAAACTCCTCTCGGACGATGATCCAGGCGGGGCGCTGATCGGCGTCAAGATGGCCGAAAAGCTCAATCTGCATTTGGGGCGAAAACTGATCTATACTCTTACCGACCGGAACGGCGAGATGGTCAGCGGGGTCAGCCGGGTGCGTGGAATATACGCCACCGGCGAGGAAGGGATCGACGGTTCCGTGGTGCTTTTGCCGCTGGATCGTCTGCGCAAGGTCCTGCATTACGACCCGGACGAGGCCTCGCTGGTTTCCGTCTTCATCGTCGACCAGAGGAAGACCGACGAGGTGCGGGACGAACTGCGAAAGCTCCTGCCGGGGCCGGACTTGGAGGTCCTGACCTGGCGAGAGACCCAGGCCGAACTCTCCGGCCTGATCGCCATCGACCGGGCCGGCAATTACCTGATGCAGTTTCTGGTAGGGTTGCTGATCGCCGCCGGGATCCTGAACACTATGTTGATGAGCGTCATGGAGCGCACCCGCGAATTCGGTATGATGATGGCCTTGGGGCTCAGCCCGCGTCAGGTGGTGATCCAGGTGCTGCAGGAGTCCTTTCTGATCGGAGTGATCGGGTTGGCGATGGGGGTGCTGATCACCGCCCCCTGGTATATCTACATGGTCAGGGTAGGTATCGACCTCTCCGGCCAGATCGGCAACGACTACAGCACCGCCGGGGTGCTGGTCGACCCGGTCCTGAAGTTCCGCCTGTTCCGGGAAAGCGCCATTGCCATTCTTACCGGGGTCTTTGCTCTGACCATGGCGGCCGGGATCTTTCCGGCATTCAGGGCCGGTCGAGTGCCGCCGGTGGAGAGTATCAGGAATATTTGAAAGGTAAAATGTAGAATGCAGAAGGCAAAATGGGTGAGGCAAAGTGAACAATGCAGGTTGGGTTGAAGGTAATGAAGCCCAACGGTGCCCAAGGTCCATTACCCCGGAGTAAATATGTACAGTGGAAGCGGGGACGGAGCCGAGGTCAGTAAATGCGTTGGGCTTCGCATAGCTTAGCCCAACCTACGGTAAGTTGCCGCACTGTTTAGCCGCGGAAGGTCGGGGGAGTTTCGCATTGACCTGTCCGACTGGTAGATAAGGAACTGGGTATGAACGAAAAACCGGTAATCGTCGAACTCGAACGGGTCTCGAAGGTCTATGAACAGGGTAAAGTCGAGGTCCATGCCGTGCGCGAGGTGTCGCTTACCCTGCGGCAGGGGGAATTCGCCGCTCTTTATGGCCCTTCTGGTTCGGGCAAAACCACCATTTTGAATCTGATCGGCGCCCTGGACGAACCCAACTCCGGTCGGGTGGTCCTGGAAGGACGCGACCTGGCCGAACTGTCGCGAACCGAATTGTCCCGGCTGCGTCGTGATCGAATCGGTTTCGTCTTTCAGGCCTACAATCTGGTTCCGGTTCTGACCGCCTTCGAGAACGCCGAATTTGTCCTGGCCCTGCAAGGAGTGGTCAAAGACGAGCGGCAGCGGCGAGCCATGGCCATCCTCAAGGAAGTAGGACTGGGCGAAATGGCTGAGCGGCGACCGGACGAGCTCTCCGGCGGCCAGCAGCAGCGGGTGGCCATTGCTCGGGCCATCGTACCGGAACCGGCGATCATTCTGGCCGACGAGCCTACCGCCAACGTCGATTCAGCCACTGCCGACGGACTCCTAGATATCATGGAGCGATTGAATCTGGAAAAGGGTGTTACCTTTCTTTTTTCCACCCATGATCAACGGGTCATGGATCGGGCTCGACGCCTGATTCGGCTGCAAGACGGGCAGGTGGCCGCCGATGAGGTCCGGGGGTGAGACTTTTCCCCGCCCTGATCCTCTTTCTCTTCTGGCTCAGTATTTCCGTTTATCCGGCGCGAGCCTTGGAACTAAACGGTTTTGTCGACCTTGCCGCAGGTCAGTCCACTTACCCGGCCGATAACACCCTGTATACTGCCCGCGACCGGCAACTCTTGGCGGCCAGCGGACGATTGCTGGCCGAAGGTGGCGGCGCCGAGTTCCATTTCAGCGCCAATCTGCTGGAAGAGGTCGGAATCAAACCGCCCCTGGCCGTTACCCTGGCCGCACAGTTGCCGAAAGAAGCCGAGCGCAGCGCGCTCCTGACCTGGGAACAGCATGATTCGGCCTGGAGCCGGGCCGCCTTGTCCGCCGACCTCCTGCAGCTCCAGTATCGGGGCAGCTCGGTCGATCTGCTTTTGGGCCGGCAGCCGATCAGTCTGGCCACCACCTTTTATTTTGTCCCCAACGATTTCTTCGCCCCTTTTGCCGCCGAGACCTTTTTCCGGACCTATAAACCGGGGGTTGACGCCTTCCGGGCCGATCTGCGCCTGGCTTCCCTGTCGCAGCTGACTCTTCTGGGGGTGCTGGCCTATGATCGTGATCCCGATTCGGCCAATGGTTGGAGCCGGAGTCCGAACTGGTCGCGCACTGCTTTCCTGGCCCGCTATACTCGGGAATGGGCTGGGTGCGGCTGGACCTTACTGGGGGGCACCGTTCGGGATCGGACCGTGGTCGGCGGGGCGCTGCAGGGCGAACTCCGCGATTGGCTCGGAATCAGGATCGAGGGCCATTACGCGCGGGCCGAAGTGGACGGATTGACGAACGGGGGCGGCTTGACGGTCGGACTGGAGCATCGTTACGCCAATAACTTCAACTGGCGGCTGGAGTACTTTTACAACGGCTATCCGGCGCAAAACGAGGTTGCATACGAGGCGCACAACTATCTTGCCCTGGGGGCGGGCTGGGAGTTCACCCCCCTGCTGACCGGCGGCCTGGTCCTACTGGCCGGGCTGGATGACGCCTCCCAGCTCCTGGCCGGCAATCTGCTCTATTCGCTCTCCGATGAAACGGAGTTGGCGATGACCGGCTATATCTCACGGGGGGAGCGTCCAACTGGCCTGGAACTCGGTTCGGAATTTGGTCGGCAGCCCCGGCAGCTCTTGCTGGAATATCGGCTCTACTTCTGATTCTTCCTCTTGATAAATCGCCGGAAAAGCATTTAATAAGGTATTCCCGAACTACTACGGAGTGTCAGCACGGTTTGCTTAATGGAAAAAAGCCTGGTGAAAGAGAGCATTATCATGGCCGTCGGCGGCGGCAAGGGCGGGGTGGGCAAGAGTTTTGTCATGGCCAGCCTGGGCATGGCCCTGGCCCGCCAGGGCAAAGTGGTGATGATCGATGCCGACTTGGGCGGCGCCAATCTCCATAACTTTCTGGGGCTCCGCCGACCTGGAGCCTCGCTCTCCGAGTTCTTCGAACGTAAAGTCCCCCTGGCCGATCTGGTGGTCGACAGCGGCATCGAGAACCTGGGACTGTTGACAGGCATGATCGGCACCATTGGCGGCGAGGCGATCAAGCACGTCCAAAAGCTCAAACTCTTCAATCATATCCGGCAACTCGAGGCCGACTATATCCTTATCGATCTTGGCGCCGGCACCCATTACAACACCATCGACACCCTGCTCCTGGCTGATATGATGATCATCGTCATCACTCCTGAGATCGTTTCCATCGAAAACATGTATAATTTCCTCCGCAACCTTTTCTTCCGGCGCCTAGGTACCGCCTTGTCGGCGTGTGGTTATCGTGATCTGGTGGTCAACGCTTGGCGGGATCGTAAGGAACTTGGAATTGCCAATTTTCGCGATCTAGTTGTTTACCTCAAGTCGTATTCTTCCGAGGCCAGGCAAATCATCGAGCGGGAGTTGGGGGATTTCTCCGTGTATATCGTGCTGAATCAGGCTCGCACCAATCAGGATATTATGACCGGCAATTCGGTCAAAAGCGTCTGCCTCAAGTTCTTCGGGATCAATGCCCTCTACAGCGGGTACGTGGAATACGACGAGTTGGTTTCGCGCAGCGTCAACCAGCGTACTCCCTATATGCAAGCCTATCCTTCCTCTCGCTGCGCCCGGGGGATAGATCGACTAACCGCCAATCTCCTTTCCGGTCAGCAGGTTAAGATAATTCGATGAAAGATCGCCACCTCTATAAGGCTCATTTTGAGATGCTGGAACTGCCTCTGGAGGCCGATTTTGCCGAAGTGCATAAGGCCTGGCAAATCCTGAAGGAAATTTATTCCACCGAATCCCTGGCCACCATGGCGTTGGCCGGTGAGGTTAGAGAAGAAGAGAGACAGCTGTTGCTGGAAGGAATCGAGGCCTCCTACCAGGCTTTGACCGCCTTTTTCCACGAGCGGCGGCACCAGGCAGCGGATCAAGTCCGCCAGCTCACTGCCGGGATCACCGAATATGACGGAGCAACTTTGCGGCGTCTTAGAGAAGAATTGCAGATCCCCCTGGATGATATGGCCATGGCCACCAGGGTACCGCTGCCGCATCTGGAAAATATCGAAGGCGACAACTATGTACTCCTGCCTGTTGCGGTCTACACCAGGGGATTCGTGGTCAATTACGCCAGGCATTTGTCATTAGATGCCGAAAAGGTAGCAGTAAGCTTCATGGAAAAGTTCCGTCGAGAGCGTAGCAACGACGGCAATTGACGGATTTCTCCGTGCGGTAACTGGTGAAGCGGAAGGACGATGACGACTTTGGCCTGCCCGGCACCCTGGTGCGTGAGGTCATGGACGAGGCGCAGCGTGACCGGCTGGTGTCCAACGTCGTCGGACACCTCAGGGACGGAGTCAGCGAGCCGGAGCTGGAACGTGCTTTCGAATACTGGCGCAACATCGACAAGCAGGTCGGCGACCGTATCGCCAAGGGTGTGAAGTGAGTCTGAACACTCCGAAGCCAGCCTCCGCCGTCTCCCATCCTGGCTGCCCTGCCGATTCTATTGATAGGGCGGCAGGCGCCACACTCCGGTGTTAAAGGCATTTGGAGATCGGTTACAACGCACCGGTCTTTCACCGAAAGCCGTCA
The DNA here is from genome assembly GCA_963807225.1 of uncultured delta proteobacterium. Classification (GTDB taxonomy): domain Bacteria; phylum Desulfobacterota; class Desulfobulbia; order Desulfobulbales; family JAGXFP01; genus JAGVGT01. Next base: position 385,440 of record CAWEAD010000007.1, on the reverse strand, counting down.
TTGGAGCGGTGAAGCACAAATCGGCTCATCTTATTTACGACTTAATCAATTCAGGCTTGCCATTCGATCCCAAAATAGCTGCTCCAAAACTTGACTTTGAAGACGGTATCTGGCCCTGGATTTTGCTCAAGAGAAGGGGGGAGTCGGTGTTTGGTTTTTACGCCTTGGGTGTGAGAGGGTCCGGACTGGCCAATGGCTGGCATGGATTCCCCCTGAATAGATGGCATCAAGAATGTGACGCAGAAAAGCTCGGGCATCCTTCAAAGCAGCCGTTCATCCTTTAGGACCGATTTGCGCAGGTAGGAACTCATCGCCCCGGCGTACGCTACATCGATTTTTATCCCCAATTGCTCCTCAACCGCCTCCTTAAACCAGATCAGGTCAAGAAAGTCGCGCCCGGCCTCCATGTCTACTACAAGATCGAGATCACTACCCGAAGGTTGCCTGCCGGTGTCGTCTGAGCCGAAGAGCCACACGTATTTAGCACCATACTTGGCAGCCAGCTCTTTGATCACTCCAGTGATTAATGATAGTTCCTGCATTGATAACCCCCTTTGATTTCAGGAATATAGAACTGCATAATCCGCCCCGAAAAAATGCTAGGTTGTTGATGGATAAATAATGATACCTAATTGGCGGGTGTATGAACAAGAAAAACCAGGAGTCCTTCAAACAGATTGAATCGAGCCTAAAGATAGTAAATACATCGTTTAGCTCAAATGAAGGTTCATCTAGGGATTACGTGGCGTATTTTTCTAGGAAGGACACGAAAGGACTCGGCGCTGAGTTTACGTTTGCGATCTGCGAAAGGTCATCCTTTTCAATTTCAATATCACGACATCATCCTGACCCACAGCGCCAAGGACCGCGCCCGTTACCTGCTGCGCTGATTTTTCAGAAACGCAAACCGGAACTGAGAATGGCCGGCTCCTTGAAAGGGGAGCCGGCCTTTTTTTTGGGGGGGAAATTTAAATTTATGAATGGTTGTTTGATCCCTGCGGGACAACTGGCGAGGCCATGTGAAGAACTGGTTCGTTACTAAGACCATCGTGGTCATCCAAGAGCCGGAAGAGGCATACCGGGGGAGCCATTGGTGCAACCTGACCGATGTCCTAATCTTTCTGGCCGGCCGTACCGGAGGTAACCTGGAATCGGGGCGGCTGCGAGCCAACCTCTCTACCCCCGGCTAGCTGTGCCAGAAGGGCGGGGCCGGGTGTGTTTTTTGAAGAGAATCGGCTGGCAGGGCTGGATTTAAAAAACGTTGTTACGAACGGTAGTTCGCAGAGTTGCTTTATTCGAACAAGACCAATTTTAAAATTTTTCTTGCCGAAGCACTCAGAGATGACCAACATATAGTGATTAGGGCTTAGGGTACCTTTTATTGGGTCTAATCTGAAATATTTACGCTACTGCTGACATGATAGACGAAATAAGCTTCATTAATTTGTTGATTTTTGAAAGTTGGGGTAAGCCGTTAGGTTGAGTCTGGCTAATCTTTTATTGAACAAATACCATTGGTGAATACGTCAAAAATACAGCCCAGTGTTGATTGATTAATAACCACCTAATTATCGAAGAATGTTTAAAGTCGCGCAATTTACGGCGTTGGCAATCATGAGGAGAATGGCAATGAATACAAAACGTATTCTTATATTCAGTCTTTTCATATATCAAGCTCTTATTTCGCAGCTCTGGGCTGGAGATTATGCGGTAAAAGCCGATATCGGATCTGTTACGGCGCCTATGCAGATAGTTTCCTCTCTAGATGCACCGGGGGGATCTTATATTCAAAGCACCATCAGTAACTCGGGAAGCGCTGTTTTCAACGTTAATATCGTCCAACCCGGCACTTATAAGATCGAAGCCGATGTTTATGCAGCCGATAACTCCTCCGACTCCTTCGCCGTCAAAATAGACAACGGCACGGCAGATATCTGGGACTTGAATCCTAGTAGTGATCCTGCTCTGTATAATGTCTGGAGGCAAGACGAGGTAACTACCCGTGGCACGGGAACATTCGACGCCCCGCAATTTGATCCGTTGACAGTACAATTGGATGCCGGCCCTCACACAATTACTTTTAGTGGGCGGGAGCCTAATGCCAAGTTGGCTGACGCATATTTTACGATGGTGTCGCCTGCCGTGCCCCCCCCCCACCGGAAGACGCCATTATGCTGTTTAAAGCTGACTCGGGGGCATTAACTAGCACAATGAATATTGTCTCTTCAACTGATGTTCCGGGTGGCTCTTATATTACCCCTACAAGCACCACTTCATCGAGCGCTAATTACGATTTCAATATCGACCAACCTGGTATCTATAAAATTGTCGCCGAGGTTTATGCTGCCGATTCAGCCTCTGATTCCTTCCTGGTCAAAATCGACAATAATCCGGAAAATATTTGGGATTTGAATCCAACAGGTGATTCAGCTTTGTATAATGTTTGGCGGCAAGATGAGGTTTCCTCCCGCGGTGCGGGAACATTCGATGCCCCGCAATTCGATCCGTTGAAAATAAATTTCACCACTGGACTGCACTCAATCACCATCAGCGGGCGTGAGCTCAATGCGAGACTGGCATATTTTTATCTGATCTCTACCGAAACCAAGATTACTAAATTTGAACTCAATACAACGACACCGCCTGTATCCTCGACACCGCCTGTATCAGAGACATCTGGCCCAACTATTAGTGCCTCCAGTTGCGCTTTCTCGGCAGTCCAAGCTGCGGTCAATTCCGCCAGTATTGGCACTACTGTCAAGATCCCAGCAGGCGACTGCAATTGGGGAACACAACAGTTGAATGTGCCGGGAGGTGTCTATTTCGGCAAGGTGCCGGACAGGATGTGACGACCTTGCGGCGTGTCGGAGCGGTTTCCCATAAAACGTATTTATCGCAAGACGATCGCTTCAAACGGCAATCAGGCAATCCTCTCCGACATGACCATGATCGGTAACGGTGACGGCACAAAATCCGGACAAGGGACTGGGATTATTGAAGGTTGCCGAGGACTTTAAGGTATCGAACTCAAAGTTCAGTAATTTTATTTTCAGCGCTGTCTATGTAGGCGATGCGCCAAACCAGCGAGGCGTAATATACGATAACAATTTCATTAATAATTTCAGTGCCAGTTTAAATAACCTGGGTTACGGGGTTGTCTTGTATGGCGGCGGCGCATGGCCAGCGCTGGATCTTGGCTCAAAGAATGCCGTGTTCTTGTTGAAGACAATTACTTTTCCGGTAACCGTCATAATATTGCTTCAAACAATGGTTCTGTCTACGTCTTTCGTCATAACACGTGCGTCGGTCAAGACCCTGCAAAGAATTTTGCTCAGACGGATGCGCATGGCCTGTCGTCATCGCCGCGTGGTTCGCGCAGTTATGAAATTTATAACAATGTGTACTCCGCCAATATTAGCTCAGGATTGCAGCGCACAGCGATTGGTATCCGCGGCGGTGATGGCGTGATATTCAATAATACGATGACTGCTGCCACGATCAGCCGCCCTATTGAGTTGTCTGCGAAGGATTTTCCAGCGGCACCTATCCCGGCCCTGATCAAACCAGATCTCTTGTACATTTGGAATAATTCTAATTATTCAAATAGTTACGCCACCAATGGCATTGATAACAATTGCCCTTCATCAATTGGATTGAATCGTGACGACTCCCTGTCACCAAAGCCTGGGTATACCCCGTATACCTATCCACACCCCCTTCGTAGTGGTAGCCCATAACCTACTAGGCCAAAAGTCCGGCTTGCGCCGGACTTTGCTATCCATGGATAGCCGCTTCAGTACCATCAGCAAACTTCTCCACCATGTTTTCCAAGGTGTAGCGTTCACTGTCCGCCATTGCGTTGCCTTTCATGAGTTGCAACCGCATAGGATCTTGTATTACTGCCAATACCGCCTGGCTATAGGCTTCCGGCGTATCATTGGTGTACACACCGTTTTCACCGTCCCTTAAGTAGACCACTTCAGGAGAGTGCCTTGCGGAAGCTCGTTGTTTATCCACGACCATGCCGCTACAAAACGCATCCACGATATGTAGGCCAACCAAACTAGCGTCAGCAGACGTCGCCCATGCGGAAGTAAAGTGCCTTTTCGCGACCCGTTCGCATACCTACCAAATGCATCCAAGGGTGGCTAGTCTGCGGCTTCGCGAAGCTGCGGCATTGATGGTCCATCACCAATAATTACCATGGCGAAATCAGGCTTTGCCGTTCGAATCAAAACGGCTGCATCGATCAACAACTTCAAACGCTTGTCTGGATACAAAGATCCACAGAAAATGCCCACCGACGCTTTCGCACTTAGACCCAGTCGTTTCTTTTCTTCGTCAACTTGTTGAATACTCCACGAATCCAAGTCAGCCTTGAAGCTACTGGTATCAATGGCGTTGTCCAACAAGGTAATCTGTCCAGTAGGATAGCCTGAATTTGTACAGATCCACCGTTAGCCCGGTGTAGGCAAACCACCAGTCCACGCGGTTAATCAAGAAATTCTTCCATCGCTCTCTTAATCCTGTGGGTGCGTCACTCTCTGGAAATTCTTCCCGTGGCCCCAGTATGCTACTTTGCGGGGCTACGAAAGGCGGCTCAGTAGCAGAGGATAATTAGATAGAATGCGGCTTTCTTGCATTATTACCACCAAGTTGGCGTCGCGTAGCGTGCTAGGATAAGGTTGCCAAATAAGGTCATGTAAAGGCAGTTTCAAAAAAATATTTTGCACCTTGTGGGCCCATGCGAGGTACCCCTCATCGTTCTTTACCAACTCACGGGGTGATGCTTGCCCGTGCACTAGCTCAAGCTGTATGCCTCTTGAAGTACATGCGACTCGAAGTTGTTCAAAAAGCTTAGTGCGATAGTGCAAAAGCCGATGCTGAAGAATCACAACTTTTTTCATGATTTAGCCTTTTCGGGTAGAAATTTCGGCTCAATAACACAGTAGTCGTAGCCACGTTCCGAAAATACGAACTGGCCTTTTCTTATTGCGGCTTCATGTCGCGTTATGGTTTCTATGTCAGCAAAACGCTTACCAATAACACGTGCTGGTACACCTGCCGAAACCGAATAAGGTGGAAGGTCTTTGCTTACAACACTCCCCGCAGCAACGACCGATCCTCGACCCACCTTAACGCCTGTTAGCACTGTCACACCGTGGCCAAGCCAAACGTCAGATTCGATAACCGCTTTTTCATCAATATACGGACTTGGGAAGCGTTTGCTGCCTATCCAGGGGGCGAAGCGCATCGGAAAGCCAACAGCACTAAAGTCATGGTCGTGTCTGCCGATAATTGAGACGCGACTGGCAATCAAGCAATAGTCACCAATTTCGCAATTAGCTGCAATGTGGACTTGCTTACCTATGTATACATCAGCGCCAATTTTTAATAATTTAGGTGCCCAGAGTTTTGTGCCTTTGCCAACATGAAGCCGCGGACCACGGGTAAGAAAACTGTTCTTACCCGCAATCAGACAGTTGGTCTGAATAATTCTCAAACCAGCAGTTATTAGTACAAGTAACTTCATAAGAACACCTTCAAAGATGGGATGATTAAGTATCAACTAATAGAAGTTGTAACTCAGATTGCGGTTTAGCGATGAGTTGGTGGCGTTCTCCTTGTCAGAGCTCGGAACCTGGGATTGAGGAGGGCAAGGTTCTCACAATATGCCTAAACGATGAGCCAACCTGCAGCAGAATAAGCGTATGGCAAAAACCCAAAATGAAATTTCTTTTCCAGGCTGGCCAATATCAAAAGAGGTAGTTCTACTTTTTAATCTGTTAATAATTGTTGTGTATGTTGCATAATAATCAAAAAGTTTTTGCCTATATTGAAGTAATTTTATTACTTCGTCATTTTTATTGATTTGGGCGAATTCGATTAAATTTATATTGTTTTGACGGAGGACGTTGCTTCCACTTGTGGATGTGGTTCTTGTCAGAGATTGTGGGGACTGGCGGTAGTAGTAATAAGGATCGTGACAAAATATAAAATTCGCACCAGCGATCAACAGTGTATATAAAAAACAAAATCCTCTCCAATTCTTATTGTTTCATCATAGTGTAAGTTATTATCAATAAGGAATTTTCTTCTAATGATAGGTTTTAAGAAACCAAATTTAAGCCTTTTCCAACCAGGCATGTCTCTACGAATAAAATCCTCTGTCGAAACAATCTGAAATGCTTTTGGTTGACGACGAGGACGAAACGCAACTTTAGTCCTAGTGTTATCGTTGGTCGTAATAAAAATATTATCAGCAACAAGATCTGCATTTTGTTGCTTGCCAAAATTAATAAGGTATTCAATCCTTTTGGGGTGGTAAAAGTCATCGGCATCAAGAATAGCTATCCACTCTGAATCAGAACATTCTATTGCAGCATTCCTGGAATATGACGGACCATTATTTGTTTTATTTCTTAGTAATTTTACTTGTGGATATTTACAGATTATTTGTTCTACCTTAAAAGTGGTATTGTCTGTAGAAGCATCATCGCAAACAATAATTTCTATGCTTTTTATGCTCTGTTGTAAAACAGAATATATAGCTTTTTCAATATATTTCTCAGCATTGTAAGAAGGTATAATCACTGAACATAGCATATTCAACTTAGCCTATTGTAAAAATTAGTCCATTCTGTAAACTCATTATCCAAAAGAGTAGATAATTCATCAACCAAAGGAATAAATATAAATCGTAATTCTTCAATAGTTTCATTTAAATCAATTTTAGATCTGTCAATTTCTTTTCTTAATAAACGATGAAATGGTTTTTTTGAAAAAAAATGGGCAGATTGTACTTATAAATTTTCTAGCATGATAGTTGTCAATAGGAACAAAGCATCTAAAACGAGTTTTTCCGACTTTATTTTCTGTCACATGAAGCTTATGTCTCACAGGATGATATTAAACATTCTTGGGAAACCTCTAACCAGGATCTAAATATTTTCTATTTCTTTTTGTGGGTCGGACGAAAATTTCTCTAAAGTAATACATTTTAGATTCTCATTTCCGAATAGATCAATGTAAGGTTTAATATACATTCATAGTTGCTTACATTTATGTGATGAGAGTTGCTTTTTATAGCTTTTAATAATGAACGTCTTTCCCCTTCTGATCTAAGACTGCATGCCAATAATGGCTTATAGTGCGTGTAATTCGATCTCTTATTATATACAATATTTTTAGTTTTTATTTAAATGAAAAATTCTTTGTGCAACGCCATTTGGATCTGGAATTTTTGGATAGTTTGTCTTGATTCTCCAATCGTTTTCGCTCCTGCACTATTTTTAAATAAATGTAAATAATTTTCAATTTTGAATGAAATTTTTTTTCTAGCCATTTCTGGCCAAAGTTTCGAAGATCTTTATTGTTTGAAATTTTAGGTTCTTTGAGTTACACATAAAATCTATGGATGCATATTGAGAATGGCATGAAAAAGAGATGTGCCTGATTTAATAGCGCCGACGATGAAAAAATATGGTTTATTCACATGAGAAATGCCTAAAATAATAAATTAGACAAAAATAAAAAATATTGATTTTTGAAATAAATATTAAAATATCAATGATATTAATACGGTATAGTTTTTTATATTTAAAGAGAAATAAAACATTCCCAAGAGCCATAATATGAATTTTTAAATGTATGTTAACTCAAGACGCTAATATGATATTCCAGCATCTTAACTCGAACAAGTTTATGGCAGCACCTCTGATCCCCGCTTAGGGATTAAAAGTAGCTTCAGATGAAATTTATCGACAAGGCTATTACCTATCCTATAAGAGAACTTTTTTCGTTACCAGTCATCTTTAAAATTAAACCTACTGATCCAAGTGCCGCATTTATTAATCCCCAAAACTTAAAATTGTAATGTCTTTGATCCACTTGTAAATTGAGGTCCATCGATTATATTTATGAATTCTTTACCGTAAAATATCAAACCCGATAGCAAATGGGAATGCTGCGATAAAAATTAAACGTGAACTATAAGTCATTTAGTTGTAGCTTATCCCACTTTTTTTCGGCAGCAACGTCTAGAGATAATTGACCCCAAGACGGTTTTGACGGAAAGTAACCCGAAGCCTATCAATAAAGCGCCCTTTTATACTACTTTGTATAGTCCAACACTCTCAACGTTTCCAAGTAATCCAAGCATTAATATCTGTGTCTGGTTAAACATCTGAATAATTTCTTGTATAATCGTAAATATTTATAGCACTTTCGCGCCATCTAACGGTATCGTATTGTGGTGAAGAGATTTTAGCTTAGAGTGAGATATATTTATTAAGTAAAAACATCTAATATGAAAGCAACTGCAATTCTTACAGCTCTTGCCATGATAATATCTGATAAAGATAAATGTGTACTTTAATTAGATATACAAACATAATAAAATTATTATTAAGTAAGTGGTTGAATTAGTATTCCAAATTCGGGAAATAATTACTTTGTGGAGACCACGGAGGGCTGCGGCTGGCAGTTGGTCAGGGCGGAATGGATATTAAAACAGTGCCAGCAAAAAAATTAGTTATCTTATCCGGAGATTTATTTTTTAATAAAAAAATAATTAATAGTGAAATTACGATTATTAAGGTAGAATAAATAATGTAATTTTAGTTGACTTTATTAGTATTCCTTTAAAAAGATCCCATTTCGACCCCGTTAGATAAGAGGCAATATTTTTTGTAATCAATTCAGGTAATCCAGCACATGCAGGAATTACTAATAAATTTATACATGTTATTACGTAAGCATAAACACCATACTCATGAACACCCAAACATCTTGCAATAATGATACTTAAAACCAGAGTAATTAATGAGTTGATAACACGTAAGAAGAATACTCCTGAAGACTTTCCTAGAATATTTTTGTGGAAGAAATAATTATCAGAAGTCATTGTTTTTCATTATCTGGTTGTAAGTTACCTCCGGCAAAGCCGGAGGCTTTATAATTGGGACGGCTCAAAGCGGTTAATTCAAAAGATTTTCCGACCTCTATTCGGTGGTCAAGTTACCTTCAGTAATGTCAACTCGTTCTGTGCGATGGTCTTCCTTCTCCTGTTCTTGGATGTAGACCCGGACAACCTCTTCATCTGCACCGACAGTTGAAAAAAAATATACACGTGCCCAAAAGTGCATGCCGGTATAGTCTTTTCTTCGCCCCAAGTATGTTCGCGCTACATGAATAGCGATTTTGCCCTTGATATAACCTACAACTTGCGCGACGGAGTATTTCGGTGGTATCGAGATCAGCACATGCACATGTTCTGCCTGCAAATGACCTTCCAATATTCTGCACTCCTTCTGTCGGGCTAACTCGTGAAATACCTCCCCCAAGTTTCTCCGGAGTTCTCCATACAAAGTCTTCCAGTGATACTTCGGTATCCATGCCACATGATACATGCATTCCAACTTGGTGTGGCTTGATGATTATATGTCGTTCATGAGGCCTCCTTTTTCGTGGCTTTGAGCGGTTCACGATTTGGGAAGCTTCTCTATTATCCATGAACTGTCAAACTCCGTCGGTCCCCCGGCAAAGCCGGGGTTTGCCTAAAGGATATTATGTTTAATGCGTTATAAAATCTATCAGATCACATTATGTTAGTCGTCATCCCCCGTTGATTTAAGCAATTATATTTTAGCTGATAACCAAAAACATTGCCAGAAACGTTATGTCAACGATTGAGATATATATTAAACTTTTGAAATATCAAAACATCACGTTTTTAATTTAGGTATATATATGTTTAGCATTATTAATTGTTCCAATGCGAAAATATAAATAAAAAAAGATAAACATAAACCCTGTTAATGAATTTGGTCTAAATAAGGTTGTTTCCTGAAAATTAATGATTAAAATCCCAATAACAAACCAAAGGCCAAGTTTGTTATTGGGATTAGATAAACTATTAAAATAACTAACCACTATCAGGAAAAATAACAATAATCCAACTATCCCAGTTTCGTTTAGTATATCAATATAACCCATATGTGATTGAAATATTATGATATTGAGGCTTTTATAAAGTTCTAAAACCTTGGGGTTTTCAATAATCCAAAAACCACCATAACCGCATCCACAAATTAAATGTCTTCTGGCTTCGTCAAAAATATATAACCAGATGTCTGATCTGCCACTGAAAGTAGTTGACTTACCTAAAATTGAAGGAAGAGATGTTATTATACCTGGCTCTGTTTTAATAACTGTTATTATTATTCCTATGGCAGTTATAAATGTTAATCCAGAAAAAAATCTTCCAACCCCAATTGTCTTTACTCTGTCATCTATTGAAAAAACAATACCTAAAATTGCCAATATCCCAATGGTTAATATCGGAGTGGTACTTTTTGAACCAAGCAATAAAATGAAAGAAGAAACTGACATAAATAGCGCCATCATTTTGTCATTTACTGTTGAATTATTACGGAGAGCATAAAACCAAATTAGCAAGCTCATCAAACTTGTTTGACCAAGCAGATTTTTTCCTGAGGCTATACCTCGCCAAGAATTAAAATTAGGGTCAATAGCAGCTGGCATAAAAATTATCGCAATAATGTTAAGGGAAATATAGACCAAAAACAAAGAAGTTAAATATTTAATTATTCTTTCATGCGAAGTTGTATGAAGAAGAAAGGCACAGCATATAATCACGCTGGTCATCAATTCAAAATATCTCTTTAATGATACAAACCTGTAGTCAGACCATATGATGCTTAACAAACACCATGACATGAACATTAAAAAAAACCTTTCTTTCTTGAATAGTGTGATTAATTCCTTCCTTAATGGGATTAGGGAAAGACATGCAGCCATGAACAAGGTTAAAATTACAACTTGATTTACATTATTTGATGTATTTATGTCATTTAAATCTGTTATTTTTATCGCGAATTGGTTTCCTACCCAAAAGAGTATGAAACTTAAATAACAAACAAAAACAATGCGAGCCAGCACCGAAGCAATAGAATTATTTTGATGGTTCAATGAGTCATTCATAGGTGATACTATGCTCGGTGATGTGAAATATCCTTATAGGTGAATTAATCATAAGCAACTTTAGGTAAAATCAAGGTATGGATCATTTGTATTCTTTGTATTCATACCCCCAAAAGGCTATTATCTGACCATAGTATCCCGATAATTTTGCAGCTGTTTTTATGAGAAATTTAATATCAAAAATTCCAATAATTATACTCATGGGAGATAGGACAAGTACTATTATAAATTTAGCTAATGATATATTTAGATTTATTATTCTTGTTGCTATTTGTTTTTTTTGGTTTTTGTGGATGATGTAGCAATTCCCACCACGTAATGATCGTTTCAGAATCCATTCGAGATTAGTTCTGTTGTGGCCAACATATTCATAAGCTTCAGCTTCATCACACCAAGTTATATTGTGTTTCCTTTTAATTATCTCACTGAAGAAAGCAGTGTCTTCTCCTCCGGTTAGGCCAAATCCAGGATCAAAGGGATTATCGAATTGTTTAATTATTTTACTGCTTATCAGGCAGTTGCCTGTACGGCCAAAATAGATCTGTGTTCCAGTTTTAAATCTCTTACGATTAAAAAAATTCGACCTGATAATCCATCTTTGGGTATCAGTCGGAAAATATGAAATAACTGGTCCCTGGACACAATCTGCTCCATACTTTCTCTGGCACAAGTAAAGCTTAAGTAGCCAATCTTTACAGGCATATTCATCGTCATCAATAAATGCTAGATATTCTCCATTGCTTTTTTGGACAGCTAGGTTTCGGGTTAGAGAGATATTTTTTTTTGCTTGGCAATAATAGCTGATGACGATCGAAGTGTTTTCTTGATCTTTGATTATTTTTTCGGCGGATTGTTTTGGGTCATTATCAACAATTATGAGCGAATAGGTGAATAAATTCTGTGTATCCTGGTCAGTTAATGATTCAATTAGTTTTAGTAGTAATTTTGGCCGCCTGTAAGTTGGTATGCAGACATCAATATGAGGAACAGGCTCTTTCATAAACTGGATATTTATGTTGGCTTGATTTGGAACATTATTGAAAATATTTTTAGATAAAAGCGCCATTGTGGCAATTCCTAAGAAACATTTTGGCTACCGAGGGATTCGACATATAACTCCATTTTCTTATTAGCCATCACTCTCATGGTTATCTTCTGTAGTCTTGGTTATTTCCATGAGGATAAGCCAAAACATATAACATTATGTCCTGTTATCATCCTAATAATTTCCTTAAGATATTTATTCCCAGAAAAACTCCATTCAGTCTGCCAATTCCAATTTAAATTAACTTATCTAATACTTTCGCAAAAAAAGAGTTTCTACGTCAATCAGCTCAAAGGTTTATTATTTTCGTATAAGCTAATCTGGTTTTTTACACTTGATGTAGTCCTTTGTTGCACATAACTAATCCCTTTGGTGTATTGGAATGCTTAATCCTCTGCCACGCACAGGTTTGCCGATTTTACTGGATTCTCATGCCCGAACACCCTCAGCCTGGCCAGGCCGGGCAAGAACTCGTCTATTGCAAAGTCCCATCCATTTTGGCCGGCTGGGCAACCACCTCTTGAATCTACGGGCTACTTGTTTATCCCTCTGAAACTCCGCCTGCGCGGCCATAATTGTCGAAGAAAACGGACAATATCGTCCTCCCCCAAATAGGAGCCGCTTTGTACCTCAATAAGTTCCAAGGGAATAATCCCGGGATTTTCAAGACGGTGTTTGGTGCCAAGCGGTATAAAGGTGGATTCGTTTTCACCAAGAAGAGTTATTTCTTCGTCGCGGGTAATTTTCGCAGTTCCCTTCACAACAATCCAATGTTCGGCGCGATGGTGATGTTTCTGCAGAGAAAGTATGGCGCCTGGGCGGACGATAATTTTCTTGACCTGAAAACGATCACTGACGGTAATCGATTCATATGACCCCCAGGGGCGAAATACTTGGCGATGGAGGTTGGCCTCCGTTCTTTTTTGGGCGATCAGCTGGCTGACAATTTTTTTTACATCCTGCGCTTGATCTTTATGGGCCACCAGTACGGCGTCGGCAGTTTCAATAACTACATGATCCTTCACTCCCACGGCAGTCAAAAGCCGGTGGGTGGCATAGAGATATGAACCTTGCGTATCATGGGTAAGGACATCGCCATGGATCACGTTATTCCCCAAATCCTTGTTGCCAACCTCCCACAATGCCGACCAGGAACCGATATCGTTCCAGTCCGGGGCAACCGGGACAACCACGGCTTTGTCGGTCTTTTCCATAACTGCATAGTCAATGGAATCGGCTGGGCAGGCGGTAAATGTTTCTCGGTCCAGTCTCTGGAAATCGAGATCGCTGGTCGAATTCGCAAGGGCTTTTTGACACAAATCAACCATCTCAGGAGCGAACTGTCGAAGTTCATCGAGAAAGGTGTCGGCGCGGAAGAGAAACATGCCGGAATTCCAGAGATAATTGCCGCTTTTGAGAAATTTCCTGGCCCGGTTCAGATCAGGTTTTTCGATAAAGCGGTCAACAGTAAGGCATTGCGATTCTCCATTTGAAAAATTTCTGATCATTTCCCCCCGTTTGATATAACCATAGCCGGTTTCAGCCTTATCCGGGACGATGCCGAAAGTGACCAGCCTACCGGCTTCCGCAGCTGGAACTGCGGTAAGAATCGCTTCGTGGAAGGCTTCGATGTTTCTGATAATGTGGTCCGCCGGCAAGACCAAGAGAAGGGGATTTTCCCGGCAGGAAAGTGCCTGCATTGCCGCCACAGCCGCGGCTGGTGCAGTATTGCGTCCGATTGGCTCAAGCAGGATTGCCGCCGGCGTTATCGAAATGTTACGCAGCTGTTCCGCGACCAGAAACCGATGTTCGTCATTGCAGATCACAAGTGGCGGATCAAGCCCTTCTAGGCCCGTCAAGCGGAGAATGGTTTGCTGTAAAAAGGATTGATCGCCTGCAAGAGGCAGGAGTTGCTTTGGATAGAGTTGTCGCGAAAGAGGCCAGAGGCGCGTTCCAGAGCCACCCGAGAGGATAATTGGAGTAATCATTGGTTCTCCTTGTCAACTTTTGTCAAGACCGTCCATTCACTCGCCTGATTCCCGGCGGACATCATCAACCATTTCCTGGCCCTCAGGGTGATGATAGATTTTCTCCGTCCCTTGCTCTTGGCTCATCACTCCCTCCCAAACTAATTCTCAGTTCCTGACAGTTGAAGATGATCCATAATTTCTTGTCTTCATTATGTATCGGCTTCCATCCTCCTTCGAGATCAATAAGCCACAGACGGGCGTGAGCCAGGCCGACACGTTCGTTACCATAAAATCCAATAATGTCGGCTCGCGGTGTTGAAGATGATGGATTATGGCTCCCAGTTACCCATATTCCGGAATGCTCGGGACGCTTATATTAAAATAGCCGGCGATCCCGCACATTTTGATTGACCTTGTGAGCCGTTGAGAATAGCCCCGTTGAGCTAGGTAACGTCCAGTTGCTGGTGCGCAACAGGCGGTAGAGTCAGATCGCGGTTCGGTTGACCGTATCTGTTGCAACTATATTCATGCAGCTTCGAAACTCTTGCTCGGCATTAGGCCTGAACCGTCTGGCCAGCTCCCTGGGCAGGACGTGCCAATACTCGCCGGCGTATCGTTCTTTGATGTATTCAAGGAGCTGCTGATAGAAAAAGGCCGGATATTCTTCCAATCCGTTCTTTTTGCCGGTGAAATTCATATAATCCGGGTGTACGTTGAGCAAGACCATGCCGCGGTTGGCCACGATCCAGTCCAATTTTTTCTTCCATATTTCGATATCATTCTGCCCCATCAGCACGAAGAGGGTGAAATCCTGAGGCAGGGTGTATGGCAGTTCGACATAACCAGTCTCGGCAGAGCCGTTATGAACCCAGAAAGGGAATATGGTGCAGACCCCGTCCGATTGCGGTTCAAACGGGTCGGTGTCAAAGGTAGAGGCGTCGTATTCGATGTTCAGATCGTGAATCCAGGCAAGCTCATGGTGCATTGATGGTGACCGGAAGCCTACGGCTTGCCATTCTTCAAGGTAGCGGTTGATTCGGATAGCCCGGGATTTGAACATTTCCCTGGACTGGTAAAGTTTACCGTCATGGTTCAAGCCATGCAAACCGACCTCGAAGCCGTTGGCGGTCAACTCATGCCGAAGCTCCGGCGGTACGGTGTAGCGTTCGGGAACAAAATTGAATGAGGAGCGGAAGCCGAGTTGCATCTCCAGCATCATCAGCTTTCTGCTATTTTCGGCTCCCTTTGCCGTATCCACATCGTGGGTCAGGATCAGGGCGAATTTTTTCCCTTCCGGCCAATCCTGCCAGTTGGCAGGAATAGTTCGGGCTGCTTCGTCAATGGGCCACAATTTGCCAAAGTGTCGCAACTGGCCCCGAACCAGCTGGCGACGCAGAAAAAGTTGTGTTCTTCGAGGAATGTACTTCTTGACGTTGTAGTAAAGCTTATGAATAAGCATGGCTTTTCCCCTTATCGTTTTCTTGGCCCCCGCCGCAAACATATTCTTCAGCTGACAATTATGTCGGAAGATCTTGATCTGTTTGGCATTTCCTCCATTTCAACAAGCCATCTATGTGTCATGGCCGCAGATTGCAGTTTTTATTGCGGGTGCCAAGAAATTTTCCTCAGCTTCCGGGCTTTAACTATTTCCGAGGGAAAATTGGCCAGCAAGGTTAAATGTCGTTTCGGCACCCCGAGCCTGAACCATTTTTCCGGGTCATCCAGCATCCTGAAAAACCATTGCATGCCTATACGTTGTATTATTTTAGGAGGAATTTTAATCTTCCCAATGTAAAACCGAAAGGCTGCGCCGACACCAATCATGACACCTCTGTTGAGCAGGTGGTAATTTTGATGCATCCATTTATTCTGTTTGGGGCCGCCAAAACAGACCCAGATGATGTCGGGATTTTCCTTATTTATTCGATCAAGCATGGCCTCGGTGTCATTCCGATCGAATTCCTCCTTAAATGGCGGGCTATGACCGGTTATCAGCAGGCTCGGGTTATTTCTTTTAGCTTTTTCCATAACAAGTTGAATAGTTTCCTCGGTATCGCCTAACAGATAATGCTTAAGTCCATGGGTTTCTTCGAGCATGAGCCGCAATAATTCCGCCCCGGCAATTCTTTCGATCCTGTTGCAGCCGACTAATTTTCCAAACCAGGCTAAAGGTGTCCCGTCGGGAATCGAAATAAGAGACTCATTTATTGCCTGCAATAGGTCTCGATCACTTTTTGCGGCAGCCACAACAAGGTTCGAGTCAGTCAGGCAGACGTAAGCTTTTTTCTCAATATTAAGCAGGATTTTCTCATAAATTCCCTTGAATTCAAGGTTGTCGATCTTTACGTCCAGGAACTTGACATAGTCTGGTTGGTAGTTGATGATTTTTATCGGCAGATTCCATTTTTATTTCCATATTATATGTTTGTATTGCAGTCAAGTAGTATTGCAACGACACAATCGTTTATTGTGGTATTGTAATAATTTCTCTAGGGTAAAAATGCTAACTATGCAATAAATCTGAACAAAAAGTATTGTGTATATCTGTAGCCCGGCGGCATCTGTAAACAAGTTGCTGTGCCGTGAAATAATTTTCATTATTGGTGTGCTTCTTCACGCTAAAAATACAATAAACCGAGCTCGCATTGAGCAATGCCATGCTGTGGTTGTCCGCGATTCATTCCAGCTTTTCCCGCCATATATCGATATTTTTCGGGTTCCTTTTGCGAGGCCTCATGGAATAGCATTAGTGGTAAATATGCATGTTCGGCCATAACCTGCTAATCACAGATTATGGGTGGTGCGTCCTTCCCCATCAATTTGGCTATACCAATGCTTCGCTATGGGTAAGAGCCTTTCTATCTATTTTGCCGGTCGATGTCGTCGGTAGGGAATCGCTGAACCGATAGATCTCGGGTATCATATATTTTGGTAGCCTGTGCGAGCAGAAGTCTATCAGGTCGGATTCAGCAAGAGAGGCGCCGGCAATGGGGGCAACGATCGTGATGATCCGGTTTCCAACGATCTCGTCTGGTATGGCCAGCACCACGGCTTGTTTAACCGCGGGGTGTCCATTCAAAACCAGTTCGATCTCATCCAATTCGATGCGGTATCCTCGGCTTTTCACCATATGGTCCTTCCGGCCGGCGAATAAATAATTGCCGTTCTCATCAAGGCGTACCGAGTCGCCCGTTCGATAGACCTTCGGGGAGGTTGATGAGGGGTGGCGAGGGTCAGCTACGAACCTCTCATTAGTTCTCTCATCGTCACCCCAGTAACCGAGCGCTACCGTGGAACTCTTGATGTGCAGCTCACCTTCTTGTCCCGGTTTTGTGATAACGTCACCGTCATCATCAATGGCGAAGACCTCGAAATTGGGGAAGGGTTTGCCGATCGGGACCTTCCAGACCTCGCTTTCCGGTAGCGAATTTACCGGGTAGAACAATGACGAGTTCGCCTCGGTTTGGCCGTAGATATTGTAAAAGTCCGCCTTCTTCATATGCCGTTTCAAAATCCTCAAGTACTTGATGGGCATGGTGTCGCCGGAGAAATGCACGAGGCGTAGCGCCTCGAACTTGAATCGCTCCAAGCCGCCTCGGTCGGCCATCATCGTCAAAACCGAGGAAACCGAGTTCCAGACCGAAATCCGTTCCTTCTCGATCAATTCGGCCAAGGCTTGAGGGAAAGCGGCCAGGGACTCCGGCACCAGAACGATGGCGGCGCCGGCCTTGATGGCCCCGAACAGATCGAATACGGATAGATCGAAATGGAGCGGGGCGTGATTGCAGAGCCGGTCATTTTCGCTCAGCGCGAAGAAATCCGCAGCCATATCCACGAAACTAAGCGCGTTTTGATGGGAAATGGCCACGCCCTTTGGTACGCCTGTTGAGCCCGAGGTGTGCAGGATATAGGCTGGGCTGGCTTCGGAGGGCCTGGCGTGCTCATAGGCTTGAGATTCTTCGTGGATGGTTTCCCAGGCAATGGCTTCCAGGCGCTCTGTCGAATCACGAACTCCACGTGCATTTGAGTCGGTAACGATTACCCGTTTCAACGGATTATGCTTGGTCAGACCGACTCCGGTCTTGAGCCAATTCGGGAGCGAAGTTATAAGGGTCTCGATTTCGCAGTGCTTGATGATGTGTTGCATCCTGGCCGATGGGGATTGGGGATCGATGGGGACATAGATCGCCCCGGCCTTGAGAATGCCGAACAATGAGACAATCGACTCGATCGACTTATTCAGCATGATCGCCACCCGGTCGCCATTCTTGACGCCGCGTTTTGACAGCGTTGCCGCCAATTGGTTGCTGGCTGCCTCCAGTTCGGCGTAGGTGATCGATTTACCTTTGGAAACGAGGACGTGATTTTCGGGATGGGTTTCGGTAGCCCTGGTAAGAAGCGCCTGAAGAGTATTTGGCTGCATATGTTTGCTCCTTAATCGTTACAACCCGAGGAAGGTCGCAATGATGTTTTTCTGGATCTCCGAGGTGCCGGAATAGATTTTTCCTCCCACCGCGTCTCGAAGGTTCTGCTCGAAACCCAGTTCCGCTGAATAACCATAGGCGCCGTGGATCTGTATTGCATCCATACTGTTCTGAACGAAACTTTCGCTGATAAAGAGCTTGACCATGGCCGATTCCATCGGGGCGCGCTTGCCTTCGGCCTTCAAGGTAGCGACATGGTAAAGGAGCATTCTTGAGAGATCGAGCCGGACCTTCATTTCCGCGATTTTATGCGAGACCCCTTGGTATTTGCCGATTGGCTGGCCAAACTGCCGCCTGGCCTTTGCATGTTCGACGCATTGCTCGAAATCACGTTCCATGGCTCCCAGGTGAGTGGCGAAAAGGCAGCTGCGCTCCCACTCCATTTCGGAGTTGAAAATCGCTGCCCCCGAGCCTTCCGTCCCTAGCATGTTTTCTTCCGGAACTTCACAGTCTTTAAGAATGACTTCACCGATCGGGCAGGTTCTTAGTCCCATCATTTCGAAGGGTTTGCTCACCGAAAAGCCGGGGGTGTTTTTCTCGACAATGAAAGCGGAAATGCCGGCAAATTTCTTTTTGGGATCAGTAACCGCGAAGACCAGAAGAATATCGGCGATGGGGGCATTGGTTATGAAGGTTTTGGCGCCGTTCAGGACATAATGGGAACCCTTCTTCTCCGCGCGGCATTTTATGCTGAAGGCATCCGACCCCGAATCGGGCTCGGTAATCGCATGTCCCCCCTTCAGCGACCCGTCGATGAGGCTGGGAAGATATTTGTTTTTTTGCTCTTCGGTGCCGAACTTCAGGATAGGAAATTCACAGGTCCAAATATGGGCATTGAGGGCAAATACCAAGCCGCTATCGCGGCATCCGTAGCCCATCCCCTCCATTACCCCGAGGCAGGTCATGAGGTCAGCTCCCAGTCCTCCGTAGAGTTCCGGCATCGGGAGGCCCTGCATGCCGTAAGCGGCACATTTCTTCCAGCCCTCCTCATAGAACTCGCCTTTTTTTTCTCGCTCGCCGGCACTGTCGTTAAGTGCCTGTTTCGCAAAATCAATGGCTGATTGCTTAAAGCTTAACTGGTCGTCGGTCATTGCATATGTCATCGTGCCTGCCTCTTGGCTACTCTGCTTTAGAGTCGGAATTTCTCTTGCGATCAGCCATCCCCGTCAGCAAATAAATCATGCCCCAGGAAACGAGATGCGAAGAAAAACCATTAGGATCCTGACCCGGATAGATTTCAACATAATCAAGGCCGGCTATCCCTGACTGACCGATGCGATGCAGCGATGGTAGTAATTCATTCGGGTGCAGGCCGTTGAAGTCGGCCGGGCCTCCGGGGTTGAAACCGGCGTCAATACAGTCGCTACAGATGGTGAGAAAGACTTTCTTCGTGCCGGTTTGGGCAATGGAGATTGCATCTTCGACCACTGATTCGATTCCCCGCTTCCTGATCTCCTTCATGGTGAAAATTGTGGCGCCCATGTCTCTTGCGTACTCGAGTTGGGCGGGTGAATTTCTTGGTCCGCGGATCCCGACATGGACGATGCTCTTGTTCCGCACTTTGTCTATTTGGGAAATCCGATGGATGGGGCCGCAACGGGGGTATTCGTCCTCGCCGAAGCAGGGGGCATTGTCGAAATGTGCATCGAAGTGGATGACGCCGATTTCTCCCTCTTCGTTATTGCTGAGGGCACTGATGATCTCCGGAGTAAAAGAATGGTCTCCGCCGAGGACGAAGGGAATACTTCCGTTCCGGTAAATGTCGTCCATCGCTCCATACACTTGGCGCATGGTTTTAGCCGGATCGTTCGGGGTGATTGCAATATCGCCGACATCGCCCAGAGTGAGGTGGTCGAAGAGATCTATCTCATACTCGGGCAAAAACCCGCCATAGCGGGCCGAGGCATGTCTAACGGTTCGGGGCGAGAGTTCGCAGCCGGTAAAAGATCCCCAAGTGACGGTTCCTTCCCAGGGCACACCTGCAACGATCACATCGTAACCTTTGGTCAGCGCCTGGTGGTTCAGGACCGGCACCCCGAGAAAAGAAGGGGTGTCGCCGTATACCTTAGGCAGGGATGTCTTTCTGCCGGGCTCCATGGGGGCTTTTTTGTTCTTGGTCGCAGAACCTGGCGCCGGCGAAATGAAATTTTCGGCAGGCGCGGGTGAGGATAAGCAGTCTGATAGTTGATTGTTCAGCATGGCTAGTTTCCTTTATTTCTAGGGTTTTATCCCGATTCAATGTCGGTTGAAAACTTCACCGAAGAACTGATGACTATGGTTGATTTTTGTCAGTAACTATACCTATTGACTGGAAGTTGTCTTAAGCATCGGCGCAGTTAGTTTGCCGCACAGGCTGCCTGGCTGATTTCTTTGCTGCGCACTAACGAAGAAATGCTTTCGATCGTTTCGAAATTGACCGGAATTATCTCTTCATCGTGAACCTTGATCCCGAAGGAACTCTCCAGATATGTCAGCAATCTCATGATTCCTAATGAGTCAATAATGCCTTGCTCGATGAGGTTGTCCGAGATGTTCAGATCAAGCCCTTGACCCCGAAGAAACTCCTTCTCTATAAATGCCTTGATGAGCGTCTCTTTTGCCATGATATCCCTCCTTTGTGTGATGCGATGTTTCGGTAATTATAGATGATTGATTGATCTATCTATACATATATCAATATCTACGCGTGTAGATATGTATCTTGTTGGACTTATTCAAATAAATATCAATCCGTAATGCCATCTAATGTATGACTCTAATTTCACTTTTTCTTTGTGCATGGAGTCGTCTGTTTTTAAATCGGCAATATTGAAGTACATTCCATCTGTTTTCTTTCCTGGTATTGTTGAAACAACAATATCTCCTTTTCCTTCTACCGATATAGTAAATTTCTTTTTCTTGTATTCGGTCACCAGTTCCCCGTTAACTATTTGCCAATTCGTTTTGTGATATTCATTCGACCATTCTCGGTACTCTTCCAGGATTTTTGGGGCCAATTCTTCGACAAATCCAGGCTTCACAGGGCGCAGGAACACCGGAAAATTTGTCAGTTTTGCCGGGTTGCCGGCCACCATCCTCTTTGAGTCTATGCTTTGAACCAGAACGGTCCCTGGCATAACAATCGCACCATCCTCTATGGTTACGCCAGGTCCGATAGTTGACCGCATCGAAACCCAGACCTTGTCTTTAATGTGGATAGGAGCAAACGTGGCGCGATAACCTTCCGTTACCGGCAGACCCGAACCATGAGTATACAGGCAAGAGTTAGGTCCAATTCCTGAGTAATAACCGATAACCACTTGGCGAGAGCAATTGATCAGAGTTCTTGGGCCGATGATACTGGCATCCCCGACTATTAAGTCAGATTCACCATTGACTAAGGTATAAAAACCAATAGAGCTCTTTTTCCCCAACTTAAAGGTGCGAGCCTTGATCATCGTTCCGAATTTAATACGTGCCCCGCGGCCAATTTCTATTTTTTTAGCTAAAATTAGAACGCCGGGATGCATTGATACATATTTGTCAATTTGGGCTCCGGCTGCCCTGTGAAGCCAAATATTTATTGGTGGGGGGCAAAAAAATGCCGCAATTTGAGCTATTTTTTTCAGCATAAACCTGTCCTCGACATGTGATGGCTACATAATCATTCGCAGGATTAGGGCAGCGATGCGGAAGCCATTACTTCAAAAGCAAGCCAAGCTATAAATTAATCGCCTTCAGTCCATCCACGACAAAATGTATTTGCTCTTTGGTCAACTCCGGGAACATAGGGAGCGAGAGCTGTTCGCGGGCATACTTTTCCGTCAAGGGGAAAGATTCTTTGTTCCGACTTGAACCGGCATAGGCTCCTTGCAGATGGATGGGCACTGGGTAATGGATCCCGCAGGAGATGTTCTTTTCAGCCAGCCTGGAGAGGACCTCGTCCCTTTTTCCCAGACGAACAGGGTAGATGTGATAGACATGCCTGGCGTATTCCGCTTCACAGGGAAGGACCACTCCCTCAAAGTCTGCGAGTAGAGAGTTGTAGAGTGCGGCATTTTTCCGGCGGGCCTCGTTCCAGTGCGGCAGATGCTTCAGTTTTACATTCAGAATGGCCCCCTGGATCCCATCCATCCGGGAATTCCAGCCAATTACGTTGTGATGGTATTTGGTGTGCTGCCCATGGTCGCGAAATATTCTCATCTTTTCGGCCAGCTTTTCGTCGTTGGTGACCACTGCTCCGGCCTCGCCGTATGCCCCTAAATTTTTGCCGGGATAGAAACTGAAACAACCGGCACGCCCCAGTGAGCCGGCCCTCCGGCCCTTGTATTCTGCGCCATGCGCCTGAGCCGCATCTTCAATGACTTGCAGACCGTATTTTTCGGCAATAGCCATGATTGGGTCCATGTCGGCCATATGCCCATAAAGGTGAACCGGAATGATGGCTTTGGTCCTTGAGGTGATTGCGCTTTCCAGGTGCTCCGGGTTCAAGGTATAGGTCTTTTCATCGATATCCACGAAAACTGGAACTGCCCCACATTGGCTGATGGCCTCGGCGGTGGCGATAAAGGAGTTTGGCACGGTAATTACCTCGTCCCCCGCCCCGATTCCGAGCCCGCGAAGGGCAATCCAGAGGGCGTCGGTGCCGCTGCCAACCCCGACGGCATAGCGACATTGACAGAATTCGGCGAAATGCTTTTCAAACTTTTCGACGAATGGGCCGCCGGCGTAAGCTGAAGATGCCATTACCTCGGCAATCGCCGCGAGTGCTTCTTCCCGGATGGTTTCGTATTGATTTTTCAAATCAAGAAAAGGTATTTTCATCGTTAGCATCCTTTATCTTTCTTAATATTTTAGCCGGATTGCCGGCCACAATAGTGTTTTCCGGTACGTCTTTTGTGACCACACTGCCTGCCCCGACGATGGCGTTTTCTCCTATGGTGATGCCTCCCAGCAGAACCGCTCCCGATCCGATTGAGGCTCCCTGATGTACCTGAATGGTTTGGCAGAACCAGTCATCGTCTGTTTTCAGCTGTCCATTTCCGGTGGTTGCGCGGGGGTATTTGTCATTAATGAAGGTGACGCTGTGACCGACGCAGACTCGGTCGCCAATTGAAACACCCTCACAAATAAAAGTGTGGCTTGAAATTTTGCAGGAAGCCCCTATCCGCGCCCCTTTCTGGATTTCGACAAAGGGGCCAATTTTCGTGTTGTCACCCACCACACAGCCGTACAGATTGACAAATTCCGAAATTTTCACATCATGGCCCAGTTGGACGTCGGCTGATATCTTACGCATGGTGCTCTCCATAGCCATTGACGAAGATTTGCCCGCCGCCGTTTTCCAGCGATTTGGATGAGGCCTCGAGAATTTGAATGACGTCCAGGGCATCTTTCCCGGAAGAGCGGGGTTTTTGCGCATTGTGGATGCAGTCCAGGAAGTGGGCGGTTTCCACCAGCAGGGGCTCTTGCTGTTTGATATAGGGGCAGTAGGAATCTCCGTAGTGGTAGGAGTACTGGAAATCGGCGAAGGTATCGTAGTGGGGAGGGGTCTCGACCCGCTTGTCATAAATCTTTATTTTCTCCATTGCTTCGATATCGTTATAGACCAGCATGCGTTTGGTGCCTACGAAGGTCATCTCTCTGACCTTGTTGGGATCGAGCCAGCTGCTTTGAATGGTGGCGAAGCCGCCGTTGTTGAAGTTCAAGGTCATGTTGGTGACGTCTTCTATTTTTTTGGTCAAATGCGCCTTGCCCTGGCAGTTGACGCTGACCGGCATCTGGTTGAGGATGTGGAGGATTATGGAGATGTCGTGGGGGGCCAAGTCCCAGGCCACATTGATGTCCTTCTGGTAGAGCCCGAGGTTGCAGCGGCGTGAACTGATATAGAGGAGATCGCCGAGATCTCTGGAATCTATGATCTCTTTTATCTTCATGACCGGCGATGAGTAGATGAATGTGTGTCCGACCATCAGGGTGAGTTTTTTCTCATCTGCAATCTGGATGAGTTCTTTGCACTCAGCAGTGTTTGTGGCCATCGGTTTTTCTACGAAGGTGTGTTTGCCGGCCAGCAGACTTTCTTTGGCCATTGCATAGTGAGTACGAGCGGGAGTGGCGATGGCAATGGCACCTATTTCCTTGTCTTTCAAAAGGTCTTCAAAGCTGTTTGTGGTTTTGGCCTTCGGGTAGAGTTTGTCCATGTGTTGCAGACGTTCTTTCGAAAGATCACAGACCATCTTCAGATGACAGTTGGGGAGGGCGTTAAAACTTCGTATAATGTTGGGCCCCCAATAGCCACAGCCTGCAACAGCGATTTTTATCATTTCATTCATCATATTGTTAGATCCTCTTTGAGTTATTCCGATAAAACGCTCCCCCTCTATTGGGCAAGCCGGTCAGCTTGTTCCGCGTTTTTCGGTCTAATACTTTACTTTCTCGGTATCGAAGTGGGTGAAGTGTCCTATCTTGCTCAGAATTCCTTTGAACTCCGATGCTATGGCAACGGGGGTCATGAGAAGAATCTTGAGGTCTAGCCAGCAGGACTGTTGGCGGATATAGCGGATGTCCAGTCGTACCATTTGTTCAAATGAAAGCTGGTTTTTGCCGCTGACCTGCCAGAGCCCCGTCATACCCGGGGTCGTATCCAGGCGGTCAGTGTGCCAGAGTTGGTATTCTGCAACTTCATAGGGGATTGGTGGGCGGGGACCGATGAGGCTCATGTCGCCCAGCACTACGTTGATTAACTGCGGCAGCTCATCAAGATAGGTTTTTCGAATTAATTTGCCGAAAGGTATTATGTGGCTGCAGTCGATGTCATCCAGCTTGGCCATGGCCTGGGCGCAGCTTCGCTGAGTTTTTTCCCCCTGAATCAAGGAGGCCAGGTACTTACGATGCCTGGTGGTATCGGCGTTAACCTCCATGGTCCGGAATTTCAGCAAGGTAAACTGCCGCCCCCCCAATCCTATCCTGGTCTGTTTGTAAAAGGCCGGACCGGGAGAGACAGTCTTGATCACAGCCCATAAAAGAATAAAGAGCGGGGCGAGAAGGACCAGCCCAAGAATTGAGCCAAACAGGTCAAGGCAGCGCTTGCCTATGGGGGTCTTTTTGGCGTAAAGCTGGTGCAGTTCTTCTTCGGGGGATTCGTGGCTGATCCGTTGTCCGGCGTTGGACTTCGGCCCTGGATTCTCCGAAGTATCCCGGTCACTGTCGTTGCCTTTTTCCTCCGGGGGGTAACTATATACCTTGAAGGGAAGTTGAATGCCGTCGGCATTCAAGGAAGCATGGATATCATTCGCGAAAGTCAAGGCGTTATGGGTATTGGCATTGTGGAGGATGGCCCCGACCCGGTTCTGCCGGAGCCAGCCGGCTTCATCGGTAGCTCGCATCCGGGAACTTAACTCACCCAAGAGATGGGATTGCGCATTATTGCTCTTTTCCCCCGTCCCGGTTTCAAAGACGACCAGGGAAAAGCGATGCGCGCTCCGCTCTGCCCGGGCACGTTCGCGTGCCAGTATGTGCAGGAATTCTTTTTCTCCGCAAATGTTCTCGACCCGGAATTTTTGTCCGTTCCTTGCTGTTGTCTGAAACCAATTGAGCATGTTGGATAAAGACATAGGCCGCCCCCTTTGTTAAATTCTTTTGTAGATGAATTCAGGTATTGGATAGCGTCTTTTATTGAGCACTACCCCCAGGATTTTTCCATTCTGGGCCAAAATCCGCTCTTTTACCTGGTTAACCGTCTGCCAACGGGTCTTCCCGGCCTGCACTACCAGAACTACTCCATCGACTTTCGGGCTGAGCAGCAAACAATCTGAGCAGCTGATCGCTGCTGGCGAGTCGATCAGAATCAGCTCGAATTCATCTTTGAGCCCCTCCAGCAGGGGGCCGATCCGGGGCATTTCGCAAATAATGTTGGCAGGAATGCCCCGGTGAGACAGTTGAGTTACATAGAGAGATGAATTGTCGACTCTGGCAAAATCTCGCCTGGTTAGTTTTGCCGGACTGGTTGAGTCGTACACGGGGAGCTCTGACCGGACATGATAGAAACTGCACTGGTTAGGGGTCTCCTGGTTCAAGTCCAGCAACAGGACGTTTTTTTGCAACTTCATGGCTGTAAGACTGGCAAGCTTTCGGACCAAAGTGCTGGTTCCTTCTCCTCTCCGTGTTCCCTGGAACTGGATAATCCTGCTCTCCCTGTAAGGCAGAAGCCTCATGATGTTCTGGTAGAGGAAGTCGGCGTTGTTTGCTACCTCCTCAGAAAGCTTGAGATTTGTTCTGGCGTATAGGGCCGGACTGATGTCAGGTTCCTGCAAGGAGGGCAACATTCCTTCCTCGGTTTCCCGGAGGCCGGCCCGTTCAAGACCTGCATACTCTAATGCTTCAAAGATTTTGGTCATCGATGTCACCCCCCTTGTGAATTAGCGATTCTAGTGACTGATTTTGTAAGTTCGGGTAAATTGATCGTGTCGCCGATAAAGATCAGATCGGCGTCAAATATGCGGGGGTTGTTATCCAAGACAACCTGAATAACCTGGTCATTGACAAAGCCATACTTGTCCAGGCAGATCTGGGAGAGATATTCACCTTTCTTGACTTTTCGTATCGCTGATCCGGCTTTGCTTTCTCTCGAAGTAGATGAGGGGATGAGAGCCTCCCGCTTCTCTCCTGGGGAAGAAGGTCTGCTCTCATAACTGGTTCGTGCTGTCAGCCCGGGCAGCGGTGGATGGACCTGCTTTGCTTTCGTCCCGGGAGACGGCAGTGCCAGCTGCACTGTCAGCCCGGGCAGTGGCGAATGGACCTGCGGTAAGGAGCCCTTCTTCCGAGAACTCTTTCTCCGGGAAAGAAAGTGGTAGCTCCCGCGAGGGCTTTTTTGCAGCCTGGGTCATACCGATGTTTGGTGTAGATCGCTCATTTCGACCGAAACCTAAGTTGGTAAAGGCCGGGAATGCGAGCATTTCATTCATGGTAAATGCGGTAAGCAGAAAGGCTCCCAGTATGGATGCATGCTTCCAGTTGAGCACTGTGAAACGTTCTTTTCCTTCAAAATCGGCGATGACCTGTTTGGCTATTTTCCCGCTGATCTTTTTTTCCTGGTAGCCGAATCCGGCAACAAGAGCATTGTCGCACAGGATGTTGAGCATTCGTGGAGATCCCTTTGCTGCCCTAATAATTTTTTTGAGTGCTCCGGGGGTGAATATTTCTTTGGGAGAATGAGTGACCTTTGCCAGGCGAAAGAGGATATAGTCCCGGCTCTTGTCGGGCGATAGGGGGCGCAGTGTCGCTCGAATGGCCAGGCGCTGATTGAGTTGCCGTAGTTCCTTCCCAGCCAGCTTTTCTGCAAGTTCGGGCTGGCCAACCAGAATGATTTGCAGGAGTTTGTCTTTTGGGGTCTCCAGATTTGACAAGATACGCAGTTGTTCAAATGTAGAAATCGCCATGTTTTGCGCTTCGTCAATAATCAGCACGATGTTGCGGCCCAATTCATACTCCCTGATCAGGACAATGTGCAGCTGCTGCAACATGTCATACAAATTTTCATTGTGCGGCGTGACCCCCAACTCCTGAAATATAGTCTTCAGAAGTTCCGCAAAGGTCACGGATGGGTTGAAGACATAGATCGGCTTCACCTTTTGCCGGTTGCTTCTGCTCAGATACGAACGGACAACGGTGGTTTTGCCGGTTCCAACCTCGCCAATAACTGAAGCAAACCCCTTTTTATTGGCGATGCAGTATATGATCGACCCTAAGGCTTCTTTATGGCTCGGACTAAGGAAGAGAAATTCCGGGTCCGGCGTGATGTGAAAAGGGGCCTTTTCCATATTGTAAAAGTTCAGGTACATGGCTTGTTCTCCTCGCAAGGGACTGAGGCCAGTACGTAAAGCCCGAGCCTTTCTTCCACTTCCTCTTTTGTTTTCAGTGAATCATCGAGATACTCGAGAACAAAAACCAGACTGATTCCGCCAAAGAGGGCAACAAAGAAGCCGAGAGCGAGATTGAGGGCTTTATTGGGTCTTGTCGGTTTCATCGGCATGGTTGCCGATTGAATTATGCTCAGGTTGGAAACCTTGTCTAAGTCAAGTTGCGTGGAAATGTTGGTGCGCTGCATGTCCTGGCGATAGCGGAGATACTCTCCTTCCAGAAGCTTTGCTTCACGCTGCAGTCTCGCCTCGCTGGCCTCGTTACTGACCAGCTCGGCCAGCTCGGCTTTCGGCTTTTTGAGGTCCGCCTCCAGCGCTTTAAGGCTGGCCATCTGGCCCTGGAGCTGAGCGCGTCCCGTTTCCAGGGCAAGCTGCATTGCCTGGTATGTCGGATCTACACCGGTGGTGACCTCATCGGTTTGCTTTTCGTTGCTCAAGGCCGATTCTGCCAGGCGAATCTGTTCGCGCACCTCCATGAGTTCCCGGTGGTCGTCGGGATACCGGGCCGATAGATCCGCCTCTTTTACGCGGAAATCAAACAGGCGGGCTTTTATGGCGTCGGTGTTGTCGCTCCTCTTGCCGGCGACCCGGCCCAGCTCAACTTCCCGGGATCGGCTTGCCAGCCCTTGCTCAAGGGAGATGTTGTGGGCCCGGGAAGCGGCGATCTGGCTGTTTATTTCCGCGATATCGCTCTGGATCCGGCTGATCTGGTTAAAAAGCATCTCCTTTTGAATGGCGATTGAAGCGATGTTGTGGTCGGCCCGGAAGGTTTCGAGCTCGTTCTCTTTATCCTGTAGATTCTTGGAGAGTTTGCCGACTTGATCCTGAAAAAATTGAGGTGGAGCCTGGGTGCTGTGAACCTTAATGTGGTGGTCCTGATAAAAAGTCAAAAAGAGGTTCAGTACTTTCTGACTGAATCCTGACGACATGGACTCAAAGGCGATCGTAATGACGTG
Source organism: uncultured delta proteobacterium (assembly GCA_963807225.1). Lineage (GTDB taxonomy): Bacteria > Desulfobacterota > Desulfobulbia > Desulfobulbales > JAGXFP01 > JAGVGT01. Next base: position 356,085 of record CAWEAD010000007.1, on the reverse strand, counting down.
GCTTTTCTGTTCAACCGCCACGGAGAGGTTGTTGATCATTTGGTTGATGGCATTTTCCCTCAGAGAGGCAAGGGATGGGGCCTCTTCTTGTATCGAGAGAGGGACAAATTTCCGCCAGGCATCTTTGATGTAGTAAATGGCTGGTCGGAGGAAGTTTAACGGTCCGTCGGGGTCAGAATTATCAACGCCTGCAGCCAGGAAGACTCCCGGGGTAATTCTGTCGACAACCTGTTCGGCCAGGAGTCTGCTTTTAATTATTGCCAGTTCGGAATTGACTTCGTTCTCTCTGCTTTGCGAGAGTGCGACAGTGGGTCCGTCAACGGTTGGATCTAGGGCAAGGCTTTCGCGACCCACCCGGATGAGAACCTTTGCTTCCGATTGGTAGATCTCGGGGGAAAGGTAAGTGAATATCAGCACACTCAGAAAGACAGCCCCGAAGAAGAGGAGAAGAATTTTTTTCCTAAGAAACAGGACATAGAGAATATCCCGCAATGAGATGCTTTCTCCAGGGACATGAGGGGCCGGAAGATATTGTGAGTCTTGGGGCTGCATATCTATTTCATCTCCACTTTTTTTATTCAGTCTTGGTGGTCAGGTTCCTACCGCCTCTTATCGAGTCTCATACCTATCATTCAATACATAGGTGAAGCCAAACCCTATCCCCCGGAAAAGGAAGAGTTCGGAGATATATTGATTCACAAATTTGTCAAGGTTGGCGATAACCGTCTTGGGAACATAAACGACGTCATTGGGCTGCAGCAGGAAAGTCTGATTCGGTCCTTTTTCGTACAATGATTTTGAGAGATCAACTTTGTAGGGAACTGCCTTGCCCTCTTTGCCCTTGCGGATGACGATCACCTGACCCATTCGGGCAGTTTCATTAAAGCCGCCCGCATTAATGATCGCCTGGAGTACGTCGACCTCGCCTTGGAGGGTCATGAGGCCTGGTTTATTGACTTCGCCGCCGACATATATCCTCTGGTCGACTAGAGTGCGGACCACTACGGAAATGACCGGGTCCTTGATTTTCGATTCATAAAGCTTGGTCAGTTTCGCATCCAGCTCCTCTGGTGTTAGGCCCTGAGCCTGAACCGAATCGATGAGCTGGAGGGTGATAAAGCCGTCAGGTCTGATAACCTGAGTGTCATTGAGTTCTTTCCAATAAGGGAATTTCAGTTCTATTTCGTCACCCGGCCGTAGAATCACCTTCTGTTCCGGGGGCGATGAGGTTGGTATCTCTTGAAATTCGGTGATGGAGGATGCACATCCGGTTGCCGGCAATAGGAGAGCAAGGAGTATGGCGAATCGAAAAATCCTTGCTACACATGTTTTGACTCTTATCGTGACGCAGGTAGTCATTTACATTTCCTCCTTCCTTTGTCTTGTCGACAGTGCGTGCAGCCGGTATCGCAATATTTTAAAAAACTTCCTGCTAAAGTCAGGCTGTGATCATCCGGGTAAATTCAAAAATCATAGGGCAATTAATCCAACTCAGTTCCCTTATTTGTAATCACATCAAATTCTGCCCAGTGATATCAATCGTCCGAGAGGTGTATATTTTTCTTATTTGCAGAGAGGGTTTTTCTGAAAGGAGTATGAAAAATTCCGGTGTATTCCTACACCTTTTGCTTGAGAACATTCCCTGAAATTGCACAATGGGTAAGAGCAAATGTGAAGATGACTGGGAACAATCCGAGCGGAAACTTACTGATTGAAAACGACTGATTCGGCGAGCCAGAATGTGGCTGACAGCTAGTCCTGGCGTGCCAGTGAATAGCGGGATTCCGGTCATGAGTAATGTCGGTTCATACCTGGAACCTAAAAAGAACTATTAGGATGATAAAAAGCTGAGTGCAAGGAAAGGGGTAGTTGAAGTCAAGGAGGAGAAATTGCGGGTTCGGATTAAACCTCGCTTGATGCACAGAGACTTCTGGAAAATCTCTCTCTTTCCTACACCATTTGATTAGTGAAAATAATCAAGAGGTCAGGTTCACTTATGTCAGCCCATATATTTTATCGGTAAGTTGTTTTTTTTAAGGCAACGAGGTTTCGCGTTGCCCAGAGTGTTGCTTTGACGCGGCTGTTCACATTGATTTTCTTGTAGATATTGTGTGTGTGGGTCTTGACGGTATGCGGACTGATGTTGAGGCTGTCGGAAATTTCATCTTTACTGAGACCAGATGCGACCATGGAAAGGATTTGTTGTTCCCGGAAAGTTAGATACACTTGTTTCCCCGGGGCCTCCTCGTTGGTCATTCCCGACTGAACGAGACATTTTTCCAAAACCATCCGAGAAAACCAGAGCTGCCCCTTTAAAATTGTCTGGATTCCTTTCTTATATGCGGAAAGAGAGTCGCCTCTGTAAAAGATCCCTTTGACGCCGCGCTTAACCGCCTCAGTTTCAATGTTTTGCTCAGGAAGTACATTAAATAGGATGAACCGCCAATCATCTCTGGGGAAATCTGGACTCATCTCACTCCAGATGGCCTCATCTCCGTCATCGACGCAGTCCCAGAGGATTACACTGTTTTTCCCGCTGTTTTCCTCCATAAGATAGGGTAGTTTTTCTTGGGACGTATAGGTGCAGGGCAGGCCTGTTTCTTTGGCAAGTGTTTTTGAGAACAGTTCGTTTTGAAGTTGAAGGTTTCCGACTATATGAATCTGGGTCATGTCTAAACGCTCGGAGTAGTCCTTCTTGTCCATGTTAACCTCGACCATTTTCCCCTCCCTACAGTTAATTTTCTTAGTATCGGCGGCAGTTGCAAGCTAAAAGAAAATCGGTAGATCGAGCCAGTTCCGCGTGAACTGTCCAGTGAGTAATTTTGATAATTCTCTTCTTTCCACTATCTTCCATGCTGGATGAGGAAAGGCAGTTTATCAACAGACAAAAAAGTAATAGATATTGGTCATGTTTTATGACCAAATAGAATTAAGATATGAAAACATTTCTCAGAAATGCATGCCGACGACCATTTGGAGATGGACTTAGAGGGGAACGTCAGTCTCGGGAAGGCGACAGGGAAGGGAATGGTATGAAAATGGGGATATTATGGTTTAAAATAAACCGGTTATTTAGATTTTGCTATTGACTGGGTTTTCGAATTAGCTATAATCGTTCCCATTAATAACAAAAAATATTTTTTTAATTTTTGGTTATATTATCATCAGATTTTGGTCATAAAATAGTAGCACAATTGCCTTCATCTCTCATGCCTCCCTTCTTCCACATAGATGCTTTCCCTTCATTGTTGGGGAATGCTTGAAGAAGGGGCGCGGTAGGCGCTCCCCATATATTGATATGCGCCTTATGAGATGCAGTAATGATTGTAGGAGATGAAAATTATGATAACAGGGAGCAATTCACTAAATGAGTAAATGACAAAGGCAAACCCAACTGAAAAGTGGGGACGCAAAACCACCGGCCTAATTCTCGGGGGATATGGCAGCGGGGTTGCCGAAAGGTTATTCCAACCTTCGGTATGTTTCAATTTTATTCCGGAGGTACGGAAATGCCATGTAAAAATTTTGTTCGTATTTCATTCAACTCACTTATAATCCTTCTTTTTACAGTTCTGCTTGGTCTCTCAGCATCGCCAGTAGCTGCCCAAAATGTAACCATAAGCTGGGATCAGTCATACTCGGGTAGTCCAGTCTTGGCCTACCAGCTCTATCAAGATAATCTGCTGCTCTGTGAGACCTCTAATCCAGCTGCCAGGGAAATAACTTGCCCAGTAGTAACTGAGGGTAGAAGTGTTTTCTCAGTTGTCGCCGTTTATGGGGATGGCGTGCCGGGCACGACTGTACCGGGCTCTGGTAGTACAACACCAGGTACCACGACGCCCGACCCCACACCCGGCACCACGACACCCGGTACCACGACGCCCGACACCACGACACCCGGTACCACGACGCCCGACCCCACGACTGATCCCGTCACTAGCGTCAATCACGTTCCGGTAGCCAATGCCGGTCCTGATCAAGTAGTAAACAATGGCGAAATAGTCACGCTTGATGCAACAAACTCCTATGATATTGATAACGACCCTTTGACCGTTTCATGGGTTCAGTTGGACGGGCCCACCGTAAGTCTCTCTGATCCTGATGCCCTTCAGCCTGAGTTCACGGCCATTGATGCCGGTGTCACCGGCGCGACTCTGTCTTTCCAGCTTACGGTGACCGATGCCCAGGGGCTTGAGAATACCGACTTTTGCAGTGTCAACATTGTCTGGGTGAACCAGCCCCCCGTTGCCGATGCCGGAGTGGATCAGAAGGTAGCCGAGGGTGATACGGTGGTTCTGGATGCATCCGGATCAACCGATGTTGATGACGGGATCGCCTCCTATTCATGGGTTCAGCTTTTCGGCCCGGCAACGACGCTTTCCGACAGCACTGCCATGCAGCCGAGCTTTAAGGCCCCGGATGCCGGGCCGGCAGGGGCAAGTATCGCCTATGAAGTAACGATCACCGACTTCGGCGGACTCTATACCAAGGACACTGTGATTATCAATACCGCCTGGATAAACGACCCGCCGGTGGCAAATGCTGGAGGGGACCAGAGTATTTATGCCGGTGATGTCGTGACTCTCGACGGTTCGCTCTCCTATGATGCGGATGACGGCATTGCCACGGTTCAGTGGCTACAGAAAACGGGTCTGCCGGTGACTCTCTCCAACCCGACCGCCCTAAAGCCCACTTTTGAGGCCCCTGCCGATATCCTGACCCCGGTGAATCTCGCCTTTGAACTGTTAGTTACGGACTACAGTGGACTGCAGCATACGGACAGCTGCATTGTTGAGGTTTTACCCCTCCAACAGGCTGTTGCCGGCGACTTGGATGGAAACGGAGTCCTCGATTCACTGGATCGCAGAATCTTGACAGATGCCTTAGGCTACTGTGTTGGTGATGCGGCCTATCTTGCGAGTGCGGACCTGAATGGAGATAACTGTGTAACAAAAACTGACCTTTATATCTGGCGCCGGTACTACAGAAATATGTAAAAAATTAATATTCCGCTCAGTTATAGCAGGAACTTTTTATCATGAACGGCCTGTCGGCGTACCATTTTGCCGACAGGCCGTTTTCTTATGATGGTTATGCCCAGCTCTGAGTGCTTACTTTTAGGGGCTGTCCTAGATAATGAAAATTATCTAGGACAGCCCCTATCTTATTGCATCAACCTGGAGCGAATTATCCAGTTGGCAAACTATTTTGAGCTAAGATTGGATCAGGCCCTTAATGCTATGATATATTTAGTAAATAACCATATAAGGTGACGCTGAATCAGAAAATTCTAATCGCCGTATAGATTGGTGGTGTCTGCCAATGGCTGTTAATCTCTTGCCGCATCCAAAGGGATTCCTCTTATTTCAAAGAGCCGGGGATCATCGAGGAGTTTTTCCAAAGTAAAGGTTTTTGCGCAGAAGGGAAAGAGTCGTGACGGGGTAAGATGATGAATAATAATCTGATTTTATTGGTTGATGATGCGGAAGTGATCCGCAAGGGACTCAAAGAGATCCTGGAGCCGGAGGGCTATGAGGTCACAATGGCCGCGGATGGCGAGGAGGCGCTTGCAAAATTCCACGAGCAGTATTTCGGCCTCATCATCCTGGATCTGGTTCTTCCCGATCTCGATGGCCTTGAGCTTCTTAACAGACTTAAGTCCGAACAGCCCGATGTCGGTGTGATCATTATTACCGGTCATGCAGACTTACTGACCTACATTGAAGCATTACGGCACGGGGCTGACGATTATCTCCTGAAACCGTTTGACGGTAATGAACTTTTGGTTCGAATGGCCAACTGTCTCAATAAGAAAAGGCATGAAAAGATATTACGGATGCAAGAAGAGGTCTTGGCCGTTAGCACCGATCTGGTATCCTTAATCAGTCCCGGACGTAAAATTTTGTTTATCAACCATGCCTTTGGCCAGGAAATGCACTGCGACCAGGAGGGCATCCTTGGCGTGTCTCTCTCCGACATCTTCGGGAAGGATCTGTACGCCCGGAAAATGAAAGTGGCGCTTAATGATGCATTCCGCGGCGTCCAGGCCCAGCATCATGATCCATTTGCCGGACTGAATGGCGAATCGCGATTTTATCACTTTTCCTATTCACCGGTTGTCGAACCCGATGGCAGGATCTCGGCCGTTGTCCTGTCCATGAGGGATCTGACGGAATACAACGAGGTTATTCGGCAATTGCAGGAGAGTGAGGAGCGGCTCCATCTGGCCCTAGACATCTCATCGGATGGAGTTTGGGACCGCAATCTGGTGACCGGGGAAACCGTCTACGGCGAAAACTGGGCCAAACTTGTGGGTTATACCCTTGAAGAGCTTAAACAAAAAAATATCAAATTTGTAGATCTCCTGCATCCGGATGACCAGAAAAAGACTTTGGCCCTGATTGAAGAGCATTTTCAGGGCAAGTCAGAGCGGTATGAAGCAGAATTCCGGCTTCGGACCAAAGAGGGCGGATGGCGGTGGATTTTGGCCAGGGGACAGGTGGTAGAGAGAGACAAAACTACTGGAGAGCCTATTCGCTTCATGGGCACCCACACCGACATATCGAAGCAGAAAGAGGCAGAAGAGAAGTGTCGGACATTTGCGGTACATTTGGAGAAGTTGGTTGAAAGCCGCACTAAACAGCTGGCGCTCAAAACCGAAAATCTCGAGCAGGCCAACGTCGCTCTGACTGTTCTCCTTAACAAGAGAGATCATGACAAAAAAGAGCTCGAGGAGCAGATGCTCATTAATGTCAAGGAGCTGGTTTTCCCATCTCTGGTAGAGTTGAGAGAAATTATAAAGACCGATGAGCAGAAGCTCTATCTGGATATCCTTGAAAAAAACCTGAACAATATCATGTCTCCGTTTTTACATCGTCTCTCGGCCCAATATCATAACTTAACACCGACTGAGATTCGTGTGGCCGGTATGATCAAGGACGGGATGACCTCGAAAGAAATTGCCGAGAGCATGAATATTTCACCGGAAACGGTCAATAATCATCGAAAACACATCAGAAAAAAAAGCGGCTTAGTAAATGAAAAAGTCAATCTGCGGACGGTTTTGATGTCGTTAGCCGATAGCCATGAGAGTCGTGCATAGTTTGACGATGTAGAAATGCAATGCCCAGGCCAATTTATCAACGTAAAGTACTCAGTATTCCTGTTTCGGTAAATCGCTGAAGCGCCCATTTTATGACTCTTCAGCGTTTTTGTGGATTCTCTTTAGCTCCGGTAATTCCACAGGTGCATGATACAAGGCTGTTCTCGGCCCAGCAAAGCTCCTGAACCGGAAGGCTTTTCTGGAAGTCATTTGGGCATTGTTGTTGCCACCATCCATGGCCTCCAAGGTCGCCGCGATTATTGTCCATAGTTGCATTACCCTTCCCTGAATCCCTGGTTAGTTTGCACACGATTCAGGATAGATTTGAGTCGCATCCCGTTTTCCCCTGCCGGTTTATGGGAATTCTTGTCAGAAAACCACTTTGCCAGACATGAAAACGGGATGCGCTGATGTTGAGGCTTTGGCTACTCCAAAGTTGTCACAGTACGAAACCTACCCGCAAATCCGTCGCGATTCATTTTTATAGGCTTCCCGTACGAACATTATCAAAGTAAGCCCGAATAAATGCTTCTTCTCCGGGCAAGTCGGTCCCTCTGGAGGCCGTACTTACTTCCACCCCTGAGAAAGCTGTTGAGGCAAATTCAGGAACGGAAGATAAATCTAGTGAAATTGTCTCTATGCCATCCATAGTGATGTTGAACGCGCCGTTTCCTAAGTTTTCTATTTTAAAGTGATACGGCTGGCCTTTAACAACAGGAGAGGCGAAGGGCTGTTCAGCACCGGCTATGGTGTATTTTGCAGAGCAGGCTGCATCGGCGCATCCCTCTGCGAAAATTTCTGCAGTAACCCCTGGTGGACCCTCTTTTAATGCCGCTCGTACCACAAAGAAATTTGTGAAATCATTCTTAAGCGAACCGGGAGGTTGGAATTCCATTTCGAGTAGAGCATACACTTCCGCGGGGTTGCTGCCGCTGTCCACCACATAAGTTGCCGGATCCAGGCTGAGATCGGCTTCGACAACCTTGGTGCCCGTGATGATCATTTCATCATTGGAATGGAGTGTTGTGGTGTTGTTGAATCGGTTGTCGGCAACAGGATCATCGACAAACTCCTGAGCAGATTCCATAACAAGCCGGTCATTTTCTATCTGCCGTCTGCCGTTCGTCTTTTTCCAGAAAGAACCATCCAGGTACTTCTCGTTGGTGATGTCGAAATTATCCGCCAGAAGACCGTCTGTTACATTGTCAACGGTCGCAGTCATTTCCGCCGTATCATTAGGTTCCTGTAAATATATCTGAACGCCAAGATATTTTAAGGGTTTGTTCGGAACACCGGCAGCGATGGCCGCGCCAGCGTTTACCGGATCAAAGATCTTGGGAGGATCATTGTTAAGCTGGAAGGCGAACTGTTCAGGGTACAGGCTGTTATTCCAATCAATCGACAACGTTGCGGTCGAGTTCTGCGGGGTTGTTCCCAGGAGGACGCCGGTGCTGCCATTGGGGGTGAGATATTCGATAGAGTCCACGTTGTTACAGTCGTCGTTTATGCAGCGAAAGACCACGTAGGACGCCTGAGTGCCGCCGCCGTTCCAGATTATCGCGGCCTCAACGTCGCCGGTTTGATTGCCGGGTGCTTCACCAGCCATGTCCGAATGATAACCGCAATTCTGCATTCGCGTACGGAAGTCACTAGCACCAGTTCCAGTGAAAACCGTGTCGCTGATTGTTACATCGGCGGAAACCTTCCCACAGTTTTTGTCCTGAAACGGGAGGTGATCGAAAGCGAATTCGCCCGTCGCCGCCAGATTGAATTGCAGTTTGCTGTCGACAAGTTTCCGATCATACTGTCCGCTCGTGTTCCAATAGCCTGAATCCAGCCTGCCGCTGTCAAACGTTTCGTTAATATTGGTAATGCACCTTACCTCCACATCTACGATGTTGTCGGCGGTAACAATTCTGTCGCCGTTTATTACTTCGCAAGATTGCTGTGGATTGGTGGGTTGAGTCAGGATGGTTACGATGGTCTTGCTTCCCTCTAGAACGCGAGTCGGAAATTTGAAAGTTGTTTCGTCTACAGAAATGGCAAGATCGTCTGTCCCGTTATTTTGCAAAACCAGGCCCGTGCCGATCAATCCGGACACCGTTCCCCCCACACTGGAGGTATCATAGATTGGGGGGTCTGTTGGAGGTGGGGTTGTTGGAGTGGCGGTTGTTGGAGTGGAGGCTGTTGAAGAGGAACCAGTAGAACCGCCGCCGCATCCACTGAAGAGTACCAAGGCCAAAAGCATCTGCCCGATAATAAGGTGGTCTAGTACTTTTTTTTCCATTTCTCTCACCCCTTTATGAGTAATCTGTTGATCAGAATAGCCAACCGGAGAATTTCTGGTACGGCCAATTCTCGGATCATTATTCTTAATCACATCAGAAAATGAGATCTGATAACAATCGCCGGGGGAGTGTATTTTTGTCTCATCATAGAGATGGGTTTTCGCTAAAAGGAGTAGGCATTTCTCGTGTGGCGGATTAGTCCTTTTGGTTTACATAACACGATGTAATAAGCAGAAAAGGAGAAGATCAATCAGAAGGTAATACTTGCGGTCTTGCCCCTTTTTAGCAGGGAAAGATGTTGATAATCAAGCGAGGCAAATGACGGCGCGTGGGGGGGCGAGCGGGATCGGACCAAGACTATCCATTGATTCCAGTTGTTTTTGCTCAATAAAACATCGGTTTTCGACCTTAGAACCCACTTCTTGAAACCGAAAAAACGACTCAAAGCTCCTCGGCCCTCTGCAGTGACCAAAAGTCTGCCTTTGGCTTTTGTTTCTGGTGGGTGTTGCGAGGTGCTGGGTTTATTGAAACCCTATTTTTCCGATAATTCGAAGGCCAGGGCGGTCATGATCGTTGCGAAGGAGCCGACCAGCACCAGATCGGCCAGCTGATCAAGGGCTGGTTCCCGGTTGATCTCGATGATGGTGCCGCCCTGTCGGGCGATCCGGGCGGGGATCTGGGCGGCCGGCATGACTTGACCGGAGGTGCCGGCGACCAGCAGGCAGTCGGCGCCGTTAACCAGTTCGTCACTCCAGGCCAGAGCCGAGGCCGGGATCAGCTCGTCGAAAAAGACGATATCAGGCTTCAGGATGCTGGCGCAGGCCGGGCAGTGGGGCGGCAGGGACAGGCGAAGAACCTGGGCCAGGGACATCTGATTACCGCAGGCCAAGCAGGAAAAGGTGGCCAGCGATCCGTGATATTCGACTACGGTTCGGCTACCGGCTTTCTGATGCAGACCGTCAATGTTCTGGGTGATAATGCCCTTGAGAAAGCCCGCTTTTTCCAGGGTGGCCAGTCCGTAATGGCCGGGGTTGGGCTCGGCTTTGGTAATGTCGACCAGTTCGGCCAGCATCCTCCAGACCTTGCGGGGATTGGTACGAAAGGCACCGATAGTGCCGTACTCCATGGGGGCATAGCGCGACCATAGTCCTCCCTTGCCTCGGAAATCGGGGATGCCGCTCTCGGTGCTGGCTCCGGCCCCGGTCAGGACGATGACCTTACGACTCCGCCTGATCATGACGGCGGCCTTGTTGATTTGTTCCGGGTTCATCGAGTCGATTCAGCCGTTTCTTGGAGCATGGCTCCCTGCATTGCGCTTATCGTATCCGATTGGCTTTTGACGACCGGGCGGAATCTTTGGCCGACAAGCGGGCGGCATGGCGGACGATGCCGCGGGCCAGGTTGCCGAAGACCAGGTGGTGCAGGGGCAGGACCGAATACCAGTAAAGCCGACCCAGCAGGCCGCGGGGGTTGAAGTGGGCGGTTTGCACCAACCGGTCGGGCTGGATGTCGAACTCCAGCCAGGCCTTGCCCGGCACCTTCATCTGGGCCAGCAGGAGAACCCGCTTGTTCTCCTTGAGATCGGCTACCTTCCAGAAATCTACCGCATCGCCGATCCGCAACTCGCTCCTCAGCCTGCGGCCCCTGTTCAGGCCATAGCCGCCGGCCAGCTTGTCGAGCCAGCCGCGGATGCGCCAGAGCAGCTGGTAGTCGTACCAGCCTGAGGTCCCGCCCAGGTTGCAGACCGCCCGGTAGACCGCAGCCGGAGTAACCTTTCCCAGTTCGACCTCCCGCCGGTCCCGGAGGATGGCGCCAGCGGGTTCGGTTTGGCCCTTGATATCGCAGACGGCGCCGCCGCTGGAGTCGCACCAGCGGCTAATTACTTCCTGATGTTCCATTTCGGCCATGGCCTCTTCAACCGCCGTGGAGTATGGCCTGGGGCTGATCTCCGGGAAAATGCGGGCGGCATTGTCGTTTTGGGCAATGGTCTCAGACTTGAGCCCTTCCACCAGGGCGGCGGCCATCCTGAAGGGCACCGGGGTGAAGAGGATGAGCCAGAAGGAAGACAGGCGCGGGCTCAGTACCGGCACCGGGATCAGCAGGCGGTGCAACCCCATGGCCCGAGCCGCTTCCAGCATTATCCGGCGGAAGCTCATCTGCTCGGCCCCGATATCCACGACCAGGCTTTCCCCGGTCTCCAGGTCAAGGGCTGCCTCCAGATAGGAAAGGACATCCTGCACACCAATGGGCTGGGTTCTGGTCATTACCCATTTGGGGGTGATCATGACCGGCAGTTTCTGGACCAGATTGCGGATGATCTCGAAGCTGGCGCTGCCGGCGCCGATGATAACCCCGGCCCGGAACCAGACGAGCTGGAGTTTTTCCGGCTCGGCACCGAGGATCTCGCCGGTCTCGATGCGGCTGGCCAGGTGGCGACTCGCGGTTTCCCGGTGGCCCAGACCGCCGAGGTAGATAACCCGGCGGACCCCGGCCGTGATACAGGCGGTACGGAAGTTCTCGGCACTCTGCCGGTCGCGCTCGGCAAAATCCCCCTGGCCGCCCATGGAATGGATCAGGTAATAGGCGGTATCGACCCCGGCCAGGGCTTGCCCCAGGGAAGCGGCGTCGAAGGTATCGCCCTCAATGATTTCGACCTGTTCCAGCAGCGCAGTGGTGATCTTGGCGCGGTTGCGGACCAGCAGGCGCAGGGTCAGGTCCGGGCGGCCGAGCAGTCGTTGAGTTAGCCTGCGGCCGATATAGCCGGTAGCGCCGGTGATCAGGATCTTGCGGAGGGGCTGTTCAGGCATAAACCTTCGGCCTTTAGTTGACTAAGAATTTGAAGCGAGACAGCTTTGCCCTTTGGTCTAGGACGAGTTGTGTAAGGCGCCAGACCTATAAAGCACCTTCAAGATTATCTCGTCCGGCAGGCTAGTCACCGCCGGAGCTGAGGGCTCGGTCCAGCGAAAACTTGCCGCCGCCCTTGATGATCAGGGCGATGACGATGCCGAAGACCAACAGGTGATATTCAAAGCCTTCGCCCTTCTGGTTGCCGAACCAGTTCATGAAGAAGCCGTTTTGCACATGGTTCATGAACATGCAGATGCTCATGCTGGTCAGAAAGCCGGCGGCCATGATTCGGGTCAGGAAGCCGGCGATCAGCAGCAGGGCGCCCACCGATTCGAGCAGGATCAACAGGGTGGTGGACCAGGGCGGAAAGCCCAGGCCGGCGAAGATCTCGATGGTCTTGCTCCAGCCGGGTCCGCCGAACCAGCCCAGAAGTTTCTGGGCTCCATGAGGCAGCATCACCACCCCCAGGCCCAGCCGGATGCAGAGCTGGGCCGCCGAATTGTCGGTGTGTAACAGTAATTTCCCGATTGTCATATCATCTCCGATTATTGTGTTGGTATTAAGATTAAAGCTGGAGCCGGCGGCTTTATCAGGCCGCGTTCTTCTGCAAATATTCCTTCAGCGCCACAGCATTGTTATACTCCCGGTCCCGGGCGCCATAAACCAGAGTCAGGCGGCCCTTGGCAGCGATGGTCGCCAGCCGCTTTGTTTCCTGGCCGTATTTCTCTAGTTCACCGAAATAGCGTTCGATAAAGCGCGGCCATCTTTCCGGATCGTGGCCGAACCATTTGCGCAGCGAAGAGGAAGGAGCGATCTCCTTCAGCCACTCATCCAGCCGCAGATCCTCCTTCTTGACCCCGCGCGGCCAGACCCGGTCCACCAGGACCCGGTAGCCGTCATCGGCGGTTGGTTGGTCGTAGGCGCGTTTGAGTCGGATATCCATGGCTTGCTCCTCCTTTGATAAGTATAGAGAAGCTATTGCCGGCAATGGAAGAAATATTTCCCTATTGCCGGCTTGGCGGCAGGTCGGCTGTTGAGCGGCTTTTGGGCCGGAAAGACAACCCGGTCTCAAACCGGTTATGAGGGTGACTGGAGGATGGCGAGTCAAATGAGCGGGCGAGAATAGCGCGCTGAGGTTCAGACCTTATTTCCGGCCGGTCCGAAGATCCTATCGGTCAATCTAACATACCAGGCGGCGGCCTGGACCTGGATGATGTAAGAGGCGGCGATGACCAGGGCGGTATCGGCCCCTTTCTCGCCGAAGGTGGTGATGGCGATGGCCAAAGCGATGGAGAGGTTGCGCATCACCGTGCCGTAGACCAGGGCGATACCTTCGCCCCGGTTGAAGAAGATTTTCCCTACCAGGGTGCTGAGCGTGAAGTTGACCAGATAGAGTAAACCCAGGGGGATGAAGATGTAGCCGATGATGGCCGGCTGAGCGGCGATGGTCTTGGCCTTTAAAGCCATGGCCACGGCGACGATACCCAGCACCCCGACGGTGGAAAGGGAGGGGAATCGCGGAGCCCAGGTCTGCTTGAACTCGGCCGGCCCGTACTTCTTGAGAAATATCTGCCGGGTGATGAAGCCAAGAACCATGGGCAGAAAGACGATGATCAGAATCTGCTTCACGACCATGATCAGATTGACGTTGACGGTTTGGCCCATCAGCCATTCGACATAGAAAGGGGTAGCCAGGGAGCCGGCGGTAAGGCCGATCACCGTCATGTTGATGGCGGCGCCCAGGTTACCCTTGGCGAAGCCGGTCCAGGAGATGGTCATGCCGCTGGTGGGCAACAACGCCGCCAGCAACAGGCCGAGCGCCATGTAGGGACGATCCGGAAAGAAGTAAAGCCCCAGGCCGTAAGCCAGGAAAGGAATGACCGCGAAATTCAGCAACTGGGTGACCAGCTGCAGCCTGAGATTGATTCCCTCCTTGAGGTGATTGATGTTCAGGGCCACCATCATCGGGTAGACCATCAGGAAGGTCAACGGCACGATGAGTTCTTTCAGCCCGGTTAGCCAGAGTTTGTCGGCCATCAGTCCGAAACCGAAGCCCAGGAGCATGGCGGTCGGCACGGCGATGATCAGATTACGATTGATGGTCAGCAGCAGTTTCCACATGACGACACCCAGATAGAAGTTAAAAATAAGAAATCAGGAATCAGCAATCGGGATTCGGTGTCGCCTTGTTCTGAATACCGGCGCTTGGATACTCATACACTTTGCCCTTCAACCGGCGGCCTCGATCAAAGAGATGATGTTCCGGTATTTTTAGACCAGCGAATTGGCGAACTCCATTTCATACCCTGACCTCCAGCTTGATGAACTTGCAGGCCTTGGTGCATTCCAGGCACCGGCTGCACTGGGAGTGGGCCGGCGTAGCCACCGGATCGATTCCCTGCGGGCAAAGTTCGCGGCAGCGACCGCAGTCAACGCAACGCTCACGATCAACCTTCAAGAATATCCCCGAGATCCGGTTGAACAGTCCGTGCAAACCGCCGATGGGGCAGAGTAGCGAGCAGAATGGGCGCTGGACGAAGAAGGCGGCGATGCTCACCAGCGCCAGCACCAGCAACGAAATCATGGCCATAACCCCTTCCGGGGTTTTGAAGAAGAGGGGAATGCCGGCACCTTGCTGCCAGAGGCGGTTGACCGTGCCGGAGGGGCAGAGATCGCAGAAGAAAAGAGTTTTGGTGAGATAGGGTGCGGCGACCACCGCCCCGATGAAGATCGGCAGGCGAAACCAACCACTCCAGTTAGGCAGCCGGAATTTCGGTAAGGGAATGCGGCCCAGCAGGTCCTGGAGAAAGCCGAAGGGGCAGAGCCAGCCGCAAGCCCAGGTACCGAAGAGGGCGCCGAAAAAGATCAGCATGGCCCAAGCGGCGGCTACCGAACCGATGATTTTGGCACCCATCATGCCGAGCAATCCCATGGAGGCCATAACCGCGCCGCGCTGGATCAGGATCAGTGGACAGGAAAAGGTGGACAGCACGCAATTGGAACATTGCAGGTAGCCGCAGGGCAGGAAGCGTAAAAACGAAAAGTAGTAGGCATTGGCTGCCAGAAGGGCCGCGGTCTGCACGGTCGGCCGGGCGGTGAGCCAGCGTCGCCAGGCCGGTTTTGCCGGTTTGCCCGCCATCTGTTTACCGGCGGCCCCCGAAGTTCAGCGGCGGGGCGAAGGGGCGGCCGGTTCCCATGGCCGCAGCGAAGGGACGGGGTCTTTCCGAGGTTGGTTTGAGGGTGTAGCCCAGGATAAAGGCGCTGAGAACCAGCAAAACGATCCAGAAAATGCGGATAAATTTACCTTTTAACATCTCTCTTCCCGTTTGCGGTAAGCCGGGGTGGGCCGGCCGATGATCTGCGGGGAATTTACCGGAGAGTACCTGAGAGAGTCAAGTTAAAGTTTTTAATTAAATACTGACATGTATGTAGTGAAGGCTAATCGGCCGCTAATTGCGCAATTTAATCGGATATTGCGTGAAAGCAGCGCCAGCCTGGTATGGTGGGCACGGAATCTTGCTCACCATAAAACCCTTTCTCGGATGTAATCCAGGTTAATTCCGGAAGTTTCAGGATCGATCCTGCTGCAATTGGTGACAGAAGATCTGGTAATGGACCGGTAGGGTCCTCTGGTTGTGGTGGACCAGGAAGAAATCCCGACCCATCTTGAGCCCCTTGATCCTGATTTCGGTCAGGGTTCCGTCGGCCAGTTCCCTGGCCACTGCCAACCGGGAGAGAATGGTCACTCCCAGCCCCTGGCAAACCGCCTCCTTGACCGCGGCGGTGGAACCAAGGATCGCCACGGTATTGAGGTCGCCCACCGCCAGTCCCTGGCCGGCCAGGTGTTCCTCCATGATCCGCCGGGTGCCTGATCCTTCCTCCCGCAATAGGAAGGGCAGCTTGACCAGACCTGAGGTGGATTGGGAGGTGGTAGGGAAGAGATTGCTTCGGCCGACCAGAATCAGTTCGTCCCGGTGGAAGGGCAGATAGTTCAGCTTGTCCGAGGGGATTTTCGCGCCGACGATGCCGCAGAACAACTCGTGGTCGAGGATCATCTTGATGATCCTGGCGGTATCCTCGATCAGCACCTGAAAAGTAACCTCCGG
Source organism: uncultured delta proteobacterium (assembly GCA_963807225.1). Lineage (GTDB taxonomy): Bacteria > Desulfobacterota > Desulfobulbia > Desulfobulbales > JAGXFP01 > JAGVGT01. Next base: position 339,742 of record CAWEAD010000007.1, on the reverse strand, counting down.
GTGCAGTCGGCGGAATTCGACGACCCGGCCGGGAATGATGTAGGTGCCGGGGATGGTGCTGGCCCCTAGGGCGATCTCTCCACTGATCTCTTCCCGGGAGCGGAGCAGATCGTCCTGTAGTCGAATCAGGGCATCAAGCAGCTGCTGGGCTCGGGGGAAGAGCAGTTCGGCCTCGGCCGTGGGGATAATCGTTCGTCCCATGCGGTCGAAGAGTTTGCAGGAGAGTTCGCCTTCCAGGTTTTTGATGTGCTCGCTGATGGTCGGCTGGCTGATATGCAGGGACTCGGCCGCCCGGGTGAAGCTGCGCAACCGGTAAACTTCCGAGAATATTCTGAGCTGGTGGAAATCCATCTGCAGTCCTCCGTTTTTTCGAGAATTCGGTTCAAGGGGTAATCAGGCGTTGCGCCCGGGTTTGTAACTCAATGATCTCCATCATGTTCGATACCTTGCCGACCTGCAGTTCCTCGCCGAGGGCGAAATGGTTGAGGCAGGTACCGCAGGAGAGGATTTCGATGTCGGCAGAGGCCAGCCCCTCCAGCTGTTCAAGAACCGGGGAGCCGGTGCAGGCCAGTTTGACCCCGGAGTTGACCAGCAGCAGGTGTGAGACCCGGGGGGCGAAGTGGGCCAGGGTATCGAGAAAAACCCCCAGCAGCTTGGCCCCCAGGGCGTCATCACCCCGGCCCATGACGGTCGAGTTCAAGTAGACCACGGTACCGTGGCTGATTGAAGCTTTAGTCCCTTCTCTGTCAATACCGGCGCAGCAGTTCTGTTTTGGCTCCATAATTCCTCGTTCCATTAAAATTCATCTATGATCAGGATGATTGCCCGGGGTGTGTCTATCGTATCAAGCGATATGAGTAATAGGTAATATCAATATATCATCCTGGTTGATATTTGCCAGGCCTAAAATGAAATGGTTATTGTTTTAATTGAAGAGAGCGGAGGGAGGATTTACAGGGTGCCGGGAGATGGAAGGTCAAATTAGCTTTTGACTTGGCTTTTCCACCGGTATTAAGCTGAGAACAGGCAGTGCGCAAAGTCACGTCCGACCCGGGAATCCTCCCTACAGAATCACCTCAGCCGAGAGGAGGTCTTTATGGCCAAGCAGATTTCCTATACCAAGTATGGCAACCAGATCCTGCCCCATTTCCGTGAACGGTTGAACCTGGCCGAATCCACCGAGGATCTGAAAAAGTTTTTCGTCTATACTTCTCGGGACTTGCTGGAGCGTATCTTTGCCGGGGAACTTGAGATTAACTACGAAGATATCGCCCTGAACCCGAAAGCTTCGCCCCATTTCACTCTGAGTGAGAAACTTATCGCGGATCCCCGCTTTATTTCGTCCTGGCGGGATTCCGATCTTAAAAATATCATGGCCGATCTGGCCGGCACTGTAATGAAGCGCTACATCCATCTGGAAAAGAATTCGGGAAAGACCGAGGCCAAGATCAGAATGTAACTACGGCATATTGCAATCGGCAAAGTTAGGTTACAAGGCCGGCCTCAGGATTAAGAAACTGGGGCCGGTCGCCGGTGAGGCGATACGCATGAACGGCGGACATTCTCTGGGCTGCCATATTATGTGGCCGTTAGCGGTGATCACGGTCTTAATAAAAGGAGCGGAACTTGTATCGGATAAAGGTTCTTGACCGACTTGCCCAGGAAGGGCTGGATCTGCTGGACCAGGGTTTTGCGGTCGGTCCCGATCAGGATGATCCGCAGGGCATTCTGGTGCGCAGCAGCAAGGTGGATACCGCTGACTATCCGTCACTGCTGGCCGTGGCCCGGGCCGGCGCCGGAGTCAATAATATCACGGTGGAGAAGGCCACCGGTGATGGGATCTGTGTTTTCAACACCCCCGGGGCCAATGCCAATGCGGTGGCCGAACTGGTTTTCACCATGCTGGGGATCGGTGCCCGTAACCTGCTTGAGGGGATGGATTTCTGCCGGGGTTTGGCCGGCCGGCCGGAGGCCGAGGTCAAGAACCGGGTGGAGAGCGAGAAGAAGAATTTTCGTGGTTTTGAACTGGCCGGGAAGACCATCGGGGTTCTCGGGTTGGGAAAAATCGGCCTGCGGGTTGCCAACCGCGGTATTACGGCCGGGATGCGGGTGATCGGTTTCGACCCCTTCCCGGCTCTGGAGAACATCCACCAACTTTCACCCGAGGTGATTCTGGCCCGGTCACTGAATGAAATGTTGAGCCGGGTCGATGTCCTTACCCTGCACCTGCCCTTGAACGACAAAACCAGGGGGATGGTTGATCAGGCTTTCCTGGCCCGTCTGCCGACCGGGGCGATCTTGCTCAACTACGCCAGGGGTGAGATCGTCGAGGAGGCGGCGGTACTGGCCGCCCTCGATTCCGGCCGACTGATGCGTTACTTGAGCGATTTCCCCTCCGCCGTTATCATCGGCCATCCCAGGGTGCTCTGCTCGCCGCACCTGGGAGCAAGTACCGAAGAATCGGAGGAGCAGTGCGCGATGATGGCGGTGGGGGAGTTGAAATCTTACCTGGAGTATGGCAATGTGTCGCGCAGCGTCAATTTCCCGACCGCCGAAGCGATCCCGGCCGGAAATGTGGTGGCCCGTCTGGTCATGATCAATCGCGACGTACCCGGGATGATCGGCTTCGCCTCTCAGGCCCTCGGTAACGGCGGCATCAACATCATCAGCTATCTGAACGAGAGCAACGGGGCCATCGGCTACAACCTTATCGACCTGGAGACTTCATTGCCCCCCGGTCTGCTGGCCGAAATCGCCGCACATCCCGGGGTGATTCGTACCCGGCTCATCGATTTATCCTCAAATTAGGACCTGAAATGGAACCGGACCGGCAGAAGCCTTATTTTCTCAATGTCAAACTACTCCGGCAGGTTCTGATCGGCGCCGACGATCTGTTGCATTTCGCGGTGGCCCTGGTTCTGGCGCTATGCGGAATCTTTATCCTGGCCCGAACCCTGCCCAATCTGCTTCACCCTGGGATCGAAACCCTTCTACAGGTCTTGAACGACGTGCTGCTGGTGCTGATCGTCATGGAGCTGATGTGGCCGATCATTCGTTTCCTGAAACGAAAACCTTTCAGCCTCAATCCTTTCCTCTACATCGGCATCATCTCTTGTGTCCGGCGTATCCTGCTGATCGAGGCCGAGCATTCCATGGTCACCCCGGCTGCCGGCCATGCGGCCGGCTGGGATAACCTCTGGCCGGTTCTGGTCGAGTTGGGCGCCAACGTGGTGATTATTCTGGTGCTGGCCCTGGCTCTGCGTCTGGTCGGCTCGGATCAGGCCGGGGCGGAAAAATGAAGTGAGGCCGATTAAGGGTCGGTAATCGGCAGGAGAAGTTGTTGGTAAATGGTAAGCGCCCGTGTGCGGGCGCTGCAACCGTGGATGTCGCTCCTGGGCGCTCGGCGGCGTACGAGGCCTATTGCCGGGCAATACTTGCATGTGGGTTCTAGATTGATCATGCGTCGTCATCTTGTCGCCCTGTTGAGTTTTTTCACGGCCCTGGCCCTGACCGTGGGGCTTTCCTGGTTCGCCATCAGCAACTACCGCACCGCCGCTCCGATCGCCGAGGAAAATCTCCGCGGTCTGGCCCTGACCCTGGCCGGCGTCATGGAAGGGCTGGCAGCTCGAGATTCCTCTCTGGCCTCGCTCAATTCATTGTTGTCACCGGAGGTGGCTTACGCGGCTCTGATCTCAGCCGACGGAGAGGTAATCTTTCATTCCAACCCCGACCTGATCGGTACATCGGTAGCCGACCGCCGCTATCGTCCGATACTGGCCACCGGGCGTTTCGGGGAGTCTCGCATCCGCTTGGGCACCGGCGAGGTTGTCTATGAATTTCAGACCCCCTTTCACCTGGGTGGCCAAACCTGCGTGATGAGGTTGGCTTTGCATACCTGGCGGGCCGATGCTGTAATGCGCCGAGCCCGGTTGGGCCTTTCGGTGATCTTCTCTCTGCTGGCGGTAGGTTGGGGTTTGGGATTGACAACCTTCCTGCTTCTCAAACAACAGGCCGCGCAGCGGCGAGAACTGGCGCGGCAGGGAGAACTGGCGCGGCTGGGGGAGGTGGGGGCGGTGCTGGCGCATGAGGTCAGAACTCCCTTGGCCGGGATCAAGGGTTACGGACAGCTCCTGGAAGAACGTTTGCCCCCAGGCCGGGAACATGATTTCGCCGGTCTGATAGTCGGTGAGGCGAAACGCCTGGAGGGGCTGGTCGGGGATATTCTGCTTTACACCAGGGGTGAGAGCGACCCTTTGGCGGCCGTGGACCTAACGACGGTCTGCCCGGAGGTATTAACCCTGCTCAAGCACCAGGCCGAAGAAGGTGGTTTGAAGATCAACTGCGCCCTGTCCGCGAATCTGGTGGTTCGCTGTTCGGAAGAGGGTTTGCGGCGGGTTTTGTTGAACCTGCTGAGCAATGCCCTGCAGGCCTCGCCGCGCCATGGTGTAATCACTGTCGCGGCGCGACGGTCGGGTAAAATAATCGAGTTGACCGTAGCCGATCAGGGCGACGGAATTCCGGAGGCGATGCGGGAGGAACTGTTCCTGCCCTTTCGGACCAGCAAGCCGCGAGGATCTGGGCTGGGGCTGGCGATTTGCCGGAAGATTATCGAAGGTTGCGGTGGCAGTATCAGCGCCGAGGCGGCGCCGGGCGGCGGCGCCCTTCTCCGCGTCCTGTTGCCGGCCGCCATGGTTTGAAGGAGGAAGTCCTTGTTGATCGGAAGAATCCTGATCGTTGAAGACGACGCCACTTTTCGCGGTTTGTTGGCCGCCATCCTGGAGGAAGCCGGACACCTGGTGACTTTGGCGACGGACGGTAAGGAGGGCCTGGCGCTGCTGCGGCGGCAGACCTTCGACCTGGTGCTCTCCGATCTCAAGATGCCGAAACTGGGAGGGCTCGAACTGTACCGGGGGGCGCGGGAAGAGCTGGCTGGGACCCCTTTCGTCCTGATCACCGCCTTCGGCAAGGTGGAAGAGGCCGTAGCGGCCATCAAAGAGGGGGTCAGTGATTTTCTCACCAAACCGCTGCCCGACCCCGATACCTTGCGGAGCCTGGTCTCGCGACTTCTGGAGGAAAACCGCCGGGAACGGCGGCTGGTGGCGCTCGACGAGGCTGAACTGGCCGGGCTGCCGCCACTGGCCATCCTCTTCGCCGGCGAGGCCATGCAGGCGTTGGAACGCCTGGTGCGGGAAGTGGCGCCGACCGAGGCCACGGTGTTGGTTGGCGGCGAGAGCGGCACCGGCAAGGAGTTGCTCTGCCGCTATCTCCACTTGACCAGCACCAGGTGCGCCGGACCTTTTGTGGTCGTCAACTGCGCCGCAATCCCGGAAAACTTGCTGGAGAGTGAACTCTTCGGCCATGAGCGAGGTGCCTTCACCGGCGCTGTCACCACTCGGTCGGGAAAATTCGAGACGGCGGCCGGCGGCACCATTATGCTCGACGAGATCGGTGAGATGGTGGCTCCGATGCAAGTTAAACTGCTCAGGGTTCTCCAGGAGCGGACCTTTCAACGGGTGGGGGGCAATCGTGAACTTCATGCCGAGGCGCGGGTGGTAGCCGCCACCAATCGGGATTTGACCAAAGAGGTGGCGGCCGGACGCTTCCGGGAAGATCTCTTTTACCGCTTGAACGTTTTTCCCGTTACTCTGCCGCCTCTGCGGGACCGGCTGGATGCCCTGGACGAAATGATCCACTACTTCGTCCGGCACCTCGCCCGCGATATGGGTCGGCCGGTTCCGCGCCTGGCCACTTCGGCCCTCAAGGCCTTACGGGCCTACGACTGGCCTGGCAATATCCGGGAATTGCGTAACATTCTTGAACGGGCCGTGATCCTGGCCCGGGGGGAAATTACCACGGCCGAACTGCCGGAACTGATCCGGTCCGGTGCGCCGGGGGCGGGGTGCGGTGCGGACGGCAGTATCCGGGCGGCCGAGCACGAGGCCATTGTTACCGCCCTCAAGGCCACTGGAGGCAATCGTCGCCTGACTGCCGAGCGGTTGGGCATCTCCCGGCGTACCCTGCAATATCGACTGCAGGAGTATGGTTTGTTGGAGGAGGAAAAATAAGGGTTAACGGCGCTGTGAACCGTGGTTGGCACGATTGCCGACCGGGGGATGGCTTCCGGTTGCTTCCGGAAATCCACCGGCGCCGGCACTTGATCTTTCCGGTATCGTTGAAACGTCTCCTGGTGGTGCAAGATCTTCCCTGTGGTGCAAAAACTGCACCTGATATTAACCGGTCGGAATGGGGCGCACAGAAAAAAGCTCTATAATTACAAGTGGATAGCGGTTCTCTGTCGACTGGCATGCTTCGTGGATTACTACTAGTCAGGAGGCAGCAAGTAGCACCGGAACCATCAACCACAAATAAGGAGCAAAACCATGAAGACTAGAAAAATTGTGACAGTGGCAATGGCAACTCTTTTTGCCCTATCCCTTGGCACCGAGGCAATGGCCAGGGGGGGTGGAGGCATGGGCGGCGGCTTCTCTACCGGACAGACCATGGGGAGCACGGTTCGAAATCAGACCAGAAGCCAGGAACGGGTCATGAACCAGAACCGGAACCAGACCCAGGAGCAGGCACAGAGCGGCGAGCAGCTGGGTACCCAGGATCAGTTGCGGACCCAGGATCAATTGCGAACCCAGGATCGATTGCGGATCCATGACCCGGCTGCGGCCGGTGATCAGCTGAAGACCCAGGATCGGTTGAGGACTCAGGACCGGTTGCATACCCAGGACCAGGTCCAGACCCCCGATCAACTGAAGACCCAGGACCGGCTGCATACCCAGGATCAGGACCAGACTCCCGATCAACTGAAGACCCAGGACCGGCTGCATACTCAGGATCAGGTCCAGACTCCCGATCAACTGAAGATTCAGGACCAGCTGCAGACCAAGGACCAGCTGGAGACCCCTGATCAGTTGAAGACCCAGGATCAAGACCGGATTAAGATCGGCGACACCGCAAACTGATCGCCAAGATCAGCCGGTAACCAAAGCCGGGGGTGAATTCACCCCCGGCCCCTGGAGGTACAAAATGCGACCAGAATTATTGACCATCATTCTTGTTGTGGCGCTGGCCTTGCCGGCGCCTCCTCCGGTCCACGCCTCCTGGTGGGGCTGGGGCGGCGGTGAGGGCCAGGGTGAATTGAATCTGGACTCCGGTTACGATGCCAATACTGTCACCACGGTGAGCGGGCGGATCATGGCCATACACAGCGATGATTCGCCGCAGGTCCAAGTGGACCTGGAAACCGGAGAGGGGCGCATAGTTATCCTCCTCGGCCCCCGGGACTTCTGGGAGGAACACGGCATCAAACTGACGGTCGGCGATCGGATGACGGTCCGGGGTTCCAAGGCCCAGGGCAAGAATGGGGTGGTCTATCTCCTGGCCCAGAAGATCGGTATGGCGCATGGGCAGGAGGTTGCCCTCAGAAACGATTCCGGTCAGCCGGCCTGGAGAGGCGACTCCAATCGGGTCGGGCAAGGCAGCGGTCCTGCGGGCCAGCTGCGTCAGCACGCCCCGACGCGAATGGGCGGCGGCAGAATGGGCCGTTGAGCAACCTCTGCCGCCAACCGGCCTAAGCAGGTTCGGGGCGGAGACGTCGGGCCGCCGGGCTGGAATCGTCCTGGCGGCTCGAATATTTTTCAAAAGTTGCGTTTGTTCATTCCGAATTGGTAGTGATATCGTGATGCTGAATTGTAAGGCTGATTCAGCCACTTTTTACCGGTGTGTTCCAACCACAACAAGGGAGGCAGACCAATGCGCATGCGAGTTCTGGCTTTTGTTCCGGTTTTTTTTCTTTTACAAATCGGGGTGGCGGCTGCCGCCACTCCCCAATATTCGCTGGGACTGGGAGTCGAGTATGCCCGGGGTGATTTCGGCACCGATTCCACCAGCACCTACACGGCCATTCCCTTGATCTTCGACTGGTTTCCCGATGAGAGGCTTAATCTGGAACTGACCGTGCCCTTTGTCTACCAGGACACTACCAATACCGGTTATGCCGTCATCGGCGGTGGAATGATGGCCGCGATCGGCGGCCGGGGCATGAACCAGACGGCGGGAAGTTCGGCTTTCAGCGGCGACGAGACCCAATCCGGCCTCGGTGACATCACCCTGACCACCGCTTACAGGATTATCCTGGATGGTAAGGGGACGCCGGATCTGGGCCTTACCTGTTATCTCAAGTTTCCCACCGCCAACGAGAACAAGGGCTTGGGCACCGGCGCCTTCGATTGGGGTCCGGGTCTGCAGATCTCCAAGTGGTTGGGAAACTGGCAGCCCTTCGCCGAAGGCCGCTACATCATTCAGGGCAACTCCGCCGACGAGATCGGCGCCAGCGATTATTTCCTGGCCGACGCCGGCGTGGGCTATGGCTGGAGCGACAATCTCTATACGGCGCTCTTCTCCCGGTTCGGTTCCGCCGCCTTCGACGGGGTTGATGCTCCCCTGGAAGTCCGGCTGAAAATGGCCTGGAAGGTAAGTGATAACTACACCACCGAGGGGTACCTGTTGAAGGGGGTTAGCGACGGCAGCCCGGATTATGGTGGTGGGCTTTCTTTCTACGTCAGTTTCTGATTCAGGCCAGCCTCGGCGCCGAGCGCCGGTATTGGATGGCCTCGGCCACATGCCGGGCCTGGATTTCCGCTTGGTTGTCCAGATCGGCGATGGTCCGGCTGATTTTCAGGACCCGGTGGCAGGAGCGGGCCGACAGGGCCAGGCGGCCGGCCGCTTTTTCCAGGAGGGAATGGGCCTCTTCGCCGAGCCGGCAATATTTTTCCAGGTCGCGCGGCTGCATGGCGCTGTTGACCCTGGCTCCTTTTCGCTGGACGAATCTCTGCCCCTGGCTGGCCCGAGCCCCAACTACCCTTTCTCGTATCATGGCCGAGGCGATCAGGCGGTCGCTGGATACTTCGCGGAACTTGGTGGATTGAGAGGGCGGGTCGGCCGGACCAGTCTGACAAGTTGCAGGTAACTGGGTTCTTCTGAGTAGTGTCAAATCCATATATACACATAACAAATCGCCCGGCCTATTTCTCACCGGTCTTGTGTCGAAAATATTTGCTTGATTAGTAAGGGATAGCGGGTTACTAAACTTCTGGTTATGTGATTACCAGCAGGTAGTCGTTATTTCTCGAATCAAGCAACTCAAGATGGCAAGAGGTCCGGTGGTGATGTAGTCCGGTTTTAAAAGGGCTTATCCCAAGGAGAAAGGTTGTAGGTGGTGATTAAGCAGTTCTTGATATATTCCGCAGTCGGAGTCGTAGGCACTGCGGCACATTTCTCCGTCCTGATATTTCTTGTCCAACTTATAGCTGTAGATCCTGTTTCCGCATCGATGGCCGGCTTCGCCGCCGGTGCCATGGTCAATTATAGTCTCAACTACCGCTTTACCTTTAGGAGCGGTAACCCGCATTACACATCCCTTCCGAAGTTCCTAGCCGTTGCATTAGCGGGCCTCTGTTTAAACACCATGATCATGACCCTGGCAACCGAGAGGATTCATTATTTGCTAAGTCAATCCATAGCCACCATTCTGGTGCTGGGCTGGAATTTTCTTTGTAATCGTTATTGGACGTTCAGATGTGGGTCTCTGTTAAGGAGCGCGAGATGATTGACGAGAAATTCAGCCTGTCGGTCGTTGTGCCCACATACAACGAAGAGGAGGTCTTGCCTGAATTTCATGGACGACTCACGGCAGTTCTCGAAAGCATTGGGAACGATTGGGAGATTGTTTATATAAACGACGGCAGCACCGACAGGACTCTGGAGGTTCTAAAAGGATTCAATGATCCACGGGTGGCGATTATCGATCTAAGTAGGAATTTCGGCAAGGAGATCGCCATGACTGCCGGACTGGATCATGCTCCGGGAGATGCGGTTGTGGTGATAGATGCCGACCTTCAGGATCCGCCGGAACTCATCCCGGATTTGGTGCTGAAATGGCGCCAGGGCTACGATGTGGTCTATGCCAGGCGTACTCTCGCGGGACGGCGAAACCTTGCTGAAAAAAACCACGGCTAAACTCTTCTATCGGGCCATTCAGTCCCTTAGCCGGGTAAAAATCCCTGAGGACACGGGAGATTATCGCCTCCTCAGCCGCCGGGCGGTCGAGGCCTTGAAACTTTTGCGAGAAGAACATCGCTTCATGAAGGGTCTCTTTACTTGGATCGGCTATCCTCAGATCGCCGTCAATTACCGACGAGCCCCTCGTTTCGCGGGAAAAACCAAGTGGAACTATTGGCGACTGTGGAACTTCGCCCTGGAAGGGATCACCTCCTTCTCAATCGTCCCTCTAAAGATCGCCACCTACTTCGGCCTGCTGACCTCTGTAGGAGCGTTCATTTATGCAGGTAACATTATTTACAAAACCCTGATCTATGGCGACCCGGTGCGAGGCTACCCCTCTCTGATGGTTGTCATGCTATTTCTCGGCGGGGTGCAATTGATGAGCCTCGGTATGATCGGTGAATACCTCGGGCGGATGTTTAACGAGACAAAGCGGCGGCCGTTATATCTCATCAACCGGTTTATCCCATCCGGTTTCGCAGGAAAAGATGATCTGCTCGATAAGCACTGATATTTTTTTGTTAGCTATTAGCTGGATTATCAGAAGCAAGGATTAGTTGTTGCTTGGAAACATGTTTTCCATAAGTATGTGTCTCTGTGGCACTAAAGTTCTATAGGTTCCCAAGTTTAATAGCATGTTCTCTAATGCCAACATACGCTCTTGTCCCTCGCGTTGCCAACTCATCACCAAGAACAGATAACGTTACTGTTTTACATCATTCAACAATTTCATCCGAGCCGTCTTCCCGGTTACCATGCGCACTTTCGCATTGTTCGGCAGTTCGTAGATCATTGAAGATGGCACTCCACGCCCATAGCCGACGTTAATTAAAATAAGGGTGTCATCGCCGGGGAGTTGGTTCTTAGTAAATGCTGCCAGGTTGCGCCATTCTTGTCCGGTGTTAGATTTTACCTGTACCTGGTATACCCAGTAGATCTGTAATACTAAAATTGGCAACGCCAACAGGAACACCCCCACACGCCATTTCTTAAACCCGAAACTGCAACTAACTGCAGCCAAACTGGCAAGAAAAGGTATAGCGACATATGTGTAACGGGCGTAGGTTAAGTTATAGTCCTTTAGATAGCTAACCGTAAATAATCCAATAATATAACCAATACCCAGATAAGCGATCAGGGGCCATAAGGTCTTTTGGTCAGCTTTGCTTTTGGTATCGAACCAAGCAACAACAGCGCCAATTACAATTGCCAGACTCATCATGATCAGCGCAATCTGGCTGAGATAAGGTTCCAATGATGGTTCTAAAAAGTTCTGGGGAGTTAGTTGCTTCAAAGCTATCAAAAAGATATTGGGAAGCAGAGACAAACCCTCAAAACTAGCAAATTGATTTGGCCGTGATCCTATTTGACCGGTAAGCATCCAAGCCGAGATCATGAGCGGGGCTACAGCGCCAATGGCAAAATTCAGCACTGTCCGCCAACTACGGGGGCCAATGCTGAACACCGTGATCCAGAGACCCAGCAGAATAGTAAATATTGCCGCGAAATAATTGCTGAGGACAGCCAGGCCTGCTAAAAATCCACAAATCAAAGGGAAGTAATTTTTAAGGCGGGATGAGTTTTTCGGAGGCCGAATTCTTAAACTTGCATATGCTGCCCAGGTAGCACCTATGATAAAGAGTAAGGCTAAGGCATATGGTCGTGCGATGGTTGCGGCATAAATACCAATAGGTGATAGGAGTAAAAACAATGCCGACAGAACGGCAGTAACAATGCTGCCTCCTGCGTTACGGATCATACCGGCCAGAAGGCATGCGGCCCCGCAAACGCATACCAGGGAAAAAATCCTCGCGGCCTCGATACTATTCCCGAATATCTTACGCCAACCCGACAGGAACCAAAAATATAAAGGTGGATGAACATCTGATTGCCGCAATATTCGGGCTATCTGCACAGGTCCTGCGGAACTTTCAAAGATATATTTCAGATTTCCAGCGGGAACAATATTTTCCGGCCATGTTGGGCCAGGGTGCCCCGACACTACCAGCAGACTAATGGCTTCGTCATACTCGATTGAATGTTTAAACAACCCTGGACCTGCGGCACATATTTCTATCGCACAGAAAAACAATACAGCCCAAAAGTATCTGCTAATTATCGGCTTTTCCATATACTCCAAGTTCATCAAAGAAGGTTGTTATTCAAGTAGAGCGGGAAAGGAAGCAGCTTTTACTGGATGCCCCAACGATCTGGGGTCGGCCCTGATTTTTGCTAAAAATAGCACTTTTAAATGTTCTGGCAATCTTTTACAAACCAAGCGCTTCTGTGTTTTGTGGCCACATCAGAATGTTTCTATGGTGCAAGGAGCTGGCCCTGTAATCCAGTCTGAAGTTGAAAGAGGCGATTTTTTCATCTGGATTTTTAGGCCAACCTCGGCGCCGAGCGCCGGTATTGGATGGCCTCGGCCACATGCCGGGCCTGGATTTCCGCTTGGTTGTCCAGATCGGCGATGGTCCGGCTGATTTTCAGGACCCGGTGGCAGGAGCGGGCCGACAGGGCCAGGCGGCCGGCCGCTTTTTCCAGGAGGGAATGGGCCTCTTCGCCGAGCCGGCAATATTTTTCCAGGTCGCGCGGCTGCATGGCGCTGTTGACCCTGGCTCCTTTTCTCCGGACGAATCTCTGCCCCTGGATGGCCCGAGCCCCGGCTACCCTTTCTCGGATCATGGCCGAGCCTTCGGGGCGTAGGGTGGCGCTGATGTCCTTGAAGGGCACGGCCGGCACTTCCAGATGAATGTCGATCCGGTCCAGCAGCGGGCCGGAGAGCTGGTTCTGGTAACTCTGGATCCGGCTCGGGGTGCAGGTGCATTCATGCCGCCGGTCGCCCAGATATCCGCAGGGACAGGGATTCATTGCCGCCACCAGCAGAAAGGCGGCCGGGAACTGCAGCGACAGGGCGGCCCGGGCGATGGTCACGGTCGAGTCCTCCATGGGCTGGCGCAGCACCTCCAGGACATTCTTGCGGAATTCCGGCAGTTCATCGAGAAAAAGCACGCCGTTATGGGCCATGGTCACCTCGCCGGGCCGGGGTATTTGACCGCCGCCGATCAATCCCGCATCGGAGATGGTATGGTGCGGAGCGCGAAAGGGTCGCCGGGAAAGCAGGCCGCGGCCGGACGGGAGCAACCCCATGACGCTGTAAATTTTGGTGGTTTCCAGGGCTTCTTCGAAGCTGAGCTCCGGCAGGATGGTCGGCAGCCGTCGTGCCAGCATGGTTTTGCCGGAGCCGGGCGGACCCTGCATCAGGACGTTATGGTTGCCGGCGGCGGCGATTTCCAGAGCCCGCTTGACATGTTCCTGACCCCGGACTTCAGAGAAATCGTGGCCGTCCGGGTCTGTCTCCGTCTCTTCCGCTACATCCCGAGCGATCTCCTGTGACGGCGCGTCCCGACGTCCGGCCAGGTATTCGGCCGCTTCGAAGAGGGTTTCCACCCCGATCACCCGGAGGCCGGCAACCACCGCCGCCTCTCCCCGGTTGCCGGCCGGGACGATTACGCCATCCAAGCCCCCGTCTCGGGCGGCGATGACCATGGGCAGCACCCCGTTGACTTCACGGACTGAGCCGTCGAGCGAGAGTTCTCCGATAATGCCGTAGCGGAGCAGACGGTCGCCGGTGATGATCTCCGAGGCCACCAGGATACTGACGGCGATCGGCAGGTCGTAGCCGGAGCCGACCTTTTTCAGGTCGGCCGGGGCCAGATTGACGGTAATCCGTCGGTTCGGGAAATTGTAGCCGGAGTTGCGGACGGCAGATTTAACCCGGTCCTTGGCCTCTCGGACCGCTCCTTCGGCCAGTCCCACGGTGGAAAAGACCGGCAAGCCAGGAGAGATATCGGTTTCGACTTCGATCAGCAGGCCGTTGACGCCGTGGATGGTGCCGGTGATGACTCTGGCAAGCATGGGGATGTTCCTCTGTCGCCGCCGGAAAGTATTGATCTGGTCAGGGCTTGACTGCGGGTCGGAGCGAGCGGGGCCTGGTTTTGCCTGATTCTCAAATGGAGTCCTGGAGTTTTTTTACCCCTTTCCGGCAGAAAAAGACAGCAATAAAAAGACCGAGCCCGGTAGCGACCATAACCCAGGCAGCCAACATGGCCAGATCTTTTGGCGCCGGAGGAATATGACGCAGCCACTTGGTAACCAGTCGGTAGGCGGGAAAGAAACCGCTGAAGAGAACCAGGGTTTCATAGGCCATGGCGGCGAAGAGAAAGAAGATGGCACCCAGTCCGCCCAGAGCGGCGGCCCGGCTCTCGGCCTTGAAGTCGGCGTGGATGGCCCCGAAGCCGATGGCCAGGGCCACCACGGTCCAGGTGATCAGCAGAATCGTACCCACCGAAAACCACCACATGGGCCCTTCGATGTGCAGCAGATGGTCGGAAAGAGCCACCAGCAACAGGGCCAAAACTGTGAAGGGGATGACGTAGTAAAGATACTTGTGTAACAGAAAGCGTCCCAGGGACAGGGGTGAGGACCGGACGATCAGGAAGGCGCCACCCTCGGCGCCGATGGCGGGAAAGACGAAGCGGGCTGAGAGCGAGGCGATGATGAAGCCGGCCAGCCCGATATTCAGAAAGGAGATGATGTTGGTGATGTACTCCTCGGCCATAAAGGAGCGCTGCACCGGTAACAGCTTAAAGTTGTAAAGATAGACCAGGATCAGGGCGGCGATCATGAAGAGCTGGGACCATTCGGCCGAATCGCGCAGGAAGGTTTTGGTCTCCTTGGCGAAGATCCATTGCCAGGCCCGGGGGCGGTAACGGCGACGGGGTGCGAAGCGCCGATAACCCCCGAAGGACTCCTGCGACTTGGAATATCCGTTGAAGAAGGCGGCTTCCATGACCCATTCGCCCAGGAAGAAAAGGGTAAAAGGGGTTACCAGCATCAAGGCCAGGACCAGCCAGTCGATCTGATGTTCCAAGAGATAAAGGGAGAGCAGATTGGCGGCCCAGGCCGCCGGAATGTAAGGCGCGGCCGGGGTTGAGATGGTGGCGAGATAATCGATGAAGTGGCTGTAGCGTTCCGGGTTAACCAATTCCTCTGGGCGCAGCAGGCGGAAGACGATGTAGATGAAGATCCCGAAACAGAGGGAAAGGTAGAGGACGATATCCTTGGTCCGTCGAGCCGGGAAGAGATTGACCAGAATTACCGTGACGATGGTCCCGGCGGCGGTGGCCACGGCGGCGGTGGCCACCACCGCCAGCGGCAGCAGCAGCCAGAAAGCCCAGCCGGCCTGGAAGACTTTGCCGTAGCCGGCGAAAATCGGCAGTGAGAAGACGATCATCATCCAGGAGGTATAGATGGAAGTAGTGGTGAAGCGCATCCGATAAAGCGAGGCCGGCGAGACCGGGGCAGCCCAGACGATCTCGTTGTCCTGGGAGAGAAACATGGCCGAAACTGCCGTGACCATGCATGAAAAGAACAGCATGGCGAAGAGGATGATCCAGGCCATCTGGAAGATCTTCAGGCTGAGAATGATGCCCAGTTCATCCTGGCGGTGGAAGTAACCGACGACTCGTACCGAGACCAGGTAGAGCACCAGGCAGAGTGAGAGGCTGAAAAGTATGGCGAACAGGGTTTTACCGGGGAAACGGCCCGGAGGGAAAAAGCGGTTCCGGGCCGAGCAGCGGAATGGGTAGAGCAGGGTGTGCTTGAACATAAAATGCAACCAATTCCGCCAAGAACATTAGATCAACCGGGTGCGATACTCCGTTCCCTTATTCCTCGCCCGGTCCGGTTTCATCTTTATCCCTGGCCGAGGAGTTCTCCCAGATGAAGTACTCCAGCTGGGCCAGCTGTTTTGGGGTCAGTTTCTCGAATTTCACCCCGCAACGCCGGATGATCGACAGGCCGCTGTTGATGGCGCAGTCAGAGATGACCTTCAGGGGGATATCCTCAAGACATAGATCTTTTTCACCCAGGAGCATGCCCCGATCGAAGCTTTCGAAGGACCAGTCGCCACGATCCAAGTAGCTGAAAGCCAGTCCGCCCATGCTGATATCGATGATCTCCCCGGATTTATCGTTGATGGAGATGGTGCTGGATTTCAACCGATGGCGTCGAAAGCGGCGGCGATCTTTCCGGTCATTTTTCTTTCCTGTCACTTGGAGTCCTCCAGCTTGTTTTTGTTCTGCGTTACCGGGCCGGTTCGGCTTTCCGGGAATCAGGACTCTACCGGATTATAGGATTTATAAGGTTCGTCTGTCAAAGCAGTTAAGGTCAGTGGGGAAATACCGCAACACTGAATTTACGGCCGCGGAAAGAGAGAATCGCGCCCTGTCGGGTAATTTCTTCCAGGTGCAGACCCGGTTCGACCAGCTGACCTTCGCGTAGCAGACGACCATTGATGCTGGCCCGGCGAGCATCGGGGTTTTCGCTGTAAAGATGGACGCCAATCTTGATCTCCGGTAACTCGTCCTTCAATTCGGTAGGCAGATTCTCGAATTTGACGATTCCGGAGTTACTTTGGTCGATGGGCGGTGGAGACTGCCTTTCTTCCTGGTCGCCGGGGGCGGATTCGTCAGTGGTCACCGGTTCCTGGTTCTCGACCTCGGGAGGGGCGGCGGGAACATTGTCTGATGTTGTTGTAGTGACCGGGGTTGTGAGTTCAGGGCTGGAAGAAGTTGTCTTGACGGGGTTTATTTCCGGGGCTGTCTGCTCCTGGTTGGCGAGCAGACCGGGTTTTTGGGTTTCTTCGGTCGGCAGTACCCGGGAGGCAGTGGTATCGACGGTCGGAGTCGAATCAGCCGGGGAGGGGGCCTCGGGCGGGCTTGTTTTCAGAGATGCGGTTGGCGCCGGGGCCGGTTCAGGCCAATAAAGCCAGGCGCTGAAACTCAAGCCGCCGAGCACCAGGAATCCGAACAAAACGATGGGCCAGTGGGGCCGGATTCCATGGCGTCGGAGTTCGCTCCGATCCTGCACGGTTTCCAGAGTAGGGACTTTGCCCTGCTTGCGTTCCCGGTCGGATTTTTTCAGGGCCTCGAGGATATAGGACATGGTCAGTTCCGGGTGAGGAGCACGACCGGTTGGCCGGTGCTGGTGTTGAGGTGAATGATGGTCTCCGGACCTGCTATGCCGTCGGCCCGAATCCCTTCGGCTTGCTGATATTTCTCAACCGCCACGGCCAAGTCGGCCCCGGTCAGGTCCTTGCCGAAGAGATCGGCGATGCGGGCTGCCAGCCAGTCCCGGTCCGCTCCCGCCCGGTCGGGTCGGATTACTCGGGAGAACCCAGCCGGTGTCCGCCATAAAATGATATAGGCGCCGGTCCAGTTTTTTTCCAATTGGTCGGTGGATATTTGTACTTCGCGGTCCTCGACGGCCAGGTTGGCCAGCCCGTGGTCGATGGAGATCAGGGCCACGCTGAATTCCTCACCCTTGGGGTTGAGCATGGACAGAACCGCGGGCCGGTTCAGGTGCAGCAGACTACCCAGGTTGCCCCTCCGATGGAGACAGGACAGACCATTCTCCTCTGCCTGGGTGCAAGCCTTGGTGCCGGTGGAATATTCGATGCCCCAGAGGGCCAGGAGACGGACAAAGGCGCTTTCCCGGCTGGCGTCCGGGTCGAGGGTCTCGGGCCAGGTAAATGGAGGAGGTTCGGCGACGATGGTGGGCGAATCCAGGAGTTGCTCCGGGCCGGGAGGGTGGATGGGTGATGATTTACTTTCCAGATATTGCCAGCCCACGGTCAGCCAACCCCCGGCCAGGGCGGCAAAGAGCAGGGCCAGGAACAGGCGCAGGCCCCGGCCGGGGCTCTTGGGCGGGGGAGCAATATCAGACCCCAGGACTTCGCGGGCCGCGGTTTTCAGAGTGGAGGTCGAAACCTTGTCCTGTCCTTGAACGTAGGTGCCAAGCAAGGCCCGATCGCAAAGGACGTTGATCAATCGAGGGATGCCGCCGGTATAACGGTAGACCAGGCCGATGGTCTGATCGTTGAATAGTTTTTTGCGGTGGCCGGCTACCGCCAGCCGGTGATTGATATAGGCCGACACCTCGCCGCGTTCCAAGGGGCCCAGGTGATAGCGAGCGGTGATCCGCTGGGACAGTTGCCGCAGTTCGGGCCGGGCCAGCAGTTCGCGCAGTTCCGGCTGGCCCAGCATCACCACCTGCAGCAGTTTACGCTGGGTGGTTTCCAGGTTGGTCAACAACCGGATCTGTTCCAGGACCTCGGTCGAAAGGTTCTGGGCCTCGTCGATGATCAGCACGGTCTTCCGGCCGGAGGCATGGGTGGCCAGTAAGTAGCGGTTGATCTTATCCACCAGGATTTTGCCGGAGGTGGTTCCGGCCGGGTAGTCGATGCGCAGTTCGTCGCAGACCGTGGCCAGGAGCTCACCGGCGGTGAGTTTGGGGTTCAGGACAAAGGCTACGTCCAGGTCGCCTGGAAGCTGTTCGAGCAGGCAGTGGCAGACCGTGGTCTTGCCGGTGCCCACCTCGCCGGTCAGGAGCACGAAGCCGCCTTCGGTTTCCAGGGCGAAAAGCAGGTGGGCCAGGGCCTCACGGTGCTGCTCGCTCATATAGAGGAAGCGCGGGTCGGGGGCGATGGAAAAAGGGTTCTCGTTCAGGTTGAAATAGGAGTTGTACATCCGGCCCCTGTATTGTTGTCCCACCAGGTGCATGGGAGGAAAAGCACTTATAATAAATTACCCATCAAAGGAATCACGATCCGAAAATTTCCTCCGGGCCTAGTTTATCAGGCCGGAATGAAACAGTATAAACATCATTCTCCACCCTTGGCAATAAGGCTTCCGGTCAGTCGGCTTCGTGGCGCAGGGCGTTGATCACTTCCTGCAGTTCGTAGGCGCCGGTCAACTGCAGGAAGATGTCTTCCAGGCCGGACTCCTCCAGGCGGGATTCCCGGCGGAGATCACTCATGGTGCCCAGGCTTTGCAAGTGACCGTGCAGGATAATACCGATGCGGTCGCACAGTTCTTCGGCAATCTCCAGGGAATGGGTGGAAAGAAATACCGCGCCGCCTCTGCGGGCGTGTTTTTTGAACAGTTCCTTGACGATGCGGGCGCTTTTGGGGTCGAGGCCGACCATGGGTTCATCCACCACGATCAGGGGCGGGGCCAGCATGAAGACCGAAGTGATGATCAACTTCTGTCGCATGCCGTGGGAGTAACTTTCGATCAGGTGGTGGCGCCACTCGGTCAGATCGAAGAGGCGCAGGTATTCCTCCACCCGCCGGTTGAAATCATCTTCGGGCAGTCGGTAGAGGCTGGCGATGAATTCGAGGAATTCCTCGCCGGTCAATTTTTCATACAGGTAAGGCCGGTCGGGGATATAGCCGGTCTGCTGCTTGCAAATTTCCGGCTCCAGGGCCAGGTCGCGGCCGAGAATCATGATTCGACCCCGGTCCGGCTTCAGGAGACCGGCCAGCATCTTGATGGTGGTGGTCTTGCCGGCCCCGTTGGGCCCCAGGAACCCGAAGATTTCGCCGGGGCGGACAGTGAGAGAAATGTTGTCGACCGCCTTGTACTCCCCGAACCGTTTGGTCAGGAACTCGATGACAATGGCGGCTGGATGTGTAGTCGGCACTGTTTGCTCGGACATGGGCGCAGGAGGTCCGTGAAGGTTTTCGGGTTTGGCAAGGCCTGTTTTTTCCCTTTCGGGACTTATTGAAATATACAATGGCCGGCCCGAATCAGGAAGCGATTCCCAGGCAAGTTCATCATGTCGGCAGGTTAGCGTGGGTTGGGGTGAGCCTGCGAACCCCAATTGCATGGACCTCGATTCTTGTTGCCCGGAAATGAAGTCGGGGCGATTTCAATCGCTCAGCACCTCGATCCCCAATCTCCCCAGCAGGGCGCCGATCTTAATCTGCTCGTCGGTCTCGCCGTTGACGAACTTGATATGGGTGACGTCGGCCGGCAACTGGTTGGTGGTGGTGTCCAGGGCGATCCAGCGTCCGTCCAGGCAGACCTCGTTCCAAGCGTGGTAATAGAAAGCTCCGGCGTGATAGGTGACTCCGGCGGCGATCCGGGTGGGGATGCCGGCCCGGCGGGCCAGGGCGGCAAACAGGGCGGCGTGTTCGTTGCAGTCGCCCTGGCGGGTGTCGAGAGTGGTCAGGGCGTCGGGGATCCCCAGGACCGGGCGTTTTTCCAGGTTTTCGTAGACCCAGGTCGACAGTTTCTTGACTTTTTCCAGGTCGTTCCCGGTCTCGCCGAGGATGACCGACACCTGTTCACCGATCATCTTGTTGCCGGACTGAATGTAAGGAGTCGAGGCCAGGGCCTCCGGTGGTCCGGAGCAGGCTTTGGACCCTGCGCCGGGCAGTTCTTCACGGTGGACGGTCAGTTCGGTGCCATGCAGCTGCTGCCGGTCCCGGTTCAGGTCGAATTCGGCGTCAGCCGGCAGAGTCAGCCGGTAACTTAATTCCCGGCGGCCGGCGTAATCGTCGGGCATCTTGCCGATTGCCACCACCGAAACGCTGCTCAGGATTTCCTTGCCGATTTTCGGCAGATCGGTGGCCCGGAACTCGGGTTCGGCCAGGAAGACGAAACCGGCCGGCGACTGTTCCTTGATAACCTTGCCCTCTTCATCAAGCCAGAAGCTGATCCTGACTCCGGAAAAAGTCTCGCTGAAGCGATGCAGCCTCTGGATCCGGCCGTTGATCACCAGCTTGTCATAGCCCAGGTATTCGACCACCGTATCCTTGCCGGTCAGTGACAGCGGATCGAAATAAGGTAACTTGACTTTGTCGCCTTTTTCCAGATTCTGGGTCAGCAGATAACCGCGCCGGTTGGTGGAGAGGTAAGGCGGCTGGCTCAACTGAATCGAATCCCTGATCTCTTCCTTGCCGGTGTTAAGGGTGAAATCTACCCGGGTGCCCTCCACCTTGCCCCGGGCGCGCATGGTATAGAAGGGCGAGGTCAGCTCGAAGTCGAAATCACGCAGCTTCAGATCGTCTTCAAGGTCGGCTTCGACCCGGAGATTAACGGGATGGACCTGTTCAAGGATATTCAGGCGCAGATAAGCCTCCTGGCTGAGATGGTAGCCACCGGAGTCTTTGGGCACCATCCGGTTCTTGACATAACCGATCCGCTCGTCGTGGAAATAGACCCCGGAGAAGCTCTCCTCCCGACCCTTCTGGATGACTTGGGCCTCGCGGGTCTCCAAAGTGCGGATGAAATAGTCGCGCTGCAGGAGCAGGGTGAAGAGCACACCCCAGAGGAGAAGCAGGCTGAGACGCAGTAGGTTTTTTCGATTTATTTTCAACGAATTCTCATCCCACAATCCAGATTGCCACCTGTTCTCCCATCTGGACCACCCGGTCGGAAACGCCCCGGAAAAGCCCCTTTTTAGCGTCCTCGCCTCGACGGCCGATGACGATGGTGCCGTAATCGTCGATCAGGGCCTGGCGCAGGATCTGGCGGCCCGCCTCGATGCCCTTGGAGGTGTGGAGCCACTGGATGTTTTCCTCTGGGATGCCGCTTTCCAGCAGCAGTTGCTTGGGGGCGTGGAACAGTGAGTCGGGCCGGCTCAGGTGCTCTTCGCACCACTCGCGGCCAAAGCGGTCGTATAGTTCCTGGGGGTCCAGGGCGCGGACGGTGGAAAGCATGGCGGTGGAGTGGAAGAGGGTGATCCGGCAGTACCCGCAGCCGGCCAGGATGTGGGAAAGATGATCCACCGCCATCATCGAACAAAAGGAACCGTCGATGGGCACCAGGAATTTGTGGGAATCGACTTTGCCGTCGATGATCCACAGCGGCACGTCATGGGATCTTTCAAAAAGCGAGGCCGAAATGCTGCCCATGACTATCTCTTCCAGCTTGGTGAGACCCCGCCGGCCGATGACGATGGCGTCGTACAAGCCCTGGCGGCCTTCGTGCAGGATATCGTCGGCTACCGTGCTGCGGGCCAGCCTGACCTCGGTGGTGACCCGGTCGGGGCTGATACCCAGCCGTTCCAGTTTACCGATCGCGGTCTTCATGTAAGTTCTGGTGGTGCGCAGTTTCCTTTGGGCGGCGGGCGGCAGGCTGTTCATCAATTCCAGCTCGTCCAGCCACTCCTTACCCGGCGGCAGGGAGGAACTACTGATTGCCGAGTAGAGATGCAGTTTCATCTCCGTGATCGGGGCGAACAGGCTGCCAAGGTACTGCAGGGTATTGTTGCTGTAGCTGGAACCGTCCACCGCCACCAGGATCTTTCTTTCCATTTTCGTCTCCCTTGCCCTGTCGAACCTGAATCTATTCCGGGTCGGGGTAGGAGTAGCATACGCCCCGGTAATTCCTGAAGGTGTGAACCGGTCCGTCCGGCTCCGCATAATCGGGCAGAAGCTGCACCTTGCCGCCGCCTCCCGGCAGGTCGAGGGCGAATTTAGGTACTGCCAGGCCCGAGGTGTGGCCGAGCAAGCCGCGCATGATCGCCAATCCCTCACGGATCGGAGTGCGGAAGTGGTCGGTGCCGCGGCTCAAATCGCCCTGGAATATATAGTAGGGTTTTACCCGGATTAGTAAAAGCCCGCGCAGCAATTTTTTGATGGTCGCCAGGTCGTTGTTCACCCCTTTGAGGAGTACGGTCTGGCAGCCCAGCGGGATGCCGGCGTCGGCCAGACGACTGCAGGCCAGGGCGGCCTCGGCGGTGATTTCGGCCGGATGATTGAAATGGGTATTGATATAGAGGGGATGAAATTTCTTCAGCAGCCGGGTGAGCCGGACCGTTATCCGCATGGGCAGAGTGCAGGGTACCCGGGTGCCGATCCGGATGATCTCCACCGTGGGGATGCGGCGCAGTTTTTCCAGCAGCCATTCCAGGTGGTCATCGTCCAGCAGCAGGGGGTCGCCGCCGGAAATCAGCACATCGCGGATGGCGGGGGTCTTTTCCAGGTAAGCCAGGCCGGCTTGCAGGGTCTGCCCGGTGATGCTGAAACCGGGGGTGCCGACCTTGCGCTTCCTGGTACAGAAGCGGCAGTACATGGCGCAGGCGGAATTGACCAGGAAGAGGGCGCGATCCGGGTACTTGTGGACCAGGTTGGGCACCGGGCTCAAGCTTTCCTCAGCCAGGGGATCGGCCGGGCAGACCCGGTCGAGCAGTTCGGCCGGATCCGGAATGGCCTGGCGCCCCAGCGGGTCGTCGCCCCGTTCGATCAAGCCCAGATAATAGGGATTGATCCGCATCGGGTAGCGGGCGGCGACCCGGAGCAGGGCTTCGCGCTCCAACCGGAAACGGGCGGGTAGTTCGGAGGGGTCGGTGAGGCTTGCCGCCAGGATATTTTGCCAACGGTTCATGGAGCTCGAATTATTTGTGGGATTAGACAGTAAGACTTAACATTTATTCATGACGATGGAATATAATTTGCCCAATCGGCCAAGTTACGTAGTTTCCGGATGGAAACCAAGTAAAAATCTGAATACCACACAATTTCAGCCACATTCTGGGGCCAATCATTGCGTTTTACTTAAGCACATGAAAACATGGTTAAATAAGTGCGAAGACGAAATGTCTTTGTGCCATCCTTCAACAGGCTCAGGTAGATCGGTATAACAGTAATTCCGTTCACCCTGAGCTTGTCGAAGGGTCAGTGACTGAAGTTCGACGGTAAGCAGAAGTAAAAACGCTTGGGCCGGGTGGGCGATATTAACTCGTACGTCTGGTCAATGATCGGGTGAACGTCATGATTTCGGAATCATTGATCGTCAATTTGCTGATCATTCTGAGCGCCGCCTGGTTTCTGGGCTATATCTTTTCCCGTTTCGGCCTGCCGGTAATGCTGGGGGAACTGATGGCCGGCCTGATCCTGGGCCCGGCGCTGCTGAATGTGGTGCAGACCTCGGATCAGATCGAACTGCTGGCCGATCTAGGGATTTTTTTCGTGATGTTCTATGCCGGCATGGAGATGGATCCCAGGCTGTTGCTCAACCACATCCGGCCGGCCCTGGCCACCGCCGTGGGCGGCTTCGTACTGCCCTTCGTCCTGGGTTATTTCACCGCCAGGCTGTTTGACGCCACGATCTTTCAAGCCCTGTTCGTCGGCATGGGCTTGTCGGTGACCGCCATCGCCGTGCAGGCCGTGATCCTGCAGAACATGCAAATCCACCACTCCAATGTCGGCCACATCATCATGGGGGCGGCTATCGCCGACGATATTTTCTCCCTGGTGACCCTGGGCGTCCTGCTGGGTTTGGCCGAGAGCGGCACCGTGGCGCCGAGTGCCCTGCTCCTGCTCCTGGCCAAGGTGGGGCTGTTCTTCGGTTTCACCATTTTAGTCGGCGAATTCATTATGCCGCACCTGACCCGACGGTTGACCGACTCCGGCGGCAAGGCCTTCACTTTCGCCCTGATCGTCGCCCTGGTCATGGCCTTGCTGGCTGAAAAGGCCGGTCTCCATCTGGTGATCGGCGCCTTCCTGGCCGGGCAGTTCGTGCGGCGGGAGATCATGGACCAGCGGATCTACGAACTGCTCAATGACCGGTTTTTCAGCATCAGCTATGGTTTTTTGACGCCGATCTTTTTCGCCACCCTGGGCTTTCACCTGAAAATCACCTGGTCCGGCGAATTTTTGGCTCTGGCCGGGGCTTTGACCCTGGTCGCCATTATCGGCAAAGTCCTGGGCTGCGGCCTGGGCGCCCGGCTTACCGGCCAGGATCTGACCGAGTCCGCGGTGGTGGGAATCGGCATGAACGGCCGCGGCGCCGTGGAACTGGTCATTGCCTCGGTGGCGCTGCAACTGAGTGACAAACTCCTGGCCTCGGGGATCATCACCGAGCCGCTGCTGACCACCAATCAGTTCTCGGCCCTGGTCCTGATGGCCTTCGTCACTACCGTCATGACCCCGATTCTGCTTAAATGGGTGGTGATCCGCAGCTGCTCATCCGTTGAAGGGGCGGCATTCTGCACCCTGCTGGACAAAAGCGGCGATCCTCCCGGACCAGGCGCGGCGGAATGACGGTGGTGAAGGCATAAAGCCTTGCGGGAGATCACCGACCCTGAATCAGGAGTCAGAATTCAGGATTCGGAATGCCGGTTACCTGGCTTTTCTTCCGATTTCCGGCTCCTGAATGCTGGTTTGAAATTTGAATGCCTCAGGTCGATCCTCGGGGCGGGTTCCGTAAATTATTCGATCCTCGGAGATTAAACATGTCTCATACTTCATACGGGTTGCGCTACGACGAATACGGCCGGACCGCCGAGATCCTGGTCTATTGCCGGGGCAGCCAGGTGCTGAACCACAACTTCATCAGCAAGGGCACCGCCTTCAGCGAGGAGGAGAGGATCAAACTGGGGCTGCTCGGCAGCCTGCCGCCGGCCACCCGCCCCCTGCACATGCAGGTGGAAGATTCGGCCCGCAAGGTCGATTGCATGGCCGGCGATATCGACAGGTTCATCTATATCCGCGCGCTTTTCGACCGCAACGCCACCCTGGCCCACGCCCTGATCGCCAGCGATATCGAGAAGTACATGCGGATCATCTACACCCCCACCGTGGGGCTGGCCTGTCAGAACTATTCGTCCATGTTCCGTACCGCCAACGGCCTGCATTTCTATCCCGGCAATATCGACAGCGCCGAGGATATCCTGCGTCAATACCTGCACCGGGATATCCGGGTGGCGGTGGTCACCGACAACCAGGGTATTCTGGGCATCGGCGATCAGGGGGCCGGCGGTATCGCCATCTGTCTGGGTAAATTGATGCTCTATACCCAGGGGGCCGGTATTGCCCCCTGGCATTGTCTGCCGATCTCGCTGGACGTCGGTACCGATAATCGGGCTTTGCTGGAGGATGAATTCTATCTGGGGTGGCGGCACGAGCGGTTGACCGGTGGTGAATATCTCGAGTTCGTTCGCCGCTTCGCCCGGGCTTTCCGGGCCATCTTCCCCAACGCCCTTTGTCAGTGGGAGGATTTCTCCAAGCAGAACGCCTTCGCCATACGCGACACTTACCTGCACGACCTGATCTCCTTCAACGATGATATTCAGGGAACCGGGGCGGTGACCCTGGCCGGGGTGCTGGCCGCCATGAAGGTCAAAGGAGAGAAAGCGACTGACCAGATATTTCTGGTCAGCGGGGCGGGGGCCGGCGGCGTCGGCGTGGCCGAGCAGTTGCTGCTGGGATTGAGGGAGTATGGTTTATCGGAAGCCGAGGCCCGCCGAAGGATCTATACCATGGATCGAAAGGGGCTGGTCACCACCAGCCGCCAATTGGAGCCCTACAAGGTCCATTTTGCCAAGGAACCCGGTGAGCTTCCCTGGCTTAATGACGAAAAAGACAACAACCTGATCAATGTGGTGCGGCAGGCCGGGGTGACGGTATTGATCGGCACATCCGGACAGGCCGGGGCTTTTTCCCGGGAGGTGGTGGAGGCGATGGCGGCCAATACCACAAGACCGGTGATCATGCCGCTCAGTAACCCGACCGATAACGCCGAGGCTATCCCGGCCGATATCCTGGCCTGGACCGGCGGCGCGGCCCTGGTTGCCACCGGCAGCCCTTTCCCGCCGGTGGACTATGGCTCGGGACCGGTACGTATCGGCCAGGGCAACAATGTTTTCGTCTTTCCGGGAGTAGGGCTGGGGGTATTGGCCGCCGGGGCTCGGGAGGTGTTGCCGGAATTCTTCACCGCCGCCGCCCATGCCGTGGCCGAAGCGGTACCGGCAGCGGATCTGGCTCGGGGGATCATCTACCCGCCGGTTTCCCAACTGCGGGAGGTGTGTCTGCGGGTGGCGGTGGCGGTGGGTCGAACGGCCATCGCCCGGGGCGTCAGCCGACCTTGCCTGTACAGTTCCTTCTGGCATGAAAACCGGGTCGATAAACTTACCGAGCTGATCGAGAGGATGGGCTGGCGTCCGGAATACCTGCCGTTGATTCCGGTTTGACCGGGAGCATTGTAGCTCAGGTCGTCGATGTGGCTTGGTCGATGGCGGCTAGAAGCGATTTCAGGTTGAAGGGTTTGGGCAGAGCGGCCTGGAAGCCGTGCTCCCGATAGTTGACCATGATCCGATCGCCGACATAACCGCTGGAGACGATGGCGGCGATATCGGGCTGGAGGCGGCGGATTTGCTTCAGCACTTCTTCGCCGCCCATTCCTCCCCTGATGGTCAGATCGAGAATTAATAGATTGTAAGGTTGCTCGACGGTCAGGGATTTCCGGACCATTTTCAAGGCCTCCTGGCCGGTTCGGGCCACTTCGCAGTGATGGTGCTGAGTAGCCAGGTAACCGGTGGCGATATGGGCCACCACCTCCTCGTCCTCCAGGAGCAGGATGCGCAGGTTGCCCGGCTGGTTCGGCGCCGGACTGGAAAGAGATTGACTGTTGCCCGGCGAGGGAAGGTGAGCTGATTTGGCCGCCGGCAGGTAGATGGTTAAAATCGAGCCCCGCTTTTCTTCCGAGCTCACGGTGATATGCCCGCCATGTTTGTGGATGATGGAATGGCAGATGGTAAGACCCAGGCCGGTGCCCCGGCTGTTACTCATTTTCTTTGTGGTGAAGTAAGGATGGAAGATCTTGTCCCGATCTTCCATTCTGATTCCGCCGCCTTCGTCGGCGACGGTGATCTTGACATAGCGGCCGGGCGGCAGAGGCAGTGTCGAGTCTCCTTCCAGAATAAAATTTTCGGCGATCAGGAAGATCTTGCCGGCCGGATTGTCGTGGCTGGCTTCCTTGGCATTGATCAGCAGGTTGTGAAGGACCTGGGTCATCTGGTTGGCGTCGATTTCCACCGGCCAGATCTGGTCCGGGGCGTTCAGCACATAATGCAAATTGGTCCCGCTCAAGGTGAAGTGACTAGCTTCATTCATTAGTTCCGGCAGCCGGGTTATCTTCTTCACCGGCATGCCGCCTTTGGCGAAGGTCAGGAGCTGATTGGTCAGCCGGCGTGCCTGGTCGCAGGCGCTTTCCGCCGCCTCAAGCCGGGGACGGGCACTATTGTCTTGGGGGATCGAGGCCTTGGCCAGTTCGATGTTGCCGATCAGGGCGGTCAGCAGGTTGTTGAAGTCGTGGGCCAAACCACCAGCCAGCTGTCCGATGGTCTCGAGGTTTTTGATCCGCTGCATCTCGTCTTCCATCTGCTTCCGGGTGGAGATGTCGCTGATGATTTCGATGCATCCGTTGACTTCCCGGCGGTCATCCCGGATCGGGAAGGCCTTGATCTGGACCTGCAGATGAGTGCCATCGTCAAGGTCGGCTCCGTTTTCGGCCTCTTCGGCCCGACCGAGTTGCATGGCCTTGGATCCCGGACAGTGGCTACAATTTTTATCGTGTTTCCCGAAGATCTCGTAGCATTTCCTGCCGATGAATTCTTCGGGAGCCAGGTTGAAAAGCCGCCCCAGTCCCGCATTGACCAGGAGCACCTGGAAGTCTTTATCGATCATGATGACGCCAAGGTCGATATTATCAACCAGGGTGCGGTAGAGATATTCTTTTTCCCTCAGGTTTTTTTCCGCTTCTTCCCGCCGGTTCAGCTGATTGCTTAATTTTTCGGCCATGTGGTTGAAGGCTATGGCCAGCTGGCCGAATTCATCGCCACTGGTGGATAGTCTCACCTCAAGCTGGCCCTGGCTGATCTGGTCGGCGGCCCGGGTTAGATTGGCCAGGGGTCTGGTAATCAGGCGAATCAGGATCAGCAGGGCGGCCAGGCCTGGAATGGAGATAAACAGGGTGATGTAGATCACCTCGTTTCTGGCCTGACTGATCTGATCCTGGAAGGAGGCTTCGGAAAATCCTACGTGAATATCGCCAAGTTTGCCGCCGCGCAAGGGGATGGTGATTTCCTGGAAGTCGCCTCCTTTTGGCGGCAGGGTTTTCCGGGCGCTTTCGGGAAGCTGAGAGGTCTGGTTGCCTTTCAGGCTGGAGGCGGGGATTCCGCGGGGGAAAGTCTCAGCGATCAGCTTGTGGTCAGGTCCGGTCACGTAGATGTAAATCAGCTCTTTTTCCATGCTGACTGCGTTTTCGAGCAGGTTTCGAACCCCCTTCCGGTCGTTTTCCAGCAAATGGTAGGAAGTGTCGGCGGCCAGTGTGTCACCTATGGCGTATGCATCTTCCAATAACTCTTGATGGAAGTGGCGCGAAAGGCTCTTTTCAATAGTCAGGATAGTGACGATCCCCATCAGCAAGAGCGGCAATAAGACAATCAGGGTGAATTTCCAGTTGAGCGACAGATTGACCAGTAAATTTCTGCTATGATTCCATTTTCCCATCGGTAGCCTTAAATTTTCTGGTAGAAAAATCCAGCCGATAATTTATCAGGCGATGGTGGTTTTGCCCGCCAAAGCGCTGAAACCCGGCATTCTATTTTTGTATTTGGCAAACGAGATAATAATAACTGATTGTCAGTGCGGATGGTAGCTATTCCTTATACCGGCAGCAGTTGTTTGCCGACCTTAAACGGTATAAAGGCATGGCTTTGCCGATCTCAAGGATCGGCACCGGCTATTCTATCGCTGAACCTCAAAAACGTGATCCAAGGTCGGATACCATTGGCGCCCGGTCCTGTAAATGCTTTGTCGCTTATGCCCATGTTTTAAAGCTGTAGAATATTCACCATTTTGGTAAAGAATATTCTTGAGAGGATCAGGCAATGACGGGTGATTGTATCGGTCGTATTCTCAGTGATGCTAGTCTCCCGGCGGCAAAGCAATACCGGTAATGACTGGCACGGATCGTGCTCAGGTTAGGAAGGGAAGATGATTTTTGAAATGGCGGATTACGTGGCGAACTAATCAAGATTATTCAAAGGGGTAAGGAGAGGAATGAAAAGCAAGGCAATGATTGGTGTAATTTCCGGAGTTGCGGCGATTCTGGTCGCCCTGAGTATTACCTTCGTGGTAGCCGGCAATCGGCGGATCGCCGCCGGTGACGTCAGTGAAACCACCTTGCAGGTATCGAACCTGTCTTGCGGTTCCTGCCTGCAAACCATCGAAAGTGAATTGCGTAAGTATCCGGGCACGGTAGGAATGACCGCCGATCTGGCCACTGGCTTGGTTACCGTCAAGCATACCGCTGAACTTTCCGGCGAACGGTTGGCGGAACTGGTCACCCAGGTCGGTTATCCGGCGCGGGTGGCCGCAGCGGGTATTGCCGGGGCGCCGCTTGCCGGTCCCGCCGGTGCGGGTGGATACGGCTGCGGGAGAGGTTGCGGTTCCGGCGGTTGTGCATTCCCTGCTCAGCCTCCCGGCCAGGGGTGAGGATTCCAGGCGTTATAAAGGCATGGATATGAGAAAAAAGTTTGGCATACGCAGGTATTCATGGTGGGCGATGGTTCTTTCGTTGTTGCTCTTCTGGCCCGCCATGACTTCACTGGCCGGGGAACCGGGCGCTAGAATAGGTCGGACTACCTTGAAAGTGGAGAAACTCAGCTGCGGCGCCTGTCTTAGGGTGATCGACGCCGAACTGCGGAAGATTCCCGGGATTCTGGGGCTGACCGCCGATTTTGCGGCCGGCCGGGTGACGGTTGACCACGATCTTGAGGTGACCCCGGTGGCGGTGGCTAAAGCGGTTACCGCCTGCGGTTATCCCGCCCGGGTGGTGGAGATCCAGGCCCTGCCCCGTCGGGAGGCCCGGTTGTTCCGGCGTGATTCGGGATTTGGTTCCGGGCCGGGTTGCTGCAACCTGGGAGGCTCAAATCCGGTGGCCGATTCCTGGCGCGAACTGCGCCGCCGTTTCATGCGCATGGGGCGTAACTAGTGTCCATCCGGAAACGAGGATTTTTGTTCGAGACCAAGGCGCGAGAGCGGCGAAAAAGCGGAGCGTACGTCGGGTACGTGAGCATTTTTCGGCAACGGAGCAACGCAGGTATCGGGCTAAAAGACCGTTTCCGGATGGACACTAACTAGAGTGTTGGAAGATCCGGGCTCCACCCGGGTTCAGAGTAAAAACATGCTGGATGGGAGATTGATGCCATACGATCTGGAAAAATATCGGGTCAAGCGCGAGAAAGTACTGGGAGTACGGAAGCGGGGTTTGAGTTTCGGCTCCGCCGCCGCCCTGGTTGCCGCGATCATTATCATTGGTCTGGGGGCGATCGGCCTGCCCCGGGCGGTCGACTATTTTTCGACCAGAAACCTGGATGACGCCATCTACAAGCTGGCCGACACCGGGGCCTGGTCCCCGGAAGTGGTCAAGGAAATCAACGGGCTGCACGGGGTGCGGACCGTGGTGGCCGACAACCACGACACCCGGCTGGTGGTCACCTTCGACCGCAACATGACCGACACCGACAATCTTCAGTCGGTCTTCAACCGGGACGGGCTGGCGGCGGAACTCCTGAACCGCATGAGTCACCGGCAACGACGGACCATTCTCAAGAAGGAGGGTTCCTTTGAAACTCCATAATATATCCTTCAACAACCTCAAGCGCCGCAAGGGCAAGATGATCTTCCTGGTGCTGGGGCTGTTCATCGGCATCGCCACCATCGTCACCCTGCTCTCGATCACCGAATCGATGTCCCGCGACATCGAGGACCGGCTGGACCAGTTCGGCGCCAACATCGTCATGGTCCCGAAGACCGAGAATCTCACCTTGAGCTACGGCGGCATCACGGTGGGCGGGGTCAATTACGAAACCATCGAGCTGGACGAGTCGCGGCTACACCTGATCCGGGAGATCGAAAACAACAAGAATCTCGGCGCAGTGGTGCCCGAGGTCCTGGGGCCGGCCGAGGTCAACGGTCGCAAGGTTCTGCTGATGGGCACCAATATGGAGGATCAGCTGGCCCTTAAAACCTGGTGGCAGGTGAAGGGCGAGACCCCCAAGGCGCATGAGGTGCTGCTGGGTTCCGAAGCCGCGGCCGGCCTGGGACTGAAGATCGGCGACCGGGTCGATATCCATGGGCGTGAGTTCAAGGTGGCGGCGATTCTGGCCCCGACCGGCGGCTCCGAGGACGGTATCATCGTAGGCAATCTGGCCGAGATCCAGCAGGTACTGGGTAAGGAGGGCAAGATCTCCCTGGTGGAGATTGCCGCCTTCTGCCGGGGCTGCCCGATTTCCGATATGGTGCTGCAGATCGCCGGCAAGTTTCCCGAGGCCAAGGTTACCGCCATGACCCAGGCGGTGATGTCGAAGATGCAGTCCATCGAAGTCTTCAAGTCTTTCAGTTACGGCATCGCCGTGCTGGTGGTCTTTATCGGCTCGCTGCTGGTCTTTATCACCATGATGGGCTCGGTCAACGAGCGGACCCGCGAAATCGGGATCTTCCGGGCCATCGGTTTCCGGCGCGGTCACGTGATGCAGATTATCCTGCTGGAGGCCATGCTGGTCGGCCTGGTCGGCGGGCTGATCGGTTATCTGGGCGGCAACCTGGCGGCCTGGGGGGTAATGCCCCTGGTCATCAAGGACGGTTCCTTCGCCGGCTTCAATCTGACCCTGGGCGGGGTGTCGATCCTGTTGTCGATCTCCCTTAGCCTGCTGGCCAGTCTCTATCCGGCTTTGAAGGCAAGCAGGCTGGATCCCTCCGAGGCCCTGCGTGCCCTGTAAGCGATCATATGGCACCGCAGCCGCTGAGTTTATCCCCCCTCGCGGGGGATTATCGGCGGGTTCGCATACCAGAGTATAGCGAACCCGCCTCTGCCTCGCATCTGCAACACCTGTAACCGCTTACAGGGTACGCAGTGAGAGATAAGGAAGGAAAAGGAGTTAAACAACATGGCAACAGCGCAAGTGGACAACGTTAACCACCTCATCGAGGTGCGCAATATCGGCAAGGATTACCAGAGCGGCGATACCACGGTTCAGGCCATCAAGGGTATGGACTTCTTCATCGACGACGGTGAGTTCGTCTCGATCATGGGGCAGTCGGGCTCGGGCAAATCGACCCTGCTGTCGATCATGGGCGGGCTCAATCATCCCAGCCGCGGGCAGTTGGTGGTCGACGCCCTGGATCTCTATAATCTGAGCAGCGAGCAGCGGGCCGACTTCCGCAGCGAGTACATCGGCATCATCTTCCAATCTTTCCAGCTCATCCCCTATCTGACCGTGCTGGAAAACATCAAGCTGCCCATGGCCATCACCGGCATCAAGGCGGGCAGGCAGGATAAGATGGCCCGGGCGGTGTTGGATCGGGTGGGATTGGCCGGCAAGGGCGACCGGTTGCCGGATCAGCTTTCCGGCGGGGAACAGGAACGGGTCGCAATCGCCCGGGCCATCGTCAACCATCCGCCGATTCTGCTGGCCGACGAGCCCACCGGCAACCTGGACAGCCACACCTCGGAAGAGATCATGGCGCTGCTCCAGGAACTGAACCGGGAAGGGCAGACCATCATCATGGTCACCCACAATCCGGAAAGCTGCCGTTACACCAGGCGGACCATCGAAGTCCGGGACGGCAGCTGCTTCCTGCAGTGAGATAGATCGGCCGCCGGGCAGAAATTATGGGGGACAGATTAATTTTGCCAGCGCAATAAAATCCGTCCCTCCGCCGGTCTTTGCTTTGGTATCGGTTTAATGACCGGTCGCGGAGCACCTGGGCTTATCGGGTCCATCAGCCTGAGCGGCAGCCAACTCCCCAGATCCGGTCAATCGGCTGCCGGATTCTTGAATTCTATTCGCAGGACGTCGAAAGTCGGTTTCTCGCAGTCCTGCAGTTATTCCTCCTCCGAAACAAACGAAGCCCGCAGGAACTCACGGTTCAGGCGGGCGATGTTGCTGATCGAAATACCCTTGGGGCAGACCGCCTCGCATTCCCGTTCATTGCCGCAGTTGCCGAAACCCAGTCCGTCCATGGTTCGGACCAGGGCCAGGGCCCGGCGCGACCGTTCCGGCTGCCCCTGGGGCAACAGGGCCAGCTGCGACACCTTGGCGCCGGTAAAGAGCATGGCGGCTCCATGCGGGCAGGCCGCGACGCAGGCGCCGCAGCCGATACATTCGGCGCTGCTCATGGCCTCTTCGGCCGCCCTGCGGGGAACCGGGATCGTGTTGGCTTCCGGGGCCGAGCCGGTATTGACCGAGATGAAGCCGCCGGCCTGGATGATTTTATCAAGCGGACCGCGGTCGACGATCAGGTCTTTTTCGAGCCGGAAGGCGCGGGCCCGAAAGGGCTCGATGACCAGGGTGTCGCCATCATGGAAATGACGCATGTGCAGTTGGCAGAGGGTGGTTTTCTTGACCGGGCCGTGCGGAATGCCGTTAACTACCGCGCCGCAGGCACCACAGATCCCTTCCCGGCAATCGTGGTCAAAGGCCACCGGCTCCTCGCCGGCCAGGGCCAGTCGTTCGTTCAGGATATCGAGCATTTCCAGGAAGGAGATGTCGGTGGAGATCGGCCCCGAACGGTAGGACTTAAAGCCACCGGGCCCTTCGGGGCCGGCCTGACGCCAGATCCGCAGGTTAAGCTCGATGGTCATTTGTAACTCCTGCTGGAGGGTTCGACGTTCTCGAAGGAGAGCGGTTCCCGGTGGCGGGCCGGGGTTTGACCCGGCCGGTGTTCCCAGACCGCCACATGGGCGAAATTCTCGTCGTTCCGGAGGGCTTCATGCTCTGGGGTCTGGTATTCCTCGCGCAGATGGCATCCGCAAGATTCCTCGCGGGCCAGGGCGTCGGCCACCATCAATTCGGCGAATTCCAGGTAATCGGCGACCCGCCCGGCCCGTTCCAGCGACTGGTTGAGATCGGCCGCCGCCCCGGGTACCAGGACGTTGTTCCAGAATTCTTCCCGGATCTCGGGGATTTTTTGAGCGGCGCTCTCCAGCCCCTGGCGATTTCGAGCCATGCCGCAGTATTCCCACATCAAGTGCCCCAGTTCCCGGTGAAAGTCGTCAACGGTCCGTTTCCCCTTGGCCCCCAGAAGCCGGGCGGTTCGAGCCGCGGCAAGCTGTTCGGCCCGGGCGAATTCCGGATGCTCCGGGGCGGGCGGGCCGGCCTCGACCCGGGCCAGGTAGTTTCCCAAGGTGGCGGGGATGATGAAGTACCCGTCGGCCAAGCCCTGCATCAGGGCGCTGGCGCCCAGACGGTTGGCGCCGTGGTCGGAGAAATTGGCCTCGCCCAGGGCGAACAACCCCGGAATGGTGGTCATCAGGTTGTAATCCACCCAGAGACCACCCATGGCGTAATGGACCGCCGGATAGATCTGCATCGGTTCCCGGAGCGGATTTCTGGCGGTGATCCGCTCGTACATATCGAAGAGGTTGCCGTACTTGCTCCGGATCACTGCTTCGCCGTCGCGGGCGATCACCTCGGCGAAATCCAGATAGACGGCGCGGCCGGTTTCTCCGACACCCTTGCCCTGGTCGCACTGTTCCTTGGTGTTGCGCGAGGCGACGTCACGGGGTACCAGATTGCCGAAGGCCGGGTATTTACGTTCGAGAAAATAATCCCGTTCCGCTTCCGGGATTTGGTCGGGGGAACGTTGGTCGCCGGGAGTTTTCGGCACCCAGACCCGGCCGTCGTTGCGCAGCGATTCGCTCATCAGGGTCAGTTTCGATTGATGCTCGCCGTGAACCGGGATGCAGGTCGGGTGGATCTGCACGAAACAGGGGTTGGCGAATCCCGCTCCGTGCTTATAAGCGCGCCAGAGCGCCGAGACATTGGAGCTCATGGCGTTGGTGGAAAGGAAGTAGACGTTGCCGTAGCCGCCGGTGGCCAGGACCACCGCGTCGGCCGCATGCCTTTCCAGATCGCCGCTGCGCAGGTTGCGGGTGATGATGCCCCGAGCCCGGCCGTCGATGACCACCAGTTCTACCAGTTCCCGGCGGGAAAAGAGGGTAATCCGGCCACCCTGCACCTGGCGCATCAGAGCGCCGTAGGCCCCGAGCAGGAGTTGCTGGCCGGTCTGCCCTCTGGCGTAAAAGGTACGCGAGACCTGGGCGCCGCCGAAGGAACGGTTGGCCAGGTGCCCGCCGTATTCCCGGGCGAAGGGCACTCCCTGGGCCACGGCCTGGTCGATGATGTTGTTGCTCAATTGGGCCAGGCGGTAAACGTTGGCCTCCCGGGCCCGGAAATCGCCGCCCTTGATGGTGTCGTAAAAGAGACGGAAGACCGAGTCGCCGTCGTTCCGGTAATTCTTGGCGGCATTGATGCCGCCCTGGGCGGCGATGGAATGGCTGCGCCGCGGGGTGTCCTGCAGGCAGAAGTTCTTGACCTGGTAGCCCTGTTCAGCCAGAGTCGCCGCCGCCGAGGCCCCGGCCAGGCCGCCGCCCACCACGATTACCGTGAACTTGCGTTTATTGGCCGGGCTCACCAGTTTGCTTTCAAAGAGATGGCGCTGCCACTTTTCGGCCAGGGGTCCGGCGGGGATTTTGGCGTCCAGCTGCATTTCCTGCCTCTTACCTGAGAAAACCGGGCCAGGCCAAGGCCAGGATTGGGATTATGGAGAAGAGCGTGCCGATGAAGATGCTCAAGGCAAAAGCGCCGCGCTCAAGAAAGGCTTGATACTTGGGATGGTTGACCCCCAGGCTCTGCCAGAAACTCCAGAGGCCGTGGCTCAGGTGCAGGGTCAGGACCATGAAGGAGGCGACGTAGAATATGGCCACCGGGGGGCGGCTGAGATTCTCCCGGACCAGTTCGCTGATCGAGGTGCGGGCGGCAAAGTGGAATCGAGTCAGGTGGTCGGCCAGAAAGACCAGCAGTAAGAGACCGGTGTACGGCATGGTGCGGGAACCCCAGGTCCGGCCGCCGGCGCTCTTGTTGATGGCGTAGCGGGTCGGTTTGGCCTTGAGATTTTCCCAAAAGAGATACAGACCGAAGCCGACATGGAACAGGAAGAACAGGAGCAGGAAGATTTCCACCAGGTGCAGCAGGCCGCCCAGGGCATGCAGGTGGGCGGAATAGGAATCGAAAGCGGCGCGCCCCCTGAGGGTAAGAGTGTTACCGAACAGGTGCGCAAGAATAAAGAAAACCAGCAGGAGACCGCTTCCGGCCATCACCGTCTTTCTGCCGATCGAGGAATTGAAGGTAACTTTCAGCCAGCTCATATCGTTCCGGGGTTGAAATCGTCTTGGCTTGATAAGTGGATTATTTATAACATATCTTACCGGCCCTGCAGGAAAATCTTTGGCGAAACTGGCGACGGCCTGAACCAGGCTTCCGGTTCCGGTCAACATTGTCTGGCGCCGGAACCGCCCCAACCGTTGCCGTGCAGGGCTTGAGGAGGAGGAATGAGCAAGGCCGGTCGACCAAGCGGTTATCTGGTCCTCCATGCATCCGGGGAACTGTCCGCCCGGATCAAGGCGGGGCTGGAGTTGCTCGGTTCCTGCCGGGTTTGTCCCAGGCGCTGCGGGGTAAACCGGATGGCGGAGGAAACCGGTTTCTGCCGGACCGGGCGGCTGGCCCGGGTGGCCGGTTACACCCCTCATTTCGGCGAGGAAAGCCCGCTGGTAGGGGACGGGGGCTCCGGCACCATCTTTTTCGGCAACTGCAACCTGGGCTGTGTCTTCTGCCAGAATTATGAGATCAGCCATCTTGGGGAGGGCGAGGAGGTCGGCCCGGAGCAGCTGGCGGCGATGATGGTTTTCCTCCAGGCCCAGGGCTGTCATAATATCAACTTCGTCACCCCCTCGCATGTGGTGGTCCAGATCCTGGAGGCGCTGCCGGCAGCCATCGCCGGCGGGCTCACGGTGCCGCTGGTTTACAACAGCAGCGGCTATGACAGTGTCGAAACCCTACGGTTGCTGGACGGGATCATCGATATCTATATGCCGGACTTCAAGTTCTGGGCCGGGGAGACGGCCCGGCGGTTGGCCGGCGCCCATGATTACCCGGCGGTGGCCCGGGCGGCGCTCAGGGAAATGCACCGGCAGGTGGGTGAGCTGGTTCCGGACGAAACCGGCCTGGCCCGCCGGGGGCTGCTGGTCCGCCACCTGGTGATGCCGGGCGGGCTGGCGGAAACCGCCGAGATCCTGAGCTTTATCGCCAGGGAACTCTCGCCCGCGACCTATCTCAATCTGATGGACCAGTACCATCCCTGCGGGCGGGCCGGGGAGTTCCCGCCCATCGACCGGCCCCTTAGCGGCGAAGAGTATCGCCGGGCTCTGCTGTTGGCGGAAAAAGCCGGGTTGCGTCGGCTCGACCGTCGTGACTGGCAACGGTTCTGGCGGCGCCTGCCAAGGCAAAAGTGAAGCCGGTTACCCTGTCGCTTCCCAGGCCCGATCGGGTCTATTCCCTGAGCCGCCCAAGGTATGTCTGGAAAAAATGACCAGGTCAGGTGATCTCCCGGTCTGGCTGGATCAGGTGACGATCGGGGGTGCGTCTCGGGATATTTCTGTTTCTCCTTGTTTCTCGAAGGGTTAGGGGGGATAATGGCTTGTGAGCCAGGAGGCGCAAGTGTCTCCCGGCACCACCCAGTTGATTGCTTCAGGGGAGAATCATGGCCGTCAGTCGCAAGAGCAAGACCAAAGACCGGCCCGGCGCCGGCAAGAAAGATGATTATTGGCAGGCCAGGACTGACCTGGAAAGTCAGGGCATCCATCTTTATATCCCGACCATTTACCGCGACTGGTGCAAGGCTTGCGGCCTCTGTATCGCCTTTTGTCCTAAGAAAGTCTATGGCCGCGACGAGTCCGGCAAGCCGGTGCTCGAAAACCCCGAGGCCTGTATCGGCTGCCGTTTCTGCGAGACGCATTGCCCGGACCTGGCCATCACCATCGAGGAGCGCTACCCTGAGCGGCGGAGGCAGAGAAATGGTGACTGAAATAACCGGCAAGAGCCGCTTCCTGCAGGGTAACGAGGCCATCGTCGAAGGGGCCTTGGCCGCCGGCTGCCGCTTCTTCGCCGGCTACCCGATCACCCCCGCCTCGGAGATCATGCGAGCTGCATGTCCGAACGACTGCCGGCCCTGGGCGGCACCTTTATCCAGATGGAAGACGAGATCGCCTCGATGGGGGCGGTGGTCGGGGCTTCGCTGGCCGGGGTCAAGGCGATGACCGCCACCAGCGGTCCGGGCTTTTCCCTGATGCAGGAGAACCTGGGTTTCGCCTGCATGGCCGAGGTGCCCTGCGTGGTGATCGATGTCATGCGGGGCGGCCATGTCCACCGGTCTGCCCACCAGCCCGGGCCAGGGCGATGTGCATGCAGGCGCGCTGGGGCACCCACGGCGATCATCCGATCATTGTCCTGGCGGTATCCTCGGTCCGCGACTCCTTTGCCATCACCGTCCAGGCCTTCAACCTCTCGGAAAAATACCGGGTGCCGGTGATTATCCTCTCCGACGAGGTGGTGGCCCATACCCGGGAATCGGTGGTCCTGCCCGAGAGTTCCGATATTGACGTGGTGGACCGCATTGCCCCCACGGTACCGCCCGACTGGTTCAACCCCTATGAGGACAACAGCCGCGGGGTGCCGCCCATGGCCGCCTTCGGCGAACGGCTACCGGCACCACGTCACCGGTCTGGTCCACGATGTGCGCGGTTTTCCCACCGAGCAGCCCAAGGAAGTGGCCGACTTCATGAAGCGCCAGTTCCGCAAGATCACCAACGGGGCCGACGAAATCCAGATGACCCGCCGGATCCTGCTGGACGACGCCGAGATGGCGGTCATCGCCTACGGCTCGGTGTCCCGGGCCGCCCAGCGCGCCATCCTCCGGGCCCGCGAGCATGGCCTAAGGCCGGTCTGCTGCAACTCATCACCCTCTTCCCCTTTCCCAAGAAAGCCTTGGATCGGGTGCTGCGGCAATGCCGGGCGGTTCTGGTGCCGGAACTGAACATGGGTCAGATCAGCCGCGAGGTCAAACGGGTGAATATGACCGCCAAGGTGGCCAAGCTCAACCGGATTGACGGGCAGGTGCATTACCCCGGATCAGATTTACGAAGAACTGACTTAAGCTGTATAGACGGAATATATATGCCCGAATCCATGGCCGCGGCATCCGACAACGCAAGTATCTGCGCCATGACAAAAAATTTCCCCATGTCTGGTGCCCGGGCTGCGGCAACGGCATCGTCCTGGGTTCGCTGATCCGGGCCATCGACCGCTCGGGCTGAACAAGGACGAGATCGTCCTGGCCTCGGGGATCGGCTGTTCGGGCCGGCATGCCGGTCTATGTCGATTTCAACACCCTGCACACCACCCATGGCCGGGCTCTGACCTTTGCCACCGGCATCAAGCTGGCCAACCCGGAACTCAAGGTACATTGCCGTCATGGGCGATGGCGATGCCACCGCCATCGGCGGCAACCATTTTATCCATGCCGCCCGCCGCAATATGGACCTCACCGCCATCATCATCAACAACCAGATCTACGGCATGACCGGCGGCCAGTTCTCGCCCACCACCCCCTATGGGGCCAAGGCCACCACCGCCAGCTTCGGGCATGTCGAGCACGCCTTCAATATCGCCGAACTGGCGGTCGCGGCCGGGGCATCATTTGTGGCCCGGGGTACGGTTTACCATGTGCCGCAGCTCGATCACCTGCTGGAAAAGGGCATCGCCAAGACCGGCTTCAGTGTGGTGGAGATCATCTCCAACTGCCATGTCCAGTACGGCCGTCGCAACGACATGGGCGATCCGGTCAAGATGATGAAATGGATGCGGGACAGCGCGGTGGCGGTGAGCAGTGCCCGGCAGAAGAGCGAAAAGGAGATGCAGGGTCGTTTCTCCATCGGGGTCCTGGCCGACCTCGACAAGCCCGATTACCTGGAAGAGTACGCCAAGATCCGGGCCCGGGCCGCGAAAAAGCAGGGTGCCCGGAAGGAGCGGAGTAAATGACGGCGGTGCGGGCCGAGCTGGCCGAGGCGCGTTACGAGATCCGTCTGAGCGGTTCGGGGGGGCAGGGCATTATCCTTGCCTCGGTAATCCTGGCCGAGTCTCTGGCCCTTTACGAAGGGCGCCAGGTGGCCCAGTCCCAGAGTTACGGCCCCGAGGCGCGGGGCGGTCGCTGCAAGGCCGAGGTGGTGGTCAGCGATCACCCCATCGACTACCCCAAGGTCATCAAGGTCGATCTTCTCCTGGCCATGACCCAGGAGGCCTGTGACGCCTATTCCCACGACTTCAAGCCCGACGGTCTTCTGCTGGTCGACTCGACCTTTGTCGAGCAGGTGCCGACCAGCCGCTCCATTGCTATCCCCTTTACCCGTATCGCCCGCGACGAGATCGGCAAGGCGGTGACCGCCAACATGGTGGCCCTTGGCGCCATTGCGGTCTTTTGCCCCCTGCTCGGGGTGAAAAGCCTGGAAAAGGCGGTGCTGTCCCGGGCTCCCGCCGGGACCAAGACCATGAATCGGCAGGCCTTCCAGGCCGGGGTCAAGATCGCCCGGAGTTTCGATCTTGACCGGTTGCCTCGTTCAATCGCCCCGGAAGAGGCGGATGAGATCTGAAGCGCTATTTCTTGGGGTTGCCCCTGGTTGCGCCGATAAAACACGGCTGGACGCGGTTCCGGCGGGGAGGGGAAGTGAAGAAAGAATTAAGTAATATCGGCGCGGTACTGGCGGCGACGGTCTTCGCCTTCTGCTGACAGGTTTCCTTCATCCTGGCCGGTCTGGGTCTGGGCAGTATGGGAATCGGGCAATGGATTCCGGCGCATAAAAAGTGGTTCCTGGCGGCGGCTCTGGGATTGATGGCCTTGTCGCTCTATGCGGCTTTTCGAGAAAAGATCCGGAGCGGGAAAAACCTGGGCCTGATGGTGACCGCGGTTGCTCTGCTGGTCACCGTTTCCCTGCTCTTTTACAAGTGGGTGCGGTACGGTTATTTCATGTAGAGTAAAAAAGCTTAAGGCCTGGCGCTGCCAGGTTGCCGGTCGTCTGGTCGGTTCGCCCGCCCGGGGGCGATGAATCGGGTATTTGTTCAATTGGAGACCATGGAAAACCTCGAGATCAGATATATCTTCAAGTTCGGAGAAGGGCGGGAGGAACTCATCGAACTGGTGATTGATCCGCATTCCCTGGAACTAATCAATCGCCCGGACCATGATCTGCCCGAGTGGACCAGGCTGGAGTTTGAGCAGTGCCCCCATTGTCCCCTGCAGCCCAAGGACGTCCCCCATTGTCCGGTGGCAGTCTGTCTGGTCGACGTGGCGCAGCGTTTCGACGGCGTCATGTCTTATGA
The DNA here is from genome assembly GCA_963807225.1 of uncultured delta proteobacterium. Lineage (GTDB taxonomy): Bacteria > Desulfobacterota > Desulfobulbia > Desulfobulbales > JAGXFP01 > JAGVGT01. Next base: position 297,760 of record CAWEAD010000007.1, on the reverse strand, counting down.
CCTGGTGGATCTTGAAGTGGTTACGGTTGAACGCCGGATCGTCCAGAAGATCGAGGCCCAGAAGGCTATCAGCGCGCTGGTCGGACTGCTGATCTCAACCAGCGGTTGCCCCCACTGCAACTATTTCAAGCCCATGGCCCGCTATCACCTGCCCCTGGCTTCCGGAGAGGAAACCATCTTCCGGGCCACCGGCATGTATCTCCTGGCCCAATACTTTTTGAAAAAACTGGGCAAGGAGGTTGATTGCGATCTGCACGGTCTGACCCGGATTTATGAGAACATGCATATTCTGAATATCAGCATCGCCAAACGGCTGCGTAACGCCACCCGGACGGATTCTTCCATCAATGCGGTGATCGTTCTCGATGTCTTCACCCATACGATCAATTTTGTCATCGAGGACCACCTTCAGCATATTCAGCATCTCTTCGCGCCCTACCTGGAGGAGTACAGCAAATCGATTCCGGAAGGAACCCCGGAGCTTTAATGGCGGGGCGGCAATTACCACCAACTATTACGGTGAATTTATTAATCCGAGCCGATCTCAGGCAGGTCAATTTAAGACCCTTGATCTTAACTAATCCACGCCGGCGTGGTAATCCGATTTGCGAATGAAAAGAGGTTTTCGGCGATCAGGTTATGGCTTTCACAAATTTGCCTAGCATAGAAGCAACCCGCCGGCCGGTTTGCCGGCCGTTACCTTCAGGGAAATTCCGCTCCCATGACGCCTGAATCTTCGCAATCGGGAAAGGCGGCGGTACACAAGGTTCCGGATCTGGATACCGGTACCGACCTGCAGGATTTCGAGGCCAATTTTCAGGTTTATCACGACCTGATGCAGAACCGGATCAGCGAGATCCTGCTGGTCCTGACCCCCTACGACGCCTTTATCCTGGAAGAGGACGGCAGTTTCGCCTCGCGGGTGATCAACCAGTACCACGGGCTGAACCTGAGCCAGCCGCCCCGGATGAGCCGGGCCGCTTCGGGGCGCGAGGCCATCGACCTGGTGCGCGGCCGCCACTTCGATCTGGTCATCACCCTGCCCCAGGTCGAGGACATGGACGGTTTCACCCTGGGCCGGATGATCAAGGCGGAACAGCCCGACCTGCCGGTCATCCTGCTGGTCCACCAACTGCGCGACGTCCTGCCCCTGGCCGCTGCCGCCGATCGCGGCGGGATCGACGATGTCTACGTCTGGAACCACGATCCCGACCTGCTCCTGGCCCTGATCAAGAGCGTGGAGGACTGTCAGAACGCGGACCACGACACGGCCCGGGCCATGGTTCGGGTACTCCTGCTGGTCGAGGATTCACCCCATTACCGCTCCTTTTTCCTGCCCCTGATCTTCCGGGAGGTCATGGCCCAGACCCAGGCGGTGTTGGACGAGAGTCTGACCGACGAGCACCGGCTCCTGAAGATGCGGGCCCGGCCCAAGATCCTGGTGGCGAATAATTACGAGGCGGCCCTGGAGATCTGCCGCACCTACCGGACCTATCTGCACGGGGTGATTTCCGATACCAGTTTTCCCAGGAAGGGCGAGGAGGATCCGCAAGCCGGCCTGCGCCTCCTCCGCAAGCTGCGGCGGGACCATCCGGACCTGCCCCTGCTGCTGCTCAGCACCGAGGCCGGGCATCGCCAGGAGGCCCGGCGGATTCCCGCCGCCTTCGCGGCCAAGGAAGAGGGCGGCCTGGAACTGGAAGTGCACGAGTTCTTTCTGCACCAGCTGGGCTTCGGCGACTTCGTCTTCCGGAGCTCCGGCGGCGAGATCCTGGGCCGGGCCTCCAATCTGTTCCGCTTTGAGAGGATGATCGAGGAGATCCCGGCCGATTCCCTGCTCTTCCACGCCCAGCGCAACCACTTCTCCAACTGGATCATGGCCCGTTCCGAGGTGACGGTCGCCTCGAAACTGCGGGAGCAGCAGGTCGGCAACTTCCCGGACAGCGAGGCGCTGCGGGAGTATCTGGTCGCCTGTATCCGCTCCTTGAGGCGGCACCGGCAGCAGGGGGTGGCGATCCCCTTTCCCAGGGAGGATTTCGACGCCGAGATCATGGATTTCCTCACCATCGGCGACGGCATCATGGGCGGCAAGGCCCTGGGGCTGGCCTTCATCTCCCGCTACCTTCGGGAAACCGCCGGTCAGGGCTGGAGCGATCGGCTCAAGGTGTTCGTGCCCCGGACCTATGTGATCACCACCAGCGGTTTTGACGAGTTTGTCGAGGCCCATGGTCTCAGGCGGTTCCGGGCGGGCGGCGATGATGCCGAGATTGCCGCGGCCTTTCGCGGCGCCCCGCTGCCCGCCTGGCTGGTGGAGACCCTGCGCCGGCTCCTGGACCAGGTCCGTTTCCCCCTCTCCGTCCGTTCCTCCTCGATCATGGAGGATGCCAGGTTCCGCCCCTTCGCCGGGCTTTATTCGACCTATATGATCCCCAACAACCACCCCGACCCGGAGGTGCGGTTGGCGCAACTGCTGGACGCGGTCCGCCTGGTTTACGCCTCGGCCTATTTCCGCGGGCCCCGCGCCTTTGCCAGGACGGTGCAGCAGGAGGGCAAGGACGGCATGGGGGTGTTGATCCAGGAACTGGTCGGTCGGGTCCGGGACGACTATTTTTATCCGGCTCTCTCCGGAGTGGCCATGTCGCGCAACTATTATCCCGTACCCCCGATGAAACCGGAAGAGGGCGTGGTCCAGCTGGCCCTCGGTTTCGGCAAGACCGTGGTGGAGGGAGGCCGGTGTCTGCGCTTTTCCCCCCACCATCCCCAGGCCCTGCCGCAGTTCTCGACGGTCGAGGAGACCCTGGCCAACAGCCAGCGCCGGTTTTATGCCCTGAAGATGTCCGGCGGGGCCGAAGAGATCAGGATGGCCGACGACAACCTGGTCAGTCGTCCGCTTGACGAGGCGGCCGACGAGGCGCCGCTGGTGCATCTGACCAGCGGTTACCTGGCCGAGGAGGGCCGCATTCGGGACGGGCAGGGCGGCGGGGTAAGGCTCCTGACCTTCGCCAATCTGTTGAAATATGACCGGACCCTGGCCACCTGGCTGGTCGAACTTCTGGCCCTGGGCCGGCGCGGGATGGGCGGCGAGGTGGAGATCGAGTTCGCCGCCGAACTGGACCGGGACGGCAAGCTCGAAGCCCTTTATTTTTTGCAGATCCGTCCCCTGGCCGGGGGCAGTGAACTGTTCGAAGTGGAGATCTCCCCTGCGGAAACGGCCGAAGCCTTCTGCAGCTCCAGTGAGGCCCTTGGCCACGGGGTAACCCGGGGGATCAGCGATATCGTATACACTCGGCCGGAATCCTTCGATGTCGCCCACAGCCTGGAGATCGCCCGGGAAATCGGCCGGCTCAACCTGCGGCTCCAGGAAGAGGAGCGCCCCTATCTCCTGGTCGGCTACGGACGCTGGGGCTCCCTGGACCACTGGCTGGGCGTGCCGGTAACCTGGGCGGATATTTCCGGCGTGCGGGCCATGATCGAGTTGCGGGGCCCACGGTTTGCGGCCGATTCCTCGCAGGGCACCCATTTCTTCCATAACATCACCTCCCTGGGGATTCCCTACCTGACCGTGAACGAGGAGCGGGACCGGTTCGACTGGGACTGGCTGGAGCGGCAGCCGGCATTGGCGGAGACCGAATTCCTGCGCCATGTCCGGCTGGAGAAGCCGCTGGTGGTCAAGGTCGACGGCCGCGAGTCCCGGGGGGTAATTTACCAAGACAAGGAAAAGGAAAGCAGACGATGAGCGATGAAATCATGGACCTGATCCACCGGCGAGATCCCGGCCAGCGCGAATTTCACCAGGCCGTTCAGGAGGTGCTGGACTCGGTGCAGCCGGTATTGGAGCGCAACCGTTCCTATCGCCGGGAGGCGATCCTGGAGCGGCTCACCGAGGCGGAGCGGGTCATCATCTTTCGGGTGCCCTGGGTGGACGACCAGGGGCAGGTCCAGGTCAACCGGGGCTTTCGGGTGGAGATGAACAGCGCCCTGGGGCCGTACAAGGGTGGTCTGCGCTTTCATCCCTCGGTCCATATCGGGATCATGAAGTTCCTGGCCTTCGAGCAGGTCTTCAAGAACGCCCTGACCACCCTGGCCATGGGCGGCGGCAAGGGCGGCTCCGACTTCAATCCCAAGGGCAAGAGCGATTATGAGGTGATGCGTTTCTGCCAGTCCTTCATGGCCGAGCTCTACCGCCATATCGGGCCCGACACCGACATCCCGGCCGGCGATATCGGCGTAGGGGCGCGGGAGATCGGCTACCTGTTCGGGATGTACAAGAAGCTGGCCAACGAGTTCACCGGGGTGCTGACCGGCAAGAGCCTGAACTGGGGCGGCAGTCTGATTCGCCCGGAGGCCACCGGTTACGGCTGCGTCTACTTCGCGGTCGAAATGCTGACCACCCGCCGCGAGGTGCTGGAGGGCAAGAGTTGCCTGATTTCCGGGTCCGGCAACGTCGCCCAGCATACCGCCGAAAAGATCATCGAACTGGGGGGAAGGGTGCTGACCATGTCGGACTCCTCCGGCTACATCTTCGACGAGGAGGGGATCGACCGGGGCAAACTGGAGTATATCAAGGAATTGAAAAACCAGCGGCGCGGCCGCCTGGAAGAGTATCCAACGGTCTATCCCAACGCCTTTTATCAGCCGGTCGAACCCGGCCGGCAGTTCAATCCGCTCTGGAACCACCGGGCCGATTGCGCCTTCCCCTGTGCCACCGAAAACGAAATCAACGAAAGCGACGCCCGCAACCTGGTGACGAACGGCGTCATGCTGGTTTGCGAAGGGGCCAACATGCCCTCCACCCCCGAGGCGGTGGATATCTTTCTGGCCGAAAAGTTCCTCTATGCCCCGGGCAAAGCGGCCAACGCCGGCGGGGTGGCGGTCTCCGGCCTGGAGATGGCCCAGAACTCCATGCGCCTCCACTGGCCCCGCGAGGAGGTAGACAACAGGCTGCGCCACATCATGAAGTCGATCCATCAGACCTGTCTGCAGGCCGCCGAGGAATACGGCCAACCCGGCAACTACGAAGCCGGCGCCAATATCGCCGGTTTCCTGAAGGTGGTCAATGCGATGCTGGACCAGGGAGTAGTGTAGAAATTCCAGATTCGGCCGGATTTGCACGGGGGAGGCGGCGGGGCATTTGGGGGTGGGCTAAAGTGCGGTTTGTTTTGCTTTCCTTGGTCATGGAAGTACCGCCAGAACTTTACGATTCTGCTCCATTTGTCTTGACATAGCGCATGATGCCTCTCTATATGACGGTTAGAAAGAGAAATGGCCCAAAAAACCTAGCAATAAATTCTGTATTTCGCCTGTTATACAGAGTCTGTATCTCGCTTGTTATACAGACTCTGCCTATTGTGCTGGTCACCGATTCTGGCTAAAAACGTACTGTTCTGCGAAAAAACAAGGAGAATGAAATTGCATAATATCAAGTCTCATTACATTTTTAATCGTTTTGTATTCCTAGCAGTTTTTTTTCTAGCCGGTTGTGGTGGTGGTGGGAGTGACTCTGGAGGCACAATTACATCAAAGTTTAATCCACCTTCTTCCAGCATTACAGAATGGGACAATGGCAACAACGGCATAGTAGATGGTAAAAAAGTCACCACATACTCCTACAACGCCAGTGGATCTTTAGTGTCGAAAATTGAAGAAATAGACAGTAACAACAATGGCACTGTAGATGGTAAAAATACCACCACATACTCTTACGATGCCAGTGGTCATGTAGTATCGGAAACCGAAGAGCAAGACAATGACAACAACGGCACTGTAGATAGAATAATCACCATTACAGACTCTTGGAACGCCAGCAGGCAGGTTATATCTGAAATCAAAGAGACAGATAATGACAATAATGGCGCTGTAGATAGCATAATTACCAACACATTCTCATACGATGTTAATGGGCAGCTAGTGTCGGTAATCTCAGAGAATGACAACGACAACAACGGCACTGTAGATGACATAAATACCGTCACATACGCCTTCGACATTCTCGGACGATTAGATTCAACGATTGCGGAAGTAGATACCGGTAACAATGGCACCATCGATTCCACTAGTACCACGATATACTCCTTCAATGCCAACGAGCAGTTTGTCACAATGACCGGAGAGCAGGATATTGATAATAACGGCACTATCGATTTCAAATACACCAACACATACTCATACGCCGTTAACGGTCAGTTAGAGTCGAAATTATCTGAGATTGACAGTGATAACAGCGGCACAATCAATTACAAAAGCACGACAACTTATATCATAAATACCGGGGTGTATTACCAACCAAGATATTTTCCTATACTCTCAGACCGCTATGCAATTTATGTTATGGATTTTTAATAAAGACAATAAAGAAGAAAGAACCATATAGAAAATAGGAACACAGGACCAACGGTTCGAGATGGACTGTATAACCTGCGGTTTTCAGCCCCTCACCCGAAACATTACGCAATAAACCGCAGTTTGCATCCCGCGCACCTACAGGATGAAAGATTCATATAAAGACTATTTTGATTGGAGATTGCGAGATGAGTGGTTTGTTTAACTTTGGTGAGAAGATTGCAGAGTACGAGGTAAAAGTGCTCAATGAGCGGGAAGTCCGGGCCAGTGCCGGGATCTTGTTTTTGTTTGCGATTATTTCTTTTCTCAACGCCTGGCTGATTGGCAACTATCAATATATCAAAATCTTTATCGTGGTCTTTCTGGCCGATTTTACCTTGCGGGTTTTTGTGAATCCTAAATATTCCCCTACTTTGATCCTCGGGCGGATTCTGGTCAGCCGGCAGAAGGTGGAATATGTCGGGGCGGCGCAAAAGAGGTTTGCCTGGGCGCTTGGTTTTGTCTTGGCGCTGACCATGTTCTATGTGCTGGTGATCAAGAACATCATCGGCCCGGTGAACCTGTTTGTCTGTCTGACCTGCCTCTTGCTCCTGTTTTTTGAGACCTCCTTCGGGATCTGTATCGGCTGCACCATCTACAATCTCTTCCACCGGAAAAAGGCTGAGCTCTGCCCGGGAAACGCCTGTGGCCTGGAGGAAAAAGAAGATATCCAGAGAATCAACCTGGCCCAGGTTCTGGTGGTGGCTGCCTTTTTCCTTTTCCTCTACGGGGTTACAGCCTCACCCCTGATCAAGGCTAACGGCAGTATTTCCATCGCCCAGGCCAGCCCCGAGCCCAGTCAAAGCCAACCCGCCTCTGCCGAAAATCCGGATTGCGTGGTGCCGGACTGGGCGAAGAAAATCGGCCATGAAGAGAAATGGAAACTGCATCATGGTTGCCAGTAAGCCGCTGGGCAAGTTCGCCTGATTTATAAAAATCGTAACGATATAAGCCGGTTATGAACTCCGGTTGATCTGCGTGGAACTGCCGCTGCAGGCGCTCCTGGCCATGCCGGATTCTCGGGTTGATCCGCCACCTTTCTAGGCCTTTTTCCCCAGCGTTCCCTTCAGGCCGCCGCCGATCAGGGTGGTCAGGTTTAGAAAGACGGTGGGCAGGGTGAAGGCGCCCGGGTAGGCCAGGTATTTCGCTTCCCAGACCGGATCGAATTTATCCTTGTACTCCCGCAATCCCTGAAAATTGTAGAAATGTTCGCCGTGACGGTAGATAAAGGCGCCGATGTTGCCCCAGAGCGCCCCGGCTTTGCTTTGTTCCAGACCCGACAGGGGGGCCATGCCGAAACTGAACCATTGGTAGTCCTGTTCCCGGCCCCAGAGCATGATGGAAGCGAAGAGAAAATCCATGATGCCGCCGGGAGCGTCCGGCCGGTGGCGCATCAGGTCGATGGAAAGTTCCTGGCGATTCCCCCCCAGCCAGAGATTGGCGAAGGCGACCACATTTTCTCCTTGTTTGACCAGAGCCACCGGGAAGCGGCAGAGATATTCCTCCTTGAAACTGCCGAGGGAAAAAACTTTTTCCTTGGTTTTCTTGGCGCTTAGCCAGGCCCGGGAGACTTCGGCGAGAACCGGCAACTGCCCTCTCACTTCGGCGGCCGGCAGGATGGTGAAGGTGAAACCTTCCCGCTGCAGGCGATGGTGGATGTAGCGCAACCCCTTGCGTTCGCTGCCTTCCAGGGTAAATTCGGCCAGTTTCACCCGCCCCTCTTCGCCCAGTTTCAGGAGGTTCAGGCCCAGGTCGATGTAACCGCCCAAGCCGGATTTGCCGACCTCGTAAAACACCGGCCAGCCCCCGTGTTCATCGCAGAGATTACGGAATTGCCAGAGCAGTTCTTCCCGGCTGGCGGCCGGTCCGATCGGGTCGCCCATGGCGATCCAGCAGCGTCCTTGAACCGCGTACATCAGGAAGGCATCCCGGTTCTGGCTGAAGAGCAGTGATTTGTCGCCCAGAAGGGCCAGATAGGCCTTGGTATCGGTACTTTCCGCGGCAATCCCGGCGGCCTGTTCCAGGTCATCGGGTGTGGGCGGCGCCGTATCCGGTTGGGCGGGTTGTAAAAGTCTGAGCATGGCGAGGAAGAGCCCGGTGCTCAAAACCCCGACGGTGGCCCGCAAAAAACGGGGGGCATCGCCGTGCAGGGAAAAGTGCCACCAGAGCTCGCCGGAATAGGCCTGGTGACGATAGGAGAAGAAGCCGAGCCAGATGCTGCCGGCCACCACCATCAATACCGCCGCCAGCCAGCCTGGAGAAAGGGGCTCGGCCAGCAGTGAAGCCCGCCGCCGAAATTCACCCCGGCAGCCGATCAGGGCCAGGAAAAGCAAGGTTAGCCAGCCGGCCTCTTCAAAATCCCCCCCCTTGAACACCGATAGAATAATCCCGCCGCCCAATAGAATCAGCGAGAAAAAGTAGGCCATGCGCAAGCGATGACGCAATCCGGAGGCCAGCACCAGGAGACCAAGCCCGGCCAGGCTGCCGAAAAAGTGGGAAAATTCGATGACCGGCAAGGGTACCAGCCTGGTCAACCAGGCCAGGCGAGAGCCGATAGCCGGCAAAGCCCCGGAGAAGAGCAGTATGGCGCCGCCGGTAAAAACAGCCAGGGCCATGACTTGCGGAGAGAGGGTCGTGGCCAGGCGACCAACCCCGCCGGCCAGTTTGGTAATCCCGGCCCGGCGGCGCCACAGTTCGATGGCGCCCAACAACAGCGCGGCCAGGACCAGGGGGAAGAGATAGTAGACGAAGCGAAAAACCAGCAGTCCGGTGATTACCGGCGCACCCAGATCGTAAGGAGCTAGAAGGACCAGCATGGCCGACTCGAATACTCCCAGGCCGCCGGGAACATTGCTGGCCAAGCCCAGTAGCAGGGCCAGGAAATAGAGTCCGACAAAAATGGACAGGGACAAGCGGGAATCGGCCGGTAACAGCACATAGAGGGCGGTGCAGGTTAAGAGCAAATCCAGGGCGGCCAGAAAGACCTGGCTCAGGGCCAGAGCCGGCGTGGGCAGGTTGATACTGATCCCCCTGATCAGCAGGGGAGGTCGGCGCAGCAGGCAGGTGGTCAGATAAGCGATGACCAGCAAAAGACCGAGCAGTCCAAGTAAATGCAAGCCCAAGCCGACCGGCAGATTGAGAATCGGCGGCAGGTTCAGCGGTTCGACCAGGAAGGCCGTCCCTCCCAGGGCCAGCACTCCGAGCCAGAAGGAAAGGGCGCAGAAGCCGATGATTCTGGTGATCTCCTCGCCGTTCATACCTAAGGCGCCGTAAAAGCGATAGCGCACCGAACTGCTGGCGATGATCGACAGGCTGCCGGTGTTGTTGGCGAAGGCATAGCTGACAAAGGAGGCCGGCAGGGTCTGCCAATAAGCGAGGGGACGGCCGATATAGCGCAGAGCCAGGGCATCGTAGCCGCCCAGGCAGAGATAACTGCCGACCGTCAGCAACAGGCAGAGCAGGATCCGACCCGGCGGCAGACTGTGCAGGGCCGAACGCAGATCGCTCAGATGGTAATTTTGCAGGGAGCGATGCAGGATCAGGATGGCCAGGCCGAAGAGGAGAAAGGCCGCCAGCGGCATGATCAGCCTGAACAACCTTTTTGCTCCGGTGGAGACGGATTCGGGCATGATATGGTATCCTTTTTCCTGCAGGTTGTCGGAATTAAGCTCTATCAATTGCTAGCGTAAAGATCTGCCGGTGTCAAGGGGCAGAAACGTACGGGGGGCACGAGGAATCTGCAGGTAAAAGAAGCTGAAGTCTGGTCCGATATTATAGCGGCGGCGCTGAATTTTCTTGCGTCGGCTGAGCGGTCAAATAAGTTATGATGATTGGGGCGGAGAGGATTTGTCAGTAAGTTAAATCACCTGAGGGGGAAGGTTGTCGAATGTGGGAAGAACGTGAACCATGTAAAGACAAAACTCCGGCAGCCGGGGTGCGGCGCTCGCGCATATCGATCGGGTCGAGCCGGTTTGCCGGCTGGGTCTGGGCGCCGGCCTCGAAAGAAGATAATTTTTTGGTCAATTTCTGTCGGGCTGTCTGTCGGGTCTTCATCATCGTCTGCCAGGAATTCGTGCGCGACAAGATTCCCCTGCGGGCCAGCGCCCTGACCTTTATGGTGGTTCTGGCCATGGTCCCGGTTCTGGCTCTGGGTACGGCGGTATTAAAGGGTATCGGGGTCGGTGGGGAAATACGTCATGCGGCCCATGAATTAATCTATCAATTGGAGGCTACCGCCGACGAGTTCAGCCAGGATACCCCATCTCCGAAATATACTCCCGATCACTCGATCAAACCGCCGGGCGGTGCCGGGGAAAAGCCGGATGAATCACTCAGCGGTCATCTGCATCGGGTGGTCGATACGGTCTTCGATTATGTCGACAAAACCAATTTCGCCACCATGGGGGTGGTCGGTATTCTGGTATTGCTGATCACGGTCTATTCAGTGCTGGATAGTATTGAAAAGACCTTCAACGAAATCTGGCAGGCCCGCAGTGGGCGCCCGATACGGCGCAAACTCGTAGATTATCTGGCCCTGCTGATCTTCCTGCCGCTGACCGTCAACTTCGGGGTTGCGGCCGTGGCCACTCTGCAGAATCCGGATTTGCTGGCCACCATCCAATTCTGGGTGCCCTGGCTGGGGCCCAAAGTTATAAAAATGTTGCCGGTCCTGGCCGTGGTGGCAACCTTCACCACCCTTTATTCGTTTCTGCCCCATACCAAGGTGACCGCTCGGGCGGCCTTGACCGGCGGGATCTGCGGTGGCCTCGGCTGGCTCTTACTGCAAGCCGTTTATTTCAAGTTGCAGATCGTGGTGGTTCGCTATAACGCGATCTACGGTTCTTTCGCCGCCCTGCCGCTGTTCCTGCTCTGGATCAACCTGAGCTGGATGATCTTTCTTCTCGGCGCCGAGGTTTCCTTCGGAGCCCAGGTCTGGCGGCGCTATCTCTGGAAAAAGATGAGCCTGACTCCCAGCGGTCGCTTGGGATTGGCCCTGGAAATGCTGGCGGTGGCGGCTGGGGATTATCGCCATCAGAGGCTGACCACCAGGGAGAGCCTGGTTTGTGCCCTGAAACAACCTGACGCCTATGTCAAGGAACTGCTGAATCTCCTTTGCCGGGCAGGGGTGATGCGCAATGTCGAGGATGACGGCGAGGCATATGTCCCGGCGGCGCCACCGGAAGCGCTTGATCTGGTGGGGGTCGCCGATTTGCTGCTGGGAGAATTGCCGCCCTCGATTTCACCAGACAACCCGGCGGTTAATGCCTTTGAGGCTTTGCGAAACAACCTGGCCGAACGGAAAATCCATCCCCGGGAGTGAGTTGAGCAAGGCCGGGGCAACAGAAATAAGGCAAGAGATCATGGGAGTTGGACAAGGCTATGGCTATGATTCCTCGGTTATCTCCGACCGGCGTGATCGACCAGTCCGAGTCATCCGGACGGTTTTCGTCCTCTTCGCCGTTCAGCCGGCCGGGCGCGATGCTGCTGGTACTTTCGGTTCTCTTGTTGTCGCTTTTCACGACCCCGGCCCGGGCCGAGGAGACCAAGGCTCCAGCTAGCGACAAGATCTACGATACCTTATCGGTTTATTGGGAAAATGACGTCTTTGCCGGGACCGATCGCGATTACACCAATGGTTTGCGGTTCACCTGGAGCACCCCCTATCGACTTGATCCCGCCGACCCGCGGCTGCCCAAATGGAGTTCGCCCTGGCTCCAGCGTCTGCCCGACGGCAAGGAGAACGAGCGGCGGGCGGTTTCACTATCCATCGGGCAAAGCATTTATACCCCTTCCGATATGAACCGCACGGAACCGGATCCCAATGATCGGCCCTATGCCGGTTATTCATACCTGGCCGCTACTTTCCATCAGCGAACCCCTGCGGTCAAAACCAGCTGGGAATTTCAGTTCGGCATCGTCGGGCCGCTTTCCTTTGCCGAAGAATTCCAGAACGGAACCCACGACTTGCTGGGCAATGGCCGGGCTCAGGGCTGGGATCGCCAACTGCGGAACGAGCCGGGTCTGGACCTGATCTGTGAAAGGCATTGGCTGCTGCTGCACTCGGCCGGCGACCCGGGGATCAATTTCGACCTGATCCCGCATCTGGGCGGGCGGCTAGGTAACATCAACACCTCGATCAACCTGGGCGGTGAGGTGCGTCTGGGCTGGAATCTGCCGCAGACCTTTGGAACCTGCCCGATCCGGGGCGGCTGTGAAAGTTACAGCGCCTTCAACGATGAAGGTTCACGCCCGGACGGGGACTTTTTTGAGGGGGTTCATCTGTTTGTCGGGGTTGACGGCCGGGCGGTTTTCCATGACATCTTCCTCGACGGCAATACCTGGGCGGACAGCCAGAGCGTCGAAAGAGAGATCCTGGTCGCCGACCTGCTGGCCGGGATCGCCCTGCGCTTCGACAGTATGACGATTACCTATTCCTATGTCTATCGGACCAAGGAATTCAAGACCCAGTCGGATCAGCAAATGTTCGGCTCCGTGAGTCTGGCCTGGACCTATTGATTTCCGAGAAGATGCAGGGCCGAGGTTGAAAAACCGGTGCTTCGCCAAATTCTTGTTACCAGCGGCGGCGTAATTGTGCCAAAATAAATTAGAGGACATTGAAAGTTTGGAGCAGGCGGAGATCCCGAACTTGATTCTCCGGGAGCGTTTCTGTCCGGCGGCCCGTCAACTTAAGTTTCATGCAGGTAAATTATGAAGGATTTGACCAGTTGGAAAAACGAGCAGTTCAAAGCAATGAAAGCCGACCTGGAAGAGTTGCTCAGGGATTTTTTTCGTGATTTCGGCGCTCCGGTTTTCGATCGTCTGGAAGGAGAGGGGCCTTTGCTCGAGATTTCCGAGGACGAGGATCTGGTAATGATCCGGCTGGAGTTGCCGGATATCGATCCCCGCGACCTGGAAATCTCGGTTTCGCGACAGACCCTGCTGATCCAGGGCCGGCAACGGCGGAAGTTGCGGCATAGCGGGGAGCTGGTCGAACATCACCGGAACTTTTCCAACCGGCTCAAGCTGCCGTGTCCGACTATTCCGGAGCAGGTGGAGGCGGTGATCCAGGACCATCACCTGGAAATCAGGCTGCCAAAATGCAGGGGCGAAGTATTTAGAAAAATCCCGATCCGGAGGGTCGGATAAGAGGAAATCAGTCAATTGCCGCAGGATATCAAGACCATAATGAGCAAGGAGCTGTCATGACCGATATTGGCAAGAAATTCAAGGTCCCCGTCGAACAGTTACGCTGGAGCTTCGATCCCGCCGTTCTGCCCAGAGGCAAAGCGGCGCCGGTCGAGGAGATCATCGGCCAGCCCCGAGGGGTGCAGGCCTTTCGATTCGCCATGCAGATGAACAAGAGCGGCTATAACGTCTTTGTCACCGGCTATCCCGGAACCGGACGGCTGGAGGCGATCAGGAAAATGCTGGACGAAATCGCCGCCAAGGAAAAATCCCCCGACGATCTCTGTTACGTCAACAATTTCAAGAGCCCCGAGGCCCCGGTTCTGCTGCGCTTCAAGGCCGGCAAGGGCGGCCGCTTCAAGGAGGCCATGGACCAGGTGATGGAGCGCTTGAAGACCCAGGTGCCGCAGCTTTTCGAAAGCGAGGAGTATATCTCCCGGCGCAAGGAGATCATGGGGGCCTATGAAAAGAAGACCACCGAGTTCTTCAAGGGACTGGATAAGCGGGTCCGCGAAATGGGTTTCGCCCTGGTCCAGGTCTCCGGGGCCAACCAGCAGCGACCCCAGTTGATGCCGGTGGTGGACGGTGAGCCACAGCCCCTGCCGATGCTGGAAGACAAGGTGGAAAATGGGCGCTTTCCCCGCGAGGAGTTCGAACAGATCAAGGAAAAATACGAAATTCTCAAGAAGGAGATCGACAAGATTTTCCTGGATATCCGGGAACTGCAGAAGGATCTGCAGGAAAAGGGCGAGAAGTTCGACCGGACCATGTTCCACAACCTGGCTTCCGAGCAGCTGCAGCCGGTGATGGACGCCAACGGCGACGATAAGGTCCGCGCCTACCTGGAGTCGGTTCTGGACGATATGACCGAAAACATCAAGTCCTTCATGCCCGATGCCCAGCAGAGCCCGGTTCCAGGCCTGATGAAGACCGGAGATCCCTTCCAACCTTACCGGGTCAACCTGTTGGTCGATAACGCCGAGCAGAAGCATCCGCCGGTAATTATCGAGTCCTATCCGACTTACCGCAACCTGTTCGGCACCATCGAACGGATCGTCGACCGCAGCGGGGTCTGGCGTACCGACTTCAGCAAGATCCAGGCCGGCTCCTTCCTCAAGGCCAACGGCGGCTATCTGGTGCTCAACCTGCTCGACCTGCTGACCGAGCCGGGGGTGTGGCCGGCCCTGAAACGCGCCTTGAAGACCGAGAAGATGGAGATGCAGACCTACGATCCATTTTACTGGTTCACCTCCACCGGATTGCAGCCCGAACCGATCCCCATGGATATCAAGGTGGTGGTGATGGGCGATCCCCGTCTCTACTATCTGTTGCGTTATTACGATGAGGAGGTGGCCAAGATCTTCAAGGTGCGGGCCGATTTCGACACCACCATGGACAAAAGCGAAGAAGGGGTGGCACAGATGGCCGGGGCCATCAAGGGTATCGTCGAGCGCGAGAAGCTTAAGAGCCTCGAACCTTCCGCCCTGGCCGCTCTGCTGGAACACATGGTTCGGGTGGCCGGACGGCAGGAGAAGATTTCGGTTAGCATGCCGCTGCTCGAAGATCTGCTCAGCGAGGCCGACAGCCTGGCCGGCCGGGCCGGGGACAAGAAGATTACTGGCAAGCATGTCGAGCAGGCCCTGGAGGATCGGATCTTTCGTTCCAACCTGATCGAGGAGAAGATGCAGGAGATGATCGACCGCGGCAGCCTGCTGATCGATACCGAGGGTGCTGTGGTCGGTCAGGTCAACGGCCTGGCGGTGATCAGCCTGGGCGATTACATGTTCGGCCGGCCCAGCCGGATCACCGCGGTTACCTCCATGGGCCGCGAAGGAGTGATCAACATCGAGCGCGAGTCCGACCTGGGCGGCTCCATCCACAACAAGGGGGTGTTGATTTTAAGCGGCTATCTGCGGCGGATGTACGCCCAGGACAAGCCGCTGTCGGTCAGCGCCAGCCTGGCCTTCGAACAATCCTATTCCGGGGTTGACGGCGACTCCGCCTCTTCCACCGAGCTCTACGCCCTGCTCTCCAGCCTGGCCGAGGTGCCGATCAAACAGGCCATCGCGGTGACCGGGTCGGTCAATCAGAAAGGCGAGGTGCAGGCCATCGGCGGCGTCAACCAGAAGATCGAGGGCTTCTTCGAGGTCTGCCGCAAGAAGGGCTTGACCGGCGAACAGGGAGTGATGATCCCGGCCAGCAATGTTCAGGACCTGATGCTGCGCCAGGAAGTGGTCGAAGCGGTAAAGGAAGGTAAGTTCGGGATCTGGGCGGTCCAGACCATCAACCAGGGGCTGGAATTGCTTACCGGCCAGCCGGCCGGGGAATACGACCCGAAGAAGGGCTATTCAAAGGGTTCGGTCAATGCCAGGGTCAACGACAAGCTGCTGAAGCTGGCCGAAGGGTTGAAGGAATTCGCCGGCAACCAAAAAGAGGGCCGGAAAAGGGTGGCTAAGAAAACTTCCCCGGCAAAGAAAAAGGGCCCCGGTCAGGGTTAAAAGTGAGGAGCCGGATAATCCTCCGGAGCGGAGGTCAATGTCTTGCGCTGGTATCGATTATCCATTCCCGGCTCGCCGGGCCGCGAAATCAGGTAGCTTTTGGTGACTGAGATGCCGCAGGAAACGGGACGGAGCTGTCAAATCTGCGGCCGGCATGCCCCGCAGGTTGAGCTGGTCGTTGCCGGCCTGATCAGGCCGGCGGTGGTGGAGGTGATCAAGCGCACTTTTCCCGGCTGGACCCCGGACGGTTTCATCTGCGAAGACGATCTGAACCGCTTTCGTTACGAGTATGTCAGCTCCCTGATTGAGGCGGAGAAGGGCGAACTGACCGACCTGGACAAGGAAGTGCTGGAAAGCATGTCCCGGCATGAGATTATCGCCACCCAGGTCGACCAGGAATTCGACTCGAAGCTTAACTTCGGCCAGCGACTCTCCGACCGAATCGCCCAGATTGGCGGCAGCTGGAGTTTCATTATCTGCGCCGCCGTGGTTCTGATCATTTGGGTCGTGCTCAATTCCATCGCACTACTGGCCAAACCGTTCGACCCGTATCCCTACATCCTGTTGAATCTTGTGCTTTCCTGCCTGGCGGCGATTCAGGCCCCGATTATCATGATGAGCCAGAATCGACAGGAGGAGAAGGATCGTTCCCGGGCAGCCCATGACTACCAGGTGAACCTGAAGGCGGAACTGGAGATTCGGCAGCTGCATCAGAAACTCGATCATCTCTTGACCAACCAGTGGGAGCGGCTGGTGGAGATCCAAAAAGTCCAGCTTGAACTGTTGAGCGAAGTGCGCGGCACCAGGCAGCAGCCGTTAGCCGTTCCGTCCGGCCCGTCGGCCACGGATTAAATGCCCCGTTGAATTACTGATCGCGACCGGGGAGGTCCGGTTTGCCCCACGCATCAGCTTTGGAGCAATATGACGGCATTGCCCCTGCACCGGATATTATCACCAATCTAAGGAGTAAGTCATGGAACTGCCGGAATATGTTACCGCCCAAGAGGTGAAAAGGGTTTGTAAGGCACTGGGATTAAGCGATTGGTCAGTTAAAACGTCCCCGGTTGTCACCGATGAAGAAGCCGCCGTAATTCTGAAAGTTGTCAACACTAAATCAATGGCAATTCCCCTGGCCGATTTCCGGATGGGTTTGGAAGTCGAGCTGGAGCACGGCACCAGATTCGAAGACGCCAATGTGACCAACAATCACCCGCTTTTGACTGGTAAGATTGTCCTGGCCCATTTGAAAGAAACCCTGGATTACTATCAAAGAATCGATGTCGCGGAACTGGAAGGAGATTTGCTCAAGGCGATATTGGCCGGAAAGATCGAAAAAATAGAGGATAAATTCAAAAAACTCATCACGGCCCAGGGTGCCTTAAATCAGGCCGTTAACAGTCAATTAATGAAGCAAAAATAGCCGATGATCCAGGGCGAAGATAGGCGCCGGGGGTGAACCATGGCGGACACGCACAGCAAGACAATGGGTTATCTTCTCTGGGTTTTCGGGTTCATGGGGGCGCATCGTTTTTACTACGGAAGGCCGGTGAGCGGTACCATTTACTTCTTTACCCTGGGGCTCTTCTTAATCGGCTGGTTCATCGACCTGTTTCTGATCCAGGACCTGGACCGCGAGGCCGACATGATTTATACCGCCGGACCCGTGAATTATGACGCTGCCTGGCTGTTGCTGACTTTTCTGGGGGTTTTCGGAATTCATCGGTTCTATCTGGGCAAGTGGCCGACCGGCATCCTGTATCTCCTGACCGGCGGTTTATTTCTGATCGGGCTGATCTACGACTTCTGGACCCTAAACGAACAGATCAGTAAAGTGAACCGGATAGCCGTCGCCGGCGGATGATGCGGGTTGGTTATCGGCCGGGACCTGCCGTTCAGCCCACGTAAACAGGCAGTTTTCGTTGACTCGCTCGCCGGGGAGCCCGGTCGAATCCGAGAAATCTATGTTAAAATCCCGTAAGAACGATTGCCAGAAAGAGGTAATTGATTATATTTGTCAACGTTGATCCGTTTGCTCCGCATTTATCTATGGAGATTGATCATGGGAAGGTCGACAATCGTTCTCCGAGCCGGAATGAGACCTGGGGCTTTTCGATCCGGCGGGGAAAAAATACTCATGGGAGTCAACGCTTGAAGAAAATATCCGCCTTTAACCTTGGAAGTTTATTGTTGTTCCTGGTGCTGCAGCTGATGTTAACCACCGCGGTTGCCCTGGCCTTTCAGGGTGAAGGCGCCGAGGGTTGCGCGGCAGGTGAATGTAAGGATTGCCATTCGCTTGAAGCCAAGGAAGTTGCTGAGATGTTCAAGGTACCGGAGAGTGATATCCTGACCCTGAAGTTCAGCGATGTGCCTGGCTTGTGGGAGGTGGAAATCTTAGCCCAGGGTAAAACTATCCCGATTTTTGTCGATTTTTCGAAGAAGTATGTGATCCAGGGCCGGGTCATGCCAATCAAGGCATCGACCGAAGCAAAAAAGGAGCAGCCGACCAAGATTGTCGATGTCGCCAAGATCCCGTTGGCTGACGCCCTGCTGGTCGGCAAGGCCGACGCGGCGCGGAAGATCATAGTGTTCGACGACCCGGAATGTAAGTACTGCGCGGCTCTGCAGCCCGAGATGCAGGCGGTGGTCGAGGCCCATCCGAACATCGCCTTCCAGATCAAGATGTTCCCCCTGATCAAAATCCACCCCGAAGCCTATGAAAAGGCCCGGGCGATTGTTTGTTCCAAATCCCTGCCGATGCTGGAAGACAGCCTGGCCGGCAAGCCGGTGCCACCGCCCCTTTGCGATACCGATCAGGTCAAGCTGAATATGGAATTGGGACATGAGTTGGGGATAGTTTCCACCCCGACCCTGGTCATGCCGGACGGCCGGGTCATTCCCGGTGCCAAAAAGGCCGAGGATATCGTCAGGATATTGAACGGGGAAGAATTGAAGCCCGACGCCGATGAGTAATCGGGAGCGGTAAAAACACAGGTCTTGCTACGGTCGGAGAATCCCGGTATTCTGAGTGGGCTTTATCCGATTATTAGTGCAGGATGGATGTTGCCGGTCATGGTTATTCTCGCAAAGATATCGTTCCCACGCAGTCATCTGAACCAGGCGGTTTCGGTGTATATGGGATTGCCCCCGGTCCCGCCCGGGATCAGTCTTTCCGGTCCTTTCTTCCGCCCGGACTCCGAAATGATCCACGCCATTGCCGTTTATCACCTTGAAGATGCGAATAGCCATCCAGAATCTCTGGCCTTGATCCGCAATCGCTATCGGGGTTTCAGGGATATTCCCGGCTTCACCAAAGACATTCAGGAATGGCATGAGTTTAGGGAGATGCTGGCCGCCTGGTTCAACTGAATTACTGCAAGGCTCAGCGCACTTCCGCCCCGGCGGTGCTCAGATGCGCCTTGACCTTCTCGATCGACACCTCCCGCCGGTGAATGATGCCGGCCACCAGGGCGGCCTCCACCTCCTTTTCCCCGAGTACTTCCGGGAAGTGCTCAACCTTGCCGGTACCACTTGAAGCAATAATCTGGATGCTAACCTGTGCTTTGACCATTTGAGTCATTTCCATTTTGCCTTTTAAGTAAAACCGGGACTGATTCATATTATAGGAGACAAGCCCAGGAGTGTTTCCTATGATGTTCAGGGGAGAGATCAGAATTAAACGGTTTCAGAAATGGGGGAGAGTAATGAAATTGACCAGAGTATTGTTGTTTCTGCTGTTAGTTCTGTCTATACACCATACTGCCGGGGCATTGACTCCTGAGATCACGGCTGATCTCTTCGAATCTAACCTTACAGAATCTACCTCCGGGCCGGCACTCTCCCAGGCTGATGCAACCGTTCTTTTAGATATCGAAATTGAGCGGGCCGATAAAGAAACTAAAGTTCATCTGAAAGCAAACGGCGCGATCAGGGACTACCGCAAAGTCCAACTCAAGAAAAATGTTAAAGCAGGTCGCCCTGATCGCATGTATTTAGACCTTAAGAACGTCAGGCTTGCCGGTCCGATCCCGGTAAAACAGGTCGGAACCGCTCTGGCCCGAGTCAGAATAGGACGGAGGCCTGATGGTTTGAGAGTGGTTTTTGATTCTAATCTTGATAAATTGTTTGATTACTCGATTCGCGAACAGCCCGACGGATTGCTCGTTACTGTCCGAGAGCCATTTGCCGAAAATGCAGTCATTGCCGACAAAACCCAAGGGGAAGAAACTGGTGCCGAGTCAGAAAAAGTCATTGCCCCGGCGGTGGAAACAATAGATCCGGAACCTACAGCCGAAGGCGACTTGAAGCTGGTGGTTGTCACCTCAGATTCGCCTGATAATGCCCGGGAATGGTTGAAAGCGCCACCTGCCGGTAAGATCAGCCTGGAACTTCTGAAGACGGTAAAACCGGACCAGACGATCTACGCCTCATTTCTGGTCACCGGGCTTGACTCGGATATTGACGGAAATTTTTCCTATGTAATCTCATTTACTCTGCTGGACGCATCCGGCAAGCCGATGGCGAACCAACGCCATTACGCAAAGGCAGCTGGGAAAGCCCCGGCTCACCCGGCTTTTATCCTGGCCGAGCCGGAACTGGTTCTGGTTCTGGACAACTCAGACCCTATCGGTGATTATACGATAATTGGCATTGCCGAAGACCTGACGAACAACAAAACAGTCCGCAGCAGCAGGCGGATAACGCTGACACGGTAATCAGGAAACCCAGGTATGTATCCGGAAAATTGTGGTGAGAGAGAAAATCTGAAAATCATCAATAGAGATAAGTAGTACCGCCGTCAGCAGGCTAAGACCCAAAAAAATAGCCACCCTCGTCTGTGAAGGCGGCTATTGATTATGTCACGATCAGTGCGGTCTTGTAATCAGCGCACTTCCACCCCGGCGGTGCTCAGATGCGCCTTGACCTTCTCGATCGGCACCTCCCGCCGGTGAAAGATGCCGGCCGCCAGGGCCGCTTCTACTCCGGTGGCCTCAAAGACCTCGGAAAAATGTTCAACCTTGCCGGCGCCGCTTGAGGCGATCACCGGAATCGTCACCTTCTCCTTGACCATCCTGGTCAGCTCCAGGTCGAAGCCCAGGCCGGTGCCGTCGCGGTCCATGCAGTTCAGTAATATCTCTCCGGCGCCGAGCTTTTCACAGACCGTCACTAACTGTACTACATCCAGGTCACGACCTTCGCGTCCGCCTTTAACCGTGCACTGATACCAGCAATGCTTTTCGCCTTTGGGGCCGGGAAAAGCGGTTTCGATGGTGTAATGCGCGGTGTCGTCGGGCGAGGCGACATAGACCCGGCGTGGGTCCACCGAGACTACTACCGCCTGGTTGCCGTACACGCGGGAGATCTGCTCCAGGGAACTCTCGCCGGAGGTTTGCCCGGTCTTGAGATATTCCTCGACGGCATAAACCGCATCGCTGCCGATGGAGATCTTGTCGGCTCCGGAGCGGAAGTACTGGGAAGCTACGTCCAGGGCGGAGTAATAAACCCCGTCCGCGCCGGTGTATTCACGGATGCCGCCGCCGATGGTCAGCGGTACGAAGACGTTTTCCGATGTACGCTGCAGCACCTCCAACATGGGCTGATCCTTCAAGGGAAAATCCCGGAAGCCGGTGATGTTGAGGAAGGTGATCTCGTCGGCGCCTTCCTCATAGTAACGGCTGGCCAGGTCCACCGGCTTGCCCAGATTGCGTACCTCTCCTTTTTCCCGCACGTCGTACTGGTCGCCCTTGGTCACCACCAGGTCGCCGGCATCGTTGGTCCGTACGTCCAGGCAAGCGATAATCCGCTTGGCCAGGTGGGTGGGCTGGGTCGGCTGGACCGAGAGCCGGCTGGCCTCCAGCTGTTCGGCGGCCAGGAAGTTTTTCAAGACGTTTAAACCGGCGCCGCCGCTTTTTTCCGGGTGAAACTGGCAGGCCACCACGTTACCTTTCTGCACCGAACTGATGAACTCCTCGCCGTAATCGGTGGTACTCAAGACCCAGTCGCGGTTGTCCTTGTCGGCCATGGCCCGGTAGGAATGGACAAAATAGAACTTTTCTCCCTGGTAACGATGAAACAGTGGGGATTCCTGCCGGAGATTGACCCCATTCCAGCCGATCTGCGGCACCGACAGGGCGGTCTCGTCAAATCGGCCGACCCGGCCGGGAATAATAGATAAGCCCTGCACCAGAGGTGCTTCCTCGCTGCCTTCGAAAAGGGTCTGCAACCCCAGGCAGATGCCGAGGAAGGGTTTGTTGGCCAGGATATGGTGCCGCAGCGGTTCGAAATATCCGCGCTCCTTAAGAATATGAATGGCGTTGCCGAAGTTGCCGACGCCGGGAAAGACCAGCTTTTCCGCCGAGAGGATATCTTCCGGTGAGGCGACGTCCTTTACCTCGAAACCCAGTCTTTTGATGGCGTTTCTGACGCTGCGGACATTGCCGGCGCCATAGTCAAGCAAGGTGATCATGTTGTACCTTCATGCAGGAGGGTTGCGGCCAAGCTGGTGCCGCGAAAACAAAACATATTAATCGGGACGGGTTGGGAAATCAAGCCGAGGTCGGAAGGGAAATGTATTAGCCGGCGGAGCTGGCGACCAGCGGCGCGGCGGGTGAGATAACTGCCGGATCCGGTGTAGAAATAAGCAGTTCAGCCGGTAATTCCTGAGAAATAGTGGTGCCCAAAAGTAGAATTTTTCTCCTAATTTACGATAAATATGTTCTTCGTGAAAAAAACAAGTTAAAGCTGCCGCCAGATCATCGGCATACTCAAACAGGCCGAGGCCGGAGCCACTAACCTTGTTCTCTGGCAAGAACATGGCATGAGCAGCGCGACGACTTACAATATGTGCTGGAGCAGCCAGCGGTCGTGAAAGTTGACAGTTATCCGGCGCGCGATAAAATTATGGAGCAGATTGCTTTGGCGACCGGCAAAAGTGCCGATGGAAACCTCCATGGCAAGGGTGATTTCAGTCAGGGGCACAAGCTTGTGTTATGAAGCGAGCAATACTACGGGGTCTTGTGCGGAAAAACCGTATGCAAGGATCCGTGTGAGGGCCGGCGGATAACTGGTCTAATCTTGATGGCTTCGTGATGTGCTTGCTCAGGTAAAAAACAAGGAATGGAAATGAAAAAAGTATTAAACGTCGGGGGTAATGATAAGGGAATACCAATTCCTCCTCAGTACGACGGATATGAGCATTTGTTGCTTGATATTGATCCTACAGGATCTCCTGACATCGTATGTGATGCGCGTAATCTCACAACTCTCGAAGCCGGTCAGTTTGATTCGGTTTATTGCTCACATAACCTGGAACATTACTACCGGCATGATGTTCCCAAGGTTCTTGCCGGATTCCTTCATGTTCTAAAGGAAGGCGGATTTGCACTAATCCGGGTTCCAGATCTTAATGAGGTGATGCGCATTACTGTTGAACGAAATTTAGATATTGATGACGTTCTTTATCAATCACCTGCCGGACCGATTATGGTAATAGATGTTTTATATGGATATGGCGTTGAAATAGAAAGAAGTGGTCAAGATTTTTTTGCCCACAAAACCGGATTTACAAAAAAATCGCTATTGAATGTACTAGAAAAGTCAGGATTTTCTAAAATATACATTGTGAATGGCAATCTTGAAATTAATGCCTTGGCATTTAAGGGAGATCCTGACCAAAATGCACTAGCCCTATTTAATTTGCCTCAAGACGAATAGTAACCATTTAAAAGCGGGTATATCAGTCAAACACATTGAATATCCGGTTTTCGAATTTAACCAAAGCTCTCAATATCTGAGCATCTTCACCTTTTCTCTCAGTGCCACTGAAGTACTCCGGCGTGAAGATGGTCGGAATGTCTTTATGAGCTTACCCCGTTTTTAATACTTTCGGCACTGCCGGAAGTCGCTCACTTTTTAATCGCCATTTTTTGCTTCAATTTTACGGACGCGGCGATCTTCTCCAGTTTCAATCATCGAAATTCCCGGCCGGTCCCTTGTCACTGTTCAGTTTGCCGGCCCGTTCGGCGATCTTGTCGCCAGTCCACTCGGCCGGGTCGACGGTGCGTTTCGCCTTGGCGCAGGGGAGGTAGGAATTACCCTTGAGAATTGCCTCGAAGGCCAGAGGCGCAGTGTCCTCGGCGTTGAAAACCTCGGCCAGCAGGTTGTAGACAAACTCCTCGACCCGCTTGGCCATCCGGGCGCGTATCGGTTGGGGCTGGCCCAGGATGCGGTTTTCGAAAGGCAGATTGAGGTTCTTGTAATTGCCGCCTTTCCAGCCCTTGGCGGTGGCGTATTCCACCATCTCTTGCCAGAGGGCCTCAGTGACGCCGGCGTTCTTGACCTTGATGAAGTTGCCGTCCGAGTCCAGCTGGGCGTTGCCGTAGTCGTTGACCTCCAATCCCCAGGAGATCATCTGCAGGGCGGTAGCGACGTTGGCCTTGGTGGTGCGGGTCTTGGCGGCGATTTCCCGCAGCCGTTCCGAACTGTTGCCGGAAGTGCCGTGCTGGGCGCCGGAAATGCAGTAGGGGACGAGGGCTTCGTGGATGGCCGCGGTCAGTTCCACCTGGATGCCCTGGGAGCTGGCCTCGATACCGTGGGTGGTCCCGTTGTTCAAGGCGATCCAGTCCGGGAAGATATTGTGGGCGTTCATCCCCTGGATGTGAAAGAGGGCCTCTTCCACCGTGGAAAGTCCCTCCTTGCCCTTGATCTCGCCGACCTCGGTCTCCAGCCCGGCCCATTCGGGAATAACCTGACATGAGGGCCAGGTTGGCCAGGAGGTTCTTGTCGTCGGGCAGGTGCGAGGCGTCGATGGCGATGGAGGTGATGCCGGCCTCGAACATGGTGGGAATCTCGACCTTGGCGAAGTCCAGGTCGGATTCCTTCTTGATCCCGTAATGATCGGCATGGATCGCCACCGGCACGGTGATACCCATCTCGTTGCAGAGGGCGTCGACCTGGCGGGCGATATTCCAGTAGTTTACGGCGCAGTATGATTTGGCTCCGCCTTCCGAGCGGGCGATCTCGATGATGATGGCGGCGTTGGCCCGTTGGGCGGCGGCCAGCGCGCCGCGGATCACCAGGTGGCTGCGGCCGTTGGCGGCAATGGTCATCGCCTGGCCCTTGGCCAAGAGAGCCCGGTCGATCACCTTACCGCTGACCAGCAGCGCTCTGGAGTTGGGGAAAAGTTTGACCACGTTGGGTGGACGGCCGATCTGTAGGGCCTTTTCAAAATCCGCCAATTGCTCAAACATTTTCTCCTCCTTGCAGGATTTTTCGATGGTGTTTTGGTCTGGTTAATAATACTTTCGGGAGCCACGAAACTTGCGGTACGCTTGATTCAGAAGGTAATCCTACCATAGTCGCCGGGGAAAAATAAATAAATTGTCGGCGGGACCGGGCTTTTCCGGCCAGCCCCACTCGGGAGTCACACATGCACGCGGAACAAACCTTTTTTGCTTTGGTGGCGAGGGAAACCTCGCCGGGACAATTTTCCAGAAATATCGAGGTGCGGACCATTGCCGAGCTGCCGGCCGGTGAGGTCTTGATTCGAGTCGCCTATTCCTCGCTCAATTACAAGGATGGTCTCTCGGCCAGCGGTAATCGGGGCGTGACCAGGCGCTATCCTCATACCCCCGGTGTCGATGCCGCCGGGGTGGTGGTGGAGAGCGGCGATGGTCAATTTGCTCCGGGAGACGAGGTCATTGCCTCCTGCTACGGTCTGGGGATGAATACTCCGGGTGGTTTCGGCCAGTACATCCGGGTACCGGCCGGGTGGGTGATGAAGCTGCCGGCCGGACTCTCCTTGCGGGAAAGCATGGTTTTCGGCACCGGCGGGTTTACCGCCGCCCATTCGGTCTGGCGGCTTATGGACTTCGGGGTCCGGCCCGAGCAGGGCAAGGTCATGGTCTCCGGGGCCAGCGGCGGGGTGGGATGTTTCAGTGTCGCCATCCTGGCCCGTGAGGGTTTCAAGGTGACGGCGGTGAGCGGCAAGGAGAGCGCCCGGGAGTTTCTAACCGGGCTGGGGGCGGCTGAGATTATCGGTCGGGCGCAGGCCACCGACACCAGCGGCCGTTTGATCCTCAAGGGCAAATGGGCCGGAGTAGTCGACACGGTGGGTGGCGAGATCCTGGCCACCGCCCTGAAATCCACCCGCTACGGTGGCGCGGTTACCTGCTGCGGCAACGTTGCCGGCCCGGAATTCTCCGCCAATGTCTTTCCCTTCATCCTGCGGGGTATCGCCCTGCTGGGTATCGATTCGGCCGAGTGCCCCATGGCCCGGCGGGAAATGCTCTGGGGTAAGCTGGCGGCCGAGTGGAAGATTGAGGGTTTGGAAGAGATCACCACCGAGATCGGCCTGGATGAGCTGGACGGCGCGATCGATCGCATCCTCCGGGGCGGGATCCAGGGTCGTGTTGTTGTGCGGTTGTGGGACTGAAGACCGGTTAACCGCGGAAGTATTTATTGCCGGGCCGACCTGTCCGACAATCCGACAGGTCGGATAACCCGGAGCGTCTAGGGATTATGGTTCGGCGCCAAGGCTCTATAGGCCAGCAGTTTCACCCGATCGTTGACCAGGAACCACAACAGCGCATAGCCCCAGATTATAAACGCCCATTTCCAGCCGATGGGCACCATGAGCCAGCCGTAAACGGCGGCAAGCGTGGCCAGTATTTTGGTAACAACCGCCGACCAGAGCAACAACGGGGCGGGACGTCGTGACCAGAAAGGCCCGCGGGTTCTGGTTACGAAGATGGTCAGGTGGCCGGCCACCGCCAGCTTCAGGAACATGAAGGTCTGCAGCAGGTCGCGGCTGAGATGAAACTCGCGTTCGCCGAGATAAAACAGGCCGAACGAGGCAAACAGCCCGGCCACCCCCAGCACCGTCGCAATGCCCAGCACCAACGGCATATTCCATTTCTCCGGTTGGTTCGAGGTGATGACGTTGTCGTATGCGATGGCCAGGATGGGGCCGTCGTTGAGCAGGGCCAGGAACACGATCATCACCGCTGTGACCGGGTAGAAGTTGAAGATCAGGATCGACAGGGTCATGAACAGCAGGAGACGGATTGTTTCAGAGATCCGGTAGATCGCATAGCTGTTCATGCGCTGGAAGATTTTCCGGCTCTCCAGGATCGCGTCGATGATCACCGACAACCCCGGGGTCATCAGCACCATGTCCGCCGCCGCCCGGGCCGCATCGGTGGCGCCGGACACGGCGATGCCGCAGTCCGCCTTCTTCAGGGCCGGGGCGTCGTTCACCCCGTCACCGGTCATGCCGACGATGTGTCCCCGTTGCTGCAGGACACCGACGATATGGAACTTGTGCTCGGGAAAAACCTGGGCAAACCCGTCCGCGTTTTCGATGGAGTCAGCCAACTGCGCGGTCTCGTGGTGCTTGGTGTCCCCGAAAGCGGCGGCGTCGAGGATGTTGCTGCCCATCCCCAATTCTCTCGCGGTTTCCCGGGCGATGGCCAGTTGATCGCCGGTGACCATCTTGACCTTGACCCCCATCTGCTCGGCGGTGGCGATGGTCGCCAGGGAGTCCTCCCGGGGCGGATCGAAGAGCGGCAGCACGCCGAGGAATTGCCATTGGTCCTTGGTGTCGGTGCGGGCTACGCCCAGCGAGCGGAAACCCCGCCGGGCAAAGTCGTCGATGGCAGCGCCGACGGCGTCCTCGATCTGCCCGGCGTTGGCCGACAATTCGAGGACGACCTGCGGCGCCCCTTTGGTGACCTTGAAGCGCTTGCCGTCACCGTGCTCGATCGTGGCCTCGGTCCGTTTGTGTACCGGGTCGAAGGGCTGGAAATGCAAGGTCCGGTAGTCCTGCAGGGCCTGCTGATCCTGCAGTCCGCCCAGTACGGCCTGGTCGATGGTGTCCTGGTCTTCCGGGCGAGAGGCCAGGGCGGCAGTAAAGATCACCTCTGCGGCTGCAACCCCTTCGAGGCAGAACGGTTCGCCCAGGGTCAGACGGTTCTGCGTCAGGGTGCCGGTTTTGTCGGAGCAGAGCACATCGGTGCCGGCCAACTCCTCGATGGCCGCCAGCCGGCTGACGATGGCCTCCTTCCGGGCCAGCAGACGCGCCCCCACCGCCATGGTCACCGACAGGACGGTCGGCATCGCCACGGGAATGGCGGCCACCGTAAGAACCAGGGCAAACTGCAGGGTGGTGAAGATCGGGTCGCCGCGGAACAGCGCCACGGTGATGATCAAGGCCACCAGGGCCACCGCCAGGATGATCAGGTAGTTGCCGATCTTCAGCACTGCCCGTTGAAAGTGGCTGACTGTATGCGCCTCCTGGACCAGTTTCGCGGTCTGGCCGAAATAGGTCCCGGCCCCGGTGGCATAGACCAGGGCCTCGATCTCACCCTGGCGGATGATGGAGCCGGAGTAGACCGCCTCGCCGGTCTGGCGCTTGACCGGCAGGGATTCGCCGGTCAGGGCCGACTGATCCACCTCCACCTGGTCGCCCTCCAGCAGGCGCGCATCGGCTGGGACGATATCGCCCAGCCGCAGACGGATTACGTCACCGGGCACCAGTTCGGCCGATGGGAGGCTGCTCCAGGCCCCGTCGCGCCGGACCCGGGCCTTGATCGCCAGTTTGGCCTTCAGTGCGGCAATGGCGTTGCCGGCCTGGTATTCCTCCCAGAACCCGACGGCGGCGTTGGCCACCAGGAGCACCAGGATAATGAAAAAATCCGGCCAGTGCCGAACCACACCTGAGAGGATCACCGCACCTTCGATCATCCACGGAATCGGCCCCCAGAAATAGGTCAGGAACTTCAGAAAGGGGTTGATCGTTTTTTCGGCAATCTCGTTGCGGCCGTAATGTTGCAGACGCTGCTGCGCTTCGGACTGCGTCAGTCCGAGCGGCGAGCTCTCCAGGCGGGCCTGCAACTCCGGCAGGGTCAGGTTCTGCAAGTCGTCACGGCCGGTGGCGCTTCGGGCCGGGGTGGGTGGTTTCGGGGTTGAGGTTCGGTCGGGGGCGGCAGGCATGGCTTTGCTCTTCTCAGGGTTAAAGATAAGTGGGCGATGGACCGGGGCGGCGCTTTCCGGGGATTACCCTTTGCCCAGTTTCTCCAATTCCTCCCGGCTCCAGGAAAAATCGCCGGCGATGGGATCGCGCTTGAGAAACTCGTCCAGGGCGATACGAACCCGCAGCAGCGGGTCGACGAAGTCGGCGTGCAGTTTGTTCTGGTCGCGGATCCTGGTCAGAAAGTCTATGCGGGCCTGCATCCGCTCGACAAAACGGGCCACGTAAGCCTGGTCGCTGGTCTTTGGTTTGAACAGTCGATCATACTCCTTGCCCAGTGAATCTTTGCGGGGCAGGGAGACCATCTGTCCCGGCACGATGCGCCAGGGGGAGAACTCCAATTCATCACGGGTCAGGGCCGGCAGCAGCAGGTCGCGGCTCAGATCCAGGGTAATGTCCTGGCCCATGAAGTCGCCGGTATTGAGGATTACCGTGACCGGCCGGCACAGTTCCAGGAAGAGCTGGAACATCCGGCACTCGGTGTTGAGTCGCCAGGAGCGGAAAGGCTGGGCGAAGGGCTCGATCACCAGGGTGAACTGCTCGGCCACCGATTTCAGGGCCTCGGCCAACGAACGCTTAGTCATCAGCGAGGCGCCGAAGGCGACGAAGAGTTCGGTATCGTTAATCAGCGAGATCGGCGGCAGGGTATCGTCCTTCATTACCAGGCTGACGATGTCGACCCGGTCGTAGCCGTCGACCGCGTTGGGTGGCCGGGCCTGGATAACCCGGCCGTTGGCCACCAGCCGGTCACGCGGCACCACCTCCATTTTGCCTTCCAGTTCGGCCAGTCCCATATTGTAGAAGATCAGCCCCCGTTCGGTGGTTTCGTCGCCGATCGCGTCGCCGTCGGTCTTGTTGAAGAAGGTCGGCTCCAGGACGATGACTCGGCCGGTCGCCATGGAGACCAGGAAGGCGTCGTCGTGGGCGATGGACTCGGCGTTGCGGGAGAGCGACGATTTGCCGCTGCCGGAGAGAGCGATGATCACCACGGTCTTGCCGTTGATCACGCAGATCGAACCGTGGATCGGCAGAAAGCGGCGGATATCGGTGCCCGGTACCCGCTCATGGATGGCGGCATGCCAGATCAGGGTCAGCAGACCTTTCTTTACTTCGCCGAAATAGGGCAAGCCCAAGACGAAGATGGACTTGGAAAGCCGGTCGATGATCACCAGACCGTCGGGATATTCCGGGTGGCGCCAGTCTGGGTCGTAGACCAGCAACATGTCGGGTTCGGCGATCGGCCGGCTCTGCTTGTAAAAGTCGTAATGTTCGGCGCTGACGAAACCCTGGAAGTTCAAGAGAAAGGAGAGGGCGGTGATCGGATAGCGGCGGTTGCCGATGAAACGCAAACCCAGGCAGAACTCCCGGTCCAGCCCGGCGTAGGCGCGGCTGGTGATGGAGCCGGTGGCCTGGAGGTTGAGGGCCGCCTCGCGGGCCAGGGTGGCCAGCTTCTTCCGCTGTTCGGCGTCGGCGTCGTGCCAGAATCGGCGGGCCATGGCGGTACGACCGACCGGATTGCGGTGATTCCAGACCAGTTGCCGGGTATCCGGCTGGAAGCCGAAGGCTTCCGGGTTCTTCATGGGGCGGGCCAGGGCGATGACCGTGTCCATTTCCAGGGAAAGGTTGTAGAGTTCCTGGGGGTCGTCAATTTCCCGACAGTTGCGGGCCAGGGGCAGAAGCGCGGTGAGACGCAGCGGGCTGGATTGGTGCAGATCTTGTTCATAGAGTCCGGAAGTAGCCATGATTATTCCTCGTCATTTGCTGAATCGCGACAGTAATTATTCAGGTCTTGGATTCAGCGTAGCATAAAAACTATAGCCGACCAAATTTCCGGCCGGCGTGGAGCCGAGACCCGCAGCGGCCATTATGGGCTTGAAAAAAAAGGATTTCTGCGGCATAAACAACCTTTCCCGCCCGATCAAGAGATGGAGAAAATGGAAAGAACACCGGCCGATCAGGTTCTACGGCAAATGCGTGACCAGTTGGACCACAGGGAGGAAGAATTGCTGGCGCCGCTGGCGGCCCGGAGCGCCTCGGCTCTCCGGCGACATCCCGAAGGGCTGGCGGGGCACCGGCAGAGCTTTTTCCTGGACGGTGACCGTATTCTGCATTCCCGGGCCTATACCCGCTATATCGATAAGACCCAAGTCTTCTCCATGGTCGCCAACGATCATATCACCCACCGGGTCCTGCACGTGCAGCTGGTTTCCAAGATCGCCCGCAGCGCCGGACGTTTCCTGAGGTTGAACGAAGACCTGCTCGAAGCCATCGCCCTGGGGCATGATATCGGCCATCCTCCCTTCGGGCACGATGGTGAGCAGATGCTTTCGGAACTCTGCATCGCACACGGTCTGCCTTCCTTTCATCACAACATCCAGTCGGTCGTCTTTCTGGACCGTCTGGAACGGAAGGGGAGGGGCTGGAACCTGACCCTGCAGACCCTGGACGGCATCCTCTTCCATGACGGCGAAACCCACAACGACGAGCTTGCTCCCAGCCGGGACCATGATTTTGCCCTGCTTGACCGGGTAGTCGAACAGAAACCGGGGGCAGTGGAGCCCGACCGGGCCACACCCATGACTCTGGAAGGCTGCCTGGTCCGGCTTTGCGACACCATCGGCTATATCGGTCGGGACATCGAGGACGCCATCGAACTGAAACTGATCGATCGGGGGGAGATCCCGGCCGAATGCGTCGAGGTTCTGGGCAACACCAACGGCAGCATCGTCTACCGGCTGGTGACCGATTTAATCGTCAACGGCTGCGGCGAGGACCGGCTTTTCTTCACGCCGGAAGTCGGGGCGGCCCTGGCCCGGCTGAAAAGGTTTAATTACGAGAAAATTTATCTCAACTCTGTTATTAAAAAAGGCTTCGAGGAGATCAGGGATTGTTACCGCGCCCTGTTCGAGTCCTTCCTGGAGGATCTGGTCCGTGAACGCCGTCAGTCGGCGATCTTTGCCGGATACCTCGAAAGGCAGCCGGCAACTTACCTGGATGAAAGTCCAGCGGCTGCGGTGGTGCGGGATTTTATCGCCGGGATGACCGATGCCTTTTTTCTGGCCCGGGCCGGGGATCTGGGCTGCAGGATCCCGGAAAAAATTACGGCCCCGGTGGCCGGATTAGGATAATCGATGGTCGGCAGAATTCTCGACATAGCTTCCCTGAACCTCTCTTTCTCGGGGCGGCTCAAGAAGTTTCTGCCCGGCGAGAATTCGCTGATGGTAATCATTGCCTCGGCCATCGGCCTGGCCGCCGGTCTGGGTAATATCGCTTTCCGTTTTGTCACCAAGCAGGTGCATGACCTGATCTTCGAACCGGGTTACGCTGCCGCCCACCTGGGCGGCTGGCATATCCTGCTTCTGCCGTTGGTGCCGATCACCGGCATGGTCCTGCTGGTTCCTCTTTCCCTGCTTTACCCGGGTAAGGTCAACGGTTACGGCTTTCCCAAATTTCTCCGCAAGGTCAATCTGGAAGGCGGAGTGGTCAAGTTCCGCACCATCATTATCAAAATCGTATCCACCGCTTTAACCATCGGTACCGGCGGTTCGGCCGGGGTCGAAGGGCCCATCGCCCAGATCGGCGGCGCCCTGGGGTCCCAGGTCGGCCAGTTCTTCCGGGTCTCCGGGGTCCGGATGAAGGTGTATATCGCCGCCGGTTGCGCCGGGGGGATCGGGGCGATGTTCAACGCCCCGATCGCCGGGGTCTTCTTCGCCTCCGAGATAGTCCTGCTCGGCACCTATGAGATTTCTTCCTTCGCCGCCCTGGTAATCTCATCGGCCATGGCCACCGTTATTTCCAGAGCTTACTACGGTGCCTCGCCCGCTTTTCCCATTCCGGCCTATCACCTGATCCACCCCATGGTGGAGATTCCGCTCTACATCCTGATGGGAGTGGTCATCGGGATCACCGCCGTAATCCATATCCGGATCTTCTACAAAATCCGCGACATCTTCGCCGGTTCAAAGCTGCATCCCCAGCTCAAACCGATCATCGGTGCCTTGATTATCGGTATCACAGCGATCTGGTTTCCGCAGATCATGGGTGACGGCTACGAGTACATCGAGAAGGTTTTGGACGGGCAAGGGGTGATCTGGGTGATGGCGGCGCTGGTCATCCTGAAGATTGTCTCCACCGCCGTCACCCTGGGGTCCGGCGGGGCGGGCGGAGTCTTCGCCCCGGCCCTCTTCATCGGCGCCGTGATCGGCGGTGCCTTCGGCGGCATCGCCCATCACCTGCTGCCGGGTCTGACCGCCAACCCCGGGGCCTACGCCGCCGTCGGCATCGGCGCCTTCCTGGCCGCCTCGACCCACGCCCCGCTGACCGCCATCTTCCTGCTCTTCGAGATGACCGGTAACTATCTGATCATCATTCCGATCATGCTGAGCAGTATCATCGGCACCGTGGTGGCCTCCAAGCTCAACGAGGATTCGATCGACACGGTCGATTTCAGCCGCGAGGGCATCGACATCCACGAGGGTATGGAGACCGCGATCATGAAATCGCTCAAGGTCGGCCAGGCGGTAACCGAGGATGTGGATTTCATCAGCGAAAAGGCCAACATCAACCAGCTGCTGGCCATCTTCCGAATGGCGGACAGCTTCTATTTTCCGGTGATCGACGAGACCGGCCGGATGACCGGGATCATTTCCATGCAGGACGTCAAGATGATCCTCCACGACGAAAACCGGCGCCTGGAAGCGCTGGTCGGCAACGTTTGCTCCCGCGACGTCATGGTCCTGACCTTGGACGACAATCTTTATACCGCCATGACCCTCTTCGATATGAAGGGCATCGAGGAAATCCCGGTGGTGGAGGCCACCGACAATCGCTGGGTGGTGGGTATGCTCAAGCGCCGCGACGTGATCGCCCTCTACAATCGCGAGGTCCTGAGACGGGGGATCAGCGAAAAGCGCCAGGCAGGGAAAATCGCTTAATCTCACGGCCTAAGAGTGTATTAAAAAGCCTGGAACCGGCTGACGGTCCCGGGCTTTTTTTGTCGGCAGACAAATTGTGAGGGAGTCTTTGCCGCCAGGTCATTCCCGGCAGGTTTGGATTGTCCGAGGGCTGAATATTTTTTCGGGCTGGACCACAAAGGGCGGGGCAAGTTTGTCCGGTCCGGTTAAGATTGAGAGGCCATGAAAAAAACGAATCATGAAAATCAGGCCGGTGAACCCGCTACCCCGCTGGAAACTCTCAGGCAGACATTCGGCTACTCCTCCTTTCGCGGCAATCAGCAGGCGATCATCGAGGGGCTGATCCGGGGCGAGGACGCCTTTGTCCTGATGCCGACCGGCGGCGGCAAATCGCTCTGCTACCAGATCCCGGCCCTGCACCGGCGCGGGGTGGGGATTGTGGTCTCGCCGCTGATTTCGTTGATGAAGGACCAGGTCGACGCCCTCAAGGCCTGCGGGGTTAAGGCGGCCTTCTACAATTCGTCGCTGAACAGCGAGGAGGCCCGCCAGGTCCTGGCCCTGCTGCACCGGCAGGAGCTGGACCTGCTCTATCTCGCCCCGGAACGATTGATCAGTGAGGGTTTTATCGAGCGGTTGCGTGAGATGCCGATTGCCCTGTTCGCCATCGACGAGGCGCATTGCATCTCCCAGTGGGGCCATGACTTCCGGCCGGAGTACAGCCGTCTCGGCCAGCTCCGGAAGCTGTTTCCTGATACTCCGATGATCGCCCTCACCGCCACGGCCGAGGCCCATACCCGCCAGGATATCCTCGAACGGCTGGGTCTGCGCCGAGCCCGCTCTTACGTGGCCGGCTTCGACCGGCCCAACATCCGCTACACCGTGCTGGACAAGCAGAAGCCTTTTGCCCAGCTCACCGGTTTTCTCAAAGGGCGACGCCAGGAGGCTGGGATCGTTTACTGCCTGAGCCGCAAACGGGTGGAGAAGGTGGCCGAGCAGCTGCGGGAGGCGGGGTTCTCGGCCGCCGCCTACCATGCCGGGCTCCCGGCCCAGCAGCGTCAGCGGGTGCAGGAGGACTTCCTCCGCGACGAGGTGCTGATCATCGTCGCCACCGTGGCCTTCGGCATGGGCATCGATAAATCCAATATCCGCTATGTGGTCCATTACGACCTGCCCAAGAACCTGGAAAGCTACTACCAGGAAACCGGCCGGGCCGGTCGCGACGGCCTGGCGGCCGAGGCCTTGCTGCTTTTCGGCTACGGTGATATCGCCCTGGCCCGCGGACTGATAGAGAAGGGAGAAAACCAGGAGCAGAAGCGGATTGAACTGCACAAGCTCACCACCATGGTCGGTTTCGCCGAGGCCCTGAGCTGTCGACGCCAGGTCCTGCTCGGCTATTTCGGCGATAAGATGCCGGCCGACTGCGGCAACTGCGATATCTGCCTGAATCCGCCGGAGCTGGTCGAGGTGACGGAAGACGCCCGCAAGGCCCTCTCCTGTGTTTTCCGGGTCGGCGAGCGTTTCGGCATGGGGCATGTGATCGAAGTCCTGCGCGGTTCGAAAAATGCGCGGCTTCTGCAATTGGGCCACGACCGACTCTCCACTTACGGGATCGGAACGGCCCAGTCCCAGGAGTATTGGGGCAGTATCCTGCGGCACCTGGTCCAGCAGGGCTATCTGGAGCAGGATGTCACCAATTACTCGGTGCTTAAATTGACCGAATTGGCCCGGCCCCTCTTGCGCGGCGAGCAGATCCTGACCATGGCCAAACCCCGGGCAAAAACCGTGGTTCCGATCAAGGCGGCCAAGCCCCGGGCCGGCGAGGTCGACTTTGACCACGAGCTGTTCGATCGTCTGCGCAAGGTCCGTAAATCCCTGGCCGACGCCGCCGGGGTGCCACCCTTTGTAATCTTCAGCGACGCCACCCTGGCAGGACTGGCCGCCTATCTGCCCACCGACGATCAAGCCTTCCTGGCCATCCACGGGGTCGGCACCCATAAACTGGAGCGCTACGGTGCCGATTTTATGGACGAGATCAGGAAGTTTAAGGCAGGGGAATAGGGAATAAGTCAGAACACAGAACATAGAACACAGAAGGCGGGAGTCAGGATTTGGAAGTGAGGTGCCAGTTCGTCATTGCGAGGAACAAAGTGAGTAAGCAATCTTGTGGTGCTGCAACCCGATCAAATTGTGTCGTTACATTTCCCATCATCGTGAGCCTGAGCTGGTCGAAGGGTCGAAGGGAGGCCCAATTGTCTTGAGATTTCTGAAATCTCCGCCAAAGGAGGAGCATAATGGACGCCGAAACCTGTATTCAAGGACGCATGAGTATTCGCGGCTTCAAAGCCGAGCCGGTACCCCGCGAGTTATTGCATGAGGTCCTCGACCTGGCCCGCTGGAGCCCCTCCTACAAGAACAGCCAGCCCTGGGAAGTTTTGGTCGTCTCCGGGGCCAGGAAGGAGGCCTTGAGCAGGGAGATGATCAGGCTCTTCGAATCCGGTACGCCTAACTCTCCGGATCTGGCCGCGCCGAAAGGCTGGCCATCCACCGAGGAGGCCAGGATCAACCATCTCTATCAGCGTCGTCGCGAGGCGACCGGCGTCGATCTGCTGGACCCGGCAATCGTCAAAAAGGCCAAGAAGGCAAATTTCAACTTCTACGGCGCCCCCCATGCCATCTATCTCTTTCAGGATAACTCCCTGAGCCTGTGGTCGCTCTTCGATCTCGGCCTGTTTGCCCAGACCCTGATGCTGGCCGCCCACGCCAAAGGGTTGGGCACGGTGCCCCAGGCCTTCGCCACCGATTACTCCAGAGAGATCAAAGAGTTCCTGGGGATACCGGTCAGCAAGCGTCTAGTCCTCGGCCTCTCCCTGGGCTATCCCAACCCGGAATCCTCGGTAAACCAGCTGCGAACGGATCGGTCGGAGGTGGAGGAGTTTGTCCACTGGTTGGATTGAGTTAGGGTGCATAGCTGAAATATTATTGACGCAGCATTTGAGTCTCTTTAAGGTAGCGGTTCAAGCATCCTTGGCATCACGTTCCGGTGGCAGAAGTTTCACCGGATAAACATCAGTTTTTGATCTCATCACATGAGGGAATTTGTTTTTCTTGCCCGGGGGGAATTTTTACGGGTGGCTATTTAAAAACCAAGGGGGGAAGAGATGAAGAGATGTTTTTTTCTTTCGGTTGGTCTGGGGATAATTTTGCTGGTGGCTGGTTGCGTCGGAAGCGGCAATGTTTCGACCATATCGCCTCAGGTCAATCGGGTAGCGTTGGTATCGCTTTCGGTTAACGATTGGGGCGGCTCTGTGAAATTCGGCAGTGTCGGCAGCGAGGATGCCGAGAGGCTGATCTATTCCGGTCTTGAAGACATGGTTGATTATACCGAGCAGAAACTGGCCGGCAAGTGGCAAGTGACCAAAGTGGCCGGTTTCATCGGCAGGCCGGAATACCGCAAAATTGGCGTGGAACGGACTCTGACCGCCTACCTGCCCAAGATAGACGGCAATAATATGCCGATATTTACCCAGGTTAGCAAGGAGTTGAAGTCTGGAACAATCTCGGCCGACAAGGCACGGGAGCTATGTAAAATTATCGACGTTGATGCTGTCGCCCTGGTCTTCTCAGAATGGACCTACAAGACCGGCGGGATTGTTCCTACCACGAAGGCGGTGAGTAAAAATATCATCACCATTTGGGACAACAACGGCCGTGAGATCCTCCACAGAAGGGTGGACATGATGGGTAAAAGGACCATCGGCGCCTACGGAGTCAAGGCTCTGAATCAGGATACAATTCTGGAGTGGACCGATACCTTCAAACGTTCGCTTGACAAAATCTTTGCCGGTATCGCCTGATTTCTCCTGCTAAAAACGGATAAATAGTGGGGGCAGCTGCCCCCACTATTTTTTTCAACTTCTGCGGCACGTCACATGCAAAAAATATCTTTCAGGATATATTCCCGAGCCAGTAGCGAAGGTGGGGGGCACCCATTAAAAGACCCTTTGTCAAGAGATAGACTTGTCAGCTAAGGGGGAAAGCAATTTTTCTCCCTTGCGAAGGGTAAAACTCTGGGCTTCCTCCGTACAGTGATTTTGGCTCCTTTCCCACGCCCAGTATTTCAATCTCGTGGGTCGGCGTCTTGCACCGCACCAGTCACCCATCCGGTAGGCGGATCAACTTCTGGGCGTTCAGGGCCAGGTCTGGTTCACCAAACTTGAGGGGGCCTCCTCTCTGGTGTTCACGCCGACCTTGAGAGCGGCCGGGGCATCTTCCAGGATCTGGTCGCGCCAGGAATGCCCCCATTTGTTATTTGTTAGGCAGGGGGTGATGGCGCCGTCGGTAAGGAAACAACGAAGAAGCAAAACGAAGAAAAGGCGGCAGATCCGCATCTTATGAACCTGTCCCGGGTCTGCCTCCGGACATGCAGTGTCCTTAATTATTTACAGAGTATGCTCCTGACTTTGCCGGTAACCGGGTGTTCCTTTGGGGATAACCAGGCTGTGCTTTTCCAAAACGCCGTTCTGAGAGAAGATTAGCACCACGTGGCCCAGGTTCTGGTCAGGGTTTTTTCCATATCCGACATTTCGTGCCGGCTGGCCTTGACTGTCCGAGAGAAGAAAGATCCGGTTATTTTCTTGTTGGAAGCGGTAGATGAGGACTCTTTTGTTTTCGAACTTGTAGCTAGGAGGGCCCAGGCGCGCCAGTAAATTCTCCCTGATCGAGACGCCGTCACGGATAAAATTGTAGCCGGATTTTTCCAGGACGGTAGGTTCGCGCCAGGATAGACGCGATACGGGAGCACAAGCCGTTGCCAGGCCCAGGAGAATAAGAGCCACAGCAAAGGTTCGTCGTCCCGTATTCCTTGAGTGATAGAATAATGGAAATTGCCGCAGAAATCTTCGTAGTTGGTTCATACCGGCCCCCCCTTCCCGCCGAAATGAATAAAGAGCAACATTGTCAGTCTGCCGGAAGGTGCGAGGCAATCCGCAAGGTCGCTCAAGGTTCAGATTGGTTGTCACCAATTATTAATATTCTATGAAATTATCGGGTCGGATGTCAAAGCAAATCATAGCGTCATGCAGATTAATCAGAATGCGGTAGCCGACAATACTTATGGGGTAGGAGAACAAATTGTTGGGGGGATACTGGTGATGCTCATAAGAGCATAAGTTCAGGACGTCTTAACAAACCATTTTTGTCTCATGAGCATCATCTGTATTCACGGTTTCCAGGTTTAAGCGGGCAGCGGCTAGTCGCCATCCTCGTCATCCCCCGGCCCACCTAGTTTCCAGCTCTTCCGGTCGAGGAGTTTGCCGAGGATGAACATGATCCAGGCGCAGAGCCACATCAGCAGCCCGATCCGCCAGTTGAGAAAGGGGACGACCAGCAGGACGAGCAGCAGGATGGCGGCGGCGATGCGACGGATCATGGTTTCTCCTTGAGACTGATCAGATGGCCTTGGCCACCGGTAATTCGTGCCAGCTGGTGGTGTAGGCGGGGGACTTCATGGCGCGCAGATACCACCAGGGCCTTTTGAAGCCGGTGGCGGCATAGCGCAGGGTTTCGCTGCCCCAGCGGCGGTTGACGCGGTCCAGGGCATCCATCAATTTCTGGCTCTGCGGCGCGGGCGGCGGCGCGAACAGTTCTCCCTGGCCGGAATTCTCCGGGCTCAGATCCAGCAACATCACCCCGACCTTCTGATAGACATAGCCCGGCCGGTACAGTTCGTTGATCAGCGCCAGGGCGCGGGTGATCAACTCCGAGGTAGAGGCGGTGGCCCGGGCCAGGGTGACGGTTTGGCTGTTGGCGTATCGGGGCTGGTTTTCCCGGAAAAGATTGGTATTGAGGAAGACCTGGAGACTGCGGGTTTTCTGGCCCGAATCCCGCAGTTTCTCGGCGGCGATCGAGACATAGGCGGCGGCGGCTTCCCGCAGGTCGGTGAGATTCCGGACCGGGTGACCGAAAGAGCGCGAGGTGATAATAGATTTGCGGGGAGCGGGGGCCTGCTCCAGGTCGATGCAGGGGATGCCCCGCAGTTCCAACTGGGTCCGGGCTCCGGTGACGGTCAGTTTCTGTCTGATCCAAGAGGGATCGGCGTCTCTCAGATCCAGGGCGGAGCCGATCCCGTAAGTTGCGAGCTTGCGGCTGGATTGCCGTCCGATGCCCCAGACGTCGCCGACCTCGACACCAGCCAGCAGCCGGTCGAGCTCCAGGCCCTCCGGCAGGGCGAAGACCCCGCCATGCTCCGGTTTCTTCTTGGCGATCCGGTTGGCGATCTTGGCCAGGGTCTTGGTGGGGGCGAAGCCGATGGAGACCGGCAGACCCACCTGACGGCGGATCGTGTTCCGGATCGAGCGGCCGGTGGCCAGAACGCTTTCGGGGGTCCCATCCGGTAGCCGGAAGAAGGCCTCGTCGATGGAGTAGACCTCCACCTCCGGTTCCAGGCGGCCCAGAACCTCCATGACCCGGCCGGAGAGATCGCCGTAAAGGGCGTAGTTGGAGGAGAGGACCTTGACCAGGTGGCCGGCGATCAACTTCTCGCACTTGAAGAAGGGCTCGCCCATGGGGATGTCCAGGATCTTGGCTTCGTTGGAGCGGGCGATGACGCAGCCGTCGTTGTTGGAGAGCACTATTATCGGGCATCCCTCCAGGCTGGGATCGAAAACCCGCTCGCAGGAAGCGTAGAAATTGTTGCAGTCCAGCAGGGCGTAAAGCATCGGGGTGCCTCGCGCCGTCCTAAAGTGAGTGGATGACGGAAGTGACGACGCCCCAGATCTCGCAGGACTCGCCCTCGGTGAGCTCCAGAGCGGGGTAGGCGGGATTGTCCGGCACCAGCCGGAACGACTCGCCATGCCGGTACAAGCGCTTGACGGTCAGCTCGCCGTTCAAAACGGCGATCACCACCTTGCCGTTGGCTGGTTCCAGGGAGCGGTCCACCACCAGGATGTCGTTGTGGTTGATCCCGGCCCCGGTCATCGAATCCCCCGCCACCCGCACGAAGAAGGTGGCGGCCGGATGCTCGACCAGCAGCTCGTTCAGATCCAGCCGTTTTTCGATATGGTCCTCCGCCGGCGAGGGGAAGCCGGCCGAAACCCGGCATAGGAAGAGCGGCAGCCGCAGCTCGGTGGTCGGGGCGAAGCCCTGGATGGCTGCGATGGTGGTGTCGGCTTTGGCGGGGAGGGGAACGATTTTCATACCTGTAAATTACCGGGTGGTTTGGGTGCGGACAACCATTTTCCAATTTTAAGGTGAAGGTCGGGGCGGTGTTTAACCGTCGAATCGATCTATGGGGAGGAGTTCCGGCTCGGCCGCTTCTCGGCACCAGCGTGCCTTGGTAGCCTCGATCTGTTCCCGGTATGGCTCCACCGGGCTTTCCCATCCGCACGCCGTGCAGATCACGCGGGCCTTGGCTCAGCGGCCGCGGAGAAGGGCGCGGCCGGTGCAGGCCAGGCAGGTCAGCGTTAATTCTTTGTCGTTGGTCATCTCAGCGCCAAAAAAAAGGGTTTCCGGTCGGAACCGGAAACCCTGGAAAAACTGGGGTGAGCGATGGGACTTGAACCCACGACCTCCGAGGCCACAACCCGGTGCTCCAACCAACTGAGCCACGCCCACCATGCAAAACTTTGAAAGGCCTATTTAATAGAATTCGGCCTGTTTGGCAAGGTCAATTTAGTCCGGATTATTCACGAGCCGATCCCGGCGGTTCTGCCGTGTCAGCGGACAACCGCCATACCCGAGTATGGCCGGGCGCCCGCTTCCTTGCATTGCCGTCAACCTCGACTCGTGAATAATCCGGCTTGGGCGGCGGCAACCGTTGCGTTATTTGTCGGTTTCCCGACCGCAGCTCTTGCAGATCTTGGCCTGGGCCTTGACGATCTCGGCGCAGTGCGGGCACTCCATGCGGTTTTGCTTCCGGAGTATCCGGCAGATGGCCAGTTCGGCCTGCTGGCCGATCTCGGTGTGCAGAAACTTATGGGCCCGGATCGGATCGATACAGTCCAGATCGTTCAAGTCTTCCAAGAGAGCGCAGGCCCGCTGGCGATTTTCCAGGTTGGCTTCTTCATCGGTGATCAGGCGGATTACCGGTTCCAGATCCTTTTCGGCCACGCAGCAAGCCAGGCGGGCCACCGCCTCCTTCTCGAGTTTGTATCGCTCGTTGACTTTGTCCATGTCGTCCGGGTTGACCACCATACCGGTGAAGGCATCCTTGCTGCCGACCATCATCGGTCCGCCCTTTTCCTCGTTAGGCAGCTTCATGTAGCGGCAGGAAGCTGACTGGCCGTAGCGCTCGACAAATTCCTGCCAGCTGTTCTTGAAGATTTTGCATTCGTCGTTGAGACAGACAAAGAAGACTTCGGTGCCCCAGCCCAGGCCGTCACCGACGTGGAAGGGCGGGGTGCGGCAGCAGAAGAGTTGGTCGCCGCAATGGGGGCAGTGATGAACTTCCTTGGCAATTTCGTAACAGTGCTGGTCGGTGAACATGGTGCACTCCTCTGATATTTGTCGTCGCCACGGCAGTCATAGCGGCGGCAAAGTTGACGTTAATTTGAGAACTTCAAACATTAACGCATCTGCGCCGACCGGTCAATGGACTCTAAAAATATTCAGAAAGTATCTACGGGAGTTGCCTCGGATATGTTATCTTCTTGAAAATTTCCTGATTGCCGATAAATGATCGGCCGGGCCGCTGCAACGGCCAACCGTTGAAACCCGTTGACTTTTGCCGGGGCCGCAGGTAAAAAACCGGTTCTCATTACCGGGTGGCTTGCGCTGTTAACGTGCTCCCGGTGTCGAACCACTCCAGAT
Source organism: uncultured delta proteobacterium (assembly GCA_963807225.1). Classification (GTDB taxonomy): domain Bacteria; phylum Desulfobacterota; class Desulfobulbia; order Desulfobulbales; family JAGXFP01; genus JAGVGT01. The sequence goes on along the minus strand of CAWEAD010000007.1, from coordinate 254,960 downwards.
CAGCCAAAAGAATAAGCAGACCCCTATGACCACTGAGAAGAAATCCAGGTACGTTGAGTCCGGAGTCGATATCGACAAGGGCAACGAATTCGTCAAGAAAATCAAGCCGCTGGTCTCCGCCACTTTTCAGCGCGGGGTAATGACAGACATCGGCGGCTTCGGTGGGCTCTTCGCCTTGGGCGGTGATCGTTACAAGGACCCGGTGCTGGTTTCTTCCACCGACGGGGTCGGCACCAAACTCAGCGTGGCGCAGCTTTGTAACCGGCATGACACCATCGGCATCGACCTGGTGGCCATGTGTGTCAACGATACCGTGGTTTCCGGGGCGCGACCGCTGTTCTTTCTGGATTACTTCGCCATCGGCAAGCTCGACCTGGAGGTGGCGGTCGATGTGGTCAAGGGCATCGCCAAAGGGTGCGAGATCTCCAAGTGTTCCCTGATCGGCGGCGAGACCGCCGAGATGCCCGGGATGTACCATGGTGGCGAGTATGATTTGGCCGGCTTCGTGGTCGGCATCGCCGAACGGGACGATATCATCGACGGCTCCGACATTCGGGTGGGCAACAAGCTGATCGGACTGGCCTCCAGCGGGGTGCACAGCAACGGCTATTCCCTGGTCCGCAAAGTCTTTTTCGAGGAGCAGAAGCTCAAGGTCGACGATTACCTGGAGATTCTGGGCTGCAAGGTCGGCGAAGAGCTGCTCAAGCCGACCCGGATCTATACCGAGCCGCTCCTCAACGTCATCAGGCATTTCAAGATCCACGGCCTGGTGCATGTTACCGGCGGCGGCTTCTTCGACAATATTCCCCGGGTGTTGCCCAACGGCTGCAAGGTGAAGATCGAGACCGGCAGTTGGGCGATCCCGCCGGTTTTTCGTTACCTCTGCAAAACCGGTAACGTCGAGCCGGAGGAGATGTTCAAGACCTTCAACTGCGGCATCGGCATGATCGCCTTCGTCGAGGCGGACCAGGCCGAGGACATTTGCTTCCAACTGGCCGCCATGGGTGAAACTCCTTTCGTGATCGGTGATGTGGTGGCCCGCACCAAGGGAGATGTGGCGGTGGAGATCGATTGCGAGGGCAACTTCTCCTAAGAATTAGATTCCAAGTTGGCTAAAAAAGGGCGACCGGTAGCGGTCGCCCTTTTTTTGTCCGGCACAAGGCTGGAAGACTCTGCTTGTGTGGGTGGAGCTGAGGTACGAAGCCCGACGTCACCAGGTCGCAAAGTTGTTGGGCTTCGCTTGGCTCAGCCCAACCTACGACCTGATTTGACGTGTCCCACGACTCCGTTTATCTGCCGCAGTCGCGGGGATCACCTTTAATTTTGTCCAGGGCGTGGGGCAGGGTGGCGATGACCGCCGAGAGATTTTCGCCGGCGGCTCGGGCGCTGCCGGGCAGGTTGATGATCAAGGTCCGGTCGCGGGTGCCGGCCAGGCCGCGTGAGAGCATGGCGCGCGGGGTCTGGGCCAGGCCGGCCAGCCGCATGGCCTCGGGGATGCCGGGGATCTCCCGATCCAGCAGAGGACGGGTGGCCTCCGGAGTCAGATCACGGGGGGAGAGGCCGGTGCCGCCGGTGGTGAGGATCAGATCCAGATTGGTTTCTTCGACCCACTCCAGAAGCACCTGGCGAATTTCATCGATGACGTCGGGGACGATGGCAGTGGCCGTCAGAGTAAAACCGTGACCGGTGAGGATTTCGGCCAGGGCCGGTCCGCTGGAGTCATGGCGGGTGCCGCAGGCTCCGCGGTCGCTGACCGTCAGTATCCCGCAGGTGTAACCGCAATCAGGTTTTCCGTGACTCATTCCTTGTCGGCATTAGCCTGGGCGATGATCTTTTCCGCCATCTGGGCCGGAACTTCCTCGTAGTGGGAGAATTCCACCTTGAAGGAACCGCGACCGCCGGTGATCGAGTTGAGATTGGGGGCGTATTGCTGAATCTCGGACATCGGGGCCTGGGCGGTAATCACCTCGCTCTTGGTCTCGGAATCCATGCCCATAACCTTGCCGCGCCGGCCGTTCAGGTCACCGATCACGTCGCCCACGTACTCCTTGGGGATCTTGATGGTCATGTTCATGATCGGCTCCAGCAGCACCGGTTTGGCCTCCTGGGTTCCCTTGCGGAAGGCCAGGGCGCCGGAAATCTTGAAGGCCATTTCCGATGAGTCGACCGCATGGAAAGAGCCGTCCACCAACGCGACCTTGATATCAACCATGGGGTAGCCGGCCAGGATTCCTTTGTCCATGGCCTCGATGATTCCTTTCTCCACAGCCGGGATGAACTGCCGCGGGATGACCCCTCCGACGATCTTATCCTCGAAGACGAAGCCTCCGCCGCGGGGCAGCGGCTCGATCTCGATCCAGCTGTCGGCGAACTGGCCGTGGCCACCGGTCTGTTTCTTGTGTTTGCCCTGGACCCTGGCCTTGCCCTTGATTGTTTCCCTATATGGAACCCTGGGTAGTTCCAGATTCATATCGACCCCGAACTTGCGCTTGATCCGTTCGCCGATAATCTCCAGGTGGACCTGGCCGACGCCGGAAACCAGAATCTGTCTGGTATGCGGATCGCGGATCAGCTGCAGGGTGGGATCCTCTTCCAGCATCTTGTTGATCGAGGCGTGGAGCTTCTCCTCGTCTTTTTTCTGACCGGTGGTCACGGCGTAGGAGATGTTGGGCTCCATCGGCGTCAAACCTTCGAAGATTACCGGGGCGGCGGCGTCGCAGAGGGTGTCGCCGGTAACGGTTTCCTTGAGTTTGGCCACGGCCACGATCATGCCGGGGCCGGCGCTGTCGATCTGGCTCTGGGTCTTGCCTTCCAGAACCAGAAGCTGACCGAACTTTTCAACGGTTTCCTTGGACGAGTTGTAGAAGGATTCTCCGGACAACGTGCCGGAGATTACCTTGAAGATGGTGAGGCGGCCGGCATAGGGATCGGCCATGGTTTTGAAAACCAGGGCGGAAAAGGGGGCATCCGGACGGGGTGGGCGCTCCACCGGGTCACCGCTCTTGGGATCGGTGCCCAAAGTGGCGGGCCGCGCGGTTGGGGCGGGCAGGAAGTCGCAGATCAGGTCCAGGAGCGGGCCGCTGCCCAGATTTTTGGTGGCCGACAGGCAGGTAACCATGGCGATGGCCCCGGAGGCCACCCCTTTCTTGAGGCCGGCCTCAAGATCGTCATCTGTAAGTTCCCCCTCTTCGAGGAATTTTTCGATCAGCTCGTCGTCGGTTTCGGCCACTACCTCCATCAGGTTTTCCCGGTATTGGGCAACCTGGTCGGTCAGTTCGGCGGGGATCGCGGTCTCTTTAACCTTGCCGTTATCGCCTTCGAACAGGTAACCCTTTTGCCGGACGATATCCACCAGCCCCCGGAAATTATCCTCGGCGCCGATGGGTAGATGAATCACCACCGGTTTGAAGGGCAGGACGGCGGAGACTTCGGCCAGGCAATTGTGAAAATTGGCCCTTTCCCGATCCATGCGATTAATGACGATGACGCTAGGGAGGTTCCTTTCCTTGACGAAGTCGGCGATTTTCTCGCTCTGGCTTTTGAGTTCGCCGGTGGCCTCGACCACCAGGATGGCGGTGTCGGCTACGGCGGCGGCGAACTTGGTCTCGTTTAGAAAGTTGTCGTCGCCGGGGGTGTCGATCAGGTAGATGGCATGTTTTTTCCAGGAACACTGGTTGAAGGAGGAACTGATGGTCATGTGATGGGCAATTTCCTCCGGTTCAAAATCCATGACCGAGGAGCCGTCGTCCACCCTGCCCAACCGCGTGGTCTTGCCGGCGGTGAAGAGCAGGGCTTCGGCGACCGAGGTTTTGCCGCTTTTACCATGACCGAATAACGCTACATTCCTAACCAGATTGATATCCTGCATGAATGCCTCCGTTATGTTTTCAGAGAGTTGAAGACCGGGGTGGCAAGGCTCCGACGCCGGACAACGGGCCGGGCTGCCGGTCCGGCAGCGGCCGGATTCGACGTCTTGCCGGAGCAGTCATTCATTAATTCTTACTATTCAGAGCTTGAAACTCAAAGGAAAAAGTCCGGCAGGCGATAAATTCACCCCCGGTTGCGGCCCGGCTTTTTGGCGCCGATCAGTCATCCCTGTTGTTTTCCGGGCGGCAACTTGCTAAGTTGGCGAAGCAACTTTGCGGGGAATGAAGAGGAGAGGATGAAAAAGCCGGCGGAACATACCGGCCGCATCGCCAGATCGGCTGGTACGGTCAGCATCGCGGTCATGTGCAGCCGGGTTCTCGGGCTGGTTCGCGAACAGGCCTTTGCCTACCTTTTCGGCGCCGGCTTCGCCTACGACGCCTTCGTGGTGGCCTTCCGCATCCCCAACCTGTTGCGCGACCTCTTCGGCGAGGGGGCGCTGTCCGCCGCTTTCGTTACGGTGTTTTCCGATTACGACACCAATCGCGGCCCCGAGGAGACCTGGCGGTTGGCCGGCAACGTCATGGTCTTCTTCTCCATCCTGCTCAGCATCATTATTCTGGTCGGGGTCTGGCAGGCCGAAAATATCGTCCGCCTCATGGTCGAGGCCGAGTACGAACTGACTCCCGGCAAGGTCGAGCTGACCCGGCAGTTGGCCGTGATCATGTTTCCTTTTCTGCTCATGATTTCGCTCTCCTCGGTCTGCATGGGCATTCTCAATACCCGGGGCTATTTTTTCATTCCTTCCCTTTCATCCAGCTATTTCAATCTGGGTTCCATCGTCGGCGGAGTCGGGCTGGCTCTGCTTTTGCCCCGTTTCGGCCAGCCGGCCATCGTCGGCATGGCCTTTGGCACCCTGTTCGGCGGTATGCTGCAGTTGGTGGGACAATTTCCCTCCTTGCGCCGGACCGGCTTTCGATTTCGGCCCAACCTCTCCCTGGCCGATCCCGGGTTGCGCCGCATCCTGAGACTGATGGTGCCGGCGGTGGCCGGCCTGGCTGCCCTGCAGGTCAACGTCTTTATCAACAACTTTTTCGCTTCTTCCCTGCAACAGGGCAGCCTGTCATGGTTGAATTATGCTTTTCGTTTGTTCATGTTCCCGGTAGGGGTCTTCGGAGTGGCGATTTCCATCGCCGCCCATCCGGTCATGGCCCGGCAGGCGGCCCTCGGTAGCATGTCCGGTTTGAAGGAATCCTATATTTCCACCCTGACCGTGGCTTTTTGCCTGACGATACCGGCCACGGCCGGATTGATCATTCTGGCCGAACCGCTGATCCGACTGATCTTCGAGCACGGCCGCTTCAATCATTTCTCGACCCTGATGACCGCCGAGGCCCTGGTCTACTATGCCCTGGGGTTATCACTCTACGCGGCGGTCAAGGTCACCGTGCCGGTCTTCTATAACATCGATAACACCAGGGTCCCGGTTGTCGGCAGCTTCCTGGCGGTGGTAGTCAACGTGGCGGTAATTTTTCTGACCATCGGCACCTTGCAGCACCGGGCTCTGGCCCTGTCGGTTTCCTGCGCCATGACCGCCAATTTCCTCTTTCTCTTCAGCATGCTCGGGCGCAGACTGGAAGGGCTGCCCCTTAGATATCTGGGCCTGGGACTGGGCAAGGTCTTGTTGGCCACTCTGGTTATGGTGGGTTGGTTGGAGGGCTTTACGCGATTGACCGGTGGGGTCGGGGTGCTGGTGGAAATATTTTTTTTGCTCCTGGCGATCGGCAGCGGCGCTCTGCTTTACGGGCTGGTGCTGTACTGGCTGGGTCTGCCGGAGTTGCAACTGATAGTTGACCACTTCCGGGTAAAGCTGACCGGAAGGGTGCGGCACTGAAAGGAGTTTCAGGGGCCGGGAGGCTGGGCCAGGAGCAATTCAGTCTGGGCGATCAGGGCTGGCACGGCGGTATCGACCCGGAGGATTCTGGGCCCGAGGGAAAATTGCCGGAAACCCTGGCTTTTAAACATCGTCAGCTCGAAGTCGACCCATCCCCCTTCCGGGCCGATGGCCAGCAGGACCGCCCCTGTAGGTTCACATTGCGCCAGTTGTTCCGCCAGTCCGGCTCCTCCTCCGGGATGGGCGATCAGGCCGGTGGCACCGGCGCCAAGCAGGGCCGGCAACCGATCTTCGACGAAGGGCCGGAAGCGGTTATGGATGGCGATCTGCGGCAGAATGGTATCCACCGCCTGCTCCAGGCCCAGGCGTAGTCTTTCGGCCAGGGCTTCAGGCTGCAGGGCCGAGGCGCTGAAAAAGCTTTTTTCGACCCGGTTGGCATTGATCAGGTGAATGCGCTTGATTCCCATGGAGGCAACCTGGGAGAGCACCCGGTTCAGCATGATCGGTCGGGGCAGGGCGAGGATCAGTTCCAGACGGGAAGGTGCTGGCGGCAGGTCGGTTGCCAGTAACTCCAAAACGGCCCGCTCCCTTGAGATCTCCCGGACCAGGCCGCGACCGAGAAGGCCGTTGACCAGACCGATCCTCAAGCTGTCGCCGGGTTCGACCCGCAAGACCTTGTGCAGGTGGCGCGCCCGCCGGTCGTTGAGGATCGCCACTCCGTTCTTGACTTCGTCTTCCGAGATGAGGATAAGGTTCATTGATCAGAATTCCACCGGTGGGGATTTTTGCTCGAATATACCAGAGGCTCCGGGGTAAGCCAAACGCTCATGTTGTTCTTCTATAATCTCCTGCAGATCATTTTTATCCTCTTTTGCCTGCCCTGCCTGGTCCTGGTGGTGCTGTTGGTACCCAAGTACCGGGGCCGGACTTTGCGGCGGCTCGGTTTCGGCTTGGCCGCCCTGGGCCGGGGACTGCCGGCCGGCAAACCCCGGATCTGGGTTCATGCCCTCTCCGTCGGCGAGGCGGCCTCGGTGCGGGCCCTGGTTCTGGGACTGCGGGCGGCCTATCCGCAGGGGGTTCTGATCCTCTCGGTTTCCACCGGTTCCGGGCAGCGCTATGCCGAAAAAGTCTTGGGCGATGCGGTCGATCTGCTGCTGCCTTTCCCCATCGATCTTTACTGGAGCGTCTCACGCTTCCTCAAATTTCTCGCCCCTGACCTCTTTATTCTGGTGGAAACCGATCTCTGGCCCAATTTTCTGGCCGGCCTCAGACGCCGAAAAATCCCGGCAATCTTGGTCAATGGGCGGATCTCGGCCGAATCACTGAGCCTTTATCGTCGTTTCCGTGGTTTTTTTGCCGATCTTTTCGGGATATTCGCGATTTTATTGATGCAGAGCGAGGAAGAAGTAGAAAAGTTGGCAACCCTGGGGGTGACCCCGGAAAAGTTGCAGGCGGTGGGTAATCTGAAATACGAGGCCCTGCTGGAAGGATTGGGGCGGAAGGAGGAAGGGGGGAGTTTGGCCGATCTGCTTCGGCTCCTGACCGGCAGAACAATCTGGGTTGCCGGATCTACCCATCCCGGCGAAGAGAAGATCGTCCTGGAGGTCTTCCGGCAGCTGCGCTCAAGTTTTCCCGAGTTGTATCTGATCCTGGCCCCTCGGAACCCAGGGCGGGCCAGGGAAGTCGCGGATCTGGCCGCCGGCCTGGAGTTGCAGGCGGAGTTGCGCAGCACCAATCCGGACCAGGCGGGTGAACTCCTGATTCTCGACAGTATGGGCGAACTGGCCGACCTTTATCGGTACTCGGCGCTGGTCTTTATCGGCGGCAGCCTGGTGAAGGAAAGAGGTCATAACCCGCTGGAACCGGCGGCCTTCGGGCGTCCGGTCCTGTTTGGCCCACATATGGAGGATTTCGCCGAGATTGCCCGGGAGATGATGGCGGCGGGGGCGGCACAGCAGATCCGGAACGGAGACGAGTTGGCTAAAGAACTGGCCCATTGGCTCGCCGATGCAGCGGGCCGTGAAGCGGCTGGACGCAAGGGGTCCGACCTGGTCAAGGCGCGGCGCGGGGTGACCGAACGACATCTGGCCATTATTCGCCGGTTTTTAGATATTGAGCGGCAGCCATGAAGATCAACAAGGAAATCGGCTTTCGGCTCGGGCGACCCCTGACTCCCCTGTATAACGGGCTGATGCGTTGGCGGGCCATGGCTTATCGGCGCGGCTGGCTGACCAGTGACCAGTTGCCGGTGCCGGTGATCAGTGTCGGCAACCTGACCATGGGGGGGACCGGCAAGACACCGCTGGTCATGGCGATTGCCAAGATCCTTTTGGCTGCCGGACGCCACCCGGCGGTAGTCAGTCGGGGTTACGGCGGCGCGGCAACGGAGCCGGTCAATCTGGTCAGCGACGGTCGCCGTCTGCTGCTGGAGGCCGATCTGGCCGGCGACGAACCGCGGCTGCTGGCGGAATCCCTGCCGGGCGTGGTGGTGGCGACCGGCGTCAAACGCAGCTCGGTGGCCCGTTACGTCATCGAAGACCTGGGAGTAGACGCCATCGTCCTTGATGACGGCTTTCAACATCTGGGATTGCGCCGTGATTTGGATCTGGTCCTCTTCAAAGGTCCGGATTTTCTGGGCAACGGCCGGGTATTTCCTGGAGGTGATCTGCGCGAGCCATTGACCGCCCTGGCTCGGGCCCAGGCCTTTGTCCTGACCGGCAGCGAGCCAACGGATACAAGGGGGGAGGATGGCTTTCATTGCTGGCTGGAGAAAAATTTCCCCGGACGGCCGATTTTTTCCGCTGTCTATCATGCCGGTAGTCTGCTACCAGGCAATGGGCTGGCCGTCGAACCGCCCGACCCCGGGGCCGGACTTCTGGCATTCTGCGGTCTGGCCCGGCCCGAATCTTTCCGGCTAATGCTGCTGGAACTGGGGCACAAGCTCACCGGTTTTCGCGCCTTTCCCGATCATCATCCCTATGGCGTGGCCGATCTTATGGCGCTGGGCCGGGAATTGGAAAAATCAGGGGCGGCAGCCCTGGTTACGACTGCCAAGGATCTGGTTAAATTACGCCACCTGGATTGCCCCTGGCCCCTTTATGTGTTGCCGTTGGAACTGAAGTTGCCTGCGTCTTTCGCCGAGTTGGTGCGAGCCCGACTCTGACGTCTTTTCATTACCTCCCTGTGTGCTTCTGGCCTTTTGTGTCTTTTCCCCCACTTTTTTGCCGGATTCGTCTAGATCTCGGAGATTATGTGCTCATGATAAGATGTTGATATGACGTATAAATGTGAATAATTAAGCTCTAGTGTTGACGCTGGCCTGGGAATTGCTTCCACTCATGGTGAGTAATTGGGGGGGCTCTGCCAACGTTTATAATCATCCTTAAAGAATGGCTTGTGATATGAATATTTTCCTAAAAAAAATCGCCACACAGCAGCACACCTTGAGCAAAGAAGTCAGTTTTAGCGGCATCGGGTTACACTCCGGTCTGCCTATCTCCCTGAGGATCAAGCCGGCTTCGGCCGATACCGGGATCCGTTTTTTCCGTACCGACCTGGGGGTGGAGATTCCGGCCCTGATGAATCGGGTGGTGGATACCACACTGGCGACCACCATCGGCGAGGGGGGGGCCATGGTTTCCACCACCGAGCATCTGCTGGCCGCGCTTTCCGGATTGGGGATAGATAACGCAGTCATTGAGTTGAACGGCCCGGAAGTGCCGATCATGGATGGCAGCGCCGGACCCTTTGTCCATCTGCTCAAGAAAATAGAGCGCTGCCCCCAGGATGCCTGCCGCCGGATGATCAAGATCACCCGCGAGCTCTCCTATACCGCCGGTGCTTCCACCATCAGAATTCTGCCGTATGACGGTTTCCGGGTCAGCTGCGAAATCGATTTCGACCATCAGCTAATTCGGAAGCAGAGATATACCGTCGAGGTGACGCCGAAACGGTTTATAAAGGAAATTTCCACGGCCAGAACCTTTGGCTTTATTGAGCAGGTCGAACAGTTGCGTGCCAACGGCCTGGCTCTCGGTGGTTCCCTGGCCAACGCCGTGGTTATGGATCGCTCCGCGATCCTCAACTCCGAGGGTTTGCGCTTCAGTGATGAGTTCGTCCGCCACAAAGTCCTTGACCTGATTGGCGACCTGGCCCTGCTGGGCTGCCCCTTGCTGGGCCAGGTGATTGCCACCAAGCCCGGTCATGGCCTGCACCTGGGGTTGATGAAGGAACTGGTGGCCCACCCAGAATGCTGGGAGTTTGTCGCCCTGGAACCCAGCGACGACGACGGCGTTCTGGCCCGGGTGATCACCAGCACGGTTGAGGCCGGCAACATGATCCTGCCCTTTCTGGTCCCCGCTCGGCCCTCAGTTACCGCAAGTTCGGGACTGCGCGGTTCCTGATCTCCCCGCCGGTTGCGAAGAGCCCGGTCGTTTCACGACAAGAAAGCCCGCCGGTCTGCCCGGCGGGCTTTTTTGTCGTGCGGCGGAGAATTGATTTGTCTTCAACCGGGTTTTTATCTAATATCGTGATTCCACACCTATCCGCACAATTGCCGTAGATTCGATCTCCCGGCCATGAACTCTGAGAGCCAAGCCGAGCTTGCTTTTTTGGTTCAGGACGTAACCGGAACGCAATAAATTTTGAAACCAAGGGTACAGGAGAGAAAGTTATGCAGCTTGCTGGAAAAATCGGATTCCTGGGAGGTGGCCGAATGGCCGAGGCCCTGATTAAAGGGATCGTCGGGTCAGGATTGTTTCGTGCCGATCAGGTTCTGGCCGTTGACCCCTCTGCTGAGCGACGGGCGCTGCTGGCTCAACAATATGGAATCGAGGTGGCGGCCGACGGCCTCGGTCTTTCCGGCTGCCAAATAATAATCCTGGCGGTCAAACCCCAGGTAATGGGCCGCGCGCTGGAAGTAAATCTCCCAAATTTCCAGCCCGAGCATCTGGTGGTGTCGATTGCCGCCGGGATCTCACTCGCTTATCTTGAAGCCTGCCTGGGTGAGCGGGGATGCCGATTGATCCGAGTGATGCCCAATACACCGGCGCTGGTGTTGGAGGGGGCCTCGGCTCTTTGCGGTGGTCCCAGGGTTGAAAGCGTTGACCTGGAAACGGCCAAGGCTATTTTCGAGGCGGTGGGATCCTGTGTGGTGCTGTCTGAAGCCGAAATCGATGCGGTTACCGGCTTGAGCGGCAGTGGGCCGGCCTATGTTTTTTCATTTATCGAGGCCTTGATCGATGGTGGGGTCAAGGTCGGTCTTTCTCGACCGGTAGCCGAGATGCTGACCCTCCAGACCGTACTCGGTTCGGTCAGGCTGGCTCAGAGTACCGGCGAACATCCCGCTGTCCTGCGGGCCATGGTAACCTCCCCCGGCGGCACCACCATTGCCGGACTTCATGAACTGGCCCGGGCCGGTTTCGCCGGGATCGTCATGGATGCTGTGGAGTCCGCCACTATCCGATCCCGGGAACTCGGGGAACAGGCGGCGGCCCGAATGAAGTCGGAAAAGTCTGGGCAATAATTATGCAGATCAAAAAGGCCGGCATTATCCGCAAGCACGATTCGGATTTGCCGCGACAGATCGGGGCGGAAATCAGTGCCTGGCTGAATGAGCGCGGAGTGGCGGTAGAGATCGACCGAATCAGTGAAGATATGGACATCCTGGTGATTCTGGGCGGGGATGGCACCCTGCTGCATGTGGCTGATCAGGCGGCCCGTTATCGAATCCCCGTGGTCGGCGTCAACCTGGGCAGTCTTGGTTTTCTCACCGAAATTGCCGTGAAGGACCGTTATGAAGCCTTGGAGCGGATTATGACCGGCCCGGTTGTGGTTGAAGACCGGTCTGATGTTCAAGGCTCGGTTGCGCGGTCGGACGGACACATCATCGTGGTCCTATGCCTTGAACGACGTAGTGATCAGCAAGGGTAACATGGACCGGCTGGTGCGGATGGAAGCTTGGGCGGACGGGGAGTTTATCAATTCATATAAGGCCGACGGGTTAATCGTTTCCACCCCGACTGGCTCCACCGCCTACAATTTGTCGGCGGGGGGGCCAATCGTGCATCCGGCCATGCGGGCCGTACTGGTAACCCCGATCTGCCCCTTCATGCTGGAAAGCCGGCCGGTGCTGTTGCCCGAAAGCGCCAGACTGAGCGTTCGCCTGGCCGGGCAAAGCAATGATGTGAAGGTGATTATCGACGGGCGCTCCTGCTGGGATATGGCCGAAGGCGACCAGCTTGAGGTAGTGACGGCCGAAAATCCCTTGCGGCTGATCTGTTCCCCGCAAAAGGGTTACTTTGAGATCCTTCGGCGCAAGCTCAACTGGGGCGGACGGAACATCTGCCCCGAGTAACCGGGTGAAATGCCCCTTTAGGTGCAGACTTTAGTTTGATAATTGAATTTTTTCTTACAGGTACAAAGGCACAAAGAAAAAAACTTCAAACCGAAAACTTTACGGCCCTCAAGGTGGTATAGATGCTTTCCACCATTGTGCCTCAAGCTTCCTAGCCCGATAGAGGTCGTTCTCCGGCGACGAAAACCGGTTCCTTTTCCCTGGTGCATCCTGCCCCTGGACGAATTAAGCCAGGGCCTCCTAGGCGTCCTCCTCCATGGTGGCCGTCAGGTTTTCTTTTTCCTCTTCCATGGCGCGACGCCCTGCTTCGATGGCTTCGTTCAGCGCTTTTTTCTTTTCGTCGATGTATTCCTTGCCCTCGTTGATGATATCGTTGCCGCGCATTATCATCTCCTGACCCTGTTCGATCAGGTGGCGGCCTCTCTCAATGGTGGCTTCGGCTTTATGGCGCAGATCTTCCGGCAGATTATCCTTCAGATTGACGCCGTAATCGACCAGCAGTTTTCTGTTCTCCTTGCCGGTTCTGGGGGTTAACAGCAGGGCGGTGGCTGCCCCGAGCAGCGTACCGGCCAGGAAAGCCGAGAATGAGCCCTGCGAGCAATCATTGTTACTCATGTCTAATCCTCCGATCGTTGATGGTGTTTTCTACGCAAAAAACTGGCGATGGCCAGCATGCCGGCGCTGATGCCGCCTACCTGAGTTATTACTGGGAGCAAGGTCTTTTTTACCATATTCGAGGCCAGTAAAAAATTTTCGGTAGCATGTCGGGTCGTGTGGATGATCTGCTCAACATCGTCCAGCTTACGGTTGATTGAATTCGACAGGAGTTGCAGTTCCACCGTGGCGTCGTTCAGATTTTTCAGCAGGGGGATCATTTCCCGCTCGAGATCGGCCATGAGCCGCTCGGCCTGACGTCCGGTGCGCCGAATCTGCAGCAGGACCGGGACCAGCAGCAAGGTAATTATGGCAATGGCCAGGCTGGCCAGCAGATAAAAAATCTCGGTTAGGGGCATGCTGTTTTCTCCATATGGTGGCTGTCGCCATGGGCTGGATCCGGCTCCGGGTGTTGCTTGATTTCAGCTTAGCAGAATCCCTTGGGTGGAGCAATAGGCGACGGCCGGTGAAAAATCGTTCACATCGGTAAATTGATCTCGTGTTTTTTTATTTTATATTGCAGCAGGCTCTTGGTGATTCCCAGCTTCTCGGCGGCATGGGCCTGAATATTGTGGGCTTCAACAAGGGCCTGCTGGATGAGGTTCTTTTCAATGGCGTCAAGATATTCCGGTAGACGGTGACCGGCGGGCAGGTGGTCGATGGATAGTCGGCCAGCCAACTGATGGCTGGTTGCCGGCTCACGGTCGAATTGCACGTCGCCGAGTTCTATGCTGTCATTGTTGCAGAGGATGGCCGCCCGCTCGATGCAGTTTTCCAGTTCCCGGACGTTGCCTTCCCATGGTTGCCTGGTCAGGTAGCGTAAGGCGGGGCTGGAGATTTTCAGATCGGGACGTTTTAGTCGTTTGGCGAATTTGGCCAGGAAATGGTTGACCAGCAGGGGAATATCATCGGCCCGCTCCCTTAAGGGAGGCAGATGCAGGTTGAGAACGTTGAGCCGGTAATAGAGGTCTTCCCGGAAGGCTCCCTGATTGACCTCCTCTTTGAGTTCTTTGTTGGTGGCGGCGACAATACGGACATCGACCTGCAGGGTTTTGCTGCCCCCCAGCCTTTCGAAGGCTTTTTCCTGCAGAACCCGAAGGAGCTTGGCCTGCAAGTTCAGGGGCATCTCACCGATCTCGTCGAGGAAGATGGTGCCGCCGTCGGCCAGTTCAAAGCGGCCCTTGCGCAGTGCCACCGCCCCGGTGAAGGCCCCTTTTTCGTGACCGAACAATTCGCTTTCCAGAAGATGTTCCGGCAGGCCGGCGCAGTTGAGCGAGATCAATGGTGCTTCCCGGCGGGGGCTATTGAAGTGAATGGCTCGGGCTACCAGTTCCTTCCCGGTGCCGGACTCGCCGGTGATCAAGACCGAGGCGGTGGTGGGCGCCACTTTCTGGATCAGACTGAAAACCTGCTGCATCTTCTCGTCCTTGGCTATCATGTTGGAGAAGTTGTAGAGGGTGCTCACCTCGCCCTTCAACCGCACGTTTTCCCGGACCAGGGAATAGTGATCGATGGCCTTATTCATGCTGACCAGGAGTTCGTCGTTGTTGAAGGGTTTGGTCAGATAGTTGAAGGCGCCGGCCTGCATGGCGGCCACGGCTTTTTCGACTTCGCCGAAGGCGGTGATCATGATCACCGGCAGATCGGGATCGAAGATCTTGACCTCGTTCAGGAGTTCCATGCCGTCGATACCGGGCATCAGCATGTCGGTGATGACCAGATCCAGATCGGTTTCCCGGATTACTTTCATGGCCGCCTCACCTGATTCGGCGGTAAAGACCTCGTAACCTTCGTCCTTGAGTACTTCCGAAAGGATCAGGCGATAGTTGGGTTCGTCGTCAACGATAAGGATGGTTTTCATGTTCCGTTGCCTGAGAATTGTCGGCCGCACATCCTGATAAACTTCGACGGCCGGTGATTGTTTGCCGGTTCAGAATTTAACTATAATAAATTCGGCCAGTTATTTTCTAGGGAATTAACTCGATCTGGCTGCTGGCCTGCAGCCGCTCCCGCAACCCCTCCAGCAGCCGATAGGGGATGGGCGGCATAATCGGGGCGCCGCCCAGGTGGATCTCCGGTTTCATGGCACCGTGAAAATCGCTGCCGCCGGTGATGATCAAGCCGAATTGCGCGGCCAGGTCGCAGAGTTGCCGGCAGGTTTTGGCGCTGTGACCGGGGTAGAAGGCTTCGATGCCGTCCAGGCCGGAAACGGCCAGATTTCTGACCAGGCCCGGGATCGTCGCCAGAGTCTTGTCGATACTGGTCGGGTGGGCCAGGACGGCGACCCCGCCGGCGTTCTTGACGGTTCGGATGATGTCGATTACCGGAAACTTGGCTGCGGCCACATAGGCGCGTCCGTTTTTCTTCAAATACTTCTGGAAGGCCTGGCCGATGGAACCGGCGTGTCCCTGACGGACCAGCATCCTGGCGATATGCGGTCGGCCGATCAGGCCGTTGGCCGAGTCGCTCAGCTCCGAGTAGTCCAGGTGGATGCCCAGGGAGAGCAACTTTTCCAGGATCGAGGCGTTTCTTTGCTCCCTGATCAATTGAAGCTCTTCCAGCAGAGGCAGAAGCGCAGGGTGTCGATGATCCAGTCCGTAACCCAGGAGATGAACCGGGTGTCCTTCATGGTTGGCGCTGATCTCTATTCCGGCAAGCACTTCAATCCCGGTTGCCCTGCCGGCCTCCAGCGCCGCCGGGATGCCGGCCATGGTATCGTGATCGGTCAGGGCGATGGCGGACAATCCGACTCGGTGCGCCTCGCGCACCAGTCGGCCGGGATCGAGGGTGCCGTCCGAACAAGAGGAATGGGTATGCAGGTCAATATGTCGCATTGCACCGGATGGTCTGGTTTGCCGGGCAATGACTTGCCCCGGTTCATTCACAGGTTGAAATCGGCAATGATACAGGAAGCCAGATGTTGCGCTATATAAAAAGCAGGTAAAAAATCCGATGCGCCGCATGGCCGGACCGGATTGATATCCCTTGTAGGCAAACTTTGGGGAAGGTTAAGCACTTTCTAACAAATATGCCAGGAGCGGATTTGGGTGTCGCCGGGAATATGTTGGATAAATTCACTGATTCAGCAAAATAGCTATTCAATTTCCCAATATCCGTGGGATAATCAGGGCCTTCTGACCCTTTAGTTCAGGTGGAAGAATTTTTCGCCCGGGCTGATTTTATTAGGTTAAGTTTAAAAGACGGGTGTTAATATTACGTTCACGGTTCGGGGCTGCCCGATCCGCTGCGGGGAAAGGCAAGGACTTCAGCCGATTGGTTTTCAGGGAAAGCGGGAGGAGTAGAGATGGCCCAGATTGACGCTTTTTTTAAATTAATGAATGAACAGGGTGCCTCAGATCTTCATATGGTCGCCGGCCAGCAACCCTTGTTGCGAATCCGGGGCGAGATCGAACGGGTCAGATTCAATGTTTTGAGCAACGACGATTTGAAACGGATGGTCTATGAAATCATCCCCGAAGACAAGATTAAACGTTTCGAGGAAACCGGGGACATCGATTTCGGCTACGAAATCCCCGGCCTGGCCCGTTACCGCGGCAACCTCTTCCAACAAAAGTACGGGATCGGCGCGGTATTTCGGGAGATTCCCAATACCATCATGACCTGCCAGCAGCTAAATCTGCCCAAAGTTATTTCAAAGCTCTCCACCCTGCCCAAGGGCATGGTCCTGGTCACCGGCCCCACCGGCAGCGGTAAATCGACCACCCTGGCGGCCATTGTCGACGAAGCCAACAGGCTCCGCAAGGATCATATTCTGACCGTCGAAGATCCTATCGAGTTTGTCCACACCAGCCAGAACTGCATTGTCAACCACCGGGAAGTAGGCACCCACACCAAGTCATTTGCCGCGGCTTTGCGCGGGGCCCTGCGCGAGGATCCCGATATCATCCTGGTCGGCGAGATGCGCGACTTGGAGACCATTTCGCTGGCCATGGAAGCGGCCATGACCGGCCACCTGGTTTTCGGCACCCTGCATACCATCAATGCCTCGAAAACGGTGGACCGGATCATCGAAATCTTTCCCGCCAACCAGCAGGCCCAGGTCAGATCTACTCTGGCCGACGCTTTGCGGGCCGTAATTTCACAGACTTTGTTCAAGAGAGTTGACATCAAGAGCCGGGTCCCGGCCCTGGAAATTCTCATCTGCACCCCGGCGGTGCGGAACCTGATCCGCGAAGGCAAGACCTACCAGTTGCCGTCGGTTATGCAGACCGGCAAAAAGTACGGTATGCAGACCATGGACGATGCGATCATGGAGATGTTGCAGAAACGCTGGATCTCGCCAGAATCGGCCTATACCAACAGTATCGACAAGACCAAGTTCATTTCCTTTCTGCGTAAGCCGCCGGCCGACTTCACCGAAGTGTGACCGGCAGGGCCAGGATGGATCGACCCGTCAGAGGCTGCCGGCCCGCTCGTCATTTCCGGCCTTGGCGGATATTTTCTGCCAGGTAGCACCCTCCGGACCAAGATTGAAAGTGATCGCACCTTTAATCCCGGTCTGATGAAGTTGGGTGTGGTTGGCTCCACACCAGGCCAGGAGTTCCGGGCCGGGAAAATTTTCATTTGGAGCGGGACCGGCCGAAACTACGACCCAGGCCGGGCGAAAGGCCCGGGTCAGGATCAGGCTGGCGGAATTGTCGCTGCCGTGATGCGGGGCCAGCAGTACCGTACTGTTACGGGCCAACCCGACCCGGCGCAGTTCCTCACCCTCCTCTGCCATGATGTCCCCCGGCAGGATGATCTTCTGCTCCCAGCTTTGTAACTCCAGTACCAGACTTCGCGAGTTTTCCGGCTCGGATCGCGCGGTTGATAAATGAAAAGAACTGAGGCAGGTCAGTTTTGAGGTTGGGGTCTCGAGCAGAATTTCTCCTTGCGTCGGGACCCGGATGCTGCTGCCTATTCCCTCGGCCAGGGCCTTGATTTGAGCCAGTCCGGGGGAGAGATCGTCGGTGGCGTTGAGCCAGACCGTTCGGGGCCGGAAGTTTTCGATGATATAGGGCAAACCGTTGTAATGGTCGGCATGGTCGTGACTGACCACTATGGCGTCGAGTCGGGTCAGGCCGCGGTACCGGAGGAAGGGGGCGATGATCTGTTCGCCAAGGTCAAAATCACTGGCGCCGTTACTGATGCTGCCTCCATCCACCAGAATGCTCTGACCTTCGGCCAGCTCCAGCAGGGTCGCGGCGCCCTGGCCGACATCGAGGAAGGTGGCGCTGGTCAGTGAAGCGTGGTGGGGGCGGCCCGGGTAATAGATGGCCAGGCCGATGATCGAGATCAGTACTGGTAGGGCAACCCAGCCGAGCACCTTTTGGCGCCGTCCGAAGAGGAAAATTGCCAGCACGGCGTAGTAGAGCGGAAAGAGGATCAGGGGAGGAGGGGCGGTTTTCCAGGAAGCCAGAGGCAGTGTAGAGAGACTGGCGGCCAGGCTCTGGGCCGCGGACAGACCCAGGGCGCCAGTCTGCAATAGGAGTTTGGCGGCGGCGGGAAAAATACCCGAGGCCAAAACCCCGGCTAGACCCAGGGGCAAGGTCCAGAAGCAGAGAAAAGGCGCAACCAGCAGGGTGCTGACCGGACTGAGCAGGGTGACTTGGCCGAAATGAAAGGCGGTCATTGGGGCGATGGCAATCACGGCGGCAGTGGAAACAGCCAGTCCGCCGGTGATCCAGTGGCGCATTCTGGTCAGTGGCTTGGCGTCGGGCCGAGGCGCGGAAAACAGTCCGGGAAATCCCTGAGCAAAGGCCAAGATGCCGGCAACCGCCAGATAAGAAAGCTGGAATGAGGCTTGGAAGAGGGCGGTTGGTTGCCAGGCCAGAGTCAACAGGGCAGCCAAGCCCAGACTGTTGCCCGGCCAGGTTGGACGATCGAGCAACAAGGCCGCGATAAAAACTGCGGCCATGATCAGGGCCCGCACCACCGGTGGTTGCAGGCCGGCCATGATTGCGTACAGGCAGAGAATCGCGAGCACCAGGGCGGCGGTGATTTTCCGGCAGGAAAAATTGACCAGCAGGGTGTCCCAGCGCCGGAGCAGCAGATTGATGAGCATGCCGCTGAGCAGGGCCAGGAGGGCCAGGTGCATGCCGGAAATGGCCAGCAGGTGAAAGGTGCCGGAGTTTTTGAATTTCTCCGTCACTTTCCGGGGCAGCAGGCTTCGGTCGCCGGTGAGCAGAGCCTGGTAAAGACCGATATTATCGGGCGCCAAGCCGCTCCCGGCAATGAAACGATTAATTTTCTGGCGCCAGCGCTGGACCCGGAAGAATAGATTGGCCGGCAGGGCGGCCGACGACTCTGGTTCGTGGATTACAGTCAGGTCGGCCGGCGAGCGCAGAAAACCGGTAACCAGGATGGAGCGGTCGGCGAGGTAGCGGCGATAATCAAAGGTTCCCGGGTTGCCGGGTGGGGCTGGACGGTGCAGCGAAGTCCGCAACAAGATCCGGTCACCGGGTGCCAGGGCGGTGGAAGGTGCGAACGGCATACTCAGGAGAATCGGCAGATTAAGATCGGCGATGATGCCGTTCTCCTGCCAGTGCTGGTCGGCAGTAACCAGGATTTTTGCCCGGTGACCATCGAAGGCTGGGGGGAGGTCCAACCGTCCGGAAATCACCACATCCCGGCCTGAGTCGAGTTGTGAGAGTAAACTGAGCGGGATTTCCGTTACCGGCAGGGTGGTGAAGCGGAGCAGGCCGGCCAAGCCGAAAAGCAGCCAGAACAGCATTGGAGAAAGCCGCCCGGAATGGCGGCTGTGAGACAGTTGGTTAAGCAGGGCCAGGCTGAGGAGCGCCAGGAACCAAATCCAGGGCCAGGGTAATTCGGGCCCGTAACGCCCCAGGGCGATCCCGGCGGCAAAGCTTGCCGC
Source organism: uncultured delta proteobacterium (assembly GCA_963807225.1). Taxonomy (GTDB): domain Bacteria; phylum Desulfobacterota; class Desulfobulbia; order Desulfobulbales; family JAGXFP01; genus JAGVGT01. Next base: position 235,319 of record CAWEAD010000007.1, on the reverse strand, counting down.
TAGCGGCAGCAAATGGAATCTGCCGGCGGTGGCGGGCGGCTCAATCAATAAAATTTTTGAGTTTTTCCCGCCGGCTTGAATGGCGTAGGCGGTTTAAGGCCTTTTTCTCGATCTGCCTGATCCGTTCCCGGGAAACGTTGAAGCGTTTGCCGATCTCTTCCAGGGTATATTCGGCGTTTTCACCGATCCCGAAACGCAAGCGGATAATTTTCTCTTCGCGAGGGCTAAGGGTGGCGAGGATTCCGGTGACCCGGTCGGCCAACTCCTTGTTCTTGACGGCCTCGTAAGGAGAAATCGATTCCTGGTTTTCCAGGAAATCGCCCAGGGTACTGTCGTCGTCGCCCACCGGAGTTTCAAGGGAAATGGGTTCCCGGGAAGCCTCAAGAATGGCCAGGATCTTGTCCATGGGCAGGGCGGTCCGCTCGGAGATTTCCGCCGGGGTGGGTTCGCGGCCCAGTTCCTTGAGAAGCGAATAGAAGGCCTTGAAAAACTGGCTTCGTAACTCCAAAAAGTGGACAGGTAGGCGGATGGTTCTAGTCTTGTCCAGGATCGCCCGGGTAATGGCCTGGCGGATCCACCAGCTCGCGTAAGTGCTGAACTTGTTGCCTTTGGTGTAGTCGAAGCGGAACACTGCCCGCATCAGGCCGAGATTGCCCTCCTGAATCAGATCGGCCAGGGTCAACCCCTGGTGCATGTATCGTTTGGCGATACTAACCACCAGCCGCAGGTTGGCCTTGATCATGGCATCCTTGGCCAGCTCGATGGAGCGGGTATACATCTGAATCTTATAATTAAGTTCCTTGAGTTCGGTGGTGTCCGGATATTCGTCGCAGCACTTGTCGACGGCGTTGGTCATAAAGTTGAGATGCTGTTTCTTGGGCTTAAGCGTGGGGTCGCGTTTTTCCCATAGGGCGATGCGTTCGATCAGGACGACGATTTCCGGCACCCGGTCGGCATCATTACGGATGGCGCCAATGATGGCGTCGAATCCCTGACGGATAGCCTTGCTGTATTTTTCTTCCTCGCTGGGGGTGAGCAATTCAAACTGACCCATTTCCCGCAGATAGGTAGTGGTGGTTTCCTCGATTTCGCCGGACTCGTCATCCTTGGCCGAACTTACCGGCTCCAAGGTGTCTTCTCCGGGAATCGACGACTCGAAATCGGCCTCCGGATTTTCGGAATCGGACTCCTCGGCCTTTTTCTCTTCCAGTTCTTCCTGGCTGATGATCTCGATTTTGTTTTTGGCCAGAAATTCGAAAATTTCGTCGATAAACTCCGGGCCCTTGTCTTCGGGGATGAGATCGTTGAGAAAGGAAATGGAAATGTAACCTTCGCTCTTGCCGATCTCTAACAGTCTTTCTTTGATTTCAGCCGACACTGTCAGGTTGCTCCTTGAAGCTGTTGTAAGGGGGACGGATTTTTTCGCAAGAACTCTACATAATAGTATCTAGAGTTATTTAAGGCAAGAGCAATATTGGTTATTTGGCAATTTCTTGTTTAATCAAGATCCCGTCCCATCCTCTTTCCTTTGCCGCTGTCAGCCTTTCCGGGCTCAGCCGGCAAACTTATTGATAGTGGCTAATTAGCTACTGTCGTTATATAATTATCCAGTTTCCATTATCCATTATTTTAAGGATTACCAATGAATCTGCCAAGAGCCTCCGGGGTTGTTCTACATATTTCTTCCTTGCCCGGCCGTTTCGGCATCGGCGATCTGGGGGCGGGAGCTCGACAATTCACCGATTTTCTGGCCTCGGCGGCCCAATCCTACTGGCAGATCCTGCCCTTGGGGCCAAGCCGTGAATTTTTCGGCAATTCGCCTTATATGTCCTATTCGGCCTTCGCCGGTAATCCTCTGTTTATCGATCTCGTCGATCTTGCCGATCAAGGCTTGCTGTCGCCGGGTCTGTTGCACGAGGTCCCGGATTTTTCCGAATATCAGGTCGATTACCATGCGGTGAGCGCCTACCGGGAGCCGCTCCTGGCGGTGGCGGCCCGGGAATTCAGGACCGGTAAATCGGACGAATTCGACGGTTTCTGCGCCAAAACCAAGTGGCTCGACGATTATTGTCTGTTCATGGCCTTGCGCGACCGCTACCAGGAAGAGCCCTGGTTCAGGTGGCCGGCAGAGTTGGCCCGACGTGAGCCCGCAGCCTTGGCCCGGATGCGAGATGAGTTGGCGCTCGGCTTCGATTACCACCGCTTCCTGCAGTTTCAATTCGCCCGGCAATGGACATCGCTCCGCCGGTATGCCCTGGAGCAGGGAGTGAAGTTGATCGGCGACTTGCCGATTTATGTGGGTCATGACAGTGCCGATGTCTGGTCCCATCCGGAGAATTTTCGATTGGATCCGGAGACCTTGATGCCCACCCATGTGGCCGGGGTGCCCCCGGACTATTTCAGTGCCACCGGGCAACGTTGGGGCAACCCGCTCTATCGCTGGCGCGCTCAGGACGGACAGGCCAACCAGCCGCTCTATTCCTGGTGGGGTGAACGTCTCGGCTGCTTACTGGAGATGGTCGACCTCTGCCGGATCGATCATTTTCGTGCTTTTGACTCCCTCTGGGAAATCGAGGCCAGCGAAGAAACCGCCGAGAACGGCCGTTGGGTTGCCGGTCCGGGCCTGGATTTCTTCGAAGCCATGCACCAGCGCCTGGGAGATTTGCCGATTATCGCCGAAGATCTTGGTCTTCTCACCCCTGGAGTAACCGAATTGCGTCGCAAGGTGGGGTTGCCGGGCATGCGGGTGCTGCAGTTCGCTTTCGATTTCGATGAGAAAAACGGGTATCTGCCTCACAATTTCTCCTCAACCAACACCGTGGTCTACACCGGCACCCATGACAACAATACCACTCTGGGCTGGTTCATGGGGGAGGAGTTGTCCGAACCGGTTCGAGATCTGGTCCGGCGTTATCTAGGGACGGATGGCCGGGAGATCAGCCGTGACCTGATACGCCTGGCCCTATCTTCGGTAGCGGTGTTGGCGATCTTTCCCCTGCAGGATATTCTGGGCTTCGGCGGAGACTGCCGCATGAACACTCCGGGCACCAGCGAAGGCAACTGGCGCTGGCGGTGCGCTGCCCGTTTCCTGACCGATGAGGCGGCGGCCTGGCTCCAGGAGGAAACAATATTTTACAATCGGACCGGAAATGCCAACCGCGAAACATAAGTTAGAGACCCTGCTTCGGCAAGATGGGTTCGGCATGAAGAGATCCGGAGGATTCAGGGAGAAAAGCAATGCATGAAGTTCTGATTCTGGAAGGCAGCCCCAGAAAAGGCGGCAACACCGAAATACTGACCGACGCAGTTGTTCGAGGCATCGGCGCGGCCGGCGGCGGAGTGGAGCGCATCCGGGTGGCCGACCGGCAGGTTGCTCCCTGCATCGGCTGCGGCGGTTGCGACAAGACCGGCCACTGTGTAGTCAAGGACGAGATGACCGATATCTATGACAAGATTACCAAGGCCCGGCGGCTGATTCTGGCTTCGCCGATCTACTTCTACGCCATAACCGCCCAGCTCAAGGCGGTAATCGACCGCGGCCAGGCCCTTTGGAGCCGCAAGAGTCTGGCTCTGAAAGCGGGAACCTGGCAGGTCAACCCTGAGCGTAAGGGTTTCCTGGTGGCGGTGGCCGCCACGAAGGGCGAGCGGGTCTTCGAAGGGGCGATCCTGACCGCCAAATACTTTTTCGATGCCGCCGATTTCGTCTACAGCGGCGAGCTGTTGGTGCGCGGCATCGACCGGCGGGGAGAGATGAAAAAGGACCAGGACAGTCTGGCCCGGGCCGAGGAATTCGGCCGACGGGTCATGGCTTAGAAAAATGACTTAAAGGTTGACAAACCACCCCGCTTCATTTAAATCAGACTTCTTTCATGGCCCCTTCGTCTAGCGGTTCAGGACATTGGCCTCTCACGCCGAAGATCACGGGTTCGAATCCCGTAGGGGTCACCAGTAAATATCAAGGGCTTACGAGTTATCTCGTAAGCCCTTTTTTATGGTCAATTTAGCTATATGATCCATGGGATTGTAACCATCGCCTAAGCATCGATTGGACCGCAGGGTAACGGGTAAGACTGATAGTCTTTGTCCATCGGGATATTCCCAACCATACTAGTTGATTGTCGTCTCACCCTCGATTGCTACCGGATCAATGCGGATGGTCTCAGTCCCGCAAGATTGACTTCGCCCTGATAAGGCAGACACTTCTTGTAATAGCACCGCCCCTCTTCACCGCTAAATCCCGGGAAATTGTTGTTTGAATGCGGATCGATTCCAGCGAACAATTTATCAGGCACCTCCTCTCGTAATATGGTCTCTTTCGTCTCAGTTTATCAGAGGGCTATCTTTTGACCTCTGAAGGGGTCTTAATTTGGTATTGTAATCGTGACGAGTTTTACGTCGACAGACAGCTTTCCAACTCGTAACGGCAATATCAGGCGCAAATGAGTAAGGGAATGGCTGGAAACCGGTGCACTGATAAAATGGCGAGAGCCGCAAAATCGATTTCTTGTCACCCGGCGGCCGTGGGGTTGGGCTCAAGCGGTCATTTCTCCGGCAACTGAATAGTTAAATCAGGCAGCATAGGCAATCACGGGATGTTTGAAATTAGGTGGTGACCAGGTATGGATAAATTTTTAGAGGCCTCAATCGAGGAAGCGGAAAAGGGGCTGGCCGAGGGTGGGGTTCCCATCGGATCGGTACTGGTAATTGATGGCCGAATAGTCGGGCGCGGCCATAACCGGCGTGTCCAAAAGGGAAGCCCGATATTGCATGCGGAAATGGATTGTCTGGAAAATGCTGGACGAATGAACGCATCGGATTATCGTCGGGCAACTTTGTACTCGACGTTGTCTCCCTGTGACATGTGCAGTGGTGCGATTCTCCTCTATGGTATTCCGAAGGTGGTTATGGGAGAGAACCGCACTTTCTGCGGGCCGGAGGATTATTTAAGATCGCGAGGAGTAGAAGTGGTAAATATCGATAGTCCGGAATGCCGTCAACTTATGGAAGCATTTATTGAGAATAATCCTGAGTTGTGGAATGAAGATATCGGTGTCTAGGGACACTGGCATGTCGCTTGATTCCGGGCGGCACCATGAGTCACGGCTGGGGCATTATGTATAAAAGGGGGGAGATATGAAAACAGTTTTGCGCGGGATATGTATTGTACTGGTGCTGGCCGGTAATGTCTGGGCTCTAGATGCCAATTCTATCAACGTTGAGGTGCTGGCCAAAACTAGTTCAAGTTGGGACGGAAACGCATTGCCGGAGTATGCAAAAGGCAAACCTGAGGTGACGATCCTGAAAATCACGATTCCCCCGAAAACAGATTTGCCGCTTCATATACATCCAGAGATAAATGCCGGTGTACTGTTGAAAGGAGAGCTGACGGTAGTGACGGAAGACGATAAGACATTACATCTGAAGGCTGGAGATCCGATCGTTGAGGTGGTTAACAAGTGGCATTATGGAAAGAATGAAGGCAATGTGCCGGCGGAGATAATAGTTTTCTATGCCGGTATCCAGGACATGCCGATAACAATTAAAAAATAGAGCTCCGGATCACGGTTGGAGATCTGAGGGTTTCGCCGCGGAAAATCTTTCGGCCCCGCTCCTTGGAGGCGTTCCTTAAACATGAGCCTTAATGCCAACCGGCAAAAGCCGCGGTAGGGTTGCTGATCAAATCGTTAACTATTCCCCTCCTTCCTCGATTCCGCCTCGGCCCGGTTACGTTGGGCCCGTTTTTTTGTGCTCACGGGTATATTCCGGATATCCCGGCGCACGGGCACGATTAACCAGCGGTGCCCTCCCGACAAACTGTCAATCCAACGGAGGAAATTTCAGCAGCTTGCGTTGCAGGGTACGCCGGTGCAGTTGCAGGCGCTTGGCGGCCTCACTGATGTTGCCACCGCAGTCGGTCAGGACCCGATTGATGTGCTCCCATTCGGCTCGGGCCAGGGAGGGGGTAGAAAAATCTTCCGGTTGTTCGCGGGCTGGTGGCTGCCGGTTGAAGGCGGCCAGAATTTCCTCGGCATCGGCCGGTTTGGGTAGGTAATTTACCGCCCCAAGCCGGATTGCCTCGGTGGCGGTGGCGATACTTCCGTAGCCGGTTAAGACCACGATGCGCAATCCCGGCCGGAGCGTCATGGCGTCCCGGACTAATTCCAGGCCCGAGGGGCCCGGCATCCGCAGATCGACCACGGCCAGTTCGGGCTCCTCCTTCTTCAGTAGTTCAATGGCCGAGTTGTAGTCCTCCGCCTCCAGAACCAGATGGCCCCGACGAGCCAGAGCCCGGCTCAGGCGGTCGCGGAAATGTTCTTCGTCGTCTACCAGAAGTATGGTTGCCATGATGCCATTATAACGGGGATTGCGGTCAAAGTCAGTCCGTTGTCGATCCGACTTGTAATTCTTGCAGGCCGGTGATTTTGTCGATACTGGTCTCGAAGGTCACACTAGTGCCGGAGCCGGGACTGGACTCGAGTCGCAGCCGGCCTCCGAAGCGTTCGGCCAGCGTCCGGGCCAGGAAAATTCCCAATCCCAGCCCCTGCCCCGGACTCTTGGTGGTGAAGAATGGTTCACCGGCACGATCCAGAACTTCGGGGGACATGCCGCAGCCCCGGTCGCTGATGGTTATTTGTAGTCGGCCGTCCACCCTGGCGGCCCGGCAGACGATTTCCCCCTCAGGATCGGCGTCGGCGCTGTTTTTCAGCAGTCCCTTCAAAGTTCGGATCCAGGTCTGGACCGGCAGGTAAAGTAAAGGATCGGCCTGGATTGATTCCAAGCGAACCCGGCGTCCGGTTTCGGCGGTAAAGGTACGGATGAGCTGGTTGAGCAGGGCGGACAAGGGGATCTCGACGAAGTTTTCACCCAGATGTTCCCCGGCATCGGCCGCAAGTTGGCGGAGGATGTCGCGGCATTTTCGGACCTCGGCGCGGATCAGAGAGGCATCGGCCAGGATCTCCGGAGCGCTTTCCAGTTCCCGGAGCTGGTCCTCCATTTCGGCGGCGGCTACGGCGATGGTGGATAGGGGAGTGGAAAATTCGTGGGCGGCACCGGCGGCCAGGGTGGCCAGCGAAGCCATTTTCTCGCTGCGCCGTTTTTCCTCGGCCAGGTGCTGCAGGGTTTGTTGCTGCTCTCCGAGAGCCGCCCTGATGCGACCGAGAAAAAAGACGATAAAGAGTGCGGTGATACTGTATGCCACCCACATCCCCTGCAGATGCAGGTCGGAACCGGTGAAGTTGCAGTACGGCAAACTCTGCCCGGCAACCAGCCCGCTGCCGTGGGCCAACGGCGGCGGGATAAAAAAGAGCAGGGCATAGCCGGCCACGGTTAGCAGGGCCAAACCCCAAGCCCAGACTTGGGGCATGATCAGGGCGCCCAAAGCCACATGGACCAGGAAAAGAAAGGTGAAGGGATTCATCGGTCCGCCGGTGAAATAAAGGAGCAGGGTCAGATTCAGGACATCCCAGGCCATGATGAAGGCGAAAAGGCCCAGGTGTACCGGGTGGCCCCGAAGCTGACGGAACTGGAAGAAGAAGTTGCTGATCCCCTGGAAGGCGATGATGATCAGGATCAGCGGGGCCGGGAGTTCGATGTCGTAAAACAGGGTGACCACGGCGATCAAGACCAGCTGACAGATAACCGCACCCCAGCGGAGCTTAAGCAGCCAGGCGAAGGCGATCTCGGCTGATTCCTGATCCTGCCTGAATATGGTGAAGGTTGTTTCGGCCATGTTCTCCGGTGGAAGTGGGGGGTGCCTTTTATTTATCACAGAAATTGCCGGGATGCGCCAAAAAAGGAGCCCCTCGGTCCCTGTCGGAGAAGCAGGGCGAGGGGCTTTTGGGGATGAAAAACCTGGTCTTGAGCTACATGCCGCCACCCATGTCGAGCTTGTCGATGACTTCGGCGGTGATCTCGGAGAACGGGATGACGGTGCCGCCATTCCTGGCACGCAGCTCGGCGGCTTCATTGGCATCGGCGAAAGGGACCAGATCCTGGCCCATAGGTCCTCTGACCGAGCTGCCTACCACGTAATAGGCGGTTTCACCGTCTATCCATTTGTTACTTGAATGTCCCTTGACCCAGATTGCGGCCACATCGGCTCGGCTCTTTTCCGGATTGTAATGTGGCAGATTCAGGAGGTACCTGAACATGTCCTTGTCGCCGTCGAAGGGCACCATGGAGCCGTCGGTAAAAATGATCTGGGTCTGCCAAGTCGGAAAACGGGCCGGGTACATGCCGCAGACACCGCAGGACATATCGGCCGTGATCTCTCGCGGGGCCGGTTTTTCGGCGGCGTAGGCAAGGGTAAAGGTAGTGTTAACGGCGAACACGAGGAGGACGATCAATAAGGGGGGCGAAATTTTCATCTGATTTCTCGGCTGCTTTGTGCGGTCGCGCTTTCTTTGGTTCCCCGGTACTGGTGGAAGCAGGGGAGGAGCCCGGGAAATTTCCCCCTGGCCAGGCGAGCCGGAGGGAAATTTCCCGGGTTAAGACGGTGAAAAAAGCATGAGTTAACCAAGACGACTATTTTATAGCACACCCGGCACAAACGGGAAATGCGGCAAAATGTCGCACCCGGCCAGTAACCTGGTTCTCAGATCTCGATCCCCTGTACTTTCATCTTTTCCCAGAGATTCTTGCGGCTGATACCCAGGTGGAGGGCGGCTTCGGTCTTATTGCCGCTGCTGCGGCGCAAAGCGTTCAGGATGCATTCTTTTTCGGTTCGGGCCACCGCCTCGGCCAGAGTGGCAGGTGCTGCATCCGACTTGGTAGTTCGGCCGGTCAAGTCGCCGGGCAGTTCCAGGAGATCGATGAGCGACGAGGTTGATAAGACGGAAGCCCTTTCAAGAATGTTGCGCAGTTCCCTGATATTGCCCGGGAAGTCATAGGATTGCAGACATTTGAGAGCGCCGGGCGACAGCTCCAGAGGCTGGACCCGACCGTGGCTGAATTCCTTGAGAAAATGGTGGCACAACTCGGGGATATCCTCACGCCGTTCACGCAGGGGCGGAACCTGGATAGGAATAACCTGCAGCCGGTAGTACAGGTCTTCCCGAAAGGTGCCGCGCCGCACCTCCTCGGCCAGATCCTTGGCCGTGGCGCAGATGATCCGCACGTCAACCCGGATCGGGGTCCGGCCGCCCAGGCGCTCAACCTCTTTTTCCTGAAGGACCCGGAGCAGTTTGACTTGCAGATGCAAGGGCAGTTCGCCAAGTTCGTCGAGGAGCAAGGAGCCACCGTCGGCCAGTTCGAAACGGCCGCATTTCCGGTCAGTGGCCCCGGTGAAGGCACCTTTCTCGTGGCCGAAAAGTTCCGACTCGATCAGGCTCTCCGGAATGGCGCCGCAATTTACCTTGATATAAGGGGCGCGGGACCGTTTGCTCTGATAATGGATAGCGGCAGCGGCCAGTTCCTTGCCGGTGCCGGACTCGCCGCTGATCAGCACGGTGGCCTCGGAGTCGGCCACCCGGGTCAGCAATTCCTGAAGTTCCCGAACAACCTTGCTGTTGCCGATGATCCGGGCCGGACGGCTGCTTTCCTCCAGCGATGAACAGCGGACTCGGAGTCGTTGGCTGTTCAGGATTCGGTTGACCCTGATGGTCAGGTCGTCCATGTCGAAGGGTTTCAGAATATAGTCGGCCGCCCCCTTCCGCAGGCAGGCGACGGCGTTGTCGACACTGCCGTATGCGGTCATCAGGATGATCTCGGTTTCAGGAGAAATCTTCCTGACCTGTTCCAAAAGGCTGACCCCGTCCAAGCCCGGCATTCGGATATCTGAAATAATCAGGTGGTAGGGTGTGGCCTCGATCCGTGCCAGGGCGGCGCTGCCGTTTTCCTCCTGATCCACTGCGAAACCCTGCTGCCGGAGCCGGTCAAAAAGGGTAACGCGCATGATTTCGTCGTCTTCGACGAGCAGTATTCTGGCCATTATTTGGATTTCGAACCGGATAAGAACAATTTCCGGGCCTCGGGTTTAAAATTCAAGCGCTCAGGCCGGTTTGTCCTGGCGCGGCAGGGTAATGGTGAAGTTGCTGCCTTCTCCCGGGTGGCTTTCGACCTCGATATGGCCGCCCATCCTTTTGATCAGCGAGAAGGAAACCGATAATCCCAGGCCGGTGCCGGTGCCCGGTTCCTTGGTGGTGAAGAAGGGTTCGAAAATCCGCCCCATGTCTTCCGGGGGAATGCCGGGACCGGTGTCCTTGACGGTCAGGATCAGCCATTCCGGTTCTTCCCGGCTGGTGACCGTGAGCGCGCCGCCTTCCGGCATGGCTTGCACCGCATTGAGGCCGATATTGATCAGGGCCTGCTTTAGTACTTCGCCGTCTAAACGATAAGGGGTGGTGATGGCCAGATCGAGTTGCAGATCTATATCTTTCAAGTGGAAGCTCAAAAGTTCGAAACAGGCCCTGATCAGGGCGTCGATGTCGGTTTCCTTAGGGGTGATCGGGGTTTCCCGTCCGAAATTCAGGAGCTGTCTGACAATATGCCCGATTCGCATCAACCCTTTGTCGAGCAACTCCAGATAACGTTCGCGCATTTCCCGGTCATCCGGAGTCTCTTTCAGGCTCTTCAGGCAGTTGCGCATCCCGCCCAGCGGGTTGTTTACCTCGTGGGCGATACCGGCGGCCAACTGCCCTATGGCCGCCATTTTCTCGTTGTGAAACATTTTTTCCCGGGTGCGGGACAGTTCGATCTGGGATTTTTCCAGCCTCCGGCCCAGGTCAATAAAATTGCGGCTCAATTCGCCAATCTCGTCCAGTTCGGCCGGAAGATTTTCGGAATCGAGAGGATGCTGGGGATAGTCACGCATGGCTCCGGCCAGCCCGGCCAAACGTTTTACCACCAGATGGTCCATGAGCAGGAAGATAGCCAAGGCGGTGGTGGCGAATGTAGCCAGGCCGATCAGCAACAGGTAGCGATTGTTGCGGGTGATGGCCTGATCCGCCCAGGCAATGGGGACCTCCAGGCTCAGGCCGCCCCGGATATTGCCGACCTGATAACCGTGTTCGGCATGGCAGGGCAGGCAGGATTCTTCGACCTTCAAGGGCGTTATATAACGCAGGGTTCGCCCCTTTTCCCCCTGGGTAATCTCGAAGGCCTCGGCCTTACCGGTTTCAAAATCCAGCAGACTCTGGCGTTCGAAAGAGTCCGGGGTATTGGCCGGATTGACCGGGCGCAAACTGGTAACCCGGAATCGACAAAAATCAACTTGCGAGGCGTATTCGGATAGTTCGCGGGTGACCAGAGCCGGATTGCGTTTGACGTATACTTGACCGCTTTGATCGGTGATTTCGCTGCTGGCCAGAAAAGGATTGCTCTCAACGCCAGGTTTCTTGATGACAAAAAGTCCGTCGTGATCGGCCACCCAGCGGCGGGTCAGGAGAATCTGCCGGGAAAGCATGCGAGCCTGGCGTTCTGCCTGCCCCAGGACCATTTGGTGCTGAAACGAGGAGGCCGCGTAGAAAGTGATACCGAAGGTAGGAATGACTACCAGGCCAAGCAGCAGGGCAAACTTGATACGCAACTTCATGATCATCCCCTCTGTTACTGCCGGGCTTGGTCCCTTCGGTTTTCGGTTGGGACCAAGCCCGATATCATCCTCGCTAATACCGGTGGTAAACGCGGAAAAACTCGCTGCATCCGGAAAACAGAAAATCATTATAATCGATAATCCGGGAAAATTAATACTTGAGTCCAGGTGTTACCATAGAGTTACACGCGAGGCAATAGCAATGTAACCGTATGGTAACCTGGCCGGCAGTGGCATCCTCTATCTATTTGAATTTACAAGGTAAAATTCTATGGCATGCTTTGTGCGGTGAGGTTGGGTAATGGTTGGTTCTCCGGTCCCGCCGGCGGAACGGAGAATCTGGTGCTGAAAAAGTTGCAATAAAAGGAAAGAGAAAAGGAGGATCGTGAGATGAAATATGCTTTGCAGACCATAGCCCTGGGAGTTGTCGCCCTGAATTTTCTTTGGGCCGGCGGGGCCTGGGCCGCTCCCTCGCAGCAAACCAAGGTATGCCTGGAATGTCACGCCCAGCAGATGCCGGGAATTATTACCCAGTGGGAATCAAGCTCGCACTGGCAGGCTGGGGTGGGCTGTTTCGAGTGTCACGGGGCCGAGAAGGGCGAGACCGACGCCCGTGAGCACAACGGCTTTCTGGTGGCCACCATTGTCTCGCCCAAGGATTGCGGGAAATGCCACCCCAAGGAGACGGCGGAGCAGGAGGCCAGCCATCATGCCCAGGCCGGAGATATCCTGACCTCCCAGGATGGCTTGCTGGGTCAGACCGTTGGCGGCGAGCCCGCCGTGGCCGTGGGTTGCCGGCAATGTCATGGCTCCATCGTCAAAGTCAACTCCGACGGTACCCTGGACCCGGCCACCTGGCCCAATACCGGGATCGGCCGGGTCAATCCCGATGGTTCCAAGGGCACCTGTTCGGCCTGTCACACCCGCCACCGCTTCAGCAAGGAGCAGGCGCGCCAGCCGGAAGTCTGCGGTAAATGCCATCTGGGTCCGGATCACCCGCAGAAGGAAGTTTATGAGGAATCCAAGCACGGCATTCTCTATCGGGCCTTCAAGGACAAGCTGAACATGGACCGTCCCAAGTGGGTGGCCGGCGAGGATTACTTCGATGCCCCCACCTGTTCGACCTGCCACCTCAGCGCCACTCGAACCCAAGGGGTGACCCATGACGTGGGCGAACGCTTGAGCTGGAACCTGCGGGCGCCGATCTCCAAGCGGACCAAGGATTGGCAGAATAAACTGGGCAACATGAAGGATGTCTGTACCTCATGCCATGCTGAAAGCTTTGTCAAAGGCTTCTATCAGCAGCTGGACGAGTTCGTTGATCTTTACAACACCAAGTTCGCCGTCCCCGCTGAGGAGATCCGCAAACTCCTGATGGACAAGGGGGTGATTACCAAGGGCAACTTCGACGAGAAAATTGACTGGACCTATTGGGAGTTATGGCACCATGAGGGTCGCCGAGCGCGGCACGGCGCCGCCATGTCGGGACCGGATTATGCCTGGTGGCACGGTATTTACGATGTGGCCAAGAATTTTTATATAACCTATCTGGGTGAGGTTAAAGAGGCCTGCGAGAAAGCCAAGCAGCCCAAACTCTACGACGAGATCGTGGCCAAGTACATCACCAGCGATCCGCGTCACGCCTGGTTCACCGAAGGGTTCGATCCCAAGAAAGTCGAGGCCATGAAGGCGTACTACAAGGAACGATATAACCAGAAGGTGGAATAACCCTCCCCAATAAGCAACTCTTCCCCGATTATTTCACCAGGGGCGCCGTCAGGCGCCCCATTTTTTTGTCTTCAACGGGTCTGGGTTTGCGGTCAATCGGAGAGGATCGGCTCCAGCCTTTCCAGGTCGTTGATCACCTGCCATTGACCGCCGCCGTTTTCCACCTTGGCCTGCCACTGGGCCAGACGATCCAGGTAGACGCGCGGATCGATGATGTCGCCGCGCAGCTTGGTGACATTCAGGGCCACCACCTTGAAATCCCTTCAGGGGGATCGGGAAGTCGCGTACATACCCCTTGGCCAGTTCCTCCTCCATGTCGGAAAAGATCAGGATGGTCTTCTTGCCCGAACCGGTTTCGTTGAGCCACTCCACCGCCTGCAGCATGCCGCCGGAGATATCGGTGTAGGGGCTGCCTTTGACGTTCTTGACGAACTCGTCGATCTTCTGGGCGAAGATCCTTTTCTGATTGGTGGCAACCGATGGTCTGGTGTCGAAGGTGATATTCTGGATGATGTCCTTCTCGCTGAAGCTGCCGGAGTCGATGCGGGCCACCGCGAATGATTCGCCGGGTTGCAGGGAACCGAGCAGGTAATTGATGATGCCCTGGGCTTTTTGCAACTCCTGGGTGTAGGTTCCGGAGGTGTCCAGTAACATGTAAACGCCTCTGGTATGGGCATTGTTTTCGCGGCTGCAGCCACTTAGGGTCAGCATTCCGGCTGCCAGCAGCAACAGCAGGCCGATCGAGCGGGATATTTTTTTCTTCACTGTATTTTCTCCTGATCAAACCTTGTCGGCGACCGCCGTGTTTTCCAACGCTGTGTCCTTGATCTTCCCGCCACGCAAGATCATCTCGATCCACGGAGCCGGGAAGGCGACGATATCGTAAATGCCGATCAGCACCGAACCGAGATAATGGGCAATATTACCGATCAGCCGCAGCAGGAAGGCGATGGTCCGCAACAGCATCTCCAGGAGGTAGCCGATCACCGTGCGGGCCGAGTGAACAAAGGACTCCAGGGGGATGATGGCGAAGGTCAGAGCGAAGGGCAGTATGAAACCCATGACCATCTGGGCGACCGTGGCGATGATCGAATGGGAAGTCTCCATCCCGGCGCCGCCACCCAGCAGGGATTGGGTCAGGGCCTCGTTGCGGGCGGCGATTATGTCCCTGATGTAGGCCAGGGAACATTCGATGCCGGCGAAGGTCAGCAGGATACCGAAGGCGATCCAGGCGATGTAGTATCGCTTCTTGTCGTCCATGCTGCTGATCAAGGGGAAGAGCTTGGTGAAATGGAGCGATTCCATCAGGGCCATGCCGATAAAGGTTTCGACCAGGATGATGAAAAGGCCGGCCAGTTCGGATACCCGGAAGTTACCGACGAAGCCTGCGCCGCCGGCAATATCGGCCATGGGCAGGGAGATGAGATGGAAATTGACGCTGATCCCGCCGATGGCCACCAGCAGCCAGAAGCCGGAGATAAAAAACTGGGTGGTAGAGGACGAGTGCAGCTTGAAGGCGGCCTTGTCGGTACCTAAACGGATCTCCTCATAGTCCGACATCTTTCGGTCGATGAACTTGGCCCGTTCTTCCAGACCGGTCATGGTCCCGCCGATCCGTTCCAATACCTTGGCGACCTGACGCCAGCGGGGCATGATTTTGCTCAGAATCCGGTGGCGTCGGCTGGTGCTCCGCCAATAGGCGTCCATGGCTTTTTTCTGCTGCTTGACCATGGTCTTGTGGATGTCGGTGAGGATTTCCGTCACCATGCCGTTCTCGCCCTTGGTGGCCAATTTGGTCACCGCTTCCACGGCATTGATCCAGACCGGCGGGGTTGGCGGTACTTCGGTGCTTTCCGCGTAATCCTGATCGATCTTCTCGATCTGCTCAGAAAGCTTGCGATTCAGGGCTGGGTAGCCTTGCAGGTCGCGCTCCACCACCTTCTCGACCCGGAAGAATTCGCGCTCCACCTCACGTTCGATGGCATCCATGCCGCCGGCCAGTAGCACCTCTCGGTTTCTTGCGGCGAGACGCTTTTCGGCCCGCAGCACGGAGCAGGCGGATAAACGCAGGCCGTTACGCATGACGCGACAGAAGCCTCGGATACTCTTATGGGCGTGTTGTCTGATCAGGGTGAAGGCGACGATTACGAGCAGTATCCAGGTCAGTATGGATATCACTTGGTGGTCAGGAATAAGGTTCACTAGTTCTGGCGACATGGTACCCCCTTGGTTTAACTTGGGTCATTAACGACCGACCAAAAAAGTTTACCGCCTTATCGGCGATAAACTTGAGTTACCGAAATGTCGCGTTGAGAAAGCGGTGCGATTGAAATGAATAATGCGGAAATGCCTGAATCCCCCTTTCCCGAAGCTGGATTTTATCTCAGACAGGGGGTGAATGTCAAATATTACAGTAAATCCGCGGGGAGTGATTAACCCGTATTTTGTCATTTTGAGTGTACTGCCGATCCGGCGGTTTTCCCCGGCGAGAATGCCTTTTTCGGCCAGGCGGTGCGACCCTTTCAAGGAGGCGGGATTGTTTTGCCTTGTGATTCCTGGAGATCATGAAGTTTTTTCAGAACCCGGTCGGCCCTGGCGATCTTGTCCAGGGCGGTCTTGTTGTCCGGATCCAGTTCCAGCACCCTAACCCAGTACTCACGGGCCTGGGCGATCCGGCCGCCGCGATAATGGGCGGCGGCGTCATCCAGGTATTCGGCGATCTGCCGTTCCCTGATTTGATCAAGCTGGCTCTTGTACTTTCCATACTGTCCGGCGGCCGCGGGAATTTTCTCCAAGTCGCCCAGGGTGGCATAGCCCTGCCGGAGATCTTGCCGGGCGATTTCTTCCCGCAGCCGATCCTCCAGTTCTTCCGGGGATGGACCCGGTTGTGCCGAGGCCGGTTTGAATTTCTTGATCTCGGCCAGTGGTTCCATGATCGATGTGAGGTCCGGTTCCGACTCCGGTCCCTTCTCGATGCCTCGGGCCTGGGCCGGCATGCGGTCGACGCTTTTCGGCCCTTCAATCTCTCCGGCCAGTTGCAGGCATCTGTCAGCCACCTTGTTTTCGGCCGCCGACAGGGCTTGGCGCCCGCATTCCAGCAAGTCGGGGCTAAGGTCGGCGATGGCATCGCCAATGGCCGCCAAGCGCCATTCGTTAAGCCAGGAGGGCCCTTTCAATCGCGCCAGTTCCCGGTACCCCTGGAGTTGGGCATTGAGGTAAACCACCCGGCTGATCAGCAGATTCCATTTGGCCAGATTCCTCCGGTGATCGATTTCATCACGAAGATTTTTCCGCAAATCAAGGAGCTTGGTGCTGGCCGGGATTTTTTTAAGCGCTTCGTCTAAAACCTTCAGGGCCGCGGCCGGTTCGTTTCGGGCCGAAAAATCGTTCGCCCGATCCACGGTTTCCGTCTCCAGCTTATCGATCAAAGCGAGCAATTGGCGCTGTTTCGCTTTATAGGCGGCGCTATCGAGTTCGGTGGCGAGTTCGGGCAGAAACTGTAAGGCCTTTTGATATTGCCGGTCGGCCAGTAGTTTTTCCAGGCGGGCTTCACCGGTCAGGCCCCTCTCTTCGGGTTGGGCGGGGAGAACCGCACACCCTCCGGCCAGGAGCAGCGCCAGTCCCAGGGCAATACAGCGCATCAACCTCGGCGCGAAAGTCCGAAAGAGATCGTCCACCAATTCGTGATGGTGGCATGGCCTATCCGGGTTATTGACGGGTAGCATCTTTTTCATCCGGCTCGTCGAGAATAGTCTGCAGTTGTTCTTCGAGACATCCCCGGAATTCCGAGCCCAGATCCTCCAGCAGAAAGGTGTCCACCGGCTCGGCGATGCCCCGCAGGACCATGGGCAGATACTCATGGGCGACGAGCCGGCATTCGAGACCCTTCTGGTCATAAAAATTGCGGCTGACCACGATCTGGCCGGCCTCGGCCATGGAGCAGATCCGCGAGGCGAGATTAACGGTATCGCCGACCACGGTGTATTCCATCTTTTCCTTGGTGCCGAGGTTGCCGGCCAGCATGCTGCCGGCATTGATGCCGATCCGAAAATGTATCGGAGCCAGGTTCGCGGCTTGCCGCCGGCGATTTTCGTCGGCGATCAGGCGGCGCATCAGCAAGGCGCAGGTGGCGGCGTGAAAGGCATGATCCAGGTCTTCCTCCGGGGCTCCGAAAAGCAGCATGACCCCGTCGCCGGTGTATTTGTCCACCGTGCCCCGGTTCAGTTCGCAGGCCGCGGTGATCAGCGAAAAATAGCGATTCAGGAGGATGGCCAGTTCTTCCGGAACCATCTTCTCGCTCATCTTGGTAAATCCGATGATATCGGCAAAAAGGACCGAACCGACGATTCTCTTGCCTCCGAGCTTGATTTCGTCGAGATGGTTGATGACCTGTCTGGCCACCTGGGGCGAGAGATAGCGGTCCAGGGCTTTTTCCACCTGGTTTTTTTGGACCATGCCGGCCGCCATCTGGTCGAAAGCGGTCATCAACTGGCCGATCTCGTCCCGGCGACGGTCGGAGAAGCGGAAATGGTAATTACCCTGGTCGAAGGCCTCGATGGCCGCCATGAAGTTGTTGACCGGGCGGGAGATCAGCCGGCTCAGGAAAAAGGCCAGAACGATGCCCAGGAAAATGATCAGCAGCGAAACCAGGGTTATGGCCAGCAGGGCTTTTTCTTTCGATTCGTCCAGGACCTCCTGGCTGAAGGTGACCAGGGCGTAACCGGCGGTGACGTTGGCGAAACGGATCGGACAGATAAATGACACCACGCTGATCCGCACTTTATCCGTGCCGTCGATTTGCCAGGGCCAGCGCTGTCGATTATCGGCCTGCCCGGTTATTTCCGCGGCGGTGAATGGGGGTTTGGCGGAAGGGTCGGCGAAGGGGTTGCTGCCTTCCTTGATCAGACTGATACCGTCCGGGTTGAGAATTTGCGTGCCGATGATATTGCGGCCGTTAACCAGGCTGGAGACCAGAACCCCCAAGGCCAGGCGGTCGTCGGCCAGCAGAGGTTCCTGTGCGGCGCTGGCCAGGTGGGTCACCACGGTATTGCCGAAATCATCGATCTGCCGGCTCATCAGTCGGGCTTGTTGCAAAAACAGGATGCTGCCCAGAGCACCGCTGCTCAGCACGATCAAGCTGGTGATCAACAAGGAAAGCTTATAGACCAGGGGCAGATGATCCGGCAGGGCATCGGACAGTGGTCGAAGCAGGGCAGAGATTTTCCGAAGCAACCGGCGCATTAAGGCAAGAGCTCGATTCTCGTTGGAGAAGGCAATCTGAGCTTGCAAAGGAAAGTCCCGGGTGATTGGTTAACCGCTTCAGCGTACCGGATCGAAACGGGCCTCGTTGCCCAGTTCCTCTTCGATACGAAGCAACTGATTGTATTTGGCCAACCGGTCGGTGCGGCTGGCCGAACCGGTCTTGATCAAGCCGGTGCCGGTGGCCACGGCCAGATCGGCGATGAAGGAATCACCGGTTTCACCCGAACGGTGGCTGATAATACAGCGCAGATTGTGGTCATAGGCCAGGGCCATGGTCTCGAAGGTCTCGGAGAGCGAACCGATCTGGTTGACCTTGATCAGGATGGCGTTGGCCTGTTTCTGTTCGATGCCGGTCTGCAGGATCTTCTTGTTGGTCACGAAAAGGTCGTCGCCGACGGTGAGGATCTTCTCACCCAACCGGGCGGTGAGTGGCGGCCAGCCTTCGCCGTCCTGCTCGGCCAGGCCGTCTTCGATGGAGAAGATCGGGTACTTGTCGACCAGCCCTTCGTAGTAATCGATCATCTCTTCGGTAGAGTACTCCCGGCCCTGCATCTGGTAGGAGCCGTCGCGGTAGAATTCCGAACTGGCTGAGTCCAGGGACAGTGACATATCCTGCCCCGGCCGGTAACCGGCGGCCTCGATGGCCGAAAGGATCAGCTCGATGGCCTCCTCGTGAGAGCTAAGATCGGGTGCGAAGCCGCCCTCGTCGCCGACGTTGGTGGAGAGCCCTCGTTGGCCGAGAACCTTCTTCAGGTGGTGGAAGACCTCGACCCCGGCCCGCAGATTTTCGGCGAAAGAGAGCGGCAGGTGGGGGACGATCATGAACTCCTGGATATCCAGATTGTTGGAGGCATGTTCGCCGCCGTTAATGATGTTCATTTGCGGGGTGGGCAAGCGCAGATAACCGGCCGAATTGGGGGCCTCAAGCTTTTCGTTCAGGTAGACGTACAGGGGCAGGCCGGCGTCCAGGGCCCCGGCCCGGCAGGTTGCCAGACTGACGGCCAGGATGGCGTTGGCGCCCAGGTTACTTTTGTCGTCGGTGCCGTCCAGGTCCAGCATCACCTGGTCCAGACCGTGCTGGTCGGAGGGGTCGCGGCCCAGCAGCAGCGGAGTGATGATCTCGTTGACGTTGCCCACTGCCTTGCGCACCGATTTGCCCAGGTAATAGTGCGGATCGCCGTCGCGCAGTTCCAAGGCTTCGCGGGTGCCGGTGGAGGCCCCGGAAGGCACGGCGGCACGGCCGAGATGGCCGCTGTCGGTGAGGACATCAGCCTCGATGGTGGGGTTACCCCGGGAATCCAGAATCTGGCGGGCTTTGATGGCGATAATCTTGGCCATGGCTTTACCTCTCAAACATGACTTTTTGTTCTGCGGGGATAATTCCGAAAAGTTCTGTTGCCGAACGATCATCAGTAACTAAACAAATGATATCAAATTAATACTGGCCTTTGATTTATTTGTGTACCATTAATTTTCTCACGGTCGGGAAATCGTCCGTCCCGTTGTTTGTGGTCCAGGGTCTGGAGGGCAGCTCAGGGGGTCGGACCAAGTTGACTCATCGAATATTTTAATTATTTGTCTGAATAATAGCTGTTTTGCCCTTAGAGAGCACTTTTCCCCATCAAATTGAGATATTTAAGGAGAAGGGAGGATATGCCATGACTGAGCAGAATTGCCCGCTGAATAATCCTGACTTGTCGCATATCGAAGTCGTATCTCTTAGCCCTAGAAAGAAGATCAAGGATTACCATGAGGCGGTAGCGCTAGCCAAGGAGCAGGCCGGGCAGCGGTTTGAGGAATATATGCTGGTTTCCTGGTATGACCGGGACCGGGATTTCGAATCGCCGCCCAACACTACCGAGACCCCCGGCGATTGCGCCAAGAACGGCTATATCCATTACGGCCTGAACCACGGAGCCAGGCTCAAGGTCGATATCGAAGCGGGCCGCTTCGTCTTTTTCTTTACCCAGGTTGCATGGGAATAGCCTGCTAGACTCGTCCTGTAGCTTGAAAACAGCCGACCTTTCGGCCTTTTCCGCAATTGTTGTCTTTGGAGATATCCCATCTTGACCCGGTTGTTCTAATCGGTTAATTTCGGCTCTTCAGGCGCTCGCAAGAGCATAAAAGGGAACCCGGTGTAAATCCGGGACGGGCCCGCCGCTGTAACCGGGGACCGAAGCCGCTTAACGCCACTGTCGAAAGACGGGAAGGCGCGGCCGAGGGATGAGCCGGGAGTCAGAAGACCTGCCTGAAAACGTCGCTTATGCTCCCGTGGACCAGGGGTGGGCAATGATCTTGCGGAATCAGGGAATCCCCGGATCGATTAATAATCGGTCCGGGGATTTTTTTTTGCCCCGGACTCCAGAGGCAAGGAGGATGAGGTGATACTGACGGAAAGGGGACATTTGCAGATGACCATTATGGCGCGGGTGGACTGGGACGATTTTCAGGTTGCCATGTGGTGTATGCGACACCCGGATTATTCATGAGTCGACCTTGGCGGTTCTGCTGGGTCAGCGAACAATCGGCATACCTAAGCGTGACCGACTGTCCGCATTCGTGCATTTCCACCAACCTAGACTCATGAAAAATCCGGAGAGGGTGTTTTTGATAACTACGTGAACTTATTTGGAGAATATAGATGAAGAAGCAAGTTTTATTGGGTTGTCTGCTGCTGACCGCTTCGGTGGCAGTGGCCGCAACTGCGGTTGCCGCTGAAGGTGAGCCGGTGGCGATAATGGATGAAGTGGTGGTCACTGCCACCAGAAGCGCGCAGCAGACCGAAAAAGTCCCAGCCACCGTTTCGGTGATTACCGCCGAGGAGATAGCCAACACCAATGCCGCCACGGTGCCCGATGTTCTGCGGCTCCTGCCCGGGGTGCAGGTGCGCGACATCACCGGCAGCGGCAACCAGCAGGCCATCGACATCGGCGGTTTCGGCGAGAGCGCCGACCGGCATGTGGCGGTGGTGGTCAACGGCCGGCGCATCAATTCGGTCGATATGAGCTATGTCTCATGGGCGACCATTCCGGTGGAGAATATCGAACGGGTCGAAGTGCTCTATGGTTCCGGGTCGGTGTTATACGGCGATAATGCCATGGGCGGGGTGGTCAATATCATCACCAAAGAGGCTGCGGCAGAAGGTGTTCACGGCATGGTCGAGGCGTCCTACGGCAGTTTCGATACCATGCGGGGCAGCGCCAACCTCAATCTGGTCATGCGGCCGGACCGCATTCCACGCCGGCTACGGGCATCAGGAAACCGACGGCTATCGTGACCGTTCCGAGTCCAGCCGCGACACGGTGTTCGGCAAGATGTCTTTCGATCCCTCCGATGCTACCTCCCTGTATCTTGATGCCACCTACAGCAAGGCCGACTACCAGCTGCCCGGTGCTCTGACCTCGGCCCAGCTGGCCGCCGACCGGCGCCAGGCGGTTTATCAGAAAGATGAGGGAGATGGTAACGATCTGGCCCTGGTCCTCGGAGGGACTCAGGATCTGGGCGAGGCCGGGCGTCTGCGACTGGAACTGAGCTACAGCGACCAGGACCGCGATGCCGACATGGACTCCTGGTTCAGTTTCATGACCTTCAAGGTCAAGACCCTGGGAATCAACCCCCAGTACATCCTGGAGCAGCCCCTTGGAAGGCGCGGTAATCGGCTGACCGTTGGGGTCGACTATTACGATACCTCCTACGAAAGCTGGAGCGGCATGAGTCCGGCGACCAAGACCAGTTACAACGACTTCTCCAAAGAAAGCCTGGCCGGATACCTGCAGGATGAGTTCGAGATAACCTCCAAACTGCTGCTGAATCTCGGCGCCCGTTATGAAAAAGCCGATTACGGCCTGAAGGTTGGAACAACCGATAATACCCCCAGCGACGGCGAGCGGGCCTGTAATATCGGCCTGGCCTGGAATTTTGCCCCTGGCGCCAAGTTGTACGGGCGCACCTATCGCTCCTTCCGTTATCCGGTGGTGGATGAATATGTCACTTACGGAGTTTTCAACCCGGATCTGAAGCCGGAAACCGCCCGGGGCTACGAGGCCGGTCTGCAGTGGCAGCACAGTGGTCTTCTGGGGCTTACCGCCCGAGTCTTCACGGTTGACGTCGATGATGAGATTGCCTACGATTACTTGACTTCGTTGAACCAGAATCTGGATGAAACCAGACATCAAGGTTTTGAACTGGGACTGACTTCCCGGCCTCTGGAAATGCTGACCATGAAAGCCGGAGTCGGTTACCTGAAGGCCGAGTTCACCGGCGGCGCCAACGACGGTCGGCGAGTGCCCCTGGTACCGGAGTGGAAGGGTAACGCTTCTCTATCCATAAAGCCGCTGGATAAATTGACCGCCGGACTGATCTACACCTATGTCGGCAAGCGTTATGCCGGCGGTGATACCGACAACACCTTTGACAAGCTGGATAGTTACCAGACCGTCGATCTCTCGGTAAATTATCGGGTAATCGAGGCACTGGAGATTTTTGCCGGGGCCAAGAATATCTTTAATGCGGAGTATTCCGAGTTTGCCTTCGATTATGGTTTTATCGACGGTTATTATCCGATGCCGGGTTCCTCTTTTTACGGCGGTTTACGGGCCAGCTTCTGAGGGCTCCGGGCTTGAGGCCGGTCACATGAGGTTATTGGCGGGTTCGCTTGGGGCGGCTTGAGTGAACCCGCTTTTTCTCCGACGGGATAATTTTATGTCGGCGGGGTAGAGCTGAACCAACTTATCCGCCATGGTGATAGATGATGCTGGAGATTTTCAAAAACGGCGGCCCGGTAATGTACCCGCTGCTGCTCTGTTCCATCATGGTCCTGTTCGTCATCGTCGAACGGTCAATGTTCTGGCTGGGGCTGGAATCCGGCCGCGACCGGAAACTGCTGGACGAGGCGCTGAAGATCGCCCAAACCGGCGACTGGGATCTGCTGCGGCGCAAGGTCACCGGCAGCCGCGACTACCTGATCCGGATCCTGGTGATCGGTATCGTCCACCGGGAGTTTTCCATGGGTCGCGCCATGGAGTCGGCCGGGGCCGAGGAATTGCGGCGGATGCAGCGTTTTATGGGGGTGTTGGACACCATGATCACCGTGGCGCCCCTGCTCGGTATTTTCGGTACGGTGCTGGGGATTATCGACTCCTTTAAGATCCTGGGCGCGGCCGGGATCGCCGATCCGCGCGCCGTCACCGGCGGTATCGCCCAGGCCCTGATCACCACCGCGGCCGGGCTGGGCATCGCCATCCTCTCGGTCTTTCCCTACAACTACTTCAATTCGCGGGTGGAGGAGGCGGCGCACCAGATCGAGCAGTACGCCACCAGCCTGGAGATCGTTTACGAAAAGCTGCAGAGTCCGGAGAACGGGACGGCGTCATGAAGATCAGAATGGCGAGAAGCAAGAAGGCCCGGGTCGAGATGTTGCCGCTGATCGACATCGTCTTCCTGCTGCTGGTCTTTTTCATCTACGCCATGCTCTCGATGGCGGTGCATAGTGGTCTGCCGGTTGAGTTGCCGGTCTCGGCCGTTGCCGGGCCGGAGAAAGAGCTGGTTCTCTCCGTGACCGTCAAAAGGACCGCCCCCAACGTCGATACGGTCTATCTGGACGAAGAGCCGGTGGTGCTGGGCGAACTGGCCGACCTGCTTCGTGCTCGGGTAGCCGGAGCACAGGGAAGCGAGGAAACCGGGGTGCTGCTTTATGCCGACCGCCAGGTCGATTACCAGCAGCTTTTCCGGGTGCTGGACCAGATCAACCGGGCCGGTTTGAGCCGGATCTCCCTGCAGGCCGATGTCGAACGCTAACCTTGCCCGGATTTCCGGGGCGCTGGTTTTTTCCCTGGCTGCCCATACCTTGCTGCTGAGCTTGACAGTTCATCCCGGGCAGGGGAAGTTTCAAGGTCCAAAACGGCAAAGGGTGGAAGTGCGTTTGGCCGCCCGGCCGGCCCCGGTTATCCGGCACCAGGAGACCAAGCCTGTTCAACCCAGGCCGAAGATCAGAGAGGTGACTCCGGTCCCCAAGCCTCCCAGGCCGTCGCCGCTCGCCGCTAACGCCGCTGCCGGTGGATCCGCCGGCAGCGGCGCCGGTCGCTGTGCTGGTTCGGGAGATCCCGACACCGGTGGTAGAGGAGGCCCGATCCCGACCGGAAGGGGAGCGGGAGGCGGAAATTTCCTCCGAACCAGCTACTCCCTTGGCGACCGCTACCCTGAACGACTTAGAATCAAAGGAATCAGAGACCGGAGCGCAAAGCGCCGATGGCGAGGTAGTGCTGGCCCGCCCATTGTACAGGGATAATCCACCACCGGCTTATCCGGCCCTGGCCCGGCGCCGGCAATGGCAAGGTACGGTGGTGCTGGAGGTACTGGTCCAGGAAGATGGCCTGGTCGCGGAATTGTCGGTAGATCAGGGCAGCGGGCATAGTGTGCTCGACCAGGCCGCGCTGGCGGCCGTGAGAAATTGGCGATTTACCCCCGGTCGTCGCGGACGGCTGCCGGTGGCCATGAAAGTATTGGTGCCGGTAAGGTTCGGTTTGGAGTAGGAAGAGGTTTAGGCGTAATGGGAGTAATGAGATATGACCGCACGGGATATTTATCTTCCGGTTCTCTTTACTCCCGGAAATCCCCGCACACGAAGGAAATAATCAATCAGGTAACCTCCTCATGCCCCGGTTTGTAACTCTTGCCCTCGCCATCGCCCTGCTACTGCCCGGGGTCTGTCCGGCCCGTCAGCTTATCGACCAGGTGGGCCGGACGGTCACGGTGCCGGATCATCCGCGTCGGGTGGTGGCCCTGGCCCCCAATCTCGCCGAGCTGGTTTTTTTACTCGGCCGGCAGGAATTGCTCAAGGGGGTCACCCAGTACAGCAACGAGCCGGCGGCGGCCCGTGATCTGCCGCGGGTCGGTTCCTATGTCCGGCTCGATATCGAAAAGATCCTGGCCCTGCGGCCCGATCTCTGCCTGGCGGTGAAAGACGGTAACCCCCTGGCGGTTATCGACCGGTTGGTCGGCTTGGGAGTTGCCGTCTACGTGGTGGACCCGAAGAATCTCGAGGACATCATGGCCATGGTCGGCGGCCTGGGTGATGTGCTGGGGGCGGAGGAACGGGCGGCGCTGATCGTCGGCGACATGCGGGCTCGACTGGCCCGGGTGGCGGCCCGGGTGGCCGCCAGCTCCTCGCGGCCGGGGGTATTCTTTCAGATCGACGCGGCCCCCATTGTTTCCGCCGGTTCGAAAACCTTCATCGATGAGCTGATCAGTCGGGCGGGGGGGCGGAACCTGGCGGCCGGAGGTCAGGCCTACC
This sequence comes from uncultured delta proteobacterium, assembly GCA_963807225.1. Taxonomy (GTDB): domain Bacteria; phylum Desulfobacterota; class Desulfobulbia; order Desulfobulbales; family JAGXFP01; genus JAGVGT01. Next base: position 209,508 of record CAWEAD010000007.1, on the reverse strand, counting down.
CGCGTTTCGACTGGGAGCAGATCCTCAGGTTGGCCCCCGAGGTAGTGATTATTGCCTCCATGGCCGGCGGACATTCCGAGGCCGAACTCAAGGCTGGCTGGCAGCGATGGCCGCAGATCCCGGCGGTAAAAAATGATCGGATTTACGTGGTGGCTGCCGGTCTCGTCGACCAACCCAGCCCCAAGCTGGTGGACGGGGTGGAAGCCTTCGCCCGGATAATTCACCCGGAGCTCTTTGATGACTGAAAAACGGATCGAGTTCGCGCCCTTGCCCCGACGCATGCTGCTGGTCTGCCTGTTGCTGACCGGCGGGTTGGTGGCGTCCTTCTGGCTCGGTCTCTCTGTGGGGTCAAGCGGCGGCTTTCGGGAAACCTGGGCGGTGCTCTCCGGGGCGGCCGGGCCGGATTCGGTCGACGCCGCGATTATCTGGAAGATCCGTCTGCCCCGGGTGGTGCTGGCGGCGGTGGTCGGCGCCACCCTGGCCCTGGGCGGCCTGGTCTTTCAAGCCCTGTTACGCAATCCCCTGGCCGAGCCCTACATCCTCGGGGTTTCCGGCGGTTCGGCCATCGGCGCCATCGTCGCCATGCTGATCGGATTGTCACCCTTTCCCGGAGTGACTTTATCCGCTTTCGGCGGCAGTATGCTGACCCTGTTGCTGTTGCTCGGCCTGGCCGCAGGGCGACTGACCGCCAACCGCGACTATCTGTTGCTGGGCGGGGTGATGCTGAACGCCTTCTGCGGGGCGGTGATCATGTTTCTGATCTCGCTCGGTATGAGCAGCGAGGTGCGGCACATCCTCTTCTGGTTGATGGGCGATCTCTCCATGTTCACCGCCGCCCAGTTGCCGTTGCTGCTGGCGGTGGTACCCTGCTTCATCCTGATCTTCATTCTGGCCCGGCCCCTGAACCTGCTGCTGCTGGGCCGGGAGAGCGCCGCTACCCTGGGGGTCAACGTCAAACTGGTCACCAATCTCCTGCTGGTCGCTACCACCTTCATGGTCAGCGTGGTGGTTTCCCATTCCGGGTTGATCGGCTTTGTCGGCCTGGTCATCCCGCACATTCTCCGGTTGCTGCTCGGAGTCGAGCACCGACTTTTGGTCCCGGCCTCCTTGTTGGGCGGGGCCTCTTACCTGATCCTCTGCGATCTCCTGGCCCGGACTCTACCCCTCTCCGGTGAATTGCCGGTGGGTATTATTACCGCCCTGATCGGGGCGCCGCTTTTCATCCTGCTGCTCTGGAGGGCGCGGCGATGAGCGTGGTGGCGATACGGGGACTGAATCTCTCTTACGACGGTCGTCAGATCCTGCACCAGGTCGATTTGACCGTGGAGCAGGGCGAGTTCCTGGTGATTATCGGTCCCAACGGTACCGGCAAGACCTCGCTGCTTAAGGCCATGGCCGGTCTGATCAAGTCCGAGGGGAAGATCGAGATCCTTGGTAAGCCGCTGGCCAGCTTTGGCAGGCGGGAATTGGCCCGTCAGCTGGCCGTGGTGCCGCAGCAGCCGCCCCTGGACTTTCCCTTCACGGTGGCCGAGACGGTCTTGATGGGCCGCGCCCCCTATCTGGGTTTGCTTGAACTGGAAAAGGTCCGGGATCTGGAACTGGCCCGGCGGGCCATGGAGTTCACCGGCATCGACCATCTGTCCGACCGGCGGCTGGATGAGCTCTCCGGCGGCGAGCGGCAACGGGTCCTGATCGCCAGGGCGGTCTGCCAGGAGCCCCGGCTGATCCTGCTGGATGAGCCGACCGCCTCCCTGGATCCGGCCCATCAGGTGAAGATCATGGATCTGATGGAAGATTTGCGGCGGGAGTCCGGAGTCACCGTGATCATGGTCTCGCACGACCTCAACCTGGCCGCCATGTATGGGCGGCGGCTGCTGTTGCTGACCGACGGTCGGGTCGGTGCAACCGGCAGCCCGGCCGAGGTTTTGACCGTGGCGCGGCTCGAGGCCAGTTACGGCTGCCGGATGATGGTCGAGAATGCCGGGATGGCCGGAGTGATCCGGGTTTTCCCGGTGCCCCGGCACTTGCCCTGAATATCCAGACTGGTTACAGTCAACATTTGAAATAGTGCTGGCAAGAAGAGGGTCTGTGCCAGTTGGTTTTGGGATGTATAGATTTTTCCTGTGGAGGAAGGGCGGTGTTAAGAACAATGCTTGTAAGTTTACTGGGTATCATCATGCTGACCACGACTGCCGGGGCCGCAATGACCACCACCGAGTCCGGTCTCCGTTACGAGGACCGCGTGATCGGCACCGGGCCGGAAGCGGTGGCTGGCGCCCGGGTGGAGGTACACTATACCGGCTGGTTGGACGGGGACGGAGCCAAGGGTAGAAAGTTCGACAGCTCCTTGGATCGGCACCAGGCGTTTGCCTTCAAGTTGGGGGCCGGGCAGGTGATCAAGGGTTGGGATGAGGGGGTGGCCGGCATGAAGGCCGGTGGCAAGCGGACCCTGTATATCCCGGCCAGTCTGGGTTACGGTGCCAGGGGGGCCGGCAGAGGCGTGATCCCGCCTAATTCCGACCTGATCTTCGAGGTGGAGTTATTGCGGGTTAACGGTGAGGCGGTGGTTAGCGGTGCGGCTGGGGATGCCGCCTGGGGAAAGTTTTAACCACTGCTCCTTAGGGGCCTTCGGTCTAGGTAGAGAAGTAGATCTCGGGGTAAATCACCCCCATCTCCTCCAGACGCAGGTAAATCTCGCGGCCGACCCAGGCGTCGGTGGCGGCGTAGCGGAGTTGCTTTTCGCTCAGGTTATCGGCGCCCCAGTTGGAGCGCTGGGCGGACTTGGAAATCCTGAAACCCAGCAGCACCGCGGCCAGGCTGCGCAGACCACGGTTCTTGATTCCGGATTCCCGGGCCACCGTCGCCAGTTCCACAAAGCCTTCCTCCTGGAAAGTTCCCAGTCTTTTCAGTTGCTGGAGATCGAAATCCACCGCCACTCCGGTCTTGACGATGTCGGGATCGGCCAGCAGCCGTCGTAATTCGTCGGGAAAACCAAGCAGATTGAGTTGGAAGACATAGACCCTCTTCTCTCCGGCCAACTGCAGCAGCGCCGGGAGATTGTTCCGGCCTTTCTGGAAATTGGGCCGGGTCTCGGTGTCGAAACCGAGCAGCTTTTCATCGGCCAGTTCGGTCAGTACCGAGGCGAGCTGGTCCAATTTTCGGACCAGGAAGATCTCTCCGGAAAAGCTGCGGATCGGCAGAGAGTTGATCTCCTCCCGGCTCATGCGTTGATCGAAACCGGGACGTTCGGGAAGTAGCGGCATAGCTGGTGACTCCGGGCTATTGACGGCGGTGGATGACCACTAGGAAGATGTCGGTGTCGGATCTTTTCCGAGAGGGATCGCGGCCGGTTTACGGACGGACTTTTAAGGCCGCGAATTTGCTCAAATCCATCAAGCTGAAATTGTCGTGGGGCTTGACTTAAGTGAGCCGGTTGATCGGGCTGGATACATTTCTCCTTCCCTGGAAACCAGGATAAATTACTGGTCCCGATCCCATTCGGATGTCGTTTTTTTAAGCGAATTCATGTTAAATTCCGGCTGCGTTAAAGTCAATCGGTTATCAGGACCCTTCCTGGTGACTCCGGTCCGGCGGTAAAGAAAAGCAGCCGGTAGCACGAATTTTTATCGAGGTGGATATGTCCGGGTTCGAGATGGCGATGGGGGAGTTCAAAGAGCGGCTGGACCGGGGCGAGATCGGAATGATTCTTGATCTGCGCCAGGAAGATGAATTCGCAGCCTGGAAGATCGAGGGCGGGAAACCGGTGACGATGCTCAATATCCCCCAACTCGATCTGGTTGGCGAGGAAGATAAATACCTGGAGCGCTTGCCGAAGGATCGGGAGATCGTCCTGGTCTGCGCCCATGGCGGTGCATCCAAATACGAGGCCGAACTTCTCCAGGGGCGTGGCTATCAGGCCCGCGGTCTGGCCGGTGGCATGGATGCCTGGAGCGTGCTTTATGAAACCGCCCAACTGCCCGGGGAACCGGCGATCAATCAAGTTTTCAGGATCGCCAAGGGTTGTATAACCCATGTAGTTGTTTCAGGCGGTCGAGGCGGTGGTGATCGACCCGGTTCGCCACCTGGATGAGATTCGGGCCGTACTGGACCGACAGGGAGCCCGACTGAAATACGTTTTCGATACCCACCTGCAGGCCGATCATATCTCCGGTGGCCGGGAACTGGCGGCGGCGGCGGGCTGCCCCTATCTGCTCTGCCCGATCGATGCGAATGGCGCGGGCTACCCTTTTGACGATCTTATCGATCAGGCCGAATATGCCTTCGGGAGCAGTGTCATCCGGGCGCTACATTCACCGGGACATACTCCGGGCAGTACCTCATTGTTGCTGGACGATAAGATCCTCTTCTCGGGTGATCTGGTGATGGCGACCACGGTGGGTCGCCCGGATCTGGGCGGCCAGGTGGACCAGTGGGCCGGGCTGCTTTACGAAACCATCCATCATCGTTTCCGCAGCTTGGGCGACGAGGTGGTGGTGCTGCCCTCGCACGCCGCTTCGGTCCGGGAAAGAAACGAGCAGGGCGTGGTACGGTTGACCATGGGTGAGGCTCGACAGCGGTTGGTCCATTTTTCCCTGACCGAAAAAAGCGCATTCGTGGCTCATGTCAAGGCGACTCTGCTGGAGAACCCCGAAAGATACCAGGAAATTCGCCGGGTCAACCTGGGCTTGTCCGATCCCGACGAGAAGCGGAGGCAGGAGTTGGAGATCGGTAAGAACCTTTGCGGCATGGCGGGAAAGCAGGAACGAACAGAAAGCCGCGGAATGTCGAATATTGAATGAAGAATGAATTGTTAAAGGCGGCCCGGATTGCCCTGGCCACGTTGCTCCCCGGACGAGAGGTGACGCAACTGACGGAGTTGGGGCGGGGCCATATCAACGATACCCTGCTGGCGACTTTCGCTGCTGACGAGCCGCGTCGGGCGGTGCTGCAACGCCTAAGCCGCCGGGTCTTTCCTGCCCCGGAGCAGGTCATGACCAACCTGGCCTTACTGACCGAGCATCTCGAACGACAATACCGGCGGGATGGGGCGACTTGGCCGACAGACTGGGCTGTGGTGCATACCCTGGGCGGGAACGAGGGGCGACCTTACTTTATTGGCGGAGACGGAGATTTCTGGCGCCTGCTGTCTTACGTGGAAGGAGCGGTGGAACTGGCGAAAATAGCCACCCCGGTCCAGGCCAGGGAAGCGGGGCGCATCCTGGGCACTTTCCATCGGCTGGTCGCCGATCTCGATCCCGGGAAACTATACGATACCCTGCCCGGGTTCCATGTTACCCCCGTTTATCTCGCCGCCTATGACCGGCTGGAGAGGAGCGGGAGTGATACCTCCGAAGAGCGGTATTGCCGGCAGGTCATCGACTCACACCGGCATCTGGCTGAGACCCTGGAAGAGGCGGCCGTTCGGGGATTGATCAGCCCCCGGGTCATTCACGGCGACCCCCGTCTGGCCAATATGCTTTTTGATCGGGAAAGCGGCCGGGGGGTGGCCCTGATCGATTTAGATACCGTCAAGCCGGGGTTCCTGCACTACGATATTGGCGATTGTCTGCGCTCCTGCTGCAACCCGGCCGGCGACGACCCGGTAAACCTTGAAGATATCCGCTTTGATCTGGAAGTTGGCCGCGAGCTGTTGGCCGGTTATCTGGCCGAGGCGGGGCAGACCTTGACCGATGCCGATTACGACCTGATTTATCCGGCCCTGCGGCTCCTGGCTTTCGAGCTGGGACTGCGCTTCTTCAGCGATCACCTGATCGGGGATCCATATTTCAGAAGCTCGAGGCCGGGGCACAACCTGCAGCGCGCCCAGGCCCAGTTTCGGTTGCTGACCGAGATCGAGGCGCAGGAAACCCGGATCCGCCGGGTGGTCGAGGAGCTCCGGAACAACTAAGATGATCGGTCCTGGGAGGTCACCCGGTAGGCCGGGGGCCGGATGCGGGTGGCGCGGCAGATCGGGCAGTGTCCGGGCTTGGTGAAGCGGTGTCTCTCCTTGAAAATGTAGCCGCAGGCCAGGCATTGACAGGGACGAATCCGCAGGCGGCCACCTTCCCGGCCCAGGCTGCGTTCGATATGTACCAGGTGGGGATAGACCTCTTTTTCCGGGATCGAAAGCAGGATCGAGAGATCGCGGGCTTCCAGCTCATCCTCGCGCAGGAGGGCGATGATTTGTTGGCGGATTGTGGCTTCCATGACTATGTCGATGTTTAGAGCAGCAACTGATTTTCACCCTAGTTTACAAGGAATTTCTGAATAAGATGGTAAATCCTGACGACCTTGAAGGCAATGAGATCTTGAACCCTACCGATCTATCGGCACCGGTAGCAACCGACCCCGATCGACTTTTCTCCTATCGGAAGAACTGGCGTTTCTTCGCTCAGATCGCTGAGGGACTGGAAGAGGAAGGGGCGCGCGAACTGGCCGAACTTGGCGCCACCGACCCGGTCCCGGCCTTTCGCGGGATCCACTTCGGCGCCGATTTTCCGACCCTCTGCCGGATCAATTATCTGACCCGGCTCTGCACCCGGATTCTGGCGCCGCTGATCAGCTTTGACTGCCACAGCACCAAGTATCTGCACAAAACCGCGGTTCAGTTGCCCTGGGAGGAACTGCTCGGTCCGGACGGCACCATGGCTGTGTCCGCCACGGTGGCCCACAGCGCCATCAATCATTCCAAGTACGCCGCCCTCTGCCTCAAGGACGCCCTGGCCGACCACTATATGGAGCTTTACCAGCGCCGCCCCAACGTGGATCGGGACCACCCGGATCTGCAACTCAATCTCCATATCGACCGGAACCGGGCGGTGATCAGCCTGGATACTTCGGGTTCCTCTTTGCATCGGCGTGGTTATCGCCAGGAAAGTGTCGCCGCTCCCATGCAGGAAACCCTGGCGGCGGCCATCATCCGTTTGAGCGGCTGGGACGGTTCCCGGCCGCTGGTCGATCCCTTTTGCGGTTCCGGCACCCTGCTCTGCGAGGCCCTGATGCGCCGAGCCCGGATTCCGGCCGGGTATCTCCGGGAACGCTTCGGCTTCGAACTGCTGCCGGAATTTCAACCCGGCGATTGGGCGCGGGAACGTTCCCGGCTCGATGGATTAATCGAGCCGGTTGGACCGGGACTGATTTCCGGTTTCGATCTCGACCGGACGGCGGTCAAGGCCGCTCGGACCAATCTTTCCTCGCTGCCCGGGGGACGAGAAGTGGCGGTGGGCCGTTCCGACTTCCGCGACTTGGAGGGTCTGGAAAATACGGTAATCGTCGGCAACCCGCCCTATGGCCTGCGCATGGGCGATGAGGCCAGCAGCGCCGACCTGCTCAAGGAGTTCGGCGACTTTCTCAAGCAGCACTGCCTGGGGTCCGAGGCCTACCTCTATTTCGGGCGGCGGGAGATGCTCAAGCAGATCGGCCTGCGACCGGCCTGGAAGAAGCCTCTGAGAAACGGCGGCCTGGACGGCGTCCTGGCCAAGTATCTGATGTATTGACCAACTTATAATCTGGTAAAGTGATCGGTAAATCTCCGTTCCAGATAATCTTGCGCAGGGGGTGGTGAATATTTCTTCTCACCAGACAGGCTGAACATGAGTGAACAGGAATCCAATACCAGCGATATCCCGTCAACTTCCCGGCTTCAGTTGCCGGATCTGATCGCCGCTGAACGAGCCGTGGCGGCGATCATGACCGGAGTGAAGAATTATCCGGTATTCCCACCGGACCACGCCAGCACCATCAAAATGATTCAAGGTGTGCTGCGGACGATCAACCAGTTCGGAGAAAATTACGGTCCTCTCGACTTTGAAGTGGGACGCCAGAACCTGCTCTATAATGACAAATCGATTTACGAAGGCCCCGCTTCCGAGGAAAATCCAGCTTATGTCCTGCAACGCTCCGGCATCAGCCGCTTCGAGTTCCTGCCAGGGATTGTAGAGGAGGAACTGGTCTCCTTTTTCCAGGTTTACAACCACTATCGGGTCATTGCCGACGAACCGGACGACGATCTGGTCAGCGCCCTGTGGCGTACGGAGCTGCCGCATATCTTTTATGAAGCCTCCTACGAATTATGGAGCGACTCGGAAACCGCTCTGGAGTTGGAGAATCTCGCGGCGGTGGACCCGAATGGCTGGAGAGATGAGGTTCTTAAAAGCCCTGGCCGGGGTTGGGAGACGCTACGTCCGGCCAGCGACAGCGAAGATTACCGGCGAATCAGTCTGGCGCTTGCTCCTGATCCTGAGGAACTTCGGATTCTCAGCGAGGCGGAGGAGGAGAAGCTGGCCGAAATGGTGCGGGAAGAACTCACCGGCGGTAGCAGCGAAAAAGCGGTTCGGCTATTGCTGATCCTCCTGGAATGGGAAAAAGATCCCCAAGCGCATGAGACGGTTCTGGGGTATTTGCAGGAAACCTACCTGGATTACATGTTGCAGCATAGCTTTCGTCGGGCCTATTTTATCCTGGATAATATCCGCCGGAATTTTCTGGCGGCCCGGGAAGCCAAACCCTGGGCTGTGGCCGCCTATAAAAATTTCTATGCTGCGATCATCAAGCCGGAGATTCTGGCCCGGGTGGTGGATCTTGGTGCCGGATTCGCCGAGTTGAACGCCATGGAGACTAAATCGCTGAGCGCCATTTTCCAGCAGCTGCCGGCTCGGGCCACTCTGGAGCTGACGCGGCTCTTGCCCGGAGTGGAAAGTGACGAGGCCCGCCGGATCTTCCGCCTGACAATTCTGCAATTCGCCAATCGGGTACCGGAGATATTGCAGGCTGCCCTGACCAGCGAGGTCGAGGATCTGGTCCTGGGGGCCATGGAGATAATCAAGGACAGCAAAGACCGGGACAAGGTCGAGCAAAACCTGAAAAATTTCCGCTACGATTCCCGAAGCCGGATCAGGAAAGAGGCCTCACGAATTCTGATCGGCTTCGGTATTTACTGATCTGGATCGCAAGAGACGACGGGATGGCCGCTTATCGTTGCAGAGATCGACAAAGAGTCCGGAATTTTTGGAAAGAGAGGTAGTAAATGGCCGAGGGATATTCGTCAACCCTGCTGCCGGCGGAGCAGTTGCTCCAGTCACTCCAGGCCTTGACCAGCATGGTCAAGATCTACCATGCCAACAATAAGTTGCTGGTAAATAACATGCGGCAGATGGTTCTGTCCACCGAGGCTCTGTTGGCCGGTGGTGGCATGGCGCAAATCCATCTGGAAAACGGCCGTTTTTTTGTCAACGACGTAAAGCTTCTACGCCGCAAGGGTTTGGAGAATATTCTCGATAACTTTTACACCTTCCTGTCCGACCGGCTAATTTCCGGTTTCCGAATCGAGTCCTCGATCAGCACTACCCCGCCCGAAGAACTGGCCAGTTTTGCCCGGGCCTTGAATCTTTGCGGCGATCAGCCGGAACCGGCGAAATGGCTGGACGGGCAACTCCTGGAAAAACGGGTGCGCTGGATTTCCATCCTGCAAACCGGCGACAATGCGCAAGCCAAACGTTCATCAGAGCAGCATCCAGAGTCGGGGCGCCGATATCCCCGGAAGATTTATGCCTTTACGGTCCAGGCCCTGCGTGATGCCACCCAGAAGATCGCAGCCGGGGAACGTTTCGGAATGCGGAAGGCCGGCCGGATGATCCAAACCATGGTTGAGGAGATCAATTCGGGCGAGGGTGAACTGCTGGCCATGAGCACGGTCAGGGAATTTTCCGACCAGCTATATTTCCATTCGGTAAATGTCACGATTCTAGCCCTCTTTCTGGGCCGGGAAATGGGCTATACCCGGCAAGCCATGGAAAATCTGGGGACCAGCGCCCTGTTTCATGATCTCGGCAAAACGGCATTGTCCCCGGGCTTGCTGAATAAGGAAGAAATGTTGTCCCCGGCCGAATTGCACCAGGTGCAACAACACAGTCTCGATAGTGTCAGGTTGATCCTGCAGTTGATGGTGGCCCCGACCGCCCGCAAGGCAAAGATCATGATGCCTGCTTTCGAGCACCACTTGAAAGCCGACCTCAGCGGTTACCCGGCCCTGGGATGGCAGAAAGTTCCCGGTCTGACCGGGAAGATACTGGCCGTAGCCGATGCTTACGACGCCTTAACTTCGGCCCGGGTTTACCGCCGCCGCCCCATGAGCGGTGATCGGGCTCTGGGGCTGATGAGCCTGGGCTCCGGCTCAGTCTTCGACCCCCTGGTCCTCAAGAGTTTTATTCGGATGATGGGGATCTATCCGCTGGGGACCTTGCTGGAGTTGGGTACCGGCGAGATCGCCTTGGTCTCCCGGGCTTCAGGCGGCGGGGAACCAAGCCAACCTTGGGTTCTGCTTCTGCGCGAGGATGAACAGGGAGGCTTTAGTGCCGGTGAAGAAGTTGATCTGGCTGATCCAGACATCCCTGGAAATGCCGGACGTAAGATTGTCGGTACTGCTCATCCATCCCTCCGTAATATCCAACCAGCCCATTTTCTGACTTGATTGTCGAGGATTTAGGCATGGCTGTTCCGGCCGTGGTGGATTTGCCAGGTTTTTCAGGAAAAGTTTTCTTATCACTTAGCTCTTGCCTGGTGATGGCGGCGATGACGGAGGCGTAGCGCCAGGAGCAGATGGGAATCGTCATCAGTATAGTGATGCCTCAATATGTTAGATTGTTAAGCAACTCAACTCTTCCGGAAAATTGCTAAGGGAAAATAAACTTTATCTGGAAGGCGAAGATACGGTCCTGTCGTCCGGATTGAGTTAGGGGTATGTTTTATCAGGGATCGTTGTTAAAATGTTATGATATCTAATTAATCACTTTATTATGAGGAGTTGGTGTTCCGGTTCTGGGCGTGAACGTTGTTGAAACTGAGGATTCCCGTGGAAAAGGTAATTAAGATGAGAAGTGCGATAAGCGATGATTGAGCAAAATCCGCAAAATCAAAGCGGGGGCTTGGGTGGGCGGCGCTCGGTAGAACTGAAGGTCGCGGTCGATGCGACACAAGCTTTTTTGATGGCCTTAAGGAACTACGGGGTGTTCCCACCCGAACACGCCAGCACGCTGAATTTGATGCGTGGACTTTACGCCAACCTTAACTCTTGTATCAAGAGATACGGCGCCTTGCATCTGGGCATCGAAAGGGAGCGGATCCTCGTCGACGACGAAGTAGTTTTCGAAGAGAATAATCCTGAGAATAATCCGGTTTTTGTCTTTTTTCAGGATGGTATTCTCTGGCTCGAATTCCAGGAGGGACTTGAGCTTGACGAGATTATCCAGTTTTTCCGGATAGTCACGCGGTTCAAAGGAATCCTGGAAGATCCTGAAGGAGATTTAGTCACCGAACTATGGGAGGCCGAATTCCCTCACATCAACTATGGTGTTTCCGAAAATCTCTGGGAGGCCGAGCCGGTTTTGGAGTTCTCCCTGCTCAATCCTGATTCTCCGACCTTCTTTGAGCGGAGAATGGCCGAAGAATTGCCGGGTTTCGACCTGTTGAAAAGCATCCTGGGGCTGATTCCTGAGTCTTCCGGTTCGGAAAGGGCCGAAGAGTTATCTGATGGCGACGCCGCAGCTGGAAGTGATGGAAAAGGTCCGGGAGCTCAGGTGGCTCCATCTCGATGGGACCGGCAGGGGGATAGCTGAAGCTGACAACGTGGGAGGTCTCGCTGCCTTATCGGGACTAAGCGAAATGCGAGGCGGACCCGGGGCAGGTCAGGAGCGACTGACGCAAAGTTTGATGCGACTCCGGCTGGCCCAGATGAGGCCGGCGGAAGCGACCCGATGTCGATGAAACCGATGGAGGCCGTGCCCGAACCGGAAGACGAGAAGAATGCCGGTGAGCTGGATTTCTGGGGTACGCTTCAAAAGGTTAACAAACCGGCAGAGGCGGAGCAGATTGCCGGGGCCGGTTCCGGGCAACCGGAAAAATCAACTCAGACTGAGACTCCCGGAAAAGAAGGTGTTCAGACGACAGATCGTCCAATCGCCCTTCAGGCCAAGGGCGAAAGCGATAAGGGGAAATCTGGTTCCAGTTCAGGGAGTGGCACTGGAATGTCCGGCAACCTTTCCGGCAGTGCTACCGGAGGCGATTCAGCCGGCATAACCGGTGGCCCGGGGGCTGGTAATTTCCCTGCAAATCAGCCGCATTCGGTGAATATGCGGAAAAGAGGAGAGTCTTTTCCGGGGTCCCATGCCGCCTCCGGCAGGCCAACAGGGCGTCCCCGTCCAAAGCGGGGAGGGGCTTGGGAGTTTGGCGATAACTCCGGCGAAGAGGAATACATCGGTGTCGACGTCACCTCCATCGAACCGGGGCACAGTCTCTGGAAATTCAGCGAGGAAGAACACGATCTTTTGCAGCAGATGGTCCGAGACTATGAAGCAAGCGATAATAGCAACGATATTATCGAGGTTTTGTTGATTCTGCTTAAAATTGAGGATGAGCCCCAGATTGTCATTGCCATTATGGGGTTTCTTAAGGAAGAGTTGCGGATTTCCCTGGTTAACCGCAATTTCAAGCTTGCCCATAATCTATTGGTAAATATTAATTTGCTGCGTACGCAACCGGGGCTGGTCAAGGACTGGTCTCTGCCGTTGCTCGAAAAGTTTAGTGAGGATATCGCCGGGCCGGAGGTTTTGAACGCCCTTGCTCCGCTCTGGGCATTGCTACCAACCCTGAAGCCCGATACACTGAAGAGTTTTGCCTCATTTCTGCGGCTCTTGCTGCCCAAAGCGGGCTTGGCCCTGGTCGGGATGTCGGCCCAAGTCGAATTCGGTAAAGGGCGACAGATTCTAATTGACCTGATCGCCGCTTTTGCCGCCAGGGATCTGGATGTTCTTGAACAAATGCTGAGTCAGCCGGAAGAGGATATTATCTTACGTTTGATCGGAGTCATTCGGAAGGCACCGGATTGGGGTCGCGCCGAGCAGCTTCTATTCAAGATCATCAAACATCCCAAAGAAGATATCCGCAAGGAGGTCTGCGATGTCCTGCTGGAACGGGAGAGCGAAGATTTCTACGAGCTTTTCCCCCTGATTCATGACCCGAACCCGTTGATTGGATTAAGAATCTTCAACTACCTGGGACATGAGAGAAATCCGACGGTTGAACGGATGTTGATGGCTTATATGACCAGCGCGCAGTTTCTAGACCAGAAACATGACCATATCTCCCGATGTTATCTCGCATTGGGAAGTTGCGGCTCCGACTTTTCCCTGTCATTTCTCGGTAAAGTACTATTTAACCAGCCTTGGAACTTCATGGTTGGGCTCGGCCAACTAGTACATCGACAGGGCGCGGCCCTAGCCTTATACAAAATCCATACTTCGGCCAGCCTGAAACTTTTGGGTGAAGCCGAGTCAAGCTCTATCCCCCATATCCGGAAGGCCTGGATGAAAGCGACAGGGAATTGAGATGACGGAACAGGACATCGCATATTCCGGCACCGGAAAATTCGAGCGGCAACCCGGCGAGGAGTTGTTGGCGGCACTGCATAGCCTGCTGCAAAACATCAGGGTACATCAGGAAAACAATATCCTGGTGATCAAATGCATTCAGCGGATTATGGAAGTGGTCGGGAAATATTTTGATCAAACCGATGAAATCACCATTCAGATCGCCAAGGGGAAATTTTATATCAACGATATGGAATTGCCCTATCGTAGATCTTCGTCATTTCTGATCGGGAAGATGTTGGAGTTCATGGAGAGCCGGGAACTTTTGGGGATCCGTTTCTATCCCGCCCTCTTGTTGGTTCCCAGCAATCAGATCGTTGCCTTTGCCAGGCACTTGCACAAGGCGGCCCTCCAGAAACAGCCGATGGATTGGCTGGTTTTGCGCTTGCAAGAAGACAATTTGAATTGGGTCGCTCTTTTACAGCAGGAAGTCCCCGACTCTTCCAGTGATTCCACCGGTCATCGCTCGGGCGGCAAAGGTGAGCGGGCGGGCAGCCTGGGCGGCGGATTTTGGCGCCGGGTGAACACCGAGACCGACGCGTTAGCGGACAACGGGACAACTGCCAGCGAAGGTGCGGACCTGGATGGTTCAAGTGAAGATGGGAGCCCGGACGATATTGGTTCCGGCGAAGGCAGGGGTAGCAATAATGCGGCCGGTGCAGTTTTTGGCACATTTATGGCGGAAATGCCGGGTCAACGTTCTCCTCGGCGTTTGTATGCCTATGCCCTGGCCGCCATGCGCGAGGTAGCCGCGAAAATTTCAGGTAATCAGCGGACCGGGATCAGGAATGCGGTTCGGGTTATCCAGAACATGGTCGAGGAGATCACCATCCAGGAACAACCGCTGTTGCTGGCCATGAGCACTATCAAGGTATATGACGACTACACCTTTGCCCATTCCGTCAATGTCTCCATTATGTCGATGTTTTTCGGTAAGAAGATCGGGGCCAACAAGGAAACTTTGGAGTGCCTGGGAATTTCCGGGTTGTTTCATGACCTGGGTAAGGTCCTGGTGCCGGCGGGCATTGTCAACAAGGATGCGCCTCTGACCGAAGAGGAGTTTCAAGAAATCTGCAAGCATCCGCTGAACAGCGCCAGATTGATTTTGCGGTTACGGGCCACGGCCAAAAGGAAATCCGGCATCATCATCCCTCCCCTGGAACACCATCTTCGTTTCGATCTGAAGGGATACCCCCAGATCGGCTGGACAAAGCCTCAGACACTTTGCGGGCGAATTCTGTCCATCTGCGATTATTTCGATGCCCTGACCTCGCCACGGGTTTATCGGACTGAAGCCTATTCGGCCGATCGAGCCCTGGGGCTGATGCTCGGCAACAGTGGATCGATTTTCGATCCACTGTTGCTAAAGGTTTTTATCAATATCATGGGGGTCTATCCGATCGGGACTTTGCTCGAACTGGACAACGGTGAAATCGGTCTGGTCAGCCGCTCACCGGATAGCGAGGTCAAAAGCCGTCCCTGGGTGCTGCTCCTCTATCCTGACGGACAGGGCGGATTCGTCAAGGGTGGTGAAATCGATCTGGCCGCCATGGACAAGAACGGCTCCTATCGCCGTTCGGTGTTGAGAAGCGCCAATCCGGCGGTTTTCAATATCCAGCCCGCCGAATTTCTTACTTGAGCCCGGTTGCCTCAGGCAGTCGCGCTGCAAAGGATATATTCAATGGTCGTTCTGAAAAATACCCTGAACCCAGGTCTGGAAGAAGTGATCATCGTCGATGAGCGGAATCGGGAGATCGGTCAAACCAGTCGTTTCAGAATGCGGGCTGAGAAGTTGATCCACCGGGCCACCTACATCCTGGTCTTCAACGACTTGGGCGAAATCTTTGTCCAGCAACGAACCTTGAGCAAGGATGTCTATCCGGGGTATTACGATGTGGCCGCCGGCGGGGTGGTTCAGGCCGGTGAAAGCTATGAAGAGTCGGCCCGGCGCGAGCTGTTCGAGGAGCTTGGTATTGCCGGTGAACTCTGTCATCGCTTCGACCATTTCCATGACGGGGTTGATAATCGGGTCTGGGGCCGGGTCTTTACCTGTCGCCACAACGGACCCATGCGATTGCAACCGGAAGAAGTGGCCGGCGGCTTTTTTCTCGGGTTGGAGGAGGTTGTCCTGATGAGTGTTCGACAGCCCTTTACCCCCGATGGGATCGAGATCCTTCGGCGTTGTCTGCCGATGTTAAAGTCCAACGTGCCGAATTGATCGGGAGGGGGATTGTGCAGAGAATCGAACCTTGTCTGAACGGGAACAACCAGCCCCTGTCCGAGATTCTCCGGGTAGCCTGCACGGCTGCCATGCGGGCCGGGGAAATTGTCCGGCAGCTCTACGATAAACCTCACCGGATCAAAATGAAGGGAGCCATAGATCTGGTCACCGAGGCCGATGTTGCCTCGGAGCAGGCCATTCTTGCTTACCTGCGCCAACATTCGGAGGCGAGGATCCTGGCCGAGGAATCAAGCCCCGACTCCTCGGGCAATACGGGCGGACCATTATGGATTATCGATCCCCTGGATGGAACCACCAATTTCGCACACGGTTTTCCTTATTTCGGCATTTCCATTGCCTATAGCGTCGAACAGGACAGTAAGGTAGGAGTTATCTATTGTCCCTTGCAGGACGAGTTGTTTTGTGCCGGACGGGGGATGGGGGCCTGGCTTAACGGTCGGCCGATCCGGGTGTCCGGAAACCAGCGCCTGATCGAGTCACTGGTCGCCACCGGCTTTCCATATGCCATCAGGGAAAATCTGGCTACGGTGCTGGCTCAACTGGGTGAGGTTCTGCCGAAAGTCAGGGATCTGCGCCGGGCCGGGGCGGCAGCGGTCGATTTGGCCTACCTGGCTTGCGGTCGCCTGGATGGTTTCTGGGAGCTGGATCTGAAGCCCTGGGACACCGCGGCCGGACAGCTTCTGGTCGAGGAGGCCGGTGGCCGGGTAAGCTCACTGGCCGGCGGGGTTTGGGATCCCTGGCAGAAAGAGATCCTGGCCAGCAACGGCAAGATTCATCAACAACTGAGCGAACTCCTTTATTGATGAGATCGGAAAAAGTACCCTGAAGGGCATAAATCCGATCACCCGCCTCGGAGCGCATTCTCGCCCTTTCCGGCTGCCGTCTTCCAGACCTCACACTCAAAATGCATTACGCCGAATTGCATATCAAACTTTTTGCTTAACTATCCCGTGACCTTTTGTGGGTTAATCTTCTTTATTGAAGTCCAGGGAAAGAAGGGCCGCCTAACATTTCCCCTCGGCCGCTCCCGCCCGTGACGATGATGTTTTCCCTTGACAAGCAGCGCTTGAACTGTGAACATCCATCCCACTGTGTGGTATCAATTCGGGGTGGCGCCATACTTCATACCGACCGGTTTATCTCCGGCGCGGATTATCATTACTCGGCAGCTACATATCGATGGAAAACAAACTTGTTGTCAATAATCTCCCGGAAGCGGTTTTCACCGTTAATGATCAGGGACTGGTCTTATCCTGCAACAGCTCCGCCGAATCCAATTTCGGTTGTGACGGAGGTGGTGTTGTCGGGCGGCAGTTGAAAGAATTGCTGGTGACATATCCTGACCAGGATGAGGATCTGCTCGACTTACTGGTGCAAATCCCCATCGGCAACCAGCTGGAAAAAACCGTCAAGCGCAGTGATGGCCTGATCGTTCCTTTCGAGTTCATGTTGATCCCGACCGGAGACCGAGATGCCTCGATCCAAATCATTCTGGCCCGGGACATCAGTCAGAGATGGTTGCGCGAGAAAAAGCTCAATCACTCCTACCAGAACCAGAGGATCATGAACTCGATCCTCCAGATCTCCCTGACCTCGATCTCGCTGGATGAACAGCTGGAATTCATTCTCGATCAGATCCTGGCCATACCCACCATCGATCTGCTGCCCAATGGCGCCATTCTTTTGACCGGTGGTAAAGCCGGAGTTTTGGAGCTGAAAGCGCAGCGCGGTTTTTCCCCCCAGCAGTTGGATACCTGCGGCAGTGTACCCTTCGGCAAATGCCATTGCGGGCGGGCGGCGCTCTCCGGAGAGATTCAGTTCGTCCAGTGCATCGATGAAAGTCATGACTTCATCTTTGCCAGTATGAAACCCCACGGGCACTACTGTGTGCCGATTGTCGCCGATAATGAGGTTTTGGGGGTTGTTGCCCTCTATATCGATGAGGGGCACCAATCCACCGAACTTGAAACCGAGACCCTGCAGGCCATAGCCAATGTTCTGGCCGGTATTATCGAACGTAAGAAAATGGAAGTTCAGTTGGTCAGCCTCATCGATCATCTGAAGAAAACCATCAAGGAACTTGATGAGGAAAAAAAATTCAACGAATCGGTGATCACCAGCCTGGGCAGTGGTCTGCTGGTGCTTGATCGGAATGGGGTGATTGAGAAGAGCAACCCCGCCGGGCAGGTGTTGTTGAGCCGCTTATTCAGCGATGATTTGGAAGGAGAAGAACTGGGGAAAATCTTCGGGAGCCAAGTGGCCGACGAAATGACGGCGGGAAATAACCGGACCAATGAAGAGGGCCGTCGGGAAATCAAGGTTATCGCCAGAAGCGGCGGCCAGGATATGATTCTCGAATACGCCACGGTTTCCCGGGAAGATGTGACCGGGGCACAGGTCGGCAAGATCATCTCTTTTAGCGATGTAACCGGACTCAAGAAAATTCAGGCCGAAATGGAGAAGATGAATCGCTTCAGTACCATTGCCGAAATCGCCTCGGCGGTGGCTCATGAAGTTCGCAATCCGCTGGCCGGAATCAGGACCATGTCCCAGGTCATCGACGAGCAATTGGCGGCGGATGCCCCTCACAAGGAGTATACCCGCCGGATCATTAAGCAGGTGGATAGGCTTAACGAATTATTGACCGATTTCTTTACCTATGCCCGGCCGCCGGTCCCCAAGCGGCGTGCGGTGCCGTTACGCCGGATCATCGAGGAGATCAAGCCTCTGGTTCACAGCCGGTTGACCAAAACCGGGGTGGCTCTACTTGAAGAATACGAGGAGAAGCTGCCGGATATCTTTGCCGACCCCAGCCAGATTCAGCAGGTATTTTTAAATCTGTTTCTCAACTCTTTAGCGGCCTTGCGGCGCGAAGACGGGAAGATTGCCATCAAATCGAGCTACGTCGGGACCACCAGGAGTTCGGCCGATCTTGACAAGTGCCCCTGGTTGCGGTCGGACATACCCTACGTTACGGTTTATTTCAGTGATAACGGCAACGGCATGGAAACCGAGGTGATGGAGAAGATCTTCGAACCTTTTTTCACTACCCGCCATGACGGCACCGGCCTGGGCTTATCAATCGTTTACCGGATTCTCAAGGAAAACGACGCCGGTATCGTGGTAAAAAGCGAACCGGGCAAAGGCACGACTTTCATAATCTTTTTCAGCACCTCTTGAGCGCCATGGGCAAAGTCCTGATAGTTGACGATTCTTCGGATCTACGCCTGGTCTTGAGCGATGTAGTGACCAAGGAGGGGCACACCGTGTTTGCGGCCGGCAGCGGCGCCGAAGCTCTGGCCTTGGTGCGCAGCCAGGTTCTTGATCTGGTTTTCCTGGATATCGGGCTGCCGGATACCAACGGTATAGAATTGATCAGTTCCATCCAGCAACTGATTCCGGATGTCGATGTGGTCATGTTGACCGCCCTGAACGATGCCCGTTCGGCGGTGGAATCACTCAAGTCAGGCGCCGGTGATTATATTCTCAAGCCCTTTGATTTGCTGGAATTCCGCAAGCTCTTGAACCGTGTTTTGGCCGGGAGGCTTTCGGCCCGGCAGCACAGGATCGACTCCCGGGAAAAAGATCGCTTTGGCGGGCTGTTGGGGAACAGCCCGGCCATGGTCAACCTGCTTCGGCAGGTGGACATGGCCGCCAAGGTCAAGTCTCCGGTGTTGATTACGGGAGAGACCGGGACCGGTAAGGAACTGGTGGCCCGAGCTCTGCAAGGACGGGTTGGGAACGAGGTTTTTGTCAAGGTCGATTGCGGCACCCTATCCGCCAGTATCATCGAGGCGGAACTTTTCGGTTATGAAAAAGGAGCTTTTACCGACGCCCGGGAAACCCGCAAGGGCTTGGTCGAAGTGGCTGACGGGGGGATTCTATTTCTGGATGAGATCGGGAACTTACCTCTGGCTTTGCAGCCGAAAGTACTGCGGCTCATCGAGGAATCGGTTTTCCGCCGGGTCGGTGGCGTGCACGATATCCAAGTGAACGTCAGGATCATCGCTGCCACTAATATCAACGTCGAGGAGGAAGTGCGCCAGGGGCGGTTCCGGGAGGATCTTTATTATCGGCTGAATGTTATGACCCTGGAGATCCCCCCCCTGCGCCGGCGGCAGGATGACATCCTCCTGCTGGCCGACCATTACCTCCGGTTTTTTGCCACCGAAATGAACAAACCAATTCGGGGTTTCACCCCCGAAGCGGAAGATATCCTCCGTTCCTACAATTTTCCCGGCAATGTCCGGGAGCTGAAAAATCTGGTCGAGCGGGCGGTGATCTACTGCGAGTCGGAACGATTAAGTCTGGTTGGTCTCGACAGCCGGCGGCCCCTTGGTCTCCTCTCGGGCTCTGATGGGCCTGTCGAAGAACTGTTGCCCCTTAGGGAAATGGAAAAGCGTTATCTCAAGCAGGTTCTTGATGCGGCCGGCCAGAATAAATCGCGGGCCGCTAAAATTCTGGGTATTTCCCGAACCACCCTACGCGACAAACTTGCCGATTGATCAGAATCTGACCAGTTGGCCGGAAGCTGACCGCCCCTCCTGGTTCCATCTATTCATGATAATTTCTCGGGCGTGATCATTAATCTGCCCTTATGGCTTAATATTACAGGGTAAATTTAATTTCCGCAGGATTTTGACGTAGTTGGCATCATCCTTGAATTAACCTAACAGGCAGGAACTGGTGGTTCTTAACCAGCCAGTGCCTGGGCTGAACGCCGGTAACGAAGTAGCAAACATTACAAGGGTGATGCACGTGGGCGAAAATGAAAAAATGAAAAAAGTTCTGATTGTCGATGATGAAGAGGACATGATCTGGTCCCTTCAGCAAAACATCAACAACGAGCTGCTGCAAGTCGAGATTTTCACCGCCCTCTCGGGTGAGGAAGCCCTGCCCATTTTAAACGGCAACCATATCGATCTGGTTCTGAGCGATATTCGGATGCCGGGGATGAGCGGTCTTGATCTGCTGCTTGAAATCAAGAATCGCTTTCCTTACACCCAGGTCATTATCATGACCGCCTTTCCTTCCAATGAGTTCAAGAAGGAGGCCCTGCTGCGCGGGAGTCTGCATTTTATCGAAAAACCTTTCGATATCAAAGAATTACGTGATCTGATTCGTTTCGCACTGCGCGAAGAGAACGTTTTTAGAGGCACGGTGGCCGGGATAGGGCTGACCGATGTCATCCAGATTAATTGCCTTTCCCGTTCCACTTCGGTGTTGCGGGTCAAGGAAGGTGATAACCAGGGGATCATTTATTTCCAAGAGGGTAACGTTGTGCATGCCAGTTGCGGCGAACTGGAAGGAGAAGAGGCATTCTACCGAATTCTGGAGTTCCGGGGTGGGCGGCTGGACAGTACGGCCTATACCGATTTACCCGCAATTACGATTGATGTCCCGGTGGAGGCCTTGATCTTCGAGGCGGCCAGACGTATGGATGAAGCCGGCTTTGCCGGTGTGGATGATGTGGATTTGGAGCCAGCCAGCGACCAAATGGTTGATAAACCACAGGTCAAGGTGAATGCAACCAAAGAACCCGGTCCGGCGGTTGACGGCGGAGCCGGAGGAAAAACCGCTGCAAAGGAGGATTATATGAGCAGTTTGAAGGAAGTTTTGGCTGAATTGACCAACGTACCAGGGGTGAATACCGCTTGTCTGGTCGGGCGTGATGGCTTCCTGCTGGACAGCATCGCCATTTCCGGCATCGATACGGAAATGATCGGCGCCATCGCTTCCAGTGGTTTCGGCGCCTCGGAATCGATGGGTAACCAGTTGGGTAAAGGGCACATGAGCATGAGTATGATCGAATATGATAATGGTCCGGTCATGCTGTCTCCGGTTGGTGATGACGCCTTTCTGGTAATTGTTGCGGAGAAAGAGGCCAATCTGGGGATGATCCGGTTGAAAATCAAGAAGCACACCAGCCAAATCGCTGAGACCGCGGCAATTTAAGCGCCGGCGGAAAAGGGAGGTTCAGCACAATGTCTGAAGGAAAAATTCTGGATATCGCTCATATCAGTTTCCTGGATATGATCAAGGTAATGATAACCATGAGCGGAGCCGCTTCCGCCAAGGGTACCTTGATCAGGAACGCGATCAATACGGCTGAGAAAATCAAGGAAATCGACTACCCGACCTTTGAAGATTTTCTGGCGGCCATCGAAAATTCGACCAATCCCATTACCCAGGTTGAGGGCAAGGCTTCTCATCAGGGGGAGTTTGTCTTCGGACTGACCAATTGCCCCTTCGGTCCTTCCATCAAGAATTACACCGAGGTCTTCGAGAAGATGCCGGATGGTTATGCCGATTTTACCGCGGAATTCAATAAACCCAGTAAAGTAACGGAAAATTTCCGGGTAGGTGAAGGGGCTGGGGTCAGCCCGTTCTGTTCCGTCCATCAACCCATGCGCAGCGCCATCGCCGAAAAGATTACCATCGGCGGCAAGAAGTTAAAAATCTACCAATTGGGCTGCAAGGCAGGCTCCGGCAAGAAAGGTTTCGCCGACCGGTGGTTGGCGGAAACCGGAATTGCCCGGGAGGTGGTGGATAAAACCCTGGACAATCACATGTGTTGTTACTATTTGAAGATTGAAGATTAATTTGTGGGTCGGCACAGAGCACCTTCTCCCCGTCTGGGGATAAACTATTAACCACCTGAAGAGATATGAGCAGAAAAATAGCCATATTAAGCCATAAAGGCGGGGTCGGTAAAACCTCGGTGGTCTTGAACCTGGCCTACACCCTGCCCAGGATAGGCGGCAAAAAGGTGCTGGTCGTCGACGTTGATCCCCAGGGTGGTGTCGCCACGGCGCTGAATCTCAAGCTGGAAAAAGGTTTGGTCCAGATCCTTCGGGGTGAGTGCAACCTGAAGGATGTATTGGTTGAGCTCAAGGGCGGTGCCATTTTCTTGCTCGGCAACGGAATTCAGACCCCCGATGACATGTTATACTTGGAGGAGCAGGCCCTGGCCGGCAGCTTAAACTCTGCCTTGTCAGTTTACGGCGAGTATGATTTCGTCCTCTTTGATTCACCTACCGGAATCGGGGTCATCAGCCGGGAGATTTTGGCGATTTGCAATAGCTTTATCCAAGTGATCGATTGTCGGGCCGGCTCGGTCAAGAGTATGGCCAAGTTGCTAAAGCTCTCAAGCTGGATAAAAAATAAAGTCAATCCTGAGCTTTATCTGGAAGGGGTTCTGGTCAATCGGTTTCAACCCGATAATCAGATCCAGGTCAAAATTCTGGAACGGGTCAAATCCAGATTCCCGGCCCGGTTGTTTTTCGAAACCATTCTTGAAGACGATATGGTGTTTGAGTATGCGGCCATCAAGGGATTACCGGTGGAAAGATTCGCCGAAGGCAAGAAAGCGGCCAAGAATTTTCTTGCCCTGGCCGTTGAAGTCTGTGCCAGAAAGATGCGTGTGCAGGAAGATTTGAATATTCTGTCCGAAGAGGCCTTGGGCGGTGAGGTTGGGGATCTGGGGCCAATTATCGGCAATGATGGTGAGGGGGCGCTTTATAAAAAGGCTTTGCCGGATGACCGGATTACGACAATCCTGCGAGATTTGTGCAATACCTGCGAATGCCGGGGGGCGGTGGTGGCCGATGAAATGGGGTTGCCCCTGGCCGAACATCAATGCCCCTTCGGGGTTGACTCACTTTCTACTTACGGCTCGGTTCTGGGTGAAGCTCTAGTCAGTGCCGTCAACATCCTGAATGTACCGGAAGCCAACAACATCGTCATGGATATAAGTGAAGACGAGAAACTGGTTTTGCACCGTTTCCCCTTGCTGGAAAGTAACTATTATCTGCTGACCATTTGTAACCAGGAAGCCGATATCCTGGGTGAGTTGAGCTATGCGGCGGATCGGATAGCGGCGGAGTTGATCTAAATTAACGCGGCCGGGAAAGTTTCGGTTCCGATGGAGACTAATCGTCTAGATCGGCGCCCCGGTCGGTCATCTGTCTGGTCATCGAACCAACGGCATTGGCAAAAACAATCAGCAGGCCCCTTAGTCTCGGGGGCGTTTCATTGAATTGAATCCCGATGGCGTAGGTGTCCTCACCGTCCATGTCTGCTTCCTTGTGCCAGGCCAGCCTGCCGAGAATGGTCAGCGAGATCGATTCGTCCGGCAGGCTGATCCGTAACTTGGCCCTACGATTGACCAAGTCTCCAGGCAGATCCCGATAGCGCGGATCGACAAAGACGCAGACCCCTCCCAAAGACATATCGCTGGTGTAACATTTAACTGTAATCGGATGTTTGCCTGGTTCTCGGTCCAGTATATCCAGGAACAGGGTAATTGAAAGTTTGCGCCGCGAGGATTTGCGGTAGAATTTAGCCGGATGATCTTCTTCATACTGGACGTTATCTTCCAAGAGGTTTTTGAGCCCGATCTGCAGGTCTGGATGCTCGCCGCAGAGAGTCAATAAGTTAGTCTTGGAAATCTGGATCAGCTCCACTTCCGTTAAGGACTTCACCAGGTTGCTGACGGTTTTCTCCTCGGAATAGGGGTGGCGATCACCGAAGAAGTCATTTTCCTTGAGGATTCTAGCGGAATCACCCTGGGGGCCGTTGTCATCCGGGGCGCTGGAAATCAGGTTACCGTAAACAACGAAAAAAAGAGTACTCTCGTTCTCCCCGGCTTTGCGGAGAACCTGCTTGGCCGGATATTTGGCCAGGGAGATGCACTTGAGCACAGACGTGAGTTCTTGATACGACATCTTGGCAAAACATTCTGCCAGGGCAGAAGAATGCGAATCTTTACGCCTTAGCGAGGCATGTAGAGCCCGGAAGTCGTGGGCGGTTGGCCGGACAATTGTCCAGCTCCGTAGCAGGGCGGCAATGGCTTGTGGGCTCCGCCCTTGTTCCATGAAGATCCGGTAGGATTCTTTGTAGTTCTTTTCTGCCTCGATAAAAGATTTATTATGTTTGAGGAAGTCGGCCATGACCCGGAAGAGCCAGGGATCATCGGGATAAGTGACCATGTCCTTCCGGAGTTCTTCGATGCTGTGAAAGGTCTTTGTTCCGCCGATCAGTTGCTCAAAAATACTTCCTGCTGGTCTCTTTCCGGCCATAATTTATCACCGTGGATCGGAAGTTAGCTGTAATAGGTTGAATTTATTGGGTTTACAATTAATAGATCATAGCATCCCTCTGTTAGTCGTGCCAATAATAATAACGATGTGCAGACTTCAGTTTACTGAACTGTCATAAATGCCCGCCTGATTGTGTTGCATAATTGATATTTTGTAATAAGTCGGCTACCTTTTTTGTAGACCTTGCAAGGATTCAATCGGATCAAAGTTAAATGAGTGTTTGAGTGAATACGTCACCAGTCATCTCCGGGTAAAAAAAACTGAGAATCAATTCATTTTTTTCTTGCCTAACTAGCGACCTGTTGCTAGAAAATTGAGAACGTTGTCGGTTTATTAGTGGTAACTGTTTCATTCTTTATCAATTGGGGGTGGCAATATGTCCGAGCGTCATACAGGTGTGGTTAAATGGTTTAATACGGCCAAGGGTTGGGGGTTCATCACCCGTGAGTCCGGCGATGATGTCTTCGTCCATTATCGGGAGATCCGGGGGGACGGTTTCAAGAATCTCGAGGAAGGACAGAAAGTTGAATTCAGTGTTGTCGAGAGTCAGAAAGGTCTAGCCGCAGCCGACGTTTCGGGAGCTGAATAGCAGCATTTGAATCCGAGCCAGAGATGGGCTCTTGAATAGTAGTTATAAAGAAACGGGAACCGCCAAAAGGCGGTTCCCGTTTCTTTTGGTGATTATCGGTGAATCGGACGGGGAATACGAAAGTCTGGTCTATATTTGTGATCGCGCACGTGTGTCGCATTAAACATATATATGTTGTTCTAGGTGCAGAATTAGATCTACGGCTTGTAGTCGCGGAGTCTCTTAACGCCGGTTGCCCATCAGACGCAGGAGACTGAGGAAGAGGTTGATGAAATCAAGATAGAGACTCAGGGCGCCCATGATCGCTCCTTTACGGATGGCGGCATCGCCACCGTTCATGATGCCGGACGAGCCATAACGGGAAATCTTCTGAACATCGTAAGCGGTGAGGCCGGTGAATACGACTACTCCGATGGCCGAGATTACCCAGGAAACGGCCGGACTGCGAAGAAAGAGGTTGACAACCCCGGCGATGACGATACCGATTAGACCCATGAACATAAAGGAGCCGAGACTGGCCAGATCTTTTTTGGTGACGGTACCGTAAATGGCCATGGCTGCAAACATCCCCGAGGCGACCACGAAGGCCGAAGCGACCGAGGTCGCAGTATAAATCAGGAGTACAGCCGAAAGGGTGGCGCCGTTCAGGGCAGAGTAGGTCAGGAACATGGCGGTGGCCTGACCGGCGGATATCTTGGCAAGCCGGGCCGAGAGGTAAATGACCAAGCCCAGTTCACCGATAATCAGTCCGTAAAAAACCATCATATTGCCGAAGATAAGTTGCTGGGCCGCGGTTGAATTAGCAACCAGAAAAGCGGACACGGCCGTGAGACCCAGGCCGGCGGCCATCCAGTTAAAGACTTTGGCCAGAAACATGGTCGAGGCCTGGGCGGCGGCTTGGCTCAAGACCTGCGGTGATTGTCCTTCAAAACGGTTCAACATTTTGACCTCCGAAAAAAGCAAGATTGTTTGTTTGGGGTACCCAGATTAGCAAATACGATAACAAGATGAAATCTAATCATTCCCGTATCAGGTGCAAGGCAAAACCTCACTTGACGCCAGGGATAATAGAGTTGCCGGGGAAAGATGAGGCCCGGTTCTTTTAGTTGGCCGGCGGCGCATCCTGGGTGTTGTCGTCAACCTGGTAGTAAGCCTGGTATTTATCTTGAAGGTCACGCAAAGTACGGAGGTATTGCTCTTTGTAGATCAAGGTTTCAGCAACATCCATTTCCCGGGTCAGTGATTCCAAGTGCGGGACGATGTCTATGCCGTGCCGGTTGAGTATTCTGGCATTGGCCCGGTCCAGGATCAGCAGACAGTAATATTTGATCAGCAGGCGTTGCCGGGAGTCGCGGCGAAAAAGGTAGGCTTGGCCTCCCAGGGTATTAAGAAAGAAACCGGCATACTCGTACAGGCCCTGCAATGGGAGTGCTATTTTGGTGGTAGAATTCGGGCATTCCTGACCGGAAATGGACCATTGGTAGAACAAGGCGAAGGTTGCTTCCAGGGAATCGCCGGAATGAAGAAGGACGTCCTTGAGCATCATGATATTATCCTTGCCCAGGATCCGGTAAAAGTGGGCGGTGTTGGTCAGTATGGTAAAGAGACTGTCGGTTTCTCTGGCGACGATCGGCGGGTTGGCCAACAGACTGATGATCAGCTGGCGAAAATGGTCGTAACTGCGTTCCTTGAACGCATACCGAGACATGAAATCCTGTTGATCCAGTTGGAAAAAATAGTCCTGAATGAGCTCATCCAGCTCTTGACATGTTTTGTTGCGAAAATCGATGGAGGGGAGAGCGTTAGTTTCCGGGGAAGGCGGGGCGACCTGGCCGACCGATGGCGATGGTTGGATTTGTGCAAGTTTCTCCGTCTCCTGTTCCAGCTGGCTGGTCTGATTCCGCAGAACTTGTTTTTCTTCCCGCACCAAATTGTGAGAAAGCAAACCGACCAAGTTATCCCAGTTCAGAAAAAGGGCGCCGACAACAGATAAAGCCAGGAGTGTGAGGATGACGATGGTAGAGCGTTTATCACCGGGTTTGTGTGGATTTTTGGGCATGGTGTGTTATATAAAGCCTCAGGCTGAAACAGAAACCGGGATGCTTGAATGACGGTAGGGGTCTGGTTTTTGTTGATTCCGGCAAACCGGATTAAAGCTGTTGTTTAACTTATCACTCCTAATCAAGTAGTTCAAATTAAATTATTTCGTGGTCGTGGCTGTGTGGTCATCTATGTATCCAATATCACGATAATTGGCGGCCAGACTAAACGACATTGTTTGCACCAGGGAGACCGACGAAGTCGTATTGTAAGAAAGAAGTATAATTGGGGTTATGGGAGAGCGGCTTTGTCGGAAGCACGATACCGGAGTTGAGAATGGAGCGAAATTCGGAAACCGGTGGTCGCCGGTGGTATGAAAAGTATTTGCCGTTTGTGGCCAAAAGTCCGGAAATGCAGGTTGAATGGTTGCGGAGCATGCTCGTCAAACTACGGGATTCGGCCGGAGTCGATCGGACCGGGGTGCTTTCAAGGGAGGAGATTAAACCTTATATACGGCTGTTGCTTGAGGGCAGCGAAGTTGACCGGGAGTTGCATGATGACGACGAGCTTAGTCGGAACCGGCTCATGAGCTTGCTGGCCGGACTCGCCGAGGATGACCTGCTACTGTTGGTGGAGTGCGCCGATATCTACGAAGTACCTAAACTCATTGGTCTTTTGCGCTCTTGCACTAAGGAAATCGCCTATACTGCCTTAATGAAGACGCCGCCGACCTATGAGAAGAACCCCTTGCTCATCTCCGACCGGGTTTTTCAGGCTATTAGGGAAAAATCCGCCGAACTTTTGGAGCAAGCGGCTGAGGATGTTCTGGCCAGCAGCGTGGCGCCGGACAATTTTGCAGGAAATTATGAGCGCTTTAAGGAGATCATGTTGGATGAACATATCCTCGGGCTCCTTTATCCCAAGGCTAAGTAAACGTTGGGGAAGGTAGATGTTCCGGCGGCTCAATTCATGGGGTTGGTCTTTGAGACGAAAAAACCGCGCAAAAGCGCGGTTTCTTCGTAAATCACGAGATTAACCGTGGCAGCCTTTATTTCTTTTTGGCCATGGCCCGTTTGGAAGCTTTGAGCGGGTTGACCTTGATTTTGGAGGTAATGGTTTCCGGCTTGACATGAGTAGCGAAGTTACAGATCCCAATGCGCCATTTTGCCTCGGGGATAATGTAGGTCCGGCAATACTTGGTGCTGGAAACTTCGATAATCCTTTCGCATCCTTCGCATTTTTCGGAAATAGGGTTGAAGAGACCACTGGTGTAACGGGCTGAATTGTCTTGTTCCTGCCCATTCTTAGTCGACTTTGCGATTGCCATATTTTGACCTCCTGAACTGTTGCTCACGAAAACAGTTTGAAATTTCCGGTATTAACCCAGGTTGTCGCTGAAGCGCCCTGAGGTGTTACCCAATAGTGAAGCTGCTCTTATTAAATTAATCGTCGACTCTTGTCAATAATAAATGTTGGTGTGCTGTTCGAGCGATGTTTGACGCTTAAACAACAAGTTGTGCGGTTAGGGCCGGTCTGCAAATCGTATCCGCTCTGGTGGCGAAATTGCCTGGAGATGCTTGCGCCCTGGCCTTGTAAGCACTTTACTTACATAAAGAATATTGAGCTTTGACGCCGATTATCGAGTGGAATGCATTTTCTTCCAATTATCGACTTGCGGAAATGGAATAATTCTATTGATTTTAATTAGTTATTCATTTATAAAAAATAACGTTAGTTAGGAATACGAGGGCTCGATTTTTTCCGGTTTCCTAGGTGCCGGCCTTGAGATTTGGTTGACGGGATGTCTGAATGCCGACAGGATTTGGCATCCAGCGCCCCGAGGGGGGATTGTGCATTTCCTGTCAGGGATTTGGCCGAGGACGGTAATTCCCAGGTTACATGATGGTCTTAAGATTAGCGCTTGGTGTTTCAACCACATTATGGTTTAGGCGCCAATCGTTTTAGAAATGGGGGTGGCACGGCATGCCTGTTTACTTTTGGAAAGGGAAAAACTCTTACGGCGATAAGCGTAAGGGACAATATGAAGCAGTAGATGAGTCTGGCGTCCAATCATATCTGAAAAAGTTACGGATTACCCCTACTTCCATCAAAGAGAAACCAAAGGATATGCTGGCTGGTATATCCTTTTTTCAGCCCAAGGTTACCGGGCGTGATGTTGTTATCTTTACCCGCCAGTTGTCGACCATGATCGATGCCGGACTGCCCCTGGTCCAGAGTTTGGAGATCCTGGCAAATCAGCAGGAGAACTCGACCTTTAAAAGAGTCTTGCGGGAAATCAAGGCGGATGTCGAAACGGGCACAACTTTCGCCGAGGCCATGAAACGGCATCCCCAGGTATTCGATACCCTTTTCTGTAACATGATCGAGGCCGGTGAACTGGGAGGTATTCTGGACACTATTCTCTCCCGGCTTGCTGGATTCATGGAAAAGTCCATGACCCTAAAGAAAAAGGTCAAGGGCGCCTTCACTTACCCGGTAATCTGTCTTGGTATTTCCGTGGTTATTTTGGGCGTCATTCTGATCTTCGTGGTGCCGACCTTCGAGAAGATGTTCGCGGATTTCGGCGCAGCCTTACCGGTACCTACCCAGATAGTCGTAATTATGAGTAAGTTCGTGCAGACCAAAATCATCTACATCATAGGTATAGTCATGGTGCTGGTCTTCGCCTTCAAAAAATTCTACAAGACCGATGTCGGAGAGCGGAAAGTCGATGCACTCTCCCTGAAAGCGCCGGTCTTCGGAGAGCTTATTCTGAAAGTGGCGGTGGCCAAATTCACCCGGACCCTGGGAACCATGTTGCAGAGCGGCGTACCGATTCTCGATGCCTTGAAGGTTGTGGCTAGAACCGCCGGAAACCGGGTTATAGAAACCGCGGTTTACCGGGTGGCCGACAGTATAAGCGAAGGTCGGTCCATTGCCGAACCCCTTGAAGAAACCGGAATTTTTCCGAATATGGTGGTGCAGATGATCAGTGTCGGAGAGTCTACCGGTGCTTTGGACGCCATGCTCACTAAAGTCGCCGATTTCTATGATGACGAAGTGGATCAGGCGGTTGAAAATCTGACCGCGATGATCGAACCTTTCATGATGGTTTTTCTAGGTGGTATGGTCGGTGGCCTGGTTGTGTCGATGTACCTGCCTATTTTTCAGATGGGCCAGGTTGTCGGCTGAGGTCGAAGTGGATGATCGGGAAAATATGTTCCGCTTAACGATCGGTTTGATTTGGCTGTCTAACTCTAATGGCAGGTACTGTTCCCTCCTTGAGGTATTTTCATGACTTTGACCAAGGCCGAAATAATCCAGAACGTCTACCAGAAGCATGACCTGACCAAGGTTCAGGCTGCCCAGGCCGTGGAATCATTCCTGAAGATCGCCAAGGATTGCATGATCAATGGTGATGATCTGTTGATCAGCGGATTCGGCAAATTCAATGTCAAAAAAAAGAACTCACGGCGGGGTCGCAATCCTCAGACTGGCAAGGAACTGATCCTAGAGGCCCGTCACGTGGTGACCTTCAAACCCTCCGGGATATTGCGGGATCGAATCAGCAACGGGAAAAAAGGATAGTAAAGGCTGGACCGGCAGCTTTGACTTGACCAGCAACGGGTTGCTTCCTCAATATTGGAGGCACCCGTTTTTTTAGTTTGGCCTTTACCACTTGGGGTGCGGATGAGAGTAAATAGGAAGATAAAGGCCTCCGAACTTGCCGCCATGGTCAAAGGTCAATTGGCAGGAGAAGACGATCCGACCATTGAGGCTCTACTTGATCTGGACTCCGCCGGGCCGGGGCAGATTTCTTTTCTGAGCGGTAAAGTCAAACCGGAACAGATCGAGGCCTGCCGGGCCTCGGCGCTATTGGTTTCCAAGGATACCCCGGACTTGCCGCTACCGACAATTCGGGTTGATGATCCGGTTTGGGCCGCCACGGTTATCCAGAACCATTTTCTGGCCCGGGAATTTATCAATTCCGGCATACATCCCAGTGCGGTGATCGGTCGGGATTGTTCGATACCGGCGGAGATATCCATCGGTCCTCTGGCCTGCCTGGGTGACCGGGTCAAAGTCGGACACCGGGTCCGAATAGCCCCGGGCTGCGTGATCGGCGATGATGTGGTGCTCGGCGACGATTGTCTCCTGCATCCGAACGTCACGATCCTGGATCGATCGGTTCTGGGAGACCGGGTGGTCCTGCACAGTGGAACGGTGATCGGCAGCGATGGTTTCGGCTATGCCCATGACCGGCAGGGACGCCATCTAAAAAGGCCGCATGTGGGATATGTCCAGATTGATGACGACGTCGAACTGGGGGCCAATGTCTGCGTCGATCGTGGAACGTTCGGGCGAACCTGGATAAAACGGGGTGCCAAGATCGATAACCTGGTCCAGGTGGCCCATAACGTGGAGATCGGCGAAGATTCCATCTTGGTGTCCCAGGTCGGGATTTCCGGGAGCACCGTCCTGGGCGATGGGGTGATTTTGGGAGGCAAGGCCGCGGTCAGCGGGCATCTGCGTCTCGGCAATCGGGTAACTGCGGCTGGTAAATCCGGGATCACCTCCAATCTTGGCGATGGCGAAGTGGTGGCCGGCTTTCCCGCCATCCCCCACAAGAAATGGTTGCGGGCGGTCACCGTCTTTCCACGGTTGCCCGAGTTGCTCAGGGAAGTTCGGGAATTGAAGAAGCAGATAGCGGTTCTAATCAAGAAATCAGGCGATCTAAGAGATTGATCATACAGTCCCACCGGAGAAGCGATAATTTTTTCAGGCTATGGAGGTCATATGAGTTCGGCGCAACAGGTTTATGATGTTCGGGAGATACTTAAACTTCTGCCACACCGTTATCCTTTCATCCTGGTTGATCGGATCCTCGAAGTGAAATTGGGCGAAAGTATAGTCGGCCTAAAGAACGTAAGCATCAACGAGCCGTTTTTTCAAGGACACTTCCCGGGCGAGCCGATCATGCCTGGTGTCTTAATCTTGGAAGGTATGGCCCAGGTCGGTGCTATCCTGGCCTATCTGACCGACCGCGAAAAGTTTGGCGATCTATTGGTTTATTTTGCCGGGCTGGACGGAGTGCGATTTCGTCAGAAGGTGGTACCGGGCGATCAGTTGATCATCAAGTCCTCGGTACTGAAACGCAAAGGTAAGCTCTACAAGCTTGAAGCCCGGGCCTATGTCGAGGACAAGCTGGTAGCCGAGGCCAACCTCATGGCCACTTTTGGTTGACGGGAAGGGAAAGTTCCGGCATTATGCCCGGTCGATTTCGGCCGCGTCGGCTTGGAGCGGCCAAAGTTTCAAATCAGCTTAGGACCAGGTAATGAATATTCACCCCACCGCAGTAATTGATCCCGGCGCCGAACTCGATTCCTCGGTCGGCGTCGGACCCTATGTCATAATCGGTAAAGGAGTACAGATCGGTCCCGATACCGAGATTGAAACCCATACCGTAATCAGCGGACCAACGGTGATCGGAGCCGGCAACCGGGTCGGTTCCTTCGCCAATATCGGAGCGGCTCCCCAGGATCTCAGCTATCGCGGCGAGGAAACCACGCTGACCATAGGTGATCATAACCTGATTCGCGAATATGTTTCGATTCATCGCGGTAGCGTCAAAGGCGGCGGAGTTACGATGATCGGCGACCACAACATGCTGATGGCCTATACCCATATCGCCCATGATTGCCGGATCGGCAATCATGTGATTATGGCCAACGCCGCTACTCTGAGCGGCCATGTCATGGTGGAGGACCGGGCCAACCTGGGAGGTTTCGTCGGGGTGCATCAGTTCACTAGGATCGGCCGATTTTCCTATATCGGCGGAATGTCCGGCCTGACCAAAGATGTGCCGCCATTCACCATCGTGGCTGGTACCAGAAACCGGATGCGGGTTTCCGGGATCAACCGGATCGGCCTTAAACGCAACGGTTTTTCCGTTGAAGATATCAAGAAACTGCACGGTGCATTCAAGATTATCTTTCTTGAGGAAAATCTCCTTCTGCAGGAGGCCTTGGATAAGACTCTGGCCGAATTTCCCGATTGCTCTCCAGTCAAGGAACTGGTCGATTTCATCCGGAAATCCGAGCGTGGCATCATCAGGAACTATGGTGAGGATGAGTAAGATCGGGATTATCGCCGGTGGCGGCCAGTTTCCTCTGCTTTTTGCTCAGGCCGCCAAAGCACAGGGACGCCAGGTCTTTGTCGCGGCCCATAAGGGTGAATCGAATCCAGATTTGGAGCAGATTGCCGATGGTTTCTGTTGGGTGAAACTGGGACAGCTCGGCAAAATCATCAATTTTTTCCGCCGCGAAGGGATCAAGGAAGCGGTGCTCCTGGGCACCATTACCAAGACCAGAATTTTCAAGGATATCTGGCCGGATATCAAAGGTTTGACCCTGTGGAACCGGATCAAGATCCGCCAGGATGACCAGATTCTCCGGGCCGTGGCCGAGGCCCTGCAGGATGAGGGGATAGCTATACTGGAATCGACTCTTTACCTGCAGCATTTGCTTTTTCCCAAGGGTGTACTGACCAGGAAGAAGCCGTCGCCGGCCCAGTTGGACGACATCCGGTTCGGCTGGCGCATGGCGCGTGAAGTGGGTCGTCTGGACATCGGGCAGTGCGTGGTGGTTCGCGACCGGACGGTGCTGGCGGTGGAAGCCATCGAGGGCACCGATGCCGCCATTCAGCGCGGTGGTTCCCTGGGCAAGGAGCAGGCGGTGGTGGTCAAAGTAAAGAAACCGGGGCAGGATTTTCGCTTCGATCTGCCGGCCATAGGCACCGGGACCATCGAGAGCATGGAGCAGGTCAAGGCGGCGGTGTTGGCCGTGGAAGCCGGCCAGGCCCTGCTCTTCGACAGCGAGGCGGTTATCGACCGGGCCGATCGGGCCGGACTGGTGGTGGTGGGGGTCGAAGAGAATGAATCCGGAGAATTGGACCTCGGTCGGAACTGACAGTCAAAAGGATTATCCATGAAAGCCATGATCCTGGCCGCCGGCTTGGGCACCAGGCTGAGGCCCTACACCGAGATTATCCCCAAACCGCTTTTCCCGATCCTGGATCGTCCTCTTATTCTCTATCTTCTCGAGCAGTTACGAGACCAGGGATTCGGACCGTGCCTGGTCAACGCCCATTATCTTCGGGAGCAGTTACAAAGCCTTCTGGGTCATCGGCCGGGTGTCGACCTGCAACTTGAGAAAGAGGTGTTGGGCACTGGCGGCGGCTTGCGGTTGGCTATGCAGTGGATGGGGCCCGGCCCGATCCTGGTGTTGAATGGCGACACCCTGATCTCCTGCCGACTGGATGAGCTGCGCTCCCGGCACCTGGCCTCCGGAGCGAGAATCTCTCTGGTAATGCACAATTACCCCCGTTTCAACAATCTGCGGGTTAGCCCCGAGGGAACGGTTACCGGTTTTCGGGTCGGGGCGGAGGACTTTTCCCCGGAATTGGGCGAGCGGCTGCTGGCCTTCACCGGCGTCCAATTTCTCGATCCCTCCTTGTTGGCCGGGATATCTCCGGGCAAGTTCCAGGATCTAATCGAATATTACACCGTCCTCGCCGATGATGGCGTACGGATCAACATTATCGAGGTTCGGGACCATTTTTGGGCCGACATCGGCACCCCGGCCGATTATCTCGCCCTGCACCGGGATCTCTTGACCGGAAAAGTCCAGCCCCGGCCTGATTTTCTGGTTCGCTCCGCCGGCCCGGTCTGGTTGGGCGAGGGAGTGGATGTAGGGCTCGGGGCAAAGATCGAAGAATGGGCAATGGTCGGAGCCGGCGCCCGGATCGGAACCGAAGCCCTGGTGCGTCGCGCGGTAATCTGGCCCGGCGCCCGGATCGAGCCGGGAACCCTGGTTGAGGACCAAATTGTTGTCTGCTGATGCACTTGCCATACTTGATGCCGATCAACGTCGGGCTCTTGAAGGCCTGCTGCGGCGCGAAGGTTATGACCTGGCCGAAGGGACTGTAAAGTTGCTGGCTGGTGACGGTTCGGATCGTTATTTTCTACGGCTGACCGGAACAGGTTGGCGCCGGATCGCGGTACTGCCCTCTCCGACGCCGACGCAGGGAAAGGAAGAGGCAGCTGCTTTCTGGCATATTGGCCGTCATCTAAGGAGTTGCGGGGTGCCGGTACCTGAACTCTACGGTTTTGACCGGATAACCGGCCTGGTTCTCTGCGAAGATTTGGGCGACGGCCTGCTCCAGGAAAAGCTGCAGTCAGGAAAGACCCGGGGGGAGGTGACGCGGCTCTACCGGATGGCCCTCGACCTGTTATTGGAGATGCAGCTCAGGGGTGCAGTTGGTTTCGATCCCACCTGGTGTTGGGATACCGGCAACTATGACCGTAATTTGATGCTGACCCGGGAGTCCGGCTATTTCTGGGAGTCCTGCTGTCGGGATCTTTTGGAATTGGATAAGCCGGACGGGCTGGATGAGGAATTTCGCTCCCTGGCCGAACTTGCCGGCCGGGAGCCGGGCGGCTTTTTCCTGCACCGGGATTTCCAGTCCAGGAATTTGCTGGTCCAGGAAGGCCGCTTGCGGGTTTTGGATTTCCAGGGCGGGCGCTTGGGACCCTTGGGCTACGACCTGGCGTCCTTGCTCAATGATCCCTATGTCTGCTTGCCCGAAGCGGACAAGGACGAACTGTTCGAGTATTATCGGCAGAATCTGGTCGAGGTGCGTCCCGATCTGGCTGCTGAATTCGCCGAAGGCTATCTGTGGCTGGCTCTGCAACGCAATATGCAGATCCTGGGGGCCTTCGCTTTCTTGTCCCGGGTGAAGGGTAAGACCTTCTTTCAAGCTTTTCTGCGGCCCGCCGCGGAAAACCTTGAAAGATTGCTGTTGCTGCCAGGAGCCCGCCGGTTCCCGGTGCTGCGGGGTTTGGCTTTTGAACTGCCGGTGCGTCTCGATCTGGTTATAAAATCGTGAAAAGTTCCCGTCCCGGCTTGCCGGGCGCCGGTACAAAATTATAGGATACTGCCATGCAGAATAAAGAACAACTGGCCCTGGTCGCTCTGGTGGGCCGCCCCAACGTCGGCAAGTCGTCGCTGTTCAACCGGCTGATCAAAAAGCGAGAGGCCATTGTCGACGACATGCCGGGGGTAACCCGCGATCGCCACTACGCCAGGGTGGATTGGCAGGACCGCGGATTTGTGCTGATCGATACCGGCGGTATCGAACCTTTACCCACCGAGTTCGAGGGTGGAGCCTTTCCCCGCCAGGCTGACCTGGCGGCCAGATCCGTGGTGGTCAACGGTATCCAGGAGCAAACCTGGCTGGCGATTCAGGAGGCCGACGTGGTGATCCTGCTGCTTGATGGTCGCGCAGGCCTGGCCGGCGAAGATTATCGGGTGGCTGAGATCATGCGCAAATCGGGCAAGCCGGTCTTCTTCGTGGTCAACAAGGTTGACGGCCCGGAGCTGGAATCCAAGCTGCTTTCCCCTTTTTTTGAACTGGGGGCCGAGTCCCTCTGGCCGGTTTCGGCGGCCCACGGCTTTGGCATCGAGACCCTGCTGGACGATCTGATCGCCAAGTTGCCCGATCATCCCTCCGTGGCTCAGGAACTTCCGGAAAACACCGTGTCGGTGGCCTGTATCGGTAGACCCAATGTAGGCAAATCCTCCCTGGTCAACCAGCTGCTGGGCGAAAAACGCATGGTGGTTTCTGAAGTGCCTGGCACCACCAGGGACTCGGTGGATACCCTTTTCCGAAGGGGCAAAAATGCCTACCTTCTGATTGATACCGCCGGTATTCGTCGCAAGGGCAAAGTTCAGGAAAAGCTTGAAAAATATAGTGTAGTCAGGGCCTTGGGCTCTCTGGAAAAATGCGATGTGGCCCTGTTTCTGATCGATGCCGGAGAGGGCATCACCGAGCAGGATACCAAGATCATCGGCTATACCATCGATCGGGGTCGGGCCTGTCTGGTGCTGCTGAATAAATGGGATCTGGTCCGGGGTGACAAGAAACAGCAGAAATGGCTTCTCGACGAGGTGGCGCGGCTCACCCGTTTCATCGGCCATGCCCCGGTCCTCACGGTTTCGGCCCTGACCGGCAGCGGGGTCGGCAAGATCCTGCCTACCATTGATAAGGTCTACCAGCAGTTTTCCCTGGAATTCACCACCAACCGCATTAATCGTATCCTTCAGAAAGTGACGGATGAGCATAACCCACCCTTGTACCAGGGGCGCAGGGTGAAGTTCTACTATGCTACCCAGGTGGCAAGCAAACCGCCGACCCTGGTGGTCTTCAGCAATTATCCCAAGGGGGTGCCACCCTCTTATGAACGTTTCCTGGTCAATCGTTACCGGGAAGAACTGGGTCTGGAGATGGCACCTTTACGTATTATCCTGAAGGAAAGACAACGCAAAAGTTATGGTTGATTGGGACACATTCCTAAAAGCCCTGGCGGCCGGAGATATTCTTTTGCCGCCGGACGCGCCCATTGTTTCCGGGAAACTGGATCCGGATCGATCCGGTTCCTTTCCGGCCTGGGCAGAACGCTTGATTATCCCTGTTGTCCAGCTGCAGTTGCCCGCCTTTCTGTTACATTCCTCAGCCGATTCCATGCCGATACCAGAGTCAGACCGGGAGGCTTCCTTGCTCAAGGCCGGTCGTTTCCTGGCCGAGCAGGCGAGTGAAACCGGCTTAAGCCTTTCCGCCTGCCTGACTGCCCTGAGCCGCATCCGGCAGGCCCTCATCGCCCAGGCCTGCCGAATTTTCCCGTCCGGTGAACTGTCCGAACCGATTTTGGAACTGCTGCGCTTCAGCGATGGGATCCTGGCCGGATTGGTCGCCGAGTGGTCGCGACTCAAATCGATGAATCACCGCCGGCGACATCAGGAGGCGCGGCGTTATATACTGCGGGAGAGGAAACGCTATGCCACCGTTTTCAAGCGCATGGAAGAACCGGCTTTCGTGGTCGATGGAGATTTACGTCTGCTCGATGTCAATCCGGCCTTCGAACAGTTTTTCGGTCGCAAGGCCAAAGAGTGTCTGGGCTCCACCTGTAAGGCCGTCATCGGCCACAAATTTTGCCCGCAATGCCCATTGGACTCAGTGATCCGGGAGGGCGGTTCCTTCTCCGGGATTGAAGTTGATCTGGAGGGCGCCTGTACCAGCGCCCCGGGTAAACGGAAGTTGCGTACCGTGCTGATGGCGGGTACTGCCCTCGGTGATGAAGGCGCTGTTGGCGGGGCCATTGTCATCCTGCAAAATATTACCGAGCAGAAACGGGTCGAAGCGGAATTACGGTGCAGCGAGGAAAAGTTTCGTTCCCTGGTCGAAAATCTGCCCGACGTGATCTGGCGAGCCGACCACCAGGGCCGGATAATTTTTGTCAGTTCGAACTGCCAGGCGATCCTGGCTCTTGGCGCCGCCGAGCTGACGGGGAGTGATCGTTTCGCCCGGGTG
This sequence comes from uncultured delta proteobacterium, assembly GCA_963807225.1. Classification (GTDB taxonomy): domain Bacteria; phylum Desulfobacterota; class Desulfobulbia; order Desulfobulbales; family JAGXFP01; genus JAGVGT01. The sequence continues at coordinate 170,688 of CAWEAD010000007.1, read as the reverse complement.
CATCCGGAAGATCTTCCCGAGTTGCGCCGGGCTTATGCGCAGTTGATCAAGCACGGCCAGCCCTATGACGTCCGCTATCGTTTCCAGCGTGGGGACGAAACCTGGGTCTGGCTGCACGAAAGGGCTGCGGCCACCAGCGACGAGCGCCAGGGGGAAGTCTGTGCCGACGGGCTCTGCTGGGACATCACCGAGTTCGTCAATGTCGAGGGGGAACTGGAAGAGTACCAATCCTGGCTGGAGGAGATGGTCGACGAGCGAACCGAGGAACTGAGCAGCATCAACCGTAAGCTCAAAAAGGAAATCGGTGAAAGGCGCCGGGTCGAGAAGGAGTTGATCCGGCTCACCGCCTCCCTGCGACAATCCAATGCCGAGCTGGAGCAGTTTGCCTATGTGGCCTCCCACGACCTGAAGGAGCCGCTGATGCTGATCACCGCCTTCGCCGAACGCCTGAAACTTCGATACGGCACTGTCCTGGATGAACGGGGCCGGGATTACCTGGGCCGGATCGTCAAGGCGGCCGGGCAACTCAAGGAACTGGTTGAGGCCCTGCTACAGCTGTCCAGGGTTTCGACCAGCCGGCGCTCTTTCGAACGATTGGAGTTGCGGCAACTGGCCCAGGACGTACTGGGCGACTTGGAGGAGGTCATCAGCAGCACCGGCGCCCGGGTGGAGGTAATCGATTTGCCCGACCTGAACGGCGATAGAGTGCAGATCCGCCAACTTTTCCAGAACCTGATTGCCAACGCCATCAAGTACCGGCGTCGGGAGACCGCACCGGAAGTATGTATTACCGGGCGGCTGGCAGAAGAGGGGTTTTGCGAGATCACCATTGCTGACAACGGCATCGGGCTTGGTGGTGACGAGGTCGAGCAAATTTTCGAACCCTTTGTCCGATTGCATGGTCGAGATGTCTTCGAGGGGTGTGGTATGGGTTTGACCACCTGCCGGAAGATCGTGGAACGGCATGGCGGCGAGATCAAGGCGGTCAGCCGCCCGGGGCAGGGGGCACTTTTCGTCATCCGCTTGCCCTTGGAGCAGTCGGGTAACTAATAATTCCAACCCCGCCGGGGCTGGTCGGCCGGCTGACCTGTTAAGGAAAGGATCAACCGGATTTCTTTCCCCGAAATATCCGGTCCTCAGGAAATGCCGGTGCCCCGATGTTTCTCCAGGTTTTTTGCTGATATACCATATATGCTATATTCGTTCTTGAAAAAGCACTATGGCTTGTATATCATAGTCTCAGCTTGACCATCTCCGGAGGTCCAATCGCCCGTTCCGGGCCGACCAACTTCCCGAAGAACAGGGCCGGTGTATTCCGTAACGTCCAATGAAATGATGTAATTTTTTCGATTTTATCTGGGCCTAACCGACGATGGTTCCTGAGGGTAATTCACCCCCGGTCCCGGCGGTGATATGAAAAATTAATATTAACAAGGAGTAGTCAATGGAGCTTCCGATCCCGTACGATGAGGCGCTGGAGGAGTGGGAACGTTTTGAACAATACCTGGTGCAGGCCCGCTACTCGGTGCGCGATCCCAAGAACGGCAGGCCTCTGGAAGAGGACTTTTCCAAGGTTCTGGCCCGAGTCAGCAGCCAGTTTGCCGATCCCGAAGTGGCCAAGGCCCTGGCCCACGGTCTGATCATCACCGCCACCCCATTTCTGATGAACGGCGGCAATCAATATACCTCCAGAAAGGGCTTCTACTCTTGTTATCCCTTGGGCGACGTGGCCGATTCCACTGAGGCCATTTTCGACATGGAACGGGATCTGGTCACCATCTTCCAGCATGCCGGCGGTGGTGGTATCGACGTCAGCAACCTGCGGCCTCGGGGAACCATAGTCGACAACGGCCAGGGTACCGCTTCCGGGCCGGTCTCCTTTGCCAAGGGTTTTTCGCATCTGTCGGCCCGGATCAGCCAGGGCGGCAAACGGCGCGGCGCCCTGATGATCCAGGCCAACTACGATATCAAGGACATCCAGGACTTCATTACCTTCAAGGGTAACAATCCAGGCAAGTATACGGGCTGCAACGTCTCGGTCAACGTCACCGACGATAAGTTCTGGGATGATGAGCAGCTGCTGCAAACCATCTCCGAGTATATCTGGAAGTCCGGCGATCCGGGTCTGCTCTTCACCAAGAAGAGCCTGGCGAACACCCCGGTGCCGGCCAAATACAACCCGGTCTTTTCCAACCCCTGCGGTGAGTATCTTTCCACCAAGGACACTGCCTGCAACCTGCTGACCGTCAGTCTGCCCAAGTGCCTCGACGCCAAACGCGAAAAGTTCCTGGTCAACGTTTATGAAGCAGCCCGGCTGGCCGCCATCGCCGGCAACGAGATCCTCGACATGGGCGGTTTCCCGCCGGTCAAGCGGATCAAGGAAAACACCCTCAAATTCCGGCCCATCGGCATCGGCTTCACCGGTCTGCATCATGCCATGAATCATTTTGAGGTTTCCTATGCCGACGAGCATGAGGCGCCCCGGTTTGCCAAGGCCACCCAGCTGGCCCTGATGCTGGGTTCCATGCAGGGCAGCCTTGATTATGCCGATCTCGCCAAGAAGCGGGGGAAGAAACTTAAACCCCAGGAGTGGAATCCCAAGTATGTCGAGAAGATCGAAACCGAGGCCGTCGCTTTCGTCAAAACCGATTTTGCCGACCAGAAGGACTGGCAGAAACGGATTGACCAGATATTCGGCAAGCTCCGCAAGCTGGGCGGTCTCTATAACTCGGTGACCACCTCCCAGGCCCCCACCGGCTCGATTTCCCAACTCCTGCGAGTGGCCTGTACCGGCGTCGAGCCTTACTTCTCCATGGTCCAGACCCGCAAGGTCAAGGATATCGATGAATCGTGGAAGGAGTTCACTCTGGTGCCCCTGGAGTTTTACGGTTACTCCGAGGAAAAACTGGATTGGGTCAATAAACAGACCGCCCACGAAATCGACCCCCACCAGCAGATCAGGATTCTGGAGGCCTGCCAGGCCTTTAATCACACGGCGGTCTCCAAGACCATCAATCTGCCGGCCTCAACCACCGTGGCCGACATTCGCGCCTTTCTGGATTATGCCCGCCAGAGCAATCTCAAGGGCATCACCATGTTCCGTGATTCCTCCATGGAAGGGGTGCTGTCAGACAAGCATTCCGGACACGGTGGCGCCGAGGTTCCCGCAGTGTCCGAATTTACCGATCTCGATCAGCGGCATGGTTCCACCTTTAAGTGGCGTGGTCCGGCCCCGCTCTATATCACCGCCAACCGGGGCAGCCATGGGCATGTGCGGGAGCTGTTCCTCAACACCACCAAGTCCGGCTCCACCCTGCACGGTATGAGCGAGGCGCTGGGGCGGGTCATTTCGGTGGCTCTCCAGCACGATTACCGGCTGGTCGGCAAGATCGCCCGGACCCTGGAGGATATCTCCTCAGACGGCGCCTGGAATAACGGCAGCCTGGGGCGGGTTTATTCGATCCCCGCCGCCCTGGCCAAGGTGCTTGACAAGTGCGCCGAAACCGAAGTGGACAAGGACCCGGCGCCCTACATCGAGCCTTCATCCTATACTTCCTGCCCGGTCTGCGGCAAGCTCTCCCTGCGCCGCAGCGGGGGGTGCAACTCCTGCATGAGCTGCGGATATTCATCCTGCTGATATTTTTTCCTGATGCTAAACAAGAGGCATCGCCCGAGGGTCGGGCGATGCCTTTTTCGTGGAGATAGCGAAAAAAAGCCCAGCCGATTCATCCGGAAATACTTTCCGTACGGGGATCTGGCCGCCATGGTCCAGAATGTCTTGTGCTGAACCTGACTTGACTCCGGTCAAACTGACGCCGATAGCCACAACCCCGGCTTTGGCTTCGAGAATCGAATCGATCTTGACACGGTACTAGCTTGAGCCAATAATTATTGGATAGCTCAAGGTAAGTACCGTTCGTAACCTGAGAGTAAGCAGAAGCAGGAATATCGTCAGCCAGATGAACGAATCTGAAAATGGGAAATTAGGATACTGGGAGGCGGCTGCCATCGGGGTCGGCGGGATGGTCGGCGGCGGAATCTTCGCCGTGCTAGGCCTGTCGGTTCAATTGGCCCGCGGGGGAGCGCCGATTGCCTTTCTGATTGCCGGGATAGTAGCTCTGGTTACTTCCTATTCCTATACCCACCTCTCCGTCGCCTTTCCCAGCCAGGGCGGCACGGTGGCCTTTCTGGATCGGGCCTTCGGGTCGGGCGTGTTGACCGGTGGCGCCAATATCCTGCTCTGGATCAGCTATATAGTCATGCTGTCGCTGTATGCCTATGCCTTCGGAAGCTATGGTTCATCGCTGTTCCCGTCCGGATCGCAAAATCTCTGGAAGCACCTGCTGATCACCGGCAGCATCATCTCCATCACCGGTTTGAACTTGCTGAACGCCAAGTTGATCGGGGAGGCGGAGGATTGGATCGTCCTGATCAAATTGGCGATTCTGCTCCTGTTCATCGCCGTTGGCATCTGGGGAGTGGACTGGGGTAGCTTGGCTCCGGCGGCATGGTCTGCCCCAGGGAATCTGGTTGCCGGCGGGATGATCATTTTTCTGGCTTATGAGGGCTTCGAGTTGATCGCCAATACCGCCCATGATGTGCGTGATCCGCAACGGACCCTGCCGCGGGCTTTCTATTCGGCCGTCGGTTTTGTGATCGTCCTCTATTTTCTGGTTGCTTTGGTCGCCGTCGGCACCCTGCCGGTTGACCGGATCGTCGCGGCCAAGGACTACGCCCTGGCCGAAGCTGCCCGGCCCTTCCTGGGGCGAACCGGCTTCATCTTGATTGCCGTCGCCGCCATGCTGTCGACGGCTTCGGCCATTAATGCCACGGTTTATGGTGCGGCCCGACTGAGTTATGTGATCGCCAAGGACGGTGAGTTGCCTAGCATGTTGGAACGCAAGGCCTGGGGTGAACCGATTGAAGGTTTGCTGATAACTTCGACTCTCACCCTGTTGATTGCCAATCTGGCCGATCTCTCCAGCATGTCGACCATGGGCAGTTCCGGCTTCCTGTTGATTTTTGCCGCGGTGAACGGAGCCAACTTTATATTGGCTGACGATACCAAGAGCCGAAAATGGCTTTCTTTGCTCGGAGTCGGACTTTGTCTCGGGGCTCTGGCGACCCTGCTCTGGCAGACGGCGAACACTACCCCTTATCGGCTTTGGGTATTGCTCATAATGGTTGCTATGTCCTTCCTCATTGAGATCTCTTTTCGTCTGGTAACCGGGCGAACCCTAAATTTCCCCAAGTTAGCAAAGCGGAACAATTCCGGAGCCTGATACTTTGCCGAGACTGATCTGGCGGAGAATTCTCGGGTTTGAGTTGGCCCCCGGTGTTCTACTCCGCAAATCAATCTGGAATTGCGGAGATCATGACGGCGGTCGAGCCGCCCTGATTTGCAGTATGGTCTGGATAAGTCTGGGGAAGTGATTGATTTTGCGGGTTATGCGGCGAATGGGGTGCGAGCCGGTGTCGGAGTCTGCGCCCATTTTGTCTGGGACAAGGCGGGGAGGTGAGCTGGAGGATATTCCCCCTCCGGTTACTCAGGTTGACTGCCAAGGTGGGAATCGCCGGTTCCTGTGAATCCCAGCCGGTAGGTACAGGTGGTTTTGATTCAAGGATTGCCTTCTGGACCGAATTGGCACTTACCAAGCCATAAGAACCGGCTTTTCGCTTATTGGAACGGGAGCAGAATCCCGGGCGGCCGGATTCTGCCCCGAGGCAGTTTATTTCAGCTCATCCAGATCCAGGGTGATAGTGGTGATTGCATCCTTTGCGGCGCTAGCACCCTCTATATTATTAGTTACCAGTAAGGCGTCTCCATAAGCGACCAGCCTTTGGCGATAGTCTTCCAGAACCTTTTTGCGATCGACGCCGTCCTGCGCCAGAGCCTCGTTTCTCTCCTGTTCCCAGCTGTCGAGAGTATGTCTGTAGTTTTGGAGTTCAGCCGATGAGAAGCCGTTTGCAGTATTCGAGTTATCGGCTTTGGGGGCGGGCTGGTCATTCTTAAGGGTCACTCCGGCGGCACTCAGGCGGGCTATATCTTCCCGGACTTTACCGATTTCTTTTTTGATTGCCCTGGCACCTTGGATATCCCCGGCATTCAGTTTGGCATTTCCCTCAACGATCAACTCCTTAAGCCTTTTATCAAGTTCCAATGATTCCTTGGCCATATCAGCCTTGGCCTGCTCGGCGGCAGCAAGTTCAGCGGCAGCCTTTTCAGCTGCGGCCTTCTCAGCTGCGACTTTTTCAGCTGCGGCCTTCTCAGCTGCAGCCTTTTCAGCTGCGGCCTTTTCAACTGCGGCTTTTTCAGCTGCGGCCTTCTCAGCTGCGGCCTTCTCAGCTGCGGCCTTCTCTGCAGCGGCTTTCATTGCGGCGGCTTTCTCGGCAACGGCCTTTTCAGCAGCGGCTTTCTCTGCAGCGGCTTTCATTGCGGCGGCTTTCTCGGCAGCAGCCTTTTCAGCAGCGGCTTTCATTGCGGCGGCTTTCTCGGCAGCGGCCTTTTCAGCAGCGGCTTTCTCTGCGGCGGCTTTCATTGCGGCGGCTTTCTCTGCAGCGGCCTTCTCAGCAGCGGCTTTCATCTGCGGCGGCTTTCTCAGCTGCGGCCTTCTCAGCAGCGGCCTTCTCGGCAGCAAACCTCTCAGCAGCAGCCGTGCTTGCGGCTGCACTGGCTGCGGTAGCCTTCTCTGCGGCCGACTTAAGCATAGCAGCCTTCTCGGCGGCGGCTCTCACGGCAGCGGCCTTCTCAGCTGCGGCTTTTTCAGCTGCGGCCTTCTCAGTGGCAGCCTTCACGGCAGCGGCCTTCTCGGCGGCGGCTCTTTCGGCGGCGGCCTTCGCAACGGCTGCTTTCTCTAATGCTTCCTTATCCGTTCCGGTCCCGGGCACTTTGCCGGATCTGGCGTTGGCGTCTTCGATCGAAGCCAGTTCCCGGTCTATCTTGATTATTCCCAACTTGGCCGCAGTGGCTCCAGCCAGATCCTTGGCCTGAAGTTTGGCTTTTTCCACCTCGACCAGCAAACCTCGATAGTTCTCCATCTCTTTGGCATTGCCGCTGTCCAGGACGCGGCGAAGATTGTCCTGCAGAGCGTCATCGGCAGCCCGGCAGGGGTGCGCCATGATCATGGCGCCGCCAACTAGCAAAGCAATCAGTAAAACTATCGGCTTAATCCTCATATTCTCCCCCGTGCGGATTAAATGATTGTGTAATGCTCAGAAAATAATAAAACGCTGCAAATTATATCTCCGGCGCCAAATTTATCAACTCTGGAGCTGGTTTGTCAGTTATTATCGGAAATGTTGCTATTAATAATTTATCTTTCAGGAAAAGACAACTCCTTAAATAAGCGATAAAACTTAAAATTTAACTGATCGGAAGGGAAATTACCGTTCAAGGGAGAAGGAGATGAAGAGCTATCGGAAAGAACTGTGGTTTGAAGTCAAGACCCGTCGAGCCTTGATCAATATCACCGACCAGGTGGAACAATGTTTACGCGAAAGTGGAATTCGCGAAGGGCTCTGCCTGGTTAATGCCATGCACATTACGGCTTCGGTCTTTATTAATGATGATGAGGCGGGACTCCACCATGATTACGAAGTATGGTTGGAGAAACTGGCGCCCCATGCGCCGGTTTCGCAGTACCGCCATAATGGCTATGAAGACAATGCCGACGCCCACCTGAAAAGGCAGATCATGGGCCGGGAGGTGGTGGTAGCGGTGACTCAGGGAAAACTCGATTTCGGGACCTGGGAACGAATCTTCTATGGCGAATTTGACGGTCGGCGGAGGAAACGGGTACTGGTCAAGATCATCGGCGAATAATGCTACCGCTGGTTTGGTACTGGGCAGGCAAATTCACGCTGCCCCCCTGACCGATAAAGAATTACGGCGAAAGCATTTTAGCTTGTCAGTGAGTCTATCTGTCGATCAACCCAGTTACGGGGCATTTCACGGCTAAGGTGCAGGACTTGACTTGAGTACTGTCCTCAGTGGGCTGTTTAAAATCAGCGTCTCAACTTTTTCGCAACGAAATAGTTCAACACCTTAACAAAAGCCGAAAAGTTGATTCAAGACATATGGTGGCTGTCTTACGCGGGAGGATTTTAGCGAAATACTTGTTGCTCTGAATTGCAGGATTAATCACCCCAGACGAGGTTTCTGAACAGCCAGCCCGTCATGCCGCTTTCGTGTTCAACCTGAAGCCAGTTGCCTTCTTGGTTAACAACCTTAAAAGTTACGCCGTTCTCGGCTTTGAAGATAACAGGATGGTTCGTACCTGGTCCATTGCGGACGTTAATGCTTTCGGCGTTGACCACGATGCTCCTGGTATTGTCGACACTTGCTTTGCTGACCCAGCCGCTATTGTTCTGGAAATCGTTGACCTTGAAAAACTCGCCTTGAACACCCAGGATGTGCAAAGGATAATAGCGTGGAGCCACAATGGTCACTCTGGAACCGCTGACAGTTGGAGAACTGCGGATCTCCGCCTGATCGATTGATACGGCGAGTATTTCAGCGTAAACATTGCTCGCTCCCAGTAAAATAGATAAGATGATCCCGAGTAAAAGCCTCATGATTAAACCTCCTTTTGCATAGTTAGGGAGTGGTTTTTTCATATTAAATGAAACAGTCCAGCTGATCATTTTTGCGGGTTTTTCAGAAGTCGAGCGGCAGATGATAAACTCATGCGTAATTACCTCGAAAATCAATTAACTTTCTCAAGCAGACGGAGATTTTCCTTGGCTCTTAGATAATGCCGGGGATTTAGCGCTAGAGCCTTCTCGAAAGAGTCTTTGGCCGGATCTTTCAGGCCTCTCATCATAAAAAAATAGCCCATGTCATTATAGGCGGCTGGTTCTCCTTCGGTCTGGCGGAGCAGGTCGAATGCCCGCTGGCTTTTGTTATTCAAGGCGTAGGCCGCAGCCAGATTGTTCCGGATGCGGGGGTTGCCGGGGTCGAGTGACAACGCCTTCTGCAAGGTCTCGATGGCTTCAGCATACATATTCAGGAGCAGATAATTGAAGCCGAGATTGTTATAGGCGGCTGGGTCTTGGGGCTTCAGGGCAACAACCTGGCGCAGAATAGTACCCGCCAGTTCATCCTCTCCCAAGGAACCATGGATTATGGCTAGTTCCGTCAAAATTTCCGGGTCGCTGGGCAAGATCATTCGGGCGCGGTTGAAATAAATCTCAGCCTGTTGGTAATTTTTCTCGGTTTGATAAAGTTTACCTGTGGCGACCAAGGCCTGGCGGTTATTGGCGTCGATGGCTAAGGACTTGTCGAGCATCTCGTGGGCGCCCCTCTTTTCGCCCTCAAGGGCCAGCGTTTCTCCTAACCCGGCATAAGCTGGGGCCGAATCGTCTTGTTTTTTTAGCGCCATTCGGAAATGGACTCGGGCCAAATTCACGTTGTTTCCGGCCAGATATTGATTGCCGCGAGCGATTAGTTCCGCTTGGGAAAGGTTCTGTAATTTGCTTTCCTGATCCGCCAAGGGGTTTTGCCCGGCATGGCTGGAAACCGGCGTATATCGCGAGACGACTCACTGGTGGTGGCGCAGGCCGACAGGAAAAACGCCAATAGGGTCAGAGAGGCAAAAAGGCCAAAAGGACAAGTACTGACCAGGCTGTTGATGAAACCGCGGAATATTCGCAAAGGCGTAGAGATGTCTTGTTCAATCTGGGTAGGACATATCTTGAAGAACCAGGGTTTTCCCGCTCCTGGCAATACGAACTTGGAAGTCATTTGCATTCAGCCTCCCCCGAAGACGGGTAAAACTGATTTCATGATTCGTATGGCGGCCGGCCCGGCCAGCACAATGATGATGGCCGGGAAAATGAATAGGATCAGGGGGAAAATCAGTTTAACCGCGGATTTCGCCGCCTTTTCTTCGGCCAGCTGGCGACGTTTGACCCGCATCGCATCGGCATGAACGCGCAGGGCATTGGCCATGCTGGTTCCCAGCCGGCTGGTCTGTGCCAGGATATTCATGAGATTGTGAATCTCGGGAACGGCTGTTCTGGCCGACATGTTTTTGAAGCTCTCCTCCCGCGACTTTCCGGCCATCACTTCCAGGCTGGTCAGGCGAAACTCGTCGCTTAAATCATTATCCAGATGGTGCAATTCCTCGCCGACGCGCTTGAAGGTCATGTCTAGACCGAGACCGGCTTCCACGCAAATTACCATCAGATCCAGTGCGTCCGGCAGGGCTCTGCTCATCTTCAACTGGCGTTTTTGAATCAGGTGGAGGATGAGAAGATTCGGCAAAAAGAAACCAGCGATGGCCAGGAAGGCGGAAATAGCGATGGCCATTGGGGTCATGGCGTAATAGGCGCTGAAGGCAAGATAGGGCAACGGCAGAAGCAGAGCCAGGATTACTTTGGCGGCCATATAATTGGCATAGGCCCTCTTAGAGCGCAATCCTGCCTGGATAAGGCGAAGACGAACCTTCTTTTGATCTGAAAAATCAGTCGGACCGATAACCATCTGTATGGGCTGGATGATCCTGGCGGTCCACCCATCCGGCGATTCTTCCTCGAAAAGTCTGCTTTTTTTGACTTCCAGCGGTTTTTTGTCGGGCAGAAGTTTAGCGAGCCTCTCGCCGATAAGGTTTCGGCGTCTTAAAAGGAAGACAATGCCGCCGAAAAGCAGGCTGGCCGCCAGGAAAATAAGGATCTGCAGAAGGATAATATCCCGATTCCCAAACAGTCGATATAAATAGTTAATGACATGCATGGCCCACCTTTAATTTGCCGCTATCAAGAGAATTATCATGAGGTCTTTCCGTGATGGTGAAAGGCGCGTAATGTTTTACACTGCTCGATAAAACCCATGGTTGAAAGATCACGTCCCTGATTTCAAGGTCGCTCGAGGCCTGTGCCTCTTTTTCCCGGCCTGCCTGCCCGCCAAATTGCGAAACTATCAGATTTCAATTTTGACAATATTGCGGATAAAAATCGATCCGATTATCTGCATGACAATGCCGATCACCAACATATAGATGCCCAGTTTTTCTTTCCACATCAAAGAGATATATTCATAATTGACAAAATAAATGTACACGAACATGACGATGGGTAGCAGAATCAGGATCCGGGCAGACAAACGGCCTTCAGCGGTCAAGGTATTAATCTGGCGGTGAAACTGGATTCTTTCGCGGATGAGACGGCCGATCTTGTCGAGAATCTCCGCGATATTGCCGCCGGTTTCTTTCTGGATCAGGATCGCCATGGTAAAGAATTTGACTTCGGTGCTTGGAACTCGTTCGCATAAATTGGCCAAGGCATCTTTGGTGGACAGGCCCAGATTGATTTCGTCCACCGTGGCCTGGAATTCCATTTTGATTGGCGGGTCCATTTCCTTGGCGATCATTTCCAGCCCGGAACTCAGGGCGTGGCCGGAACGAACGGCCCTGGCCAACAGGTCGAGGGCTTCGGGCAGTTGTTCGTGGAACTTCTCGATAACGGATTCTTCCACTATCCGCATGATGAAATAGGGGATGAATAAGCAGATGGCGCCAAAAATAAACGGAGTGATCTTTCCCGGAAAATATTCAATAGCGATCAGCCCTCCGCGACAGGCCATTATAATGCTGACGAAAATGAAGGCCGAGGCGGAGAGGGGCAGCCCGGTTTTGAGGAGCATGCGGTCGATGGCGCTCATCCGCGGAAGCTGGAAGGCCAGCTGCTCCAGGATGCCGGCATCCCGCAAGGCACTTTTCTTGTAAAGTTTCCAGCCTCTCCTTGCCATGCTTGCCGCCGGCGGAGATATAGAGGAGCCGTTTCTTAATGGTCCTCTTCTCCGTTAATCTCGTCTCCTGCCAGAGCAGGAAGATGAAGAGGATAATCGCGGAGGTAAAGAGGAAAATGGCTCCCAGAAAGATGATATTTATCGTCTCCATCATGAGCCCCTATTCGTAATATTTCTCCGCCGAGAAGAGGTTGTCCGGAATCTTGATTCCGGCCACTTCTAATTTATCGGCCGAGACCGGGCGGATGCCGGTGGCTCGGAAGCGGCCTTTGACCTTGCCTTCCTTGGTGATTCCCTGTTTTTCGAAGACGAAAATGTCCTGCAGAGTCACGACATTGCCCTCCATGCCGACCACTTCGGTGACGGTAACCACCTTGCGGCTACCGTCGGCCAGCCTGGTGATCTGAATACATGTCCAGGGCGGAGGAAATCATGAAACGCATGGCCTGTTCCGGTAGGATGATGCCGGTTTGCAGGACCATCGATTCAAGCCTGGTAATGGATTCCGGGGGGAATTGGCGTGAATGGTGGTGAGGGAGCCGTCATGGCCGGTGTTCATGGCCTGGAGCATGTCGAAGGATTCGGCTCCCCGGACCTCGCCGATGATGATGCGGTCCGGCCGCATCCGCAGGCTGTTCCGCACCAGGTCCCGCTGGGTTATTTCTCCGGTGCCCTCAATGCTCGGGGGATGGACTTCGAGGCGAACGACATGCTCTTGCTGAAGTTGGAGTTCGGCCGAATCTTCAATGGTCACTATTCTTTCCGGACCGGGGATGAAGCCGGAGAGGACATTCAGCAAAGTCGTCTTGCCGGAGCCGGTACCGCCGGAGATCATGATGTTGAGTCGAGCCTTGACGCAATCGGCGAGATACTCCGCTAAATCCGGGGTCAGGCTTTTGTAGTTGATCAGTTCCTCCATTTTCAGGGGGGTGACGGCGAAACGGCGAATGGACATAAAGAGACCGTTGGATCCCGGAGCAACGGCTCGATGAGACCAGCCCCACAAGCTCATCCACGTCGCGGGTCAGGGTTTTTCTTTCGTTCTCATTAAGCAGCACTTTCTCCTCTTCCAGAAAGCGCTCGATAATGTGGCTCACTTCCGGCATGACCTCGGCCTGATCCATGCTCTCAAGAACGGCAAGGTTTATTTCCTCGACGATGCGACCATGGATGCGATGCTGATCGCATAGAAAAGATCGTCCTTGTGGGCTTCCGACTCGCCGAGAGGTAAGCCCTGCACATCGGGCTGGTGATTTCCATGAAGTCTTTTAGGCTCACGATTGCCCTCCTCTACGCGTCTGCCAAAACCGGTTTTTGCTCCCGGTATCCTGGGTTGTTGCTCTTGTTCATCAGCTTCTTGCAGAAACTGATGAGATTTTGGATATGATTGAGCCGGGGGCCAGCTGCACCACTGGCCGGCCCTCGTTGATCGACGACGTGGATACGCGTAGAAGTTGCAGGCGCATGAACAGATCCTTCCAGGGTTTCAGCTTCTTCTACGGAGAGGACCGCCTTTTTTTCGTAACGGTTGAGAATGAATTCAATCCTGTTGTCCGAAATACCGGTTTTGAAGTGGATTGGTGATGCGCACGGCATTGCGGATGGCGGGCAGGGCATGATAACGATGAAGATCTTAAGAGAGTTCTGGAAGATCTCGATGTTGGTCTCATTGATGGTCATGGACTGACAGTCGATGATAACCCGGTCATGAAACTTGGTCAGCAGCTTGATGATCTTCTCGACCTGACCAGCCTTGATCTCTTCGTAATCCTCGGGGTTGGCCGGAGCGGCAAGGAGTTCAAGGCCGCTGTCATGGCGGATCATGGCCCCCTTCAGAAGTGAAACGTCAAGGCGATGGAAAATCCAGCGAGTGGAGTGCATATGCCGCAGGAGTATCAAGCAGTACTGAAGCATCACCGGACTGAAAGCTCATGTCGCACATGGCCGCCGACATTGCCGCTGTTGATGACCCGGGCCAGGGCCACAGCAGTATCGACGGCAAGAATGGTGAGCCCAGCCCGCCCTTGCTGCTGATGAAGCTGTAGATCTCACCCTTGGCGATGTTGCCGGCTTTTCCGTGAGTTTGGCACGGATTTCCTTGATGCAGCTGGCCAAGACCTTCTTGGCCAGCGGGGTCTACCAGATATTCGGTGGCGCCGGCCTTCATGGCTTCGACGATATGCTCGGGTTGTTTGACGTCGGATGCGGCAAAAACCGCAGCTTGCGGGAAGACATGCCGCAACCTTGACAACCGCTTGAAAATGGCCTCGTTTTCGGGGGCATCATAGATGATGATGATGCCCGGGATGTCCCTTTGATCGCTAGTTCCCCTTTTTCCCGATAGCACCGTGCCATTTCTGCACATTGATATTGGCTATGAACTGGAGTCGGCCAGGATGAATTTGGCCAAATCATGGTTGCCGAATCTGGATTCCTATGTTAATGGTTTGTGGCATCTTTTTATCCTTGGAGTTTCATCAAAAAATATTTCGTAAAGCACTGCATGCCTCATTCGACCAAGAAAACATCCAAAATACTGCCGAATTCTTCTTCATCATCACTCTCTGGGATCAGGTTTCTCCTTCAATACTAACTTGGTAGAGTAGAGTACTGTCAAGCTAAAGGTTCCATCCGACGCGACATCGGGATCAAAAGGCTCGCAACTGTCCGGTGGAATCAACAAACTATAAACACACAGTCGTATTGATCGCGTTGTCCGTGCTTCGTCAAGGAACTCTGGCCATACCATCGTGGTTGAGCGTATGTGCGGGGCTGTTGGATAAAGCCTTAAAAGAATCGCAGGAGCCAGCAAAAATGACCGGCATATTGATCCTGACAGTTTGTTCATTTGTGGAAAGGAGCGTTGTCTGAACAACCCAAGGTGTCGGGATCTTTCAAGTGTTTGCTAGAAAGGTCTTGAGCAGGTTTGAATATTACCATTATTAACATAGACTTTGGGGTATCCCGCTTTTACCATGATCTTCACGTCATAGGGAGCTTCATAGAGCCGGAGTGAGAGGGTTATTTTCGGGTTGGGTCAATCCCGCCCCACCTGGATTAATGGGCATGAACCTGGTGTCTTCCATAGATTGTGAATGCGGGATTGGCGGGATTATCCGTACTGATTTTTTCCATCCTGCTGTTGTAGCCCGCCCAGCTTTCGTTCGGGCCTTTCAGTAGAATTCCATCCTGGTCCTTTGATTGTTGTCTGGAAGTAAATTGCCCTCCGTGAACTTGTTGACCCGAGTAAATTGTATGCCGCTCGGGGTAAGGGATCAAATGCCGTCGAATGGGTGGAAGGGCCGGATCCCCGATGTAATAATCTCCAGGCGAAGGATTATGTACCTCAGGTTGAGCAGAGGGATGGGGAGGGAAACTCATCTGGACGGGCTATTTGTTTTTCCCGCAATGCGTCCCAACCGCAGGCGATGTCCAGATAATTGGTTGGATTAGGGTTACACCCGTCGTAGGAGGTGTTGAAGCTGCTTGGACGATTTGTATCAACGGTCTGATTTTCTAGTCCATCCCCGGGCACGCCTTTGCCGAAAACGACTTTTTGGAACTCCTTCCCTTCCAGTTAAGGTAAGAAAATATTCGATATTGGGTTGACTGGCAGTTGCCAGGGTTAGTGAGGTCCAGGCAGCCAAATCATCCTTGTCTTTGTTGTAACTGTAACTCCTAATATCGCACACCGTAGTGCCGGGTAATAATCCCGGCTCCTTTATTTGATTTATCGCTTGGGAACGCAGTTGACCAGCGCAATAGGCAGTACAGGGACGTTTGGAGATGCTACCGCGATGGCATCGGTGACGATGGTCGTTATCCCGGTAAAGTCAGAAAAAATAGTGTTCTACCTCCTGGGTGGCGGTAACCTTGATGGCGTTAGCGGTTTGATGCTGCCCGGGCTGGAGAAACGACTTGTCTTAGTGCGGTCCCGGTCCCAGTAGCCCAGCGTAGCCACGACGCTGGTGCCGTCCACCCAGCAGGCCCAGCAGAAACCAGGCCGGTTTTGCCGCCGACCTTGTTGGCCGCGGCCGTGGCAATGGCCACCGCGATGGCGTCGGTGTCCTGGGTCATGCCGCCATCGCGACCCGTATCAGCGCCAGCCAGAGCCGCCGCATCTACGGCCCTCTGCATCTGAACTTTGACATAGTTGGAGATGACCCAGTCAACTCTAAGGCAAGGCGCAGGATAAAGACTACCATCAGTATCCCCACCAGTGGGGCTACGGCGCCTTTTTGTCTGTTCCTGTGGATTACTTGCATAATTTTACACCTCTTTCCAGCAATAAGCCAAATACAGCCCGCCGATCTCGTCCCTTCGGATAACAGCTTCGTGTAACCCTGATTACTTGCTGCCGGAGGACCCGCTGCCCTGCAAGACATTGATATTCGTTTCCTTGGGTGCTTTGCCCCGCAAAATGATCGGTGTATCCTTCATTATCTCCTCTGCCACGATACCCGGCGTACCTCCAGGCGCCTTGGCGGC
The DNA here is from genome assembly GCA_963807225.1 of uncultured delta proteobacterium. Lineage (GTDB taxonomy): Bacteria > Desulfobacterota > Desulfobulbia > Desulfobulbales > JAGXFP01 > JAGVGT01. The sequence continues at coordinate 154,454 of CAWEAD010000007.1, read as the reverse complement.
ATGCTGATAGGTCTTATCGGCGATCTGCGTCTCCAGTGCCATTCTGGTGCCCTGGCCGAACTTTTAGCTTGTCGACGTAAGGTGTGCTGCTGCTGACCAACCAACAGCCCTGGCGTTTAGGGGCATGACTTCAACATTTTCATGCGATTATCCTCTCTTATTGATCAGCCTTGACCCGCTCATAACCGAACTTTCCTTCCAATCCGCCGGCTTGAGCGATTGGTAGTATTAGAAAAACTATGGCCCTTGACAACCGATTCATCGGTGTCCGACCTTCGATCCTTCGAGCCTCCTTCAGATAGATTGGTCACAATGAAATCAATGTGTCCGGCCGGGGAACTCATTGATCCTTCCTGTCCGGGTTTGACCAGATGGGGGGTGAGCGCAATGAGCGGATCTCGGTTTTGTCCTGAACGTAATTGGTGCTGCGGAAGAGGGGACCCAGAATGGGGATGTGAGAATCAGGGAGATCTTCAGACAGTACCATATTGTCCTGCAGCAGTCCCGCCAAGGCCAGGGTCTGGCCGTCATAAAGTTGGACCATGGTTTCAAGCTGCCTGGTCTTTATAATTGGATTCCCGAGCCGTTTACCCCAGCGACGTTATCACCAAGTTAGCTGACCCGGGGGCCAGTTCGCAGGCTGATCTTTCCGTCGCTCATCACCACAGGGGGTAAAAGCCAAGCCCACCCCGAAGTCTTTGTAATCCACTATTGGATTCCCTTGAGTATCTACACTGGAGACCGGAACCTGGCCGCCGGCCGAAAACTCGGCCTCTTGCCCGCTCAGGGTAACGAGGCGGGGTTCGGCCAAGGTGCGCAACCTTCGGATTCAAGAAACTGCAGGGCGGCGGTGAAGTGTTTGATCTCGACGAAGATGTTGGCGCCATTGCTTCCTAAGGCGGATAAGGTATTGCCGGTAAAATTGTCGAAGGCAGGGACTGGGTGGCCAGGCCGGCCAAGTTGCCAGAGCTGTCGACACCCCAAAGGGCCCAGTCCGACACCTGCCCCTTGGAATTGTGACCCAGATCGGCACCAATGTGTTTCGGGCCCATGCCGACCTGCAGATCGCGGCCGGAATCCCACCCTAACCTCGGCAATGGTGACTACACGAGCATGACCTGCTGCAGGTTGCCAACAGTGCAGAAGGTTGGTTATTCCATCCCGGAACGGCCGCTGCCTTCCTGATCTCCCCCGCCCTCGGAAGCTTTGGGCAGGAAGGTTCTGGTCAGCCGCAGCACCTGCTCAACTACCTGCAGTTCCGAAACCGTGCCGCTCAACACCACTCCGGTTTCCGAGGCGTAAACCTCGATGGGTTCATTGGGGTGCAAGACCATACAACTGTTCCTTGAGGGCGGTGATATCCAGGGCGACCACCACATCCCAGAACGGTCTTGTCCTGGGCGGCCACCCGACGCCTTTAGCCGCGGCATTGGCGATATAAAAAGACTGCAGCCAGAGGAAGCCGAATTCGATGATGCCGAAGACGATGATCATCAGAAGAAGGAAGATGATGGCGAACTCGACCGTTGCCGCGCCTTTTTCCGAAGGTCTTCTCCTCATAGCAGGCCTCCCGAGCTGATGAAGGCAAAAAAACCGAAGGCGATGGCCGGACCGTAGGAATATTTGATCCTACTGGATGTCAGTGAAGTTTCTCTACCGGACGGCAGACCCTGATTGACCGGCACCTTCCCGCACAGATGACCGCCAGGATCGCAGACGGGTCAGGGGGTTATCACTCATGGCCAGATGAATCAGAGCCATGGCGCCGCCGATTAGTCCGGTAAGCAGGAAGACCTGAAAGATATCGCTGGGACCGAGCAGGGCGCCCAGGGCTGCCATGGCCTTGAGGTCGCCACCTCCAACGCCCCCCATCAGGTAGGGAACAATAAACAGTGCCAGGCCGGCCAGCAGGCCGGCCAAGGCCAGGCCGCCGCCCCTCAAGCCGTAGGTTTGGAGATGATACCCCAAGCCGATCAGAAGCAGGCAGAGGGTAGCGGTATTCGGAATTGCCCTGCAGAGTGTCGGTGATACAGATGACCAGAAAGAACAGAGAAGCAAAGAAGATGACAGGCTCCCGGTTGTGAGCCAGCAGAAAATAAAGGGCCAGATTCCAGGCCGAAAAGCCAAGAATGACGGGTTATTTTCTGACGGTGGTCGCTTTGCATCTCGGATCCTCGCACTGCTGGCCTTTAATTTCAGGAGCCGCTGAACCCAAGAGTGGCCAACTGGTCGGAGAACGACTGGAAGCCGCTCTGGATCCGGTTGCCAAGAGTAAAGATGATGGCAATGCAGGCGGCAATGACCAGGGCGACCAGGACGCCGTATTCGACAACCGTGGCGCCCGCTTCATCAGCGATGAATTTACGGATTGCTGAGATCAGTCGAGACATCGTGGCTCTCCTCTATATGGTGGCGCTGAGTCAAGGGATAGTCTCTCCGGCTGGAGAGGCTATCCCAGCAGTCAGACAATCACGCAATTGAACACAAACCTGGGGAGCCGCAAAGAAGATGACTTTTTGGGTACCAGGCTTCAGTAATCAACGAGTCAGGCTACAGAGTATTGCCGGGATTGTAGCCTGAGTCGTTGCCAGTCGGCGCTTCCGGTCATCTTCTTTGCGGTGCGTGGGGATGCTTAATCAAGTGCCCACGCCGGCGGCTTGCAGCGCATTGTCGACTCCTTGAAGCCATTAGTGATCCGTTGGCCAAGTATGGCGATGATGGCGACGCAGGCGGCGATGATCAGGGCGATCAATACCCCGTATTCAACGGCCGTGGCGCCTTCTTCGTCTTTGAGGAAATTTTTGATGAACTCGATCAGTTTCGACATGACAATCCTCCTTCTCCTTATTCATTTAAACCGGTTCCCTAAGTGGTCACCGACCAACCAGCATTACGACCAACGGATTTATCATTTTATAGCAAGCTGAGGAGCAACTCCCCCTTTAACGCTAATATCCCTAATCCTTTCCTACTATCGGTAATCCCCGTCTTGAAAGTCAAGAGCTCTTGATGATTTTATTTAAATTTTGTAAACGGAGGAGTAACTCCCCTTTAACACTAATATCCCTAACCCTTTCCTACTATCGGTAATCCCCATCTTGAAAGTCAAGAGCCCGTGATGATTTTATTTAAATTTTTGTAAACGGAGGAGTAACTCCCCTTTAACGCTAATATCCCTAACCCTTCTCTACTATCGGTAATCCCCGTCTTGAAAGTCAAGAGGCATTGATGATTTTATTTTAATATATGTAATATGTTGTAAATATTGGATTTTATATCTGGAGGGGAGGGTGATGTACAGTGGTTACCGCCAACACAGGGGGGTGAAATGGAATCCGGATCTTCTGAATCTAATTAATAACACTGGATTCCAGCCGGAAAATATGCCGCTAATTCGGTAATGGGAATGGCTGAAGATTATTTATATCCGACTTTATTCGGCCCCGTCATTCTTGGCAACGGTACCGGGCTTTTGGCATCGTCAGAGTTTTTCATCCTGCCGGTCTGATTCAAGTTCCTTTCGGGTGTCCTTTTCCTGGGCGCCTGCCAGCCAGTGGCCGTCTTGCCAGTAGCGCGGATGGTAGTATGTGGTCGGGTCATAATCATGCCCTTTGCTATATTTGTAGTAATTGGCCGCGCCGATGACCTGTACAGCTATTGCCGCAGTGATGACGATGATTAGGGCGGTGTGGGTCAGGCATTTCGTCAGGACGATATTTTTTCTTAATTCTAAAGACCTATTCGGCAGATCCGGATATCCCGTTGATTCCGCAAGATGTAAATTTCTGCCGACCAGCCAACCGGCGATGAAAAACAAGAGCAACTGGCTTTGCGGCATCAAGGTGTTGCCGCTGAACATGGCTTCGGTCAATCCACAGATCAAGGCCGCAGTCATGGCTATATTGATGTTCCGGTCCCGGACCGAATCCGCCGTGCTGCACCAGTGGAAGGCACAGTGCAGGAAATAGAGCACCAGGAAGGTAAGCAGCAGCGCCATCGGCAGGCCATATTCGGCGGCGATTTGCAACCAGGCATTGTGGGGGTGGGCCGCAACCCTGAAATTATAGAGGCCGAAATGCATCGGCCCTACCCCAGCCAGGGGGAAGAGCGGATCATTTCCCCCGCCGCCCGCCACAATTCAAAGCGCCCGCTGTCACTTATTCCCCGGGCGACGATCCCGGCCATGCCATAGAACTTGTTATGGCCGAAGTCGTTGGCCCCCCAGGCAAAAATGGAATAGATCAGTCCCCCCAGCGTGAATGTCCACCCTTGAAGGCGCAGCCAGGGAAGAGCCGCTTGGCGCAGCCAGAAAGCCATTACTAGCGTCGTCACCAGCAGGGCCAGCCAGAGCGATCTGGTTCCCGATGCAAAATGGAGAGCCCACCAGAAGCCGGCTACCGGTATAGCTATTGTCCTGCCCCATTTGGGTGCCACAAACAGCGGCAGGACCAGAAGCGGCAGGGTGTAAGCTTGAAACTGGCTGAAAAAGCGGATGTTGGCAAAGGTGACGAATGGTGTGACCCAGCTGAAAGGTCTGCCGGCGGCAATCGCCCCCCGGAAAGACAAAGCGAATATTATTAAGAAAATAAGGGCGCCGACCACCAGCGACGAGGAGAAAATCAGATCGACAAAGCTTCTCTTTTCATGCGACAGTAAGGCGCACCCGCAGGCAAAAAGCAGCAGCAGGAGGGCGAGGCTGATTTCCGTCAAAGCATGCAGGGGGAATCGCGCATGAAGGGCGCTGGCCCCGGCAAGCAGGGCGAGAACCGATAAGATGAGTCGAATCCGGACGGGTAACGCCGAGACGAGCGCAATAACCGACTTCCGCAAATCGCCGATAGTCAGGTAAAGCACGGCTAGCCAGGCCAGGATGGCAATTTCGAGAAATCTTGCGCCGTCAAAGAGAGAGTGGGTCAAGTGGGGGATCAGCCAGGGAATCAGGGTCATGCCGATGGCCACCGCCCAGCCTGCCATGATTGTCAGGGGTTTTGGTATCGGGGGCAGTGGGGAAAGTTCGGTATGCTTTCTGTTTGTCATCGCCAGTCATACGCAACCGGGGGAATAAAGTGCAGCGATTAGGTCGGACTTTTTAATAATATCGTGTCCCGATCCGGATCGGTAGAAAATTCGTCGTCATGGCCGAACCGGCCGATTCGTTAAGGCAAAATCTGCGTCGCCATACGATTGGGGCGGAACTGCCGTCTGGTCGAGCCCCGCACCGGGCCTCTGTCCGGAACGGTCGACCCCGAATATTGCCGCAAAATAAGCGGCGGGAGAGTCGAGGCTTGACAAGGACGGTCTCCCGGCTGCAGAATTTGAGTCAGTGAACCAACCGCTTTGGGTCATCGATCGATCACCCGATTGGCGTAAAGGTTGGCTGCCGGTATCGTCGAAAGCCTGAAAAAAGTTGACTTTTCAATCTGAGCTTGTCGCAGGCTGACCCGCTTTTTGTGAATGCATCAACTTTGGAGAGAGAGCATGCCGAGTGTCTTGGGTGAGAGTTTGCTGGAGAGAAATTACATTACCGAAGTTCAGCTGAACCTGGGCCTGGAACGGCAAAGGATCCAAGGTGGTCGGTTGGGCCGTAACCTGATCGACTTGGGGTTCATCCGTGAAGATCAGTTGTCCGATGTTTTTCAAAGAACTCCGTTGATTCCCAAGGATGTCCAGGCAACAGGTCTGGAACTGGATTTCATCGTCGATTTGACCTTGAAACATATCATTTCCCTCGGAGACTTCAGGTTGCCGCAGGTGGCCGGTCTCCTAAAGCTGCCCTATTCCGTAGTGGAAAAGGCCCTGGATGAGTTACGCCAGAAACGTTACGTCGATGTGCGCAAGGCAGACCATCTGGCCAAGCTCACCTACCATTACCGGGTGACGGACGAAGGCAAACGCCAGGGCGGCGAACTGCTGAAACTTTGCCATTATGTGGGGCCAGCCCCGGTCCTGCTGGAAGATTATAAGCAGATGGTTTCAGCTCAGACGGTGAAAAATATCCTGGTTACCCCCGAGAGCATCGAAAATGCCTTTGCCCATCTAACCGTCAATCATTCCTTGCTCAGACGGTTGGGGCCGGCGGTTAGTTCCGGTAAGGCGATATTCCTATACGGCCCAGCCGGCAACGGAAAAACCACCATCGCCGAGACCATCGGCAACATTCTGCCGGACAGCATCTTTGTTCCCTATGCCATTCTAGTTGGTGGAGAGATAGTCACGGTCTTCGACCCGGTTAATCATGTGCCGCTGGCCCAGGAGGCAGGCGAAGAATTCATCGACCAGCGTTGGATTCAGATCCGTCGGCCGGTAGTCATGACCGGCGGCGAGTTGACCCTGCGAATGCTCGATCTGGAATTCAACCAGGTGGCAAAATTTTACGACGCGCCGGTGCAGATGAAGGCCAACAACGGCCTCTTCATCGTTGATGATTTCGGGCGCCAGCAGATGTCGCCTGAAAAGATTCTGAACCGCTGGATCGTGCCTCTGGAAAGGCGTACCGATTTTCTCAACATGCACACCGGCATGAAATTTGATATCCCCTTCGATCAGCTGGTTATCTTTGCGACGAATCTGGAACCGCGCACTTTGGTGGATGAGGCTTTTCTGCGCCGGATCCGTTACAAAATCAAGATAGACCATCCCAGTCAGGAAGAATATGAAGACATCTTCAAGAAAATCTGCAGTGCAAATAAAATTGATTTTCAGGTCTCGGTTTTTGATTTTCTGCTCAGGCTGTATAAACGGCATGGGATAATGCTGAACTCCTGCCATCCCCGTGATCTGCTCGACCAGATTGTTGACGATGCCCACTATCATTGCGTTGCCCCGAAAATGACCATTGAGGCGATGACTTCGGCCTGGGAAAATTATTTTGTGGATATGTGAAGCCGGTCCAGGGTTGCCGGTTCAGTGGCCGGGAAGCTAGGGGGTCAGCGGCAGCCGCGGAGAACCTCACGCAAAGCGGGCCAGCAAGCCGACAGGGTCTGGCGGCCTGGCAGCTCGATGGTTAGGCGCATGGTATCCCGTTCAAAGGAAGGGGATGGTTCCAGGGTTACCCCGGTCGGCAGGGAGAGACTCGCCGTGAAGATCTGCCAGTCGTGGTTGGCGGCAGATAGCCTGGGGCGTCGCAGTTCATTGAGCCAGGCCAGCAAACGGACCGCCTGTTGGGGGGGATTGATCATGGCTCCGCTCAGGATCTCCCGCCCTTCGGGACGGTTTAACAGCTCGGCGATGGCGATCCCATCGCGACCTGCCAGATCCCGGCAGATCTCCAGAAGTTTTTTCTGATTTGAACTGCTGAGGTGCAGGAGCTCGATAACCTGATAAAGAAGAGCGCTGCTTTTCTTGTCCAGATCCAGAAGCTGGAAAGCCGTGGATAGTTCCAGGCGACCGGTCTGCAGGGCGTTGGCCTGATTTTCCGGCAGATCCTTGAGTCGGGCCAGCCTAGATGGTGGGTAGCGGCGGGTCAGCTCCAGTAGTGGCCCGAACCTCCGCCAGGCTTCCTCCTTCCCCAGCCATTCTTCGGCTTTTTCCCAGCAGATGGCCTGTTCCATGGGGGTAGCCTGGCGCTGGCTCAGGATCGCGGCCAGGGCCAGGGCCAGGATTGTTGCCCTGGAGGTTTCAGCCGGGAATAAAAGGCAGCCGAGAGAAGTATTCGGTTCCAGGGCGGACAAGATACTCCGGCCGCCGATCACCAGCATTTTTCCGGCCGGGGTCGCCAGCAACAGCGGGGGATGCAACAGGGCCAGAGTGGCGGGATCGAATTTCAACGCCGAAGTTTCCCCTGCGGCGCCCGGCGGGGTCAGCTCAAAGGTCCGATCAGCCAAATCGATGGCATCGGGGAAAACCTCTTGATAAATGGGTTTAACGTCCATGGTTTTTCCTGTTAAGCTTGATTGTGTCGCAAAAGTAACCCTGAAGGGCACAATTCCGATCTACGACGTAGTAGCGCGTTTTTGTTGGTTCGGCGTACCGTTTGTATGGCCTCAATCTCTAAAATACAATACTCCTTGTCTATCGAACTTCACGCAGTCTTGGTTTCGCTGTTTAGCATCCCGTGATATTTTGCGAGTTCGGCCAATTTGCCGGGATCAGAGATTCATCATAACTGCCGGGAAGGAAGACGCAATTTTTTTGATCGGTCCGAGAGATATGGCGGAGAATAAACATCTCGATAAAGACTGGCTCCGGGCCTATCCCGCTAATCTGGCGAGGGGGCTGCAGGCTCTTGGCCGGAATTGGCCGGAAATGTATGTGACCGGTGGCGCGGTTCGGGATTGGTGGCGTGGCGAAGGGGCCGGCGACCTGGATCTGACCCTGGCCGGCGACTCCCTGGCTGCTGCCCGGTCGTTCGCCACCTTTACCGGCGGCGCCTTCGTCCTGCTCGATGCCGATGAGGGAGTGGCTCGGGTGGTTACTCCGGCATTCACCGTCGATTTCTCCTGTTTCCGGGAAGGCACCACCGAAATCCAGGCCGATCTGGCCCGCCGTGATTTCGCCATCAACGCCATGGCGGTCAGAATTGATCCAGTCACCGGCACCCTGGCTGGGCCTTGGTCGATTTTAGACCCTCTGGATGGCTGCGTTGATCTCAGCCGCGGTCTGGTGCGGGCGGTTACTCCGGAGGCCTTCGACCGCGACCCCTTGCGGCTTCTGCGGGCCTTCCGTTTTGCCGCCACCCTCGGTCTGGAGGTGGAAACACAGACCCTGGACTGGATACGGACCAGGACCGGCCTGATCAGCCGCCCCGCTCCGGAAAGACTCAACTACGAACTAGAGTTGATCATGGCCTCTCCCCGGGCGGGTAAAACCTTTGGGGATCTGGCCGATGCCGGGTTATTGCCGGCCATCTTCCCGGAACTGGCCAGGGGCCGGGGGCTGACCCAGCCGGCCAGCCATCATCTCGACGTTATGGACCATAACCTGGCGGCGTCTGGTGGCCATGGAAGGAGTATTGACTAATCCCGATCGTTACTTTCCGGACCAGTCCGCCGCTTTAAACACATACCTGGCTTTGCCTCGCCGACCGACCCTGCTTAAGTGGGCCGCGCTCTTTCACGACCTGGGCAAGCCGGAAACCGCGGCCGTAAAGGAAGACGGCCGGGCGACCTTCTATAATCACGATCGGGCCGGAGCCCGTTTATTTATCGCTATCGCCCACCGTTTGCGCTGGGGCAGGGAGGGCTGCAACATCGCCGCCCGCCTGATCGAGCTGCACATGTATCCCTTCCACCTTAATAACGCCCGACAGAAAACCGGGATTACGCCCAGGGCCTGCCTGCGTTTAGTGAAGGCGGCGGGAGAGGAAATGCCCGGTCTCTTCCTCCTGGCCCTGGCCGACAGCCTGGCGGCCAGCGGCCCTTTGAAGCCGGCGGGCATGGAGGAAAATCTGGCGGAACTTTACCGGCAGATCGACGCGGTGTACCGCCAGTCGGTGCAACCGGTGCTGCAGGGTCCAAAACTGCTGAATGGTCATGATCTGCGGGAACTGGGCCTCAAACCCGGTCCCCTGTTCGGTGAAATACTGGACTCTCTGGAGCAGGCCCGGGTGGTGGGAGAAGTTAACGACCGGGAAGAAGCCCTGGCCTGGGTAAGCAGATTACTCGCCTCACGCCGGCAATAATATGCGGAGGTTGAAACCAGATTTTCCTTGGTACCGGGCGGATTCATTGGTTAAAATCATATTTAATAGACCGGTAGTCCGCTTGCTTGCCCGGTAGGCTCATTTTGCCAGGATACGACAATCGATGGATATCGACCCGACCAATATAGCCCGTCCGGTCTGCTCCTACACCGCTGAAGACGAGCAGCTGACCGAGGAACTGACAAAGTCCACCATCCACCACCTCATGAGTTTCCTGGGCCGTGACCCGAGCCGGGCCAACAGCCGTGATCTCTGCAAGGCCCTTTCCTACGTCCTGCGCGACAATCTGATCGAACGCTGGATCAATACCCAGAAGAGCTACTACGACCACCGGGCCAAACGGGTTTATTATCTCTCCCTGGAGTTTCTGATCGGGCGGTCTCTGGGCAACAGCATGATCAACCTGGGCTTCCAGGGCGCCGTTGCCGATCTGGTTCAGCAATTGGGCTACGATCTGGAAGATATTCGCGAAGAGGAGGAGGATGCCGCCCTGGGCAATGGTGGTTTGGGTCGTCTGGCCGCCTGCTTTCTCGATTCCATGGCCACCTTGGGGATTCCCTCCTACGGCTATGGAATTCGTTATGAATACGGTCTTTTTTTTCAACGATTGATTGACGGTTATCAGCTGGAAGCGCCGGACAACTGGCTCCGATACGGCAGCCCGTGGGAATACGAACGTCCGGAGCAGCTCTACCCGGTCAATTTCTATGGTCGGGTGCAGACTTCGATCGACGACCAGGGGGGGATCCGCAAGGAATGGCTGGATACCGAGGTGATCATGGCCATGGCCTGCGATTTCCTGGTGCCGGGTTACCGCAATGAGCAAGTGATCAACATGCGGCTCTGGACCGCCAGGGCCTCGCGCGATTTTGACTTCTCTTTCTTCAGCCGGGGCAACTATATCGCCGCCGTGCAGGACAAGGTCAACTCGGAAACCGTCTCCAAAGTCCTCTATCCTTCCGATAAGCTGAGTAAAGGGAAGGAACTGCGGCTCAAGCAGCAGTATTTCTTCGTGGCCGCCACCTTTCAGGACATCATGCGGCGTTTCAAGAAGAAGAATAACGACTTCACCCTGCTAAGCGAGAGGGTCGCGGTACAGTTGAACGACACCCACCCGGCCATCGCCATCCCGGAACTGATGCGGCTCTTGCTGGACCAGGAAAGTCTGGACTGGGACGAGGCCTGGAAGATCTGCGTTGCCACCTTCGGCTACACCAATCATACCCTGATGCCCGAGGCCCTGGAAACCTGGCCGGTGGAGATGCTGGAGCGGGTTCTGCCCCGCCACCTGGAGATCATCTACGAGATCAACCACCGTTTTCTGCAGGAGGTGGCGACCCGCTTCCCCGGCGATCTGGAGATGCTCAAGGCCATGTCCCTCTTCGAGGAGGGATCGGTCAAGAAGGTACGCATGGCCCACCTGGCCATCGTCGGCAGTCATTCGGTGAACGGGGTGGCCGAGTTGCACACCCATCTGATGAAAACCCGGGTGTTTCATCACTTTCACAACTTCTTCCCAGGGCGTTTCAACTGTAAGACCAACGGCATTACCCAGCGGCGCTGGCTGTTGAAGTGCAACCCCGGTTTGGCCGAGTTGATCAGCGGCCGGATCGGAGAAGGCTGGATCACCGACCTCGATCAGTTGCGGAAGCTGGAACCGCTGGCCGGGGACGGAGATTTTCTTCGGGAGTGGGCGGCGGTCAAACTGGCCAACAAGGTGAAACTGGCCGACTACATTCTCCAATACTGCGGGCTTACGGTTTCTCCCGAGTCCATGTTCGACGTGCAGGTCAAACGAATCCACGAGTATAAACGCCAACTCTTGAATATCCTGCATGTTATCACCCTCTATCACCGGCTTCGGGCCGATCCGGCCATGAAGTATTCTCCCCGCACGATAATCTTTGCCGGCAAGGCGGCGCCTTCCTATTTCAAGGCCAAGCTGATCATCAAGCTGATCAACTCGGTGGCCGAGGTGGTTAATGGCGATAAACTGATGAGTGGGCGGCTCAAGGTGGTTTTCATCCCCAACTACGGCGTCTCCGTGGCCGAAAAAATCTTTCCGGCATCCGATCTCTCCGAGCAGATCTCCACGGCCGGCACCGAGGCATCCGGCACCGGCAATATGAAGTTTGCCCTGAACGGCGCCCTGACCATCGGCACCCTGGATGGCGCCAACATCGAGATCATGGAGGAGGTCGGGCGGGAGAATATCTTTATCTTCGGGATGACGGCCGAAGAGGTGGAACGGGAAAAATCCTGTTCCTCCTGTTCACCGCGCGAGATTTATCTGGCCGAGCCGGAGATCCGCCGGACGGTGGACAGTCTGGTGGACGGCACCTTCTCTCCTGAAGAGCCGTATCTCTTCCAGCCGATTTTCGACAGCCTTCTGGACCCCAACGATCCCTACCTGCTGATTAAGGATCTCAAGGCCTACCTGGCCTGCCAGCAACTGGTCGACCGGGCCTACCGCGACCAGGCCGACTGGCACCGGCGGGCACTGTTGAACGTGGCCCGAATGGGCAAATTCTCCAGTGACCGGGCCATCCGTGAATATGCCCGGGAGATTTGGGGCATTCCCGTGCCTGCGCCGGTCGAGGCCGGGTAAAGTAAGCCAGGATAACCTCCGGAAAGAATCGAAGTCTATAAACTTTTAGCCGTGCACGGGTAGCCCACTGTCGTGGATAAACTCCGCATAACCCGCCGCGACCTAGGCCTAACCCGCCTAGACAGATTAGCCCAAGCGAATTAGAAAAACTAAAACAACTAAAGAGGTGAAAGATGAAGGTAGTAGCTTTTAGCGGCAGCGCCAGGAAAAACGGTAACACCACGGCATTAATCAATATCGTCCTGGAGCGGATCCGGGCGGCCGGCGGTGAGACTGAACTGGTCGAGCTGGCCGGGATCAATCTCTCCGGCTGTAAGGCCTGCTTTCAATGTTACGAGAAAAAAAACGGTTGCTGTGCCATCGACGACGATGTCGTCAACGAGGCCATTCAAAAGATGAAGGCAGCCGACGGCATCATTCTGGGCTCACCCACCTACTTTGCCGATGTCTCGGCCAACATGAAGGCGTTTATCGAACGCACCGGGATGGTCAGCCGGGCCAACGACGAACTCTTCAAACGCAAGGTGGGAGCCTCTGTGGTGGCGGTGCGAAGGGCCGGCGCCTCCCATGTCTTCAGCTCTCTCAACTACTTCTTCCTGATCGGCCAGATGATCCTGGCCGGCTCCTCCTACTGGAACATCGGCATCGGCCGCCAACCCGGCGAGGTCCTGAACGACGAGGAAGGGGTCAAGACCATGAAGGATCTGGGTGACAACATGGCCTGGCTGATTGGCAAGGTCAAAGGGTGAGAATCTGAAGGTCGAAAAGTTGTCAGGGCAGGATGAAGCATCTTGCGGCTGAAAGGTGTTAATACGATTGTCAAACTCTGCGCCATAACTGCCAGGTTCAGACGAAATCGCATAATTCCCATTTATACGCGGTTAATCCCTGGAATGATCAGGGGTATCTTAATTTGAGCGAAACATATGGCGCCAAATAATTCCCAATAATTTTAAGCGTAATTATACAGCAAAGTGACCTGAAAATGGCTTGAAAACATCGATTTTATTGCCTGTTAATTGTCAGGAAAGTCACCAGATAAGCTCTGAAGAAAACAAAGTCAGCATGCTGACTAATAACATTGTTAGGCCCTGGAAGTACTGAGAGGAGAGCATGATGAGCAACGAACAGGTGGCACCTGAGACGAATGGTGTTACGGTGAAGTTACTTTCAACGGTTGACCTTGGCCCTGAGATCGAGGGCATGGCAGGGCGCCAACTTCGAATGCGTATGGTGACCATTGAGCCTGGAGGCGTCTTCGGCCCGATTCACGACCATAAAGACAGACCTGGCACCGTCTACATACTGCAGGGAACGATCACTGACCATCGAAATGGCGTCGCTACGGACTATGGGCCGGGAGTGGGCTGGCCCGAGGATAGGAACACCACACACTGGCTTGAGAACAGAGGAACGATTCCGGCGGTGGAGATCTCGGTCGATATAGTAAGGCAAGAGTAAGCTCAGGCCCGACATCTAACACGGTTGTACCTTACACGCGGCTCAACCGGTCGCGCTTCAGTCGGCTTCGCCTCCTTTCGCGCGCCGGTTAGACAAAACGTTGAGGCCGTGTGAAAAGTGTAATGAGCTGTAATTATTAAGTAAAACGCAGTAGTATCTGGTTGATTTCATCACCGTCTCCGCTCAACTTCTAAGCCGTATTCTTACCTCCTCTGAGAGTTACAGAAATAGCCGGGAAGTCGGACCTGAAAGAAAAGGTAGGAGTCAGCCCAGGTCATCCACTTCTTTCATGCCCTCATCCAGGCGATGGTCGATGTATGCCTTGATAAAACTCCTGGCCTTATCGCGAATTGCAGTTGCTGGAAGGGTGGCGGCGATTACGTCGAGGTCGCCTCTCTCGCGCAGGATCTCAAAGGTTGGCCGGAAATTGATATCAAAGACCCAGCTCATCTGCAACACCTTGAATTCATTGGCATTGCCGAGTTCGGTGTAGCTCATGATGCGTTTTTCGAAGAGTTGCCGGTAAACATCGTCCCCAACCCCCTGTTCCAAATCCATTCCCAGCGTAAGCACGGGGTTTCGTTCTGCTTGTGGTCTCCTATAGCTCATCCGCCATAACCCGCAGGATATCGACCTTGTCGGCATCCCTGAGGAGCCGGCTATGGAGAAGGGTTACCGGGTCAAGATGATCGGGAAGGTGAAGACGGTTATGATAGATGACGGCCCGGCCGATGAGATGTCGCTCCGCCGGCTCCAGGGTGTGAAGAACCCGGTGCCTGGTCAATTCACGGATTGAAAGTTTGGCGTGATTCTCCGAGTCCGAGTCGCGGAAGGTTCGGTACCGGTGGTATTGAGGGAATCGGCCCAGGTCATGGAACAAAGCGGTTGCCGCCGCGATCAGGCGGGTGTTTTCCGACAGGTGTAATTCCCCGGTGAGGCGATCCATAACCGCGCCCACCCGGGCGGTATGCTCCTCCTTCAGGTCAAGGCTCCGCTGGTGGGCGGGGTCGGCTTCCCGGAAAGTTCTGATATGGCTCTTAAACCAAAGCTGAAACGACTTGTACTGTTCATCGGTCATGGGCAATAGACTTCCTGTGCGGTTGCGGTCCGGGTTGTGCGTTCGGCCTCGACCTGCTTCCGATTGTCTGAATGACGTGGCTAAGGTCTAGCAATATCTCATTTTGTGTGCAGCTTCAGCCCCCGAAAATCTGCACCACCGCCATTAACCAGAGGCCCAGGGCCAGCAGCAGGCTGAGCATGACGGCAGCGCTGCCCATGTCTTTTACCCGTTTGGCCAGGGGGTGAAAGTCTGGTGAGGCCAGGTCCACCATTGCCTCCAAGGCCGAATTGAGTAGCTCGACCACCAGCGGCAAGATCGTGGCCGCGAACAGCAGGCCCTTGAAGGTTGGGGGCAGGGGCAGGAAGTAGAGTAGGGTGAGTAGAACGAGGGCCAGGAGTGATTCCTGGCGGAAGGCGGCCTCATGGCGCCAGGCGGCTCGGAAGCCGGCGGTCGAATAGCCGGCGGCGGCGATGATCCGGGCCAGACCGGTCTTGGGTGTGGGTTTTTCAGACATTTCGTTACCGATGGTTAAATTTCAGGTTCAGCCTCAGCCGAAGTTTCCTGTCAATCTACTGCAAGGGCGGGGGCTCCGTCGAGGCCAATCCGGCCTCCCGGCGAATGGCTTCCAGATCGAGGCCGTTGATCCATGGCAAGAGATTGATCCAGATTTCGTGAAAGTTATAACCGCCTTCGGTCATTTCCTTGAGGGCTTCATCCTTGCTCCAACCCTGAACCAGAATCCGATAGATGGCACTCATGGTTCCGGTCCGGTCGGCGCCATGCTGGCAGTGGACCAGGACCGGGGCGCGGGTCGGATCCGTGGCGATCCGCAGGAAGCGGACCACGTCCTCCACTTCCGGATGCCAGGTTTTCATATAGATATGTTCGGTGGCCAAGCCCAGGCCGGCTGTTTCGTCCTGGTCGCTATGGAAGGAGCGCAGATTGATGACAGTCTTGATGCCCAATTCCTTCAGGTTGCGCATACCCTCGGCGCTGGGCTGGGCGCTGCGATAGAGGGTAGGGGAGACCCGATGGAGGTTGGGGACGCCGGCCAGTTCCAGAGGCTGAGCCCAGTTGGCCGGACGGGCCTCGGGGCCGGTAGCTTGGGCCCAAGTCGGCGGGCTGGCGGTTGTCGACAGGGCCAACAATAAGGTCAGGAGCTGAAGCACCTTTGATTTCATCATGAAAACCTCTTTTGTTCTTTTAATGGGCGCGCCCATCCGAGCGGCTGCCCCAGCCGGCTCTGAGCAACAAACCCAGGAGGGCCAGGCTGGTAAAGACGGCCCCGGCGTAAAAGGTGGTCGCCGGATCAAAGCGGTCCCAGAGCTGACCGGCCAGCAGGCTGGCGACTAAGATGGCCAGGCCGGTGGCTAACCCGTAAAGCCCGAAGGCGGTGCCTCGCAACTGCTGGTCTGAGGTATCGGCCACCAGGGCTGCGAACAGACCTTTAGTGAAGGCCAGGTGCAAGCCCCATAGTCCGGCCCCGACCAGAACCTGGGCGATGCTGGTGGCAGTGGCCAGTAACAGATCGGCCCCGAGCAGGAAGCAGAGGCCGAGGGTCAGTAGCTTCTTTCTGCCTATCCGGTCGGAGAGGGCTCCGGCCGGATAGGCCCCCAGTGAGTAGAACAGGCTCAGCAGCACCAGCACCAGCGGCACCAGGCGGTCGCTGAGGCCTAGTTCTTCGGCCCGCAGTAGCAGGAAGGCCTCGCTGAAGCGGGCCAGGGTGAAGATCACTCCAAGGCCCAGCAATAGCCAGTAACTGCGGCCCAGCAGGCGGAGTTCCCTGAAGCGCAGGGGGAAGCGACTGTACTGGTTCGTCTGGTCCGGCTCCTGAATCTTGGTGGTCAACAGGATGACGGCGGCCAGACCGGGCAGCACCGCCAGCCAGAAGACCAGGCGAAAGTTGCCGGCGGTCAGGATCATCAGGGCCACGGCCAGCAGCGGTCCCAGCACGGCGCCCAGTGAATCCAGGGCCTGTCTCAGGCCGTAGGCGGCGCCCCGTTGTGCGGCCGGGGTCAAGTCGGCGATCAGGGCATCCCGGGGGGCACCCCGCAGTCCCTTGCCGAACCGATCCAGGGAGCGGGCCCCAAAGACCAGGCCGGCACCATGGGCCACCGCGAATAACGGTTTTGTCAGGGTGCCCAGCAGATAACCGGCGACGATCAGCACCTTACGGCGTCCGAGCCAGTCGCTGATTACCCCGGAAAACATCCGGGTGATCAGGGCAAGTCCCTCGCCGAAGCCTTCGATCAACCCGATGGCGGTGGCGGAGGCGCCCAGCGAAACCAGGAAGACCGGCAGCAGCCCATGCACCATCTCCGAGGAGATATCCATCAGCAGGCTGACCAGCCCCAGGACCCAGATGCTGCGGGGCAAGGAAGTATGAGATACGGCGGATGCTTTCATCGGCAAACCGGCAGGGATTGGTAGTTGTAAACGGCTGGTTGCCAGTATTAATCGTGGCTTATAAGTAAACCATTTTAACGCACTCCGGCCCTCAGGGCCTTTATTCTTTTGCTGGAAAAATCAGATTGTAAAAATCAGATCGACCGCGTATTAGCAGTGGTGAATGCCTCAGTTAGCGTGGGCCGGGAAATGATACCGGCAACCTGCTGCCGGAGGCGCTTATCCCTCTCATTCAGGGTGTGTCCGTATGCTTCCCTTGCCCCTGTTTTTCCGTAGTCCCGTTGCCGACGATTCCTGAACGTCTTCGGTTTTCTCGTGTTTCCAGTGGTGGTCTTGCCGGTTTGGTTCGGGGAATTTCAGCAGTGTGAAGGTTTTGGGAGCAGGTTATGGAAATTTCTGTGGCGCAGTACGAGAGTGCTAATGCGGCCGAATTTGGTGAGAGCTACCCGGCCATGACCTTTTTGTCTCCGGCTGAGGCCGAGGTGGCCGAGGGCGAGCGGGCTGAACTTTTATCGGCCCTGGCCGGGCGGGTTACGGTCGCCTGCCGGGGGAGTAAGATCTACACCGGCCTTTTGTCTCCCGGATGCCGGCGTTGCGGCGAGGGCAACTGGTCCTGTCTGTTCATCAACAATATCTGCAACGGCCGTTGCTTTTACTGCCCGACCAGCCAGCAGTCCAAAGGTTCACCGGCCACCAACAACCTCGACTTTGCCAATCCCCAGGATTACCTGGATTATCTGACCGCTTTCGGCTTGACCGGGGCCAGCATCAGCGGCGGCGAGCCGCTCTTGACCTTCGATCGCAGCCTGGAGTATGTCCGCAAGATCAAGAAACGTTTCGGGGCCGATATTCATGTGTGGCTCTACAGTAATGGCATCCTGGCCACGCCGGAGAAAATCGAAGCGCTGCGGGCGGCGGGGCTGGACGAGATGCGCTTCGATCTCAGCGCCGATGATTACCGGCTGGACCACCTCCGCCTGGCCGTCGGCCGGATCCCCACGATCACCGTGGAGATCCCCGCCATCCCCGAGGATTATGAACTGCTGCGCGATCTGCTGCCGGAGCTGGCGGCAGCCGGGGTGCAGCATCTCAACCTGCACCAGATGCGGGCCACTCCCCATAACCTGCCGAAACTCCTGGCTCGGGGCTACCGTTTTGTCCACGCGCCCAGGGTTCTGGTGCACGGCTCGGAGCTCACCGCTCTGCGCCTGATGCGCGATGCCCTGGAGATGGCGGCTGCCCCGGCCATCAATTACTGCTCCTATGCCTACAAGAGCCGCTTTCAGGGGCGGGCGGCCCGTCAGCGCGCGGCCTTGCGACTGGTGCGGCCCCACGAGGATATCACCCAGGCCGGCTACCTCAGGTGCCTGCGGCTGGTCGGTTCGGTCGCGGAGATTGACCGGCTGGTGGCAAATCTTGAAAGTGCGGGAGGGGAAAAGAGCTGGCAGCGTGACGGGCCGGAGCGGTTGCTGCTGAGCGCGGCGGCATTGGCGCAGATTGCCTGGGAGCAGCCGGGGTTGCAGGTCTGCTACCTGACTCCGCAATTGCGGGGCTCGGTCTCCTATCGGGGCAGTCATCAGGAGATCGCCTTGAACCGCAAACGCAAGATCTTCGCCGAACGCTACCAGGCTTTAGGGCCGGTGGAGATCCCGGCCGGCGAGCGGCAGGCCTTCCTGGAGTTGCTGGAGACGGGCGAAACCGGGGAGACGATTGCGATCAGGCCGGTTCCCTGGCCGGAATCCTCGGCTATGAATGGCTGACGGACGGGCTCTTTCCTCTGGCGCTACCGTGAGGACTGGAAAACCGTGCGGTCAGGGAGCCGGAGGCCGAAAGGGAAAGGGCCGGCCCCGGTGGGAGGCCGACCCTCAAAGTTTGAAGATGCAGTGGTGGTGCCCCCTCCCTACTCGAAGAGCAGGGCGAAGTTGATGAAGGCGGTGGAAAAGTTGCCGGTCAGGTCTTCTTCAAATCTTTCCCGGTATTGTGATCGATCTCGGTACCTATCCCCGGAGGCACCGATGAAGCGAAAACCGGCCGAAGGCGCCAGCACCAGATTTCGGCTGACCCTGATATTGACCCCGGTGGCCACTCCGATCCCGAATTCGAACAAGTCCGCCTCGGACTTGTAACGGTCTCCCGAGTAAAAGTAGTAATAGTCATCGGTGTCGCCGCTGTAAAAGCCGAAGCGAACCAGGGGGCCGACCCACCACCGCATGTTTGGTCCGCGCGCCACTGCGAAAGCAAAGACGTTTTCCACCGCCAGACCACGCATTTTCCAGGTGATGTCGTAGTCTTCTTCCAGGTCCTGGCGCTCATACCCGATGTTCAAACGGTAACTGAAGTACGACCGGCCGGTCGGGTCGGTGTCCAGAGCCAGGCCGATCGCCCCGGTCCCGGTGTCGACGTCGAACTCGTAGTTGTCGCTATCATATTCAAAAGTACCCGAGCCGCCGGAAAAATCGATATAGGGGCCGATGCCAACCGCCCGGGCCGGGGTGGGAATAGTGCAGATAACCGCCGTCAGGAGCATCAGGCCGAAAATTTTTCCGCATGGACCCGGTCCGCTTTGGTTTGGTCCGTTGCATAATCCCTCCTTGCTCTTTCATCTTGCCTATGCGTCGAGACCAATCATGGTTCAATGCTAGGAGGGGGCGGGGCAGGCTGTCAATCCGAATGTTTGGTGAATATTACCTCTGGCGGCAGCGGAAGTTCAAACGCCGGCGGTCAACGTTCCTGGTCAGGTTCCGGAGGCCATTCGGGAGGGTGAAGTAGATCAAAAATTCCCGGTTGCCCTTTGGACCCAGGAGGGGAGAGGGGCAATGGCCGTGACTGGTCAGACCCAGGCTGCGGCCGAATTCCTCGATCTTGGCGATGGCCGCTTCGTGCAGGGCGGTATCGCGGACCACACCGCCCTTGCCGACCTGGCCCTTGCCCACTTCGAACTGGGGTTTGATCAGGGCCAGGATAGCTCCTCCGGTCTTGATCAGGGCCATAACCGGTTTGAGCAGGATTTCCAGGGAGATGAATGAGGCGTCGATCACCGCCAGATCCAGGGGTTCCGGCAGGTCGGCCGGGGTCAGGTGGCGGGCGTTGGTGCGTTCCATGACCACCACCCGAGGGTCGGAGCGGAGTTTCCAGGCCAATTGGCCGTAGCCTACGTCGATGGCGTAGATCCTGGCGGCGCCTCGTTGCAACAGGCAGTCGCTAAAGCCGCCGGTGGAGGCGCCGATATCCCCGCAGACCAAGCCGGCCGGCTCGATGCCGAAATAATCCAGGCCGCCGGCCAGTTTCAGGCCGCCCCGGCTGACATAGGGGCATTCCGAGCCTTTGATCTCGATCCGGCAATCTTCGGGAAACTGCGATCCGGCCTTGTCGGCCCGCTGGTCTTCGACGTAGACCTGGCCGGCCCCGATCAGTCCCTGGGCCTTCTGGCGGGTGGGAACCAGGTCGCGGAGCAGTAACAGGCGGTCCAGACGGATTTTTTTCATCGAAAATAAATCAATGGCAATCGGCCTTGGCAATCATGGTGCAGAGCTCGTCGGCCATGGCCTCGATCTTCTTCCGATCGGTACCTTCGACCATCACCCGGATCACCGGTTCGGTGCCGGAGGGTCGCACCAGGATGCGGCCGGTACCACCCAGTTTCTTTTCCAGGGCGGCGACTTTTTCGGGAAAACCATCGATCTCGGCCGGGTTCAGTTTGCGGGTGGTACGGACGTTTTTGAGGATCTGCGGATAGGTTTCCATGATCCCGGCCAGTTCCGACAGCGGTTGGTCGCGTTTGATCATGATGGCCAGGAGCTGCAGGGCGGCGAGGATGCCGTCGCCGGTGGTGTTTTGGTCCAGGAAGATCAGGTGGCCCGATTGCTCGCCGCCGAAATTGAAACCGCCCCGCCGCATCTCCTCGACCACGTAACGATCGCCTACTCCGGTGCGGACCAGCTTGCCGCCCATCTGCCGCATGGCCACTTCCAGGCCCAGGTTGCTCATCACTGTGGCCACCAGGGTCTTCTTGCGCAGATGCCGGCGGGTCATGAGTTCTGAGGCGCAGATGGCCATGATGTGGTCGCCGTCGACGATGTTGCCCTTTTCGTCGGAAACGATCAACCGGTCACCGTCGCCGTCCAGGGCTATGCCGATGTCGGCCCCCAATTCCTTGACCTTGTCGGCCATCAGTCTGGGGTGAAGGGCGCCGCATTCGTGGTTGATGTTACGACCGTCCGGGTTGACCCCCAGGGCAGTGACCTGGGCGCCCAGTTCGGTGAAGACGTGGGGGGCCACCTTGTAAGTGGCGCCGTGGGCGCAGTCGAGGACGATGTGAAAGCCATCTAGGGCGTAGTTGTGCGGGAAGCTGTTCTTCAGGAAGACGATATAGCGTCCCTTGGCATCGTCGAGACGGAAGGCCTTGCCGACTTCCTCGGCCACCGGGCGTAGCGCCGCCATTTTCTGAGAGAAGATCAGGTCTTCGATTTCCAGTTCCAGCCGGTCGTGCAATTTGTAGCCGTCGCGGGCAAAAATCTTGATGCCGTTGTCCTGGAAGGGGTTGTGCGAAGCAGAGATCACCACGCCGGCATCGGCCCGCATCGAATGGGTGATGAAGGCGATACCCGGGGTTGGCATGGGCCCGACCAGCAGGACATCGACTCCCATCGAACAGATCCCGGCGGCCAAGGCGTTCTCGATCATGTAACCGGATAGGCGGGTATCCTTGCCGATGACGATCCGGTGATCGTGTTTCATATCCCTGATCAGGAAGGCCAATCCCCGGCCGATCTGCATGGCGATCTCGGTGGTCATCGGAAAGATGTTGGCCACCCCGCGTACCCCGTCGGTACCGAACAGCCTTCTCACGGCCGGACCTCATCCGTCTGTTGTTGGTCGGGATAGAGGAGGCGCTTCATCAAAGGTCCGGGTCGGCCGATCTTGAGATTGACCCGGGGCGGAATGACCTCGACGACGCGGATGCCGGCGGGCTGGGGCGCCACTTTTACCGGCAGGTCGTAGAAGCCCGGAGGGAGGGCATCAGCATCGACGTTGGCGGTGAAAGAGACAGGAGCCGACTGAGACTGAGCCAGGTGATAGGGCAGTTCGACCTTTACCGACACCGTCCCCGGGGTCAGCCGGTAGGCGGTACGTTCGGCGGCATGACTGAATTCGACGGGAATATCGAAAAACTCCCGGGGGATAAGTTTTTCCCGGATTGTGACATTGACTGAGATCAGTGATTCGCCGATCAGTTCGGCGATTTCCGGTTTGACGTCCAGGGGCACCCGCCGGTTGATCAAGCTGGAGTTAAGGCCTTCGACATCGATCGGTTGGGTGGAAAGGAAGAGGGTATCCTTCAAGGCCTCGGCCGGTGCCTTGAGGCTCAAGTCAGCAGGGTTGGCCGTGACAGAGACTATTTCAAACCCTTCGGCCGGATTGCCGATGATCATGGGTTTGATCGGCAAGTCCTTCTCCAGCAGTTTGTCGATGGTCAAAGTAATATTGGCGGGCTGGATCCGTTGGATGGTTATGCCGCGCGGCAGGTTGATCGTATCGGGTTTGTTCTGGAAAACCTGGGTCCCCGGTCTGGCGTTGGCCAAATCGATGGAACGGGTAATATTCTGGGTGGAGATGCTGCGCACCAGCCCGCGGGGTCCGCTGATCGCGACTTCCAACTGCTTTTTGAACTGGTTGGAAATGATCAGGCTCTGGGGCAGGTTGGTGATTTCGATGGGCACATAGATGGTCATGTCCACCTTGTCTTCGCCGACCACAAAATACCACATCATCAGCGCGAAGATCAGGGAAAGGGTCTTGAATCCCCAATCCGCGGCCCATTTCTGGCTGCTGAACCAGCGGTATTTTCTTATTGCTTCCCTAACCAGTTTTTCCATATGTTGCCTTGATATTCCTGGGGTACGAAAATAGCTTCCAGGCGGCTGCGAACCGCGGCTTCGTCGAGATCGGAAGTGATGGCGCCGTGTTGAACCAGGGAGATCTTGCCGCGCTCTTCCGAGACCACGATGATCACGGCGTCGGTCTCCTCCGACAGTCCGATGGCGGCCCGGTGCCTGGTGCCCAGGTGTTTGCTGATGTAAGGGTTTTTGGTCAGGGGCAGAACGCAGCCGGCGGTGAGGATGCGATCCTTGCGGACGATTACCCCGCCGTCGTGCAGGGGTGATTCATGCAGGAACAGGCTGACCAGCAGTTCCCGGCTCAGGTGGGCATCGATGTCGTGGCCGGACTCGATATAGTCCTTGAGGCCGGTTTCCCGTTCCAGGATAATCAAGGCGCCGATCCTTTTGCGGGCCATGTAGCTGGCCGCCCCGACCAGTTCGTCGATGGAGTGAACCATCTCTTCATAGGTCTTGGTGAAAGGGGTACGTCCCACCTGGGTCAGGGCCCGGCGGATGTCACGTTGAAAGACGATGATGATGATCAGGAAAATTGAACTGAGAAAGGTATTCAGGAGCCAGTATAGGGTGAGCAACTCGAATTGGCGGGCGGCGAAATAGGCGAAAATGATGATGGCGATGCCGGCCAGCATCTGGGCCGCCCTGGTGCCCCGGATAATCAGCATGACCCGGTAAATGATGTACCAGACGATCATGATATCGAAGAAGTCTTGGGGACGTAAGGATTTTATCAGCTCCAGCATGCGCGCAAACTATAGAGGAAAATGGTTGTCAGGTAAGCCGGAAGACCAAGAGGCATAAACCGGCCAGTGCGCGCCTCCCCGCCCCAGACCGACCTTGTTCCTCGCCAGCGATGGCCCTAAGTTAGGCGGATTCTGGAGGGGTCGCCAGGTGGGTCAAGGTTTGGAGACCAGGAGCTGGCGTTGTCGGTGAAGTTGCGTCAGGTGGTGCTTATCAAGTTATTGTATAAACTATAAAAAGTTAGAAGAGCAAGGATAAACAGCTGATTTCTTAAAAAAAATCTGTCGCGGGAGAATAAAATCGGAGCCCTGGGCGGAGTCATCTTCCTGAGTAAAAACAATACTACATTATCATTAGCTGCTTGACATTTCCGGCTGTTTCATTTAATCTCGCTTTTTTTTAGTGGAGTGATGGAAAAAGTCTGCAGCGACAACTACTTGTCTAAGTCTGTAAGCTGTAGTTAACCTTAAGAAATAACAAGATAAAAGCAGGAGAAGAAATTGGCCAACCATAAGTCAGCCGTAAAGAGACATCGTCAGAGCCTTGAGCGTAGGGCCCGTAACCGGGTCATGAAAACCAGGGTGAAAAATGCCGTGAAGAGCGTTCAGGTCGCCATCGAGCAGAACACCGACCCGGAAGCCATGCGGACTACCCTGAAAGAGGCCAGTTCCATGTTGAGCCGGGCTGCCGTCAAGGGAACTATCCACAAGAAAAACGCTTCTCGGAAGATTTCCCGGTTGACCAGGCGGATAAACGCCCTGGCTGCTGCCGCTCAATAAACAGTAAATGAAAGCGGCCGGCTCGGCGGTTACGCCCGCGCCGTTGTGAAACGGCGCGGGGGTCTTCAACGTAATTTTTCGCCATGAACCGAATCTGCCACGAAAATGAAGCCATGGTACCCTATACGGGATTGCCGTGGCTTTTTTATTGCCGTTCTTCCTTTATTTACGGCGACATGGAGGCGGCATGCACCAGCCGTCTCTGAGCGTTTTCACCGGTCTTGCCTCCGAGGCAGGGCTGATCCCGGTTTATCGGGAAATCGTCGCCGACCTCGATAACCCCCTGACCATCTTTAGCAAGCTGGCGGCCGATCAAACTCATGCCTTCCTCTTCGAGAGTCTGGAGGGTGGCGAGAAGTGGGGCCGTTACTCTTTCGTCGGGTTCGATCCTCTGGCTGTCTTTGAGAGCAAGGGGCGCCGGACCACCATTACCCGCGGAGCAGAAGTGACGAGTGCCGAAGGCGATCCTCTGGATTTGCTCAAGGAACTTCTGGATTCATACCGGATCAGCGGCCAATCACAATATCTGCCCCGCTTTTTCGGTGGGGCGGTCGGTTTTCTCGGTTACGACATGGTCCGTTTCATGGAGCATCTGCCCGAGAGCAACCCTCCGTTGGAGGATTTTCCCGACAGCTCTTTCATGATCCCCCGCCTGGTGTTGATCTACGATAACCTGAAACAGCTACTGACCATCGTCAACTGTGTGAAAGTGGAACCCGGGGAAGATCGGGCCGGACAGTACGCGGCGGCCACGACGCGCATCGACCAGGTGGTGGAGCGACTCCGTCATTATCTGCCGCCCCCCCAGCCGACCAGAAATATGAAGGAGCACCGGTTCACCAGCAACATGGAGCCGGAGGCTTTCCGTGAGATGGTGGCCCGCGCCAAGGAGTATATCCTGGCCGGCGACGTCATCCAGGTGGTCCTTTCCCAGCGTTTTCATACCGAAACCGATCTGGCACCCTTTCAGCTCTACCGTGCTTTGCGCCATATCAATCCCAGCCCCTATCTCTTTTATCTCAAACAGGGTGATCTGGTGCATATCGGCTCTTCGCCCGAGATCCTGGTCCGCTTGGAGCAGGGCGAGATTGAATTAAGACCCATCGCCGGAACCAGGCCGAGGGGCAAGACGGTCGAGGAGGACCTGGCCCTGGAGCGCGAACTGCTGGCCGATCCCAAGGAACGGGCCGAGCACCTGATGCTGGTCGATCTGGGTCGCAACGACGTGGGTCGGGTGGCCGTGCATGGTCAGGTCGAAACCCGGGATCTGATGGTGATCGAGCGCTACAGTCATGTGATGCATATCGTCTCCGGGGTCCACGGCCGGCTGGCGCCGGGGCTGGACCAGTTCGACGTGGTCAAGGCCTGTTTCCCGGCCGGCACCGTGAGCGGCGCCCCGAAAATCAGGGCTATGGAGATCATCGAGGAACTGGAACCGGAACGTCGCGGGCCTTATGCCGGGGCGGTCGGTTATTTCGGATTTTCCGGCAACATGGATTTTTGTATCACCATCCGAACTTTCATCATGCGGGACCGGGATCTGTGGGTCCAGGCCGGGGCCGGAGTGGTGGCCGATTCCGACCCCAGGGCGGAATATGAGGAAACCATCAACAAGTCCATGGGACTCCGGCGTGCCCTGGAGTTGGCCGAGAACTGGCAGGGATGATTTTAAGGCAGAATTAAGAATGCAGAATGCAGAATTGAAGACATCGAGCAAATTTTTTATATGCATATAACATGATCGTTATCATCGACAACTACGACTCCTTCACCTACAACATCGTCCAGACCTTGGGCGGTTTGGGGGCGAAGATGGAAATCTTCCGCAACGACCGGATCGACGTGGCCGGCATCGTCGCCCTGCAGCCGGACCGGCTGCTGATCTCGCCCGGGCCCTGCGATCCGGCCCAGGCCGGCATCTCCATCGAGGCCATTCGTTACTTCGCCGGCAAGATCCCGGTGCTGGGCGTTTGTCTGGGCCATCAGTCAATCGGTGCGGCTTTCGGCGGCAAGGTGGTGCGGGCCGGCCGATTGATGCATGGTAAGACCAGCCCTATTTTCCATGACGGCCGCGGGGTTTTCACCGATCTGCCCAACCCCTTCGAGGCTATGCGCTATCACTCTCTGGTGGTTGAGCGGGAGAGTCTTCCCGATTGTCTGGAGGTTACGGCCCGGACGGATCAGGACGAGTTGATGGGGCTGCGCCACAAGAGCCTGATCGTCGAAGGGGTGCAGTTCCACCCGGAATCGATCATGACCCCGGACGGAGTCCAGCTGTTGAAAAATTTCATCGATCCGGCCTACGCGGAAATGTTGCGGCGATAGAAGAGGAAGCCATGATCAAAGAAGCCATTGCCAAGGTGATCGCTCACATCGATCTCAGCGAGAGCGAGATGATCGGGGTGATGAACGAAATCATGGGCGGCGAAGCCACCCCGGCCCAGATCGGCTCATTCATCACCGCCCTGCGGATGAAGGGGGAAACGGTGGCGGAGATCACCGGTGCCGCCCGGGTTATGCGCGAGAAGGCCACCAAGGTGGAGACCGAGCCCGGCGACGGGGTGCTGGTCGATACCTGCGGCACCGGCGGCGACAGTTCCGGAACCTTCAATGTCTCCACGGCGGCGGCCTTTGTTGTGGCCGGAGCCGGAGTCAGGGTGGCCAAGCACGGCAACCGTTCGGTTTCCAGCAAGTGCGGCAGCGCCGATGTGCTGGAGGCATTGGGCGTCGATCTAGGTCTCACCCCGGCGGAAGTAGGCCGTTGCATACGTGAGGCCGGCATCGGTTTCATGTTCGCCCCGGCCCTGCATGGGGCGATGAAGCACGCCATCGGGCCGCGCCGCGAAATCGGCATCCGGACTATTTTCAACGTCCTGGGGCCGTTGACCAACCCGGCCGGAGCCAATGTCCAGGTGATGGGGGTTTTCGCTCCCGACCTGACCGAAAAACTGGCTCTGGTATTGGGCCAGCTCGGTACCCGGCGCGCCCTGGTGGTATGCGGCGAGGGTAATCTGGACGAAATCACCGTCACCGGCGCCACCACGGTGGCCGAGTGGTTCGAGGGGCAGGTTCGGACCTATCGGATCACCCCGGAGGCGGTGGGCTTAAGCCGGGCAACCCTGGACGAGATAAAGGGCGAGGAGGAGGCGGCCGCCGCCGCCATCCATCTGCGAAGGATTCTCTCCGGTGAGACCGGGCCTTGCCTTGATATGGTCCTGATGAACGCCGGCGCCGCCTTGATGGCGGCCGGCAAGGCCTCGGATCTCAAGGAAGGTGTGGCGCTGGCCCGGGAAACCGTGGAGCATGGCGCCGCCCTGGCCAAGGTTGATGAGCTGGTGGCCTGTTGTCGCCAGGCCAAACCGAAGGTTTAGGGCGCCATGCATATTCTCGATAGAATTGTGGTCCGTAAAAAGGAAGAAGTGGCGGAACTTTTGCGCCTGAGGAGGGTGTCCCGGTCTCCCGGACCGGTCGAGCCGCCCCGGGGTTTTTTGCGGGCGCTGGTCGACTACCCTGGACTGGCGGTGATCGCCGAGGCCAAGAAGGCCTCCCCCTCCAAAGGGGTGATCTGCGCCGATTTCGACCCGGTGGCCATTGCCCGAAGCTATCAGGAAGGTGGAGCCCAGGCCCTGTCGGTTTTGACCGATATCGATTTCTTCCAGGGCAATCTAGACTATATTCCGGCGGTTCGGCAAGCGGTGAGTCTGCCGGTATTGCGCAAGGACTTCATCATTCATGAGGTGCAGATCCACCAGGCCCGTGAGGTCGGAGCTGACGCCATTCTGCTGATCGCCGCCATTCTCGACAACTACCAACTCAGGGATTATCAGGCCCTGGCCAATGACTTGGGCATGGATATCCTGGTCGAGGTCCATGACGAGCGCGAGACCGAGCGGGCACTGAAGGCCGAAACTCGTTTGCTCGGGGTCAATAACCGCGACCTGCGCGATTTCAGTGTCGATCTGGGTACCACCGTCAGGATCAAGCGGGAGGTGCCGAATGAGATTCCGGTGGTCAGCGAATCGGGGATCCGTAACCATGAGGATGTCAGGCGCCTGTCAGAGTGCGGCGTCAAGGCGGTGCTGGTCGGCGAAAGCCTGATGCGGGCCGAGGACCGGGCCACGGCCTTGCGGGATCTGACCGGCCGCGAATGAAGGCAAAGGAGATTAAATTTTAGTCATAACAGGGGTAATAAACGATGATTAAACGAACAAGGATCAAGGTCTGCGGCATTACCAGATCTGCCGACGCCCGGCAGGCTGCGGCCGTCGGTGTTGATGCCCTGGGGTTTATCTTCGCCGAGAAAAGTCAGCGGAAAATCGATCCCGACAAGGCCCGGGAGATCATCTCCACCTTGCCGCCATTTGTTGACGCGGTCGGGGTTTTCGTCAACGCCGAACACTCCCTGGTCAATGAAATCGTCAAATACTGCGGTTTGACCATGGTCCAGTTGCACGGCAAGGAAACTCCGGAATACTGTGGTTCAGCGCCGGTGCGGGTGATTAAGTCCTTCTCTATACACAACGGCACCAACCAAAGCGAGTTTGAACCATATGTGCCGGTGGCGACCGCCTTCCTGCTTGATACCTGGCATGATAAACTGGAAGGCGGTACCGGCAAGACCTTCGACTGGTCCCTGGTAGAGCGCTTTGCCCTCGCCCGCCCCCTGATCCTGGCCGGAGGTCTGAACCCAGACAACATCGCCCAGGCGATTCGCTCGCTCCAACCCTTCGCCGTGGATGTAAACTCGGGGGTCGAGATCGAACCAGGCGTCAAGGACCACTCCCAGGTCGAAGCGATGGTTCGGGCAGTAAGAATGGTTGACGCGGAAATGAGCATAGAAACGGGAAAGCTGGCTTGAGTTATTGACATTTTCTATAGAGCGGCAGATAAATCGAGCCCCGGTCGGACAATCTGTCTGCCGGGGTTTTATAATGAAAACCACTACTTTGAACCGCAGCTATCAGGCATATTGTTGTCAACAATTTGGCAGCTTGGCCTCTCCTTTCCGTGGTTCCTCTGTTGCCGGCAATGAAAAAAGCCCCGGTCGAAGGTTGATTCGACCGGGGCTTTCCTGTTCCTTCTGGTGATTTCGCTCAGGGACCGGCGAGATTGATCACCACTACCCGCTGATCGTTATAGCCGAAGGTCAGGGCGAGCCGCAGTTCGCGGGCGCTTTCGGCCTCGTCATCGGAGGTGCCGGGGAAGAAGAGGGTGCCGTAGGCGATCTGTCCCGGTAGGATCGGTCTGTTCTTCATGGTTTTACCGGCCAGATCATCCTTGATCCGGCGGCCGGATTTGGCATAGGCGTCGACCCCGCCGCCGATGGCGCCGGCAGCGGCGCCGATGGCGGCACCCTGTCCCATGGTCTCGCCGATGTTATTGCCGCTGACGATACCGATGGCCAGACCGGCCACGGCGCCGGCGGCACCCAGAAGCAAGGCAGGTTTGGCCGTGCCCTTGGCGGTTTCGCCGATGTCGACGAACTTCTTGGTGCGTTCGTAAGTTTTTTCTTTGTCCAGAATAGGCCAGGCGTTCTGCTGGTTGTCGAGCAGGAAGGTCTGTTCGGGATTGACCGAGACCGGCAGAACACCGTCATTCTGGAAAGTCACCTGAACCGGCAGCAGCCCGGCCCGGCGGGCGTCGAAGCCGTAAACGGCCTCGGCCGTCGCCCCATCCGTGTAGGCCTGGGCCGAGATTTTCAGCCCGTTTATCTCCACCATGTTAGACGCCGTTTCCGGTAAGCGGATCGGGGCCACCCGGTCGCGATAGGTGCAGGCTGACAGGATCGCGGCCAGAGCGGCCAGCAACAGTAATTGTCCGCCCAGGCGGGTCGCTCTGGTGTATGTTCTCAACTTCATCGCGGACTCCTGTTGTTGGCCGAGCCGGTCGGTTAACTATCGCTTATTTGTTCTTGAGCACCACGTATCGGGTGTGCTCGCCTTCCTTGATCAGCAACAGCAGATTGTCGCCTTCCTTGGTCTGGCTGATGATCTTGTTCAACTCGGCCAATTTCTCTACCTGCTGCTGGTTGACCTCGAGGATGATGGCGCCCCGCTTGATGCCGCTCATGTCGGCGGGAGAGCCGGGTTCGACGTCGGAAACGATCAATCCTTTCTGGTCCTCTATATTCAGGGATTTGGCCAGCTCCGGGGTAAGTTCCTGAACGGTCAGGCCCAACTTCTCGCTGACCGCGCTTTTGCCGCCTTGCGCCATAGCCATTTTATCTTCATCCAGTTTGCCGATTTCGACGGTCAGCACCTTCTTTTTTCCCTTGCGCATCACGGTCACTTCTGCCTTGGTCCCGACCTTGGTCTGGGCGACGATGGCCGGCAACTCGCTCATTTGGTCGATATCCTTGCCCATGAATTGGATGATGATATCGCCCTGCTTGATACCACCCTTGTCGGCCGGGCTGTCCTTCATGACTTCGCCCACCAGGGCACCATGGGGGCGATCCAGGCCGAATTCCTTGGCCAGATCGGCTGTTACCTGCTGGATCATGACCCCGAGCCAGCCCCGGATCACCTGGCCATGCTCCTTAAGTTGCTCGACCACGTTCTTGACCATATTGGCGGGGATGGCGAAACCCAGGCCGATGCTGCCGCCGCTGCGGCTGTAGATCGCGGTGTTGATGCCGACCAGGTCGCCGTTCAGGTTGAAAAGCGGACCGCCGGAGTTGCCCATGTTGATGGAGGCGTCGGTCTGGATAAAGTTTTCATAGGGATTGTTGCCGAGGGAACGCCCCTTGCCGCTGACGATGCCTGCGGTGACGGTATTCTCCAGGCCGAAGGGGTTGCCGATCGCGACTACCCAGTCGCCGACTCTGAGAGTGTCGGAATTGCCGAAGCTGACATAGGTAAGGCCGTCTTTCGGTTCGATCTTGATCAGGGCCACGTCGGATTTGGGATCACGGCCGATGATCTTGGCGTCGTATTCCTCGTGATTAGTGCAGCGGACCTTGATTTCATCGGCATTTTCCACTACGTGGTTGTTGGTGACGATGTAGCCGTCGGCCGAGATGATCACCCCGGAGCCAAGGCTCTGGGCCTTCTGGTCCACTTCCGGCTGCCCCTGCTGGTCGGGACCGGGCATGTCGAAGAATTTCTTGAAGAATTCTGGGACGTTCTGATCGTAGGGCATGCCTAAACTGGGATGGCCCTTGATGACCTTGGTGGAATAGACATTGACCACCGCCGGGCCCTTTTTTTCGACCATGTCGGCGAAACTGGCGGGAAGTTCGGCGGCGGCGTAAGCCGTGGAAGCATGCAAGAGAAGCGCAATCATGATTAATTTCAGGGCTACTGCAATCTGTCCAATGGGGTGCTTTTTTTGATTCATGGTATTTGTTCTCCTTGGGGGGAAAGGAAGGTTGAATTTGTCCGACCAGCTAGATTCTAATCACTGGTGTTTGGTTTTGCCAAGGGTACAGGGGAAAATTGTCTTCCCGGTTAAAAAGTGGCACTAAGTTGGCCGGAGGCCCTAATTAAATGGTTTCTCATTGGTCCATGGTGGTGACTTTTTGCGTTGACGGCAAATTTCGTTTACACTGCCGGACGGTTCAGGTACAGATCAACATCCGGCGGAACAAAGTCTGTCGGCGACTTTTTCTCGGATGAGGGATTCCATGGAGCAGATTGTCTCAGAGTTGAAAAAGGTAGTCAAGTTTAAGGAGACTACCGAGATCGGCGATCTGGTATTGATCGTCACCGAAACGCCCCAAGCCTGTCTTTACGGATTAGTCAGCGGTGTCGAAAGGGACAAACGCAAGCGTGATGAGTGGTGGGAGATCACGGTGCAGGTCTTGACCGTTCCCCCACAGGAGGTCAGCTGGATCTTGCGAAGCGAGCAGTTTACCGGCCAGGAGATTTTCACCATGGGGGGTGACAAGAGATTTATCAAGGCGGTGGAACTGGGTCCGAGAGTGACCCCGGAACGGCCCGACCGGGGCGGTAAAACGAGTCACCCGAAATTACGCCTGGTCAAGTGACCGACCCGGTGGCTTGAGGCAACGTGCGTCTGACCGAAAAACAAATCATCAAGCAGATCAGGGACCGCTGCACCACCGGCTCGGACCAGCTGGTGCGGGGGATCGGCGATGACTGCGCGGTGATCCGGCGCGGCGCTGATCTGGTCGAGCTGGTCACCACCGATACCCTGGTGGCCGGGGTGCATTTCGAACCGGCCTGGCATCCTCCGGAACTGCTGGGGCGCAAGGCCGCGGCGGTGAACCTCAGCGATATCGCCGCCATGGGCGGCCGACCCCGCTATGCCTTCATGTCTCTCGGTCTGGCGGCCGATTACCAGCCCGAGTGGCTGTCCTCGTTAATCACCGGTTTTCTGGCCCGACTGGAAGAATGTGGCGCCGTTCTGGCCGGGGGTGACACGGTTTCCAGCCCCAAGGGCACCGTCCTCTCGGTGACGATACTGGGTGAGGCCGCGGCCGACCGGGTGCTGTTGCGTTCCGGCGCCGCGGTCGGTGATCTGATCCTGGTCAGTGGTTCCCTGGGCGAGGCGGCGGCCGGCCTGGAGCTCTGCCGACGGGGTTATCACGCCACCGCGCCGGCAACCTGGCAGTCCCTGCTCAAGGCCCATCTCGATCCGGAACCGGAGCTGGAGCTGGGCGCGCTGCTGGCCGCCAGCGGCATGGTTTCGGCCATGATGGATCTTTCCGACGGTTTGGCTACCGATCTGGCCCATATCTGCCGGGAAAGCGGGGTCGGGGCCGAGGTGGCGGCCGGGAGCTCTACCCTTGTCCGACTTGCTGCGACAAGCCGCCGGACTATTAAATGGCGATGCCTGCCACTGGGCTTTGGCCGGTGGCGAGGATTACCGTCTGCTGTTGACCATTCCCGAAAAACATCAGGCGGCACTGACCGGGCTGGTTCGCCGCGAATTGGGTCGGGAGTTATACCCGGTGGGGCGGATCACCGCCGCCCCCGGCGTCTTCCTGGTTGACCGGCAGGGGCGCCGGGAAATCACCGACGCCGGTTACGATCATTTTCGCGCCGATGTCCGCTAAAATCTTCGAGCTGGTCAGTCCCTTCGAACCGGCCGGCGATCAGCCCCAGGCAATCGCGGCTCTCTGCCGGGGTCTGGCCGAGGGCGCCCGTGATCAGGTGCTGCTCGGGGTGACCGGTTCCGGCAAGACCTTCACCATGGCCCAGGTCATCGCCGAGACCAATCGTCCCGCCCTGGTCCTGGCCCCCAACAAAACCCTGGCCGCCCAGCTTTACTCCGAGTTCAAGGAACTTTTCCCGCATAACGCCGTCGAATACTTTGTCAGCTATTACGATTATTATCAGCCCGAAGCCTATATCCCCCAGTCCGATACCTATATCGAAAAAGACTCCTCGATCAATGACGCCATCGATAAGATGCGCCACTCGGCCACCCGTTCGCTCCTGACCCGGCGAGACGTGCTGATCGTCGCCTCGGTCTCCTGTATTTACGGTCTGGGCTCGCCCGAAGAGTACGAGAACATGCAGCTCAACCTCAAGGTCGGTGACGATTACCCCCTGGAGGAGATCAAGCGCCGCCTGGTTTACATGCTTTACGAACGCAATGATGTCTCCTTCCATCGCGGTACTTTCCGGGTCCGGGGCGATGTGGTGGAAGTTTTTCCGGCCTACGAGGAGGAGCGGGCGGTGCGGATCGAATTGTTCGGCGACACGGTCGATTCCATCAGCCTGGTCGACCCCCTGCGGGGCAAAGTTCTGGAACTGCTGCCGGAGTTGACCCTTTTCGCCTCCAGCCACTTCGTTACCTCCAGGGAGCGATTACTGACCGCCATGGAGACCATTAGAGAGGAACTTCGGGAGCGGCTGGCCTTCTTTGAAAAGGAGCGACAGCTGCTGGAGGCCCAGCGTTTGGAACAACGTACCTCCTTCGATCTGGAGATGATCCAGGAGCTGGGCTACTGCAACGGCATCGAAAATTACAGCCGTCACCTGACCGGCCGTAAACCCGGCGAGCCGCCGCCGACCCTGCTCGACTATTTTCCGGAGGACTTCCTGCTCTTTATCGACGAAAGTCACATCGCCGTCTCCCAGGTTCGGGGCATGTACCGGGGCGATCGTTCACGCAAGGAGACGCTGGTTAATTTCGGCTTTCGGCTGCCCTCGGCCCTGGACAATCGCCCACTGCAATTTGAGGAATTCGATGCCAGGATCAAGCAGGTGATCTATGTCTCGGCCACCCCGGGGGACTTCGAGTATGAACGGGCGCAGGGGCGGGTGGCCGAGCAGTTGATTCGACCCACCGGTCTGATGGACCCGGAAATAGAGGTGCGGCCGGCCCGGGCGCAGGTCGACGATCTGCTGGAAGAGATCCGGCGGCGAGAGAAGACGGGCGAAGCGGTGCTGGTCACCACCCTGACCAAACGCATGGCCGAGGATTTGACCGATTACTACGCCGGTCTGGGGGTAAAGGTGCGCTACATGCATTCCGATATCAAGACCCTGGAACGGATGAACCTGATCCGCGACCTGCGTTTGGGGGAGTATCAGGTTATGGTCGGCATCAACCTGCTGCGCGAGGGGCTGGACATCCCCGAGGTCTCCCTGGTGGCCATTCTCGATGCCGATAAGGAGGGCTTCCTGCGCAGCGAGCGCTCGCTGATCCAGACCTGCGGCCGGGCGGCCCGCAACTCCGCCGGCAAGGTAATCATGTATGGTGATAAGATTACCGGAGCCATGAGTGTTACCATCGCCGAGACCGCCAGACGGCGGGGCCTGCAGCAGAAATATAACGAACAGCACGGGATCACCCCGACCACCATTCGTTCCCGGATCAAGGACATCATGGAATCGGTCTATGAGCAGGATTATGCCGAGCTACCGCTGATGGCGGCGGAACAGGAGGTCGAGTTCACCAGTCTGGAGGATTTGCGGCGTCGCATCGGCCAGGTGGAAAAAGAGATGTACCGGGCGGCCGAGGCCTTGGAATTCGAGGAGGCCGCCCGCTTGCGAGACTTGCTCAAGACCCTGAAGGAGACCGAACTGCAATGTCTTTGAGGAAGAAAGTGCTCTACCGGGCCTCGCTAGTGCTCGGGCCGCTCCTGTTCAAACTGCTTACCGGCCTACTCTTCCTGACCTGCCGGATCGACTGGGTCGGCCGGGAGCATTTGGATCGGCTGAACCGGGAGAAGCAGCCCCTGATTGCCGCCTTCTGGCATTACGGTGTCTTCCTGATCCTCTATCTTTCCAGGATGCGTGGGCGACGCTGGGTGGCCATGGTCAGCTCCAGCAAGGACGGCGAATATGTGGCCGGTATCGTCGAGAGTTTCGGTTTCGAGGCGGTGCGAGGCTCGCGCAACCGGCGTGGGGTCGGGGCCCTAAAGGAGATGATCAAGGCGGTACGCGATCGGCAGCTCTCCGCCGCCATCGTCGCCGACGGTTCCCAGGGGCCGCCGCTGGTGGCGCAACCGGGCGCGGTGATGCTGGCCGGCCGGACCGGGGTGCCGATCATGCCGGCGGGATGGGCGGCCGACCGTTACTGGAGTTTTCACAGCTGGGACCGAACGGTGTTACCTAAGCCCTTCGCCCGGATCGTGGTGAAGATCGGTGAGCCTCTTTCGGTGCCTGGGGGTCTGGATACCAAGGAACTGGAAGAGTATCGCCAAGAGCTGGATCGACGTTTAATGCAACTCTATCGCGACTGTTGGGCGGTCTTCGGGCGGGATGCTCATTGAGTAATAACGGAAATCAGGTCGGGTACCGTGCAATGTCTAAGTATGATCGGACAGACCGGCCAGGTCGGACTAGGCAGAGCTGTTTGTGGCGCGGAAGAGCTGCCTTGGTTTGTGAGATAGTTGTGAATGGTTCTTACTCCAGGTTGCTTTTCAGGCTCAGCTCTGAAAACCGCTTTCTGATTTGCTCCACCCGCCGCCGGTTGGCACCCAGATCCCAGTAACCAACCCTTGAGGCCGAGCGCACCTGGATCGCCTGCACCGACTGGTCCAAGCGGAACTCCACGTCATCCTTGAAACGCATGATTGCCGAGGTGTAGACCACCCACAGGTAGCCGCTGTTTTCATCCACTATCTTGCCACCGGTCTCGCCAATTGCCTCTTTCAGATTTTGCCAGGCCCGCTCGGGAGAGCCCTTGTAGGCCAAGGGCTCTATCCTGGCTTGGCCGGATAGAGCGTCGCTGTTCACGCAGTTTGGGGAGTCCGGGCAGGGGCGTAGTCGGTTGTCGACCAGACCTGTTTGGGGAGATGGTGCTGCGCAGGCGCAGAACAGCGGGGACATGGCTCCAGCCAGAAGCAAAGCTAATAATAAATGTGCGGAATGCGGCATGGTGGGCCTCCTGATCTGATTGACCGGATGGTTGGCTACGAATCGCCCCGGCCGGTTTCAATAAACATTATATAACAGAGGGAAGCCAGGCCGATCAGCAGAAAATAGCTTGTCATGGTTCGCTGCAGTGAGTATCCGGACCGGTCTTTCGGCGTGTCCTCCATCGGCAATGGGAAAGTGGTGTCCCCTGAGTGTCGGGGATTCCAGCCTGAAGAGGGGGGACGGTGCCAGCCTTGCGATTGGGGTCAGGAAGGAGAGAGAGTAAAAAAAGCCGGGGCGGTTGCCCCGGCTTGATCAGTAGATTCAATCGAAGAAATCAGGCCAACTGCTTCATGATCGCTTCGCTGACCTCCGGAATCGAGGGCCGGCCGTCCACCGAGATGACCTTGGTGTCGCCGAGGCCCTTGAAATAATTGACGGCGGCCATGGTGCCGGTCTTGTCGTCGTAGTAGATGTCGTGACGCTTATCGATGGCGGTGTCGTCCTGGTCATCGGCGCGGGTTTTGAGCTCGCCGCCGCAGACCCGGCAAACCATCTTGCCATCCTTCTCCACCGGTTTGATGGCGTCGAAGGCGATGTGGTTCGGGTGGTTGTTGTCGTTGACGCAGAGACGGCGGCCGGTGATGCGGATCTTGGCGACGTCGCGGGGCAGGACGATCTCAATCACGTAGTCGAGCTTGATGCCGGCGTCTTTCAGGGCCTTGTCCAAAGTCACGGCCTGCACCTTGTTGCGGGGGAAGCCGTCGAGGATCCAGCCCTGCTTGCAGTCGTCTTCCTTGAGGCGATCGAGGATCATCGGGATGGTGATCTCGTCGGGGACCAGGTCGCCGCGGTCGATGTAAACCTTGGCCTGTTTGCCCAGCTCGGTACCGCCGCCGATGTTCTTGCGGAAGATAGCGCCGGACTCGATGTGAGGCATGTTGTACTTCTTCTGGACAATGGCGCCCTGGGTGCCCTTGCCGCTGCCGTTAGGACCGAATACCAGAATGTTCATGGCTGCTCCTTTGTAGAGAATTTAGGTAATTATGAAACGGGATAATTTAAACCTCACCGTAAATTGGCGGGGCGCTGACCGACTGTCTGGTGAGCCAACAATCCAAGGACTATAAAATAATTATCCGACCCTGCCAATAACAAATCCGCGCGAAGTTCCCTATGCCAAAAGCTCGACCTGTCCCAGCTTTATGGTGAATTTTTCAGAATTCATGATAGATAATAGGAGTCGAAGCGCCGATTCCCGGCCGGACCAAGAAATCTATAGCAAGAGAACCGATGCTTACTCGCTGGCAAAGATCCCAGGCCAATCCGATGACCCACCGCATTTTTGTTGGTGCTTTGTTGTTGCTGCTGATCCTCGCCTTCGGGACCGGCGGCTTCATGCTGATCGAAGGTGCCGGCCTACTGGACAGCCTGTATATGACGGTGATTACCATCACCACGGTGGGCTATGACGATGTGGTGCATCTGGGCACGGTCGGCAAGATCTTCAACATCTTCCTGATCCTGATCGGCGTGGCCTTCGTTCTGTATGTATTCAGCAAAATCACCGAGGACGTAGTGGAAGGCGGCTTGCGGGCAACCATTGGGAGAATGCGGATGAAAAAGGACGTGGCCAAACTGCGCAACCATTACATTGTTTGCGGCTTCGGCAGGATCGGCAAGGTTATCTGCCAGATTCTGCAAGAGAACAACCGGCCCTTCGTGGTGATCGAGAAAAGCTCCCATAAGATTCAGGCCATCGTCGATCAGGGCTACCTGGTCCTGGAGGGGGAGGCCTCCGACGACCAGACCCTTAAAGATGCCGGAATCATGACGTCCCGGGGCTTGATCGCCGTGGTTTCCTCGGATGCCGACACGGTCTATATCGCCCTGTCAGCCCGGGGCCTGCGGCCCGATCTCTTCATCATGGCCCGTTCCAGCGGCGAGGAGGGGGCCGAGACCAAGCTGTTGCGGGCCGGAGCCAACAAGGTGCTGTCGCCTTACTATATCGGGGCCACCAGCATGGCCCAGCAGTTGGTGCGGCCGACCGTCATCGACTTCATCGATCTGGCGGTACACGGCGGGGAACTGGGCTTGCGGTTGGAGGAGATGCGGGTGGCGCCGGAGGCCAAGCTGGCCGGCTCCACCCTGATGAGTTCCGGGATCAGGAAGAATCACGACCTGATCGTGGTGGCGATCAAGTCACTCCAGGGCGAGATGCACTTCAACCCGGCCCCAGACACCATGCTCAACGGTGGCGATACCCTGGTGGTTCTGGGCAAGCAGGAGGATATCAAGGAACTGGAATCGGAGTTAAGGGCCTGACGATTCGCGGCCGATCTTACCGGTCCTGCGGCGTCATCGGGAGTTCGGCATACTTGAGTATGGCCGAACTCCCTCTTCCTTGCATTACCGGCAAGCTTGGCCGCGAATCGGGGGGTGGTGGAATTTCGGCCCTGGCGGATAACTGCCTTGACGTGAAGCGTAGGTTGGGGTGAGCCTGGCGAACCCCAACAATCCCGTGATGCCAAAAATGTTGGGGTTCCTTCGTCACCCCAACCTACGCGATTGGCAGCGGATTTTCTGGAAATTTCATCATCTCTCGCCGAAACCGCTCTCCGGGAAATCGATTTTTCTGCCCTCCCCAATCGCGGTCAATTATTCCCGCTTCGATATATCGATGGATACTGGAATTCGGCCAATCCGCCGCACTGGCCACATAACCGTGTTTCACCGGGTTATAGTGGATATAATCCAGATGCCGCCGGTAATCATCCATGTCTCGGATCGTATGCTCCCAATAGCGCCGTTGCCAGATACCGCGTTCGCCTTTACCCACCCGGCTGGTGCTGCGGTGTTCATCAAGTTTCAGTCTCCGGGAAAAACCCGCTTTGATCAACATCCAGCGGGTCGGATAATCCGCGTCATCTTCAGGCATGGTCCACATGGCATGGAGGTGGTCCGGCAGGACCACGAAACCGTCGATGTGGAAAGGGTGACGGTTTTTGACTATCAGCTACGACCCGGCGCAGGATATCGACGTGTTCCAATCAATAACCGCCTCTTTCTCTCGGCGAGATTCACCGTGAAAAAATAGGTGCCGCCGCGCTAATCTGGAGCGCCGATATTGCATGATCTGTTCCGGGTGTTGTTTTATCGGAGCCGATATGGCAACGATTTCGACAATATACATACCCGAACCGCAGACAAGGTTTTCACGCAATTTGTTGGTTAATCGGCGGGTGGTGGAAAGTGATTGCAGGTTGGATGAGCAGGAACTCAGATTGGTGATGGCTATGGAGATGTTGAGGTTCGCGAACCCCAACAATTTTAAACCCGAACGATCCATGTTGCCCATAAATGTTGGGGTTCGCTTCGTCACCGCCAACCTACACCATTTACAACCGCATTTTCAGCGAGCGCCAGTGAGCCTGGCAAACCGCTGAGCCATTGTTTGAACCCCAACAATCCGGTGATCCTCGTCATGTTGGGGTTCCTTTGTCACCCCAACCTACGTAAAAACTAGGTAACTATACATCACAACAAGGCCAGCATCTCCCGCACCGCCTGGTCCAGGCCGACGAAGACGGCCCGGGCCATGACGGCGTGGCCGATGCTCAGTTCCTCGAAGATGCCCAGTTCGGCAAGGCGGGGAGTGTTCAGGTAGTCCAGGCCGTGGCCGGCATTGCAGCGCAGGTCGGTCTCATAGGCCGATTCTCCGGCCCGGGCGACCAGCTCGAACTCCCGGTCGGCCTCGGTTTCGCTGGTCGCATCGCTGTAACGGCCGGTGTGGATCTCCACGAAGGTTGCCCCCACTTCGCGGGCCGCCGCCACCTGCACCGGATCCGGATCGATGAACATCGAAACCGGGATCCCGGCTTTCTCCATTCTGGACACCACTTTCCTGAGCTTGGCCTTCTGGCCGGCAACGTTGAGCCCGCCTTCGGTGGTCAGTTCCTGGCGCTTTTCCGGCACCAGGGTGATCATGTCCGGTTTTACTTCCAGGGCGATCTTGATGATCTCCTCGGAGGCGCCCATTTCCAGATTGAGCTTGGTCTTGACCAGTTGCCGCAGCAGGAAGACGTCGCGGTCCTGGATATGGCGCCGGTCTTCGCGCAGATGAACGACGATGCCGCCGGCCCCGGCCAGTTCGCAGATCGCCGCTGCCGTTACCGGGTCCGGTTCCTTGCCGCCCCGCGCCTGACGCAGGGTAGCCACATGGTCGACGTTGATGGCCAGATTGATCATTCCGTTCCTCCTTTCCATTCTTTTAAGTTCTTCGGCAAGAAAATTCTCCTGGCCCAGCATCAGCCGGTACTCTTCCTCGGAGCGCTCGTGGTCCAGGCCCAGCAGGTGGACCAGACCGTGGATCAGCAGGGTTCGGCAGTGTTGTTGGGTGGTGATCTTCTTTTGTAAGGCTTCCCGGCGTGCCGTGTCAATCGAGATGACAATGTCGCCCAGCAGCTCGCCGGGGTCCGGGGTTTCCTGATCGCTCATCGGGAAGGAGAGGACATTGGTGGGCTTGTCCTTTCCCCGATAGCGCTGGTTTAAGGCGTGCATGCGACTGTCGTCCACCAGCAGCAGGCTCAGTTCGGAATCGTCGCGGCCGCAGATGGTCAGCAAGATTTCGGCTGCCCGCCGCAGTCGTGACTGATCGCAGGGGCAGCGCCCGGGATATTCGGAGCGGATCAAGACCGGCATGGTTGTTTTGTCATCCGTGGATAATCCCAAGCAGTTGGTGATTCGGGGCCGGAGATGACCGACAGATTCCGCGCGATTGGCAAGTAAATCGGGGGTTCATGGGGCGCTCCTGGGAGAATCAAGCGTCCGCCCGCCGACGAACTCTGGGTCTGGAAGAAGAGGTTCCCTCCCGGCCGTAAGCCAGGATGATCTCCTGAACCAGGGGATGGCGGACCACGTCGATCTCGGAGAAATGAGTGAAGGCAACCCCCTCGATCTCTTTGAGGATCCGGCTGGCTTCGATCAGACCGGAATGCTTGTCGCCCGGCAGGTCGATCTGGGTGATATCGCCGGTGATCACCGCCTTGGAGCTGAAGCCCAGCCGGGTCAGGAACATTTTCATCTGTTCCGGCGTGGTGTTCTGGGCCTCGTCCAGGATGATGAAGGCGCTGTTCAAAGTGCGACCGCGCATGAAGGCCAGGGGGGCGATTTCGATGGTGCCCTGCTCGATCAGCAGGGTGGTCTTCTCCCTGCCCAGCATGTCGTAGAGGGCGTCGTGCAGGGGGCGCAGGTAGGGGTTGACCTTCTGGGCCATGTCGCCGGGTAGGAAGCCGAGCCGCTCGCCCGCCTCCACCGCCGGCCGGGCCAGGATGATCGATTTCACCTGATTGGCGGTCAAGGCGGCAATGGCCATGGCCACCGCCAGATAGGTCTTGCCGGTGCCGGCCGGGCCGATGCCGAAGACGATGTCGTAGTGGCGGATCGCCTCGATGTACTTCTTCTGGTTGATGCTCTTGGGCGAGATCTTGCCCTGGCTGGCGGTGATGAAGACCTGATCCTGGAAAATCTCCTTCAGCCTGGCCTTGGGGGTGCGCGCGAGGATGCGCAGGGCGTAGGCCACATCCTGTTGGTAGATCGGCGAGCCGGTGGCAATCATTTCATAAAGTTGCTGCAGGGCGCTTTCGGTGATCTCCAGGGCGTGGGCTTCCCCCTTGATCACCAACTCCGAGCCCCGGACGCCGATCTTTACGTCCATGGCCTTTTCAATCAGGGCCAGGTTGCGGTTGAGGTCGCCGTAGAGTTGGCGGGCGGCCTCATTGTCGGTGAATTTCAGCTTCAGATCGGGCAAGGTCGTCAAACTCCCGGTGAACTTGAAGAGGGAGTGGCAGGTCGGCCCGACATCAATCTTTCTTCCCCTTCTTCCGCAACTCCTGGTCGATCATCGCCTGGATGGCCGGCAAGGAACGGTTCTGCACCCGGAAGCCGTCGATGAAGATAGTTGGCGTACCGCTCACCTCGGCCTGCTGGGCTTCACGCAGATCCCGATTGATCTGCTGCTGAACCTCGGAACCGGTCATGTCCTTGAGGTAACGGGGCATGTCCAGTCCCAGGTCGACGGCGATCTGGTTGATCTTTTGGGGGTTGAGGTTGCGGAAATCGGCGAATAGCTTGTCATGAAATTCCCAGAAGCGCCCCTGGCGTTCGGCCGCGAAAGCCGCTTTGACAGCCGGCAGCGACATGCTGTGGGAGCGAATGGGAAAGGCCTTGTAAACGATCTTGACGGTGTCCGGATTTTTTTCGAGCACCTGCTCGAATAGCGGCCCGAGGGACGCGCAGTAAGGTCATTGGAAGTCGCTGAAGACCGCCATTACCACCGGGGCGTTTGCTTTGCCTTTAAAGGGCGAGCCGGTGTAGTCAAAATCGGCCTGATAATCTACCAAGACCTGGTTGATGGTGCCGCTTTTGTTACTGCTCAGATACAATTGTTTGCCGATCCCGTCGACGCTGAGTCGATCAGTGGTCGGATCGACTTTGAAGGTGTCGATGGCTTTGCCGTCACTGCCGTAAATGGTGACCAGGCCGCCTTCACTGAGGACAAAGGCGTGCCGGCCGTCGGCCGCAAGGGCCACATCCAAGGGTGGAGTGGCGGTTTTCACTGCCGGCCTGGTCTGGATATCGACCTTGGCCCAGACCGGCGGGGCGGTCAGCAGGCCAACAAGTAGCAAAGCCAGCGCGGGAAGAAAGGTGAATTTTCTCATGGTTGCTCCGGTTTGATTAAGGTTTGCTGGCCGTCATTGGCCGGGGTGGAGCCAGAATTCTGAACTATATTATAGCGACGGCCTCTATTTCCGCAAGCCACAGGAGTCAGTTAAATCAGATCTACAGCCGGACAGAAAGGTGGCCAGGTGCATAACCTTAATGGTCTGAGGGGATCGGTCCAGTTCCCGGTGGAGTTGCAACAGGCAGCCTGAGCAGGAAGTCAGGACCAGGTCTGGCTCCAGTTCGAGGATCGCCGTGATCAGGTCGTCGGCGATCAGTTCGGAAAGTTCGGGGTGGGCTAGATTAAAGGTACCTCCCAGGCCGCAGCAGCGCGGACCATCGGGCAATTCCACCAGCTCCACTCCGGGGCAGGCCCGGAGCAGTCGCCGAGGGGCTTCGCGCAGCCCCGGCCGGTAACGGAGATGACAGGGGTCGTGATAAAATACCCGC
This sequence comes from uncultured delta proteobacterium, assembly GCA_963807225.1. Classification (GTDB taxonomy): domain Bacteria; phylum Desulfobacterota; class Desulfobulbia; order Desulfobulbales; family JAGXFP01; genus JAGVGT01. The sequence goes on along the minus strand of CAWEAD010000007.1, from coordinate 110,417 downwards.
AACTTGTCGGCGTTGCCGATTTCAGGCCCCGACACTGTAGTTGCTTGAAAGTCGGTCAGGAACGATGAAATCTCCCGGAGTCTGGTGCTAAAGGAGCGGGCCAGGGACCGATATTCCGGGTCATCGGCCAGCAGTTCCGGGTAGGAGAGCAGGTGACTGTAACAGGAGCCGCAAGGGGTGACGATCGGTCCTTCGCCTGTTTTAAAGGCGTCGAGATTACGGCGGGCCAGGCGGCGAGCCTCTTCCAGATTCCCGGTGCTGTAAGTCGCCAGACCGCAACAGGTCTGCGCTTCGGGAATGCGTGGTGAGGAATGGCCGGCCTCGGCCAGCAGTTCGCCGGTGGCCCTGTCGATTTCCGGCAACAGGTGGCGGGCCAGACAACCGGAGAAAATGGTGACGCCATCCGAATCGTTGACCGGGGCGGAGGAACAAGTAAGCGGATGTTCTCTTTCTCCGGCATGGGATTCGAGCAAGAGGCCCAGCTTCAGGCGCAGGCCGCTTTCCGCCGGCAGTTTCCGCAACAGCGGCTCAGAAATCCGCAAGAGGCCGGCCAGGCTGGAGAGCAGAGTGGGATGGGCCAGGCAACGGGTGGCCAGGAGCTTGCGAAAAGAGCCGGACCCGGTAAGCCTGGGCAGGTCGTGACGGGCCGCCACCACCAGGCTTGGCAGATCGATAGAACGCGGACAGGCCTGCCGGCAGGCCCCGCAGAGCAAGCAGCGGGAAAAGATTTCCAGATAAGCGGCCGAATGGGGGGATGCGGCCATTTTTCCCAGCAGGTGCAAACGGCCGCGGGCGGTAAGTTCTTCCCGGCCGGTAACCCGGTAGACCGGGCAGACGGTGGAGCAGGCCCCGCATTTGGCGCAGAGGGTGGTATCCATCCGCGGAATCAGTTCTGCCAGAGCAGAAAGGCCTTGATGAAGGGCTCCAGGTGTCCGTCCATGACGCTGTCGACGTTGCCGACCTCGGTGTTGGTCCGATGATCCTTGACCAGACGGTAGGGCTGCATGACGTAGGAGCGGATCTGGCTGCCCCAGCCGATCTCCTTCTTGTCTCCGTGCAGTTCCTGTTGCGATTCCTTCTGCAGCCGTCTTTCCCGGTCGTAGAGATGGGATTTCAACATCTTCATGGCGGTGTCCTTGTTGCGGTGCTGGGAACGTTCGTTCTGACACTGCACCACGATGCCGGAGGGCAGGTGGGTGATGCGGATGGCGGAACTGGTCTTGTTAACGTGCTGACCGCCGGCGCCGCTGGCCCGGTAAGTATCGATGCGCAAGTCCTTGTCGTTGATCTCCACGTTGATGGTATCGTCCAGCTCGGGAAAAATGAAGACCGAGGCGAAGGAGGTGTGGCGGCGACCGCTGGCGTCGAAGGGGGAAATGCGGACCATCCGGTGGATTCCCATCTCGGAGCGCAGGTAGCCATATGCGTATCGACCGGTGACCATGACCGTAACGCTCTTGATACCGGCCTCGTCGCCGGGGAGCTGATCGAGGATCTCGGTCTTGAAGCCGTTATTTTCGGCCCAGCGCAGGTACATGCGCAGGAGGATGGAGACCCAGTCCTGGGCTTCGGTGCCGCCGGCCCCGGCGTGGATGGTCAGCAAGGCGTTGTTGGCGTCGTGCTCGCCGGTGAACATGCACTCCAGTTCGGTGGCGTCAAGCTTGCTTTCCAGCTTGTCGAGCTGGTGCGCCACCTCTTTTTCAGCCTCCGGGTCGTGCTCCTCCGTGGCCAGTTGCAACAAGAGCTCGGCCTCTTCCCAGGCTTCCTGGCAGCTTTCCCAGTCGCCCACTACGTCCTTGAGCCAGCCCTGTTCCTTCTGAATAGTTCGGGCCCGGTCCTGGTCGTTCCAGAAGGCCGGCTCCATGGTCAGTTGCTCCAGTTCGGCTATGCGTTCCTTCTTGACATCTAATTCAAAGATGCCCCCGTAAGGTGGTGAGGCGCTCTTTCTGTTCCAGCAGTCTCTGTCTTAGTTCGGCGGACATTTTGATTCTCCTTCAGCAAGGGATTGTCGACTTTCTGAATATCAGGACCACACCCAGCAGCATGGTCAGGACCAGACAAAGCGGACCGGCCAGGTATCCCCGGTGGCCGGTGAAATAGGTCATTGTCCGCAGCAGCGGCAGGGACATGGAGCCGGTATATTCTTCGAACAACGGCGACAACCGGTGCAACCCGCCCAGGGGATCGATGAAACCGCTGACTCCGGTGTTGGCCGCCCGCGCCAGGCTGCGCCGGTTTTCCACGGCTCGGAAGACCGCCATGGACAGATGTTGCCAGGGAGCGCTGGAACGACCATACCAGGCATCGTTGGTCAGGTTGACCAGGAGTCCGGCCCCGGCTTCGGTCTGGCGGCGGGCCAAATCCGGGAAGATGCTTTCGAAGCAGATTAATACCCCAACTCTGGTGTTCTGACAAGGGATTGGTCGCAGATCGGTGCCCGGGCTGAAATCGGCGACGGCTTCGACCAGCGGACCCAGAAAGAAGAGCAGCTTCTTAAGGGGAACATATTCGCCGAAGGGCACCAGATGCTCTTTGTCGTAACGGCCGACCACTATGCCGCGCCGGTTAATGAGGAAGGCGCTGTTGTAATAATTGTAGAATTTACCGGTGCGGTCAACTTCCCGGTGTGGGGCGCCGGTGAGGATATCGGCCCCGGCTCTGATTGCCAGATTCTCGACTTTGAGCAGGCCGGATGACTCGAGCAGGTAGAAAGGCATGGCGGTCTCGGGCCAGACCACCAGGCTTGGCGAGTTTTTTGCCAGTTCCAGCTCGGTCAGACGCAAATACTTATCGAGAGTGGTTTCTCTGGTTCCCGGCCGCCATTTTTCATCCTGTTCGATATTGCCCTGAACCACCGCGACCTTCAGGCTTTCGGCCCCACTTATCGCGGACTCGATCATGCTGTAGCGGACCAGATTATAACCGACCGCCAGGGCCAGAAACAGCAGGGCCGAGACCAGGGCCGGGCTCGGGCGGGAAGGCCGGAAAAGCTTTTCGGGGAAGTCGCGGACTGCCAGGGCCAGGATGGCGTTGACCATGACGATCAGAAAGGTCACGCCATGATGGCCGACGAGGTCGGCGACCTGGATCAGCTCCGGGTAACGGTACTGGGTATAACCCAGGTCCAGCCAGGGGAAACCGGTGAAGAGCCATGAACGCAGCCAATCCAGACCGACCCAGATGGTCGGGGCCAGCCAGAGCAGACAGGGGCGCCCTTCAATTCGGCTGGTCAAGGTGGCGAAACCGACCAGGTAGAGACTCATATAGAGGGCCAGGAGGCCAAGAACCGGCAGGGTCAACCAGAGCGACAGGTTGCCGTAACGGCCCAGGACAATCAATATCCAGTAAAGCTGCAGGGGATAATAAATCAGGCCGGTGATCAGCCCCAGGCGGGCCGCTTGCCCGGGGGTGGTGCCGGGTCGACTCAGGGTGGCCAGCAGCGGCACCAGGGCCAGCCAGGCCAACGGGGTGTATTCGATCAGACCGGGCGAGGCGAGGAAGAGCAGCAGGGCGGAGAGAACGGCCCCGGCCCATCGCCGGCCGGATAGTTTGGGAGAGGTCAAGCCGGATCACCAGTTGCTTAGAGAGAGACAGTCGCAAGCCATCCGGCCGCGACTGACAAAATTGCAAAGATAATCAGTGGCCCGGTTCAATTCAACCCTTATCTGTTCCGCCAGCCGGTTGAATTGAGCGATATTCCATAGATTGCGAGGAGAGCCTCCGCGAGCAAAAATATCTAATTTAAGGTAATGATTCAGGGAAAGGCAGGATCGAAGTCTTCGCCGGGACTGCTTCGCGGAGTTGATCTCTTAGGGGTTTTGATGACCGGTAAGGTTAATTGAGCGGTTCGGTGGAGATCTTGACCTTGATGACCCGGCGCTTGGTAGCGGCCAGAACCTGGAAGTAAAGGTTGCCGGCTCGCACCGATTCCTTGATCTTCGGCAGATGGCCGAGCCGGTGGATAACCAGTCCGCCCACCGATTCGTAAGGGCCTTCGGGCAGTGAGGTCTTGAAATATTCCTCCACTTCTTCCAGGTCGATCTTGGCGTCGGCGACAATGGTGTTCTCGGCCACCACCAGCCAATTGGTTTCCGGCTGGTCTGATTCATCGTTGATCTCGCCGACGATTTCCTCCAGCACGTCTTCCAGCGAGGCCAGGCCGCGGACGCTGCCGAAGTCGTCGGTGATGATGGCCAGATGAACCTTCTTGGCCTGGAAATCGCGCAGCAACTGGACGATGCGTTGGGTCTCCAGGGCGAAATAGGCCGGTTTGGCCAGATCCCGGGCGGTGGGTTTGTCGACCGAGTTCACATATCTGAGCAGATCCTTGACGTAGAGGATGCCGATAATGTTGTCGGGGATATCCTCATAGACCGGGATCCGGGAGAAGCCCTTGGCGATGCTCAGTCCGATCATCTCGTCGTAGGAAGTGTCGGCGGTAATGGTCACCATCTCGGCGCCGGGGGTCATGATCTCCTTGGCGAGGGTGCCGCGAAACTCCAGGATGGAATGGATCATCTGCCCTTCCTGGTGGGAGATCAAGCCCTGTTCTTCACCATCGTCGATCAGGTCCTGAATGCCCTGTTCCAGTTCCTCGGCCGATTCGATGGTCCGGGCAAAACCGAGTAACTCCAGAAAGCGCTTGAATATCGAAGTATCGCTGTTAGGCGAGGGTTGAGGAGGGTCCTGTTCCATGGGTCAGGGATGAGTCAGGCGTAGCGGGGCAGGGGGTAGTTTGTCGTCGTGGTCGATTGTCATCGTGGCTATAATTACACATGGAGCATCTTCAAACAATTAAAATCTCGTTTCCCAGAAAAAAATTGACTGTTCGAGCCAATATCGTTATATAGGGCGGCACTTTTCGTTGTAACCTTGAAGGTTTACAGTATGTGGACAACCGTCCGGAATGGTGCCGGTTAATTTTCTGGGCACGGTCGACCCCTTTCTGGTAACATCTGGATTTAATGATGGGAAAGGCGTTTCGAGTCGGTTCGGGCTGGCTCGGCCAACTCGATTCGGCGGCAAGCCCGTGGTCAAATCCAATCAGCCTCACCGGCAGAGTGGGGGAGCGTCTTGAAAGAAAAAGTACTGATCGCCAACCGTGGTGAAATTGCCCTGCGAATCATGGAAGCCTGCAAGGACCTGGGCCTCGATTACGTAGTGGTCTATACCCCGGCTGACGAGGATTCCAAACACGTCAGGCTCAATATCGACAGCGAGAGCAACCGCAATAACGCCTGGCGCATCTCCAGCTATACCGATCCCAACGACATTCTGGCCGTGGCCGACCATACCAACTGTACGGCCATCCACCCCGGCTACGGGTTTTTCTCGGAGGATTTCCGTTTCGCCCGAAGGGTCACGGTCCGCGATCGGCCTCTGACCTTCATCGGCCCGAATTGGGAAGTGATCCGCGATCTGGGCGACAAGATCAATACCAAACGAGTGGCGAAAAGGCTGGGCATCCCCACCATTCCAGGCACCGATGCGCCGATCTATAACGAGATGGACGCCGAGGATATCGCCCGTCAGCTCCTGAACGACCAGCTGGAGATGGAGATCCGCAACCCCTCCATTCTGGTCAAGGCGGCGGCCGGCGGCGGCGGTATGGGCATCGAAGAGGTCTACCAGATCGAGCACTTCCGCCGGGTTTACCGGCAGGTGCAGAATTACGCCAAGCGCCAGTTCGGCGACGGCGGGGTTTTGATCGAGCAGTGTTTGCGCGATTACAACCATCTGGAGGTCCAGATCCTCTGCAGCCGGCATGGCGAACGGGTTCATTTCGGCACCCGGAACTGCACCATCCAATCCACCGGCCGGCAGAAGCGGCTGGAGGCGGCGCCCGGTTTCGACGACAGCTGTTTCGCCTATGACTTCCCGGCCCGGGAAATCCAGGACCAGATCGTCGACTATTCCTTGAAGCTGGCCGCCCACGTGCGCTACGACAATGTCGGCACCTGGGAATGGATCGTGGCCCGCGACGGCCGCCCCTACCTGCTGGAGGTCAACACCCGAATCCAGGTGGAAAACGACGTTTCGGCCCGGATCAGCTACCTGAAGGGCAAACAACCCAATCTGATCCGCGAGCAGATCCGCCTGGCCCTGGGCGATAAACTTGGTTACAGTCAGGAAAATATAGAGTTTCGGGGGGCCAGCATCGAGATGCGCATCGTCGCCGAGGATCCCAAGCGTGGTTTCACCCCCTGGATCGGCACCATCACCAAGTTCGACTATCCCAGCTACGATTGGTCGGCGGTCTATACCCATGTCCCTTCCGATCGGCCCTATGTGATTCCCAGCGACTATGATCCCAACCTGGCCCTGGCCCTGGTTTGGGGCGATTCCATGGCCGAGGCCAAGGCGCGCGGCCGGCAGTTCCTCCAGGATGTGGCAATCGAAGGCCAAAACGCGGCCGGAGAGCAAATCAACACCAACCTGGCCTATTTGAACGACAATTTTGACCGTCTCCTGACCTTCTGAGGAGCATCCGGGAATTAATGGAAGACATCAGAAAAAGAATCCTCAAGGTTGAAGACCGGATCAGTTACCTGTCCTGGCTCAAGGAAGGGGCTGACTGGGGCAATATCTCCGGTCTGCAGGAGAAGCTGGCCAGGATCAGGACCAACTTCTATGATATTGATCTGGAAGAAGTTCTGGCCGAAATCCGCAAGATTGAGGACGCCGTCCAGTTCCTGGAGGAACGGGCCGAGGAGAACCTCGCCCCGATGGAACGGGTCCGGATCGTCCGCAGCCCCTTGCGCTTTACCCTCAAGGACGTGCTGGAAAACGTCTACGACGAGTACACCGAACTTGGCGGTCTGGAGGAGATCAGCATCGATCCCTCCATGGTCTGCGCCAAGGCCACCATCGTCCGGCAGGTCAAGAACAAAAGTTACACCCAGCAGGTCATGGTCATCGGCCATGAGAAAGGCCATGGCGAGGAGTTCCGCAACGGCGGCTGCAGCAGGCCCTGGGGCAACGAGAAGGCCCTGCGCTATATGCGGGTGGCCCAGACCGAGGGCATTCCCATCCATTTTTACATCTTTACCCCCGGCTCCTTCCCGATCGAGGACTACCCCGGCGCCGGTCAGCAGATCGCCCGTAACCTTTACTTCATGGCCAAGCTGGGTGTGCCGATGGTCTCGGTTATTTCCGAGGGCGGTTCCGGCGGGGCCGAAGCGGTGGGCTTGGCAGACGTCAGGCTGATGTTCTCGCACGGCTACTATTCGGTGATCTCACCCGAGGGTGCCGCCGCCATTGAGGGTAAGATCCGCGACGTTGAGAAATTGCCGAAAGAATTGGTCGAGGGTTGCGCCGAACGGCTGAAAATTACCGCCAGTGATAATCTCAAGAACGGCACCATCGATCGAATAGTCGATGAGCCGCTACTGGGGGCCAGGCGCGACGATTTCGCCTTCTTCAAAAATCTGAAGTTCGAGATGATCAGGGCCACCGATGAGGTGGTTTTGAAGACCAAGAGCCTTCGTTCATTCCGGGCCTACGAAGTCACGATGAAGAAGGTCGAGGAGGCGGATACTGACAGAGAGCCGCACGTCGACGTTTCCTGGGACCTGAACCCCGAGGAAGTCAAGCGTCTGCTGGCCCTGCGCTCCCGCAAGTATCGCAACATGGCCTCCCAGGGTTTCAGCGGCATGCCGGCCCCCTCGACCGCCCTGGTCCGCAAGATCAAGACCGGCGTGGCCCAGGCCTTTTACGGCTTCCGCTACGATATCGTCCGGGCCCAGCAGAAATTCGCCCAACGTCTGATGAAGGATGTCTCCGGTGAGAGTTCGGTTTTCATCAAGCGGATCACCGCCCCCCTGACCGCCGCTTACGATTTCATCTCCCGCAAACCGGATTACCGCAGCGCCCGACCGTCGATAAACCGGGGCGGCGCCGAGTCCGAGGCCGATTTCGGCGACATCTACACCAGCCCTCTGGCCAACGAGGATCGGACCGTCACCTGTCCGAACAGCTACCGTTACGGCTGCAAGGATCTCTGGGTGCCCGACCTGTACGGCGAATTCTGCGGGGTTTGCGAAGCCTGCGGGCATCATTTCCCCCTGGAGTATGAGTGGTATCTGAAAAACCTGTTCGACCGCGATTCGATCCGCGAGTTCAACAGCGAGATTCGCTCGATCAATTCCCTGAATTACGAAGGGTTGGACAAGAAGCTCAAGCAGGCCCGCAGCCAGACCGGACGCAACTGCGCCAATATCACCTTCGAGGCCAAGGTTATGGGTCTCGACGTGGTAACGACCATGCTCTACAGCGATTTCCGTAACGGCACGGTCGGCGCCGCCGAGGGTGAAAAATTCGTCCTGGCCTGCGAGGTGGCCAAGCTGAAAAGACGCCCGCTCTTGTCTTACGTTCACACCACCGGCGGCATCCGCATCCAGGAAGGCACCCTGGGGGTGATCCAGATGCCCAAGTGTACCATGGCGGTGCGCGAATACATCGATGCCGGCGGCCTCTATATCGTGGTTTACGACAACAATTCCTATGCCGGGCCGGTGGCCAGCTTTCTGGGTTGTTCCCATTACCAGTTCGCCATCCGCTCCACCCGCCTGGGCTTCGCCGGACCACGGGTCATCCGCGACACCACCGGCCAGGAAGTACCACCCGATTACCACAGCGCCAAGAACGCCCTGCGCCGTGGACATATCCAGGGAATCTGGGACCGGCGCGAGTTTCGCCGCAACCTGCATAAGTGTCTGCTGACCATGGGCAGCAGCAAGCTCTACTATCGTTAAGGCCGATTCCATGCATGACGAGATAGATTTCGACGAGATCATCAATAATTACCGGAGCGACCCCTTCGAGTATATCGATGTGCACACCATGCACACCGGAAGGCTGCGTTTCCAGGTAGAGCCCGGTTCACAGGTGGAAGGCCCCAGCGGCGAATGGCGGCACATCCGTGGCACCGCGCTTTACGAACTCAACCGGGAGCGCAATCTCAAGCCCTTCCACTCCAACACCAACGGCGAAATCGCTTCGGTCCGTACCGACCTGGAAGGCCAATTCGTCGAGGCCGGCGAGAAGATCATCACCATCAAGCATCCCCTGAAGAAACGGGAGATCATCGATAAGATCCTTAAGAAGGTGCTCTTCCAGGTCAAGGCCCCGGAGCGGGCCAAGTACTTTTTCGCCATGGACATCCAGTCCCGGATCGACAAGTACGGCCAGCGTCAGGTGCAGATCAAGACCGGCGAGGAACTTTTCACCATGTCGCTGATGAAAAGGGAGTCGCCGGTGTTCTATGAGGGCGAGCCGGGTTTGATTCACTCGGTATATTTCAATCCCGGCGACAGCTTCGAACAGGGGGAAACCCTGATCGGCATCTGTCCGAAGGAAAAAATGCCCATGATCGAGAAAATCATCACCCGCGTCAAGGCTGAATGGGACTAGTCACCGCACTCTCCCCGACCCTGGTTGAGCAGTACATCAGGGAAGAGGAAATCCCCCTGCGTAACCTCTCTTTCCCGGTGGAAACCGTACTGAAAGTTTTTCGCTACGGCGCCATGGCCACCACCTCCATCCACCGGCACGACCGCTTGGAGCGGGGCATGGATGCCGCCCGCGCCCTGATTCGCGAACACGAGAACAGTGACCGTTCCTTTCCCTCCGGCCTGGTGATTATCGCCAACCAGCTGTCCAGCGGCCGCGGCCGTTTCCAGCGTTTCTGGCACGCCCCGCCGGGCGGGTTGTGGATGACCGTGGTCCTGGTCAATACCCTGCTGCCGGTGTCGAGCAACCTTTACACCCTGGCCACCGGGGCTGCCGCCGGCGAGGCTATCCGCGAGGAGTATCCCGAGGCCCGGGTCAAGTGGGTCAACGATGTGCACGCCAATGGCCGCAAGATCTGCGGCATCCTTACCGAGACCATGCGCGGGCCGGTCAGCGGCGAGGAGTATATCCTTCTGGGCATCGGCATCAACGTCAATAACGAGACCTTTCCACCGGAGCTTGAGGGACAGGCCGTCTCCCTCAAGCAGCTTGTGGCGCACGAGGTCGATATCAACCGGCTGGCCGGGCGGTTCCTGGCCAAACTGGCCTGGAACCTCGGTCTCCTCCATTTCGAAGAAATGCGGCTGCTGGCCGAGAGCGATGCCAACTCACTCTCCGATCCGGAAGAATTCGCCGCTCTGCTGGGCAAGCGCAAGCATCTCCTGGTCGACAACTGGCTCTCCCTCTCCGATACCCTGGGGCGTCGGGTCCTTTTCGGCTATGACGTGCAGCGGGAGCCGATGTTCGAAGGGGTGGCGGAAGGGTTGAGCGCCGCCGGCAACCTGCTCATCCGTCTGCCGGACGGCAATCTGGTCAGCCAGAACAGCGGCGAGATTGTTTATCTTGATTAATCGCCTGCCTGTTCCGGTTGCATAATATTCCCTCTCTGCCGGAGGTTTAGATGTTCCCGCCGGTCAGCGTCATCATCCCCACCTACAATCGTTGCCGGCACTTGCCGGCGGCCATCGACTCGGTCCTGACCCAGGACTACCCCGATCTGGAATTGCTGGTCGTCGATGACGGTTCCACCGACTCCACCGCCAAACTATTGGCGGCCTACGGGAAGTCGATTCGGGTGATCACCCAGGAAAACCGCGGAGTGTCGGGTGCCCGCAATGCCGGAATCCGGGCGGCGCGGCACGATCTCCTGGCCTTTCTCGACTCCGACGATCAATTCGCCCCCGGCAAGCTGGCCCGCCAGGCCGGCCTGATGGCCCAGGCTCCGGAGTATCTCATTTCTCATACCGACGAGGTCTGGTATCGCCACGGCCAACCCTTCAGCCAGAAGAAGAAGCACGAGCGCAGCGGCAGCGATCTCTTTGCCCGCTCCCTGGAACTCTGTCTGGTGGGGATGTCCACGGTCATGGCCCACCGCCGTTTTTTCGAACAGGTGGGATTATTTGACGAGGAGCTGGCCTGCTGCGAAGATTACGATCTCTGGATTCGGGCCGCCCGGCGCCTGGAATTCCTCCATATCGCCGAACCACTGACCATCAAGCACGGCGGCCGCCAGGATCAACTCTCTCAACTGCACCGGATCGGGATGGATCGCTATCGGATCATGGCTCTGGTCAAGCTCATGGAAGAAGGCGAGTTGAGCGGCAGGCAGGAGATCTTGGTCCGCCGGCAACTGGTGAAGAAATGTCTGATCTACGGCCGGGGCTGCCAAAAACATGGGCGCCGGGAAGAAGGGATGAAATATCTCGAACTGGCTGATAAGTGCAGGTAACATACTGAATATATTAATGTATTAAGCATGTTACCTCCCCGGTTGATAAATGCGAGATAATGTGACAGATAATTTTATCCGGAATTATTTAGCATGCTGAATAATATCCCCTACAAGGACATTATTTAGCAAATAACCAATTATCTGGTCTTGAAATAGACTGATTTATTGGGTATTGATTGTCAGGAAGGCCCTGGAAAAACGTCGGAAAAAACAAAGTCAGCATGCTGACTAATAACATTGTTGGGGTGATAAAATGAAACTAAAACAAGTTACATTATTAACATTTATGGCAATAGCTATAGCCGCGTCCTGCTATGTAATTTCTTTCCCTTGGGAACGATTGAATTCAGACTATCGTTGGTGGCTTTGGTTAATTGAGAGATCAATGCTATATTCATCGCTGCTGTTTTTTTTATTTAACCTTTATCGACGGAGTTGATATGTCTGAAGCTGAAGAATTTCTTGGCATCAAATCCGATTGTTTAACAAATAAACAACCAAGCGAGATAAAACTAAAAATAAAATTTATCTATATTTTCATCGCATGGACTATTGGTTTTCTGACAGCTTGTCCAAACCCGTTGATGATTCAACTTATCCCTTTCTTCCCAGTTCCTAAATTGGTCTTCTTGTTAGTTTGCTAAAATACAACATATTGACGACATGGCAGGAATAGTGCTTGGCTGGTTAATATTCATAACTCTGTCAACAACAGTTCTATTAATGAAAAAAAGGAATATATTTTATACAACTTGGACTGTTCTTTTAATTATTCTGGTTCTTAATGGGGCTGGTTGCCACGCGCAATTGAATAGCCTGAAAAACATAGGAGGCTAACCCTTCAAACAAAGTGGTTCAGTGGAAAACCAGGCCTGCGGCCAGTTTTCCACTGACCACCGCCGTTGCGACATTTATTCTTAGCGTTTAAGACATTATTTTTACCTTCCCAGTAATTCCTATTCTGTTCATCCTCTTGGCAACTTCCAGATTTAAGTAAAAATAGCCAGCTGTTTAATAAAACGCTTAAATTCTGGCTGGCCTGTGTTATATTTTTTCCAGAGCCTTTTGGTCTAACCGGTTTGGGGCTCGTCATCCCGTCATTCCGGGAAATTTTACTTAACCAACGCAACACTGGGAATATTTAAGGAAGCCGCGATGAATCTGCGAAAAATTATGTCACTGACCGCCCTGATTTCTTTCGTGCTGGAGATGCTGACCAGCGTGATTCTTTACATTATGCCGCAGGGCAGGGTGGCCTACTGGGCCGACTGGCAGCTCTGGGGGTTGAGCAAGCCCCAATGGACCGACCTGCACGTTAATCTGGGCGTTCTCTTCCTCATCGCCATCGTTTTGCACACCTGGTACAACTGGCCGGCCATCAGCGCTTATCTCAAGGACAAGACTCGGCATCTCCGGATTTTCACCGCCAATTTCAACCTGGCCCTCCTTTTGAGTCTGCTTTTCTGTCTGGGCACCTATTTTCAGCTTCCGCCTTTTTCCAGCATTATCGAGCTGGGTAATCACTTCAAAGATGAGGGGGCTCTGATTTACGGCGAGCCGCCCTACGGGCACGCCGAGCTTTCCAGCCTGGCCTCCTTCGCCAAGAAGACGGAGCTTGATCTGGAGACCAGCCTGGCTCGCATGCAAGAAGCGGGGCTCAAGGTGGTCGGGGGTAAGCAGACCCTGGCCGAGATTGCCCGCGACAACGGGATCACGCCCAAGAAGCTCTATGAGATTATGAATCCGGCGGTCGGGGAGAAGGTGGTTAGCGGCGGGCTGCCGAAGGTTGCCCCGGGCGGAATGGGAAGGCTGAGTCTGGCCGAGCTTTGCCAGCGCTACGGACTGGAGCTGGCGGCGGTGCAAGAGGTTTTGGCCGAGAATGGCCTGGCGGCCTCCGCCGACTTGACCATCAAGGAGATCGGCTCGCGCTACGAGCGCAACCCGCACGATATCTACGACTTGTTGGCCGAGCGTTTCCCCGGTTGATTCAAGGGCCGATCTTACCGGTCCTGCTGCGTCATCGTGAGTTCGGCATACAATAGTATGGCCGAACTCACTCTTCCTTGCCTTCCCGGCAACCTCGACCCTTGAATCAACCGGGCCGGGCTGGATCATTCAGGCCGGAATCAGGGATGATACTTGAAGGAGAGGTTGACCTTGGCCCGGAAGGTGGAAACCGTTTCACCCTCCATGGTCATATCCAGTTCCTTGACCGTGGCCACCCGCAGGTCGCTGTATTCCTTCTTGGCCATGGTAATGGCATTCTTGGCCGCTTCCTCCCACGAGACTTTGCTGGTCCCGACAAATTCCACAATGCGATAAACGCTGTCCGCCATGGTTTCCTCCTCCTGCTGGTTGTTTGAATGGGGTCCTGTCGATCAGTAGACTACAACCGGCCAGTCTTCGTCAACTGGAGGCTCCAGGCTTTCGCGGTCAGGTGTTGGTCGTCTGCCTCGGTATGCTTCCTGACTTATTCATTTCAGCGAATTCTTCCGGGTAGAGCTTTTCCAGGCAAGCGGGGCAGATGCCGTGGCTGAACTGGACCTCGGAGTGTTCATTTAGATAGGTTTCAATCTTATTCCAGTAGCCCTGGTCATCCCTGATGCTTTTGCAGGAGGCGCAGATCGGCAATAGGCCTCGCAGAGTTTTGACCTGCTGCATCGCGAGATGCAGAGCATCCCTTTCCTCTCGTAGTTCCTGGGCGTATTTAGAGCGGGAGGACTCCAAGCCGTAGGCAATGATGGCCACAATGGTATAGGTCACCAGAAAGCGCAGAGAGTCGAGCGAAGTGTGGAATTCCCGGGCCGGGGAGAATAGAAAGAGCAGGGTAGTCAGGACGATGGAAACGCCAACCCAGAATACCCCTTCCCGAAGTCCGAAAATGTAGAATACGATCATCGGTAAGCAATAAAACCAGACAAAAGCTTGGCCGCTGCCCCCGCCTATTATCAGTTGATAACTCAAGGTAGCCAGGCCGGCGATGACGATAAGGCGGAAGGGGTTGGTGATGCTGGGCAGTGATTTCATCACCAGCAGTAAGATCAGCATGCAACTGGCCAGGAGAAAACCGGTCAAGCTCTCCGTGCAGGCGCCCGGCGAGGTAATTGATTACGGCAAACAAATAGATAGCCGGGGCCATGGCCAGCAGACAGGTGGCAAAAATAACGGACTTGCGTCGCTCGCTTAAGCTCAAGGCCGGGTTGGAAAAATATTTTTCAAGTTTGTGGCTGAAGAAATTATTCATCATTCTCCCAGCGATATCGAGTCTGCAATAAGTCTATCAAAAACGATAGGCTAATGTTTAGGAGAATCATTAGTTGATTTAGGTATTACGACGGGACGCTTCGGCAAAGGAGGTGGCGGCCGGGAGCTTCAACGAGACGAATAATCTTCGGTCGCGATCTCTCGGGCCCTGATGTCGGTGCTCCGAGGTTCCGGTTTTAAAGGTTTTTGGCGATTGAAATAAAAAAGATGGCACCAGGGTGGTTCGGTCTTTCGATCCAGACTTCGCCGCCCATCTTCTCGGCCAGTTCGCGACTGATGGCCAATCCCAGCCCGGCGCCGCTGGTGCCGCTGGCGGTCTGGCCGCGCTGGAATATTTCGAAGATCCTGGCCTCGGCCTCCGGGGCCAGGCCGACCCCGTCATCCAGGACGAACAACTGGTGATATTTTGGTGTTTCCCGGTAGCCGATCTCGATGCGGCTCAAGCTCGGTCCGCCATACTTCAGGGCGTTGTCGACGAAGTTCCGCAGGATGCGCAGGAGGGCGGTTCGGTCGGCCCTGATCGTCGGCGGATTGTCCGGTTCATCCCACTCCAATTGGTGTTCCGCCACCCGCCCGGCGAATTCTTCCCGCAGGTTGCCCAACAGTTCCCTGAGCTCGATGTTTTTCACCCGCAAGGGAATCTCCTTGGCGACGATATAGGAATTGATGTTCTGGACCAGGTCGCTGATTTGTGCGGAAACCTGCTTGATCTGGTCACAGAATAAACGGCCCCGGTCGTCGAGGGCGTCGCCGTATTTACGGCGGAAGAGTTGGGCCAGGGCCGAGAGGCTGCAGGACGGGCTCTTCAGATCGTGGACAACGGAGTAGGCGAAACGCTTGATCATTTCCGAATGCTGCCGTAACACTTCTTCCGCCTTCTTCTGCTCGGTGATGTCCAACCCCAGGGAGATTACACTGCTGATATTTCCTTCCCGGTCCCGGAGGATGGAATTATTCCAATCGCAGATAATGATCCGGCCGGACTTGGTCAGGTTGGCGTTGACGCTGCGGTTGGCCAGTTCACCCCGGCGCAGGGCGGCAACCACCGTTTCCACCGCCGGGCGGTCCGATTCCGGGACCAGAAACTGAAAGAAATTTCGTCCCAGAACTTCGGATGCGGTCCAACCGAAGATCTTTTCGGCGGCATCGTTCCATTGGGTCACCAGGCACTCCTGATCCCAGATCACAAAAGCCAGTGGCGCGGTCTTATAGATCATGCGGTAGCGTTCTTCGCTCAAGTGAAGCTCCCGGAAAAGAGAGCGGTATGGATCTCTCAGATTCTTCTCGATCATGGCCCGATAAACAAAGTAAACGGCGATGATGCGCAGGAAGTGGCCGCTGAAGTTTAAAAATCCGTAAACGTCGATATAGAGGGTGAAAGAAAGCTCGGCCGCGATGTTACATCCCACAGCCAGTAAAAGTGGCCGCAGAACCGACGAGTCGAACTGGTCGCGGTGGCCCAGGAGAACCAAGATCACCGCCAGCCAGATCAGGGAGATAAGATATTCGCTGGCCTTTTTGAAGGCGGTGAGCCCGACCCCCTCAATGTAGCAATTCGGAAAGACCGGCCAGATCAAGATGCTGGCCAGGATTAATCCGGTCACCAGGGTGAAGCCGGCAAGCACCGGTCCGGGGCGCAGGCGGTGCGCCATAAAGTAGGGCGCGACCAGGAAGGTGCAGGATTCCAGATAACGGGCCGCGATCCAGAACTGGGTGGGGAGATTGGCTCCGGGGGTGTTGGGAAATACCGACAAGCCCTTGTAGGAAAAGGTATGCAGGATGCCGAGCAGGGCGATAAACGGGTAACCAAGGCCGATGAAGAGCAGGAAGTGGCGGCGCACCAGGTGACGGGTATGCCAGGCGATCATGGCGACGCAGCAGGCGATCACCGCACTGAATATCTCGACCAGGCCGTGAAAAAGCAGATAATTGGCCCGCGATATATAGTAGAGCAGGGCGGCTCCGGGCAGGATGAGCAAGTAAGCCGGGCTGATGCTTTCCTGTTGACTGCTCATTGGCATGATTAATCCCTCAATCTAACCGGAAAACGGTGGCCTGATCTCCTGGTTTCGACTGGTAATTTTTAGCCTTGTCGACACCATTTCGCCAGAGATTTTTTTGCGATAAGCCGAAAAAAATCAGGCCGATAGGAGGTCGGGAAGGTCGGGATTCAGGCCATCGTTACCGCAGGCAGGGAGGTTTTCCCTCAGTCCGGAGCCGGCCCGGTTGCGACAACTTCTTCCGGATCCGATTCATTACTCTCGACTGCTTCAGCTTTACCGTTCTGCTCGCCGCTCGTCTCCCGGTTGATCAGAATCTCCTTCTTGGTGTTGACCCAGAGGATATTCCCCAGATCGTCAAAGCCTTCGAAGAGCTTTTCCTTCTGATGCTGGAGGGCCTCGCCGATGAAGCCAAGGATGAGCAGGTCGGCGTCGCGGGACTGGCGGTGGATCAATTCCTTGCGCGAAGTCCCGGTGTCGGTGGCCAAAAGTTCGATATTGCGGGCCGAGATGGGCAGGCGCCCTTCCCGAATCATGGTATGCAGGCTCTCTTTCTGTTCGTCGATTTCGGTAGCGGGAAAGGCGGCGAAGAGCTTGATCTGACCACCCTCCCAATCCGGATGGCCCAAGATGATATAGGCCAGCAGGATCATCAGGCTGACGTTATCGAAATCCTCCGGGGTGATCCAGACATGGATCTCTCGACGATAGCCGTAGCCGCGGGAGGTGGAGCCGAGGATACAGACGTCGAAGCCCGAAGCCAGCAGCAGCCGGTAGTTGTCGATGATGTCGGTCAGGCCTTCTCCGTCCTGACGGGAGAACTCGAAGAGGATCAGATTGTTTTCCTTGCCGGAAATGCCGGGCAGCTGGGCCACCTGGGCTACCGCCGTGGTGTAGGAGGGGCTGACCAGGGTGTCGATGTAGATGTTGCTGTGGCTGACGTCGGTCTGGCGGACCAGCCGCTGAAAGATCTCCCGGGAATCGGCCACGGTTTCCCGCGATAGATAACCGGGCAGGTAATGGATATAGGTGCCGAAGCCGAAGCGCTGGCCGATCCAGCGCAGCAGGTTGAAGGCGTCCAACCGCTCGAAGGAATGCGAGGAGATGCAGACCACCGACGGGCGCCAGCGATCCATGGAGCTTTTCTGCCCGGATTTTTGCAGAAAGACCTGGAGCTGGCGGCTGATCTGGAAGATGGCGCCCTGGAAGATCACCGCCAGACCTCGGCGGGCCGGGTTATGGTAGGCAATCCAGAAGTAGAGGCCGGTCATCACCAGGATGGCGACGACGGCATAGGGCAGGCTCATTTTGAACATCAGCCAGAGGCAGGCGGCGGCGCCGAACAGCGAGATGTACCACTTGGAGCGAAAGGACGGTCGGTAGGACGGGTCGGCGGCGAAATGCTCCAGGAAGGAGATCAGGCAGATGGTGCCGTAGGTGACCATGAAGAACATGGAGATGACTTGAGCAACGATGTTGACGTCGCCCAGCAGCACGAAGATCAGGGCGATACCGAAGACCACCATGGAGGCCCGGCGGGGCTCACGGTTGGCGCCGACCCCGGTGGCCAGCCAGGTTGACAGTCTCCGGCCCGGCAGGACCTGGTCGGCGGCCAGGGCCTGGAGAGTGCGGGGCGCTACCAGGCCGGAGCCCAGGGCCGAGGAGATGGTGGCGCAGGCCAGACCGATCGGAATGATCGGCCCCCAGACGGCGATCTTGGCCATGACCAACTGGTCGCCGGCCAGTTCGGCCGGGCTGGCGGAAATAGCCAGCTTATAGGCGATGGCGATATAGACCAGCATGCCGATCAGGGTAGCGGCCATGGTACCCAGCGGGATGGCCTTGCGTGAATCGCGCAGGTCGCCGGAAAGGCCGACTCCGGCGGTCATGCCGGTGAAGGCCGGGAAGCAGATGGCGAAGACCAGGAAAAAGTTGTCCGGGTTTTTGACCGTCTCGATCAGGTGGTGATAGTCACCGGGATTGCTCAGGTGGCCGGAGCCGATGAAAAAGAGAATCAGCGACAGGAAGAGAACGCCGACTACTCCATAGAGCAGCTTGAGGCCGAGGTCGGCGCCCTTGTAGATCACCACCACAGCCAGAATAATCAGGGCCGGCAGGCTGACTATCCGGGCATCGCTGATCTGCAGGCTGGTGACCCTGCCCAGCCAGGCAAAGACCGGGCGGAAGGCCTCGGAGAAGGCGATGGTGTAAAAGGCCACGCTGACGGCTTGGGAAAGGAAGAGGGAGATGCCGATGGCCGCCCCGGGGATCAGGCCGAAGGTCCGGGAGATGATGTAGTATTCGCCGCCGCCCTCGACCTTCTGGTTGGTGGCGATTTCGGCCAGGGCCATGGCGGTGGGAATGGTCACCGCGTGGCCGATCAGGATGATGGCCAGGGCGCCGATGAAGCCGACATGGGCCACCGCGTAACCGAAACGCAGGAACATGATGGCGCCCAGGATGGTCGAAATGGCGGTGAGAAACACCGCCGCCGTGCCCAGGGTGCCGGTGGCCTTAAGTGGTTCGTTCATCATTGCTCTCCTCGGAGGCGAATTGCACTGCCTGTATAATTAACCTTCATAAACCGGAGGAGGGCGAAGATGCCAGAATAAAATCCGGGGCCAGGGATTCAGGCGGCCTTGGGGCGATTTAGTCTTTCGCTGTGCAACTCGGTGTAGAGTTGGCGGCGCCATACTTCGGCCCGGCCCAGGTCCATTGCCAGATTGTTCAGAACGCTGTCTCCCGGTTCCAGATGCTCGCCGGGACAATCAGCGGAGAGGCCGGTGATTCTTTCGGCGTTGAACTCCACCGGGTGGAGGCGGCAGACCAGGGGGCGGATCTCCTCGGGCAGACGGCAGCCCTTTTCGCTCAGGAACCAGCAAAGCCCAGGAGCGGCATGCCGCAAAACCTTACGGCGGCCGCAAAGCTGCACAGTGCATAGATTCCAGAGCGGATCATCGTCCTGCTCCAGGTACTCCGGAGATCGGGCCGGCCGCAGTTCATAAAAATCGCTACTGCCGGAATGAGAAGTGATCCTGGCGATATCGCCGGGACTGACGATGATATCACGATTTACGCAACACGATCTGCCCTGTTCGGCGCAAACAACACAGAGACGCATGGTCTTTCCTCCCCAAGAGGGATATGTGGTTAAGGGATAATTAGGTTGCCGGAGGACCCGGGACAACCGCTTGAGTGAACCACAAAATAGATCGGCCCGATGACCTTGTCAATGGAGATCAGCGGGGCGGCAATGCTTCCGGCAGGGTCAGAACGTAGGCGCGGATCAGGTCGCGCACCTGGCGGTAGCAGGCCAGTTTTTCCTCTTCGGTGGTGCAGGCGGCGGCCAGGGTGGGCGGGTCCGGGAAGCCATGGTGCAGGACCAGGCCGGGGAAATACGGGCAGGACTCGCTGGCATGATCGCAGAGGGTAATGACGTAATCGAAGCTGACAGCCGGCAGTTCCTCGATGGTCTTGGAGCGCTGTCCCGAAATGTCCACCCCGGCCTCGGCCATGACCCGCAAGGCATAAGGATTCAGCCCGTGTTTGACCAGACCGGCCGACCAGGCGGCGATTGTTTCGCCCTTAAGGTGGCGAGCCCAGCCTTCGGCCATCTGGCTGCGGCAGGAGTTGCCGGTACAGAGGAAGAGGATCTTCAGCGGCAGATCGGCCATTGTCTCGGCTCAAGCCCAAAAGGTCAGGGCCAGGAAGTAACAGCCCAGTCCGGCGATCACCAGGGCCGCGAGGCGGCGCATATAGAGGATCCCGTGTTGCCAGGAACTGCGTTCGAGGAGCGCCATGAGTTTGGCGCTGAACATGCCGACAATGACCAGGGGCAGGCAGTGGCCGGCGGCGAAGAAGGCCAGCATGGCGATGCCGAAGCCCACTTTGGCCTGAATGGCAATGATCCCCAGAATCGGGGCCAGGAAACCGAAGGTGCAAACCCCGGAAAGAAAGCCGTAGGCCAGGCCCAGGACGAAGGCGCCCCAGGCCCCGGTAAAGACGCAACGCGACAACAGCGATCGATTGGTCGGACAGCTGGGCGGTTGGAACAAAGTCCAGGCCACCCAGAGCATCAGGATGCCGATCAGCGGTTGCCAGTAAGGTCCGATGTCGCCGAGCATGCGCCCTGCCGCGGCGCAGACCAGCCCGATGGCCAGGATGGTCAGGAAGAGTCCGGCCACGAAAAGCAGGGAGTAGCGGACCGCCGCTCGCGGCGTCAGAAGGCTCCGCTGACCGCCGATATAGGCAAAAAGCAAGGGGATCGAGGCAGTATGACAAGGGCTTAGGAGTACACTGACCACGCCCCACAGAAAACTGCCGGGCAGGGCCCGGGCCGCGTCAACCCTTAACCAGCTCGTGATGGTGATTAACAAATGATCCAGCATCAATTCTCCCTATTTGGCCAACAAGCCATCCAGCTCCCTGACGATGGCGTCTTTATCCATAAAGCCTGAGTGCCGGCCGGTTTCATGCCCCCGGCGATCGAAAAAAATAATGGTCGGGGTGACCAGGGCATGGAACTTCCATGGCCGCTCATGCTGGCTGTAGACATTGATGCTGACGACCGCAGCCCGGCCCTGGTACTCCTCCTTGAGCTCCTTGATGATCGGGCCTAGCAGACGGCAGGGAATGCAGTTGTCGGCGCCCAGTTCGACCAGGGTAACGGTGTTCGGGACCGGAATCTCGCCGGCGGTGGGTTGCTCTTCGGCGGCCCGGGCGGATACGGCAAAGAATATCAATAAAATTGCCACCAGCCTGGTGGCGGAGTTTACCAGGGACCGATTGATTTTCACCGACATTATTACACCTCCAGTTTATTAACCTCTAGTTTATTACTAGAAGTTAATCACTTCACGCTCTTTCATGGTCGCCACGGCGGTGGGGGCGGTAATCAGCCTGGCGCCGGGGATCAGGTCGGCTTCGGTCATGCCCATGGTCTTGGCGCAGGGGGCGCAGACCATGATCTCGGGCTTGGCCTCCATGATCATCGGGAAGAGATCCTTAGCTCGGGGTCATGTTACGGCCGACGATGGTCTCGGCCATCCCCTTCTTGGCCAGGAGCGCCCCTTCCCACATGAAGAGCAGGGCGACGTCCATGTCGTCGCTGAGCATGGAGGCGACAAAGGCCAGGGCCAGGTTGGCGCGGTCGTGATCGTCGGTGGAATGGCTGATGATTACCAGGAATTTCTTGCTCATCTCTTGCTCCTTGTGAAGTTGGTTGATTTTACGGAAATCTTTATAGCCGCCGGCCTCAACTATCCCGGCAACTGAGATGACAGACGCCGGTCGGGGTCTGCCGGGCAAACGGAAAGTATTTCTTCTTAAACAGCAGAGCAACGCTGACCAGCGAGATCAGCACCGGCACTTCCACCAGCGGGCCGATGACTGCGGCGAAGGCCTCGCCGGAATTGATCCCGAACACGGCGATGGCCACGGCGATGGCCAGTTCGAAGTTGTTGGAGGCGGCGGTAAAGGAGAGGGTGGTCGCCTGCTCGTAAGTGGCGCCGACCTTGTACGACATAAAGAATGATACCAGGAACATAATCAGAAAGTAGATGGAAAGGGGGATGGCGATCTGCACCACATCCAAAGGCAGTTGAACGATGAATTCGCCCTTCAGGGAAAACATGACCAGGATGGTGAAGAGCAGAAAGACCAGGGTGAGCGGGCTGAGCTTGGGAATGAGCTTTTCCCGATACCATTCCTCGCCTTTGCTTTTCAAGCCGATGAACCGGGTCAGCATCCCGGCGATAAAGGGGATGCCCAGATAGATAAAGACCGACTCGGCGATCCGGCCCATGGAGATATCGACCAACGCTCCTGCGATACCAAACCATTTGGGCAGGATGGTGATAAATACCCAGGCATAAACCGAGAAGAACAGCACCTGGAAGATGGAGTTGAAAGCGACCAGTCCGGCGCAGTACTCGGTATCACCCTCGGCCAGATCGTTCCAGACGATGACCATGGCGATGCAGCGGGCCAGGCCGATCAGGATCAGGCCAACCATGTATTCATGCTGTCCGGATAAAAAGACCAGGGCCAGCCCGAACATCAGAATCGGTCCGACCAGCCAGTTCTGGACCAGCGACAGGGCCAGCACCCTGGGGTTGCGGAAGACCTCGTGCAGCTTCTCATAGCGCACCTTGGCCAGGGGCGGGTACATCATCAGAATCAGGCCGAGGGCGATGGGCAGGTTGGTGGTGCCGACCTGGAAGGAGCTGATAATGTCGCGGATCCCGGGATACAAGTAACCGGCCAGGACTCCGGCCCCCATGGCCAGGAAGATCCAAATGGTGAGATAGCGGTCGAGAAAGGATAATTTCTTCATTGCTTTGGCCATCCGTTGTTCTACTTTGTTCGGACCCTGACCCTGTTGGCCAAATTACCTGGCGATATGGGGTGGGGGATCACTGACAGCTGCTTATGCCCTGATTTTTGATTCAGGTTTCCCTGTTATGAAATTACTCCAGCTTGAATCCTTTGTCGAACAAGGTCAGACACGCAGCAACGACTTCAGGGGCATAACGGCTGCCGCTGTGGGCTTTTATCTCCGCCAGGGCCGGGGCAATTCCGTTGGCCGGCCGGTATGGCCGATATGAGGCCATCGCCTCGACAACATCGGCCACGGTCAGAATTCTCGCCTCCTGTAGTATTGCGCCGCCTGCAATGCCCCACGGGTAACCGGTGCCGTCGTTCCGTTCGTGGTGCTGTTGGACGATGCGGGCGATCGGCCAGGGGAACTCTATCCCAGCCAGAATTTCGTAGCCGGCCTGTGAATGGGTTTTGATGAGACTCATTTCGATATCCGACAGCCGCCCCGGTTTGCTGAGAATTTCGGCCGGAATGGAGAGTTTCCCGATATCGTGGACGCTGGCAGCCGTGCGAATGCCGTTGATCTTTTCCGCCGGCAGCCCCATTTCGCCGGCGATGGCGCCGGCTAACCGGGCGACCCGCTGCTGGTGACCGGCGGTGTAGGGATCTCTTTTTTCCACTGCCGAAGCCAAGGCATGGATCATTTCGTCGAACAGCCTGTGCGACTTCCGCAGGCTCTCGCGCAGCGCTTCTTCCATCCGCTTGCGTTCGCTGATATCGGCCACCACCGCCATGAGCCCGACAATGAGGCCGGACTCGTCAGGCAGGGGGGCCGTGGATACGCTGATGTCGACAGGCGAACCGTCCTTCCTGCGGACGCGTAGTTCCATGCCGGTGTAAATCTCTCCGGCAAGGGCACGATCACGCAACTCCCGGAATTTTTCTTCCTGCTCCTCTGGAACAATGGGGTTGGTCTGTCCCAGGATTTCCCGTTCCGCCCAACCGAACAAGTTCTCGGCCGCTTGATTCCAGACCAGGATCGAACCTTCCCGGTCGACGGCAAAGATCGCCAGCGGCGATCCCTGGACCAACGACCAGAGGGTCTGGAGTCCGACCTGCTCCGCTGTCATTCGCGGTGTGCCTATAGTTCCCGTGGTCATTCAGATTCATCTTTGGGTCGCGGCAGGGCGTCTTTTCCTTCCACCCAATAGGCGAACATCGGGATATAAATGAGAGTAAGGATGGTGCCGACCAGCAGGCCGCCGATTGCCACATCGGCCAGCGGTGACAACCTTTCCAGGCCCACGGCCCATTCCAGGGCGATGGGAATCATGCCGGCGATGGTGCCGAAGGCGGTCATCAGCACCGGCCGGAAGCGAACCCGCACCGATTCGACGGCGGAGTCAAAGGGTGATTCGCCTTTCTTGCGGTGTTGCTGGTAAAAGTCGATCAACAGGACCGAGTTCTTGATGATGATGCCGAACAAGAGCATGATCCCCACCATGCTGGGCATGCAGCTCGGCTTGTTGAAGGCGAGCATCCCCCAAGCGGCGCCGATCATGGCCATCGGCAGGACCAGGATCATCACCACGGCCAGACGCACTGACTGGTAGATGGCGATCAGGCAGAGCAGCAGCAGGACCACGCCGATGCCGATGGCCTTGATCATCCTGGCAAAGCTGTCCTTCATCTGGAAGATATCGCCCTGCTGGTCGACCTTGACCCCTTGGATATCCGCCTTCTGCAGCGCCGTCACCGTATCCGCGGTGAGGATGGAGACCGGGCGGGTGCGCCGGTAGCCCGAGACATCCAGGGAATAAAGCATCTGGTTGCGTTCGATCTTGTTGGCGGTGAGCCCGTAAGTGATGGTCGCCAGGGTGGCCAGCGGCACCGGGCCCCGGGCGGTCTGGACGGGGATCAGGCGCAGGTTGTCGGGATTGTCGGCATACTTTTTATCCAGATAGAGGCGGACGAACTGGGTGTCCATGGAGACCAGATTGCCGCTCAGGGCCACCGGAATACCGGCCAGGGGCAGCTGGGCGGCGATGCCCACCGGCGTCTGACCGTAGGCCAGAGCCCGGTTGGCGTCGATATCGAGGCGCGCCTCGGTGAAATCGTTGTCCCAGCTGGTGTTGACCGAGGTGAAGCCTTTGACCCCGGCCATGGCGGCGGCCGCCTTTTTTGCCGCCGGAGGCAGGAGGTGGTAGTCCTCGGCGTAGAGCCGGGTGTCCACCGGCGCCTTGATCGAGCTCATGGGGGTGGCCCCGAAGTCGAAGACATCCACCTCCTTGACATTTTGCAGTCCCATCAGCCGGTTGCGGATCTCGTCTTCGAGTTGCCAGATGTCCTTCTTGCGTTCAAAACGGTTGACGCAGTTGATGGTCATCTTCGCCTCGGTGGGCAGCGCCCCCGAGCCCAGGGAGAGCACCCCCGGTTCGGAGCCGAAGGTGATGGAACTCATGACCACCTCGGGCTGGTTGTGCAGCCACTTGATAAAGGGCGCCAGCCGCTGCTCCACCAGCTCCACGCTCTCGTTGGCGGAGAACTTCACCTGCCCCTTGATGATCCCGGTATCCATGGGCGGCATCAGGTCGCGGCCGATCACCGGCATGACGGTCTTGAGACTCAAACCCAGGACCACCAGAACGCCCAGGGTCATGAGCAGCCGCCGCAGGCCCGCCCTACCGCCGTTGGAAAAACGCAGGATCGAGACATAGGGGGTAATCAGGCGGCCGAAGCTGTTTTCGTAGAGTTTTTCCAGCCATACTTCCAGCCGTATCTTCTTGTGCCCCTTGCGATACAGGTAAAAGCAGAGGGAGGGAATAAAGGTGATGGAGAGAAAATAGGAGACCAGGAGGGCGATGATCAGGGTGGAGATCAGTTGCCGGAAGATTTGCTGCGGGAAATCGCCGACGAAGAGAAAGGGGAACATGATGGCGATGGTGGCCACGGTGCCGGCGAAGACCGGCCCCACCACCTCCCTGGTGCCGTGGACAATGGCCTGTTCCAGCCCCTCCTTCATCTCCTTGAGATGGCGTTCGATGTTCTCCAGCACCACCACCGCGTCGTCCACCAGCATGCCCAGCGCCAGGATAATGGCGGTATAGACCACGATGTTCAGGTCGCCGCCGGTGAGCCAGCGGATGGCGATGGTGGCGAAAAAAACCATGGGGATCGAGGCCAGGGCGGCGACGATCGCCCGGAAATTGCCCAGGAAGAGGAGAATCACCAGCAGGGTGAAGATGATGGCGTCCCGCAGTGCCTCCAGCATGTTGGTGTTGGCGGTCTCGATCAGGATGCGTTGGGTGTCGGTGAGTTGAAAATCGATGTTGCGGTAGCGGGCTTTTAATTTCTCGATCTCGCTCCGCCCCGCCTTGGAGGTGTCCAGGAGAGAGCCGCCGGGGGCCCGTTGGATGGCCACGGCGATGGCCGGTTTGCCGTTGCCCAGGTAGCCGGAAAAGCGGGTCTGGTGCTCCCAGGCGATGGTGGCGATATCGCCTAATTTCACATTGGGCAGGATCGGCAGGAGCCGCAACTCGTCCGCCCGGTCCCGCTCGCCGTAAACGGTGATGGTGTAGAAGGAATCTTCTCCCTTGGCAAAACCCACCGGCAGATCCCGGTCCAGGGCCTGGATGGCGGCGGCGGCCTTATCCAGGGGCACGCCAATGGCCCGGGCCTTGAAGGGATCGATGTGGATGGTGATGGCCGACTGATAGCCGCCGAAGACCTCGACGTTGCCGATGGCCGGATTGCGGAGCAGGGCCGGTTTGATGTCGCTGTCCACCAGTTTGCGGAGATCGTCGAGGCTGAGGTTCCCGTCCTTCGGCGAGAGGGCGAAGACATCCACCGGCAGGGTGAAGGCGCCGGTGGTATAGATGGAGGGGTTGGTGCCAGGGGGCAGCTTGGCCCGCACCTTGTTGATGGCGTTGTTGACATCCAGGGCGGCCGGGTCGAGCCCCTTGGCATACTCGAACTCGGCGCTGACGATGGAGATGCCGGCGATATTGGTGGAGCTGACCTGGCGGATCAGGGCCAGGGAGGAAAGCTCCATCTCGATGGGTTTACTGACCGTGGCCGCCACCACGTCGGGGGTGGCGCCGGGTACCTGGGTCATGACGATCACCGTGGGGCGATCGGAATCGGGGAAAAGGTTCTTGGGCATGACCACCAGCCCGTAAACTCCGAGCACGAAAAAGGCTCCGATCAAGCTGTACAGCAGGTAGGGGCGGGTGTGAAAGAAATCGAACAGCCCCTTTTTCGTCTCAGGCTGCTCAGTCATTGGCCCGTTCCTTTCCGGAGAGCAATTGGACCGGCACCCCGGCGGCGATCCGCAGGAGAAGGTCGGGCTTGGCCAACAGGATCTTCTTGTCGGCAAGTTCCTGGGCGACCACCACCCCTTCGCTGCCCCGGGCGATAATATCGACCCTGGTCTGCACCGATTGCCCCGCCTGCTCGATAAAGACGAAGGATTCGCCGCCGACGCTGAGCAGACCGGCCACCGGCACCAGGGTGTTCTCCCCCTCATAGACCACCACCCGGAGGTTGAGGTACTGCCCCTCCAACGCCACGATTCCTTCGGGCAGCGGGGCCACGAACTGGGCCAGGCCGGTGGCGGAGGCCTCGTTCTTGGCGGTCAGGGGTAGTTCCTTCCCCTGCAGGATGATGCTTCGGGCCGTCACCGTCTCGGGCAGGGTCAGATTGAGGTAGAGCCCGGAGCCGGCGGCGATCCGAAACAAGGGTTTGCCGGGCAGGGCCAGGTCGCCGGGCATGATCAGCCGCTGGCTGACGGTCCCGGCGATGGGGGCGGTAATGGAGGCGTAGTCGGCCAGCGCCTCGATCTCTTTGATGTTCTGGGTCAGGGCGTCCTGTTCCTGGCGCAAGCTGGAGACCGTGTTACGGGCGGTGGTCAGACGCGCTTCCAGCCCGGCGATCTCGGCCTCCTCCCGGCGAGATTCCTCGACGGAGGCGCCCTTGACGGCGAGCAGTTGCAGGGTCCGGGCATGGGTCTCCCGGGCCGCGGCCAGGCTGACCTCGGCCGCCTTGCCGTTCTCCTCGGCCGCCCCGATCTGGAATTCCAGCCCCTGTATTTTGGCTGCCAGTCCGGCCTTTTTCGCGGTCAGATCTCCGGCGTCGATGGTGGCCAGAAGCTCGCCCTTCTTCACCACATCCCCCTCTTTTTTCAGGACCTTCAAGACCCGGCCGCTGATCCTGGTGGAAAGAGTGGTGGAGAGGTTTGAGGTGACCATTCCCATGGCCGGCAGGGTCAGGGTGACCGGTTGCCGTCTCAGGTCAACGGCCTCGACCACCACCGGCAAGACCTGGGCGGGTACCACCTTGGCCAGATCACTCTTCCGTTTGGCCAAAAGCCCCACGGCCCCGACCACGATGAGAACCAGGACAATTGCCAGAGTCAGCTTTTTCATTTGACGATTCCTTTGAGGTCGAGACCGTACAGAACGGACTGTTTGGTAAGGATCTGCCAATTTTCATCCCGGGCCTTGGCGATATTGGCCTGGGAATCGAGCATTTGGGCCTCGTAGCGCAGATATTCCTCGGTGGTGGTGCGGCCTAGTTCAAACGAGTGCCGGGCTATGTCCAGCAACTGTTGATTGTTGTCCCGCGCCCGTTCGGCCAGTTCCAGGCCGGCCTCAACCACCGGCAACCTGGCCTTGAGGTCCTGTTCCAGGGCAGTGAGTTCGATGCGGGTGTCGGCCACTTTTCGCTCCGCCTTTCTTTCGCTCAGTTCAGCCAGGCGTTCCTCGGCGCCGATGGTGCGGTCGTAGATCGGTACGCTCAAGACGATTCCGGCAAAGTTATAGGGGCGGAATATATGCTCATCGGTATTGTAGGCGCGCCCGTCATTGCCCGAGAGGGTGCCATAGAGAGAGAGGGTCGGATAGTGGCCGGCCCGAGCCCGCTCCAGCTCCTTTTGCTGCCCGGCCAGTTCGGTCTCCTCCAGCTTGAGTCCGATCAGCTCGCTGCCGGACGGAGGTTCCACCAGGGCCATGGGGGCAGGGGTGGTTACTTCCAGACCGGTGAATTTTTGCAGATCCCGCTGGAGATCGAGGATTCTTTGGGCCAGCGCGTTCTCCTGCTGCGCGAGACCGATCAGCGAATTGTCGATCTTCAGCAGCTCCGCCTCGGGGGTTCGGCCGTTCTCCACCTTGAGGCGCAGGTCGTCGCGGGTCTTGGTCAGGGAGGCCCGGCGGGACTCCAAGGCCGCCCGCAGTTGGAGCAGGTAGGTATAGCCGCTGTTCAGGGCGACCACGGCGGCCTGGCGGCTGACCAGATTTATCCGGCTGGCGATGGCGCTTTTTTCGGCCAGGATCTGCAACTTTTCTCGCAGCCGATAGATCTTGGCGACATAGAGTGGCGTCTCCACCGACAGACCGTAGCGAAGAATCTCCCGGGAAAAGGGGAGCGAATCGCCGGCCTGGAAATTGACCTCGGTGGGCGGCATGGGCCGCAGATTGGTGGGGGAATTGTAAATCTCCGCCCGGCCGAAGAGATTGGCTTTGGGGTAGAGGGCGGCGCTGGCCTGTTCTTCCCGGAGGACCCCTTCCCGGGCGGAGAGCTCGCTCACCTCCACATTGGGATGATGGGCGGCCGCCGCCAGGAGTTCCTGGATGGTGTAGGCGGGGGCCGGGGTAGCCGGCAGGAGCAGCAGCAGACCGACCCAGACGAATTTGCGGTGCAGAAGCATTGTGATATTCATTTTCCCCTCGGAATCGAATATGTGGCCTGGACCGATTCGCCTCCCGACAGGGCCGGGAGACCGGTAAGTCTCAGCGGCACACGCAGGCCCGACAGAACGCCTGGCGGCTCAGCTCCTGCAGTATCGTCTCATATCCTTGCCCCGAATGCACGAAGGTGCGACAAATTGCCTCACGCCCGGTGAACTCACCGCAGGAAAGGCGGCAGCAGGTCGCGGCCCGGATATTTGGCAGGGGCGTTTCCAGGGCCCATCGAACTATGTCCGGAGCCCCGCCGTGAGCTTGAGTCGAAAGGCCTCCATGTTTATTGCTTCGTCAGTTCTTCAAGTTTGGCGGCGATGGCTTGCTTGTCAAAGAAACCGCTGTGCCGCATGACTTCTCGGCCCTGTTTGTCGAAAAAAATCTGGGTGGGAATCGCCATGATCTTGAAGGCCTGTGCCTTCCCTTCGTTGCTCTTATCCCAGACATCGATGAAAATCACCTCTGCCCGGCCCCGATACTCCTCCTTCAGTTCCTCGAGGATCGGCGCCATCAGCCGGCACGGGATACATGTCGTGGCCCCCAGGTCAACGAGGGTGACGGTGTCTTTGACCGGAATACCCGGGACGATTTCGGAGGTTTTAGTGGTGCCGTCGGCCTTGGAGCAACCCGAGGTCGCCAGAAAGGTCAGGACGATCAGGGCGGTGATGAGCAATTGTTTCATGGTGGAGTTCTCCAGTTAACAAGTGAGGTTGGCCGCCGCGCCGGAAGTAAGCGCGCAACCTGGCGTGAGGCCATGGTGCTGGTCATAGTCATGGTTGCGTGCCGACTTTCGGGTCATGTTTACTCCGTTTCCAGGTGGGGTTCGTGGCGGATGACCAGAGCCGCCAGGATCAACAACCCTGCCAGTAGGGTGCCGTAAAGCGAGAAGAACTTCAGGTAGGAAGAGGCGGCAATGATCTGGCCGCCGATGGCGGTGCCGACCCCGCCGCCGCCCATGAAGCAGAAAGCGACCAGCGACATCGAGGCGCCTCGGGCCTGCTTGGCGAACGTGGTAGCGCGGGTCAGCAGGGAGGAGTGGGCCAGCATGAAACCAAAGCCCAGGAGACCGACCCCGCAGACCACCCCGACCAGATTGGTCCCGATGGTCCCAAACAAACCATTGGCCATCGTGGCGCAGGCCAGGCCGATCAGCAGCACTCTCCGACGCCCCAGTTTGCCGGCCAGTTTGCCGCTCAGGCGACCACCGATTACCGCCATGACGCCGAAGGCGGTCATGATCATGCCGATTTTGAGATAATTGAAGTGGAACTGATTTTCGAGAAAGCCGCCGAGATAGGAGAAGGAACCGACGATCAAGCCGCCTTCCAGGGCTACGACCAGGTAAGTCCAGGCGCTCTGGCTATGGCCCAGCAGAGTGAAATAAGGGCGGATAAAATGGCTGTGCGGGTTCTTCTGCGAAGGGATGTGCCGGCCCAGGGTGAACAGCAGCAGGGTAGAAACGGCGGCCAGGACGGCATAGAGGGCGAAGACCCAGCGCCAGTCCAGAAAGAAGGCGATACTGCCGCCGATGGCCATGCTCAGGCCCTGGCCCAGAAAGGAGATGCCCATAAAGGTGCCGATCGCCGATTGGCGCTCCTGCATGGGAAACAGATCCCCGATCAGGGCCAGGGAAACCGGCATGACGCAGGCGGCGAAAACGCCGGTCAAGGCCCGGTAAATTGCCAGGTCGCTCAGCGTCGAGCCAAGGGCGCAGAGGCCGGTGGCGATGGTAAAGATGATCATCGAGCCGGTGATGATCTGCCGTTTGCCGTAACGGTCGGCCAGCGGCCCGAAGATCAACTGAAAGAGCCCGAAGGGAATCATATAGGCGGAGATCAACAGCCCGGCCCGGGTTACCGGAATGCCAAGACCACCGGCAATGGCCGGCAGAATGGGTGACACCACCCAATTGTCGGCCATGACGACGAACCCGGCCAGGCCGAGGATGAGCAGAAAGCTTTTTTGGTTCATTTTAATGCCTCAAGTGGTTACGAATGAAATAGGGAGATGCCATTGTTAGATTGACATGCCTCTTCAGTAACCACGCCACCAGCAGCGGCAGATCAGGGTAAATCGTTTCATCTTTAGTTCTCCTGATTTTCCCCGATTAGGAGGGTTAAATCTCCACCTTCTGGCGGCAGCTTTAGTCTGGCTGAAAATATGGGAAAGCGGATGTTGCAGGACATTCATTCATCCCGGCCTTCCCCCTGGGAGGGATTAACGGTTTTTCCTTATGAAGCCGGCGATGCAGACCCCCGCCGGCTGAAGCCGATGGAGTGCCGAATCCTGAATTCCTTGATGGAGATATGGCTCAGGGCTTCTTGATCCAGGCCAGCACTTCGTCCTTATTCGGAACTTTGCCGACGCACTTGATCTGCCCGTCGATGATGACGGAGGGGGTGGAAAGGATCCCGAGCTTGGCCATGGCGGCGAAATCGCTGACCTTTTCCACCGAGGCAGCAACTCCGGCCTCGGCAACAGCTTCCTTGACGATTTTTTCGGTCTTGGTGCAACTGGCGCAGCCCGGCCCGCAAACTTGAATCAACATTGGTTAACCTCCCGGTTAAATTAAGAATTAAGAATTGAGAATGCAGAATTGAAAAAACTGAACAGCATTTCGCTCTCCTGGTTCATGGTCGTTAAATAATCAGATTGAACAGATAACCGACCAGCAGGATGCCGCTGGCCACCACCCCGATAAAGACGGCGATCAGGGTGGGGCGCAACACCTTGCGCAGGATAACCATCTCCGGCAGCGACAGGGCGATGACGCTCATCATAAAGGCCAGCACCGTGCCCAGGGCGGCACCCTTCTCCAGCAGGGCGTGGATGATCGGCACGATACCGGCGGCGTTGGAGTACATGGGTACCCCGACGACCACTGCCACCGGGACACTCCACCAGGCGGATTTGCCCATGATCGAGGCCATGAATCCTTCGGGCACGTAGCCGTGGATCCCGGCCCCTACCGCGATCCCGGCGATCACATAAATCCAGACCTTGCCGACGATCTCGACTACCGCCTCACGTCCGGCCCTGAAGCGCTCATCCCAGCTGATTCGCTGATCCGGTGTAGAGTCGATGCTGGTCCGGATTTCCGTCACCCAGCCCTCAATGTGTCGTTCCATGCCCAGACGGCCGATGACCCAGCCGGCCACCATGGCCACCAGCAGGCCGGTGGCGAGATAGAGGGCGGCGATCTTCCAGCCCAGGAGGCCGTATAGCAGGACCAGGGCGATCTCGTTGACCATCGGCGCGGCGATCAGGAAGGAAAAGGTCACTCCCAGCGGCACCCCGACCGTGACGAAGCCGATGAACAGGGGCACCGCCGAGCAGGAACAGAAAGGGGTGACGATGCCCAGCAAGGCGGCCAGAACGTTGCCGGCCGCCTCGCTTTTGCCGGCCAGGATGGCGCGGGTCTTCTCCGGAGTGAAAAAGGTCCGGATGATGCCGACACCGTAGATTACCAGCGCCAGGAGCATCAAAACCTTGGGGGTGTCATAAAGAAAGAACTGGAGGGCGGAGCCCCCCCGGCTCTCCGGCGCCAGCCCAGCCAGGTCGAAGGCCAGGAAGCGGGATAGCGGTTCGAGCTGGTGATAGACGACAAACCACAAGACCAGGATCAGTAGCGCGCTTACGGCCCGGGAGAAGGGAGGGCGGCGGAGCGTGGCTGATACGGGGGTTTGCGCAGCGCTGCAGGCACAGGGCGGGTTATTCGGGGTTTCCATACGGTTCATTCCTTAAGGCAGTTTGTTCAGGCGGCACAGATCAGAAGACGGTCAACCGTGGCCACTTTGCTCCGGGCTTCCCGGATCAGTGGTTCTTCTTCGAGCCAGTCCGGCAGCCGGTTCAACATTTCGGCGGCATAACGGTTTTCCGGCTGACCAGGCAGCCGGTAATTAACCCAGGAGCCTTCCTTCCAGGATTCCACCAGCCCAGCTTCCTCCAGAACCTTCAGGTGCTTGGAAACGGTGGGCTGGGCCAACCCCAGTATGAAAGTGATCTCGCAAACGCACAGGGGTCGGATGCCGAGCATTTTCATGACCTTAACCCGGTTGGGGTCGGACAAGGCCTTCATAACGCGGATAAACGGTTTCATCTTATTCTCCTTTTGCCATATTGCCATGTGGCTATATGGTAGCCGCCAACGGATATTTGTCAAGCGGAGATTCCGGGTTGGATGTTTTTGGTCTCGATCAGGAAGGGCGCGAGAGTAAATCCATGGCCAACTTTACCACTACCTTTCGCACCGGTTCCGGGCCTTGATCAAGAGTCAGGCAGGGCATGTGGGCGTCATGGGGGAAGAGGGCCAGGAAGGTGCCGGGGGTGAGGACGAATCGGGCCGGGGTGGTCGAGGGAAGCTGGTAAAGCTCGGCGTCCTTGACGGGGTCATAAGATTGTACCACCTGCAGGTCTGGGACCAAGTGGCAGCCGACCCCCTCGCGGCCGGAAAGCAGCATCTGAATGTCGAGGTAGCGACGATGGGCTTCGAGTTCGCTGGTTTCGATGGATTGGGTCCGGTAGTCCATGACGATGGCGAAGAGCTGGTCACCGCGCAGGTGATACTTGCCGGCGGCCAGTTCCGGATCGGCTGTCAGTAGAAAGGCAAAGGCCTCTATCCAGGCCGAACCCAGAGGATAGAAGCGATGGTTATCCAGCTGGTCGAAGATCATGATGTACCCTTGTTTTGAGTGAGATTTCTGTAAATCAGCCACCCAAACCAGAGGGTGCCGGGCAGCAGGAAGAGCAGGGCCAGCCGGATTGCGACGGTTCGGGGATCGAGGCCGTGATCTAGGGCGGCGCCGGTAAACCAGGTGGAAAGACTCAGGACCAAGGTCAAAAGAGCCATCTCGGCGGCGAAGACCCGTCCCCGAAATCGGTCCGGCACGGTCCGCTGCAGCAGATTGGTGGAAAAAACCCACTGCACCGAACCGCCCAAATGACCGAGCATGATAAAGATGGCACCGGTTAGCAGGTTCCCGCTCTGACTGAAGAGTAGATAGGCGCCGGCCGCGAAGAAGAAGGACATGCCGATGGCGCGGTACATTTGCCCCCGACTGTCGCCCAGCAAGCGCCAGGCGATGATAGGGCCGATGGCGGCGCCCAAACCACGGCAGGAGTAAAGGACGCCGCTGCCGCTGCCGGCCCCGAAACCGCTAAAGACTCTTTCCCC
Source organism: uncultured delta proteobacterium (assembly GCA_963807225.1). Taxonomy (GTDB): domain Bacteria; phylum Desulfobacterota; class Desulfobulbia; order Desulfobulbales; family JAGXFP01; genus JAGVGT01. Next base: position 75,686 of record CAWEAD010000007.1, on the reverse strand, counting down.
GAACCAGGTCAGCAGCACCAGGACTCCGCCGGAAAGGGCCCAGCCGCTTTTGACCAGGAGCAGGGCGGCGACTTCCCGGTTGTCCTTGACGTAGCCGATCCCTTCGATCAGGTCGTGCAGGCCGGTGTAACTGCGCCAGCCCGTAGGCCGGCCAGATCCGACGACCGGCGGCGGCAGGCTGATGGTGGAGAGCAGCATGGCTGAGATCAGGAAGGTGGCGGCGTCAACCATAATGGCAAACTGCCAGCCGACCAGGGCGGTGACCACCCCGCCCAGGGCGGCGCCGAAGGCCAGCATGATCGACCAGGTCGCTCCGCTCAAGGCGTTGGCGACGTTCAGTTCCTCGGGGCGGCAGAGGTTGGGAACACTGGCCTGCCGGGCGGGATCGAAGAAGGTCCAGATCGATTCCTGGGTAAAGGCCAGCAGGTAGACCAACCAGACCTGATCGGGGCGATGGACCAGGAGAAAAGCCAGGACGATGCCCGCTCGGAGCAGATCGGAAACGATCATGATCAGCTTGCGCGGCAGCCGGTCGGCCAGGATACCGGCGGCCGGCCCCAGGAAGGTGGTGGGCAGGAACTTGGAGATCAGGAACCAGCTGACTGCATGACCGCTGCCGGTTAGTCTGGTCAAGAGGACGAAGATGGCGATATAGTTGAACCAGTTGCCCAGTTGGCTGATCACCCCGGCCAACCAGAGGCGGCGGAAGCCTGGGTTGGCGGTCAGCAGGGTGCGGTAGGAGCGCCAGTCGCCAATTGGCAGAAAGGCGCGGTTAGCGAAAGCGGCCGGGGAAGTCATCTGCAGGTCATTGTCATTTGCGGATTTCTGAGGTATCTTCAGGCGAATTTCCCGTTGACCAGTAAACCGGGCGGCGGTACCGTAATTTACCATAAACCAGATGAGGAAAGCAGGGAAATGATCAAGGAATCTTACGGCATCACGGTCAGCCGCCATATCCTCGACAGCCAGAGGTTGCACCCGGAGGCCACCGGGGATCTCTCCGGCCTTTTGAGCGAATTGATCGTGGCGGCCAAAACCATCTCCGCCGAGGTCAACATGGCCGGGCTCGGCGATTTTCTGGGCCAGGCCGGCAAGACCAATATTCAGGGCGAGAAGGTCCAGAAGCTCGACGAATTTGCCAATCATAATATCAAGCGCCGCATGGCCGGCAGCGGCTATGTCGCGATCATGACCTCCGAGGAAGAGGCCGACGCCATTCCCGTGGTCGCCGGGCAGGAAGGCAAGTACACCCTGGCCTTCGATCCCCTGGACGGCTCCTCCAACATCGACGTCAACGTCAGCATCGGCACCATCTTCTCCATCCACCGCGCCCATAACACCGGTTTGCCGGGCTCCGAGGCCGACCTGCTGCAACCCGGCAAAAAGCAGGTGGTGGCCGGCTACATCATTTACGGTTCCAGCACCATGCTGGTCTACACCACCGGCGATGGGGTGCATGGTTTCACCCTGGATCCCACGGTCGGCGAGTTCTACCTTTCCCACCCGGATATCCGCATGCCGGAACGTAGCAAGTACTACAGCGTCAACGAGGGCAACAGCCCTTACTGGCACCCGGAGATGCATCGCTATATCGAATACCTGAAAACGGTGGACAAGCAGAGCCGCCGTCCATACAGCGCCCGCTATATCGGCTCCCTGGTCGCCGACTTTCACCGCAACCTGATCGTCGGCGGCATCTTCCTCTACCCCCGCGATACCAAGAATCCGGCCAAGGCGGGGGGCAAACTCCGGCTGCTCTACGAGGCCTCGCCCCTGGCCTTCATCGCCGAACAGGCAGGCGGCCGGGCGATCACCGACGACGGGCGCGAGATCATGGACATTATGCCGGAGGATCTGCACCAGCGGGTGCCGCTGATTATCGGCAGCAAGCAGGATGTCGATCTAGCCGAAGAGTTCTTTTCTGGCCGGCGCTAGTGTCCCGTTTGGTTAGTCCTGTGTAGTAATTGCCGGACCTCGCGGGGCCCCTGGCTGCGTTGCCAAAAACTCAACATAGCGCTGCTCTGCCTTCGTTTAAGCGCCTGGCCTTGGACCACAAACCCTCGACAATTACTGAACACTGCTTCCCAAACGGGACACTGGCAGTTCTTTCTAAACGGGCCGCTCGGGCCCCCGAGGTGATGCCTGTCTAAAAACGGCCCCTGAAATCAGTTGAATTGATGGGCTAGAAATTGGTTGTCGGAAACCTGCGGGAGGTTATATACTTATTCAGTTTTGCGAGCTTTAGTCAGAGGGTTGGCAAGGATCGCCTGGTGATAAAGGGGGATTAACAGGGGGTATTAACAGGGGGTAAATTCGCATGGAGAACAAAGCCGCTGTTGACGCTGCTGGACTTGATCCGTCTTTGGAGAGTATCACCTCGAATCTTCGCTCTTTCATCGAGATGTCTTTGCAGCAAGATGATCGGGCCTGGGATGATTGGATCGCCTCGATCGGCAAAAATGTCGAGTTTCGCTGCTGGGAAGAGAAGAATTGCGCCAAGACCGATTGCCCCGCCTATAAAAGTGAGAGCGGGCGCTGCTGGCTGTTGGCCGGTTCACTAAACGGTTCCAACCTGGTGGGGAAGCATCGAGCGGGAATAACCAACTGCTGCGAGTGTGAAATTTACCAAATCAATGTCTGCAAGGATCCGGTCTCCGAAATCCAGGAACAAATCATCACCCTGATCCATAACCTGCATTCTCGCCAGCAGGAATTGAAGGAGCTGGCCATCCACGACCCTCTGACCGGTCTCAAGAACCGGCGTTTTTTCGACATGTACATTCCGCATGAGGTAGAACGGGTCAACCGCAATCGGGATACCATGGCGTTGGTGGTCATCGACGTTGACGGTTTCAATGAAATAAACGCCGTACATGGTCGCATCTTCAGGGACAAGATTCTCAAGGAATGTGCCGCCATTCTGGAGAAAGAGATCCGGGGGACGGATCTGCTCTTCCGATTCGAGGTCAACGAATTCCTGGTCGTCATGAGCAAGGCCGGAGATCGCGAGGCCGAAATCCTGATTCAACGGATCAATGACCGACTGGAGGCCTGGAAGGGCGTGCACAACTCCAAGGGGTTGCGGATTTCCTTCTGTGCCGGTTATGCGCTCCTGACCCATAACCGGGAGCTCTTCGAGGTGATGAGCGAGGCCGACCTGAGCATGTACGAGGCGAAGAAACGCCGGAAGGAGATGGCGGTTGTTGCCTGAGTAAGTGAATAATAGCAAAAAAGAAAGGCGGCCGGATTAATCCCGGCCGCCTTTCTTTTTGTGGTTCAATCCTGGGAGGTTGGGTCGAATTAAATGAAGCCCAACTTTCGAGACCTTGTTTGACTTGAAGGGTATGGTTTCCCTATTTCATTTGTTGATCTTGGCCCAGGAATCGCGGAGGGTGACGGTGCGGTTGAAGACCGCTTTGCCCGGCTGCGAGCTTTTCTGATCAAGACAGAAATAGCCGGTGCGCTCGAACTGGTAGCTGGCTTCCGGCCGGGCTTCGGCCAGGGCTGGTTCCAGTTTGCAGTCCGCCAGGATCTCCAGGGAGTTTGGGTTCAGGTGCTCGACGAACTCCTTGTCTTTGTCACTCTCCGGCGCTTCCTCGGTAAACAGACGATCATAGAGCCGGATCTCGGCGTCCACTGCGTGGCGGGCGGAGACCCAGTGGATGGTGCCCTTGACCTTGCGGCCGTCCGGGGTGTTGCCGCCGCGGGTTTCCGGATCGTAGGTGCAGTGGACTTCGGTAACCTCGCCGTTCTCGTTTTTAACCACACCGGCCAGTTTGACCACGTAGGCGTAGCGCAGCCGCACTTCGCGGTCCGGGGCCAGGCGGTGGAACTTGTTGGGCGCCTCTTCCAGGAAGTCGTCCTGTTCGATGTAGATCTCCCGGCAAAAGGGGACCTTCCGGGTGCCCATGTCGGGATTTTGCGGGTGGTTCTGGGCCTCCATCTCCTCGACCTGGTCTTCCGGGTAGTTGTCGATGACCACCTTGAGGGGGCGCAGCACGCCCATGACTCGGGGGGCCTTTTCATTCAGATCCTCGCGGATGCAATGCTCGAGGACGGCCACGTCGATGACCGAATCCTTCTTGGCGACGCCGATCTTGTCGCAGAACATCCTGAGCGCCGCCGGGGTGTAGCCGCGCCGCCTGATCCCCGAGAGGGTCGGCATGCGCGGGTCGTCCCAGCCCTCGACATGGCCGCCCTTGACCAGCTTGAGGAGCTTGCGCTTGCTGACCACGGTATACGAGAGGTTCAGGCGGGCGAACTCGATCTGGCGGGGATGGCAGGGCACCGGGGTGTTGTCGCAGGTCCAGTCGTAGAGCGGCCGGTGGTCCTCGAACTCCAGGGTGCAGAGCGAGTGGGTGATGTGCTCCAGGGCGTCGGAGATCGGGTGGGTGTAATCGTACATCGGGTAGATGCACCACTTGTCGCCGGTCCGGTGATGGCTGGCCCTTAAGATCCGGTAGAGGACCGGATCGCGCATATTGATGTTGCCGGAGGCCATGTCGATCTTGGCCCGGAGCACCCGGCTGCCGTCGGGGAACTCGCCACCCCGCATGCGGCGGAAGAGGTCCAGGTTCTCCTCGACGCTGCGCTCCCGGTAAGGGCTGTTGGTGCCCGGTTCGGTGAGGGTGCCGCGGGTCTCGCGGATCTGGTCGGGGGTCAGGTCGCAGACGAAGGCCTTGCCGTTTTTAATCAGGTGCTCGGCGAACTCATAGAGCTGATCGAAGTAGTCCGAGGCGAAGTAGAGATTCTCGCCCCAGTCGAAGCCCAGCCAGCGGACATTGTCCTTGATTGAATCGACATACTCCTGCTCTTCCTTGCTCGGGTTGGTGTCGTCGAAACGCAGGTGGCAGCGGGATTCGGGGTATTCCCTGGCGATCCCGAAATTCAGACAGATCGATTTGGCGTGGCCGATGTGCAGGTAGCCGTTGGGCTCCGGCGGAAAGCGGGTAACGATCTCGGTGTGCTTGCCGGTGGCCAGGTCGTCGTCGATGATCTTGCGGATGAAGTCGCGGATCGGGCTGTCGTTGCTCATGGGTTTATCTCGTCAAGGTCCTGGTGCAATGCGCTTAGCTTATCGCACCCTACACGTTAGATGGATCGGGGAAATCGGTTAACTCCGGAGATTGGTTTCTTGGCCTCCGGCTTTGTCATTGCTAGATTCAGCGAAGCAATCATTTCATATTGCTTGAGGCTGTCATGGGAGTTCATTTCCCGGCGGCGGCAAAAACCCGGTCCACCCGTCGCAACCGTTCCACCACCTTGTCCTTCTCAAAATGACCGAAAAGCTCGAACATGCTGGGTCCCTTGACCTGGCCGGTGATCAGGGCGCGGGCCGCGTTGATCGGGATGCCCGGCTTGATGCCCAGTTCCTCGGCCAGCCCTTTGGCAGCGCTCTCGGCCGCCTCTGGGGTTATTTCCGCCATGGCCTCGAAACGGTCGGCCAGCATCGGCAGCCAGGTCTTCAGGTCCGGATGCTTGAGGACGTTCTTTTCGAGGGCCTGGGGATCGATCTCGAAATCGTCGGCGAAGAAGGCGCGGCCCAGGCTGACGAAATCCTTCAAAGTATGGAAGCGTTCCCGAAGCATGTCAATGGTCTTCAGGTACCACTGATGTTTTTCGCCGTCGTAGGCCGGGTCCCAGAGACCGGCCTCCTCCAGCTCCACCTTGACCATGGCGCCGATCTCCGCCACTGGCATGGTCCGCAGATAATGGGCATTGATGCTGATCGCCTTGGGATCGGTGAAGAATTTGGGATCGTCCTTGCGGTAATTGAAGATCGAATTGGACTTGGTCATCCTTTCCAGGGTGAAGGACTCGATCAGTTCCTCGCGGGAGAAGATTTCCCGGTCGTCGCCCGGGTTCCAACCCAGCAGGGCCAGGAAATTTACCAGGGCCCAGGGGATGAAGCCGTTCTTCTTGTAGAACTGGACGGCGACGATCTCGCCGTGGCTGCGCTTGGAGATCTTGGCCTTGTTCAGGTCCAGGGTCAGCGGCATATGGGCGAAGACCGGCAGTGGCCGGCCCAGGGCCTCGTAAAGCAGGACCTGGCGGATGGTGTTGGTCATATGGTCCTGACCCCGGATGATATGACTGATCCGGTCGCGGATGTCGTCCACCACGTTGCAAAGCAGATAAAGCGGTTTGCCGTTGGAGCGGACGATGACGAAGTCCTCGATCTCGGCGTAGGCCCGACTGATGCGGCCCAAGACTTTATCGTCGTAACTGACCGAACCGGGCCGTTGCTCCACCTTGAAGCGGATGACGGAAGTCAGGCCGGCCGCCTCTTTTTCGGCCACCTGGGCCGAAGTCAGGTGCCGGCAGGTGCCGTCGTAACCGACCTGGGACTGTTTGGCGGCCATGGCCGCCTCACGCTTGGCGTCGAGTTCTTCTTTGGTACAGAAGCACTTGTAGGCCTTGCCCTCGGCCAGCAGTTTATCGGCGGCGGCGCAGTGCTCAGCGGCGAATTCGCTCTGGAAGTAGGGACCCTCATCCCAGTCAATGCCCAGCCACTCCAGTCCCTCGATGATCCCGTCAATGGAGGCCTGGGTCGAGCGCTCGACATCGGTATCTTCGATGCGCAGAATCAGCTTGCCGCCATGTTTTCGGGCGAACAGCCAGTTGTAAATGGCGGTACGGGCGCCGCCGATATGGAGATAACCGGTGGGGCTGGGGGGGAAACGAACGCGGACCTCGGACATGTGCTCTCCTTATCTGGGGCCGGACGCGTCAGAGCCGACGTCCGGCTGCTTTATCATGAACAACCCCGGTAGGGCGGAAAAGATAAGCTTTATATAACTTTTTCCTTGTTTATTCAATATTTCTTGGCGGCAAACGGGGGATGCGGCCGGGTCGGGGAGAAGGAGAAAAGCAGGCGCGGGAGGTGGCGAGCTTGTGAACCGCGGTGGTCGCGGGTTAGGGCAGGTCTAAACTAGAAGCCCAGCTCCTTCAGGAAACGGGGGTTTCTGCTCCAGTCCTTCTGGACTTTGACAAAGAGTTTCAACATGACCCGCTGGTCCAGCAGGTGCTCGATGTCACCCCGGGCGGCGGTGCCGATTTTCTGCAGCATCCTGCCCTGCTTGCCGATGATAATGCCCTTCTGGGAGTTTTGCTCGACCAGGATGGTGGCGTCGATGGTCACCAATCCCCGTTCCGGATTCTCCTGAAAGCGGTCGATCACCACCGCCGTGGCATAGGGGATTTCCTGGGTGGTCTGCAGGAAGATCTTCTCCCGGATGATCTCGGCCACGATAAATCGTTCACTGGCGTCGGTGGGAATGTCGTCCGGGTAGAGGCGGGGGCCTTCCGGCAGCAGCCCGATAATTTCCCGGAGCAGCAGATCGGTGCCGTCGGCGGTTTTGGCCGAAATGGGGATGATGGCCTGGAAAGGAAAAAGCGCCTGATAGGCCTGGAGGATGGGCAGCAGTTTTTCCGGGGTCACCAGATCGATCTTGTTCAAAACCAGGATCGTCGGCTGTTTTCTTCCTTCCAGATAACGGGCCGGGTTACTGGATGGAGTGGGCAGCGGCATAGTAACATCGATCAAGAAGAGGATCAGGTCCACCTCGGCCAAGGTTTCCAGGGCAATCTTGACCATCTCCTGGTTCAGCGGGCTCCGGGCATGGTGAATGCCAGGGGTGTCGAGCAGGACCACCTGGTGGTCGGGGCCGTTGACGATGCCGAGGATGCGGTTTCTGGTGGTCTGCGGTTTGGGCGAAACGATGGAGATTTTCTGGCCCAGAAACCGGTTTAGCAGGGTGGACTTGCCGACGTTGGGCGGTCCGACCAGAGCGACAATGCCGGATTTAACTTGTGCTTCGCTGTTCATGCTTATCTTGTTCCTTTTCTTCAGTGGACTTGCGGTTGACAATATAGCCGTTTTCAAGGATGATGCCATGCTTAATCAAAGTCCATTTCAATCGTATAACTTAATCGACCGCGCCGAGCAACTTCTCGCCGCCCCCCATTTACAGCCTTATTTCGGTTCGCCGGTCTGCCGGACTGGCCGGAAGATACTAAACGATCATCGGGCCGGGTTGAACTTCGGCGGCCGATTTTTCTAAAGTAAGGGATCGCTTATGGCCCTGACGGGCAGGATTGTTGAATATATCGAGCACGGCAAGTTCATCTGCGCCATGGTCCTGGCAATCGAGGACAAGCGTTTGCGGCTCCTCAATCAGAATGGACGCGAGGTCAAACTGCCCCAGATCCGCGCTATGCACCAGACTGCCGGAGCGGTGACTGTTTTAACCCGGGAGGCGGCCCAGGAGCTACTGCAGGGGGTGAACCTCAGGCGCCGGGAGCTGGCGGCTACCGTCAATCTGGAAGAACTCTGGGAGCTGGCCAGTGTTGAGGCGACCGAGACCTTCAGCCCGGAATTTCTGGCCGACCTCTGTTTCGGGGCGGACGCCGATGAAGATCAGGTGGCCGCTTTTCTGCGGGCGGTGTTCGAAGATCGTTTTTTCTTCAAGTTTCGTGAAGGACGGGTCCTGGTCCATCGCCCCGAGGTAGTGGCCCAGCTGCGGGAACGGGCTGAGCGGGCCCACTCCGAGGAGACCTTCCAGAGTGAATGTCTGGCTCTGATCGACACCCTGCGCCAGGAACTGCCACTTCCCGCCGGAGCCGCAACGGATCGGTGTCTGAAACTTTTGGCCGACCACTATCTTTTCGGCAACGAAGCCCCGGAAGCCGCCCTGGCCAGGGAAATTGTCAAGATGGCGGAAATCAGGGGAGAAGAGGAGATCCATCAACTGCTGGTCCGGTCCGGCTACTGGCAGCCCCACGAGAACCTGGGATTACTTCGTCACCAAGTGCCGGTCGCCTTCAGCGAGGCGGCTCTGGCCGAGGCTGCCGCCTGCAGCGAACCGGAGCTGGCCGAATTGCTGGCCGAAGGCTATCGCGACCTGACTGAGTTGCCGTTGTTGACCATCGACGGGGAAACCACCCGTGATTACGACGACGCTCTGCATCTGGAAAGTAAAGGAGAAAACTTCCTGGTCGGTATCCATATAGCCGACGTCGCCCGCTATGTTAAGCCTGGTACGGCCCTGTTCGAGGAGGCCCGGAGTCGGATAACCTCCCTGTACTTTGCCGACCGCCAGATTCCAATGCTGCCGGAAGCCATTTCCGAAGGGGTCTGCAGCCTGATTAGCGGCCGGGTCCGGCCGGTGGTCAGTGTTCTGGCCTTGCTCTCTCCGGCAGGTGAGCTTTTGGATTACAGCATCAGGCGGGCGGTGGTCAGGGTCCAGCGCCAGCTCTCTTATGATTCGGTTAATCGGGACTTGGCAAACGATCCGGAGCTCAAAGAGCTGGATCGTCTGGCCCGCCTGCTGCGGGAAAGAAGGGTCGCCGGCGGCGCCCTGCTGATGCCGATTCCCGATGTCCTGATCGATATTGATCAGGACGACCGGGTCTCGGTCCGACTGGCCGACGGTGACTCCGGCAGTCGGGCGCTGGTGGCCGAGTTCATGGTTCTGGCCAACACCCTGATCGCCGGCTTTGTGGCCGATCGGGAGGTGCCGGGTTTATTCCGAGGTCAGAAAGAGGCGCATCGCCGCCTCTTTCAAGGCATGCAACGCGATCTGTATCTTAATTTCCGCCAGCGCCGCTTTCTGCAACCGGCCCGGATCACCACCCGAGCCCAGCCCCACAGTTGTGTCGGTTCCATGCAGTACACCACCATGACCTCGCCGATCCGGCGCTTTTTCGATCTGGTCATGCAGCATCAGGTAATGAGTCTGCTGCAAGGGAAGGGCGCCCGTTTCCAGGAACATGAGCTGGAGAGTTTCATCGCCGAAATTATCCGGCTTCAGAGCCGGGCCGGTCTGGTTCGGCGCCTGCGGCACCGTTACTGGCTCTTGCGCTACCTGGAGAATCGGGTCGGAGAAAGAATAGCGGCCCTGGTCATCGACCGGGGGCCGCGGAGGGTCAACGTGGTGCTGCCCGAAATCCTGCTCGAGGCCGACCTGCCGGTAACCAGCGGCATCAGGGCCGAGCCGGGGGATCAGGTGGAGATCAAGGTGGCCCGGGTCAAGCCGCTGGAGGATCTGCTAAGATTGGAGTGGTGAAGAAAGGCGAACCGCGGAATCGAAGAAGTTTGGGAGGGGAAATGTTCCCGGCATTGCGCCGGTTTTCCGGCCAAAGCATATTCCTTCAGTCGTAAATTATCGACGGATAGCGGGCCAGGAGTTCCTCGGTTTCGGGGTCGAGCTGGTCGGCAACTTCGTGAATCAGGAACTCGGTTCCGCACTTGTTGCACTTCATCCGAACCTTCCAGCAGGAGCGCAGCACTTCGAGCCGTCCCCGGCATTTCTTGCATTCCATCATAAGTAAATTAAGAATTGAAAATTATGAATTAAGAATTAAGCGCCAAGAATTGCATGAAAGAATTCTGCATTCTGCCTTTAACTAAGCAGTTCGGCGCGGGTGAAGATGGCTTTCATGGGGTAGCCGGCCGCGGCCAGGGCCTCCTTGCCGCCCTCCTGCCGGTCGACCACGGTGATGATCAGTCCCACCTTGAAGCCCTGTGCTTCGACCCGCTCGATCACCTGCAGCAGGGTACCGCCGGTGGTGACCACATCCTCGATCAGGGCCACACTGCCGCCGGCCGGCAGGTTGGAGAGCCCCTCAATATACTGGCCGGTGCCATGGCCTTTGGATTCTTTACGGACGATGAAGGCTGGGATCGGCGCTTTCTCCAGATGGCTGACGATGGAAGCGGCGGTGACCAGCGGGTCGGCCCCCAGGGTCATGCCGCCGACGGCATCAATCTTCTGCGGATGGTTGCGGATAATCTCGAAGATCAATTTACCGCACAGATAGCCGCCCTCGGCAGACAGGGTGGTCTGCTTGCCGTCGATATAGAAATCCGATTCCTTGCCGGAGGATAGCTTGAAGGTGCCCCGGCGGTATGATTTTTCCAGGAGGATTTCTTTTAGTCTCTGTCTGTCTTCCACGTTAGACCTCAATTGGTTCGTCGATGGTAATAAAAAAATGTTGACCACGGAGGCCGCGGAAATCGCAGAGAAAGTTGTTGGTTCTAGACAATTCTCTTTGCCCTTCGCTGCCCCTGCGGTGATTTATTTCAGCTTGGCGAAGTAATTCTTCAGGTTGGCTTCCGGATCGATCAGCGGCACGATCATACCGTCGCGGGAAGTCATGGTCACCATCACTCCCGGTCCGTGCCCGGCCAGGACGCAATCGGAATGGACCACGATCCCGATCACCACTCCACCGGTCTTGTAAATTCGGCCGTAGGTGGCATCGGCGTCGATGATCGCCACGAAGTCACCCAGTTTTAAATCGTCCAGGCCATACTCCTCAACGGTCTGCTCGTCAAAGAGCTGAATGTCATAGTCGCCGCTGGCACTGTGGCTGGAGCCGATGCCGGAACCCATGACCCGGGCCGGAATGGTATGGGTCACCGGAACCTCAAGGCGCCGGTCTTCCTGAATGACCATGGGCATTACCGCCAGCAGGGCCGGGTCCATATTCATGACCTTTACCCCCACCTCGGTCAGTTGCAGTCCGCAGCCCACGGCCTTGATCTGGATCTTGTCGCCGATGGCCAAGTCTTCCAGGACCTCGGGCGCGAAATCGATCAGTACATGTTCGATGCCGCCGTGCTTGCCGGTGACCCGACCGGTCTTACCCTTGGCCTCACCTGAGATGACCCGGGCGATGTTGCCGGCGCAGGAAAATTGGTTCAGGGCGCGATTGGGTCCCGGTTGTCCCTGGAAGTTGGTAAAATTGCTGATACTTACCCCCGGTTCCACATGATCGGCGAACCAGCCCCGCGCCCGGTCACCGATCCGCAGGTTGTAAGTGATGCCTCCGACCCCGGGGTAGATGTCGGAGCGGCCTTCGGGATCTATGCGGTAGGGATTGATACTGCCCAGAGGCGAGGTGATCTCACCCACCACCGACTGGCAGATCAGTTTATCCTGGTTGGTTTTCAGCATTTTTTTGTCCTCGTTCGGGTTCGAGGTTGATTATACAATTTATAGTTGATTTGTCATTGGGTCAGGATTTCTTCCTTTGTGACTTTGGGAAAAATGGTCCTATGGTATTGTCGGGTTTTGCTCTGCTCAACCCGACCTACACGATTAGAGGCTTCTGTGTCTCGCAGGTAATTTGGATCATCTTAGACGTTGAAGCGGAAATTCATGCAATCCCCGTCCTTAACGATATATTCCTTGCCCTCCAGGCGCCACAAACCTTTTTCCTTGGCCACCGCCTCGGTGCCGCAGGCAATGTAATCCTCATAGGCGATGACCTCGGCCCGGATGAAACCTTTTTCGAAGTCGCTGTGGATCACTCCGGCAGCCTGGGGCGCGGCGGTGCCCTCGGAGATGGTCCAGGCCCGGGTCTCCTTCTCACCGACGGTGAAGTAGTTGATCAGGTGCAGCAGTTTGTAGCCGGCCCGGACCAAGCGGTTCAGCCCGGACTCTTCCATGCCCATGTCGGCCAGAAACTCCCGGCGTTCCTCCAAGGGCATCTTGCCGAGCTCCTCCTCGATGGCGCCGGAGATCATCACCACCGGAGCTTGTTCCTCGGCCTCGACCACGGCCCGGAGCTGGTCTACCCAGTGGTTGCCGGTAACAATATCCTCTTCATTGACGTTGGCCACATAGAGAATCGGTTTGGCGCTCAACAGGCAGAGTTCCTTGAGCAGTACGCGGTTGCTCTCGTCAATCTCCAGCCGGCGGGCCGGTTTGCCCTCATTCAGGAGCTGGGCCAGTTTCTCCAGGATAACCATCTGGGCCTGGCCGACCTTGTCGCCGGTGCGGGCCCGGCCGGCGGTTTTGTCGATCCGCCTGGAAACCGTATCCATGTCGGCCAGAATCAACTCGGTGTTGATCACCTCCCGGTCGCGCAGGGGATCGATGCTGCCCTCGACGTGGACAACGTTTTCATCCTCGAAACAGCGGACCACATGGGCGATGGCGTCAACCTGGCGGATGTGGGCGAGAAACTGGTTGCCCAGACCCTCTCCCTTGCTGGCCCCGGCTACCAGGCCGGCGATATCGACGAACTCCATCTGGGCGTAGACCTCTTTTTTGGTCTTGGCCAGGGCGGAGAGTTTGTCCAGACGAGGGTCGATCACCGGCACCATGCCGACATTGGGTTCGATGGTACAGAAAGGGTAGTTGGCCGACTCGATACCGGCCGAGGTCATGGCGTTGAAAATGGTCGACTTGCCGACGTTGGGCAGGCCGACGATGCCGCAGCGGAAACCCATATTATTACCTGCTTATTTGAGGTTGAAGACGTTTTTTAGAGAGCCCCTATATAATGATTAATCGGCAAAGGGGCAAGCACTGTTTTCCGGCCTCGTGGGTAGCTGTTTATCTTTGCCGGTCGGCATGCTAAGTTGTAGAGCAATTTTAAGGAGAAGGATTATGCGGGAGCGGGGAAAAATAACCGGCATCGGCAAACTGCTGGAGAGTTTGACCGCCAATCGCCAGTGGACCAAGGCCTTGAACCGTCATCGGCTCTTCGACTTCTGGGGCGAGGCGGTGGGGCGCGAGGTGGCGGCCCACGCCAGGCCGCAGTTGATCCGCGGCTCGGTACTGCATGTCGAGGTCACCGACTCGGTCTGGATGCAGCAGCTTCAATTTCAGAAAGGTTTGCTGCTGGAGAACTTGAACCAACGCCTGGGCGAGGAGGGATTGAACGATATCCGCTTTGTCCTGAAAAGCTGCGTGACCTTCGAAGAACCGCCGCCCCCGGCGCCGCGTCGGCCGCCACCCCCGGATCCGGTCAAATTGGCCGGCTTCGAGAAATTCCTGACCGGGATCAAGGATGAGCAGGTCCGGGCCAGTCTGAAGCGGATCTGGCTGGCCCAGCAGGGCAGGGAGAAGGGTGTAAAAAGGCGTTAAACATTAAAGGGAAGCGGAGATTCAGAATAGTTTCTCCGAATCGAGCAGGATGGTGACCGGGCCGTCGTTGACCAGTTCGACTGCCATCATGGCCTGGAAGCGGCCGGTGGCGACGGTGATCCCGGTCTTGCGCAGGGATTTCACGAAATATTCGTATAGGCATTCGGCCAGGTCGGGCGGGGCGGCGTCGTTATAGGAGGGGCGCCGGCCCTTGCGGCAGTCACCGTAGAGGGTGAACTGCGAGACCACCAGAACCGCGCCGCCGGTTTCACTAACCGAGAGGTTCATCTTGTCGTTGTCGTCGGCGAAGATCCTCAGGTTGGCAACCTTGTCGGCCAGGTAGGCCGCTTCCTTTTCGGTGTCAGCGGAACTGACGCCCAGCAGGACCAGCAGCCCCGGCCCGATCTCGCCGGTTACTTCGCCGGCCACCGTTACCGAAGCTCGGCTGACTCTCTGCACTACCGCGCGCATCCTCGACTCCTTTTGGCAAGAGACATCGTGATTCTTTTCTCCATACTTTCCACTGCCCGGGAGATAAAACCCTCTCCCTCAGGGAGAGGGCAGGGTGAGGGGTTTAATCAGTCCAGATTCCCTGCCAGATACTGGACCAGGGTGGCGGCGGCGAGGCTGGCGGTCTCGGCTCTGAGGATCCGATGACCCAGGCCGATGACCAGAAAATTTGCCGTCCGGGCCTGATCGACTTCATCTTCGGAAAATCCGCCCTCGGGGCCGACCAGAAAGAGCAGGGAAGCGGGACGTACACCTTTGATCCGCTCCGCCAGGTCATCCAGGTTTTTGGCGGTTTCCTTTTCCCAGAAGAGTAAGGCCAGATCGTAGTCACTCCCGGCGGCCAGACAGTCGGACCAGGAGGCCACCGGAAGGATCTCCGGTTCCCGAGCTCTGCCGCATTGCTTGCAGGCCTCGCGAGCGATGCGTTGCCAGCGATCGCTTTTGGCGGCGGCCGGGTTTTTGACCGTGCAATATTTCGAGGTGAAGGGGATGATGGCGGCCAGCCCCAGTTCGGTAACCTTCTGGATCACCAGATCCATCTTTTGCCCGGTCAGCACCCCTTGCCCCAGAGTAACCCGGCAGCGATCGGTCGCTTCCTCACGACGGGCGAGGATCCTGGCGTTAACTGCGCCGCTTTCCAGGCTGAGCAGTTCGGCTTCATACTCCCAGCCCTGACCGTCGAAGAAGATGACTCGGGTTCCTACTTTCAGACGAAGGACGTTTTTCAGGTGATGGGCCTCGGGGCCGGTCACAGTCAACTGGTCCCCGGCAGGGGGAGGCTGGTCCAGAAAAAAGCGACGCACGGCGGTTCAGTCCTTACGCAGACAGAGTGCCGCCCACTCGTCGGATTCCCGTTTGGCCAGGCAGGTCAAGCCCTGGGCAGCGTATCTGGTTTTAATGTTTTCAGCCTGTCCGCCCCGCAGGATTCCGGCCACTATCAGCAGGCCGCCGGGGGCCAGGAGTCCGGCCAGCTTGGGTGCCATTTCCACCAGGGTATTGTGGATGATGTTGGCCAGGATCAGGTTGTAGGGACCGGGCAAGTCATCCAGGCTGATGCTGGCCGCGCTGATCCGGTCGTCCAGATAGTTGGCGTCGATGTTCTGGCGGGCGGCGGCGACCGCGGCCGGGTCGATATCGATTCCGGTGACGAGTTCGCAGCCCAGCCGGGCGGCACACATGGCCAGTATGGCAGTGCCGGTGCCCACGTCCAGAACCGCGGTCGGTCGGGACGGCAGGGTGAGTAGCTGTGACTCCATTAACTCTACGACCAAGCGGGTGGAGGCGTGCAGCCCGGTACCGAAGGCCTGGCCAGGGTCAATTTCGATCACCATCTCGCCCTCCTCGGCCTGGTAATTCTCCCAGGTGGGCTTGATCACGAAGCGTGGAGTAAGATGAAAGGGCTTGAATCCTTCCCGCCATTTCAGGTTCCAGTCCTCTTCCGGGATGGATTCGGTGACAAATTCAGCGTGTGGTAGTTCCGGTTGACTATCATTCAAGTGATTGAGGAAGGCCTTGATGGCGCTGAGCTTTTCAGGCAGTTCCGGGTGATCATCCGGCAGGTAGCCGATGACTGTGGCGGCTGTCTGCGGCGATTCGGGATCGGTGATCTCGGTACCAAGGCCGGTCAGGTCGGTGAGCCATGCTGCCACGGTTTCACTGCTGCCAGCCGGAGTGCTGATGATGACTTTGCGCCAGGATTTTTTGGGCATGGAGTGTGATCGCTATTTGCCGATGGTTTTATAGTAATGTACGATGCTGCTTCGGAATACCGTCAACAATTAGCATGGTGCATGCTCCGGGGCAAGGATAAATCGGCGGTCTGGCCCAGCCGGTGCCTTCCGTTTAGATCTTTGAGGAGACAGATTGCATGGATACGAAAAAGCTGGCTGAACTTCTGGTAAGCGTAAAAGAAGGAAGTTGCGGGGTGGACGAGGCCCTGCAGCGGCTCAAGCATCTGCCGGCCGAACACTTGGAGTTCGTCTGTCTCGATCACCAGCGTCAGCTGCGCACCGGTATCCCTGAGGTGATTTACGGCGAGAACAAAAGCGCGACGCGAATCGCTGAGATCATGGAGCGGCTGCTGGCCCAGGGCGGACTGGCCCTGGCTACCCGGATCGGCCCGGAGAAGGCGAACGAAGTTGTCGCCCGGGTGAGCGACCTGGTTTATCACCAAGAGGCGCGGATGCTGGTTGGCAATCCCCGGGCGGCCGGTGCGGGCAGGGGGCTGATTCTGGTGATCTCGGCTGGTACTTCCGATATCCCGGTGGCCGAGGAGGCGGCGCTCACCGCCGCCAGTCTGGGACACCAGGTGGAAAGGCTCTATGATGTAGGGGTGGCCGGCTTGCACCGTCTCCTGGCCGGCCGTGAGCTGTTGGCCCGGGCCACGGTGCTGGTGGTGGTGGCCGGTATGGAGGGAGCTCTGCCCAGCGTGGTTGGCGGCCTGGTCGACAAACCGCTTATCGCCGTGCCGACCAGTGTCGGCTATGGTACCGGTTTCGGCGGGATCGCCGCTCTCCTGGGGATGTTGAACAGCTGTGCCCCGGGAGTGGGGGTGGTAAATATCGATAATGGATTCGGGGCCGGATGTCTGGCTGCGGCCATCGATCGAGTTTGATATTGCGCCATTTTTCCAGGTTGCAATTTTCCGTTTGAAATCGCGCTTCGTTTCCAGCCATAATTTATTTAGGTTCAGGTGATTTCTGTTGTTGACAAAAAACCTGGGGGCTTTATATTGGCCGCTCTCCGCCGGACGCAGGAGCCGATCAGTGGGGCACCGAAAGGTGTTGACAAGTGAGGCGAAAGCGGTTAAAAATGGCGGTTTCCAAGAGGGCCGGTTCGGCCTACCTGAAGAATCTCTTCGGGGCATCGATCTTTGAAAACTGAATAGCGAAGAAGTAAACGGGCCGAAACAATTTTAAGTTTTAAGATTAGATGATCTAGTTAGAGACCTGGTTTTCGGATCGGGAATCGATAAAATTAACTGGAGAGTTTGATCCTGGCTCAGAACGAACGCTTGCGGCGTGCTTAACACATGCAAGTCGAACGAGAAAGGGACTTCGGTCCTGAGTAAAGTGGCGCACGGGTGAGTAACGCGTAGGTAATCTACCCTCGTGTTCGGGATAACATCGGGAAACTGGTGCTAATACCGGATACGTTTCACATTTAGCGATAAGAGTGAAGGAAAGATGGGGACCCTTCGGGGCCTATTGCACGGGGATGAGCCTGCGTACCATTAGCTAGTTGGTGGGGTAATGGCCTACCAAGGCGACGATGGTTAGCGGGTCTGAGAGGATGATCCGCCACACTGGCACTGGAACACGGACCAGACTCCTACGGGAGGCAGCAGTGAGGAATTTTGCACAATGGGGGAAACCCTGATGCAGCGACGCCGCGTGAGTGATGAAGGCCTTCGGGTCGTAAAGCTCTGTCAGTAGGGAAGAAATGTGCGATGGCTAATACCCATTGTATTTGACGGTACCTACAAAGGAAGCACCGGCTAACTCCGTGCCAGCAGCCGCGGTAATACGGAGGGTGCGAGCGTTGTTCGGATTTACTGGGCGTAAAGGGCGCGTAGGCGGCCTATCAAGTCAGGTGTGAAAGCCCACGGCTCAACCGTGGAAGTGCATCTGAAACTGGCAGGCTTGAGTACTGGAGGGGAGTGTGGAATTCCCGGTGTAGAGGTGAAATTCGTAGATATCGGGAGGAATACCGGTGGCGAAGGCGACACTCTGGACAGATACTGACGCTGAGGCGCGAAAGCGTGGGGAGCAAACAGGATTAGATACCCTGGTAGTCCACAGCTGTAAACGATGTGCACTAGGTGTGGGGGGTCGTTGACCCTTTCCGTGCCGTAGCTAACGCATTAAGTGCACCGCCTGGGGAGTACGGTCGCAAGATTAAAACTCAAAGGAATTGACGGGGGCCCGCACAAGCGGTGGAGTATGTGGTTTAATTCGACGCAACGCGCAGAACCTTACCTGGTCTTGACATCCCGGGAATCTCCTGGAAACAGGAGAGTGCCTCTTTACGGAGGAACCTGGAGACAGGTGCTGCATGGCTGTCGTCAGCTCGTGTCGTGAGATGTTGGGTTAAGTCCCGCAACGAGCGCAACCCTCGCCTTTAGTTGCCATCAGGTTAAGCTGGGCACTCTAGAGGGACTGCCGGTGTTAAACCGGAGGAAGGTGGGGATGACGTCAAGTCCTCATGGCCTTTATGACCAGGGCTACACACGTACTACAATGGCCGGTACAAAGAGCGGCAAGTCAGCGATGACAAGCTAATCTCGAAAAGCCGGTCTCAGTCCGGATTGGAGTCTGCAACTCGACTCCATGAAGTTGGAATCGCTAGTAATCGTGGATCAGCATGCCACGGTGAATACGTTCCCGGGCCTTGTACACACCGCCCGTCACACCACGAGAGTTGGTTGTTCCAGAAGCGGTTGAGCTAACTAGCAATAGAGGCAGGCTGCCAAGGAATGGCCGGTAATTGGGGTGAAGTCGTAACAAGGTAGCCGTAGGGGAACCTGCGGCTGGATCACCTCCTTTAAAAGGATGCTTATTCCCTGGTAACAGGGATGCATGCCTGGTCAACACCCGTTTATAAATCGCTATTCAGTTTTGAGAGATCGGTGTAGTGATCTTTTGATGCAGAACTATAGGGAGCGGGCCTATAGCTCAGTTTGGTTAGAGCGCACGCCTGATAAGCGTGAGGTCGGTGGTTCAAGTCCACCTAGGCCCACCACGCTTATGAATTGAGAATTAAGAATTAAGAATGCAGAATGTAAAACATTCATAATTCTACATTCATAATTCTTAATTTGCGACTGGGGGTGTAGCTCAGCTGGGAGAGCGCCTGCCTTGCACGCAGGAGGTCATCGGTTCGAACCCGTTCACCTCCACCAGAGTTGAAAGGTGGAAATCGTCGTTAAGATGGTTTCCAGCTTTGAGCTTTGGGCTTATAAGTACATGATCTTTGACAATAGAAGACGAGAATTATTAGTTGTACCGCAGTAGCTGAGAAAAGATATCTCAAGTTTTATGGTCAAGCTACTAAGGGCAGACGGTGGATGCCTAGGTACCGGGAGGCGAAGAAGGACGTGGCAAGCTGCGATAAGCCTCGGGGAGCCGCTAACAGGCTTTGATCCGGGGGATTCCGAATGGGGAAACCCGGCCAGGTTAAAACCTGGTCATCATGCACTGAATACATAGGTGTATGAGGCGAACGCGGGGAACTGAAACATCTAAGTACCCGCAGGAGAAGAAATCAAAAGAGATTCCCGTAGTAGCGGCGAGCGAACTGGGAATAGCCCAAACCGCAGTATTTATATTGCGGGGTTGTGGGGCCCCGATATGGGATTGTGGATGGATAGTGGAACGGCATGGAAAGGCCGGCCATAGTGGGTGAAAGCCCCGTACACTAAATCCTGAAGCACCCTAGGGTGACCCCGAGTACCACGAGACACGTGAAACCTTGTGGGAATCAGGGAGGACCATCTTCCAAGGCTAAATACTACCCGGTGACCGATAGTGAACCAGTACCGTGAGGGAAAGGTGAAAAGAACGGGGGGACCCGAGTGAAATAGATCCTGAAACCGTCTGCTTACAAGCAGTGGAAGCACGATGTCGCAAGACCGTGTAACCGCGTGCCTTTTGCATAATGAGTCAACGACTTACCCTATGCAGCGAGGTTAAGCCGAGAGGTGGAGCCGTAGCGAAAGCGAGTCTTAACTGGGCGAAATAGTTGCATGGGGTAGACCCGAAGCCGGGTGATCTATCCATGGCCAGGGTGAAGCGAAGGTAATACTTCGTGGAGGCCCGAACCGGTGTAGGTTGAAAACTGCTCGGATGAGCTGTGGATAGGAGTGAAAGGCTAATCAAACTCGGTGATAGCTGGTTTTCCTCGAAATATATTTAGGTATAGCCTCGTATGATGACTGACGGAGGTAGAGCACTGAATGGGCTAGGGGCCTCACCAGGTTACCAAACCCAACCAAACTCCGAATGCCGTCAAGCTCAAGTACGGGAGTCAGATGACGGGAGATAAGTCCCGCTGTCGAAAGGGAAAGAACCCAGACCGCCGGTTAAGGTCCCAAAATGTATGCTAAGTGGAAAAGGATGTGGAACTGCACAGACAGCCAGGAGGTTGGCTTAGAAGCAGCAACCCTTTAAAGAAAGCGTAATAGCTCACTGGTCGAGTGGGGCTGCGCCGAAAATTCATCGGGGCTCAAGCATACTACCGAAACCGCGGAATTCGTAAGTCTTCGGACTTATGGGTTGGTAGAGGAACATTGCAGCAACCATTGAAGGTGTACCGTAAGGAGCGCTGGAGGAACTGCAAGAGCTTATGTTGACACGAGTAGCGAAAAAGAGGGTGAAAAACCCTCTCGCCGAAAGCCTAAGGTTTCCTGTAGTCAAGTTAATCTGCTCAGGGTTAGTCGGCCCCTAAGCCGAGGCCGAGAGGCGTAGGTGATGGGAAACGGGTTAATATTCCCGTACTGTTTTACTGTCGTTTGAGCGAAGGGGGGACGCAGAAGGGTAGGCCATCCGGGCGTTGGTTGTCCCGGTTTAAGCGTGTAGGCGGAGGACTTAGGCAAATCCGGGTCCTCATTCAACGCCGAGGCGTGATGACGAAGAGGCGCAAGCCTCGTAAAGTGGTTGATCCCATGCTGCCAGGAAAAGCCTCGTAGCGAGACAGTAAGATAACCGTACCGTAAACCGACACAGGTAGGCAGGGAGAGAATCCCAAGGCGCTTGAGAGAACTCTGGTTAAGGAACTCGGCAAATTAACACCGTAACTTCGGGAGAAGGTGTGCCCTCATTAGGTGAAGAAATTAGCATTTGGAGCCGAAGGGGGTTGCAGAGAAACGGGGGGAGCGACTGTTTACTAAAAACACAGGACTATGCGAAGTCGAAAGACGCAGTATATGGTCTGACGCCTGCCCGGTGCTGGAAGGTTAAGGGGATCTGTCAGGGCAACCGAAGCAGAGAACCGAAGCCCCAGTAAACGGCGGCCGTAACTATAACGGTCCTAAGGTAGCGAAATTCCTTGTCGGGTAAGTTCCGACCTGCACGAATGGCGTAACGATTTCCCCACTGTCTCAACCAGAGACTCAGCGAAACTGTAACACCGGTGAAGATGCCGGTTACCCGCAACTAGACAGAAAGACCCCGTGCACCTTTACTATAGCTTGGCATTGATGCTTGGGCTAGTTTGTGTAGGATAGGTGGGAGACTGTGAAGCGGCGACGCTAGTCGTCGTGGAGTCAACCTTGAAATACCACCCTGATTATCTTAGGCCTCTAACCTCGAGCCGTAATCCGGCTCAGGAACAGTGTCTGGTGGGTAGTTTGACTGGGGCGGTCGCCTCCCAAATTGTAACGGAGGCGCGCGATGGTTCCCTCAGGCTGATTGGAAACCAGCCGTAGAGTGTAAAGGCATAAGGGAGCTTGACTGCGAGAGAGACATCTCGAGCAGGTACGAAAGTAGGTCTTAGTGATCCGGCGGTCCCGCGTGGAAGGGCCGTCGCTCAACGGATAAAAGGTACGCCGGGGATAACAGGCTTATCTCCCCCAAGAGTCCATATCGACGGGGAGGTTTGGCACCTCGATGTCGGCTCATCGCATCCTGGGGCTGGAGCAGGTCCCAAGGGTTTGGCTGTTCGCCAATTAAAGCGGTACGTGAGCTGGGTTTAAAACGTCGTGAGACAGTTTGGTCCTTATCTGTTGCGGGCGTAGGATATTTGCGGAGATCTGTTCCTAGTACGAGAGGACCGGAATGGACGAACCTATGGTGTTCCTGTTGTCGCGCCAGCGGCATGGCAGGGTAGCTAAGTTCGGAAGGGATAACCGCTGAAAGCATCTAAGCGGGAAGCCCACTCCCAGATAAGATATCCCGTGGCTTGTGCCACCTGAAGGCTCGTTGAAGACTACAACGTTGATAGGCCAGGTGTGGAAGTGTGGCAACACATGGAGCTTACTGGTACTAATAAGCCGTGCGGCTTGGCCATTTTACTTTCTTGTTATATCTCTTTAAAGTTGCTGCGGTTCAACTGATATGTTCTTAGACCGGATAGCGTACTGCCGGCTCGTTCGCGAGAGCGGTCCGCTTATGGTCTTGCTTAAACAACTCGTCTTCCATTGTCTGATTTTTGATAGACAGTTTTGAAACAGCTATACAATTTTAGGTGGCAATAGCGAGAGGGTCACACCCGTTCCCATTCCGAACACGGAAGTTAAGCCTCTCAGCGCCGATGGTACTGCCAGGGTGACTTGGTGGGAGAGTAGGTCGCCGCCTAATTCTTCTTCTTAAATGCCTTCATCCAACCCGGATGAAGGCATTTTTTTTGGCCTTTGCACGACAATCGGTCCGGCTGGACGGACCTGTTGATAAGCTCACCAAATGGTTACCGCTTCACAGAAAAAGGGGGAAGGAAAACTTGAATTCTTTTACCCGCCTATGAAGGTGGCATTAGACCAAAATACAGGCACCAAGCTCCTGCTCATCACGGCGTATACGAGAAGACTCATATAAAAAGGCGGCTACTTGGAATAGCCTCCAAGCAGCCGCCCGACAATGATTTATATTGCAGTAGACGATTGTTCAGATCAATCCCCGTAGCGACCTTTTCGATAAGAAAAAAGCCGGCCGGGAATCGACCTTAGCAATATCACCAGTTACCGACAACCGGGGTGTCTCCTGCGGCACCGAGATTAACCCTGGTATCGCTACCTGGGCCCTGCCAACCAATTGTACCGTCGGTGTCCAAATACCAAGTACCACTTCCGGAAGACGCCGATATTCAGTGGTGCCTCTACCGTCCCAGTCGCCAACAACAGGGACGTCGCCAGACAAGCCCAGTAAATCACCTTGGTATCGCTACCCGGACCCTGCCAGCCAATTGTACCGTCGGTGTCCAAATACCATTCGCACCATTCCGGAAGACTCCGATATTCGTGTGCCCTTCTCCGTCCCAGTCGCCAACAACAGGGATGTCCCCAGGCACGCCCATAAATCACCTTGGTGTCGCTACCCGGACCCTGCCAGCCAATTGTACCGTCGGTGTCCAGATACCAAGTACCATTCCGGAAGACACCGATGTTCGTGGTCCATCTCCAGTCCCAGTCGCCAACTACAGGGACGTCGCCGGACTACAGCCGAATAAATACCTTGGTATCACTACCCGGACCCTGCCAGCCAATGGTACCGTCGGTGTCCAAATACCAATTACCATTCCGGAAGACACCGATGTTCATGTCCTTCTCCAGTCCCAGTCACCGACTACAGGGATGTCACCAGGCTACACCGCATAATTTACCTTGGTGTCGTCAGCTCTGGAAGCCAGGAGTGCCGTTGGTGTCAAATCCAGACCCGTCTCGGAAAACTCCGATCTCCTTGGAACCGTCACCATCCCAGTCGCCAACAACGGCGATGTCGCCGGTTGTTCCTAATGTCGCGCTAGTGTCGTCTGCCTGCCAACCGGGAACAAGGTTGGTATCAAGGAGCCAGCTACCGTTGTTGAAGGTACCGATGCTAACGGGGGCGTATATCGTTATCCTGGGCCCGTTTGTCCAGAGACTGTCGGCATAGGTTCCGGTGGTGGGGGTGATATTGGGTTCCACGACCTTGACGCGGAAGTCATAGGTGCCGGCAGCCAGACCGGAAATCGTGGCGCTGGTGCTGGTGCCGTTATCGACCGCTACCCAGTTTACCGCCGAAACTTTCTTGTATTCGAAAATGTAATTGACATCGGGGGTTGCCGAAGTCGCTGCTACAAGATCGGCACCTGCTGGGGCCGGGGTCGCATCCAGGGTTGCCGGAGCCGCCGCCTGCAGCGGCATGACCTTGTAGGAGAGCATCATCTCGTTGTCTTCATGCTCGATGATGTGGCAGTGCCAGACGTAGAGGCCGGCGTTGTTGAAGGTCGCTTTAACCCGGGTGATCATATCCGGATAGGCCACCACGGTATCCTTGTAGCCCTGTTCGTTGAGCAGCGGGGGATGGATGGTGCCCAGGGCGGTCATCTCCATGGTATCCGGATCGATGCTCAGGTCTTCACGCTCTATTATCTGGAAGCGCACCAGATGAACATGGATCGGATGCGAGTCCATGGTGGTGTTGTAAATTTCCCAGATTTCGGTGCTGTCGAGCAGCGGGGTCTCGGTGATCGCGTCCATCCAGCGGCTGGTGGTGGCAACCAGATTACCGGTCACAGGGTCGGTATGGACATTGCCGAGCAAGGCCTGGCGAGGAGCAGCCGGAATCGACATGGTCGGACCGCTGGGCGGAATAGTATTCAGGCAGTTTTCCAGGAAGGTAGGATAACTGGTCAGCAGGGGCGGGGTACTGGCGGCATCAAGGGTTTGCACAAAGGCTTCGGTGATGGAATCGACTTCGATACATACCGCATCGGATTCCATCTCGTTGAGCGAGACCTTGCGGATATTATTCGGTGCGGTCAGTGAGGCCGGCTCTGCCGGCAGTACCAGGCTCTCCACCGGGGTGCTCGGATCTGGAGGATTAAGTGATGAATCCTGGACTACGAACTCCATGACCTGACCAGTGGTAGCGGGGTCGGACACGGCGGCCGGGTCCAAGTGACTGTAAGGACCATCATCGGCGGTGTTGATCATCCGGATGTGGGTCCCGGGATCAAAACCGTGGAAGTCGATGATGACATCGGCCCGTTCGGCCGACATCATCAACAGGGCCTGCATGCCGGTGGGGTTGTCGGGAATTGGGGTAGGCGTGAGGCTCGCAAGAGGGGTTCCGTCACCCGGTAACTGGGTGGCGAAACCGGTCTGAATCGCAACAACCTTGGGCAAAAAACCCTGATCGCCACCGATCTGGTAAAAGGGAACCTCTGTGGCGGTCAGAACATCGTCATCGGTGTCATAGTTGGAGTCGTCGCCCGGATCAACGACGAACATTGACAGGTTGAGGGTCCGGGCGTCGCAGCCGTTAAGCAACCGCAAACGGTAGCGCTCCTGGGCAACATTGATGAAAGGCCAGGCGACGCCGTTAACCACTATAGTATTAAAGAAGGCCTCGGGATTCCAGATCCCTGAGATGTCGGAACTGGTGGTTGTATCGATATAGGGGCCGGTGAAACCATCAAAATCAACCCGGCTGGGCGGATACCAGAGTCCCGCCTCAACGGCGTCGGTTGAATCGGGCAGAATCGTACCATCAGCGGCGAGCCAGTTAAAAGAACGGCCCTGGATAACTACGGGAATCTCGCGGATGGTGTCCCTGATCGAGGTCGGAACTACTGAGGCCGGCGCATTAAGATCAAGCACCGTATCACCGGCTACCGGAGCTGGTCCGGGTAGGACTCCCGGGGCTGTGTCGAAGTCGGCGGCAGGGTCACCCGACCTGCCGCGGAGCAGCCAGAAGCCGGCCGGTCCGGCGTAAACGTTGAGGCGGGTCATACCCATGGAATGATCGTGATACCAGAGGGTCGTCGCCGGTTGGCTGTTCTCATAGGTAAAAAAGGCGGAGCCTGGAACATCGTTGGTCGTATCATATTGGCCGAACATGGTGCCGTATATTCCGTATGCCGGATCGATATTGCTGGCTGAGGGCAGCCACCAAGCTTCCGGATATCCGTCACTCTGCGGATTTACATCGGCGCCGTGCAGGTGGGTGACTATCGGAACCGGGCCATTGTAGGGCGCGCCGTTACGGGTTTCGCAATCGGTCCGGTTCGGGTCCCCCGTGATACAGCCGGTCTGGGGCGGGTTGGCCCAATGCAGGGTCTGATCGACCACGGTATTTATGCCATCGGGCTGCTTCAGCAAATGGGGCAGGAAATTACATGCTGCGCCTCCCGCGCTGCCATCACCGGTATAGGTGCCGGAGTAAAAGCAGGCCATGGGATCGCTGACCAGTTCGTTGATCCAGCGGACAGAGGTCGGGGTATAGGAATAGTTTTCGACAGTGAAAGCCGGATAATTGAAGCTGGAATTGGGGGCCGGTGCGACTCCGGCGCCACCACCCTGGCCCGTAGAGTCGGGCATCGGATCATCGGCATTGCCGTAACTCCAGACCGTGGTCGGTGGGAAGGTGTAGGAGCCTCCGGTGACGGTGTTCCAGATGCCGCCAGGCAGGATTTGTTGCTTGAACTGGCGCACGGCGATGTCATAATCCTCGGTGTTTGTGGTGAGCGCACCGCGTTTTGCCGAGAGCGGCATGACCGGTGGAATCACCAGCGGCGTGACGTACTTTGGAATGGTCGTCGGGTCGAGAGTGCCACCCGGCAAATAGGCGTACGCCTGAGAGCAGATTCCAACGGTCAGAACGATGGCCCCCGCCACCGCCAGCGATATCCACTTCCTCATATTTCTCCTCATTTGAAACCTCCTTGCCTTGTCTTGTGCGGGTGAATTCCCCCTGTCTTGGTGCTGCAGCAAAGAAACAACCGGCGGAAAAATCCGGGAATTTCCTCTATTCCCCTTTTAATTTATTATTCTTTTCAGTCGGAAAAACCGACAACAGTTGGATCTCGTAAATAAGAATTCCGCGGGCATCCATGGATTCATTTTTCCGCTTGCCGCCATGCCCTGGCGGGATCACTACCTCGAAGCGAGAACCTTCCTGCATCATGGGAAGGACGGCTTGTAGAGCGGGCATGATTTTTTCCATTGGATAAACTCTAGGATCATTGGTGGAGATGGTATCCGAGACTATAGTCCCGTCGGTCGTTTTGGTTAGGAAGTTGATCTTGACCGAATCCTGCATGGTCGGCTTGGGTCCGGAACCTTCTGTCAGGACTCGATACTGGACGCCGCTTGATAGTTCGGTCACCCCGTCTTTTTTCCGGTTTTCCGCCAGAAAATCCTGGCCCTGCCGGTCCTGACGGAGTCGCTCCTCGGCGACGATTTTTTTCTTCAGATCCTGCAGCGTAGTGGTCATCTCCTGGGCCGAAAGCAGCGGATCCCTCTTCTCCACCGCATCCCGGATCCCCTGGACCAGGGCCTCGGCATTGATGCTCACCCCCTGATTCAGAAAATCGCCCCCGATCTGATAGCCAACGCTGTAGTTGATCCGATCGTTTTCCGATTGGAGTTGCACGGCCTCTGTGGCCAGAGAGTGGGATGCTGATAAAATCGTCGCCAAAACGATTACCGGGAACAAACATTTATTCATAAGTTATCCACCTCAAATTGATATAGGATGCCGTCTCCTCTCATGGGCGCAACAATCCGGCTTTTTTACAGCGCCATCTCCCGTGGCCGGGGGATACAATTTCTCGGCGGTAAAAAGCCTGATTGCTAATTATTTTTTTTGAAAATATGTGGGATGTGACCGACAAATGCCCCCCCAATAATTCTCCTTAATACTACTGTCGAATTCCGCCGGTTTTCTTGCTCGCCCCCGAGCCTAAAATCGTAAGAAAAACTTACGGACGGAACTTGTTTATGGTATGCGGAACTGTCACGATGTGGTAGTTCTGCATACCATTAATATTATGTTAGCAAAAAATAAAAGAATGAATACTAATAATTTATTTTTATTTAAAAAATTGTTTAAAAGTGCATTTTTGCCGTCAAGCCTGACAGCTTGAAAGTCTGATGACACTGCTACTTGCCTCTTGTGTCTTAAGGATTTCCAAGTTAATATCGCAAGTTATCTTTACCGATAAATGCTTACCCGGGCTTGGTTGATGATTTCGTCCATACTGACCGTTTGCACCGGCAATATCTGCCGGAGTCCCATGGCGGAGATTCTCTTGCGGGACCGCTTTAAGGGTGAGAAGATCGCCGTTGCCTCGGCCGGTCTGATGGCCTTGGTCGGCCATGCCGCCGATCCCCTGGCCGTCACCCTCATGGCCGAGCGCGGCCTGGACGCAACCGAGCATCGAGCCCGCCAGATCACCACCGAGCTGATCCAGGCGGCCGAACTGGTACTGGTTATGGAACAATGGCAGCAAAAGGAACTGGAAAAATTATACCCCCAGGCGCGAGGCCGGGTATTCCGCCTCGGCCATTGGCAAAAATTTGACATCATAGACCCATATCGCAGGGGTCGCGAATGTTTTGAAGAGGCCCTGGTCGCAATTGACCGGGGCCTAAACAATTGGATGAAAGTATTATGAGGCTAGGCTTTTTCCTGTCGTGTCTGCTGGTGATTTCCACCCTGCTTTCTTCGCTGACCGGCTGTGCCTGGGCTCCGGGTCAGCGCTTGAACCGCTCCGATCTGGGTAAGGCCGAAACCACTGCCCCGGAACCGGCCGGCAAATTACCGCCGCTGATCCCGATCACCGCCGAACTGGTGGCGATGCAGCAGGCCGAACAATCTCCCCCCGCCACCGAGATCAAATCACCGCCGGCTGCCCCTCTTGCCTATGAAGATTATATTATCGGGCCGGGCGATATCCTTACTGTCACGGTGTGGGACCATCCGGAACTTACCATCCCGGCCGGCGAGTTCCGTGCCCCTGATTTAGCCGGCAGCCTGGTCGACGCCCACGGCAGCATCTTTTATCCCTATGTCGGAGAGATTAAGGTGGCTGGACTGAGCGTGGCCCAGGTCCGCTCCCTGCTGGCCGAAAGACTGAGTAAGAATATTCAGAACCCCCAGGTCGATCTGCGGGTCGCCGCCTTCCGCAGCAAGAAGGTGCTGATCACCGGCGAGGTCAGGACTCCCAATGTCATACCGCTCACCGATCGGCCCCTTACCTTGCTTGAGGCGATCAACCTGGCCGGCGGGGCCACCCCACAGGCCGATTTGCGCGAGGTCAGACTCACCCGTGCCGGTGATGTGAGACGTGTCGATCTCTTGACCCTGTATAAAGAAGGAGCACGGACACCGATTATTCTCCAATCCGGCGATCAGGTTTACGTACCGGACAACTTCGACAACAACGTTTATATCCTCGGTGAAGTCAGTAAACCGATGGTGGTGCCGATGGTTCACCGGCATCTCACCCTGGCCGACGCCCTCGGTCAGAGCGGCGGGATCAACCAGCAGGACGCCGATGCCGGGCAGATCTTTGTAATCCGTAACGATAGCGGCCAGGTAAAGGTCTACCAGCTTGACGGCAACTCCGCCGATTCGCTGCTCCTGGCCACAACTTTTAACTTGGAACGACACGATGTGATTTATGTAGCCCCGACCGGATTAACCGTCTGGAACCGGATAGTAGGCAAGATCCTGCCTACTGTCCAGACCATCTGGCAGACCAGCAACCTGCTCGACAAATGGACGAATTAGGCCGGCAAGCCTGCTAGATATGCTAATTTACGACTAAGCTCTATAGACGATACATGGAGATAGACAAGAACATTCTTGTGACCGGTGGTGCCGGTTATATCGGCTCACATACCGTGGTCGAACTGCTCCAAGCCGGTTTTAAAGTCGTGGTGGTGGATAATTTCAGCAATTCCAGCCCCGAAGCGCTTCGCAGAGTCGAGAGGATAACCGGCCGCTCGGTGGTGGTCTGCGAGGTCGATCTACTTGACGAAGACGCCCTGGATGAAGTTTTTGCAAGGTATCCGGTGCAAGCGGTGATTCATTTCGCCGGACTTAAGGCGGTAGGCGAATCGGTGGCTGAGCCACTCGCTTATTATCGGAACAACATTACCGGTACCCTGAATCTTTGCGCTGCCATGTCCAGGCACGGCGTAAAAAACATCGTCTTTTCCTCTTCCGCCTGTGTTTATGGAGAACCCGAGACAGTACCCATCAGGGAAGATTCCCCCACGAAACCGACCAACCCATATGGGCATTGCAAGTTAATGATCGAGCAAATCCTGGCCGACCTGCAAAAGGCGACTCCAGGGATGAATGTTGTCTTGCTGCGTTATTTTAATCCGGTGGGAGCGCACGCGTCCGGGTTGATCGGTGAAGATCCCCGTGGCTGTCCGAACAATTTGGTGCCCTACATCGCTCAGGTTGCAGTGGGGCGGAGAAAAAAACTATCCATTTTCGGCAATGATTATCAGACTCCGGACGGAACCGGGGTACGCGACTATATTCACGTGGTCGACTTGGCCCGTGGTCATCTCCGAGCCATAGAAAAACTCGCGGATAATCCTGGGCTGATTCTGTGTAACCTGGGGACCGGTCGAGGTTATTCGGTGTTGGAAATGGTTGCCGCTTTCAAAAAGGCCTCGGGCAGAGATATTCCTATTGAAATCACTGCTCGAAGACCTGGCGATATAGCAGAGTGTTATGCCGATCCAACTCATGCAATGGAAATTTTGGGCTGGCAAGCAAAGTTTGGGGTCGAGGAAATGTGTGCCGATCATTGGAACTGGCAGAAGAAAAATCCTCATGGCTATGATGTGAACAAGCCGACAAGCTGACAAGCTTGCAAGCCGTCAAGCATATAAGCCTGCAAGCTATTAAATTTCAGGAATTTTAATTCATGAACAAAATTATGCCAGAACAAGAACTCCATGCCAACCAGGTGCCGCAAGAAGATGAAATCGACCTGAGTCAACTTTTTGGCGTACTGCTGGACTCCAAGTGGCTGATTGGTGGTATTACCGCGATGGTGACCCTGGGGGCTCTGGCCTACTGTTTTCTTGCCACCCCGATCTTCCGGAGCGATACCCTGCTTCAGGTCGAGACCAAAGGCAGCGGGAACTCCAGCCTTGACGCCCTTTCCTCGATGATGGATACGGTTAGTGAGGCCGATACCGAAATCGAGATCATCAAGTCCCGTTCGGTAATTGGGGCAATGGTCGACGAACTCCACCTGGATACGGTGGCCGAGCCCGATTATTTCCCTCTCTTGGGACAACCGTTGGCCCGCCTGCTGAGTGGTCGTCCCACCGATCCGCCCCATGCACCCCTGATGGGTCTGAGCGGTTTCGCTTGGGGCGGAGAGCAGATCCAGGTCCAGCGGTTGGTCGTGCCCTCGGTCTGGGTAGGCTATGATCTAGACCTGGTCGCCGGCGACGGTAACCAGTTCAAACTCTATTCCCCCGATGCCGACCTGATCCTCACCGGACAGGTCGGCGAAACCGCCATTTCAAACGATAAGCAGGTTGAGATCTTTGTCTCTGCCCTCAAGGCCCGACCAGGAACCCATTTTAAGGTCATCCGCCAACCCCGACTGGCGGTGATTACCAACCTCCAGGAGAGTCTTAATGTCAGTGAACAGGGCAAACAAACAGGGATCATAGAAGTCAGCTTGGAGGACGATAACCGTTTTCAACTGGCGGCTATTCTTCAATCCCTCGCCAACAACTACCTGCGCCAGGACATCGAGGCGCGCTCGGCCGAGGCGGAAAAGACCCTGGACTTCCTCAACCGGCAACTGCCGACCTTAAAAGCGGACCTGGATGCGGCGGAGACTCGCCTCAACGACTATCAGTCCAAGAAAGGCAGCATCGATCTTAACTTGGAGACCCAGGGGATATTGGCGAAGAACGCCGACCTGGAAAAGCAACTCTCCGAGTTGAAATTGAAGCAGGCCTCTCTGGCCGAGAAATTCACGGCCAATCACCCGGCCATGCTTACCCTTCAGCAACAGCAGCAGCAACTGGAGGGACAGCTTAACACCATTGATAATGAAATAAAGGAGATGCCGGTCGAGATCCGCGAGGCGGTCCGACTGCAGCGCGATGTCAAGGTTGCCAACGAACTCTATTTCCTGCTGCTCAACAAGGCCCAGGAGATGAAAGTGGTCAAGGCCGGCACCATTGGAAATTCCAGGATCATCGATCCGGCCGTGGTTCCCTACAAACCTGCCAAGCCCAAAAAAACGCTGGTTCTTGCCTTGGGCCTGCTGCTGGGATTTCTTTGCTGGTATCAGTACCGCTTTTGTTCGGCAGGCTCTGCGGAATGGCGTAGATGACCCGAACAAGGTCGAAGCCGTAGTCGGTTTGTCGGTTTATGCCACTATACCCCACAGCAACAAACAGGCAGAGCTGGAAGGCCTGGCTCGCAGGAAAAAACTGGGGGAAGGAAATGAGGCTTTACTGGCTCTGGTGGACAAGGACGATCTTGCCCTGGAAAGCTTGCGCAGCCTGCGAACCAGTCTCCAGTTCGCAAGCTTGGACGCAGCAAACAATATCGTCAGCTTCTGCGGCCCCAGTCCCGGTATCGGTAAGTCCTTCGTCTCGGCCAATCTTGCCGCCATCCTTGCCGACGGCGGTAAACGGATTCTCTTGATCGACGCCGATATGCGCAAAGGCCATCTCCACGAGTACTTTGGGATGAAGCGTGGCGGTGGTCTCTCTGGCCTGATCAGTGGCAACATTCCCCTGGACCAGGCGATCCATCGGACCAGCCACGAGCATCTCGATTTGGTTCCCAGCGGCATCATACCTCCCAACCCCTCGGAACTCCTGATGCACGAACGCTTTCATAATGTTCTTCATGAACTGGCCGAAAGATACGACCTGGTGATCATCGACACCCCGCCGATCCTGGCCGTCACCGACGCAATCATCATCGCCAAACTCTGCGGCCTCAACTTCATCATCCTTAAATCCGGCACCCACCCCATGCCGGAGATCCAGCAAGCCGTTAAAAGGTACAGCCAGAACAACATCCGCCCGAACGGCTTTATCTTCAACGACGTCCCCTTGCAACACAGGGGCTATGGCTATAGGTATAGCTATAATTATTCTTATAAGAGTGAGGAAAGCTAGTTACTGGTAAGCTGGTGGCCAGAAACTTGGCAATGGTGAACTTAGTGAAGGATAACATGACCTACAAAGACTTGAATGTCTGGAGAATAGCCGACGATCTTCGCCATTGCCGTTTATGAGGCTTGAAAGTAAATTTTCCGCAGGATGAACTATATGGGCTGACTTCTCAAATTACGACGGCGGAGCCTTTCCGTACCATCAAACATTGCGAGGGTCACGCCGAAAAGGTGACAAGGAGTTGGCTGAGATTTGTCAATTTCGATACATTAGGTTCGTTGGCCGAATTGGAAACGCAACTTATATTTCTGAACAAATTGGCTAGTTCAGAAGTCAGGAAAATTCATGAAGTGAATTAATTGTATCAGACAGAATTGGGAAATTAGATCAGTAAAGCTACAGCAAAAGGTGAAGGTAGCCGCTATCAGGCTGTCAAGCTGACCAGCCGTCAAGCCTGCAACCGAAAAGAAACCATGAACTCAAAACTATGAACAACATAGTTTGGCACAATGCCGCGGTAACCCGTCCCCGGCGGGAGACCCTCAATGGTCATCGGAGCGTCAATCTCTGGTTCACCGGTCTGTCCGGGTCCGGCAAATCTACTCTGGCCCATGCCGTTGAAGAGCGCTTGCATTTGATGGGGAAACGGACTTACGTCTTCGACGGCGACAATGTACGGCACGGGCTTTGTCGCGATCTGGGCTTCAGTCTGGAAGAAAGGAAGGAGAATCTGCGGCGGATCGCCGAGATGGTCAGGCTCTTCCTCGATTCCGGGGTGATTTCCTTGACCGCCTTTATTTCTCCCCTGGCCGAGGATCGAGCCCAGATCAGGGAAATCATCGGACCCAACGACTTCATCGAGGTCTATTGCAACTGCTCCCTGGAAATCTGCGAAAAGCGAGATGTAAAGGGACTTTACCGGAAGGCCAGGAAAGGCAAGATCAAAAACTATACCGGCATTTCCTCGCCCTACGAACCGCCGACCAACCCTGATATCGAACTGAATACCGGAGAACGGCCCTTGATGGAGTGCGTGAATGTTGTTGTGAGTATGCTGAAGGAAACAGGGGTGATATTTTAGTTACCAGAAAGCTTTACTCCACGCTGCTGCCTTCTCCATTCATGAATCACCATTCATTGCCTACAGTCCCAGTCACTTTATGCTAAGTATTCTTAAACGTAAATACGTCAACCTGACGACGGATAAGAAATTCTCCGAGATCCTGACCGGGTCGGTATTTGCGGTTGGTGCCAGGGTGGCTTCCACGGCGGTTGCCATGGTTACAAGCATTATCGTAGCACGCTTATATGGCGCAAAGGTGATGGGTGTAGTCGCAGTGATCGACTCCATCTTGACGCTGGTTACAATATTCACCGTGATGGGGACGGGAACCTCCATATTGCGTTTGATTCCCGAACATGTCGCCAAGTTTTCATTCACCTCGGCTTTTCGGGTTTACCGCAAGATCCAATACTTCGTGGCCGGGGTTTCCGTGGTCACCGGGACGGCATTCTTTTTTGCCTCGGGAACCATAGCCGAAAAAGTCTATTCCAAACCACATCTTGCATTTTTTTTCGCCCTGGCTTCATTTTTTGTCGTGTTCAGGTCGCTTATGAACCTGAATACCGTGGCGGTTCGGGGACTCAGGCTCATTAAAGCCTATGCCTGGATGCAGATATTACCAGCGTTGTCAAAACTTCTGGTTCTGGTGCTTCTCACCGTTCTTATCCATAATCAGAACGTTCCCGTGTATGCTCAACTTTCGGCTTACGGCATAACCGCAATAGTCGGCGCGTTGATTATGAACCGTGCCTTCAAGAACAGGATGAAATCCGGAGATATCGTACAATCTATGCCCATTTCGGAAATTCTGGCGATTTCCCTGCCGATGCTTATGTCAGCTTCGATATTTTTTTTCATCGGACAGACTGGAATTGCCTTGCTGGGAATATTCCGTACCGAGAGTGAAGTAGGTTACTATTCGATTGCCGTAAGGCTGGCAACTCTCACATCCTTCGTTTTGCAGGCGATCAACTCCATGGCCGCGTCTAAGTTTGCGGAGCTTTTTAATACCGGTAAGCTGGATGAGCTTTTCCATGTTGCCAAAAAATCCAGCAAGCTGATTTTTTGGACAACCGCACCGGTTCTTTTGCTTTTGCTGATCTTTAGCAAACTAATTCTGGGGCTTCTCTATGGGAAAGATTTTACCGTTGCTTACCCAGCCATGGTTCTTCTTGTTATAGGACAATTTGTTAATTCAATCTCGGGTTCAACGGGAATTTTCATGAATATGACCGGAGAACAGAACAGATTTAGAAATATTATCTTTTATTCAGCATTGATTAATATCGGTTTCAATCTGGCGTTAATCCCAAGGTTCGGGATTGAAGGTTCAGCATTTGCTGCAATGTCAAGCTTGATATTTTGGAACATTGCAACACTTGTTTTTATAAAAAAGAAACATGGGAGAACTATTGGTTATCTTCCGTTTTTTATGTCGCATAAATAGGGTATGTGTTTGAACTGCTGGTATAATTATTGCGACATTTTTCAATGTAGTTGATTGTTTTTTAATTTTGGCGTTTTGTTAGGAGCAATAAGTGAAAATAATAAGCACAGTCAAAGATCTTGCGGTCAATGGTGCTCCTCCTTTGTTCGAGATGCCGCTGCATGTCGGAAGGCCCAATATCGGCGATCGTAATACGTTTCTTAAATATGCGGCTGAGATCTTCGATCGGCGTTGGCTTAGTAATAATGGACCACTGGTGCAGGAATTTGAGCGGAAAGTGGCTGATTTCCTTGGAGTCAAGCATTGTGTGGCCATGTGCAACGGGACAGTGGCGCTTGAGATCGCTATTCGTGCCCTCGGTCTGGAAGGTGAGGTAATCGTTCCTTCCTATACCTTTATCGCCACCGCTCATGCCTTGCATTGGCAATCCATAACCCCCGTTTTCGCTGATATAGATCCAATAACGCACAATCTGGATCCCGCCGCTGTCCGGCGGATGATCACCCCCAGAACCACCGGTATCATAGGGGTTCACTTGTGGGGTCGCGGAGCGCCGGTTGAAGAATTGCAGGATATCGCCGATGAGAATGACTTAAAGCTGATGTTTGACGCGGCTCATGCCTTCGGTTGTTCGCGTCTGGGTAAAATGATTGGTGGGTTCGGGGCCTGTGAAGTTCTGAGTTTTCACGCCACTAAATTCTTCAATACATTCGAAGGGGGAGCCGTCGTCACCAACGACGATAATCTCGCCAAAGCCATGCGACTGATGCGGAATTTTGGCTTTTCCGGTTTCGACAATGTCATATATCCGGGGACCAACGGCAAAATGATTGAAGTAGCCGCCGCCATGGGATTGGTCAATCTGGACGCTATCGATGACGTGATGGAGGTGAATCGCAAGAATTATCTCGCTTACAGGGAAGGATTATCCGGTCTTCCAGGGATTAAACTGTTAAATTACGACAATACCGAAAAAAACAACTATCAGTACGTGGTGATGGAAGTTGGTGAGGCCTGCCCGATCAACCGCGACGAGATCATTCGAGTGCTGCAGGCCGAAAACATTCTGGCTCGCAAATATTTTTGGCCCGGATGTCATAATATGAAGCCATACCGAGACCTGTTCCCACATGCCGGCCTGATGCTGGCAAACACTCGGAAAGTCGCCGCAGGAGTTGTCGTATTACCGACTGGCACAGCCGTTCAACATGAAGACATCCGGAAAATCGTCACTATCATCCGATTAATTACGAAGGCTAATTGATGACGGAATACGTTAAATTTCTGGCTGAGATGTCGGTATCCGATGTAGCTGGATTGGCGTCTGAAATTGGTTCCTCCGATACAAATTTACTCCGTGTTGCAGGGGAAAATCATATAAGCAAAATCATAGGAGTTTCCGACGGAAGGTATGCGGCCCCGAAAACGTTATGCTTTGTAGATCGCCGCCCAAAACCCGAAGTCATAATCGAACTCCAAGAGTCTGTTGTAATTACCAATGAAGAACTCGCGGCCGATCTGCAAGGCAGTGTACTGATGATTGCCGCGGATCCCCGGGCATTGTTTATCGACCTTCTCGTCAAACTCCAAAAAAAACCGGGATTTGCAGATTTTACATCCCTTAATAATGATCTTCCCGGCATCCATCCCGAAGCTGTAATTGACTCGAAGGCAGTGATAGAAGAAGGGGTGTTCGTCGGAGCAGGAACGAGAATCGCCGCCGGATGCGTGGTTAAAAGAGGTACGCATATCGGATGCAATGTCATAATCCGGGAAAATACCGTGATCGGTTGTGAGGGGATCGCCCTGTATAAAACCTCGGATGGGCGGGTGCTGCGATTCCCTCATCTAGCTGGAGTAATCATTGAAGACGATGTGGAAATCGGCGCCTCATGCGTACTTCCAAGGGGTGTTTTGACCAGCTCCCGGATCGGTAGGGATACCGTTATCGGCAATCTTTCCAACCTTGGTCACGCCGTCAGGATCGGGGCGAAAGTCTGGATGTCGGTTGGGTGTTTGATCGGTGGAAATACGACGATCGAGGAAGGTAGCTCCCTTGGATTGGGCGTCAGGATAAGGGATAATCTGCATATAGGCAAGTACTGCTCGATCGGGATGGGTAGCGTGGTGGTCAAGGACTTGCCGGATGATAGCTCGGTATTCGGGAATCCGGCCAGAAGATTGGCGGACGTATCGGCAGGACCGGTTCGTTGACTGTACCTTCTTTATTGGCAGGAGGAAGAGGGTGGAAATTATAGAGATAGCATTTAATTTCAAAGGGTCGCGCCGTTATATCCATGGCACCGATATGTTTAACGCCATGTTCCAAAGTCTATCGGGAAAGTCCCTGTCCAACATCAGGTTTATGATGCATGGGATAGTTGATTCCCCCTGCTGTCGTTTATTCATTGCCGAATCAAGAGACGAACTAGATTCCGTAAACGATATCAGGGTGCGCTGCCAATACGACAGGGATGGAGTCACCCATTGGCTTGCCCTGTCTCCCGCGGAGTGTGAATTGTCTAAATCGGCACGGTACGAATATGACGAGGAACGGCTCCTTTCTCATTGCGAGATGCAGAGCGACGGCATCACGCTTTTGAGACAAAGCCCCTTCTCTTTCATAGAGAATGTCGTCGCCATGAACAAGCACATGCATTTGCAGATGTTTCCGGAGGCAACCGGAAGATGGATGTTTACCCGTATAGATCTGATTGCCGGCTGTGAAGCGCGCGAGAGTATTGCGTTAAAATTCAGGCACAACATGAACTTCCGTTTAACCAAGAGCGATATTCTGGTTGAAGGACAAAAAAAGGGCGATTTGTACTTTTCGCTAATACCCTCATGATCGGTATCGAAGCGATTGGCATATATATCCCTCCCGGACGGATAGACAATAGACAACGAATGGCACAATTCGGGGTCGACGAAACGTTTCTGCGCGAAAAGACCGGCATGCTTAGCTTGGCCGTAAAAGCTCCGGAGGAAGATACTTCCGATCTCTGCTGTGCAGCGTTCGAAGATCTTGTGCATAATTCCCGGCTCCGCCCGGAGGATGTGGAATGCCTCGTTGTCTGTACGCAAAATCCTGACGTCTTCGGATTGCCGCATACGTCTTCGATTGTCCACGCCAAGCTGGGTTTGCCTAATACTTGCGCAGCTTTCGATATTTCGCTGGGCTGCTCCGGTTTTGTTTACGGCCTGTCGGTTATTCAGGGGTTCATGCAGGCCAACGGGTTTCGGAAGGGTGTGTTATTTACTGCCGATCCCTATTCGAAAATAATCGATCCGAAAGATAAAAATACGACCCTGCTTTTCGGAGATGGGGCAACGGCAACACTGTTCAGTGATACGCCTCATTGGCTAACCGGGAAGTTTATATTCGGCAGCCAGGGAAGTGAAGGAAGTGCGATATCCGTAAATTCCTCCGGGAAATTGACGATGAACGGGAGAGCGGTATTCTCATTCTCCGCCACGGTAGTACCGAAAAATATTCAAGCCATGCTCGCGGCTAACGATCTGTCTATCGACGATATAGATTATTTCGCATTGCATCAGGGAAGCCGCTACATTGTTGAAGCTTTGCAGAACCGCCTCGGGATTGCCAAGGAGAAAGTGCCATTTGTCGCAGCCAACTATGGGAATACCGTTTCATCCTCAATCCCACTGATCCTCAGTCAAATTCCATCGGAACCGAAATTAATCGTCATTGCCGGTTTTGGCGTAGGTTTATCATGGGCTAGCACCGTATTAAGAAAGCAGATCAGGGAGAGAAATAAATGAATGCGACCTACGAAGAAATTTTATCGTTACTTAAGGATGCTGGAATAGCAGCAGATATAACGAAACTCGAAGGTGGATCTTCGCTTCGAGGTTCCGGTGCCGATTCTCTCGATATGATGAACATCCTCCTCGCTCTCGAAGAAAAATACGACATTAAGATTCCGGACGATGAAGCCGCCTTGCTTGATTCAATCGATGGAATCGTAAATTATCTACTGAAATTATAAATTCAGAGCATTTTCCATTGAATAATGCAAAGGTTTTCATATGTCACTAAAGGCGATTCTTGATTAATTTGTTGCGGAAGATGCATCATCTAAATATATGAAATTCTATATAATGCTAATATGTTCTTGCGAATAAAAAACAAACTCAACAGCTTATCGAAGCAATTAAGCCGGCCATTCAGGATTCGTCGTAATAGAAGATTGGCCCAAGGAAAAACTAAATATTTCTGCATAGGACGTAATAAGACCGGCACTACTTCTCTCAAAAAGGCGTTTGAGGATTTGGGCTTTCTAGTGGGTGATCAACGCACAGCTGAATTGCTTGCAGATAAATATTATTTTGATGGGGATTTCACCCCGATCATCGCTTACTGTGAGTCAGCGCAGGTGTTTCAAGATATCCCATTTAGTTTGGGAGAGACATTCAAGCATCTCGATAAAGCATATCCGGGAAGTAAGTTTATTTTGACGATTGGAGATGATGCGGAGCAGTGGTACCGTTCGATAACTCGATTCCACGCCAAGCGATTTGGCGGGGGACTTATTCCGACTGCGGAAAATTTGAAGGCGGCACGATACAGACGAAAAGGTTACTTGTACAGATTTGTCAAATTGCATGGGGCGCCGGATAGCGACATCTATAACAAGGAAATCCTCATGTCTCATTACAATCGACATAACGAATCGGTGCAGGAATATTTTCGGGACAGGCCGGGGGATCTCCTGGTAATCAATCTCGCACGCGAAGGTAGCTATAGAAAATTTGTTGAATTCATAGATGCCGAGTCGGAATGCAGCTCTTTCCCTTGGAAGAATAAGACATTATGAAAGATACGCTTCATAAGATCGGACGGCTTGCGAGAATTTTCATATCTCAACAAGAGATGGTATTAGTTTTCCGCAGTAAGTGTTGGATGTAATTATGAAATTTCGGCGTAATTCACTCAAAGTAACGTATTTGACTTCCGCATTTAATGGAATTTGCGATGATTATAGATAATTTTAAAGTTGTTGAAACAGAAATTTCAACAGATGTAATGAGAGTGAATCCAGTTGTTACTGTTATGATGCTGGTTTATAACCAAGAAGATTATATTCATCAAGCGATTGAAGGCGTTGTAAATCAACAAACAAATTTTCCCGTAGAGATAATTATTGGTGAAGACTGCTCAACAGATAGGTCTCGTGAAATAGCACTGGCTTACCAAAAAAAATATCCAGATAAGATCAGGGTTGTTTACTCAGATAAAAATTTAGGGGTGTTTGACAACGGCAACAGGTGTTTTCAAAAAGCGAGGGGTGAGTTTTTTGCCTGGTGCGAAGGTGATGATTACTGGCATAATCCTAGGAAGCTACAGAAACAAGTCGACTTCTTACGGGAAAACCCCGGTTGCGGCATGGTGCATTCCGAATACGACAGATTGGTGTATCAACTCGGTTCGTGGCGACGCATCAAATACTGGAATCGTAAAAGTGTCGGGGTGATCCCTACCGGCGAGATCTTCCCTGATTTAATGAACAATATGTTCATTAGACCCTGCACCATGATGTGCAGGACGGAACTGTTGAGGTTTCATTTTAATAACCCTGCGCTGAGGTCGAAAAAATACAGAGTTGGCGATCGACCTTTAGTGTTGCATATGAGCACGCTTGCGCAGATAGGATATATCGATGAATCTCTTTCTACTTATCGGCGTGTAAAGGGGTCAATGACCAACACCGGATATCACGCCAGGTTGCGGGATTGCGCAATAAGATTGAATATGTTGCTCACAATTAATGAAATTTTCGGTGGAGGAATAGAGATTGAAAAAGGTGTTAGAAGGCAATGTAATCGTCTATTGATAAAATCTGCATTTACAGCATATAACAGGCCAGAATTTGAAAATGCTTTGAAATGGGCCAGTTTGCACGATAAGAATATACTTAATAGAAGGTTAACATTGTTGATGACTATTATTATTAAATATAAGTTTCTTAATCATATTACATTATTGGCTTGGAAACTTATACGTGAAACACGTTTATATCTTTTGTCTTTTAGCCGTTGATCTTATTAGAATATTACTCTGTTGTGGATGTAATCACCATAACAAAAAATCTTTATGCATAGTTGATTTCAATGTATAGACGTACATATCATGTTCCAATACTGAATAATTATTACGATGAATTTATTGAATTCACCCATGGAAGTTTTTTGATAAAGAGAGGCATGACGAACCATTAGAAAATCTGGTTGTGATTTGGAACCCAAAAATTAATTGTTTATCGAACTTTGCTCTTATGTAAATTTATTAGTGTTTTCCTACTAGTCCATCCTCGAAAATCCTCAAGATGTATGGGGATTTATTGAAGATAGATTTTGTTTGGCAGGCTACTATCCAAGATAGTTAACTTCTATAAGGGAAAAAAAGAGCTGGAAAATATTTTGACATTTACAAAAAATTACTATTTGAATCAAAAATGGTTTGAGGAATTGACTGATATTCAGATCGGCAAGACAAATTCCTATCATGATGGCTCTATGATTAAAAAATTTGGATATAAAAAATTGGCTGTGTAGATGATCAGGTGTATTAAAGTGCTGAGTGATAATTATATAAAGAAAAGAATTTTTATTGTCGGCTGCCCACGTTCCGGTACTACTCTTTTGCAGGGCCTGTTGGCAACTCACTCAGAAATATTTTCTCTTCCCGAGACATTTTTCTTTGCAAGAAATATATGTAGTAGAATCCTATCAAAAGGTATCTCCTATGGCCAGCTATAAAAGTCAGGAAGCAGTTGATAGATACGGTTATTGAGATGAACAGACCTGATCTATTGCCAGTTGCAAAAATTGGGATATTCCAAAGAAAATATCATGAACCATTTGTGCGTGTTATGGATCAGATGGCTAGAGATTCAAATAAAAGTATTTGGGTAGAGAAAACTCCAAGACATCTGCATTGTGTGGATGAAATTATAAAAAGAATTCCTGATGCTATATTTATTCACATTGTCAGAAATGGAAGTGATGTGGTTGCATCCCTGGTGAATGCTACCACAAAAAATCCAACTCAATGGGCACGTTTTGGTGGGAGACGGTGGAAAAAATGGAAAGGATTCACGATTGAAGATGCAATCAAAATATGGAATCGTGATTTTATGATTTCGAAGTTGCTGATAGGGAGACCGAATAATACTTTGGTAAAATTTGAGGATCTAATTGAAAACCCTGTGTCTGTAGCTTCGCGACTCTGCAATGTTCTGGGGATAAAATTAGAAGATGAAATGATGAATCCAGCCACATCGTACTGTCAAATAGTACGTTCTGATGAGCCATGGAAAGCCAATAATTCTAAGCGCATAGGGGTCAGACAGAAACTTGTCGACGAGATTTTTACATCTGCAGAAAGGAGGCTTATCGAGGCGAGGTTGCTAAGATATGAATTTTAAACATTCTTTAAGCGAAAAGTATAACCTGTCCGCGCTCCTTTCATGGGCCACTGCAAAACTTACTCTTACAGGATGTGCAATACCGGTTCCTCCGAGGCGAATTTTATTATTCCCTTTTGAACGGTCCCAAATATAAAGTTTCCGGCTTTGTCGGAAGTGATTAGCTGAGTTTGCTCCGCCGAAAATTGGGATATTAATGAATCAATTTAAAATCAGAAAACACTTCCAGATAGCGACATTGGTAGTTGTCTTTATCTTTGCGCTGAAATTTTTCCAATCAACGCCGTTTGAAACTCTTTTCTTTCAATTGCAGGCTGGTTTCCTGGGGTTGATTCTTATGTTTTTGGTTGGCTATGTTGCAAAAATTTCCATATCCCAAAGACATGTTAACCGAGTGGTGCTCTATTTTTTGGTGCTCATTGCTATCATCCCGTTTTACGGGGCATTTCGAGCAAGCTCAGAGTTCAGGCAGCCTTTTATCTAATGGGGTTTCTCTCCGAGAGGGCTGGCTTCTTTTTGGCGTAGGAATCTGGATTTATCATATTCTGGTTAACAGAAAAATGACGTTTGCAACCATGGAGTCAGCTTTTATTTTTATGGCTTGGGCTTCTCTTGTTGTTTTTTGCTTATTTATCTTGATCTTCGACCCTAGTCAACTCGCTGATTCCGAGGATATGTCGAAACTGGTCCACATGACTCGAAACCGAGGTTTACGCTTCAGGTTTCAAACCTACTTATACCTTCGGTGCGATTTACTATTTTGTTAAATATTCTATCGAAAGAAACCCCGCTTGCTATTTGTTTTATGGTGGTTTTTGTGAGCTATGTTGTTTTTATCGTCCAGTCCAGGACCTATATGATTACATTGGCTGTAACTTTTTTTCTTTACTACTGTAAGCTACCCCTTAAAAAATTGCCGGTTTCGCTCATCAAGGTTGCTCTGTTTCTGGTTTGGCATTGGTGGCGATCCAAATATTATGCCTGATTATCTGGGCCGGTTTGGAAAGCTTTTTTCTGCTATGTTTATTGTGTTACTGGAGAAAATCACAAGATGTCTCGGCCAACGCCCGGCTTTTTGAAAGCGCAGCTGTAATTAAATATTTTTATACTCATCCCTTTAGCGTTTTGTTTGGTACGGGAAGTGTTAGTAGCCAATGGAATGGGGGATATGAAACAATTCTAGGTTATTTCTATCCTCGTGATATCGGAATGCTAGGTGGGATATTTGTATATGGGATTCCTGGAATTATATTTATTTATGCCATACCAGTGATAATTTCTATACTAATAATTAGAAAAACAAATGACAAAAATGATGTGTTTGTAATGGCAATAAAGTATTTATTTCTTTTTTCACTAATAAAATCAGTGCAAGGGGTATACTTTTTTGAACCTATTACATACATTATTCCGCTTTTCTGTTATTGGCTAGGCATAAATTGCACCAAATTGAGATATTTAAATACGCATTTGTCGATAGGTAGTTAATTATGAGTGAGTATGTTTTGCTGGTGGCGCGCCGAAGTCAGGCACATCAGCCATCTTTAAATATTTGTCGGACCACAATAAAATATGCCCGTCTATTGTTAAAGAACCAGCATATTTTCTGAAGCATGAGAACGATTTCGATTCGTGCATAGATG
Organism: uncultured delta proteobacterium; assembly: GCA_963807225.1. Classification (GTDB taxonomy): domain Bacteria; phylum Desulfobacterota; class Desulfobulbia; order Desulfobulbales; family JAGXFP01; genus JAGVGT01. The sequence goes on along the minus strand of CAWEAD010000007.1, from coordinate 31,097 downwards.
ATTTTAACAAATTTTTTGATTGTCGGAATTTGGACAAGATATACCTTGAAGCTTCAACAGGGTATCTTGGATATTCACATTTAGTAGTTTCGCGCAAATAAAAAAAACGTTAGGAAACAATGTAAAGTTTATATTCATTTTAAGAGATCCTGTGGCTAGAATTTATTCTTATTTCTGGTACAGAAAGGGAAATAACGCTTTTCCCTTGAAGAAATGACGTTTCCCGATTATTTAACTGCATGTGAAAATTTTGAAAGAGACGGTAGTAATGAATATAATATTGATGAATATGATTTGCTAATACTACCTCATGGGATGTATGCAAAAAATCTAAAAGATTTCATTGATACATTTGGTAGAAAGGCTATCCTTATTATGCCTTATGAGATGCTCGGGCCTAATCCATTAAAATTCATGACCGATATCTGTGATTATATCGGTATCGAACCTGAGATTTATAAAGGTTATATTTTCAATAAAATAAATGTATCTATGTCTGCCAAAAATCAATTATTACATAATCTGGCATTATTTATTAACGCAAAACTTGAACCACTTTTGCGTAAAAATCCTTTGGTGAAAGATTTCTTTAAAGAATATTATTTACGGTTAAATGCGGATATAATTGGATATAAACAAATTTCTTACGCTGACAGTGTTAGGCTTGGTAACTATTATTATAGTTCGATACAAGATCTTATCAAAACTAGTTGATGTAGATCATTTTCCATGGATTATTAATAATAAATGAAAATTTCAATTATTGAGCCCGTAGGTGGACATGGCGGTATGGACTATTATGACTTCGGACTTGCCGGTGGAATTGCTAATGCTGATGTAAATGTAGTTTTGCATACTTGCGATGAAACGAATTGCCCGGCAAATGCTGCGTTTGATAGTACGCCATACTTTTCATGGTATTTATGGCCGGGCTGCAGCATGGCAAAGGGCCGCGCGGTTCTTCTTTCGGCAGTTTCAAGGCAATTTTTTCCTCTATGCTTGAACAGCGCCGGATCGTCCATTTTCATTTTTTTCATGTTGGCATGCTGCAGATGATACAAGTACTGCTTGCTCGGTTATTCCTGCGCAAAGTAGTGATTACGGCACATGACGTGGAGTCGTTCGTGGAAAACCTGGAGGTACCTGCCTTGAGCCGCTGGGTTTATCGCCAGGCGGACCGAGTGATTGCCCACAACCGCATCAGCCGACAGGAATTGATCAACCGTATTGGTCTTTCAGAAGATAAAATCACCGTAATACCCCATGGCAACTATCTGCATGCCATTCGGCCTATGCCAGAAAAGGGAAAGGCACGCCAAACCCTGAAGATTTCGGCACAGGCTAAGGTGCTGCTCTTTTTCGGCCAGATCAAAGAGGTCAAGGGGTTGGGGTTGCTGCTGGAGGCCATGCCCGAGGTTCTCGAGGCACATCCTGATATAGTACTGTTGATTGCAGGCAAGCCCTGGAAATGCGAATTCACTGAGTATGAAAAACGCATGGATAATCTCGGCATCCATGGACACTGTCTTAACCATATCCGCTTTATCCCCGACGTTGAGGTACCGAACTACTATGCTTCAGCCGATTTGGTTGTGTTGCCTTACCGCCGCATCTACCAGAGCGGGGTGTTGTTAATGGCAATGAGTTACTGCAAGGCAGTGGTGGTTTCAGATTTGCCGGGCATGACGGAGATCGTCACCGATGGAACAAGCGGTTATGTGTTTCGCCAAGGGAACGCCGAAGATCTTGCGCATCAGCTTTGCCTCGCTCTCGAAGACAGTGTCGAGCGGGACCGGCGAGCCTCCCAAGGGTTTCAGCTTGTTCTTGGCAAGTATGACTGGAAAATAATTGGTGAAAAGACCAAAGCTGTGTATGCGTCTATTGTTGATGATTGTCAAACAGATTAGTTCTTAGTTGATATTCTTGCATCACCATATTTGTTACTAATATAACATAATTTTGATTAGAGGGTTGTATTAATGAAGCAAGAGTTTTCACCTATTTTTATTGTCGGGGCATCTCGAACCGGTACAACGATGATGAATAGGGTACTTGGTAACCACTCTGATATTTTATCACTGAACGAACTCCACTATATCGGGCGCAAATGGGATATAGACCGTGAAGTTATATGGTCGAGGAAAGTGTCAGTGAAGGCAGCAGCTGGTTTATTGGCTACAGCCAGGCGCTCCCTTTGGGATGAAACTACGACCGATGCAGAGAATAAAGAAGCGGAACAGCTGTTTTCCGTTGGAGATGCGGATGAATTTACGCCCGGAGATGTCTTTGAGACTGTGCTCAGTTACCTCTTGCGAAAAGAAGGGAAAAAATTCGCAACCGACCAGACTCCGAGAAACATTCTTTACGTCGAGCGGATATTAAAAATATTTCCCCATGCCAAGGTGATCCAGTTGATTCGTGATCCAAGGGCTGTTCTATACTCTCAGAAAAATAGGTGGCGACAACGTTTTCTTGGTTCAAAGAACACTCCTCTCTGGAATGTGATCAGGGTTTATGCCAATTATCATGTTTTCACGGTATGCAAATTATGGAAGGCGGCCTACTTGAAAGGGAAGGCTGTAGTCAATTACGGAAACTACATGGCGGTGAGTTTTGAAGAGCTGGTTGATTCACCGACGAGAGTAATGTCGCACGTGTGCCGGTTTTTGTCGGTTGATTTTGATCCAAGTATGCTCAGTGTGCCGCAGGTTGGGTCGTCAAACTTGCGTCACAGAAATGACGTGAGGGGGATTTCACCCGATGTTTTGCATGCGTGGGAGGGGAATTTGTCTAACGTGGAACTTTGGTTGTGCCAGAAATTAACAGGGGCTTTCATGCTAGAATCAGGTTACAAAATTGCTAAAACTAGAACACCATATCTAGGGCTGATGGGCCAAATATTATTGTACCCACTGCACATTTTAGCTGTACTTGTGATGAACCCGCGATTGGCGCTGCGAATTGCAATGGCGATTGGCCGGAAGGGGGTAGAAGTGTGATGCGTATACGGTCAGGGCGAGCTGTTCTGTGGATGTTGGTGCTTTTTGCACTTCTGAATCATGCGACTTTTGCGATGGGTGCCTTGGCATCGGCAAATGCCGGTCCTATTCCTATTCGTGCCCTGCATTTTGTCTTGGCTCCTGCCGGAGCCAAGGCGCACGCGCTTGATTACGATAGCGCCGACCGAATTCTAAAATCGGCCAAGCGATACGGGTTTAATGTGGTGATCGTGCAGCTTGCCGACAGCATAAAACTAGATTCCGTTCCTGAGTTGACTCGTCATAATGCATGGTCAAAAGGAAAGCTGCAAACCTTCGTAAAAGCAGCTGGGACTTTAGGAGTTGAATTAATTCCTGAAATCAAGTTCTTAACTCATCAAGAGAAGTTTTTCCAACGGCACTTTGAGAAATTGATGTACAACAAATCAACTTACGACCCTCGAAAAGAAGAAACTTATCGATTGGTGTATGCTGTGCTGGATGAGGTGATTGCTACCATGCACCCCAAAGCAATTCACATAGGCCACGATGAAGTAGCTGGCTATAATGACAGATCGGCGAAAAAATGGTTGCGTGATGGCGAAAAAGTATTGCCGGCAGATCTGTTTCTTCAGGATGTATCGCATCTGCATGGCTATTTGAAGCAACGGGGCATTGAGACATGGATGTGGGGGGATATGCTAATTGCACCCGATGAGATTCCTGGCATGATAGTCCACCAATCACACGGTACAGCACAAGGATATGGCAGGGCAATGCGAGAGAAACTCCCGCGCGATATTGTCATTTGTGATGGGCATTACTCACAAAGTCAGCCTGATTTCCCTTCATTAGCTGTATTCAAACGGGAGGGATTCAGAGTGTTGGGAGCAACTTGGAGGAATGAGAAAACAATCCGCAACTTTAGCCATTACGCGGCCATGCAGGGCTCTGACGGTATGATTGCAACCACGTGGTTTTATGTGCCGCGCAAGGAGTGGAATGTGGTCGACGAAATTATCAGGTATTCCGGCAAAATATTCAGTCAGGACTTCCCCGGATGCCAATTGAAAATGTCGCCAATCATGCCTTCTCGGCCCAATGCAACAAAGCCAGAAGTGTATGTCAACAGTTCTGACAGCTATGCCATTGCCATTGCGTTGAATTACACTTTATACAGTGGGCTGTTATGAAAACTTAATTACAATGAGGAATTTTAATTGAAAAAAATATCCATCGTCGGTACCCGTGGCATTCCGGCTAATTACGGTGGTTTCGAGACTTTTGCCGAAGAAGTATCTCGGCGGTTGGCGGCGCAAGGTGTTGAGGTCACGGTATGGTGTGATGCTAATGATCAGGGTGCTATTTGTTTTGATAAAGTTTCGTTGGCATATTCATCATATATAAAATCAGAAAATCCTCTCAAATTCTATTTTGATTGTATAAACAAAGGTTCTAGAAACAGTGATATATTGTTGATGGCCGGTACAGGAGGGGCGTTTTTTTACTGGCTGGCAAAGTTGCGTGGAAAGAAAATTATTACCAACATTGATGGAATAGAATCTAAATAGGGCAAAATGGTCATTTCTTAAAAAAATCTATATAAAGTTTTCTGAAATTGTCTCAATTAAATATTCTGATATGATCATTGCTGATGCTGTAGGTATTAAAGATTATGTTATAAATAATTATAAAATATTACATGATAAAATTAAAGTAATTGAATATGGCGCTGAAATTAATGATTCATCCGATCAGGAAGTATTAAATAGATACGGTTTGACTCATGACGGATATTATTTGGTTGTATGCCGCCTTGAGCCTGAAAATCATGTTCACATGATTATCGAAGGCTATCTCCTCAGTAAATCAGACAAGCCCCTGGTCGTTGTTGGTGGGTTGAGTGATACAGCGTACGTTAATTCCTTGCGTAGTAACAGTTCAGAAAAGATTCGATTTTTGGGTGGAATTTACAATAAGCACGATCTTTCAGTGATCCGTGCGTCCTCTTTTGCGTATCTTCATGGTCATTCGGTTGGCGGTACCAATCCTTCTTTGCTGGAAGCTATGGGTTCAGGAAATATCGCGATATGTCATGACAATGTTTTTAATCGTGAGGTGACTAACTCCTTAATGTATTACTTTTCCACGTCTAATGAATTGTCTGAAGTATTGTTGGCTATCGAAAATTTATCCCCTGATGATAGATATAAATTGAGAGATTGGGCAAGAAACCGAATTGTAGATTATTACAACTGGGACAGTATGAGTAATAAGTATTTGTCTTTATTGAATAATCTTTGATTAGTTGTCCGGGTTAGCTATGGAAATCATTTTTAAAAAGACAACAGAGCTGACAGAGATTGAAAAAAATCAGATATGCCAACTGTTTTTTAGAGTTTTTTCCAAGGAGATGTCAATTCAACATTTTATTAATAAATTCCAAAATACTTTAAGCGGTTTTTCGTACCACGGTTTAATGATAAATGACAATTCGATTGTCGGTTGCTATAGCGTTATCCCGTACCGTTATATGATTTGTGGGGAAAGTCATATTTTAGGTTTGTCGGTTGATACCATGATCGACCAAGATTTTCGTGGGAGCCCGTTTAATTTGAAGAAAATGGCACAGTTGGTTTACTCAAAACTTGAGTTAGATAACATCCCCTTTGTGTTCGGGTTTCCAAATGAAAATGTCTATTTGGTAAGAAAAAAAATTCTTAAATGGAAAGATATCGGTGAATTAGATTTTTTTATCTTACCGTTGAAAGTTGGCGCACTTTGGAATCGCTTAAAATTTTTAAACCCTATCGGTTACATGGCCTGTCAGCTACTAAATCTTTTTTCTAATTTCACAAGTAATGCTCAGACTAAATTTCCAATTGAAAAAATAATTGATGACCAGTTTAATAGCCATCGTTATGATTTAGGTTATGATAAAGTTGAGTTATCTGGCGGTGGTTATTGTTTATATAAGCGTTATGAAGAAGACGGAATTGATGTTTCTTATATAATTGATGTTGTGCCATTGACTAAGAATATGATTTCTTTAGCCGTTAAGGCTGTATCTGGTCATGAGGCAGGTAAGTCTGACGTAATCATCTATATTGGTAAACTTCCTTTTACACCGGTTAATCTTATTAAAGTACCTAAGAGGTTTCATCCGAAACCGGTTCGTTTGTCCGGGAAAATGATAATTCCAAATATAATAGATGACAAAATAATATTCGATATCAATAACTGGAACGTTAATCTTTCAAACTATGATGTAAGATAGGCTCCTGGAGTAATTATTGAACGTCCTGACCTTCGATATAGAGGACTGGTTTCACTTACTGGATAACCCGGCTACGGCGACCGATCAGCAGTGGCGTAACTTCGAGCCACGGATTCATGAAAACATCGAGCGTTTGCTGGAAACCGTCCTGCGTCACGGCCATAAAGCGACCTTCTTCTGTTTGGGCTGGATAGGTGAGCAATATCCGGAGATTATTCGTCGGATCGATGCAGCAGGTTTTGAAATCGGATCGCATACCCATATGCACCAACTTGCCTACCATCAATCGTCTCGAGAGTTTCGTGAGGATCTTGCGCAATCTATGCAATGCCTGGAGAATCTTACCGGTAAAAAGGTGAAATGCTTCCGGGCTCCGGGTTTTTCGATTATATCCGGGATGCCGTGGGCTTTTGAAACCCTGATGGAATTGGGGATCGAGTTCGACAGTTCAGTCTTTCCTTCCAAGCACGGGCATGGCGGTTTTACTGATTTCGGTTCAGCCAAGCCATCAGTGATTGAGTGTGGCGGCCGCTCACTGAAAGAATTTCCCATCAGTCTGGGGAATATATTCGGGCGCCGAATCGTCTTTTCCGGTGGCGGTTATTTCCGGCTGCTGCCCTATGGCACCATCCGGAGGCTGACCAGGAAATCGGACTACATCATGTCCTATTTCCATCCCCGCGACTTCGATGCGGAGCAACCGGTACTCGATCTGCCGCTTAATCGGCGCTTCAGGTCCTATGTCGGTTTGAAAGGGTCATATGCCAAGTTTGATCGCTGGTTGGGTGAGAATAAGTTTGTCGACCTGTCCACCGCAGCGACAGCGGTTGATTGGGGTAATGCCCCTCGCATTCGAGTGAGCTAACCGGGCCAAAACTAATTTCCTATATTAATTGTGGGAAAAGGTCGGCCCAGAAAAGGAGCACATATGAAAGGAATCATTTTGGCCGGAGGCAGCGGCACCCGCCTCTATCCTATTACCCGCGGGGTATGCAAACAGTTGCTGCCGATTTACGACAAGCCGATGATCTATTACCCGCTGTCGGCACTGATGCTCGCCGGGATACGGGAAATTCTCATCATCTCGACGCCGCTCGATTTGCCCCGGATCAAAGATATATTCGGCGACGGCTCCGATCTGGGGTTGCGTATTTCCTATTGTGTGCAAGAGCAGCCCAACGGCCTGGCCGAGGCCTTTATTCTCGGCGCCGACTTCATCGGCACCGATCCGGTTTGTCTGGTTCTGGGGGACAATATCTTTTATGGTCACGGTCTGACCGCTCTTCTGCACAAGGCGGTTATGACAGTGACCGAAAAGGGCGGGGCGACGGTTTTCGGTTACTACGTCAACGATCCCGAGCGTTACGGGATCATCGAATTCGATTCCGGGGGCAAGGTTCTGTCCATCGAAGAAAAACCCGCCTCACCGAAATCGAACTATGCCGTAACCGGGCTTTATTTCTACGACAACCAGGTAGTGGAGATTGCCAAAAATATCAAACCATCGGTTCGGGGCGAACTCGAAATAACCGACGTCAACCGTGAATATCTGACGAGCAATCGGCTCCAGGTCGAGCTGCTGGGGCGCGGCTACGCCTGGCTCGATACCGGAACCCATGACAGCCTCCTCGATGCCGGGCAGTTTATCGCCACCATCGAAAAACGCCAGGGCCTTAAAGTAGCCTGTATCGAGGAAATCGCCTACAATCTGGGCTATATCGACAGGGTTCAGCTTCTCGCCGCGGCGGACGGCCATCAGAAGAACACATACGGCGCCTATCTGAGGAGGGTGGCCAAATAATCGAGATCAGGAAACGGTCTTTATGCTTGAATGCGTCGTTGCTCGGTTGCCGGAAAATGCTCAAGTTCCAAGGTGCACAGCGCTTTTTCTCCGCCCCCGCCTAAGCATCTAACCGGTAAGCGAACGGAGTGGGACTTCGAATATCCACGTCTCCAGGCAGAAACAAATATAGGAGAAACACCATGCCTTTCGAATTCACCAAACTCTCGATCCCCGGGCCCTTATTGATCCAACCCCAGGTGTTCAACGATGGGCGTGGGTATTTTCTCGAACTGTATAAATATTCCGATTTCGCCGCCGCCGGTATTGGCGATCATCTGGTGCAGGACAATTATTCCAAGTCGGTCAAGGGGGTACTTCGAGGCCTTCATTATCAGAAGAATCCCAAAGCCCAGGGCAAGCTGGTCATGTGTACCAGGGGCGGTATATTCGATGTAGCTGTCGATATTCGCCGGGGTTCACCCCACTATGGGAAATGGATCGGCATTGAGATAACCGAAGAAAACCGTCGAATGCTCTATGTCCCGCCCGGTTTCGCTCACGGCTTTCAGGTGTTGAGTGAAACGGCGGAAATTTTGTATAAGTGCACGGACGAATACGCACCCGCCCATGACCGCGGCATCATCTGGAACGACCCCGTGATCAAGGTGGCCTGGCCCTTGGCCGATCCGCTGCTTTCCGGCAAGGACGAAAAGCATCCGTCTCTGCAGGATGCCGACAACAATTTCGTCTTCGGGGATTGAGCATGCGATTTCTTATTACCGGCAGAAACGGACAACTGGCGCGGGAATTCATTCGGCGTTTCGAAAGGAATTCCCTCGATTTTATTGCTCCGGACAAGTCGGAAATGGACATCACCGACGAGAAGAAGATCGCCGCCGTGGTTGCGGAATACCGACCGGAGGTGATCATTAATTGCGCCGCCTACAACCTGGTGGATAAGGCCGAAGAGTCGCCTGAAGCGGCCTTCAAGGTTAACGCCGTGGGGCCGAAAAACCTGGCCCGGGCCGCCGTTGCAGGCAAGGCGCTGCTGGTCCATTTCGGATCCGATTATGTCTTCGACGGGCTCAAAGAAAGTGGACTATACGTCGAGACCGATCCCGCCAATCCCCTGAACGAATACGGCAGGAGCAAGCTGGCCGGCGAACAGTATGTTCTTGATCAACTGGAACGTTGCCTGGTCTTGCGGCTCAGCTGGGTATTCGGTCGGGGCCGGCAGAACTTCATTTACAAACTATCGCAATGGGCGGCGAATAATGAATACTTGAAGATCGCCTGCGACGAGTTTTCCGTGCCGACCTGGACCGGGACCGTGGTAGATCTCACCCTGAAGGCCATCGACGAAGGGGTGGTCGGGAAATACCATCTCACCAACAGCGGTTTCTGTTCCCGTTACGAGTGGGCCAAAGAGATCCTGGGCCGCCTCGGCAACACCAAGTTCATTCGCCCCGTTTCCATGGTTGACTTTAAACTGCCGGCGGATCGGCCGAAGTTTTCGGCCATGAACAACGGCGCTCTTGCCGGTCTGCTGGATATTGAGATCCCCTCATGGCAGGAGGCCGTCGGATTATTCATCAAACAAGGCGGGCTGGAAGAAGCTGAATAGAGATGAACTACTCTCGCGGGGATCGTGAACGGAGATACTAAATAAAACCAGGCACGATTGTGTGTTTGTGGGTGGGAAGCTTAAAGACTAGCTGCCAAGCTTAAAGGTTTGGTAGCCAAGGCTTTCCAGTTTGGCAGCGTTCAAGCTTGCCGAACAATCACCTATCCGCCGATTCTGTTGGATGCTGGATATTGACCCGCTCCAGGAATCTTGTGATTTTCTGGGAAGCATTCTTGTCTATATTGGAAAAACGAAGTCTGTATTCGAATTCTTCGTTCCCTTTCCTGGCCCCGATTACCTCAGCGGTTATTGAGAGATCCAAATCCCTCGAATTGCCAGGCTGATTTCCATCCCTGACAAAGATTCCCGCATCAAGCTCTTCTCCGAGTGTCAATGATTCGCACGAAGTAATGGAGAAACCTTTAGCACTAAGATTTTTGAGCGCGCCGGCGATTTGTTCCCCCGATCGTTTCATAAGACAGGGAGTCGGAATGGCGGTATTGAACTGGAAGCCTTCCCATCTTATTTTCGAAATCCTCTCAATTAATTCCAAGAGACCGGCGATGCTGGAAACCAATCTGCCTGAACCATGAGCCCTGCCCTTGGTGATTCTCAGTTTAGCCCGGAGAATTTTAGTGGCATAAAAGACGAAGAAGAGATAGCAGCCAAAATAACCAAGAAACAATATTATGAGGTCATATTGTTGTATGTTGAGGACTGCCCCGGCCACCCCTATTACTGAGAGTAGGAGTGAGATGGTTGTGATCGTCACGACGGAAAGTTTTTTGGAGAAGCCGCACCTCAGGAGCAGATGATGGAAATGGGTCTTGTCGGCTCGGAAGGGGCTTTTCTTTCTCATCAGCCTCTTGGTCATTACCGTCAGAGTATCCGTTACCGGCACGGCCATAATCAGCAGGGTACTGATCGGCGGCACCAGACCCCGGCCTGACTGTGAGAGCATGATGGCGAAAAAGGCCAGTGAAAAGCCAAGGACAAGGCTTCCGGCATCGCCCATGAAAAGTGAGGCCGGCTGCCAGTTGTATTTCAGGAAAACAACTAAGGCACCACAAAAGGCCAGACTCAGGAACATGAGTTGAGGTTGGCCGTTTAGATAAGCCAGTGCAGAAAATGCGGCAAAGGCAATCAGGGAAAGGCCACCTGCCAGACCGTCCAGACCATCGGACATGTTTACGGCGTTTATAACCCCAACGGCGCTGATCATGGTCAAGGGCACCACCATATGCCCCACCGGAACCATAATACCCGGTAATAATTCGCCTAGATTTTCAAGCCGAGCACCATCGATAAATATAATCAAGCTTACGGCCAGAAACTGGGCCACGAACTTCAATCTGTGGTTGAGTTCCTTGAAGTCGTCAAGAAAGCCGACCAGCAACAAGATGGTGAAGCCGAGGAAAAAACCCCTGAGGTTTGTAATATTGATAAAAATCAGGCTACTGAGCACTACGCCAGACGCCATGGCCATGCCCCCGACAAGGGGCTTGGGGACTTTGTGTACTTTCCTCTTGTTGGGATGGTCAATCAGGCCTAGCCGGGTCGCGATAACCGCTAATCTAGGTAACAACAGAAAGGTTGCTATTAAAGAAACGCTAAAAGACGAGGCGGCTTTAACTAATAAACCTGTCATTTCACCCCCCTCTCCATTTTTTTGTTCAGAAGCTCAAAAACCGATTGGGAAAAAAAAACCAAGAAATTAAGATTGCATGGATTCCCCGCCGCAAAGTACGGCCACCTATCCCGGAGCTTGCACCAACGGACAATCAAAATCAATAAGGGCATCATCGTTCCCCTAAAAATTTTCGCAGGTGTATTTCCGTCTCCCGTAACAATGGATCCGTCAAAAAAAACCTGGTCGGATAAACGACCTGCGGCTCATTGGTCATTGGCGAGGGATGCTCGATTGCCTATTAATATGTGGGATCGGTATCTGTGCATTGCAATTGCCCGAGCCCTGATTCGGATTAAGGAGTCTGGGCTCGGATCTCTCCTGAGCTAATTTGCAATGATGACTAATAGTCAATTGTTATTGATATCTAACCTGATTTTCTAATGATAGAAAGAGGGTAGAGATGAATTTAAGGGGAAACCCCCATGAAAATTTTTGTGCTTAAGGCAATCACTTATGCGAGGGAAGAATAATTGCTGCCGCAGTTTGGAATAATGTTGAAGCTTTTGATTGGCAGGTTAAGAAGGGCGGATATGTGATTTTTCCCGGGTCGGAACTGATTTGAGTCCCCGATAAGCATTTTAAATTAACCAGGTTTCCTGATTACTGTTATTATTGTCAAGTGCGATAATTAAGCTGGAATTGGGATGAGGTGATGATGAGCGGTGTCCGGCGAGGACGAATCTTTTTGGTGCTGTGGCTGCTCCTGGCATCCTGTTCCGGTTCCGGGGCGATGGAGCAGGGAACTGCCAGGCCTGAAGCGGGTCGGCAGGAATCCGCGGGGATGGCCAATTCTCCCGCCCTAACCTTGGAGCTTCAACTCTCGGGCGGTATCGCCGGGCGAAATGAGCGACTCCGTTTGACCGACGATGGTCGGGCGCTGGTTTTGGACCACCGCTTGAACCGGGCGCGGGAGATAAAACTCAGCCCGGCGCGGCAAAAGGAAATCGCCGAATTGGTTGCCGCCCTGGATAAGTCCGCCGCCGACGATGTCGGCCACTTACCTCCTTCACGGTGCCGGGACTGCCTGGTATATAAGTTGATCTTGCCCGCCACCGGCAAACCGCGCCAGATCCTGATCGTATCGGACCGTTTGCCCGATTCACCTTATCGGGAGTTGATTTCTACCCTGTTGGCATTGATGAAGGAAGTGCCAAGCAATAACGATAGATAGATCTTCAACCCTTTTCGGGTTGTCGGAAATAGGAGAAGATTATGCCCAGGAACAGCGGCGGATTTGGCGAAAGGATGCTGCTCAAGTTGTTGACCGGTCTGGCCGTGCTGCTCATCCCCGTCATGTCGGCTTGGGGCAATGAGGAGATAGTCGGAAAGAACACGGAGGCTATGGCCCAGCTCCAGGCTGCCGGGGTAACCGTCGGTCACAACCGACAACTCGGCAAGGTAGGTTTTATCGGGGTCGGCCGCAGAGCCCCGCTGGTTGCCCCTGGTCTCAGCCCCGGAGCGCCGGCGCCTTTCAACGCCATGGTTATGGCCGATAAATATGGTGCACTCTTTGGCCTGGCACGGCCCCGGGAGGAACTGCTGAACAAACGAGTTGGAGTTAACGGGGCCGGCGGCGGCATGGTCCACTATCAGCAGGTATGGAGCGGGATGCCGGTGTTCGGCGGCGAACTAGTCGTTAATCTGGACTTGGGCGGGGCCATGCTTTCCATGAACGGCGAGATCGGCGCGGTGCCCAAAGGTTTCTCGCTGGATCCCGAAGTGAAGGGTACCCAGGCCGTCGCTACGGCACTGGCGGCGGTGGCCAAATGGTACGGGATGAGGGTTGATGATCTGGAGGCCGGAGACCCGGTACTTAACATCTACGATCCCCGGTTGCTCGGTCCCGGGTTGGGCGGACCGGTCCGCCTGGTCTGGCGCCTGGAGGTCCGCACGCGCCAACTGGCGCCGATCCGGGAACTGTTTTTGGTCGACGCCAAGTCGGGGGGGATCGCCCTGCACTTCAATCAAGTGGATAATGCCAAGAATCGCATCACCTACACGGCCAATTCCACCGGCGATTTGGATAATGAAAAACTCTGCACCGAGAGTCCCGATCATAGCGATGTCTGCACCAGTGGCGATAACACCGAGGCTGATTTTGCCCATCTCTATGCCGGGGCCACCTATGATTTTTACCTGGCCAATCATGGTCGGGATAGTTTTGACGACCTTGGCGCCACCCTGATTTCCACGGTCGAATTCGATGACGGTAAGACCTGTCCCAATGCCTATTGGGACGGCAGTCAGATGGTTTATTGCCAAGGTTTCCCCGAAGCCGATGATGTGGTGGCCCATGAACTGACCCATGCTGTCACCGAGGTTACTTCTAAACTTTCCTATTATTACCAGTCCGGTGCCATCAATGAATCACTTTCCGACCTCTGGGGTGAGTTCGTCGATCTGACCTATAACAGCGGAAATGACGATCCGTCGGTGCGCTGGCTGATGGGGGAGGAGATCAATTCTCCGACCACCAACCCACCCTTTGTCGGCGCTATTCGCGATATGAGGGATCCTACACTCGCCACTGATAAAACTAATCCCAATCTCTCCGATTTAGCCTTCCCGCAGCCGGACATGATGAGCAGCAACTACTATTACACTGGGACAGAAGATAACGGTGGAGTTCACTACAACAGTGGGGTCAATAACAAGGCGGTCTATCTGATGACCGACGGCGGCACCTTTAACGGCCAAACGGTAACCGGCCTGGGCATCACCAAGGTGGCCAAAATCTATTACGAGGCCCAGACCAATCTTCTGACCTCCGGCTGTGACTACCTGGACCTTTCCAACGATCTGGTCCAGGCCTGCGAAAACCTGCTGGGCACGGCCGGGATCAGCGCCGGTGACTGCGACCAGGTTCGAAACGCCGTCGCGGCGGTTGAAATGGACCAGCAGCCGGAGGTGGATTTCAATCCAGAGGCGGAGGTCTGCGGTGTGGGTCAGGAGGCTCATGACATCTTCTTCGACGATTTCGAGAACGGTCTGAGTAAATGGACTGCCAGTTCAAATCGATGGTCCATCATGACCGGCTACGCCGTATCCGGCACCCACATGCTTGATGGCGCGGATAACGATTCCATCAGCGACCATAACGTGGCTATGGCTATCCCTGTAGCCCTACCGTCAGGACAGAGCTACCTGCACTTTCGCCATGCCTTCGGTTTCGAGACCTCGGACAATTCATACTGGGATGGCGGGGTTCTGGAATACTCCACCGACAACGGTGTCCACCTGGATCGATGCCGAGAGTCTGATCGACTCCGGCAAGGAGTATAGAGGCACAATCTATAACGGTGGAATGCCGACAATCCCCTGAAAGGCAGAGAAGCCTTTGTCGGATCAGCCATGGGTACGTCTCCACCAGGTTGGACCTGAGCAACCTGGCCGGCCAGAACGTCAATTTTCGCTGGCGGATGGGTACCGATAGCTGGTAACGGCGACTTCGGCTGGGACCTGGACGATGTCCGGGTCTATACCTGCGGGAATTCCTTCCCGACGGCCGAGGCCGGTCTATCGCAGAATGTGACCCGGGGGGCCTCGGTAACCCTGCACGGCTCCGCCAGCACCGACAGTGACGGCACCATCGCCTCCTATGCCGGAGCCAGACCGGCGGTACGGGGGTTACCCTGAGCAATGCCGCCTCCGCCAATCCCACTTTCACCGCGCCGAATAATTTAGAAACCAGCAATACGTAACGGTCGAGGTAGTGAACAGTAACAAAACCGTATTGCTTCCTTCGATCGTTGCTTTCACCGTTTCGGCGACGTCCACCTCGCCGAGCTCCAGCTCCATGATGCCGGCGTCGATGGTGGCAAGGTCGAGAATATCGTTGACGATCGCGAGCAGCGCGCCGCTCGACGACATGACGTAGCCGACATATTCGCGCTGCCGCTCGTTGAGCGGGCCGATGCGCGGGTCGGCGAGCAGCTGGGTGAAGCCGATGATGTTGGTGAGCGGCGAGCGAAGCTCGTAGGAGACGTGGTGGATGAAGGCGTTCTTGAGGACGTCGGCGGCCTCCAGCGCCTCGTTGCGGTCGATCAGCGCCCGCTCGACCTGGACCGTGTCGGTGACGTCGACGAAGGTCACCATGGTCTGCCCGTCGGGCAGCGGCACCGTGGCGTAGTCGATCACCCGGGCGTTGGCGCGCTCCATCCGTCCCGAGAAGCTCGACCGGCTTTCGTCGAAACCGGCGACGCAGGCGGTGAAGCGGTTCCAGTCGGCCTCGTCGTCCCCCGGCCGCCGGCAGGCGCGGACGATGTCGGAGACATGCGGGCGTCCTTCGAGGATCGCCGGATCGAGCTCGAGGATCGCCGCGAAGGAGGGGTTGTGCAGGCGCAGCCGGCCGTCGGAGCCGAACACCGCGACCCCTTCGGCGAGATGATCGAGGGTCTCGCCCTGCACATGCATCAGCGCGTTGTAGCGGCTTTCGAGATCGAGCCGCTCGGTGACGTTCTCATAGACCCAGGTCATGCCGCCTTGCGGATTGGGATTGGCGATGACCCGCAGCGTCTGGCCGTCGGGCAGATGCCAGATCGATTCGCGCGTCTCGGGCGAGCGGTAGGCGGAGAGGAAGTCGGCGCGCCAGGTCCGGAAGTCCGCCTGCTCGGGGAGCTTCCGCGCCGCGCGCAGGCGATCGAGGACGGCGTTCTCGTCGGGCCGCGATTCGAGGAAGGCCGGCTCGAGGTCGAACAGGATGCGATAGGCGGCGTTGTACGACTTGAGCCGCCTGTCCGGGCCGAAGATGGCGACCGCCGTGGTCAGCTGGTCGAGGGTGCGGGCATTGAAGTCGATCTCGCGGCGAAGCGCCGCCTCGGCCGCTTCGGCCGCCGTCACGTCGATGGCGATGCCGGCGCTGCCGTTCGGCGTGGCGACGTCGGTGACGTCGAAGATGCGGCGCGCGCCGGCGACGATCGCCGGCAGGCGCTTGAGGATGACCGGATCGTTGCGGTGGCCTTCGGCGATCGTCAGGCGGCCGCCGTGGTCGAGGAGCTCCAGACCGCGGTCGGCGGCGTCCGCCTCGTCGGCGGCCTCGACCGCGGTGGCGTAGGCGGCGTTCACCCACACCAGCCGGCCGGTCTCGTCGCGAAGCCAGATCGGCATCGGCGCCACCGAGAACATCGCCCGCATCGCTTCGACCTCGGCCTCGAGCAGGTCGTAGCGCGCCTCGATGTCGGCGCGCGCCAGACGGTCGCCGGAGAGGTCGCGGAAGCGGGCGACCGCGGCAGCGCCGGCCGTCCGTCCGGTCGCTTCGATCAGGCGGCCGGCCTGGCTGGCGATGGTCAGCGCGAACCCCTCGCCATGCTCGCGGAGATGGGCGATGGCGCGATCGAGGCGGGCCGCGGATTCCGGCTGGAGCCAGGTGCCGAAGGCGAGAAAGCCGGCCCGGTCGCGCGGCGCGCCGGCAGCGTCGGGCAGCTTGCCGGCGACCAGCGGCGCCTCGCCGGTCGCGTTCCACGCCACCAGCCGCTCGTCGTCGCCGTTGACCATGGCTTCGGCCCGGTCGGCGGTTGCCTTGAGATCGGCGACCTGGAGGCGAAG
The DNA here is from genome assembly GCA_963807225.1 of uncultured delta proteobacterium. Taxonomy (GTDB): domain Bacteria; phylum Desulfobacterota; class Desulfobulbia; order Desulfobulbales; family JAGXFP01; genus JAGVGT01. The sequence goes on along the minus strand of CAWEAD010000007.1, from coordinate 14,201 downwards.
CTCGGCGTTCTCGGTTTCGGCGCGGTTGCGCGCCCGCATCAACGCGATGGCGCTGATCACCGCGAAGCTCACCGAGCCGATCAGCACGACGAGAAAGACGATGTCGACGGCGGTGAGGGTCGGGGCCAGCAGGTCGGCGGCTGCGGCGCCGCGCTCGGCCGTGTCCGCAACCGCTGCGACGGTCGAGACGAGGATGGCGGCACGGAATCCGGCGCTGCTCGCGACCGTTTTGCCGCCACGCTCGTGCATGCGAATGGCCCCCTTCCGGCGCGCCCCCGCTGCACAAGAGGGTATCGCCCGTTGGTCGATCGCGAGGCCGCCGACGCCCTCGCGAATCACTCCACACTCTAACTACATGGCGAATTGGGTGTGAAGCGCTGCGGGTGAAAAACATCCTCCGCGCGGCAAAAATCAGGAACGGCGGCGCTCCAGGAGCTTGGCGACGATCACCGCATCACGAGCGGCAGCATTCAGGCGTGTGACGACCGGCCGTCGAAATGCTGCGGCTCGATCCCGAACGAACCAAGCCACGCAGAAGTCTCTCAGTTTGGGCCCAAGATAGCGATCGACTCCCAGATACAGGCCGGACCGGGTGAGAAACAGGAGGATGAAGACGAACACGTAGATGATGGCAGTGCCGATGTCCGTCGAGCCTGCGACGTATGGGCCGCCGAGCCCTTCCGCGGTCGACCAGATCACCAGGCAAAGCAGGATACCGCCGAGATAGGCGAGATTGGAGAACAGCCCTAGGATGAGCGCCACTGCGAGGAGCGTTTCGCCGATCGCCACGACGTAGGCAAAGGCGACCGGATCGATATTGACCACGTGGATCCACAGGGCGATCCAGTCCCTCACCAGTGCGGGTTGTCCTGCCTGTGCGCCGCTGAGATAGGAAACGAAATGATCGACAAAGGCCGGGCGCCATTTGAACTGGGCGTCGATCAGCCACACGAGGCCGAACAGGATTTGCACGACGGCGATGGCTTGATGTCTGATCGTTTCGGATGGCGGGGGCATGGCCGAAGATTCCTTCGTCGAAGAACCGCTGTCGCAGCTCAAGCTGTGCAAGGCGGCATTCGCCGGACCGGGTTGTGACTTGAACGATTGTCAGGGCTTCAAGTTCCGGCGGCGATCGTCGGCCGCATGGTCCTTGATGTCGCAGGCGACAGGACGCGTGGCGGCAATCTTTCCCTCGGCGCGACGGCGGGGTTGACCGGGCCATGCTGACGACTGACGAACTCGCAGCCATCCCGCTGTTCTCCGCCCTTCACGACGCGGATCTCGCGGACCTCGGCGCGGACGCGGCCGACATCCATCTCAACGCCGGGGAATATGCTGTCCACGAAGGCGACGAGCCGGCCCTTTTCGTGGTGCTCGATGCGGGCATCGAGGTCATCAAGCTTATCGACGGCATCGAGCGCAAGATCGGCCGGCGCGTGCCGGGCAAGATCTTTGGCGAGGTGCCGCTGATCTTCGGCACCCCGTTTCAAGGCGCTGCCGTGCGCGCGAGCCTTCGCGTGTCCTGAAGGTGGATGCCCGGCACTATTACGCCGCTTGCCGCCGCATCGTCGGACTTCGCCAGAAAGATGGGCGACCTCGCCCGCGAGCGGATCGGCGGGCTTCAGGGGATCGCCGCCGAGCCGCACGTCGCCCAGTGACGATCGTCGGCCACCGCTGGGACCCGGCGCCTGCCTCGCGCTCCGCCGGTTTCTGATGAGCAACCAGATCACCTTCGACTGGATGACGCCCGACGTGCCAGATCTGGGGCGCCGGTGGCGCGGAGCCGCTTCCGGCGGAGATCGGATATGCCCGCCGCTTCGCCTGGCCGACGGCACACGCTGCTGCGGCCGCCGCCGCGCGAGCTCGCCCAATTGCCTCGGCCTGCAGACGACGCCAGCTTCGACGGAGTACGACACGATCATCGTCGGCGGTGGACCGGCCGGCCTCGCCGCCGCCGTGTACGGCGCTTCCGAGGGGTTGCGCACGCTGGTGGTCGAGCGCGAGGCGCCCGGCGGGCAGGCCGGGACCTCATCGCGGATCGAGAACTATCTCGGATTTCCGAGCGGGATCTCCGGCGACGAACTCGCGAGCCGGGCGCTGCGGCAGGCGAGGCGCCTTGGCGCGGAAATTCTCGATCACGCGGTCGGATCGTCGCGCATCGATCCGGACAGCGCGCGAGGTCATCCTCGACGGCGACGAGGTGCTCCATGCGCGGACAGTCATCATCGCCACCGGCGTCAGCTGGCGCCGCCTCGCCATCGACGGCTTCGACCGCCTGATCGGCAAGGGCATCTACTACGGCGCGGCGCGCAGCGAGGCGGGCTGACCCAGGGCTCGACATCCACCTCATCGGCGCCGGCAACTCGGCCGGCCAGGCGGCGATGTTCTTTGCCAATCACGCACGAACCGTGACGCTCCTCGTCCGCGGCGACTCGCTGGAGAAGAGCATGTCGCACTATCTGATCGAGCAGATTCGCAGCAAATCGAACATCCGGTCGCCTTGCGATCCGAGGTCCAGGCGGTCCACGGCGATGATCACCTGACGGCGATCGACCTCCTCGATCGCGCACGGCAATACGATGCGCCGCGAGGAATGCGGCGGGCTCTTCGTCTTCATCGGCGCCGACGCGGAAACCGACTGGCTGCCGGATGAGATCGCGCGCGACGCGCGCGGATACGTGCTGACCGGCGAAGACCTGGTGAAGGCCGGGCACTGGTCAGAAAGACCGCGATCCCTACCTTCTCGAAACCAGCGTCCCGGGCTTCTTCGCTTGCGGCGACGTGCGGTTCAGCCCGGTCAAGCGCGTCGCCTCGGCGGTCGGCGAGGGCAGCATGGCGATCGCCTTCGTCCACCAGTACCTCCAGCACCACGGCATGCCCGCGCTGAAGTCTCGCTGAGTGCCGGAAGTGCGCGTGAGAGCCGGGGACGTGTTCCGTCAGCCGGTGCGTTTCCAGGCCGGCGGGCGCTTGTCGATGAAGGCCTGCACCCCTTCGAGCGCCGCCTCGTCCATCATGTTGCAGGCCATCGCCTCGCCGGCGATCGCATAGGCTTCGGCGATGCCGGTCTCGATCTGGCGGTAGAACTGCTCCTTGCCGATGGCGATCGCCGACCCGCGGCTTGGCGATGATCTTGCCGACCAGCGCCTCGACCTCCGCGTCGAGCTGCTCGGGCGCCGACGACGCGGTTGACGAGGCCGCGGTCGCGCGCCTCCTCGGCGTCGATGAAATCGCCGGTGAGCAGCATCTCCATCGCCTGCTTGCGGAGGACGTTGCGCGACAGCGCGACGCTCGGCGTCGAGCAGAACAGGCCGACAGTTGACGCCGCTGACGGCGAAGCGCGCCTCGGTCGAGGCGACCGCAAGGTCGCACATCGCCACCAGCTGGCAGCCGGCCGCCGTGGCGATGCCGTGGACGCGGGCGATCACCGGCACCGGCAGGCGCTGGATCGCGAGCATCACGTCGCGTGCAGTCGGCGAACAGGCCTGCGTAGTAGCCGAGGCGCGGCGCCGCCCGCATCTCCTTGAGGTCGTGGCCGGCGCAGAACGCCTTGCCGGCGCCGGCGAGGACGACCGACGCGCGCCGTCTCGTCCCGCGCCGACGCCGGTCGAGCTCGGCCGTGCAGCGCCGCGAGCATCGCCTCGGACAGGGCGTTGAATGCCAGCGGACGGTTCAGCGTGAGCCGTGACGACGCCGCGCTCGTCGCGCTCCGAGAGCACCGAGGGGCTGTCGGTATCAGGCATGGGATGAACTCCTCCGCCCGCTCACGCGATGGCGCTCGCCGACTTGGCGAGCTCGCGCAGCACGAACTTCTGGATCTTGCCGGTCGAGGTCTTCGGGATCGTCTCGAAGCGCACCTCGCGCGGCACCTTGTAGTGCGGCGAGCAGGCTCGCGGCAATGGGCGATCAGCTCCTCGGCGCTGGCCTCGGCGCCGGGCCGCAGCTCGACGAAGGCGAGCGGCGTCTCGCCCCATTTCGCGTCGGGCTCGGCCACCACGGCGCAGGCGAGCGACGGCGGGATGGCGGTAGAGCGCGTCCTCGACCTCGAGCGAGGAGATGTTCTCGCCGCCGGAGATGATGATGTCCTTGCTGCGGTCCTTGATCTTCACGTAGCGGTCGGGCTCCATCACCGCGAGGTCGCCGGTGTGGAACCAGCCGCCCGCGGAAGGCGGCTTCGGTCGCCGGCCGGTTCTTCAGATAGCCCTTCATGGTGATGTTGCCGCGGAACATGATCTCGCCCATCGTCTCGCCGTCGGCTTCGGCACCTCCGCCATGGTGTCGGGGTCGCAGCACCGTCATCCCTTCCTGCGAGCGCGTAGCGCACGCCCTGGCGGCCGTTGAGGCGGACCTGGTCCGCCGACCGGCTCGCTTGCCCAGGACGGGCGCTTCACGCAGACCGACGGCCGGCCCGTACACCTCGGTGAGGCCGTAGATGTGGGTGACGTCGAAGCCGATCCGCGCCATGCCCTCGATCATCGCCGCCGACGGCGCGGCCGCCGCCACCATGCCGCGGACGCGATGGCCGATCCCCTCGCGCAGCTCGGCGGGCGCGTCGATCAGCATGTTGTGGACGATCGGCGCGCCGCAATAGTGGTCGGCCTTGTGGTCGCGGATCGCCGCAAGGATCGCGGCGGCCTCGACGCGGCGGAGGCACACATGGGTGCCGCCGAGCATGGCGATCGTCCACGGGAAGCACCAGCCGTTGCAGTGGAACATCGGCAGGGTCCACAGATAGACCGGGAAGTGCGGCATCGTCCACGTCGACGGCGTTGCAGACGGCGTTGAGGTAGGCGCCGCGGTGGCTGGTCACGACGCCCTTCGGCTCGCCCGTCGTCCCCGAGGTGTAGCTGACCGCGATGGCGTCCCACTCGTCCGCGGCACATTCGAGCCGGTCGAGCGGCCGGTGCGCCGCGAGCAGCGCCTCGTATTCGTGGGTGCCGACCCGTTCGCCCGGCCCGGCATATTCGCTGTCGCAAACGTCGATGACCACCGGCTCGCGTCCGTGCTCGCGTTGCGAGGATCCGGAGCGCCTCGCCGATCACCGGCGAGAATTCCCGGTCGGTGATCAGGACGGTCGCCTCGCAATGGTTCATCTGCCAGCGCGATAAGCGGTGCGTCGAGCCGGGTGTTGAGCGCGTTGAGCACCGCGCCGAGCGCCGGCACCGCGTAATGCGACCTCGAGCATCTCCGGCGTGTTCGACAGCATGGCGCTGACCGTGCTGCCGCGGCCGATGCCGAGCGCGCGAAGCGCGGCGGCAAGGCGGGCCGAACGGTCCCGCGTCGCCGCCCAGTCGTAGCGGCGCGCGCCGTGGATGACCGAGGTGAGATCGCCGAACACCTCGGCGCTTCTCTCCACGAAGCTGACGGGCGACAGCGGCACGTAGTTGGCCGCGTTCCGCTCGAGCCCCTGGTCGAAAATTCCGGTCATGGTCCTCCCCGGCTGCCCCTTTGCGATTGCGAGGATCTTCTTGCTTGGCCGCCGCCCGGGCCAAGTCGAAAATTGCCACGCTGGCCGCGATAAAGATAGCCGTCCGGCGGCCGGTGCCGCTAGGGAACCCGCAACCTCGCGCCTCCCAGAACCGGGAGATTGCCTTCAGGTTGATCCGGGGTGGCCGGCCCCGGCTGCCCGGATGGGTTTCAGTGCCAGCGTCGCCGCCCTAGTACCGGTAGTGCTCCGGCTTGTACGGGCCGGGACCGGCACGCCGATGTAGTCCGCCTGCTTCTCGGAGAGCTCGGTCAGCTTGACGCCGATCTTGGCGAGGTGCAGCCGGGCGACCCGCTCGTCGAGCTTCTTCGGCAGCGTGTAGACCTTCTTCTCGTACTTCTCCGGCTTGGTGAACAGCTCGATCTGGGCCAGCGTCTGGTTGGTGAAGCTCGCCGACATGACGAAGCTCGGATGGCCGGTGGCGTTGCCGAGATTGACCAGCCGCCCCTCCGACAGGAGGATGATGCGCTTGCCGTCGGGGAACTCGATCTCGTCGACCTGCGGCTTGACGTTGTGCCACTTGAAGTTCCGGAGCGCGCCGACCTGGATCTCGGAATCGAAGTGGCCGATGTTGCAGACGATGGCGCGGTGCTTCATCGCCCGCATGTGGTCGAGGGTGATGACGTCGACATTGCCGGTGGCGGTGACGAAGATGTCGGCGCGCGGCGCGGCGTCGTCCATGGTGGTGACCTCGTAGCCCTCCATCGCCGCCTGCAGGGCGCAGATCGGATCGGCCTCGGCGACCATGACGCGGCAGCCGGCGTTCCTCAGGCTGGCCGCCGAACCCTTGCCGGTGTCGCCGTAGCCGGCGACCATCGCCGTCTTGCCGGCCATCATCACGTCGGTGCCGCGGCGGATGCCGTCGACCAGCGACTCGCGGCAGCCGTAGAGGTTGTCGAACTTCGACTTGGTCACCGAGTCGTTGACGTTGATGGCGGGGAAGAGCAGCCGGCCCTCCTTCGCCATCTGGTAGAGGCGGTGGACGCCGGTGGTGGTCTCCTCGGTGACGCCCGCGGATGCCCTTGGCGACGCTCGAGTACCAGCCGGGCTTCTCGGCAAGCCGCTTCTTGATCGAGGCGAAGAGCACTTCCTCCTCCTCGTTGGTCGGGCGGGCGATGACCGAGCTGTTGGTCTCCGCCTGCATGCCGAGGTGGAGGAGCAGCGTGGCGTCGCCGCCGTCGTCGAGGATCATGTTGGCGAAGCCGCCGTCGTGCCACTCGAAGATGCGGTGGCAGTAGTCCCAGTAGTCCTCCAGGCTCTCGCCCTTGTAGGCGAAGACCGGCGTGCCGCCGGCGGCGATCGCCGCGGCGGCGTGGTCCTGGGTCGAATAGATGTTGCACGAGGCCCAGCGCACCTCGGCGCCGAGCGCCTGCAGCGTCTCGATCAGGACGGCGGTCTGGATCGTCATGTGCAGCGAGCCGGCGATGCGCGCGCCGCGCAGCGGCTGCTCGGGGCCGAACTCCTCGCGGGTCTGCATCAGGCCGGGCATCTCGGTCTCGGCCAGCGAGATTTCCTTGCGTCCCCAGTCGGCGAGGCTGATGTCCTTGACGACGTAATCGTTGAATTCCGGCATTCCGGGCTCCTCGGTCGAAGAAGGATGTTCGCTTTGCCGAGGGTTATAGCGGCGCGCCGCGCTCGGGCAATAAGGATATAAAGATTTCTTTATGCGATGACCGGACGCAGGGAGAGCGTTCCGGGCCGTGATGACCAGGGCGAGCACGGCGCAGCCCGCCATCGTCGCGGCGAGCGGCACCGCCGTGCCGTCGAACAGGCGCTGACCAGCCCGGCGCCGACCGCCCCGAGGCCGAACTGGATGGTGCCCATCAGCGCCGACGCGGTGCCCGCCTTCTCGCCATGCGGGTCGAGCGCCAGCACCGTTCCCGGCGCCATGACGAAGGCAAGCCCCGCGAAGGCGATCCAGATGAGGGGCAGCGAGAGAACGAGCGGCGGGTCTCCGGCGACCGTCGCCACCAGAAACGCGGTGGTCGCGGCGGCGCAGACCGTGACGGAGACGATGACCAGCCGTTCCGTGCCGAGGCGCTGCATGGCCTGGGCGCTGAGCTGGGCGAGGCCGATGCCGACCACCGCGCAGGTGGCGAATAAGAGGCTGTACTGCCAGGGGGGAAGCCCGTGGACGCCCATGAAGAAGAAGGCCGAGCCGACGACGAAGCTGAAGAGGACCGTCTGGACCAGGCCGGTCACCAGAGTCAGCGCCATGAAGCGGCGGTCGCGGAGCAGCCCGCCATAGCCCGAGAAGGCGCGGAACAGGCTGCGGCGGTCGCGTTTTTCAGGCGGCAGCGTCTCCGGCAACAGGAGCAGCGTCAGCCCGAGGCCGAGCAGGCCCACGGCGGCAAACACCCAGAACACCGACTGCCACGAGAAATAGGCGAGGAAGAAGCTCCCGGCGAGCGGCGCCAGCAGCGGCGATATGCCGAGGAGCAGAAAGGTCAGCGCCAGAAGGCGCGCCGCTTCCGCCCCGGTGTAGAGGTCGCGAATCACCGCCCGCACGATCACCGCGGTGGAGCAGATGCCGAATCCCTGCACGAAGCGGAGCGCGATCAGCGTTTCGATGTTGGTGGCGAAGACGCAGCCGATGCCGGCGGCGACGAACAGGATCAGCCCGTAGATCAACGGCGGCCGGCGGCCGAAGGCGTCGGTCAGCGGCCCGTAGACCGGCTGCCCGACCGCGAGCGCCAGAAAGAAGGCGACGAGGGTCAGCTGCGCCGCGCCGACATCGGTGCCGAAGGCGGCGGCGATCACCGGCAGTCCCGGCATGTACATGTCGATGGCGATCGGCCCGACAGCCGACAGGAGGCCGAGCACCACCGCGAAGCGGGCGAAGCCGGGTTGCATGATCGGGTTGCCTTGTCGCTAGAGGAGAGAAGCGGCGGCGAAACTAGCCGCGCTCCCACCGCCCGGCAAGCGTGTCGCGAGCTGCCTACGCCTCCTCGCCGAAGCGGCTTTCCACCAGGTCCGCCAGGGCGGCGACGGCGTCTTCCGCTTCCGGTCCCTCGGCGGCGACGGTGATCGTCGAGCCGGGCGCCGCGGCCAGCATCATCAGCCCCATGATCGAGGTGCCGCCGACGGTCGTGCCGTCCTTGGTCACGGTGACCTCGGCGTCGAAGCGCTCGGCGCACTGCACGAAGCGCGCCGCGGCGCGGGCGTGCAGGCCGCGCCGGTTGCCGATGGCGAGGTCGCGCGCGGATCAGGCCCTGTCGTCGTCGCCGCCGCATCACTTGCCGTTCAGGACCTGGCTGGCGACGTTGATGTATTTGCGGCCGGCGTCCTGGGCGTCGGCGATCGCCTCGGCCAGCGGCTTCTCGCCGCGCACGCTGGCGAGCTTGATCAGCATCGGCAGGTTGACGCCGGCGATCACCTCGACCTTGCCGGCTTCCATGACCGAGATCGCCAGATTGGAGGGCGTGCCGCCGAACATGTCGGTGAGCAGGATCGACGCCGGCGCCGTCGTTGACCCGGCCGACGGCCTCGAGGATATCCTGACGGCGTCGCTCCATATCGTCGTCGGGGCCGATCGAGACCGTCTCGATCTGCGATCTGGGGGCCGACGACATGTTCCAGCGCGGCGCGGAACTCCACGGCGAGCCGGCCGTGGGTGACAAGGACGAGACCGATCATCAGCTGTCTTGGCTACCCGCCTCATGCCTCGGTCGACCGCTCTGACGGTCGGCCCGGCGTCTCGGATCGTGCCCGCGCGGGCGCTATCTTGACCGATCGATTCTGCGACGCAAGAGGCGACGACGCAGCCGATCCATCGCCGCAGTTCCGCGGCTCCGGCAGCGCGAGCGCAACGCCGCCAGCACCCGGATGGCGCCGTCGGCGAGCGCCGATCGGCAGCATCAGGCGCGGGCAGGTCGACCGCCGCCGACGATGGTCGGTCGTCTGGTCGGCCTCCGGCAGCCGCGGGCATTCGGCCAGCGGCAGGAGATCGACGACCAGACGAGGCGGCCGGCGAGACGTGACGGGCGCTCGACAATGCCCCTGGCCGCGCATCTCGATCAGTCCGGCGATGGTCTCCGGCGCGGCGGCGACCAGCCGGCCGTCGTCGGCCGCGAGCTCGACCCGGTCGTCGGCGACCAGCGCAGGCGCTGCGCCGGATCGAGCGTCGAGCAGGGCAAGCGCCAGCGACGACTTGCCGCTTCCCGACGCGCCGCGGATCAGCACGCCGTGCTCGCCGACGAGCACGGCGCTGGCGTGAAGGTTGCCGCGTCGCGTCACGCCGCCGGCAGGCGTGACGATGAAGCGGGCGCCGAGCACCTCCGGCGGATCGCCGGTCGCCGGGCCCGGCCGGGTGCGGTTCTCGGCGGTGATGCGGCCGCCATGCGCCTCGACGATCTGCCTGGAGATCGACAGGCCGAGGCCGGAATTCTGGCCGAAGGCACTCGCCCTCGGGGCGGTCGGTGTAGAAGCGCTCGAAGATGCGCTCGAACTGGTCGGCGCGGATGCCGGGGCCGTCGTCGTCGACGATCACCTCGACGCGTCGTCGGCCGTCGCGCCGAGCGCTGACGCGCACGCGTGCCGTCCTTGCGGCAGAAGGAGCGGGCGTTGTCGATCAGGTTGTTGAAGACCTGGCCGAGGCGGCTGTCGTGGCCGATGACGATGTAGGTCGTCGGGCTCGGCGTCGGCGATGTCGAGCTCGATCTTCGGGCCGTCGGCCGGCGTGGTCTCGCGTGACGAGGTCGACGACCGTCGTCGAGCAGTGCCGCGATGTCGACCGGCGCGGCGTCCTGGCGGGCGAGTTCGGCGTCGAGGCGCGAGGCGTCGGAAATGTCGGTGATCAGCCGGTCGAGCCGGCGGACGTCGTGCTGGATGATCGTCGGCAGCCGCTCCTTGGCCTCGCTCGGTCCTGGCGAGCGGCAGCGTCTCGACGGCGCTGCGCAGCGAGGTCAGCGGGTTCTTGAGTTCGTGGGCGACGTCGGCGGCGAAGCTCTCGATCGCCTCGATGCGGTCGTAGAGCGCGTTGGTCATGTCGCGCAGCGCCTGGCTGAGATGGCCGATCTCGTCGCCGCGGTCGGCTGAAGTCGGGGATCTCGGCGCGAGCTTGACGCCGCGGCGCACCCGGTCGGCGGCGTCGGCCAGGCGGCGGAGCGGCGCGGCGATGGTGCCGGCGAGCAGGATCGACAGCAGCACGGTGACCGCCGGCGGCGACCAGCGAAGACGCGGAGGATCGCCAGCCGCTCGGCGGGGACGATGGCGTCGATGTCGCCGCCCTGGGTCGACAGCAGCAGCGCGCCGAGACGGCGCGGTAGCGCTGGATCGGCACGGCGACCGAGACGATCAGCTCGCCCCGCTCGGTGACCCGCACGAGCTGTCGCGGCGATGCCGTCGAGGGCCGCATCGACTTCCGGATAGCCGCGTGCCGTTGCCGCCGCCGAGTTCCTTGTAGACCGGCAGGTCGCGGCGCTGCAGCCAGTGTTGATCGAGCTGCCAGATCCGCTCGAGCCAGGAGCGGCTTCGGCCTCCGGCCGGCGGCGGCAGGTCGAAGCGCAGGATCTGGCCGCGCGAATAGAGATGCCGCGAGTCGAGGATCAGCGTGCCGTCGCGGTCGTAGATGCGGGCGCGGGTGCGGGTCGGCGAGATCAGCCGGCGCAGGACCGGCGCCACCTGCTCCGGATTGATCGGGAATTCGAGGCCGTCGAATCGGCTGGTCGAGCGGCGAGCACGCTCTCGCCGGCCTGCAGTTCCAGCAGCTTGTCGGGGTCGATGGTGATCGCGTTGGTGTCGACCGTCGCCGATGCGGCGATCGGCGCCGGCGATGATCTCGCCCTGGGTCAGCAGGCTCTCGACGCGGGCGTCGATCAGCCCGGCGCGGAACTGGTTGAGGTACAGGATGCCGGAGACCAGCAGCGACGAGCGCCGCGAGGTTGAGGACGACGATGCGGCGCGTCAGGCTGGAGAAGACGTGCAGCCCGAGAAGCCGGCTGACAGCCGGCGACGCAAGCGCGTCGGCCGCACGGCGCGCCGTCCCGCGCGACGGCTGGCGATCGGTCACGACTCGTCCGTCGGCTCTGGCCGTCATCTCCAGCTCGGACCGTCGCCCCGCGGTCAGACCTCCTTGAAGCGGTAGCCGACGCCGTAGAGCGTCTCGATCATGTCGAAATCGTCGTCGACCGCCTTGAACTTCTTGCGCAGCCGCTTGATGTGGCTGTCGATGGTGCGGTCGTCGACATAGACCTGGTCGTCATAGGCGGCGTCCATCAGCGCGTTGCGGCTCTTGACCACGCCGGGCCGCTGGGCGAGCGCGTGCAGGATCAGGAACTCGGTGACGGTCAGCGTCACCGGCTGGCCGTTCCAGGTGCAGGTGTGGCGCTCCTGGTCCATGACAGCGGCGCCGCGTTCGAGCACCCGGGTGGTGTCTCGCCGACCTTGGCCTGGGCTGCCGTCGCGCGGCTGGCAGCGGCGCAGCACCGCCTTGACCCGCTCGACCAGCAGGCGCTGCGAGAACGGCTTGCTGATGAAATCGTCGGCGCCCATCTTGAGGCCGAACAACTCGTCGATCTCGTCGTCCTTGGAGGTCAGGAAGATCACCGGCAGGTCGGTCTTCTGGCGGAGCCGCCGGAGCAGCTCCATGCCGTCCATGCGCGGCATCTTGATGTCGAGGATGGCCAGGTCCGGCGGCGGTCTGGCAAGCCCTCCAGCGCCGAGGCGCCGTCGGTATAGGTCTGGACCCGGTAGCCCTCGGATTCCAGCGCGATCGAGACCGAGGTCAGAATGTTGCGGTCGTCATCGACCAGGGCGATCGTCGGCATGGGGTCTCCGTGTTGGCGGGCGGGAGAAACCGCCTGGGGCGAGCGGCAAACGCGAGCCATGCCCACAATATTGCGCGAAAATGTGGCGGCGAGCCTCGCCAATTGCATCGTTTGCGCCAGCCGTGTCGGTCGCCAACGCGGCCGGCCAAGCGGCGACCGCGGACTGTGCCCGTTCACGTGCGGCTGCGACAGCCGGCGGCCCGACCACGATCGGCGCTCGCAGGCGGCCGTGTCGGGGGTCGGGAAGGCTCAGACGACCTGCCCGCTGGCGGCGAACACGTGGCACCGCGCCGGATCGAGAATCACCCCGACGTTCTCGCCAGGCTTCGCCGTCGCGTCGCCCCCGTCCTGCTGGACGACGATCCTGCCCGCGCCGGGGTTTCCACATACATGATGGTGGCGTTGCCGAGATGCTCGACGATCTGGATGGTCCCCGCCAGGTTCGCTTTGGCGTGCACCCGCCTCGCCGAGCCCCACATGCTCCGGCCGGATCCCTACCTCCAGCGGCTCGCTGCCCCGCCCGGCCGCGCCAGCACGGGTGTGGATCACATCGCCGCCCGGCGAGATCCGAGTGTCGCGTCGCCGTTGACCCGGCCGATTTCAGCTTCGCCCGGCAGGAAGTTCATGGTCGGTGAACCGATGAACGAAGCGACGAACTTGTTGGCTGGCTCCTGATAAAGCTCCATCGGTGTGCCGATCTGGGAGATCGACCCGGGCTCGAGCACCACGATCCGGTCCGCCCAGCGTCATCGCCTCGACCTGGTCGTGGGTGACGTAGATCCATCGTTGCCGCCAAGTCCTTGTGAAGCTTGGCGATTTCGACCCGCATCTGGACCCGCAGCATGGCGTCGAGATTGGACAGCGGCTCGTCGAACAGGAAGACCTCCGGCCCTCGCGCACCAGCGCCCGGCCGATGGCGACGCGCCGCCGCTGGCCGCCGGACAGCTGCGCCGGCTTGCGCCCTCGAGGAGCTCCCTCAAGCTGCAGCATGCGGGCGACTTCCATGGTGCGCCGTGTCGATCAGTTCCAACTTGGCTGCTTGGCGACCACTGAGGTCGAGAACGAGATATTCTGCCGCACCGTCATGTGCGGATAGAGGGCGTAGGACTTGCACGATGGCGATGCGCCGCTTGGCCGGCGGCACGCGGGTGACGTCGACGCCGCCGATATGGATCGTCCCCCTGGGTTCACCACTTCGAGGCCGGCGATCATTCTGAGGAGGGTCGACTTTCCGCAGCCGGAGGGACCGAGCAGCGCGCAGAACTGGCCGCGCTCGACGTTGAGGTCGAGGTCCTTGATCGCCTCGACCATCCCGTACTCTTCTTCACCCCCCTGAGTTCGACTTCCACCGCTTCACCTCTCCCGACGGCGCCGGTCGGACACGCCGACGTCGGGTTTCCTCCGGGATTGCCGGCATCCCGCTGTCACTCGGACCGGCTCGCGACTACACCAGAAATAAAAACGGGCGGTTGTCAATTCTGTTAAGTCGCTGGCGGGCCGTTTTCGGCGGCCAGGCAAAACGCGTCATCGGCTGCAGCGGCCGATCGTGATAGACGAGGGCGATCGGACTTCTCGCCGGAGGCGAGGACAAGAAGCGCAAGGACAAGGTGACATGGCGGACGTGAAGATCGGAGAAAACGGGCTGGGTGGTGGTGTGCGATGGCCGCAAGGCGAATCGTCCTCGAAAACGTTGGCGATGCGGATTATCCAGATCTTCGCACCCGGCAGAGCGAGATCCACGAGGCGCCACGCACCAGCGAGCTCGGCACCGACGAGCCGGGCACCGTGCATCAGTCCCACGAGACGATGCGGAGTTCCGTCGGTCAGACCGACTGGCATGACCGCGAGGAGGAGGCGTTCCTCAATTCCTCGCCGACCGCCTCGATAAGGCGGTCGTCGGCAAGGAAACGACGGGGGTGGTCATCGTCGCGCCGCCGCGCGCCCTCGGCATG